>JALHRD010000025.1 GCA_022841625.1 Xanthobacteraceae bacterium
GCCCATCGGCAACATCCCGCCCGCCGAGGCCGAAACCGCCTACTATGCCGACATGAAGGAACAGGCTATCGCAGCGTGACTCAAACCAAATAGCCTCCGGGGTTGCCGGGGCGGTTCAATGACCCTAGCCCGAACCGATCACCCCAAGCATCATCTCGATCCGTCCATTGCCCCACATTGGAAGCAGCAAGCGGGTATAGCGATGCTCTTGAAGCGGCGGGCTGTTCGACGAGAAGCTCGCATAGAACGTGGGCAGCTTGTCTTCGATCGTGGCACTCGATTGGGCTGTCATATAATCGAATGGCGCTCTGATCTCGATTCCATCCAGGAACTTGCCCGTAACATTCGATCCGTACTGCGTGCGAATTTCTTGCCCAATCGAATTCAAGCGGAACCGCTGCGGGCTCTCGAATACGTCCACCAACATCAGCCGTTGTATAAGGTCGGGAAGCGAGGACAGCGTGACATCATCCCAAAATGGCATGCTGGCATCTCCACGCTTCAAGCTCTCCCAATAGTCCCGCACTCGAGCAAGATTCGGAGGCAATTTATCGGGAAGCTCGAACGGAGATGCTGCTGTCGTCATGTTGGGCTCTCTTGCAGTGGCTGAAGAGTTCACACGCGCACCGGCTTTACCTGTTCAACAAGTCGAGCAACGTCGTCCGCATGGCATAGTTCAGTCCCCGAATTGAGCACTGCGGCGGTCCCGGCCGCAACACCCCAACAAAACGCTTCGATATCGCTATGCCCGCTGGCAAGGGCCCATACCAGACCGCCAACAAAGCTGTCGCCGGCGCCGACCGTGCTGACGACGTTGACATCCGAAATGCTGGCGCGAAGCGCATCATCGCGATTGACCAGGAGCGCCCCCTTTTCAGCGAGAGTCAGCGCAATGATTTCGGCACTCCCGGACGCAATCAACTGCCGAGCGGCAGCAAGCCAGGATTGCTCATCCGTTAGCGGCATGTTCGCAAGTTCTTGCAGTTCGCGTAAATTTGGCTTTACCGCGTAGACACCCTCTTGCAAGGCGCTCGCCAAGGGCTTCCCCGACGTATCGAGGATTACCTTCGATCCGCGCGTCTTGGCGCACCGTGCCACGCGCGCATAGAAGTCGTCAGGCACATCAGGCGGCAGGCTGCCGCTACAAACGATGAATGGCGGCGCCGGCGCCATTACTTCCAGCGCATTCAAACAGGCACGCCACTCGGTTTCCGATAACGATGATCCGGGCATGACGAAGCGATATTGTTTCCCGCTATTTCGATCGAGCACCGTGAAGTCCTCGCGGGTTTCTCCCACCACCGATAGCGCGACACTTTGAATGCCTTCACCCGCGACTAGCCGCCGCAGCAACTCCCCGGTAACGCCTCCGGCGGGATAGATCGCCAAAACCGCGCTCCCGAGCCGTCGCGCGACGCGAGCGACATTGATCCCTCCGCCACCGGGATCACGTCGTGCCGCCGCGCACCGCAGTTTGCGGATTGGCACGACTTCGTCCACCGACGTGCTGATATCGATGGCAGGATTGGGCGTAAGCGTAACAATCATTTCCATAGGGTTACACAGTTCTCCGCGGTTTCGCTGCGGAGCTCATTGGACATCGCGCTGCTGCACGGCCGTCCCGTCCCTTATTCGGTCGCTAGGATGGAGCACGACCCGCTCGCCCTCTGACAGGCCAGCTATGATTTCAGCGGCGCGGCTATTGCGATTGCCGATCTTGACGAGCGTGGTGCGTGCACGCCCGTCTTTGATGGAGAAGACGGCCCAATCATCGCCTTTTCGAAACAGCGCGCCCACCGGTGCCCGCAGGACGCTTTCCGCACTCCAAATCGTGACATGAACGATTACGCGATAGTCGTGTCCAAGGCGCGACCAGGATTTGGGCGGATCGACGAAATCGATGGTTGTGCGGACCCTTTGCTCTTCGATCCCAAGGGCGGACACTTTTTGGAAGCCGGCAGGATCGACGCGCGTGACCCGCCCCTGGAGCGGCACTCCGCCCCAGCCATCGATCCGCACCGGCGAACCGGACTTGATCTGCACGGCGTCGGTCGAAAGAAGATCGGCGATGACTTCGAGATCGAGCGGGTCGCCGATTTCGAGAAGCGGCGCGCCTGCCGGCACGACGGCCTCGCTATCCTGGATGATTTTGAGAACGAGACCTGTTACCGGAGCGCGGAGCTGGATACAGCATGAGGGATTCGACGGTGCAGCGACGCTGGATGGATCGATGAGCCGTGCCGCTACGCTGGCGCGTTCGCTACGGCGCACGTCGAGCTGCGCCTTCGCGCTCGCCAAGGCCGCCTCATTCGTTTGGACGTCCAGTTTCGCTTTTTCCAGATTTCTGACAGAAATCGCATCGGTACGGGCCAGTGTCTCCGCACGTCGAAGCTCACTCTGTGAGAACTCGAGCGCTGCCTCAATCCTGCGCACCTCCGCTTCGGTCAGCTTGACCGCCGCATCAGCGGCGGCAAGCATTGCTTGAAGTTCCTCGCGGGAGCGAACATCGATAAAGCTAGGCGTCGTCGGTTGCATGATGGCGACCACCGTTTCGTTCGCGATAACCCGATCTCCAACATGAAGAGAGACGTCTTGATTCCCGAAGGGATGGGAAATCCTGAGGACCCTTCCGGCAATCGGCGCCGATACGGTGTAGATATGACGAACCCGCGTCTTGGCCTCATCATCAACCGTGACCTCCATCGGCCCTCTGGTCACCGAGGCGAGATCGACGGCGATTGGCCGAGGCCATGCAAACCATACGAGCCCAATCAGACCCAGCCCCAGAACAACAATCCATCCTGCTCGTTTGATCCAGTTCATCTGCATGGCTCAGTCTCGGGTCTTGAGGACGGACACCAGATCCAGGCGATTGATCCGCGCGCGCACCACAAGTGCGGATAATACTGCTGCGACAATCACGATCGCACTGGCAAGAACGTAAGTGGAATTCTCCACGACCAGCCGGACTCGCATCGTTTCGCCGGCCAGGTTTGTCTTCATCATCCAGGCGAGCCCATAGCCGATAATCCACCCCAGCGGCTGTGCCAGCATGGTGAGAAGAGTGAGCTCTAGGAGCAAGATGCGCAGCACCTCGCCTCGGGTGAAGCCAAGAACGCGCAGGCTGGCCAGTTCGCGCGCACGTTCAGAAAGTGAGATCCGCGCGCTATTGTAGACGACACCAAACGCAATGATGGCGGCGAGTCCGGTGTAGATGCTCGCCATCGTCGTCACGAGCAAGGCCACGGTCTCCCGAAAATTCGCGAGCGAAGCGCGCTGAAGCGCCAGTCCGCCCACGATCGGCAGCTGTTTGACCGCACCGTAAAACGCATCAAGCCTATTTGTATCGAGGCTCAGGTGGACGCTGTTGACCGCCGGCGCCTCTCGCATCAGTCGCGAGAGGGCTTGCGCATCCATCATGCCCCTGATGCCGAAGTAGTCCTCCACACGCGCGGCGATGGGCAGAATCACGGTTCTGCGTTGCCCCTCCAGCAAATCGATTTCAACAAGATCGCCCACGCGAACATCCAGGATTTGCGCCAGCATATCTGAGATCGCCAATCCGCTTTCCGGAAGCACGACCGGGCGCAAATCGACATCAATGATCCGGCTGAGATCGGCGTCGCGCGGCCGGCCGCTGAGCATGATCCGGCGCTCGACATTCCCGCTACGTATCCTGACAGGAATTTCTCGATAAGGCTCAACCGCGAGGACGCCCGGCAAGCGGGCTATTTGATAGACCGTATCCTGAGGGCGCTTCTCAACAAAGCTGATGGTGGCATCCTGGCGATCGGCCATGAAATAGGTCACGTTGATTAACTCCTCCATGGTACCGCGCGTGAATAACGATACGATCAGAATCGCCGTCGCGAGCGCCATGCCCAACGTCGTGAACGCCGCCCGGATCGGATGATGTGTGACGTTGCGCAGCATCATCACGGCCGGCTGCGATAGAACCAAGGCAATGTTGAACCACCGAGGCAGGACCCGATGAAATCGCGGCGGAGCCGGAGGTTGCATTGCAACCGCCGGCGCCAATGCGACGACCTCGCCGATGGCGCGGGCGGCACCCACGATTGCAGCAAGCACACTCAAGGCAGCCGCCATGAGGTAGAGGTCCGGGCTTTTCACAAAAACGAGAAATGGGAAGCGGAAAAAGTCGCCGAACAGCTTGGTGACAACGATACCCAGCCAAGTGCCAGCCACGCTGCCAATGGCAATGCCGCCTACGACTATCAGGATCACAAATTTCATATAATGCGAGGCGACAGCGATGTTGCGGTACCCCAACGCCTTCAAGAGCCCAGTCTGTTCGCGTTCAAGCGCAACCAGCCGGCTGAGCGTGAGATTGACCAAGAATGCAGCCACTAGCAAGAAAATCGGCGGCAGCGTGCGGCTCATATTGCTGAGCATGTCGAGCTCGTGGTCGAGCCATGCATGCGACGTTTGATCTTTTCGCCCATGCGCCGCCGTTCCGCCATAACGGTCAAGCAACGCATCAAGACGCATGATGACATCGCGTTCCGAAGCGCCGCGCAACAGTTTGAGACTGACCGACGAGAATGCCCCATCCAGATCATAGGCGTTGGCCAGCGCCTTTTCGGACATCCAGACGATGCCGAACCGACGGTTATCCGGCATGATGTCGCCCGGCCCGATCGCGTATATGAACTCTGGCGACAGCGCGATGCCAACGACGAGAAGCTCGCGCTTGCGGCCGTTCAATATGGCTGAAAAACGAGCGCCTAGCACAAATGCGTGGGCGCCGGCGAAGCTCTCGCTGATGACGACCTCTTCGGTTCGCCCAGGCTCCGGCAGCCGGCCGGCCCGGATGTGGAGTTGATTGAGCACAGGCTGGCCGCCCTCCGGCAGAGAAACAAATTGGCCGGTCGCGGGTTCGCGAAAGTTCGGGATATCGAGCAACGCCAACTTAGCGATGCGTGCGTCGACCGCGGCCACGCCGGGAATTTCCGCAATGCGGTCAATCATCATTTTCGGCGCGCGTCTTACCTGGGCAAAGACATCGCCGAATCTATGGCGATCGTAATAAGCAGTGCGAGTCTCTTCGAGGGAACGATAGGACCCTACAGCCATCACCAGCGTCGCCACTCCTCCGCCGACGACCAGCGCTATCGCCAGCGCTTGCGCCCATAACCGCTTCAGATCGCGAAATAATTTGATGTCGAGAACGCGCATCCGATCACCAGCTCAGTGCGGCCGCTGCACGGCGCATTTCATTCTTTTGTATTCTGGAGATCTGACCGTCGGCAAAAAACAACACGCGATCTGCAACGGTCTGAATGCTGGCATTGTGGGTGATAATGAGCGTCGTGGTCCCGAGCTGTGCATTGACGCTTAACAACGCCTCGATCACGAGAATTCCAGTCTTGGAGTCGAGGGCGCCCGTCGGCTCGTCGCACAGCAACACCTCCGGCCGCTTCGCGATGGCGCGTGCGATCGCGACGCGCTGCTGCTCGCCGCCGGATAGCTGCGACGGAAAGTGATCCATGCGCGCTTCGAGACCCACAAGCGCAAGGGCCTCCTCCGGGCGCATGGGATGTTCCGCGATTTCAGTTACCAACGCGACGTTCTCATAGGCCGTCAGGCTCGGCATCAAGTTGTAGAATTGGAACACGAAACCAATATGCTGGCGGCGGTACGTCGTCAGGTCCCGATCTCCCAGAGAGGTCAATTCCAGATCATTGAAATACAGCCGGCCGCTCGATGCGCGATCCAACCCACCCATGATATTCAGGAGCGTCGACTTGCCGCTGCCCGAGGGGCCAAGCAGGACAACGACTTCGCCAGCCGCAATATCGAGATCGAGCTCGCGCAACGCACGAACCTCCACCTCTCCCGAGGCGTAGATTTTGGTAAGAGCTTGCGCGGTAAAGATGCTCTGATTCATTTTGAAAGCCGGTTTCGTTCAGCCCTCTACGTCGGCATCCGACAGAACCCCTGCGGCGGTACTCCTAGAGCGCTGTTGAACTTGCTCGATAGATTCTGGAATGCAATAAGAGCGGTCAGTTCGACGATGGCATCGTCGCTAAACCGTTCCCGCAACCGCCGCATCAATCCCTCGTCAATCGCACTCGATCGGAGAGTGACCGCCTCCGCGTACTCAAGCGCAATGCACTCAATCTCGCTGAACAGATCACTCTGACTCCAAGTATCGAGTGTATTGATCTTATCCAACGCAACACCGCGTTTTAGAAGCGTGGCTGAGTTGATGTCGACACAGAAACGACAGCCATTTAGCTGTGATACGCGGACCGTAACAAGTGACCGCAAGATCGGATGCAGCGGCGAACTCTTTCGATCAATCATCCCGTAGAGAAATGCAACGCCGAGAAACACCTTCGGCGCGCGCGCCCATAGCAGCGCGGACTCAAGTACTGCTCCATATTTGCGGCGCTGATTCCAGAAGAATGGCTGCAGATACCATGGGCAAGCACGCGGCAGTTTGGGAGCGATTCGTGTCATTGGAGAAATGCCTCCATGCTTGCGCTCCCTTTCCTCGTGGCTCGTTCGGCGGCGTGTCGGCGCCGAATTACGTTTCCATTTTCATCATTGACGGCGGTGGTCGTATTTGAAATCGAGAACGACTGGCTGTTGGGTGCCCGGGCGCCGAACCGACACCCTGACCGTATAGAGATCGGCGCCAGGTAGGTAGAAAAAGCCGCCGAAGGTGATCGTATTGGCGATGTTCATCGGTTGCAGTCGTTTCGTCCTCGCTGAAAGGCCGATCCCCGACACCTCCGCGGTTACTGTTGCATCCACGACTCGCGCCGTGCTCGCAGCATCAAAGATCGCCACCGTAATATGGTAATCATGGGGTCCGCTCGGGGCTCCACGATGCATCGCCTCCTTAACCACCCGCGCGGGTATGACACCGAGATAAACTGTCAGTCCACCAGCTGTCCGCGTATAACTGCCGATTGGCTGTGCTGGAAGCGTTGGTATGGAGACAAGACTTGCCGCAGCAACGACCGCCGCGATGGCCACTCCTCGCGACAACCTCAGCCGCGACCTCCATGCTCGTGTCCTTGCCGCACATCGAGTACGTATTGGGGCGGAAAGTGCGCGCTGAAATAATTGACCCATCACCAACTCCATTCAGATTGAAGCCAACAGTCGCTTCGTTGCACCAACCTGCACCAATTCCTTCGTAAGCTTTGCAAGATCGTCCGGGCCGAGCGTCTCGCGCGCCAACAGTTCGCGCGCACTGGCATCGAGAGTGGGTCTATTCCGTTCGAGAATTGCACGCGCGGTACGGAAAGCCTCGTCGATCAAATTCTTGACCGCGTGATCGATCGCTTCCGCCGTACCATCACCATAGGACCGCGGGCGCCACATCGGTATCTGGCCAATCAGGAAGCTGCCCGTCTCCGGCTCCAAGGCAACTTGACCGAGTTCCGGTGTCATGCCGAAGCGAACCACCATGTTGCGAGCGATATCGGTAGCCCGGACCAGATCGTCGGCGGCTCCGGTTGACACCTCCGCAAAGACAAGGCTTTCCGCCGCACGCCCCCCAAGCAGCACAGCCATGCGGTTGGCAAGTTCCGAGCGGCTTAGCAGGAAGCGATCTTCGGTCGGCCGCTGCATCGTGTAACCAAGCGCAGCAATTCCGCGCGGTATGATCGAGACCTTTTGCACGGGATCGGTTCCCGGCAACGCCATCGCCACGATGGCGTGACCCATCTCGTGGTGCGCGACGATTTCGCGCTCGCGCGGCCTGAGTATCCGGCTCTTTTTTTCTAGGCCGGCAATGATGCGCTCGATCGCCTGCGTGAAATCCTCAAGCGTCGTCGCCTCACCGCCGCGACGGGTTGCCGCCAGTGCCGCCTCGTTGACCAGGTTGGCGAGGTCCGCACCGGTGAAGCCTGGGGTCAACGCTGCGACCGCGTCCACATCAAGTTCGGGTGTGACGCTGATTTTCTTGAGATGAACGCCAAGAATGTCAACGCGCCCCTTGCGATCTGGCCGGTCGACGAGAACCTGACGATCAAAGCGACCGGCTCGCAACAGCGCTGGGTCGAGAATTTCCGGGCGGTTTGTCGCGGCCAGCACGATAACCCCGATGCTCGGATCGAAGCCGTCCATTTCCGCCAGAAGCTGATTGAGGGTCTGCTCCTTTTCGTCGTGGCCGCCGCCCGGAAAATCGATCCCCCGCGCTCGACCCAGCGCATCGAGTTCATCGATGAAGATGATTGCAGGCGGCTGCTGGCGTGCCTGCTCGAACAAGTCGCGTACCCGCGCGGCGCCGACGCCCACAAACATTTCCACGAATTCGGAGCCTGTGATGGAAAGGAAGCGGACACCTGCTTCACCGGCGACCGCGCGCGCCAGCAGCGTCTTTCCCGTTCCCGGCGGACCGACAAGCAATATCCCCTTTGGAATGCGGGCGCCGAGCCGCCCGTAGGTCTTTGGGTCTTTGAGAAAGCCGACCACTTCGGCTAGCTCCTGCTTCGCCTCGTCAACACCGGCAACGTCTGCAAAGGTGACTTTGACGTCCTGTTCCGCGTAAACCTTGGCCCGACTGCGCCCTATCGCCATGAGACCGCCGCCATGGCCGGACATCATCGGACGCATGACGAACATCCAGAGCAGGACGAAACCGGCAATTGGCAAAAACCACGACAAGAAGCCCGCAATAACACCGGGCTCTGGCTCGCCGGAGAACGTTATATTGCGCCGAGCAAGCTCGTCGGCGATTTGTGGATCGACCCGAATTGTCGAAAAATGTTGAGGGCCGCCTTTTTCAGATGGCGTTCGATAGGCGCCGACGATCCTCGTGCGTCCCACCACGAGGTCCGCAATGCGATCTTTGTCGAGAAGCTCTCGAAATTCGCTGTAGGGAATCGTCTTGACGTGGCCTTGATCAACCAAAAACTCGCGAATGAAAAGCACCGCGACGATGACAGCGATGAAGTAGATCAAGTCGAACTTGAATTCACGCTTGATCAGCGGCTTTTTTTCATCGGCCATGGCGATAGTCCCCGGTCGATGATCGGCGGAACAGCCGCCCAAGCTTGGGAATGAACGCCGGTACTTCCGCGGCATAGGTCTCGTAGGCGTTGCCGAATTCGGCAATTGCGTCACGTTCCTCGCGCTTGGCGAGCTTGATGTACATGAAAGTCAGAACTGGAAACATCGCGAGCGTGAGCAGTGTCGGCCACTGCACAAGAAAGCCCAGCATCACAAGAATGAAGCCGATGTATTGCGGGTGGCGCACGTAGCTGTAGGCGCCGGTCGTTGCTAGAGTCCGGCGTTGCTGAGCTTCGAAGAGCACACGCCAGGCAGCGGCGATCAGCACAAAGCCGGCCCCGATGAGGACGTAACTCAGGATGTGGAACATTCCGAAATGCGGGTTGGTCTTCCAACCGAGCATCATTTCGAGCAGATGGCCGGCATCGTGGGAGAACCAGTCAACATTGGGGAAACGGCTCTGCAGCCAGCCAGACAGAAAGTAGATGGTCAGCGGAAAGCCGTACATTTCCGCAAACAGCGCGACCAAAAACGCGCTGAACGCACCAAACGAGCGCCAATCCCGTCCCGTCCGCGGCTTGGAAAAACTGTAGGCAAACAGAACGAAGACGACCGAGTTGATAATGACAAGGCTCCATAGCCCATAGGCAGATGTCTCGGCGTTCATGGCTTGCTCCTTTCGCGATCTTGTCGATCATGTCCCGCATGACCGCCGTGCCCACCGTGCCCGCCGTGCATAAAAATGTGCATGAGCGGGCACAGGAGCAGCGGTAGCCAGACCAGCGCACCCAGGACATGAGCGCGGTGTTCGGTGAACAGCAGGATTCCTCCAATTGCTAGAAAGCCCAACAGAACCAGCCCGGCACGCGATGTCAGGAAGTTCCCCTGCGACTGATTTCGATGCTCGGCGTGTTCGTCCGACATGGAACTCTCCTATTCAACGATGAGGCGCCCGCGGAACATGCCCATCGGACATGCAAACGCGTATTCGCCCGGTTGCTTTGGCAGGAACTCGACCGCCACTGTCTGACCGGTGGGGAGTTCGGCGCTCTTCTGAAAATCGGCGAAGATGACCTTGTCCGAGCACGACGCGGTCTCTTCCCGACGGAAATTCAGCCGGACCGGCCGCCCGCTGCGCACGATGATCGTATCGGGGGTGTAGCCGCCCTTCACCAGGATCATCGCCTCCTGGTAACCGCCGCTTGTTTCAGTGGCCCGGAATCCCGTCGAGCGTTTGAGCCAGAAGAACCAAACGATGAAGGCCACCAGCGCAAGCCCGGTGACGGTGACAATCCAACGATCTGGCGTCATGGTCCGATCCTCCTCGGTTGAAAGAAACGCAGACGGTTGGCGTTGGTGACGACCGTCACTGAACTAAACGCCATCGCAGCCGCGGCGATGAGCGGAGAAAGAAGCAGCCCAATGAACGGGTACAACAGGCCCATGGCCACCGGAATACCGAGAATGTTGTAGCCGAAGGCGCCGACAAGGTTCTGGCGCACATTGCGCATCGTCGCTTTGCTGATCTCAATCGCTGTTACAACACCCATCAAGCTGCCTTTGATCAACGTCACGTCGCTTGCTTCGATTGCAACATCGGTGCCGGTGCCAATGGCGAATCCGACATCCGCTTGCGCCAGCGCTGGTGCGTCGTTGACGCCGTCGCCAACCATGCCGACGCTCTTGCCTTCCAATTGCAATTTCTGGACCTCGTGCGACTTGTCATTGGGCAGGACTTCGGCAAGCACGCGGTCGATTCCGACCTCTCGCGCAATAGCGCGGCCGGTGCGCTCGTTGTCGCCGGTGAGCATGACGACCTCGATGCCGAGGCTCTTCAAGACCGCAATGGCCGCTTTCGAATCGGGCTTTACGGTGTCAGCGACCGCAACCAACCCGGCCGCACTGCCGTCGATGGCAACGTACATCGGTGTCTTGCCTTCGCTGGCGAGGCGCTCCCAATCTGTCTGCTGCGATTCGATTGCGACGCCGCGACCGCGCATGAGCTTGGCGTTTCCGAACAGCACGTCGTGGCCGTCGATTCGGCCGCTCACGCCAAGCCCGGGAATTGCCAAAAAGCCCTCGGCGTCAACCAGCGTAAGCTTTCGTGCCTCGGCACCTTTGACGATGGCTTCTCCAAGCGGATGCTCGGAACCGCGTTCCAGCGATGCCGTCAGACGCAAGACCTCCCGCTCGTCATGGCCTGGCGTCACGACCACGTCGGTCAATGCTGGCTCGCCGCGTGTGATCGTCCCGGTCTTGTCGAGAATGATGGAGTTGAGCTTTTCCGAAGCCTGCAAGGCATCGCCGGAGCGGATCAGGATTCCGTTCTCGGCCCCCTTGCCAATGCCCACGGTCAACGATGTCGGTGTGGCAAGTCCAAGCGCACACGGACACGCAATAATGAGCGTGGTGACGAAGATGACGGTGGCGAAAATGAGCCGGGGTTCAGGACCGAAATTGTACCAAACAATGAATGCGAGGACTCCGAGGATCATGACGGCAGGGACGAAGTATCCCGACACAGTGTCGACGACGCGCTGAATTGGCGCCTTCGAGCCCTGGGCATCCTTCACCATCCTGATGATGGTGGCGAGCGCGGTGTCCTTACCAACCTTGGTCGCCGCGAAGCGGAAGCTACCGGTCTTGTTCAGCGTCCCACCAATGACTTCGTCGCCGGTCTGCTTCTCAACCGGCATCGATTCGCCGGTGATCATCGACTCGTCGATCGCACTTGCCCCGGCGATCACCTTGCCGTCGACCGGGACCTTTTCGCCCGGCCTGACGACGATAACGTCTTCGACCAGCACTTCCTCAACCGGAATGTCGGTTTCCTTGCCGTCCCGGACGACCCGCGCGGTCTTGGCCTGCAGCCCGATCAGCTTCTTGATTGCCTGCGAAGTGCGTCCCTTGGCTTTGATCTCAAGGGCGAGCCCAAGAACAACCAGCGCCACCACGACGTCGGTCACGTCCCAGAACACTTCGGCGAGCGCCATGTTGGGGAATATTCCGGGCCACGCGACGGCAACGACCGAATAGGCGTAAGCCGCGCTGATGCCGATCGCGATCAGGGTGTGCATGTTGGCAGCGCGGTGCTTGAGCGCGTCCCACATACCGGTGAAAAACTGCGAACCGGCCCACACCAGCACCGGAAAGCTCAGCACACCCAACAACGCCCAAACGGCCCGCCGGGTGTCGCTTCCCATCGGCATCCACTCGCGCAGGCCTGGGATCAGGTCGGGATAGCTCAGCGCCATCACCGGGATCGAGATAACTGCCGCAAACCAAAATTTGCGCATTAAGGCGCGATATTCTTCTTCGTTTGCTGCCTCCGCGGGATCAAGAACGTCGCTTTTCGGATCCACTTTCGGATCGGCAACCCGGTAGCCGGCGGATTCGATCGCTCTGCGGATCGCTTCAAAATCGACTTTCTCGGGCTGATATTCGATGTCGACCGCATTCGGACCGAGGTTTGCGCGAGCGGAAATAACGCCTGGCGTCTGCCGCAGTGCCAACTCGATTCGAACAACGCATGAGCTGCAATGCATGTTTTTGACCTGCGTTCGCGTCGTCGCCGTACCGGGCATGTAACCGAGCGACCGGATCGCTGTCAGGAACTCGGCTATTTTGGCGCGCGAAGAATCGTACTCGATCCTTGCCACATTCGTGACCGCATTGACCTGCACGGCAATTACGCCGGCGACATTCAAGAGCGCTTTTTCAACTGCGGGCGGGCAATGCGAACACGTCATTCCGCCAATTCGAAGTTCGACGTTTCGGGTTGAACTCATGACCTATCTTGCTCGCTTCTTTTGCTCAGTTCGTCCGCGTAATCCCGAATGGCGACGCGGAAGGAATCAGACAGCGCGCCCGTAGCAATCGGCCGCGCTGTCTCGAAGGACGGCTATGCCTCAACGGACTCGATCATTTCGCGCCGGGCTGCATCTGTGGCATCGTCTGGCCGGGCGGCATCTGCTCAGGCTGCATTTGCCCCTGCATTGTCTGCATCATTTTCATCATTCCCATCATCATCTTCATCATTTCTTGCATCTGGCCTTGCATCATCGGGCAATTCATCATCATGCCGCCCTGCATCTGGCCTTGACCCGTTGTTGGCGGTGCGGATTCTGCCGGGGTCGGCGCCGGGGCTGCGCCCTGCGCCATAACGACGCCGAGTTTGCCCAGCGTCGCTTTGTCGGGCTCGCCGGTGACCGGCAGATGATGTTGGGACTGATACGTCCTGATCGCAGCCCGCGTTTCGTCGTTCAAAACACCGCTCGCCTTCACAGCGATACCTTGCTTGTTCAGCGCATCCTGAAGGGCTTTGATGGTTGCTTCAGGCAAGGTAACCACCGTCGCTGCAGGCGACGTGGTTTGAGCCAACGCACTCATTGTCGATGCGTTCGACAGCACGAACATAACGGCTAGAATCGCCGCTCCGAATCGCAAGCATTTCAAAGTGGAACTCATCTTCGTTCTCCGTTTACTGATGTGAAGTTTCTGACATGTGGATTGCATGACTCGTCTCCCCTTGGGATCCATTTGCGTTTCCTATGAATGTCGTCTGCGTGTGGACATTGCTGTGGCCGCTTCGATCTGACGTCCACGATTGTTCGGCCGCTCGGAACTGCTCAGCGCGCAGGCGCATGAGCGAAGTCGAGGCGAAAGCAAGCGCTGCAGCGGCACCGGCACGATCAATTTCTACCGGCTGGGCCGCAGCAGCAGCTCAAGCAATGGTTCGAGGGGGCCGAAAGGTAGGAGAAGGAATTGTGTAAAAGACGGGTGACCCTTGCGAGTCGACGTAAGCGCAAGAAATATCGATAAGAGCGAAGTTATCACTCGACGCAAGAACTGTCGGCGCACATGCAGCGCAGCATCCTTTTGCACAGGCATCGCCGGTGCAGTGATTGCCGGAGATGTTGCAGCATTGGAACGCCGGCACCTGACTTGGGCTTGCAGCAGCTGCACTCGCGACGTCAAAAACGTCGACAGCCACTTTTTGCAGAGTGCCATTAGAATGCAACTCTACAGCGGCAATAGTGATTTTTACATGTTTCGCTGCTTTGGCAGCGCTTGCGCAAGCTTGAGAAATATCCGTCGAAGCGAGAAGAAAAAGCAGAGACAAAGCCACCACCCCCAACAGGATTGCAGCTCTTGTGCATCCGCGCATTTGCGATCGAAATGTAACTGCTTCGATCATGGAACCTACCTTATTTAAACATACACCGATTTCCAGGGGATGTTAATGGTCCCTTGCCGACCACCAGTCCTTCCCGACAAGATTATGGGTATTGCCATGATCGGGCGGCAACCCAACCCCGCTTCGCGAAGTGAACTTCTGGTCGACACGTTCCCATCCTCGGTCAAGAATCAAGCCGGAACCTATGGCTATGACGAGTGCAGCAGCTACAGCAGCAAAGAAGGCACGCATGGCTTATCCTCCCCTCTTACAGTAGAAACCTAGCGCGTCGCGGGTCGGGTGAATTGATGCTGATCAAATCCATTTCGATACAGAAAGGCATAAAATCATCAAATAGGCGGGAGCCTCAGTCCACTAACTTCGGCCATTGAAGCGATTATTGTGAAATCATTTTATGAACATAACCCTCTCCTTCCTGGGCGGGGCTGGCACGGTGACCGGCTCAAAATTTCTGCTCCAGCGTGAGCAACACAATCTTCTTATCGATTGCGGGCTGTTTCAGGGGTTCAAGGCGCTGCGTCTGAAGAACTGGGCGCCATTCCCGATCGAGCCCCGCACCATCGGTTCGGTTGTCCTCACGCACGCACATCTTGACCACAGCGGCTACCTACCCGTGATGGTCAAGCGTGGCTTCAAAGGGCGTGTCTTCTGCACGCGCGCCACGGGTGAACTCTGCGCAGTCCTGCTCCCCGATGCCGGGCACCTGCAGGAGAAGGACGCCGACTACGCGAACCGCCACAAGTTTTCCAAGCATAAGCCCGCAATGCCGCTTTACACTGAACAGGACGCGTGGGCCGCTCTCGACCAGCTGACACCGGCGCCCTTTGACGAGGAGCAGGCCCTACCGAACGGCGCCAAGCTATGGTTTCGTCGGATGGGACACATCTTGGGCGCAGCGTCTGCTCAAATCGATTGGGGCGGCATCACTGTTGTTTTCTCCGGCGATATCGGGCGCTATGGCGATGCGACGATGGTCGACCCCGTATCGGTCGATCGGGCCGACTATCTCTTGGTGGAATCCACCTATGGCAATCGGCGGCACGATAAGCGCGATCCGGCCGATGCCCTCGCGGAGGTCATCAGCGACACGATCGGCCGCGGAGGAACCGTCGTCATCCCGGCGTTCGCGGTCGGACGCGTTCAAAGCATCTTGTTTCACCTGCACGCCCTCAGATCCAAGGGCCTGCTGGCAAACGTGCCGATTTTTCTCGATAGTCCGATGGCGGTGGACGCCAGCGAAGTCTTCTGCAGATACGTCAAGGATCACAAGCTTTCCGAGACCGAATGCCGGCGCTCCTGTGCCGTCGCGGAATACGCTCGCAGCGTTGAGGACTCCAAGGCGCTCACCGCCAACCCGGTGCCGAAGGTCATCGTTTCTGCAAGCGGAATGGCGACGGGTGGGCGCGTGCTACATCATCTCAAACGCTATGCTCCGGACCCGAAGAGCACAATTCTATTTGCTGGCTTTCAGGCCGGTGGCACCCGTGGCGCCGCGATGGTGTCCGGAGCAGAAAGCATCAAGATACACGGCGAATACGTGCCGGTTCGCGCGCAGGTGAAAAATCTCGAAATGCTGTCCGCCCATGCCGATGCGGATGAAATTCTCAGATGGCTGCGGGGCTTCAAGGCGGCTCCCAAGATGACCTATCTGGTGCATGGCGAGCCGAGTGCGTCTGATGCTTTGCGTCACCGGATTGAGGAGGAACTGGGCTGGCCGTGCAGGGTCCCCGACCTCGGGGAGAAGGTCGAGTTGACATGAACGGACGGGGAAAATCTGAAACGCGCCACGCGGGCATGGCACCCAACAGTGTACGCGCGCGGCGCCTCGGGCTGGACACCCAATACGAAGCCATCGTCGTCATGCACAAGGAATGCGATGTCTGCCGATCTGAGGGGTTTTCGGCCCATACTCGCGTTTTGCTCTGCAACGGGAAACGGCAAGTCATTGCCACCCTGTATCAAGCAACAGGCGATCTCATCTCGCATGATGAGGCCGCATTGTCCGAATCAGCCTGGAGACGCCTTAGCTTGAATGAAGGCGACACGATTACCGTGACCCACCCTGCTCCGCTTGATTCCCTCAGCCACGTCCGCAGCCGCATCTATGGACACGACCTGGGCGAACCCGCGTTCAACGCCATCGTCCGCGACGTCGTCGATGGCAAGTATTCGGACATTTATCTCTCGTCCTTTCTCACGGCCTGCGCGGCAAGGCCGCTCGATCACAAGGAAGTACTCGCGTTGACCCACGCCATGGTGGAAACAGGCGAACGACTACGCTGGCCTGCCGGCATCATCGTCGACAAGCATTGCGTCGGCGGCCTTCCCGGAAATCGGACGACCCCCCTCATCGTGGCAATCGTGGCATCACTGGGTCTCACGATGCCAAAGACGTCGTCGCGCGCAATCACGTCGCCAGCGGGGACCGCCGACGCCATGGAGACGATGGCCCCGGTCGATCTCGATACCGCTGCGATTCGACAGGTGGTCGAGCGTGAAGGCGGATGCGTGGTATGGGGCGGCGCGATCAAGCTGAGCCCGGCGGACGACATCCTCATCCGTGTCGAGCGCGCTTTGGACCTCGACAGCGAAGGGCAGCTGATTGCCTCGGTCCTGTCCAAGAAGATCGCTGCGGGTTCTACGCATGTCGTGATCGATCTGCCCGTTGGCCCGACGGCGAAAGTACGCAGCGCGGAGACCGCCAAGGCCCTTTCCCAGGACATCGTCGAGGTTGCCGAAACTTTTGGATTGAAGGTCAAGACGCTGGCGACCGATGGACTACAACCTGTCGGGCGGGGAATCGGCCCCGCTCTTGAGGCCCGCGATGTCCTATCAGTCCTGCGATGCGAACCAGATGCTCCGCAGGATTTGCGGCAAAGGGCGACCGCGCTCGCCGGTGCCTTGCTGGAACTGGCGGGAGCCGCGCCTCCAGATGGCGGTGAAACATTGGCCACCGCCGCGCTTGACAATGGCCGCGCCTGGACGAAGTTTCAGCGGATCTGCGAAGCGCAAGGAGGAATGCGCGTACCGCCGACCTCAAGCCAGCAACGACCGCTGTTGGCGGAACGATCGGGGGATGTGCTCGCCATTGACAACCGCAGGATTGCACGTCTTGCAAAACTCGCCGGCGCGCCCGACGACAAGGCCGCTGGCGTTGACTTACACGTTTCCGTCGGGGACGAGGTCACATTGGGACAACCACTGTGTACCGTCCACACGGAGTCACCTGGGGAGTTGGCCTACGCCTTCGACTATGCCTCGGCCAATCACGACATCATTGCGATCCGCGAACCATGACAACGCCGCTCCTAATTGGGATGCCCGGCAATGAAGCGATGACAAAGTCGCTGATGCCATTTCTTGGTGCCGAGATCGGCCAAGTCGAGTTGCGCGCATTTCCCGATGGTGAAACACATTTGCAATTCCTAACCGATCTATCGGGACGGGCTCTCATAATTATTTGCACGATGAATCACCCAAACGAAAGGATTTTACCATTGTTGTTTGCGGCCGCGACGGCGCGCGAGCTCGGCGCATCGACTGTCGGCCTAGTCGCACCCTATCTCGCGTATATGCGACAAGACCGGCGCTTCAAACCGGGCGAGGCCGTGACTTCGCGTCAAGTCGCCCGTCTGTTTTCCGACGCCTTCGATTGGCTGGTAACGGTCGATCCACACCTTCACCGTTATGGCTCGCTCAGTGAAATCTATCGTATTCCCACTTGCGTCGTCCACGCCGCCCCCCTGATGTCGCAATGGATCAGATCACACGTGCCAAATCCGGTGATCATCGGCCCCGATAGCGAGAGCGACCAGTGGGTGTCAGCCGTGGCAAAGGACGCCAACGCGCCATACACGGTCCTGCAGAAAGTTCGGCACGGCGACCGCGCAGTGGAAATCTCCGTTCGGAATTTGCAGGATCTCGATGGGCGCACGCCCGTTATCGTTGACGACATCATATCGAGCGGACGAACAATGATTGAAGCTGTCCGCCTTCTTATCGCTCGCGGGGCTACGACCCCTGTATGTATTGCGGTCCACGGACTGTTCGCCGATAACTCGAATGCCTTACTCGTTCAGGCAGGCGCACGCGTGATCACCTCAAACAGCATACCCCACGAGACCAACGGTATCGATCTGGGCGAAATCATCGCCGCATCGATCCGCGAGCTTGCACAGATGCCGTCCTAAAACTTAACCCACAAACATCAGGTGCGATCATGATGATGGATAATTGGACTTTAATGACAGGCTATGGCGTTTTTCACTGGCTGATCTTCGTGGCGATGGTCGCGATCGTTCTATACCCGCTTGGGCGAATTCTTAATCGTATCGGCTTGTCGCCATTTTGGTCGTTGCTCGTGTTCGTCCCGTTCGTGAACTTGATTTTCCTTTGGGTACTCGCATTCAGCGAATGGCCTGTGGAAAGAAAATCGGGGCGAACCTGAGAAGCGCAGGCTCGCGTCTCATGATGAAGTCAAAAAGAACGGTGCCTTCATAGCTGATTGCGCGGCCAAGAAACTTCACCGCGAGCCAGCCTTCGTGCGCAAAGTACGGAATGTATTGGATTGCCCCAAGCATGTCGCCAAGGATCGAGAAAACAAGATAGAGGTATCACCGCCTGCAAGGCTCAAGAAAATAGACTACCCTGGCTTTTGCGAAAATTTTCTGAGCGGGGTCTGAGAAAAGATTTTGAAAACGTGCGAACCGATGCGCGCGCAGCAGCGTCCCCGTCGCGACTTCAGGAGTTTCATAAAGGTCGGCGCCGTAATCACGCAGATGGTGACGACCGGTTGTTGCTCGGGTCATCGCGCCGACCCCGCTCAAACAGCAGATCGGCGATGATCCGCGCCTGCACACCGGACGGTGCGAAATGCGCACGCGCATCGTGCCACCGATGCCGGGGTTCTTCTCGTCGTTTTTTTGCATGGCGGATTACGCGGCCGCGCCGGTGCCAGACGTCATCCGCGCCCAGTAGTCGAGAAGCGCACGCTTGCTGGCAACGAACCGTTCCCCCTCGCGGGCATGAGGAATTAGTTGGCGTTCGAGGCGGTAGCGGCACTGGCGCTCAGTAAGTCCCAGGAACGCGACGATGGCCCTTCGCCCCATCGATGCGATCGGCGGCCGGCGAGAATTCGGAATCATTTTGCATGGTGTCCTCACGTCTGATCGGCGACGCGGGGGAACGTGCATTTTCAGCGAGAGCTTGTCGGGCGGGAATGGGTGGGAATTAGTTTCCGACCTCGCCGGTGCCGTGCGCGATGTAGGCATCAACGGCGCGACGCGCGAGCTGCTTGGCCTGGGTCTCGGAGTAAACCCACCCCTGCCGATCACAAACGTCGAGAAGATACCGCTCGAGCAACGCGCGCGGCTCAGGGATTCCGTTAGCATCTAGCCATGCACCGGCGATCACGTTCAGCGACGAAACAAACTCTTTCGGTGCGCGGCCACCTTTACGAGGCGGGACATCATCCACTTTCACTACCTCGTGTGGCGGCGTGGTCGGAGCGCGCCGCATCGCAGCGGCGAGTTGCCTCAAGCTTTCGTCCATCGAGGCGCGCACACGGTCCCGCTCTATTCTTTCGTTGCTGGCCGCCTCAAGGGCGCAGCGGATCACCGACAATGCATCGTCGCAGCGGCTCATCGTCGCAAGTGCGGGTGCCGGCGCGCCTGAAACAACGGAGATCGTGCCCAAGCTGCGTTTCAGGTAATGCACGGCTTCGTTGACCCCAAGCATCAGACGATCAATCTGCGTGCGGTCGACAGCACCGATCCGCACCCCGGACCCAATCGTCACGCGCGGCGGGCCAAGCATCAAATCTGCTTCCGATTTCACCAAGCGCGACAAGCTAAGCCTTGTCACCGCGTTGTCGCAAGGAGTGACGGTCAGTCTGTGGAAACCATTGAAATTCCAAGTCTCTTGTCGTAACCCGCTGCGACAAGAAATTCCCCACGTTTTAAGTCTAACCCTTTGAAATAGTTGGTAGCGGGGGAGGGATTTGAACCCCCGACCTCCGGATTATGATTCCGCTGCTCTAACCAACTGAGCTACCCCGCCACACCACGCGCCCGATCAAGAACGCCTGGAAAATATAGTGAGTTCTTGGCCTTAACGCGAGCGCCGCGATATAGGAACCACCGGCCCCGGAGTCAAGCGAACCAGTATCTTACTGCCCGCGGGCCAGCGCCAGGCGCTCAAAGCGGATCAGCGAGAAATGCCCGAATGGCGGCATCGAACGGCGCTCGACCACGTTGACACCGCCATTACGCCGCATCCATCGGTCGATCCGCGCCCAGGAAAATTCCGGCTGCCAGCCGAGCTTGCGCGCCATCGGCGCGAACGACCGCTCGAGGTCCGCCCGGAACCCTTTCTCGGCGCCGAGATGGTTGACCAGGATGATCTCGCCGCCCGGCCGAGTGACACGGACGAATTCGTCAAGCGTGCCTTCTGGGTCGGGCACCGTGGTGATGACATATTGTGCCAGCACGGCATCGAAAGCGCGGTCGGGAAAACCAAGTCGCGTTCCGTCCATGACGGCCAGCGCCTCGACATGCTTGAGCTTGTGCTCTTTCACGCGCGCCTGCGCCTTGCGCAGCATCGGCTCCGAATAGTCGACGCCAACCACGCGATTGCGGCCGGAATATTTTGTCAGTGAAATGCCGGTGCCGATGCCGACATCGAGGATGCGTCCACCAACCCGCTCAGCCGCGGCGATCGAGTCCTTGCGGCCCTGCGAAAGCGCCGGTCCGAAGACCAGATCGTAGATTGGCGCAAAGCGCGCCCATTGTGCGTAGGTCTTCGCGACCGAGTCGTTACTCAACTCACCCGTCATCGACACGTTAAAACACTCCCCTGGCCGCGACTACGTTCATGGTCCCGAACTTCGCATTGTAGCAAACCAAGGCTGGGTCAGGTCGCCTGCCAACAAAAATATTTGTCCCCATTCCAGCACCTGCCGGATTCATCATATTGGGCTGGTGCGGGACATCGCAGCCACGGTTTCGCATTGTGGCAGCTTCGCCGGTCCCGCCACATTCTGGATAAATCCACCACCCAGGACCCGCGACTGGCCGTCGGCGGCATCGTAGAAAACGCAAGCTTGCCCGGGCGAGACCTCATCCTCGCCGCCCGCCAATTCGACCTCGATACCGGCGGCGGCACGACGCAACCAAGCCGGTTGCGGCAGCCGGGTCGAGCGGACCTTGACGAACACCTCGCAGCGATTGTCAGCCAGCACCTCGTCGAGCCCGCCCTCGCCGATCCAATTGACCGCGCGGAGCTGCATGCGGCTGCGACGTAGCGCCTCGCGCGGTCCAACAATGACACGCCGGTTCGCCGCGTCGAGCTGCACCACATAGAGCGGATGCCCGGCGGCAACGCCCAGGCCGCGCCGCTGGCCGACCGTAAAGTGAATGATGCCGTCATGGCGGCCGATGACCCTGCCCCCGAGATCGACAATGTCCCCGGGATCGGCCGCACCCGGCCTCAGGCGCTCAACAATGTCGGTGTAACGGCCGGTCGGCACGAAGCAGATGTCCTGGCTGTCGTGCTTATCGGCAACTTGCAGCTCAAAGCGCCGCGCCAATTCGCGCGTTTCCGCCTTGGTCTTGTCACCCAAAGGAAACCGCAGGAAGTCGAGTTGCTCGCGGGTGGTCGCGAACAAGAAATAGCTCTGATCGCGCTCAGCCTCACGGGCACGGTAGAGCGCCCGGCCGCCACCGGCCAGCGGACGACTCGCAACATAATGTCCGGTCGCCAGCGCATGCGCCCCAAGATCGCGCGCCGTCGACAACAAGTCCTTGAACTTGATTGACATATTGCAATGGACGCACGGCACCGGCGTTTCGCCCGCGATATAGCTGGCGGCGAACGGATCGATCACCGTCTCCTTGAAGCGGCTCTCGTAATCCAACACATAATGCGGAATTCCGATCCGGCTGGCGACCGCGCGGGCGTCGTGGATGTCTTGGCCGGCGCAGCAGGCTCCTTTGCGATGGATTGCTGCGCCGTGGTCATAAAGCTGCAGTGTGACCCCTACGACATCATAGCCCTCGGCCTTCAGCA
Organism: Xanthobacteraceae bacterium; assembly: GCA_022841625.1. Classification (GTDB taxonomy): domain Bacteria; phylum Pseudomonadota; class Alphaproteobacteria; order Rhizobiales; family Xanthobacteraceae; genus VAZQ01. The sequence continues at coordinate 22,250 of JALHRD010000025.1, forward strand.
GCGCTGCCGTGGCGGAGGAATCGACGCCCCCCGACATCGCAACGACCACGCGCGTGTCCTGGGGCCGTCCGGGCAGATCGAGCGAATTCAACATCGGGGCTGCGGCCAAGCCGCACTCCTCACATCATTGGCCGGTGAACAGCCTTTATATAGCGGTTCCCAAGCCAGTCCGCATCGGCGATCCAATCGGCAGTTCTTGCCGCCGGACCCAGCATGACATGCCGGTCTCAGAACACCATCGGGGTTGGGGATATATCCCAAGTATTTGATTATTTGCAAGATTCTATTTTTCCCCGGCTGGCCCGAGGCTTGCACCGTGGCAATCGCCCAATCTGCGTCAAGAGGTGAACCCGTGCATCACGTGGCGTCCAAGGCGAGCGCCTTCCAAGCCCACCAAGCCACGCAGCGGCAGCGCGATCGCGTTCCAGAACCAAGGTCAAACGCCTCACCCTTTGCAGCGCTGCTTTCTGGCAACGACGAAGCCGCGCCGCCGCCACGAAACAAGTCGACACGGACAAACGAGAGCCTGGAACCCCGACCGCACGAAGCCCGGCGCCCCCGCCATTCTGACGAGAATTGCGCCTCCGAAGCGCCCAACGACATTGCCGAGACGGAAACTACCGAGACAAAACAGCCCGAGACAACCGGCCAATCCGATCAAATGGCCGCCGCGCAGACCGAGCCGGAAAATGTTGCGGAAGCACCGGATGAGGCCAAGGCCGACCCCACAAGCAATGCGATGGCCCCGATCGAGGTGCCGCTAACCGTCGTCGAGCAGCCGCCGCCCCCTCCGGCGACGACCGAGACCACAGTGACCGCTCCAGCAGCGATTCCCGCTGAGACGGGCGCGGCCGACGCAGCGCCGGCCACAACGCCGCCTGCCGCAGCCAACATCATTCCGCCAGCCGCTGCGGCGAACATGGCCGACGTGGCTGGCGCGCCGGCGGCACGGGCGAACCCAGCTTGGGGCCCGGCTGCGCAAGGCGACGAGACCAGCGCCGCCGACGCGCGCAGCCGCAACCAAGCGATCGGCTTGCCGGCGCTCGATCGGCTGCAGCAATTGGCGGAGCAGACCAATCCCGGTGAAGCCGTCCAACAAGAAATGGCGCACGCCGCATCCAACGAAACACCCGACGGGCTACCGCCGGCAGCGCCGCCGAGCAAATCGCACGTGGAGCCGCGGCCAGTCACCGCCACTTTAGCGACGACATCGGCGACACCCAATGCCGCAAGTCCTGACGTCGCCGCGGCCGAGTCGTCCGACGGCAGCGACGCGCAACACACTGCGCCAGCCGATGAGGCGTCTGCTCCCCCTTCCACGCCACCTGCCAACGCGCATGCGAACGACAAGGAACCCGCTGAACGGCCGCAAGTCGGCAGCGTGGTCAGCGACTTCGTTCAGTCCGCAAAACCTAATCCTGACAGCAATCACCTCGCCCACACACAAGCCGGGCGTGAGTTCGGCCAAGCAGCCGCAGCTGCGGCGCACGCGGCGCAGCACGCCGACACTGTTCGACAGTTCGCGACGCCGCCGGTAGCAATCGAAAGTCTGGCGGTCGAGATCGCAACGCGCGCACACGCCGGAAATACCCGATTTGAAATCCGGCTCGATCCGCCCGAGCTTGGACGCATTGACGTGCGTCTCGACATCGATCGCAGCGGTCACGTGACGTCGCGGCTCTTAGTCGAGCGCGCCGAGACGCTCGACGTTCTGCGGCGCGACGCCCACCAGCTCGAGCGTGCGCTACAGGATGCCGGCCTCAAGACATCGGATAACGCCCTGCAATTTTCGCTGCGCGACCAAGCCTTCGCCGACCGCAACGGCCACAATAAATCCGACAATCCGCAAGGGTTGGTCGCCGACCCCGAATTACCCCCGAGCGAAGCCTTGCCGGTGATTTACGGCCTGACGCTGCGGGACGGCAGCATCGACATCCGCGTCTGACAACGCCGAGGAACCCAACCATGGCCACAGTCAATACGATCTCTCCCATCACCTCCAATGTTCAGGCAGCGATAACCGCCGCCAACAGCACGCAAGCATCGTCGAATATTGGCAGCGCCGTCGATAGCAAGACCATTGCCGGAAACTTCAACACGTTCCTTCAACTGCTGACCACACAGCTCAAGAACCAGAACCCGCTCGATCCGCTCGACACCAACCAGTTTACCCAGCAACTGGTGCAGTTCGCCCAGGTCGAGCAACAGATCAAACAGAACCAGCAGCTTGAAACGCTCATTTCCATTGAGAAATCAGCGCAAGCCACCACCGCCCTCGCCTTTGTAGGTTCGACGGTCGCCATCGATGGCCAGACTGCCGGACTGGCGAACGGCAAGGCGACATGGACGTTCAACGTGCCAAAGCCGGTGAGCGCGGCGGTGACAATCAAGAGCGCAACCGGCCAAACCGTCTATTCCGGCAGTTTCTCGATGAACCCGGGCAATCAGGCGTTCCAATGGGACGGCCGCGACGCCAACGGTACGCAATGGCCGGACGGAAAATATACGATTTCAATCACCGGCAAGGACACCAGCGGCCAGTCGGTTGCCATTCCAAGTGAGATTGAAGGCGTGGTCGATTCGGTCGACCTCACCAAAACGCCTCCGGAACTTCAGATTGGCGGCCAAACCTTCACCCTCGACAAAATAAAGCGTGTCGTCCGGCAGCGCGTGTAAGCAATGATCGCTCAGGAGTCTGACGGATAATCATGCGGATGCGGGGAGCCGATCGCCAATAACATATTACCAAAAACATCCCGCGAGCCGCAGCACCGCCACACGCGTTACTGAAGTGTGATACGCAAGCGTGAAAAGTGGTAACGCGCTAGGAACCGATCCGGTTCCGACACCGGAACAGCCGATTGGCGCTGTGTCCGTCACCGTCCGCCGCGACGAGACGGCAACATTTTCCTTATTTGTCCGATTGGCTTAGGCAAATCTTAAGCCGCGACCTGTAGTTTTCGCACTGTGTTGGGTCAGTCTAGTGCGTGAGTGATTTCATGACGGAGCCCCTTCGACCGAGGGCCAAATACGTTATCGGGCCAGATGGCAGCCCGCTGACCATCGCTGACCTGCCGGCTCCCGGCACGAAGCGATGGGTCATTCGGCGTAAGGCAGAAGTCGTCGCAGCCGTGCGTGGTGGCCTCCTCTCGCTTGAAGAAGCGTGCAGCCGCTACACGCTGACTGTCGAGGAATTTCTGTCTTGGCAGTATTCCATCGACCAGCACGGGCTCGCCGGCTTGCGCACCACGCGCATCCAGCAGTATCGCCCATAGCTTCCGCCTTCCCGTCTTAAAGAATTCTTGACGACGCCGGCCCCTGCGCTGGCGTCGCTGTTTTTTGCGCATCGCCGCTCGATAGATGTTGGGCTTTAGCCTACCGATCCCAGCGGCCGGCGCTCACCGGCAAGCATCGCAATTCGACATCTCCCGGTCTCTGCCTCGGATTGTTAACCCGGCGGTAACCATCAACCAGGCAAATATTGCCGGGTCGGCCACTTCCGGGGATCTGCGTCGGTGCAAGGACTAAGCGAGTTCCTAAAATCGCTGGGCGCAGCCCGGATCGCGGCCATGGTCGCGGTCGCGATTGCGTTGATCGGGTTCTTTGCCTTCCTGATCATGCGGATGTCGGCTCCGCAAATGACCATGTTGTTCTCCGATCTGTCGATGGAGGACGCCTCCGCCATTATCAAAGACCTGGAACGACAGAATATCCCGTTCCAAATGCGCAATGACGGCGGGACCATCCTGGTGCCGCGCGACCGGGTAACCCGACTGCGCATGAAGCTCGCGGAAGGCGGGCTGCCTAAGGGCGGCGGCGTCGGTTACGAGATATTCGACCGCTCTGATACCCTCGGCGCCACCAGTTTCGTCCAGAACGTCAACCACTTACGGGCGCTCGAAGGCGAATTGGCGCGCACCATCCGGGCGCTCGACCGCGTCCAGATGGCCCGCGTCCATCTGGTGCTACCCGAACGACAAATATTCTCGCGCGATCGGCCCGAGGCGTCGGCCTCAATCGTCCTCAAGGTCCGCGGCGCGCTTGAACCGCAACAGGTCCGTGCGATCCGGCATTTGACTGCGTCCGCAGTCAACGGCCTCAAGCCTGAGCGGGTATCGGTCGTAGACGAGACCGGCCGGCTGCTGGCGGACGGTGCCCGCGGCGACAGTTCTATGGGCGTGAGCGCCGACGAACGTCAAACCGCCTATGAGCGCCGATTGCGCGAGCAGGTCGAAACCATCCTCACCTCGGTGGTCGGACCGGGTCGGGCGCGGGTGCAGCTGACCGCCGATTTCAACTTTAACCGCGTGACCCAAACCTCCGAGAAATACGATCCCGAAGGCCGGGTCATGCGCTCAAGCCAGACGCGGGAAGAATCATCCGCCAGCGCCAATGGCCAGGAAGGCCAAGTCACCGTCGGCAACGAGTTGCCCGGCGGCCAGCGAACTGGCGAGGGCACCCAAAGCCCGCGCGATCAATCGCGCAAGACCGAGGAAGTGGTCAATTACGAGATTTCGCGTTCCACCAAGACCGAGGTCACCGAAGGCGGGCGCGTCAATCGTGTCTCGGTGGCGGTGCTGGTCGATGGCAATTATACGCGCGGCGCCAATGGCGAACCCGCCTATCAGCCGCGCGACAAGGAGGAGCTGGATCGCATTTCCGCGCTGGTGCGTACGGCGATCGGCTTCGACCAGCGTCGCGGCGATCAGGTGGAAGTCGTCAACCTCCGTTTTGCGGAAACGCCCGTCACGCCGCTGGCCGAACCACCCGGCTTGCTCGGCTTCTTGCAGTTCACAAAATCAGACGTGATGCACTGGGTCGAAATCCTGGTGATGGGGTTGCTCGGCCTCGTGGTGCTGTTCACCGTGATCCGGCCGCTGGTCCGCCGCATTCTTGCGCCCGACGGGACGAATCAAGCCGTCGCCGTAGCGGACAGCGATGCGCCCGGCATCGATGCGGTCCCCGAGGTCATCAAGGTCACGCCCAACGAAACCGCCAAAATGATCGATATCGCGCAAGTGCAGGGTCAAGTCCATGCCCAATCGGTGCAACGCGTCGGCGAACTGGTGCAGCAGAACCCCGGTGAAACCGTCGCAATTATCCGCACTTGGCTCCACGAAAGCGCGGCCTAATCACAAACCATGCCCACGAACCCAGACAACGAAAAAGCCAAGCGCGATCTCGAAGGCCTCGTCGCCACGCTCGCCGCGCGCAGCGGCGAAAACCAGAGCACCCGCAAGCTGACCGGCCCGGAGCGCGCTGCCATTTTGATGCTCGCGCTCGGTGAGCAGCACGGCGGGAAGATCTGGGGCATGCTCGACGACGAAGAGTTGCGTGAGCTATCGATCGTCATGTCGACGCTTGGGACAATTGACGCCGGCGCCGTCGAAGGACTGTTGCTCGAATTCGTCGGGCGACTGTCGGCTTCCGGCGCCCTGATGGGCAATTACGATCACACCGAACGGCTCTTGCAGCAGTTCCTCCCGCCCGAGCGCGTCGGCGGCATCATGGAGGAAATTCGCGGCCCCGCCGGTCGCAACATGTGGGAAAAGCTCTCCAACGTCCAGGAAGAGGTGCTCGCAAACTACCTCAAGAACGAATACCCGCAGACTGTCGCGGTGGTACTTTCCAAGCTCAGACCCGAACATGCCGCACGCGTGCTCGGAATTCTTCCCGAAGATCTGGCGCTCGATGTCGTCAACCGCATGCTCAAGATGGAAGCGGTGCAAAAGGAAGTCCTGGAGCGGGTCGAAAACACACTGCGCACCGAATTTATGTCGAACCTCTCCCAAACGCGGCGACGTGACGCGCACGAGGTCATGGCGGAAATATTCAACAACTTCGATCGTCAAACCGAAACGCGCTTCATGACCGCGCTCGAGGAAGAGAACCGCGAAGCCGCCGAACGCATCAAGACACTGATGTTCACGTTCGACGACCTGACCAAACTCGATTCCGGCTCGGTCCAGACGATGATGCGCAACGTCGATAAAGACAAGCTCGCCGTTGCGCTCAAGGGTGCGAACGAGACGGTGCGTCAGTTCTTCATGGGCAATATGTCCACGCGCGCCGCCAAAATGCTGCTCGACGATATGCAGGCGATGGGCCCGGTGCGGCTGCGCGACGTGGACGAGGCCCAGTCGCAGCTTGTTAATCTTGCGAAGGACCTCGCCGCCAAGGGCGAGATCGTCATCTCCAAGAGCGGCGGCGCCGAAGAACTGATCTATTGAGGACCAAACGATGAGCGCGGCGCCGGCCAAATTCATGTTCGAGACCGACTTCACCCCCGGCGGTGGAGAGAAAAAGCCTTTGATCGGGCTCGACGAGCACGCGGCAAAGCTCAAGGAAGCGGAAGCCGACGCCTTTGCACGCGGATTTCAACAGGGCGCCAACGAGGCCAGGGCGGAGGCAGAGAAGCGCGCGGCGGCCGCGCTTGAGAGGATTGTGAGCGCCGTAACGACGCTGCATTCGCAGCTAAGCGCGGTGGGCGCCAAGCTTGAAATTGAGGCGGTCGAAGTGGCCGTAGCGGTCGCAAAGAAGCTGGCGCCGGAACTTCTGGCACACCAGCCACTGGCCGAAATTGCAACATTGGCCACAGATTGCTTCCGCAATCTTGTCAAATGCCCGCACGTGGTCGTGCGCGTAAACGACAAATTACACGAGATTGCACGCGACAAGCTCGACGAACTCATCCGTCGCTGCAGTCCCGATACGCAATTGGTTGTCCTCGCCGAGCCCGACATCGCGGTCGGTGACTGCCGCATCGAATGGGCGGATGGCGGCGTCGAGCGTGACAGCGCTGCTATCGCCGCAGTGATCGATGAAGCGGTGGCGCGTTATATCAATTCACGGCGAAGTGACGCGGTTACAAGCAACGCGCAGCAGCAAACGGAAGATAGGGGTGACCAATGAGCGATGATGACAACAAGCTGCCGCTTCCAGATCTGGAAGCCGGTGGCACGCCGCCGATGGACCCCGACGCACTGGTTTCGGAATCATCTGAGCCGCAAAGCCACAGTGCTGCCGATCTTGAGGCCGTATTCGATGTGCCGGTCAAAGTTTCCGCCGTGCTGGGGCGCGCCCGCATGGAGGTCAGCGACCTCCTCAGGCTGGGGCCCGGGACCGTTCTTGAACTTGACCGCAAAGTTGGTGAAGCGATCGATCTTTACGTCAATAATCGCCTGATTGCCCGCGGCGAAGTGGTTCTGGTCGAAGACAAACTCGGCGTCACCATGACGGAAATCATCAAAGCGGATCGGAACTGAGCTGCAAGCACTGCTGATGCTGCAACTTAACGAGATACAAGGATACGACCATGCGACTTCTGATCGTTGGAACTCTGAAGGGACAGCTCACAGCCGCGACCAAGATCGCCATGGATCGCGGGGCCAGCGTCACGCATGCGAGCGATGTCGAACAGGCGCTGAATGTGCTGCGCTCAGGTCGCGGCGCCGATCTGCTGATGGTGGATGTCGCCCTCGATATTCGCGATCTCGTGCTGCGGCTCGAAGCCGAACGCATTTCGGTCCCCATCGTCGCCTGCGGCGTCAACACCGATGCACGCGCCGCAGTCGCTGCAATTCATGCCGGCGCCAAAGAATACATTCCATTACCGCCCGATCCGGAACTGATTGCCGCAATTCTTGCGGCCGTCACCGACGACGCGCGCGAACTGATTTACCGCGACGAATCTATGGCGCATGTGGTCAAGCTCGCCCAGCAAATCGCACCGTCCGACGCCTCGGTGCTCATCACCGGCGAATCGGGCACCGGCAAGGAGGTCGTCGCGCGCTATGTGCATACTCGGTCGAACCGCGCCAAGGCAGCGTTCATTTCAGTCAACTGCGCAGCGATCCCGGAACAACTGCTCGAGTCCGAATTGTTCGGCCACGAGAAGGGCGCGTTTACCGGCGCGATCGCACGCCGCATTGGTAAGTTCGAAGAGGCGACCGGCGGCACGCTCCTGCTCGACGAGATTTCCGAGATGGACGTGCGACTGCAGTCCAAGCTCTTGCGGGCCATTCAGGAACGCGTGATCGACCGTGTTGGCGGCGCCAAACCGGTGTCGGTCGATATCCGAATTATCGCAACTTCGAATCGCAATCTGGTCGAAGCCGTGAAAGCGGGGACGTTCCGCGAAGATCTTCTGTTCCGCCTCAACGTCGTCAACCTGAAAATCCCGCCGCTGCGCGAACGGCCGGCGGATATCCTGGAACTCGCCCAGCATTTCATCAAGAAATATGCCGACGCCAACGGCGTCCCAGCACGGCCGCTGTCGGCGGAAGCGCGGCGCGCGCTGGTGCTCAACCGCTGGCCGGGCAATGTCCGAGAGCTCGAGAACACGCTGCACCGCGCCGTACTGCTTGCGAGCGGCGATGAAATCGGGATTGAAGGGATCGTCTCTCCGGATGGCACCCGGCTCGACCAGGCGAGCAACCCCGCCGTCGCCCGTGCAACGCTCGCCGCCGAGACGGTGACCCGTGCGCTGGTCGGACGCACCGTCGCCGACGTCGAGCGTGATCTGATCCTGGAAACGCTCAAGCACTGCCTGGGCAACCGGACCCACGCCGCCAATATCCTTGGCATTTCAATCCGCACGTTGCGCAACAAGCTCAACGAATATGCCGACGAAGGCGTGCCGATCCCGCCGCCGGGCAACAGCGAAATGCGCGGGGCGGCCTAACCCGCCTAGCTACCGTCCGAACACCCACAGCATCGTGCTGATGCCAAAGCTCAGCGAGAGCGTTATCAGAATCGCGAAATAGATGAGCTCGCCCTTGCTGGCCGGCGTTTGCGCCGACCGTTGACGCCTGGGCGCATATTTCCGCAGTATCGGCCATGCCATCGCCACAGTGAGGATCGCAACTCCGAGGGCAATGATATACCGCATGGCGTCGACTCTTCTTCCGCAACCGGATTCATCGGCATATGCCAATGCTAAAGAGCGGCGCCCGCCCTTGCATCCTGCATGATAGGCTGTCCGGCCCGTGTCAACGACGATCGCGAGAGTGCAATGACCGAACTAAAGCTAAACACGGCCCTCATCGTCGGCGCGGGCGCCGGCCTGTCGGCCTCGCTGGCCCGCGCGCTGACCCAGGATGGCATCAAGGTCGCGCTCGCGGCCCGCTCCACCGACGACCTGCATGCGCTGGCGGTTGAAACCGGCGCCGAGACGTTCGCCTGCGATGCAGCCAAGCGCACCGACGTCGACAGGCTGTTCGGCAATCTCGACGCCACCATCGGCGCGCCCGAGATTGTGATCTACAATGCCAGCTACCGCGCCCGCGGTCCGTTCGCCGAACTCGACCCGACCGAAGTGGAGCGCGCCGTCGCGGTAACCGCGTTTGGCGCCTTTCTGGTCGCGCAGCAAGCGGTGCGCCGCATGTTACCGAACGGACGCGGCGCCATTCTGTTCACCGGCGCGTCGGCCGGCGTGAAGGGCTATCCGCAGTCGGCGCCATTTGCGATGGGCAAATTCGCCTTACGCGGGCTGTCGCAGAGCATGGCGCGCGAGCTGCATCCCTTGGGAATTCATGTTGCCCATGTCGTGATCGACGGCGGCATCAAAAGCGCACGCCGGACGGAACCCGCGGACAAGCCGGACAGCCTGCTCGACCCGGACGCGATTGCGGCAAGCTATCTTCACATCATCCGTCAGCCCCGCAACGCCTGGTCGAATGAGATCGAGCTGCGGCCCTGGGTCGAGCGCTTCTGAGCGCAGCTCCGCCGCTATCGCACCGGAAAGTCGAAATACCGTGCGGGATAAGGTTCCGGACTCAGCGTGAAGTGCCACCATTCCCGCGCATAGGGCAAAAAGCCACCGCGCCGCATGGCCGTCGCCAGCACTTGGCGGTTCGCCTGGGCCTCAGGGCCAATATTGCGGCTTGCGGGCCACGACTGACCGCCGAAAAAATCAAAGCGGGTGCCCATGTCGATTTCAGCCGGCACCCCGCCCGCGGTGTGACGCACCAATGTGAGATCGACGGTGGAGCCGCGCGAATGACCCGAATGCGCGGCGATATAGCCGAGCTTAAACAGATCGCGCTTGTCGACATCGGGATAAAAATCAGCCTTGCGCTTCATGTCCTTGAGATCGCGCGCCCAGCGTACAAAATGCGCCACCGCGCGCGTTGGCCGGTAGCAGTCGAAGACCTTCAGCCCCAGGCCCTGCGGCGCAAGGTCGTTCTGCACGCGCGCCAACGCCACCGCGGCCGGGCGGGCCAAAAGGCAACGTGGCGCCTCATAGCCGTCGATCCGGACGCCAACGAAATTATCGTCCCCGAAATAGCGCATGTCGACGACCAGCTGGTCGACCACGGTGGCGGCATCTACGAACCCGGCCGGCATCTGAGCCTGCGCCGGCGATCCGGGCAGCAACACCAGCGCCACCAGCATTTGCAGACAGCGAAATACGGCAGCGTCTTTGACAATACGCACGATTTACTTCGCTGCCGCGTTGACGAGGTCGCGCGCCCGGGCGACCACCGCCGGATCGGTGTCGACGATCGAATGCGCCACATGCTGCGCCGCCTCGCCGGTGCTGGGAACAATATCCATCCGCGCCTCGGCAGCCTCGGCGAGGAACGCCTTGTCAGCCATGGTGGCGTCGAAGGCGCGGCGTAGCACCTCGACGCGCTCACGCGGCACATTCGGGGTCGTAACAACCGCACGCGAGATCGCCGTATCGGCCGACAAGAAGGTCAGCACCTTGCGGTCGAAATCATTCTTCGCAAGTTCGAGCAACAATGGCACGTCCGGCAGGTCGGGTGCCCGCTTGAGCGCGATCTGCACCAGGATGATGATCTTTTTCTCAGCCAACCATTGATGCTTTGTGGATTTCCAAGAAGCCCAGGAGTTGGAACCGCGGCCTTGGATCTCGCCGCGTTCCATTGCGAGATTGAGTTCGCCGCCGCCGGGATAGCCGGTAACAACCTTGAAGCGCGTACCAATGAGGGCGTTGAGCACCGCGGGATAAACCACCGAATTGGTGCCGGTGGTGCCGCCCAGAACCAACTCACGGTCCATCGCATCAGCAATGTTGCGGACGCCCGAAGTGTACCAGGAATTCACGACATTGGGCGTGTCGATGGTGTTGCCGATCCACTGGAAGGCGCGCACATCGAACTGGATGTTGGGCAGCCCCATCGCCTGCCCTGGCGCATGCGGCTGCGCGATCATGAACAGCGTGGTGCCGTCTTGCGGCGCGAGCTTGGCCATCCAATTGGCGGCGACAAGCCCACCGGCGCCCGGCATGTTGCGCGGCACGACCGTTGGATTGCCTGGGATATGACGCCCGATATGCCGCGCAATCAACCGGCCGCGATAGTCGTAATCATTGCCGACCGGATTGCCGACGATCAGGCTGATGGTCTTGCCGCGATAGAAATCAGCGGCGGGTTCGGCGACCGCCCCCGCGCCGGCGACGACCGCCGGCACAAGCCCAGCAAGGAACCGCATCCAACGCCCCATCGGTCTCACCCATATCTATTTCTGATTATAATCCTAATAATTATAGCCTGCGCGGCCTCGGCGACCAAAATAGTGGGGGCAAACCGACCCGCCATTAACGTGAGATTAACCATAAACACGGCAAATTTTGCCGGGGATTGGGAGGCAATTTTTTCCGTCTTCGTCGGAACTAAGGGCAAGCCCGTTGGACGCAAGCGCGGTTCCCATATCACGTGTCGGCGGTCTTCCCGCCGCGCAGCAGCCATTTGGCGCCCATGATCGGGCACGACGGAGTGCTTCGGCAGACATGACCGACGTAACGGCAACGGGTACCCAAAAGTTCGGTCTGCCAGGTATCGGCGAGATCGGCGCGATCCTCAAGCGCGGCGATCTCGTGCTCGCGATTGGCGTGCTGCTGATCCTGGTGGTGCTGGTCATGCCGCTACCGCCGGTGCTACTCGACATCGCGTTCGCGATCTCAATCACCCTCTCGGTTCTGATCCTCATGACGGCGCTATTCATCCACGCGCCTTTGGAATTTTCCGCCTTTCCGACCGTGCTGCTGATCTCGACCATGCTGCGGCTGGCGCTCAACCTCGCCTCGACGCGGCTGATCCTGTCGCATGGCCACGAGGGCACCGCCGCCGCCGGCCACGTCATCGAAGCCTTCGGCAATTTCGTGATGGGCGGTAATTTTGTGATCGGTGTGATCGTGTTCGCGATTCTGGTGATCGTGAATTTCGTGGTTATCACCAAGGGCTCCGGCCGCATCGCTGAGGTGGCGGCACGCTTCCATTTGGACGCCATGCCCGGCAAGCAGATGGCGATCGACGCCGACCTTTCGGCCGGACTGATCAACGAAGAGGAAGCCCGCCGGCGGCGCCGGCAGATCGAAGACGAATCCGGCTTTTTCGGCGCCATGGATGGCGCCTCGAAATTCGTTCGCGGCGACGCCATCGCGAGCCTCCTGGTGGTGTTCATCAACGTCATCGGCGGGATGATTATCGGCATTGCGCAGCAAGGCATGCCGTTCGCCGAAGCCGCCCGCACCTATACGCTGCTGACGGTCGGTGACGGACTGGTCACGCAGATTCCGGCACTGATCGTTTCAACTGCCGCAGGCTTGCTGGTCACCAAGGCCGGCGTCACCGGGGCGGCCGATCAGGCGTTGTTCCGGCAACTCTCCGGCTATCCGAAGGCGCTCGGCATGGCGGCTGCCGCCATGCTGGTGTTGGCGATATTGCCGGGGATTCCCGCGATCCCCTTCTTGCTCCTGGGTGGCGGCGCCGGCGCGCTCGCCTGGCTCGTCGACAAGCGCCAAAAGCGGGTCGCCGTCGCCGAGGTCAAGACCGCCGAAGCCGCGCAGACCGCGCCAGTCGAAGAGCCGATCTCCACCGCGCTCAAGATCGACGACCTCAAAGTCGAACTTGGCTATGCGCTGCTACCGCTGGTCAACTCGCCCGACGGCTCCGATCGCCTCACCGAGCAGATCAAGGCGCTGCGGCGCTCGCTTGCAATCGAAATGGGCTTCGTGATGCCGTCGGTGCGCATCCTCGACAATGTTCAGCTCGAAGCCAATACCTACATCATCAAGATCAAGGAAGTGGAGGCCGGCAACGGCCGCATTTGGCCGGGCCAATTCATGGTCATGGACCCGACCGGTGCGCAGGTGACGCTGCCCGGCGTTCATACCTCTGAGCCGACATTCGGACTGCCCGCCACCTGGGTCGATGCCGCTCTCAAGGAAGACGCGGCGCTCAAAGGCTACACCGTGGTCGATGCCGCGACGGTGATGTCGACCCACCTTACCGAACTTATCAAAGCCAACGTATCGGAGTTGATCTCCTATGCGGAAGTGAACAAGCTGATCAAGGACATGCCGAAGGAGCAGAGCGATCTGGCCAAGGATCTCGTTCCGGCGCAGATTTCGGTCTCAGGAATCCAACGTGTGCTGCAACTGCTGTTGGCCGAGCGGGTATCGATCCGGGACCTCCCCACCATCCTGGAGGGCATCGCCGATGCGATCGCGGTCACGCGCAATCCGGCATCGCTGGTCGAACATGTGCGCGCGCGGCTTTCGCGCCAACTCTGCGCGCAATACACCTCGGCTGCGGGGTATTTGCCGATTATCGCACTCACCGCGCGATGGGAGCAGAATTTTGCCGAATCGATCATGGGCCAGGGCGATGACCGCACCATAGCCATGCAACCATCGCGCCTGACGGAATTCATCACGACTGTGCGCGACCGCTTTGAAGAGGCCGCCCGCAATGGCGAAGCGCCGGTGCTGGTGACATCCGCCTCGGTTCGTCCGTTCGTGCGCGGTATTGTGGAACGCTTCCGGTCACAGACCCCGGTCCTGTCACAGGCGGAAATTCACCCGCGGGTACGGCTGAAGACAGTCGGAAGCGTTTGAGCGAAAGGCTGACAGTGCATCATCGCCCGACCATCGATGGCCTCACACGCGCTCAAACTTTCGTGCGCCAAATGGCCGGGGCCTTGGGAATTTTTCTCGGTTCCCTCACTTGGAGCGAACGATCGCCGGCCCGTTATGGGCTCTGGCGCGTGCTTTTTAGGCGGCAAGACACCGTGAACCTTTTGGCGGGTTGCCGCGACCAATGTTCAAACGCCCCCTCTCGGGAGGATGTCATGAACAACTCCTCGATGTTTACCGCCGATCGGACGACCCACCTCAAAATTGTGGTCATGTCGCTGGTTTGCGCCACGCTGGTTGCCGGCATTGGCATCGCGGCACGCATGAACGATGGCGCCAGCAGCAATGCGCGCTTTGAAACTGCCGTGATCAAGGTAACCGCGCCGGTCACCGCAGCCGCGAACGACGGCCATAGCGTTCGCTGAATCCTAGATAATTTCTTTGGAAAATCAGTCGCTTACGGACATCGAGAGCGTTTGATCTATGCCCCGCTTTATTCATCGAATGGGGCGAGCGCGGGTCTTGCCTGGGTTTGTGGGGGTGGTGGGGGAGCCGAAAGCCCGAGCAACGCATCGGCGCGAAGTTCAGCCGGCAGCCGGTCAGGGAAGAAGCGCCAAGCGCCAATCAGGCCGCCAAGCACCAACGTCACCACGCCAAGCGTGAGCGTGGCGGCCATCCAACCACGGCCGCCCGCACGAACCGGTGGCGCGCGCATCAGCACGGGTGCGCCACGCGCGACCATCGGGACTGGGGGAACAAATTCCGACTCCGCTGGTGCGGCCGGTGGCGGCGGGGATTGATCGGGCGCCTGCGGCTCCGGCTGCGGCGATGGCTCCTCCGCAGTCTGCGGCCCAGCCGCCCCCGGCACCGGCAGCAGCGCCGCAAGTTCAGCCAGCTTAAGCTCCGCCTGAGCTATTGCCGGACTGGTCTCATCCACCGTCGGACGAGCCGCAGCCGCGGTTTGATCGGCCACAGGAGCAACGGCCTCGATCGGGCTCGCCTCTTCCGCCGCAGGAGCAGACCCGACGACCTCCACCGGACTTGAGCCAATTGAGGGGCCTGACTCAACCGCCGGGCTCGGATCGGCAACCTGCCCACTCGGCTCGACTTTTACCGAACTAACCTCATCTATGGTCGGGCTGGGCTCGGCAACCGCAGGGCCGCGCCCGGTTGCCACCGGGCTCTGTTCCACAACCTCGGCCGCGGCATGGGTGACAGGCGCGGCAGCTGCTGCCGCTGCCAGCACAACCGGAGGCGCCATCGGCGGAGGCGCCATGGGCGGTGGCACCACCCTGGCACGCTCGGCCTCCTGCGAGGATATGGCGATGGCGACCTGCGCAACATTCGCCAATTGCGGCTTGATTCGCGCAAAAATCTGCGGATCTGGCTCAACCGATTCCACCATCAAGTGGAGTTCGCCAAACCTGCGCTCCCAGATGCGCACCATCGCAAGGAAATCGGAATCGACTTCCAGCAGCGCGGTCGCACCCTTGCGCTCTTCGTAGTCGAGCGTCCCGAGCACGTACTCCGCGGCGAGCGCGTTCAGGTCGTCGTGACTTACGACGTCAGGCATTGTTCGATCTCGAACAGACTGCGCCGCAGCGACGACCGGAGCATATCAACCGGGACCTCAAGTCGGGCCGCAAGCTCGTCCCGGGTGAAAGCGCCGTAATATGCGATCAGGAGCATGCGCTGACGATCGGGCTCCAGCCGGCCGATGCAGGTGAGCAAACGCTTGAGCTCATCGGTGAGTTCACGCCGCGGCAATGCGCTGGGGCTGTCATTATCGGCGATTTCCGGATCGGCATCGCTCGCGACAATGTCCGGCCGACGCGCCAAATTAATTGCCCGCGCCCGCGCAATGGCAACGATCCAACTCATCGGAGACGCCAGATCCGGGTCAAACTTACCGGCGGTCTCCCAGATATGGAGGTAGATTTCCTCCATCAATTCGGCGGCAAGATCGTGCCGCCGCACAATGCGCAGCACAACACCGTAGACCTTGGCCGAAGTCGCCTGATACAGGCGCGCGAACGCATCGGCATCGCCATTGGCGACCGATGCCAGCATAAACGCGATTTCGATGGGCGAATGGGTCGACATGACATGGCCCCTGCCCGGACCTTACCGGGGGACCAATTATGGCCGTTCGACCCGCCCTGTCGAGGGCAATGCGTATCGAATGTAAAACTTGTGAAAACTCAAGCTTGTGCGCCGCTGCGCAACAGGCCGATCGCATCGAGTTCAGCCTGCTCGCGGGCTTCTTCCTCTTCCCGCTCGCGCAATTGGTCACGCTCGTCGAGGAGTTCCACCTTCTTGAGTTCCTCAAAAGCGTCGCCGAGGGCCATCTGCGCTTCATCGAGCTGGGTGCGCAGCTCCGATGCAGAGCGCTTGAGATTTTCGCGTCGCTGCATCGCGGCTTTGGCGTAAGTTGGATAAGCAAAATGCCCGGGATCATGAATGCCCGCACGTTCCTGCTCAGTTTTGATTTCACGCTCAAGGTCCCCGCCAATGCGATCGAATTCGGCAATCATGCCTTCGATCTGCGCAACCTTGCGGCGTTTTTCGTCGACCTGAAACTTCTTCAGGCGGATGAGCGTTTCGCGTGACTTCATAGACCCTACTCCCCCGAAGTCCCTGATACGCGGGACCCCAATCATCGGCAGCGGTCCGCAGGACCGGCGCAATTTCAACTGCCGCCGAAGCTCAATCGAGCCTCTCCCAGCAATCCATTCGGACCAGTGTCGCCGAACAATCTTAGTTTTCGGTTTCCAAAGAACCTAAGATTTGCTCAAGACGTAGATATCCCTGGTTAAGGTCCGTTGCATCTTCCTTAGCCTGGGAGAGAAACTGTTCGAGTGGCTGGTGCAGGCGGATGGCCTCATCGACTTCCGCGCTGGAACCCGCCCGATAAGCACCCAGCCGAATCAATTCCTCCATATCGGCATAGGTCGCCATCACCTGGCGCGCCCGGGTAACCGCCGGGAGGAAGGCCGGATCGGCCGCGCGCGGCATGGTTCGCGACACGGATTTTAGAATGTTGATGGCTGGATAGCGCCCGCGCTCGGCAATTTGCCGTTCCATCACGATGTGACCATCGAGGATGGCGCGAACCGCGTCCGACACCGGTTCGTTATGATCGCCGCCCTCCACCAGGACCGTAAAAAGCCCAGTAATAGTGCCCTCACCGAGGCCGGGTCCGGCACGTTCAAGAAGGCGTGGAAGCTCAGTAAAGACAGTCGGGGTATAGCCTTTGGCGGTCGGCGGTTCGCCGGCCGACAAGCCGATCTCGCGCTGGGCAACCGCAAAGCGCGTCACCGAATCCATGAGCAGCAGCACATCGCGACCGAGATCGCGGAAGAACTCGGCCACCGCCAGAGTCAAATAAGCGGCCTGCCGCCGCATCAAGGCGGGCTCATCGGAGGTCGCAACAATGACCACTGAACGCGCTAGACCCTGCGGGCCGAGATCGTCCTGCAAGAATTCCTGTACTTCACGGCCGCGTTCGCCGACCAGCCCAATGACGGACACGTCGGCCTGGACGTTGCGTGCAAGCATCGACAGCAACACTGACTTGCCCACCCCGGAGCCCGCAAAAATTCCCATGCGCTGGCCACGGCAGCAGGTCATAAAGGTATTGATCGAGCGCACCCCGAGGTCGAGCGGCGCACCGACGCGTCGCCTTGCATGGGCGGGCGGCGGATCGTTGCGGAACCCAAAGGGCGATGGCCCCGGCGGAAGCGGGCCCTTGCCGTCGATCGGCTCACCCATGGCATTGATAACGCGGCCCAGCCATGCCGGTGACGGCCGCACCGCCGCCGCCGCCGAGCGCACAACGGCGCGGCAGCCGCGGCGAACCCCTTCAAGCACCCCAAAGGGCATCAACAAGGCATTGGTACCGGAGAATCCCACCACTTCGCAGGCGATATCGCGGCCGGTCTCGATGACCACGCGTGACCCCACCGACATGGCGTGAATCGGCCCTGCTACCTCAACCATCAGGCCGCGCACCCCCACAACGCGCCCATAAACCGCGACGCTATCGAGTTCGGCGATCTGTTCAGCCAGCGCTTTCATGCAATCGGCCCGCCTTGGCTAGACTTCAGTGATTAAGATTTTAACGTTCTTAACTCCGTGTTTACCCGCATCGTTAATCATTGCGTCACCGTCTGGGACAACCGGGCATTTGTTTCGCCTGGACAAGGACGGGGGGCTTGAGTCATATGAGTCACTTAGGGTCGACTCCTAACGTGTGACATGAGCTGCCAGCTGGTCAAAAAAACCGTCCCACGTAATACCTTAGGGCGATTCGTCATTTTTTGCCCAGGGGGTTGCGCGCGGGAATCAGGTTTTGATAACCATACGGCGGGTGTCACGAGTCGATTTGTCCCAAAGCGTTTTAACGGGTCGCCGCTTCGGCGTGCCGACCTGGGCCCGGAGCGGCGAGGAAGGGGACTGGCATGCGCGTTTTGCTAATCGAGGACGACAGCGCCACCGCTCAATCGATTGAGCTGATGCTCAAGTCTGAGAGCTTCAATGTGTACACCACCGATCTGGGAGAAGAGGGTGTCGATCTCGGCAAACTCTACGACTACGATATCATCCTGCTGGACCTGAACCTGCCCGATATGTCGGGTTTCGAGGTTCTGCGCACGCTGCGGGTGTCGAAGGTCAAAACCCCGATCTTAATTCTGTCCGGTCTCGCCGGCACCGAGGACAAGGTGCGCGGTCTCGGCTTTGGCGCCGACGACTACATGACCAAGCCGTTCCACAAGGACGAGCTGGTGGCCCGCATCCATGCGATCGTCCGGCGGTCCAAGGGACACGCACAGTCGGTGATCAATACCGGCGATCTCTGCGTCAATCTCGATACCAAGACCGTCGAGGTTGCTGGAGCGCGGGTCCATTTGACTGGCAAGGAATATCAAATGCTGGAGCTGCTCTCGCTCCGCAAGGGTACCACGCTCACCAAAGAGATGTTCCTCAACCATCTCTACGGCGGCATGGACGAACCCGAACTCAAAATCATCGATGTGTTCATCTGCAAGCTGCGCAAGAAGCTGGCGAATGCCTCAAACGGCAAGAACTACATCGAAACGGTGTGGGGCCGCGGCTATGTGCTGCGTGAACCCGTCGACAGCGAAGCAAGAATTCCCGCCTAGGTACGGAAGGGAGCCGAAAGGCCCCCTCCCCCGGACTTTGGAAACATTTCCAACCCCGCCAGCAATGGCGGGGTTTTTTCTTGACGTAATCGGCCAAGGCATGCGCTCGCCCGGCGTACTTGCGCCGAATTTGAATAGGAGGCACGATCCAAAGCAACGCCTCATCCGCCAAGCAACTCATCCGCCGAGCAACTCATCCGCCGAGCAAACTGACTGTCTCCGTGTTGAAGCCATGATCGTTCGACTGCGTGCAGCACTCGCCATTGTCCTGAGCATCGTTCCACTTGGCATGGCCGTCGCCCAGACCGACGTCGAGCGCGGCCAAACATTGGCCTCCGGGATGTGCGGCGGATGCCACGCAATCGGCCAAACTGGCGCGAGCCCCCACGCCAATGCCCCCGCCTTTCGCCAGCTTGACGATCACGTCGATCTCGATGTGTTCGTGGATCTGCTTCGAGAGGGATTGCAGAGCACCCACGCCGATATGCCAAGCTTCCGCTTCTCGCGCGGCGACGCCCGCGCAATCGTCGCCTATCTGCGCTCGATCCAGGGACCGTGAGACGCCGGGCAATATCCCGGATTTTCTCCAGACTGACCGCATTGCCGCAACAATCGACCGGCCGTAAACTTCCGCCCTCCCCCACGCTGGCTCTTGGGCTTGGACGAGGTCGCGAATGATCCGCTTCAACCGACCGGTCGCTGCCGTCGTATCGTTCGTGTTCCGTAACATTACCGCAATTGCGGGCTTGATTTTTGCCGCCCCTGCGCTGGCCGACCCAATCGAGGACTTCTATCGGAGCAACACCATCCGGCTTTACGTGAGCGCGGGCGCCGGCGGCGGCTACGACCATGTCGCGCGGCTATTCGTAAAATATTTCTCGGCAAACATACCGGGCAAACCCGCGATCATTGTGGTGAACATGCCGGGCGCCGGCGGCGTGACCATGTCGAACTGGCTCTACAATGTCGGGCCAAAGGACGGCACGGCACTGGGCATGGCAAATCTCACTATGCCGATGAACCAAGTGATTGCCCCGGCGCAAGTGCGCTACGACGCCAACAAATTTCAATGGCTGGGAAACCTTGAGGAGTCGACGGGCTCTCTTTTCACCTATCACACGTCGCCGACCAAGACCTTCCAGGATGCGCTGGTCCGCGAGACTGTGATGGGCGTGTCATCCCGCACGTCGATCCTTTACCAACTCCTGGCGCTGTCGAACCGCCTGCTGAACTCGAAGTTCAAGATCATCCTGGGCTACGATCAAAATCGAGTCATCTCGATCGAGCGTGGCGAACTTGAAGGCAGCGCTTCAAATCTCGAGAATTTCGCCGGCATCGCGCCGCACTGGCTCAAGAACAATCTCATCAATATTCTGATCGTCAACGCACCAAAGCGGCTCGCCAAGTATCCGAATGTTCCGACGATGGTCGAGATGACCGACAATCCAGAACACAAGAAGATGCTCGAATTCATGATGCTGCAATCGGCAACATCCCGTGCGATTTTCACGCCGCCGGGTATTCCGGCAGCCCGCCTGGAAACGCTTCGCCGCGCTTTCGACAACGCCGCGCGCGATCCCGGCTTCGCCGCCGAAATGACGCGCGCGATGTTCGAACTGCAACCATCCACCGGAGAGGCGACGCAGGCCTCGGTCGCGCGCCTAATATCAACCGAGCCTGAGACCGCGGCCAAGCTGCTTGACGCGGTCAAATAGCCGCCACGACACCCCCAGGAGACATCCATGGTCCGACCGATCAGGCGCATCGTCGCCGGCAACGACGATCGCGGCATCGCGGTCGCACTCAGCGACGGCCCCTCCCCCGACATTCGCCTTGACCCGGCGCGGCCCGGCTTTGCCATGACCCGCCTTTGGGTCCAGGACCAGACGCCGGCGCGCGCCAAAGGCGTCCGCGAGACCTTGCACCTACCCCATACGCTTGAGCCGCCAGCCCGCGGCTCAATCTGCCGTGCGGTCCAGTATCCGCCGGAGGCATCCTATATCGGCAAGGTCGGCGCCGCCGATGTCCGCGCCTGGTTTTCCGCTATGGGATCGCCTGGCGCACTGACCGCGTCTGGCAGCGCGCCGCATCCTTATATGCAGCGCACCGCTTCGCTGGATTTCTGTTCCATCTTTGAGGGCACGATCACCCTTATCCTCGACGCAGCGGAGATCGACCTCAAGGCCGGCGACCAGGCGATCTTGTGCGGGGTCAGCCATGCCTGGCGCAACCGTTCGGACCGGCGCAGCATTGTGCTGATGTCGCAACATGCCGCATCGCCGGCCATGCCGATTCCCGCCGCACAAACCACCGGCGAAAAGCCGCGCGGCGCCGTCAGATCGGTCCGCCGCGTCGTGGCCGGCCACAATGCCCTCGGTCAATCCGCGGTGCTCTACGACAGCGCCGTGCCGAACTACTTTCCGCGCGCCACCGGTACCTGTTTCTACGAGCTTTGGACGCTCGATCAGGTTCCCACCGGCCTCGCCGGTTCAACGGATGCTGGCGCAGCAGGACGCGCGTTCATGCATTCGCCACCGGCAAGCGGCGCGCATTGGCGCATCACCCATTCGCCGGCCAAGCGGGTTGAAGTAACGTCGAAAAGCGACCAGGCGAAGCTCGATGCCGAAAACGCGACCGGTGGCACCCAGCGCCTCGACGGCGCGCGCCATGCGGGCATGCATCGTACACCGTCGGTCGATTACGCGATCTGCCTGGAAGGCGAGCGGCACCTCGTGCTCGAAGACAGCGACGTTCTCATCAAAGCAGGCGATGTAGTTATCCAGCTCGGCAACTGGCACTCCTGGGAAAATCGATCAGGCGTGCCGGTGCTAATGAGCTACATCATGATCGGCGGCGAGTTCGCGGCATAACGGAGGAGCGTCGCACGCCCGACACACGCCGCCGGAATTTGCGCAAGCAACAATCAACCGAGCGCCACGCCGCTGCCCTTTTTGGCGTTGGCATCCCAGAGGTGATGCAGGCTGCCGTTGATGCGTACGGTCATAACCTCGACCACGGCGGTACGGCCGCCGCGCACGTCAGCAATCGCCGCCGATAATGTCGCAGCCAGATCGCCGGGCTTCTCCACGCGATAGGCTTTGGCGCCAAGCGCGCCCGCCAGCGCACAGATGTCGACACCCTGCCAGAATCGCGCGACCGCGAGCTTCTTGCTCTTGCCGCCATCCTGATCGGGAATTTTTCGGTTATTCTTCACGACCACCAAAATCGGCGCATTGTTCCGGACCGATGTCTCGATATCCATCGCGGTCTCGTTCAGCGCCTCTTCGCCGATGAAAGCAGCGACCAGCTTGCTGGGATGCGCTTTCTTGGCACCCATGGCTGCGCCAATTGACCACCCCATCGCACTTTGCACTCCGAATCCCAGAAATGACCGCGGGCATGGCGCGACATAATGCTGTGAGGTCGTGCCGCGAACCGTACCCGCATCATGCAGCACGATGGTTTCCGCAGGATCGACCAGCCGCGCGAATTCATGGGTTACCCGGAACGGATTGATTGGCGTGTCCTCGGACTTCAACAGGGGCTCGCACACCGTCATCCAGCGCCGATGGAGTTCGCCGATCGCCTTAATTCGCGTCTCAACCGGCGCGAGCCGGGCCGCGGGAAGTCTCGACCGCGCGATCTCTGTCATTTGCTGCAAGACGACCTTAGCATCGCCGAGAATAGCCACATCCGCGATATGATCGCGATTCACCTCGACCGGATCGACGTCAACTTGAATGTGCCGTGTATGCAGGCTCGGGCGCACCACGGTCGCATGTTGCTTGAAACCGCAACCGATGGTGAGAATAACATCGGCGCTTTCGGCGGTCACCGTTGCCGGCAATGAACTGTAGGAGGCGCGGCCGAACCCGCCAATACCAAGCGCAAGACGATGATTCTCCGGAAATGCACTCTTGCCGTTTAGCGTCGTTGCGACTGGCAAGGTCAAGAGTTCAGCAAAGCAAACCAGTTGTTCGCTCGCCTCCGAAAACAGGACGCCCGCTCCGACATAAACATATGGCCGCTCAGCGTTGCTAATCATGTCAATTGCGATCGCGATCGCCGCCGGATCGCCACCGCCGCGAACGCGCGGCCGCGGCGACACCGGCAGATATTCAAAATTTCCGACATCCATCTGTGCGACATCGAGCGGCACACCGAGCGCAACCGGCCCCGGCCGCCCGGTTCGCATATGCATGAAAGCGCGCCGCAATGTCTCCGACACCTTGGATGGGTCGTCGATCATGGCCGACCACTTGCTCACCGGCCCGAAAATTTCAAGGAACGGAATCTCCTTGGTGAACTTGCTGGCGATCTTAGTGCGGTCATTGTGACCCGCCAGAAACAATACTGGCACCGAATCGCCCCATGAATTGACAATGCCTCCCATCAAATTGGCGGCGGCCGGCCCAGCATCCGTGAATACCACGGCGGGATTGCCGCTGGCGCGCGCAAAACCATCACAGATGTCGAATGCCACGCGCTCCTGGCGCGCATACATCAACGAGACTTCTTCACATCCGGCGATGGCATCGATCACCGGCCAGATCGACTGGCCGGCAATGCCCGCGGCCAGCGTAATCCCTTCAGACACAAGCGCGCGACTGATGGCCTGAGCGACATTCATACGATGTTCCCTGCAATGCCGGAGCGTTAAAATCAGAGCGGGTGACCGATTTGACACCATACGACGACAGCCCGCACGAAGCCAACCGCGCGGACCTCGGACATTGCCACCCGGACATCGCAGTCGGAATTAGAGAGCGCCGCCTACCGCCGTCAATCGGCGTGCAGTCGCGTTCCGACGATCGGCACTGGGAGCATAGAGCCCATGCTGATCCAGAACCGGCTTGAAATTGTCGTTGAGACCGATCACGGTCTCCGCCGCGCCAAGAACGAGATATCCGTCCGATGCAACGGCACGTGTCATACGATCAAGTACGTCGATTTTTGTCGCTTGATCGAAATAAATCAAAACATTTCGGCAGAACACGATATCGAACGTCCCAAAGCCGGAAAAATCGTTCAAAAGATTGAATGAGCGAAACTGCACCATCGCACGAAGCTCCGGCGAAATCTGCCAAGCGTCGCCCGCTTTCGAAAAATATTTGACCAGCATTTGAATCGGTAGCCCGCGCTGCACTTCAAACTGACTGTAAACTCCCGATTTCGCCTTCTCGAGAACTTCCCTCGACAAGTCGGTAGCGACAATTTCGATTTTCCAACCGACCAGTTCCGTTGCCAATTCCTTTAGACACATCGCAAATGAATATGGCTCCTGGCCAGTGGAAGCGGCCGCGCACCAAATTCGGATGCAGCGTTCATGAGCGCGCGCCGCCAGAAGCGCAGGAACGATGACTGCACGGAATTGGTCGAACGGAATCTTGTCGCGAAAGAACAGCGTCTCGTTGGTCAGCATCGCCTCGACGACGTCGACATCGAGCCCGCGCGGTACATTCGGTTGCCGCAATTTTCGAGCCAAATCTGAAAGATCGGCCAAACCGGCATTTCGGGCGACTGGCGCCAAACGGCTTTCAATTAAGTATTGCTTGTCGGCCGACAGCACCAGCCCAGAGCGCTCCTTCACGAAATTGCGAAGAAATTCAAAGTCCTGAAGATTCACTCGCGCCCCCTGCGAACAGCCGAATAACTCTTTGACCGATCTGATCGAGAGGCAGCACAGCGGAGCAAAGCCCAGCACCCGCAACAGCGCCAGGCATGCCCCACACCACGCTGGATTCTTCATCTTGTGCGATGATCGAACCGCCGGACTCAACCAGCGTCGCGGCGCCACGCATGCCATCGGTTCCCATTCCAGTGAGGACCACTGCGAGCGCCCGAGAGCCCCACACCTCCGCCGCGGAATCAAATAATGGATCCGCGGCCGGCTTGCAAAAATTGACTGGCGCACCGTCGTCGAGCCCAATTGTCGCAACGCCACTGCGACGCTCAACCCGCATATGCATCCCGCCAGGCGCCACATAGATCCGCCCGGCCAGAATCTCCTCGCCGTCAACGGCTTCGCTTGCCGGCCGACCCGTTGCACGCGCAAGATGCTCCGCAAACACGGCCGTAAACGTTGGCGGCATATGCTGCACCACAAGAACCGGCGCTTGATCGATAACCTCGCCGATTCCCCGCAGGAGACTATTGATCGCTTGTGGACCACCGGTTGATGCGGCGACGAGCAGCACGCGTGGTGTTGCCGCGGGCTTTGAGCGCAATTGCGGCGCAACTGGCGGCGGCGGCGGTGGACTCGCAATCCGCGTCGCTTTTGGCGATTCGCGGTAAGCGATGGCATGTTTCGCGCGTTCCGACCGTTGCTGGCGCCGCAAGCCCAGCGCCTTGATCTTCTCAATGAGCTCACGCCGAAACGATGAAACCGAGGTAACTTCGCGCGTGGTTTGCGGCTTGGGAATGTAATCGGCGGCGCCCAGGGCGAGCGCGCGCAAGCTGATCTTGGCATTGTGGAGCGTCAATGTCGACGCCATGATCACAACGAGATCGTTTTTCTTCCCCAATAGTTGTGGTAGCGCCGTAATGCCATCCGTATCTGGCATATCGACATCGAGGATAACGACGTCGGGTGCGGCGCGATCGAACCCGTCGATGGCTTCGCGACCGCTGCGCATCAATCCGACCAGCTGCAGTCCAGGCTCAGTCTCGATCCAACGAGCAAGCTGACCCCGCATCACGATAGCGTCATCAACGACCATCACCCGGATCGGCCCATTCCGATCCGTGCGCGGCGGCTGCACAGCAATGGCTATATTCATTGTACTTCACCAAGCTATAGAAAATCAGGCCCGACGACGTTAGATCAGTCCGACTTCCTGAAATTTCGCCTCAACAATTTCCTTATCGAACGGCTTCATGATGTATTCGTTGGCACCGGCATGCAGCGCCCGCGCGATGTGCGCCACGTCGTTTTCCGTGGTGCAGAATACAACCTTCGGCCGCTCGCCATCCGGAAGACGCCGAAGCGACCGCAGAAATTCGAAGCCGTCCATATTCGGCATGTTCCAATCCAGCAGAATCGCGTCGGGCATCTTGCTGCGACAAGCTTCCAAAGCCTGCACGCCGTCCTCGGCCTCAGAGATGCTGAAGTCGAGTCCTTCAATAATGCGACGCGCCACCTTTCGGATGACGCTCGAGTCGTCCACGATCAAACACGTCTTCATGACTACCTCACTACTGTTTCCATAACGATCAAGCTATTCCTCTCGGTAACTTCTGCACTCTCCGGTTGTTCAGGCAGCCTCTACCCGTACGGCAGATTCGAGCAGACGCTCGACATCGAGAATCACCAGCAGTTCATTGTCGAGCCGATGCACACCGGCACTTACATGGGCGATCTCGGGATCAAGATTGATCGGATTGTCCTCGCGACTACTGTCCGACAGCTTCAGTACCTCGCCAATGACGTCGATCAACAAGCCGTATGATTCTCCCCGACATTCAACGCCGACGGCCATTCGCTGCGATCCGGCCGCAAGTGCTTCAAGGCCGAGCCTACGACGCATGTCGATTGCCGTAACGATACGGCCGCGCAGATTGAGAAGCCCGGCGATCTCCGGCGGTGCCAGCGGTACCCGCGTCAACCGATCCGGCGCAAAAACATCTTGCACCCGATTAATGGGAATACCGAATAATTGACCGCCCACCGTTGCGGTGACATATTCCTGGCCGTTTTCTTGCTGGCCGTTTTCTTCCGACACGCTCATCTGATACCCTAAGCCGCCTTCGCCAAGCCGGCGGTCTGTTCCTTCAGCGCAGCGATCAATCCCGGCCGGTCAAATTTTGCCACGTAGTCGTGCAGACCGACCTGCCGCCCGCGCTCGATCGCCTCCGCGGAAATCAGGGTTGAAAGTCCGATAACCGGTAGATTGGCGGTGCGCGGATTGGCGCGCACTTCAGATGTGAGCGCGAAACCGTCCCGCTCCGGCATATCGATGTCCGTTACAACGACGTCGAAACGACGACCGCCCTGCAACAGCGCCAGAGCTTCATTGGCGGACGATGCGGTTGTAACGACGAATCCGGCTGCCCTCAGCACTGGCGCCAGCATGTTACGGAAGAACGCGGCATCGTCGACCAGCAAGACCTGACTCGGCGACGCTGTCGGACGTTGATCCTGCCAAGTCTGCCAGTCCTCAAACGCCAACGGCAGATAATGCGCGATATCGATCACCTCGGTCGCCTGGCCCTTGATCACTGCCGATCCCAGAATCCCGGCCGTGGCGCTTTCCAGTTCAACGGCAAACTGCTCCTCGACGATGTCGACAATCTCGTCGACCACCAGAGCCATCGATCGATTCTCATTCGAGAACACCAGCAATGGTTGCCCGCCGCTTTCCCTAATCTTCATATCGCTGTTGGCCAGAATCAGCGGGATGAGCTGCCCGCGATACTGCAACACGCTGCGATTGTCGGCTCTTTCGATCTTTTTGGGATCGACCACCTCCAAGCGCGTAACCAGCGAGAGCGGCACCGCCTTGAGCTGCGGCGACCCCGCACGAAACAGCAGCATGGATTCGGCCGCGGCCCCCGTCGTTTCCGGCGTGGACGCAGTTTCGGCGGTGAGTTGCCGGGATGTCGTTCCAACCAATTGTTGCGCAACGCCATTCGGATCGATGATCAGGATCACCGCACCGTCGCCAAGGATTGTGTTCCCGCAAAACATCGGAATGTTCCGCAGCTTGCCCGACATCGGCTTGACCACAATTTCTTCGGTGTGAAAGACGGCGTCGACCACGATTCCGAATGATTGACCGCCGACTTGCATGACGACGATAAAGCCGATCCCGACATCGTCATCGACGGCCGTATTGATCATGAGCAGGGTGCTCAACCGAAACAACGGCAGCAGCTTGTTCCGCAACCTGAGAACGGCCGCGCCTTTAATACGCTCAATGCGGTGCTCGGAGTCCTTTCGCGCGCGCACAAGTTCGGTCACCGCAAATTGCGGGATCGCAAATCGATCCCCATCGCTTTGAACAATCAGGGCCGAGACAATCGCGAGCGTCAGCGGAATCTTCAGGATGAAGCTTGTGCCCTGCCCAAATACGGACCTCACTTCAATGGCGCCACCGATCTGATTCAGGTTGGCACGAACGACGTCCATACCGACGCCACGACCCGAGACGCTGGTTATCTTCGCGGAGGTCGAGAACCCGGGGAAGAAGATAAACTGTTGGATCTGCAAATCCGTCATTGCGTCGGCGTCGGGCGCCGAAACCAAGCCACGCGCAATGGCCAGTTCCTTGATCCGCGCCGTATCGAGGCCGCGTCCATCGTCCGCTACTTCGACAACGATGTAACCACCTTCGTGCCACGCGGCGAGTCTGATCGTTCCCTGCTCGGGCTTTCCGGCAACCCGGCGATCGGCGGGCATTTCCAACCCGTGGTCCGCCGAATTGCGAACCATGTGGATCAATGGATCCTTGATGAGATCGAGCACCTGACGGTCGAGCTCGGTTTCCGCGCCTTGCATCACCAGCTCGACCGGCTTGCCAAGCTCGGTGGACAGATCGCGCACAATGCGCGGCAGCTTTTGCCATGCAGTACCGATTGGCTGCATGCGCGTCTTCATGACGCCTTCTTGCAGTTCGGCCGTGACACTTGAGAGCCGTTGGAGCGGAGCCTTGAATTCGGTGTCGACGTTCCGACGACCGATATCGAGCAACTGGTTGCGCGTGAGCACCAGTTCCGAGACCATTGTCATCAGGTGTTCGAGCGTGTCGACATTCACACGAATCGACTGGTTCGCGATCCTGCTATCCGATCGTCCGTCATCCCGCCGATCGGCATCGTCGCCGTCGGTGGGGTCGATCTGCACGGCTAGCGACGGGGCCTGCGGCGCAGAACGAATATGGGGAGCGGGTGCGCTGCGGTTCGTTCGCTCGAGTTGCTCGATGATGTCTTCGCTCGGCTGCGAATCTTTCAGTTCTTTCGGCGCCGACCCAACCGCGGCGCTCACGCGGCCGAGCGCTTCGACCAGATCTTTGTCGTCGCCGGCCGGTTCCACCTCATTTTTCTCGAGCTGATCGAGCAGCATTTTCACCCGATCAATCGACGCAAGAACCAGCGTCACGGCCTCGCCGGTCACTGGCGTGCCGTCGCGAAACTTGCTCATCAGCGTCTCAGCCGCATGCGTCAGCGCTTCAAGGCGCGGCAGGTTGAGAAAGCCGCAGGTACCCTTGATGGTGTGGACGAGGCGAAAGACGTTATTGAGAATGGTCGCATCGTTGGGATTTTGCTCAAAACGCACGAGCTCAACATCGACAACGTCGATGTTCTCATGCGTTTCCGTGAGGAAATCCCGCAACAACTCGTCCATGTCGGCCGAAACTCTCAACAACAAAACAAACGCCGCCCAACGCGCAATCTTTTGGGAGCCGGATCAGTGTGTTGGCAAAGGGTTTAATTTCCGTGCATACCGCCCGGCACCGGGTCGGCGCGGCGCGTTAAGACGGCGTTAGCAATATTGGCGGGGCCAAAATAGGCCGATATCACGGCCTATTGGGTTGCTACGATCACGGTGTCGCCTTCGAGCGTGAGCCCGACCGTCACGCCGCAGGCCTTGGCCAAGAGTCCGGTGTAAAATGGCTGGATAGCGTGTGCATCCACCGTCCCGCTTTCTGGCTGACCTTCGAGCAGGCCCGGGACGGCTTGCGGGATACGCGCATTGACGCCGGTCGCGGTGATACGGAACCCTATTTCGTCACCGGTTCCAACCGGCTCCACGGTCAAGACGCCACCGCGCGGAATCGCGCCACCGGCAATCACCAGCAAATTGAGCAGCAGTTTAACGCGATTCTTGGGCAACAGCGCGCGTTGCAGAGTCCAGGTCAGCTTCACTTTGTCATCTTCGATGAAGCCACGCGCCATATTCTCAGCGTCGCCGGTATCGACCTGCGCGCCGACCGAACCCGCGGCGCCAAACGCGATCCGGCAAAATTGCAGCCGCGCCGAGGCGGTTCGCGCGCTCTTCTTGATCAGATCCATCGCAAACGTCTTGGTTTCAGCGTCGTTGCTTTCCTCCAAGACCTCGAGCCCGTTCACGATCGCACCCGTGGGGCTGATCAGATCGTGGCAGATGCGGGAGCAAAGCAGCGCGGCGAGATCAAGCGAATCGAGTGTCACGGGGCCGGACATAACGGTGTCTCCGGTGGGCGGGTTCAGCGCAAGCGCAAGGACGCAATTTGGTACGCGACTTAGGGCGCGACTCAGTCCACGTAGCGTGAGCGCGCCGATGTGATACACCGCGTTCGCTTGTCCTGCCAAGGTACGACACCGTGACGCCGAACGCTTCATTCGACGCTAGTCTGATCGACCGGTTGACGACGACCGTCTCACGTGCCGCCTCGACGATTCTCGACATCCGGGAGCAAGCGCTTAGTCCCCGACTAAAGCCGGATCTGTCTCCGGTTACCGCCGCCGACCGGGCGTCGGAAGCGATCATCCTGGGAGAAATCGCGCGTTTGCTACCGGGCGTTCCGATCATTTCGGAGGAAGCGGGCGCCAGCCCACTGGCGGCGGCCAGAGGTGAGTTCATGCTGATCGATCCGCTCGATGGCACCCGGGAATTGATGGCCGGCCGCGACGAATTCACGATCAATCTGGCGCTGATCGCCGCCGGCCAGCCAATCTTGGGGATTATTGCCGCACCCGCGCTCGGAATGATCTGGCGAACCGCGCCCGCCGGCGGCGGCGCACAACGGCTCCGCGTGGCCCCGGGCTTGGATGCAGGTCAGGCCACCGATATCACCCCAATCCGGGCGCGACGCATGCCCAAATCAGGGATTGTCGCTGCCATCAGCCGGTCGCATTTCGATCCGGCGACCGACTACATCCTGGGGCGGTTGGGCCAGCGCTATGGCGCTATCGAGCGCCTGGCCATCGGATCGGCGATCAAATTCTGCCGCATTGCCGAGGGTGCCGCCGACATCTACCCGCGCCTGGCGCCAACCCATCAATGGGATATCGCCGCCGGCCACGCCATTATTGTCGCGGCAGGCGGCGCGGTGACGACCCCCAACCGCTCGTCGCTGTCCTACGACGCGGGCCCCGATAGCCAGCGCGTTGCGGGATTTATCGCCTGGGGCGATCCGGCGGCAGCCAATGCCGGCTGGTGAGGCGCAATTCACGGCGAAAGCGTGCGCCGGACCGTTGGCCATGCCTCCTCGGCGACCGCCACGGCGGTCGCACTGGCGGCGGCAAAGGCAGCCCTGTTTTCGGCTGAGTGAAACAGAAACAGCCGTTGTCCGGCGATAAGCCAAATATTCGGATCGCCCGCCAGTGTCGCGCCACGGCCGATCCCGATCGGGTCATAGCCGCCAAACCTGGGCATGTAGACGTCGGGGTCGGCGGCAAAAGCGGCCAGATTACCGGGATTGCGAAATTGCCAGACCGCGCCGGCATAAGGGTGATCGAACTCGCCTTTGCCCATGGCGGGGGCACCGCCGACAAAATAGGCGACCGGGTCATAGCCGTAAATCGCCAGCCCAGTGATCCGATCGACCACGACATATTCGGTGGTCGCGGCCCGAATCGGCAAAATTGGGCATAGCGCCATCAGCGCAATGGTGACCCCAAAACCGGCGGTTCCGGGCCAAAATACGGACTTCCGTGCCTGCCGTGGTGCGGCCATAGTCTTGCCGATCCTGAGGCGATTCGGTTGCGTTGCCGCCGTAAACGTACTGTAACGGCGTGACAAAGCGGTTAAATCCGTCAGTGAATACACGGGAGTCCCCCCCATGGGCGCACGCATCCGGGCCGTCATCCTGCTGCTGATTGCATTGAACCTGAGCAGCCCGCTGGCGGCGCAAGAAGGGCCGCCGCCCGGTTCGCAATTCCCGCCGGGCGAACTGGTTTCGACCGGGCACCGCTTCTTCGGAACCGTGTCACGCGGATTGGCCAGCGTCATCGAAAAGGCGGTGAGCCAATGGGGCCTGCCCAATGGCTACATCCTCGGCCAGGAAGCCAGCGGCGCCTTTGTCGCTGGGCTGCGCTACGGCGAAGGCACGATGTACACCCGCAATGCCGGCGACCGTCGCGTGTTTTGGCAAGGTCCCTCAATCGGCTTCGATTGGGGCGGCGAAGGCGCGCGCACCATGATCTTGGTCTATCACCTGCCGTCCACCGAAGCGATTTACCAGCGCTTCGGTGGGATCGACGGTTCGGCCTATTTCGTCGGCGGTTTCGGAATGACCGCCCTGGGCGCCGGCAAAATCGTATTGGTGCCAATCCGCTCCGGCGTCGGATTACGGCTCGGCGCCAATATCGGGTATTTGCACTTCACCCGTGAGCCAACCTGGAACCCGTTCTGATCGAACCGAAGTCACACACGGGCGCGGCCACAACGTGGCGTAGCGGCGGCGATCGCTTTTAACCAAAAATGCGCGCCGCAAGGGCCGGTTGCCGAACGGGTCGGCCGACCGCTGGTGCCATGCAATTTGCCGTGCCAATGTGGCAGACGGCAGCCATTCCTAGTGTGGCGGTTCAGAAGTCCGCATCATTCTCGCGGCAAGTCCGCAATGCGGACTTCTGAACCAAAGCCACACTAGATTCAAGGAGTTGCTGGTGTCCTTCGATTCCGAGGTTCGTATCGGAGGACGCCACAAAAAATAGAACGAACTTCGGAATCGGGACACTAGGAGCGTAGCCAGATGATCGAACCGATCATGTATGTGGCGATTGGATTCCTGATCGCCTGCATGCTTGTCATCGGCGTTATTCCGGTGGTGCACGCGCGCGCCGTGCGCCTGACCGCACGCCGCCTGCAAGCGGTGACCCCGATGTCGATGGCCGAGATCCAGGCGGATAAAGACCAGCTGCGCGCCGAATTTGCGATGTCGACCCGACGGCTCGAAATGAGCGTCGAGCAGATGAAGGCCAAGACAACGGTCCAGCTTGCCGAGATCGGCAAGAAAAGCGAAGCCCTCGGCCGGATCAAACTTGAACTCGGCGAAAAGACCGCGGCCTTGGCCGCGCTCGAAGCCAAGGAAGTGCAGCTCACCGACGAATTACGCGCAACCCAACAACAGCGCGACACCACGACGGCAGCCCTGCAAGAAGCCGAGCGTCACCTCCAAGAAGTCCAGTCGCAACTCGCCACCACCACCGCGGGCGCGAACGAATCGTCGCGGACGGTCGACGGTCAGCGGGTCGAACTGGCAGCCGCCAAGGCGCAGATCGAGGCCCTGCAAAGCCAGATCGAAAACCAGGACACCAATATCCGCGAATTACGGGAACAACTGGGTGTCGAATCCGCCAGTGCAACGCTGGTGCGTCAGCAATTGTCGGATGAAGTGGCCAAGTCGGAAGCCTTGACTAACCGCATCGCCGAACTCGAACGCCAGCGCGTTGCGCAGACCACCGACGTCGAAGTTCTCGCGCGCCGCATCCAAGAGCTGCAAGCCCAACTCGCCGCCCAGGACCTTGCGGCCGCGGAGCGTGCGCACACCTCCGATTTGGCCCGCAGCGCGCATCAGACGATCCTCGATCTGCGCACCGAACTCATCCAAGCGGGCGACCGGCAGCGTGCGACGGCCGAGGCGCTCCAGACCGAACGCGCGACATGGGAGAACCAGCTCAAGCAATCGCAGGCCGAACGCGAGCGGCTGCGCACTGAAATCGGCACGGCCAAACGCGAGTTCGAGGCTACCCGGGCGATCGAGCGCATGGAGAACGCCGCGCTGCGCGAGCGGCTCAACCAGGTCGCGGCGGAGATCGCGCGCCTCACCAGCGCGCTGGAAGGACCGACTTCGCCGATCAATGCGATGCTGGCGGGCGACGGACGCACCGTCCCGCTCGCGCCGGCGGCCGGCTCCGACCAAACGCCCGGCGCCAATGGCGCCGGCGGCTCGCTCGCCGATCGCATCCGGGCGCTGCAAAGCCGCGCCGCCCGGACCCCGGAACCGAGCAGCGCTTGACTCCGCCCCCCCGTGCCTTAAATCCTGCCCTTAGACCGGGCGCTTAGCTCAGCGGGAGAGCGTTCCCTTCACACGGGAGAGGTCGTAGGTTCAATCCCTACAGCGCCCACCATCAAAAGCCGCAGATATCGCGGCTTTTTTGCTGCTCGCACGCTCCCACATTCGGCAACTGTCGGCAGGACAGAACGCGAAGACGGCAACTCAATCCGTGGAAAATCCGTGGACTTTGTTTGCGGCCAGTTCTCATACAATTGGGGCTGACCGCTCAAATCGGATACTTATCTGCTGTAATGCCGTCTGCTGTAATGCCGCATGTTTCGAGGAACTTGCGTACCTGCACAACTTCATCTTTTGGCAGATCGTGATGAGCGTGTGTAAATGCGGCAGAATGGCCGCCGAGCTTCACGCCGATTCGATTACCTGATTTGTTCTCCACTTCGGCCCCAAGGTCTTCCAGAAGGTGAACAACCTTCTTAAAGTTGACATTGGCGCTGATGGGATGTGCAAATAAAACATGCAAGGTCGCACGATGATGGTGGTTCATCTGTCGCTATTTCCGAAGCTGTTGGGATTAATCGGCAGTATCGATGCCGTGATGTGCGCTTCCGGTCTTTGACCTAGATCAAATTCTCGACGAGCCCTGACAGCGCGCAAAGACTGCAGACCGGGACGCGATTCAAACCTCCATTGTGATAATGTTGGCATGAAGAAACCCATTCCCGACAAGGCCGAAGTCGCGATCGAATATCCTGACAAACTCTACATCGGGACGTTTGAGCGATCATCCCGCTTCGAAGCGCATCTCGATCAGACCAGGATGGTTTACGCTTGAGCGAACCGGCTATGCCAGTATGCGAAAGTCCGTTTACTTACACGTTCACCACGGGTTTTTCGCCGCGATCTTGCAAGAGTTGGCGCGGACAACCAAGGCGATACTGATCGGTGACGAAGTGCACCGCACAGCGCTTGCAGACGCCGCTGCATATCTCCATTACGCGCTCACAGGCAATGCAGCTTGAGATGCGGCGGCCGTCCGGGGCGGATGACAACGGGTAGGTTGCAAAACCCGGTTGTTCCTGATGTCCTGCGCCCGGAACTCTTTGATCACTTCGCCGATGGCGCTTGCGAACAAACATTGCCAACGCTGTCGAGAACCTGGGCTTCGGATCCATATGAGCTGCATCAGTAGATAGTCTGTCGCTGCCAGAAATCGTAGGTCAAGCCCCAGAAGAAAACGACAAGTCAGCACTATCGGATCTATGCCCACCCACCGCGCTCAGATGCCGGTGCGGAAACGGGTCATGATAACGATCATCGCGATCTGCATCATCCCCTGGATTGCAACCACATAGAAGTACCGCTGCATCCACGATCCGATCTTCTTCATATCCGGTTGCTTTTTTTGCAACTCCAGACAGACAAGTAAATTGACCGGCGTTAGAAAGCCGAGACCTTGGATCGTCATCAGTGTGAGGAGGATAAGCGCGGCCAGCACCCAGCCGTAAGCCGGCCAGGCCAGCGCGGTATAGCCAAGTTCGACGGCCAGGAACCAACCGCTGGTGCCCGCAATAATGGAAACCGTCGGCATTAAAAACAGCGTGCGCGGCGTCAATCGCCGTGCGACCTCGCGGCGTATGGACATGTCCGTGCGCCGCAGAATTGGGCCAAGTACAAATCCCATGAACAGATCGATGCCGGTCCACAGCAGGCTGGAGAAGACA
Organism: Xanthobacteraceae bacterium; assembly: GCA_022841625.1. Classification (GTDB taxonomy): domain Bacteria; phylum Pseudomonadota; class Alphaproteobacteria; order Rhizobiales; family Xanthobacteraceae; genus VAZQ01. The sequence goes on from JALHRD010000025.1 coordinate 57,954, forward strand.
TGAATGAAGTTCAGGAACCAAAGATTGCCGATCGCAATGGCTGCGACCATAACGGCGAAGGCCGCCACCGCGCACAATAGGTAGCCCCAGCGAACGAGCGGCTCGGGAACTCCATCGGAGGCAACCGTCATGGCCACCTCATGCTACTGTGGAAGCAGCGAGCTGTTTGCAAGAACACGTCGCAAGAATACCTGGCCGGGATTGTCGGATTTTGACATCAACCCAATCAACGTAAGCCATTCCTCGTCATTGGCTCTGCTGACGAAATATCCCACGCATTGCAACGCAAATTCGCCTGGGGTCATGTGCTGTTCGGTTGCCGCCTCGGAAATTCGTGCCATCAGCGCGAGATCATCGAGTGCCAGCAACGCTTCAGCAGCCAAAACTGGCTCCTGGAAGTTCGCTATCACATCGCCGAGCAGCATGGCTTTGTCCGCTCAGTTGACCCGCAGCGCCTCGGCGCTTGCGAGCTCGATGCCCTCGATACGCGCAACACTTGCCACTCGGGCGATGTACTGCGCCATCGCCCGCCGTTGTACGCTTTCCTGTAGGTATTCAGCAATCCGGTCCGCCACAAGTTCGAACGGCAATTCACGTCCGACATGCTTGCGATCGAGACGAATGATGTGGAAACCGTAACGCGTGGCGACCGGCTCCCGGATAATGCTGCCGGCCTCAAGTGCGACCAGCGCCTGCTCGAACTCCGCCGTGGTCTGCCCCGCAGTAATCTGCCCAAGATTCCCGCCTTGCGCGCCGGACGGGCAAGCCGAATGCGCCTGGGCAAGCTCCGCAAATCGCCCCGGTTGTTCACTCAGGACGGCGACCGCGGCGGCGGCGGCGGTGCGCGCTCGTTCATAGCCGGTCGGATCGGATTTTGCCGCGGCGAACAGAATGTGCGCCGCTTCGTAGATATCGGGCGAACGGAAACGTTCTTGGTTATGCTTGTAATAGCGGCGACAACTGTCCACGTCGGGCTCCGGCGTGCGCACTTCTTGAGCCACCAGTTCACGGATTGCTGCCTCCTCCTCGGTCTCGTGACGGCCCTCCCCGTCTTGCATCGGGCTAGCGGCAATACCGAGCCGCCTCGCCTCCTGGAGCAGCAGCTCTCGTACGACCAGTGCCCGCGCCGCGACCTTCCATCCTTCGGACGGCGTAGGTGCAGGATGCTGCTGAACCTCGCGTGCGATCATATCGCGCGGGATCGCAATGCCGTTAACCCGCACGCCATCGGCTTTTGGCAGGATCGCTTGGGAAATTGAACAGCTCATCGCTCTACTCCGCCGGCACCGTGCTGGGTCGCGGCCGACCGGTTCCTTTCGGGCGCGTGCTCCGCACCACCTGATAACCGCGGCGGCCGAGGTACCAGATCGGCGCGCTCCAGACATGCACCAAGCGCGTGAACGGGAAGACCAGAAAGATTGTCATGCCGAGAAACAGATGCGCCTTGAAGATTGGATGCGTGTCCAAGATCAATGCGGACACGCTCGGCTGCAGCGTCAGGATCCCCTGCGCCCAGGTCATAAACTTCACCATCTCGTGGCCATCGAGATGACCGAGCGAAACCGGAATGGTGGCGAGACCCAGGAGTAATTGCGCGTAAAGCAGAAGCAGGACCGCGATGTCCCCGAACGACGAGGTCTTGCGGATGCGCCGGTCGAACAGCCGGCGATGCACCAGTAGCGTCATGCCGATGAGACACATAATCCCGGCGACCCCGCCAAGGATAATCGCCATCCACTGCTTTGCACCGTGGGAGATACCTAGCGCGTCGAACACCCGGATCGGCGTGAGCAGGCCGACAAAGTGACCCAAAAAGATAACGAGGATGCCGATGTGGAACAGGTTCGAACCCCACATCAGTTGCCTGCGTCGGAGAAGTTGGCTTGACCCACTCCGCCATGTGTATTGCTCGCGGTCAAAGCGAAGCCAACTGACGACCAAGAACACCGTCAAGCAAAGATAAGGATACCAGCCGAACACGACTTGATTGATAAATTCGCGCATGACGATGTCCTCAAGAGCCCGGAATGGCGCGGCGGGGTGCTGCGGTGGCAACACCTGGAGCGGGCCGACGGCCGGCCCTAATTCGCTCGATCAGGCCGTCCTTACAGCTGTTGGCGGCGGCCGGCCCAAAATTGACCGGCGCGTCCTCCCAGGCGGCGTCGAGCGCGGCAAGGTCGGTCGCGTCCGGATCGGGCTCCGCCAGCAGCGCCGATACGGCCTCGATCTTGGGCTTGGCCGCGGCGAGCGCAACAAGCGCCCTGAACACCGCCTCATAGGCCGAATGCCGTTTGCGCAGCCGTTCTGCGAATGCTGACAGGATGTGCACCGGCTGTCCAAGAAGTTCGTATGCTTCGGCGCACGGCCGAGTTGAAAGGAACTCCAGGAACAGCGGCAGGAAATCTGGAAGTTCCGTGGCGCCAATTTCGAGACCAGCCTTCTCATATTGGCTCTTGAGATCGATCATTGCCTGCCCGCGGTCGCGGCTCTCGCCGTGCACGTGTTCAAACAGATGCAACGACAACGAGCGCGTACGGTCGAACAACAGCACATAGCGTTCCTGCAGGTCGTAGAGATCGCCGCCCGCAATCTCGCCTAGCAGCACGTCGATCTGACGCCGCATTGACGTTGACAGCAATGCCTCTTGGTCGATCGCCACGGCGATTTCAGGAATGGCCTCCTGAATTTCCTTGGTCGGGTATGTCAGCAGCGCCGAAAATGCCTTGAAAGTCCTGGCCATCACATCACCTCCATCGGCGTCTTGGCGCGTTTTGGCGTCCCGAACAGATTGGCCTCGGTCGTACCCCCAGAGCAGCCATTGCCGAACGTGAAGCCGCACGAGCCGCGCAAGTCATAGGCGTCCTCGTTGACCTCGCGGTGCGAAGTCGGAATAACAAATCGGTCCTCATAGTTGGCGATCGCCATGGTCTGATACATGTCTTCGATTGCTAAGCCAGTGAGACCGACGCGCTTGGCGATATTGTCGTCGATGACGCCGTCAATGGTCTTGGAGCGCATGTAAGCGCGCATGGCCAGCATTCGCTCCAGCCCTTGCACCACCGGCTCCTCTTTGCCTGCCGTGAGCAAGTTGGCGAGGTATCTAATTGGAATGCGGAGCGAACGCACGTCTGGCATCTCTTTGTCATGGCCGATCTTACCCGCCTGCGCTGCGGACTGAATCGGAGACAGCGGCGGGACATACCAGACCATTGGAAGCGTGCGGTACTCGGGGTGCAGCGGGAATGCGATTTTCCATTCCATCGCCATTTTCCAGATCGGCGAGCGCCGCGCCGCTTCCAACCAAGCCTCCGGTACGCCATCGGCGCGCGCCTGTGCGATCACGGCGTCATCGTTTGGATTCATGAAAATGCGGAGTTGCGCTTCATAAAGATCCTGCTCGTTAGGCACGCTTGCGGCTTCTTCTATACGGTCTGCGTCATAGAGCACGACCCCGAGATACCGGATACGTCCAACGCAGGTCTCCGAACATACTGTCGGCTGGCCGGCTTCGATGCGCGGATAACAGAAGATGCACTTCTCGGATTTTCCGCTCGACCAGTTGTAGTAAATTTTCTTGTAGGGGCAGCCCGATACACACATGCGCCAGCCGCGACACTTGTCCTGGTCGATCAGAACGATACCGTCCTCCTCTCGCTTGTAGATCGCGCCGGAGGGGCAGGCCGCCACGCAGGCTGGATTGAGGCAATGCTCACATAGCCGCGGCAGATACATCATGAAGGTGTTTTCAAACTGGCCATAGATCTCCTTCTGCACGCCCTCGAAGTTATGGTCCTGCGAACGCTTGGCGAACTCCCCGCCAAGAATCTCCTCCCAGTTCGGACCCCACTCGATTTTTTCCATGCGCTCACCGGTAATAAGCGAGCGCGGACGCGCGGTCGGGAATGCCGAAAGCTCAGGCGCTTTCTGCAGGTGCTCGTAGTCGAAGGTGAAGGGCTCGTAGTAGTCGTCAATCTCGGGCAGATCGGGATTAGCGAAAATCTTCGCCAGCACACGCCATTTGGAGCCGATCTTGGGTTCGATCTTGCCGCTGCGCTTGCGGACCCAGCCGCCATTCCAGCGCTTCTGATTTTCCCAATCCTTGGGATAACCGATGCCCGGCTTGGTCTCGACGTTGTTGAACCAAGCGTATTCTATGCCCTCCCGGCTGGTCCAAACATTCTTGCAGGTGACCGAACAGGTATGACACCCGATACACTTGTCGAGATTCAATACCATCGCGATTTGTGCGCGGATCCTCATTCTGCGGCCTCCAGCTTGGGCGCAACGGTAAGAGGTTCGGGCTGATCGGCATTGGGCTTGTCGAGCCAATCGACCTTCACCATCTTACGAACGATCACGAATTCATCGCGGTTGGTGCCGATCGTCCCATAATAATTGAAGCCATAGGACTGCTGGGCGTAGCCGCCGATCATGTGAGTTGGCTTCACCACCGCGCGCGTCACCGAATTGTGAATTCCACCGCGCTGGCCGGTGATTTCGGAGCCCGGCACGTTCACGATCTTCTCCTGCGCGTGATACATCATGCACATGCCCTCCTTCACGCGTTGCGAGACCACGGCACGCGCCACCAGAGCGCCGTTGGTGTTGTAGGCCTCGATCCAATCGTTATCGACGATGTCGGCCTTCCTGGCGTCGGTCTCGCTGATCCACACGATCGGACCGCCACGCGACAAAGTAAGCATCAGCAGATTATCGGTGTAAGTGGAGTGGATACCCCACTTCTGATGGGGTGTGATAAAATTAAGAACAATCTGCTTCTCGCCATTCGGCTTTGAATCGATGACCGGCTTGATCGTCTTGAGATCGACCGGCGGACGATAGACGCACAGTGCCTCGCCGAACGCCCGCATCCACAGGTGATCCTGATAGAGCTGCTGACGCCCGGAAAGCGTGCGCCAGGGGATCAGCTCATGCACGTTGGTGTAACCGGCATTGTAGCAAACCTTTTCCGACTCCAACCCAGACCAGATTGGCGACGAGATGATCTTGCGCGGTTGCGCGACCACGTCGCGGAAGCGAATTTTCTCATCCTCCTTCGGTATGGCGAGATGGCGGTGCTCGCGTCCGGTGAATCCTTCGAGCGACTTCCATGCCTTGACCGCAACCTCGCCGTTGGTTTCCGGCGCCAGCGCGAGAATCACTTCCGTCGCGTCAATGTCGGATTCGATCCTCGCCAGACCTTTGGTCGGTCCTTCCTCGGTGACGGCGCCATTGAGCCGCTTAAGCAGATCGACTTCATGCTCGGTGTTCCAGGCCATTCCCTTGCCGCCATTGCCGAGTTTTGCCATCAGCGGCCCTAGCGCGGTGAAGCGCTTGTAGAGATTGGGGTAGTCGCGTTCGACCACGGTGACCGCCGGCATGGTCTTTCCTGGGATTGGTTCAACCTCGCCCTTCTTCCATTCCTTGACATCCATGGCCTGGGCGATCTCGGCCGGCGTGTCGTGCAGGATCGGAGTCAGCACTACGTCATTTTCGACGCCAAGCACTTCCGGAGCGATCTGCGAGAACTTCTTGGCGATCGCCTTGTAGATGTCCCAATCGCTCTTGCACTCCCACAGCGGATCGACCGCCGCGGTCAGTGGATGAATAAAGGGGTGCATGTCCGAGGTGTTGAGATCGTTCTTCTCGTACCAGGTGGCGGTTGGAAGAACGATGTCGGAGTAGACACAGGTCGTCGACATTCGAAAGTCGAGCGTCACCAGCAGATCGAGCTTGCCTTGCGGCGCATCGTCTTGCCAGGCTACCTCTTTTGGCTTCTTGCGGCCGGTCTCGCCCAGATCCTTGCCCTGGACGCCGTGCGACGTCCCCAGCAAATGCTTGAGAAAGTACTCGTGACCCTTGCCGGAGGAGCCGAGCAGATTGGAGCGCCACACGAACATGTTACGCGGCCAATTATCCGGGTGGTCGGGATTCTCGCAGGACATCTGCAACTCGCCAGACTTCAATGCCTTGGCGACGTAGTCCTTCGCCTCCATGCCCATGGCCGCCGCGTTCTTAGCGACGACGAGTGGATTCTGCTTGAGTTGCGGCGCAGAAGGCAGCCAGCCCATGCGTTCGGCGCGCACGTTGTAATCGATCAAGGCACCATCCCATGGACCGGCGGGCGCCGTCGGCGAGATGATTTCTTCGACCCCAAGCGTTTCGTAGCGCCACTGATCGGTGTGAGCGTAGAAGAACGAGGTCGAGTTCATTTGACGCGGCGGCCGGTTCCAGTCGAGTGCGAATGCTAGCGGTAGCCAGCCCGACTGCGGACGCAGCTTCTCCTGCCCGACATAGTGCGACCAGCCGCCGCCCGATTGACCGACACAGCCGCACATCACCAGCATGTTGATGACACCGCGATAATTCATGTCGGAATGGTACCAATGGTTCATTGCCGCACCGATGATGACCATGGAACGGCCCTTGGTCTTTTCGGCATTGAGCGCAAATTCACGCGCGACTATAATGATCTGATCGCGCGGCACGCCGGTGATCTTCTCGGCCCAGGCCGGCGTATAGGGCACGTTTTCGTCGTAGGATTTGGCGACGTGCTCGCCGCCAAAGCCGCGGTCGAGTCCGTAATTGGCGACGAACAGATCGAACACGGTTGCGACCAGCGCTTCGCCGTCCGCCAGCGCCAACTTCTTGACAGGCACCTTGCGGGTTAGGACGCTCGGGTGGTCGGTGCCGGCAAAATGATCGTGCTCACGGTTGCCGAAATAGGGAAATGCAACGTCGGCAAACGCATCGTTGCTGCGCGCCAACGTCAATTTGAGCGAGGTATCGCGGCCGTCCGAATCCCTTTCCTCGAGGTTCCACTTGCCCTTTTCACCCCAACGGAAGCCGACTGAGCCGGCCGGCACGACGACACTCTCTGACACTTCATCAAAGCCAACAGTCTTCCACTCGGGGTTATTGCTTTCGCCGAGATTGCCCAAAAAATCGGATGCCCGCAGCAGGCGGCCCGGCACCATGCGGCCGTCCTGCTTTTCGAGCCGCACCAGCATCGGCATATCGGTGTATTGTCGCACGTAGTTTTCGAAATACTCAGCCTGCCGATCAAGGTAGAATTCACGCAGAATAACGTGACCCATCGCCATGGCGAGCGCGGAGTCAGTGCCCTGCTTCACCGAAATCCAGAGGTCCGCGAATTTCGAGGCTTCCGAATAGTCCGGGCAGATCACGACGCTCTTGGCGCCACGGTAACGCGCCTCGGTGTAGAAATGCGCATCGGGCGTGCGGGTCTGCGGGACGTTCGATCCCCAAAGGATTAGGAAGCCCGAATTGTACCAGTCCGCACTTTCAGGAACGTCGGTCTGCTCGCCCCAGGTCTGCGGGCTGGATGGTGGCAGGTCGCAGTACCAGTCGTAAAACGACATGCACACGCCCCCGAGCAGCGAAAGATAGCGCGAACCAGCGGCATAGGAGACCATTGACATCGCCGGAATTGGCGAAAAACCGATGACGCGATCCGGACCATGGCGTTTGACAGTGTAAGCGTTGGCGGCCGCGATGATCTCGGTGACCTCGTCCCAGGTCGCCCGAACAAAGCCACCGTGCCCGCGTTTCGAGGTGTAAGCCGCACGCTTCTTCGGATCCTCGACGATCGACGCCCAGGCGGCGACCGGCGTGCGCAACGCCCTGGCCTCACGCCAGAGTTTCAACAGGCGCGATCGCACCAACGGGTATTTCACCCGGTTGCCGGAATACAGATACCAGGAGTAACTCGCACCACGCGAGCAACCGCGTGGCTCGTGGTTGGGAAGTTCCGGCCGCGTGCGTGGATAGTCGGTTTGCTGAGTTTCCCAGGTGACGATCCCGCTCTTGACATAGATTTTCCACGAGCAAGAGCCAGTGCAATTGGCGCCGTGGGTCGAGCGCACAATCTTATCGTGCTGCCAACGCTGCCGGTAACTTTCCTCCCACCCCCGGTCTTCGCGCGTAACAATGCCGTGTCCACTGGAGAAATCATCTACCGCCCGTTTGAAGAAGGTGAGACGATCAAGAAAGTGGCTCATGGTTGGTCTCCCGTCATGTGGCGGGTTGGGATGCTGCTGGCAGCAAAGTTCCGCCGCGCTCAATATCGTGCAGCAGGCCGCCGCGCCGGGTATAGAAGTACCAAGTGATAACGATGCAGCTCACGTAGAAGATGAGGAAGAACCACAAAGCGGCCTCCGGACCGCCGGTGAGGGAAATCGAGGTGCCGTAGCTCTTTGGAATGAAGAACGCGCCATACGCGCCAATAGCAGATGTGAAGCCAATGATCGCCGCAGCCTCCATATCCGACTGGCGTATGTGCTGGGCCTCGGTCATGCCGGGTTCGAGGCGCTGAATCTCCTGACGCATGATTGCAGGAATCATCTGGAAGGTTGACGCATTGCCGACGCCTGTCGCGAAGAACAGGACCATGAACATCGTGAAGAAGCCCCAGAATGCATACGGCTGATCCTTGACGCCGAGGAAATAGAGAACGCCCGCCACCGCCGCGATCATCAGCGCGAACACCCAGAGCGTGACTCGACCGCCGCCGTAGCGGTCAGCAACCCAGCCGGTTGCAGAGCGTGACAGCGCGCCGACCAGCGGTCCGATAAAGACGAACTTGAGCGAATCGACCTGAGGAAACTGTGTCTTCGCGAGAAGCGGGAAGCCTGCCGAATATCCGATGAACGAACCGAAAGTACCAGTATAGAGCCAGCACATGATCCAATTGTGCTTGCGCTGAAATATAATTGCCTGATCGCTGAACGATGCTTTCATGGCGGAGATGTCATTCATGCCGAACCACGCCACAATGGCCGATACCGCGATGAACGGCACCCAGATAAAGCCCGCATTCTGCAACCAAAGTTGAGTCGACTGTCCGGCCTCCGTCGCGATTTGCGGATCGCCACCGAACCAGCCGAAAACACCCGCCGTGATCACCAACGGGATGACGAATTGAACGACACTGACGCCGAGATTGCCGAGACCGGCATTGAGCGCCAGCGCGTTGCCCTTCTCCAATTTCGGAAAGAAGAAGCTGATATTCGCCATGGAAGACGCAAAGTTGCCACCGCCGAAGCCGCACAACAACGCAAGCAACAGGAAGAAGATGTAAGGCGTGTCGGGGTTCTGAACGGCGAGCCCGATACCGACCGCTGGTATCATTAGCAACCAGGTGGAAACCGACGTCCAAAGCCGTCCACCGAAGATCGGGGGCATGAAAGAATAGAAGATTCGCAGCGTTGCACCCGAGAGCCCCGGCAAAGCTGCAAGCCAGAATAATTGGTCGGTCGAAAACTTGAAACCGACGGCCGGCAGCTTCGCGACAACTACTGACCACACCATCCAGACCGCAAAGGCGAGCAACAGCGCGGGAATCGATATCCACAAATTACGGCGCGCAATGGCGCGTCCCTTCGACTCCCAGAATCCTGCATCTTCAGGCCGCCATTCCTCCAGTACATGTGCGCCGAGCACACCAACGTGCTTCGCTTCATGGATCGATTGCATTTCCGGCAGCTCAGGCAGCTTGCTCAGGGCTGGCCCCGTTGCCTCACGCTCCATGTGCCGGATAGCGAGATGCATCCACAACAACGCGCCCGAGACGAGGACGAACAGCAGCATGAAGCAGCTCGTCCAGATTCCGGTGAGATCGTTCAGCACGCCAAAAGCGATCGGCAGCACGAATCCACCGAGACCTCCGATCATGCCAACGAGCCCACCGACGGCGCCGACATTATTGGGGTAGTAAACCGGAATGTGTTTGTAGACCGCGGCCTTTCCCAAGCTCATGAAGAAGCCGAGCACGAATACGAGCGTGGTGAAGGTGACGACACCAGTTTCCATTTGGAAGCTGATCGGGCCGCTGATGCCTTTGATGGTGTATTGCGTAGGTGGATATGAAAGGAGAAAGGTGACGATGACCGAAATGGTGAAAGTCCAGTACATCACCCGCCGAGCGCCATATTTGTCGGAAAGATGTCCGCCATAGGCGCGGAAGATGCTCGCCGGAATCGAGTAGGCTGCGCCAAGCATGCCGGCGGCTTCGATGCTGACGCCGTAAACGCCAATCAGATATCGCGGCAGCCATAATGCCAACGCGACGAAGGCGCCAAACACAAAAAAATAGTAAATTGAAAATCGCCACACTTGAACGTTTTTGAGCGCATCGAGCTCCCGCCAAATGCTCTTCGGCTTATCGCCACGGGAACGACGCGCCTGCAATACCGGGTCGTCGCTGGTCGTGAACCAAAATACGACGGCCATCAACGCAATGGCGACCGCCCAAACCTGCGCGACCGCATGCCAGCCATAAGCCACTAAAACGAACGGCGCGATAAATTTAGTAACTGCAGCTCCAACATTGCCAGCGCCGAAAATACCCAGGGCGGTGCCTTGCTTCTCTGTCGGATACCAACGTGAGACATAAGCGACGCCTACCGCAAAGGCCCCGCCAGCAACGCCAATGCCCAGTGCTGCGATCAGCATCTGTGGGTAAGTGGTCGCGTAAGTGAGGAGCCAGGTGGCAACGGCAGCGGCCAGCATGGTGAAGGTGTAGACCAACCGCCCGCCGTATTGATCAGTCCAGATTCCCAAGAAGATGCGTACCAACGAGCCTGTGAGAATAGGCGTGCCAACGAGCAAGCCGAATTGGGTCTCATTCAGGCCGAGGTCATTCTTGATCTGAATGCCGATAATTGAAAAAATTGTCCATACGGCAAAGCAGATGGTGAACGCGATGGTCGACATCCAGAGCGCCGTGCTCTGGTCGCGGGGAGAGGATTCGATTGCTTGGATCATTTTGCCGGAAGGGTTTGGCGTCGGTGCTAAGCGCGGCGTTGATGCTGACAATCGTCACGCTCACATCGGGCGTGCGGTCCTGCTTTGACGTAGGTCAAATTGTCGGTCGATCGCACGATGAACTCGTGCACCGATACGTTTTTACGTTCCGGGCGAATGTGTTGATCTATCATAAAGCAGACCGGAGTCGATCCGACATTGTTTTGTTGTTTCCTCGCGTATGTCCCGCAGAAAGACAAGAAAAATGCGAGTGCTTGCGCCACTTCGGATTTAATCTGGAGAGTGTTGGTGAAGTCTATTCTGGTACCCATTGGCGGCAGCGATTCTGATCGCCCGGTATTCGACACGGCGCTCGCTGTGGCACGGCTATTTTCCAGTCATCTACAATTTGTTCATATCTGGCTCACCGCGGGCCAGGCCGCCGCCAATATGCCCCATGTTGCGTTCGCACGGGGACCTGCCCTTTTGGACGCCTTAGGGCGACTTGAGGTTGATACCAAAGCGCGTTCGACGGACGCGACCCGTCATGTGCACGAGTTTTGCACTGGTGCAACCATCGATTTGCGAGATTCGCCGACCGGTGCGCACGGTGTAACCGCAAATCCGATCGAAGAGAAAGGCGATGCGCGGCGACGCCTCGTATACCACGCTCGCCACCATGACCTCGTGGTCATGGGCCGCGCGAAGCGTCCGAACGGCTTGCTGCCCGACCTCATCGAAACGCTGCTGTTGGGTTGCGGGCGTCCGATTATGCTTGCGACCTCGTCGGCGCCGCGCAACCTCGCAGGTACAGTGATGGTGTGCTGGAGGGAGACACCGGACGCGGCGCGCGCGGTGACCGCCGCAATGCCTTTTCTGACACGAGCCGAACGCGTGGTATTTGTCGGCGTCGCGGAAAAGGGACACGACGCTACCGATGAGCTCGACGCTGTCGCCGGCCAATTCGCCCGATGCGGCGTTCCAACTGAAGCAAAGATCATTGTTGCGAATGGTCGTCCAATCGCCGACACTTTGTCAACAGCAGCGCACAATTGTGGCGCCGATCTGATCGTTAAGGGCGCCTATGGTCACTCGCGAATGCGCGAAGTAATTTTTGGAGGATGCACGCAGGCGATCATCGCGCATTCGGACCGGCCGGTACTCCTGTTGCATTAGACCGAAGCCACTTGTGGGCGGAAGGCCCGGACTAATTGTCCTGGAGGCGATAACTATTACTGACTGCTCAAGTACGGACGCCGCGCCAGCGGATATCATCAAATCTTAATCTGCCGGATGATTTCACGGTCAATCGTGCGATCTAACGGCCCGTTGAGAATCGGCGACTGAACCGCCCCGGGTTTGCCGGAGGCTCCAACTCTTGAGAGGATGGAGCCATGGACAAGCAGCAAAGGCAGAGGTTTTCACCTGAAGTGCGCGCGCGGGCGGTGCGGATGGTGATCGAG
>JALHRD010000026.1 GCA_022841625.1 Xanthobacteraceae bacterium
CACGCACTCCATCAGGCGACGGCCTTGCGCCGATCCCGTACAGAAGCAAGTCCCCGGCGAGTGGATGACGCAAAAAGGGATTGACTAACCGAGGCCCGTTACAGAAGCCCGGATGAGCGCAGCGATATCCGGGGCGATCCGAATGTGCCGGACGACCGCTAAGGAGCGCGAGTCCCGCAAGAGCCTGCACCCGGGGCGCGCTTGCGCCCGCCCGGCTGGGAGAGGGCGCAACGACGACTGCCTCGCTTTTTGACGCAGTAAGATTAGCCGCTATGCTCGCCGCCCACCCGCTTGCTCGACATACGATCGCAGCACCGCGTTGATTTTAGTCTGATAACCTCGGCCTTGACGGCGGAAGTAATCGAGCACGTCGCGATCGACACGCATGTTCAACGCCACCTTTGGTTTCGGCATGTCCGCCGTCACCTTCGACCAGTCAATGACCATGCCAGCTTCATCGGGATCGAAAGCCGCCGCCGCTTCGATTTCCCGCCGTGTCAGCTTGGCGGCTTTTCGCCAATTCGAGCGCGTGCCGGAGCGAGCGACAACCTGGTCCAGCCCCTTAGCCGTGTATCTGACGGTATGCTTTTTCTTCGCCATGCCGTGATCTCCGAAACGAAATGAGCCTGCGACTCAGTCCGCGCCAAGTCCAGACCACCGAATAAAGCTTGCCTTCGATGGCAGCGACGGTGACGAAACGCGGCTCCTGCCTTCGAACGGACGGTAGGTGGACCGCTGGCCGGCCATCGAAGACCAAGCGGGCATCGCGGAAATCGAGATAATGCTTTCCGAGATTGATTTGCCGCTTGTCCTCATCCCATTCGAACATGGCACGATATAGACATATTGTATAGACAAATCAATTAGCGTGTAGGATGGGTTGAGCGCCAGCGAAACCCATCGACGCTCCCGAGACCCGTCACCGTTCGCCAAAACCACTGCCATCGTTGCCGCCGATGCGGCCGGCCCAATCGGCCGGGTAAACGCCAAGCCGCACCATTCGATGAAACGATGAGCGCAGGTACGATGGGTTTCGCTGGCGCTCAACCCATCCTACAAGACTGAAATTTGCGGGGTACCGGGCGTTGTAAAATTACAACAGGCAATGGAATTGTTGCTTTGTTGAGAACCGCCTGCCGGCGATACCTCGACTCGGTACCGGGGGGGGTAGCCTTGATTCTCAGGAGCCTTGCGACTCGGGGGAATGGTGGCGGGCACGCCTGATCGTTGATTTTATCATTGGTTTTGCGCCCCAGAGCAGCGAGGGGGACATGTTGTGAATCGAGAGGGAAGTGTCATGAATGGCGTCCGGATGAATGCCTTCCGTTGGTCGCCATCGCGGGGGATGCACACGGCCGCCGCCGCGCTTGGCTTGGCGCTGATTGTCGGCATCGGCACGCCGCCGGCGCGGGCGCAATTCGTCTGCGATAGCGACGCAGCCGGCGAGAGCGGCGCCAGCGCCACCGCGGTGGGGAGTGGCAACAACGTCGCCTGCGGCACCAATGCCAATGCCAGCGGTGCCGGCAGCGCCAACACCGCGAGCGGGAACTTCGCCAACGCCAGCGGCAACAGCAGCTTCAACACCGCGACCGGGGGCAGCGCCAACGCCAGCGGCAACAGCAGCTTCAACATCGCGAGCGGGTTCAACTCCAACGCCAGCGGCAATAGCAGCATCAACACCGCAAGCGGGACCGGCGCCAACGCCAGCGGCACCGGCAGCCTCAACACCGCGAGCGGGGCCGACGCCAACGCCAGCGGTGCCGGCAGCGGCAACACCGCGACCGGGCGCAGCGCCACCGCCTCCGGTGACAACAGCGGCAACACCGCAACCGGAATCGGCGCCAACGCCAGCGGCGCCGGCAGCTTCAACACCGCGAGCGGGAGAATCTCCAACGCCAGCGGGGATGGCGGCGTCAACGTTGCGATCGGGAACATCGCCAATGCGAGCGGCACTGCCAGCTTCAACGCCGCGATCGGGAGCAACGCCAACGCCGGCGGCGCCAACAGTCAGAACATCGCGATCGGGAACCTCGCCAACGCCAGCGGCGCCGGCACCAATAATACCGCCGTGGGCGCCAATTCGATCGCCACCGGCGCCAATGCCTCCGCCTTCGGCCATGGCACGCAGGCAATACATGCCAATGCCACAGCCATCGGCAACGGCGCCTTCACCACCCGCGCCAACCAGCAAATGTTCGGCACCGCCGCCAATACCTACACAATGGCCGGCATCGCCTCGGCGGCGAGCGCGGCGGCGCAGACCGGGCCGACGTCACTCGTCACTGCCGACGCCTCCGGCAATCTCGCCACCACCTCGCTTGCGGCGCTCGGGCTGGCTTCGGCGGGCGACATCAGCGCGATCAATAGTCGGATCGACGATCTCGCGAGCCGCAGCAGCAAAGCCTATGCCGGCATCGCCATGGCCTTCGCCATGGCCGGCGCGCCGACCGTGCTGCCGAACGAGACCTTCGTGACCAGCGTGAACTGGGGCACGTTCCAGGGCGCGCATGGCTTCGCGGTCAGCAGCGCCTATCGCATCGGCCACAACATGCAGATCAATGGCGGCATCGCGATGTCGCCCAACCAAAGCCTGGTCGCGGGGCGTGCCGGCGTCCGCTTTGGCTGGTAACATCGGCGCCGGCGCCATAACGGCGGCCGGCCACCGATGGGACTGCCGATGCGGGCTTTGATTGTCGCGGCACTGCTGATGCTGGCGGTGCCTAATGTCGCCTGGGCGGAGCAGAAAGCGGCGCCGAAAGACGCCAGCAAGGAAACGCCCGCCGATCCGGCGGCGAACCTGCCGGTCACCATCGAGCAGACGCTCTATCTGATCCGCGCCACGCTGTTGACGCTGAACGACGCCAACCGTACCGGCAATTACACCGTGCTGCGCGATCTCGCCGCGCCGGAATTCCAGGCCGCAAACACCGCCGCCGACCTGGCGCAGGTGTTTGCGGATTTGCGGCGGCGCAATTTCGACCTGTTCGCAGTCGCGCTTGCCGCGCCGCAACTCGCCACGCCGCCTTATCTCGACCCCAACAAGATGCTGCGGCTGACCGGCCACTTCCCGACCCGGCCGCTGCAGATCAATTTCGATCTCACCTTCCAAACCGTCAACGGCCTCTGGCGGCTGCATGGCATTTCAGTCGCCACGCCGCCAGCGCCGCCGCCGGAATCGCCGGCCGGCAAGAAAGTTGCGCCGAAGAAGAATTGAGATGGTTCGAAGGCGACGCGTGCGTCGCATCGCCGTAGGATGGGTTGAACACGGCGAAACCCATCACCGCAACACCAATCGTTTGCCGAAAGACGATGGGTTTCGCGAAACGCTCAACCCATCCTACAAATCTGCGCCATAGCCCGTAGGATGGGTTGAGCCCTTGCGAAACCCATCCCCTTTCCCCTACTCCGCCGCCTGCTTATCGCCGGGATCGCCGTCGCTGTTGGCGGGCCGCGCCACCGCGAACACCTTGTCGACCACCGCATAGTCGGAATAGCCGCAGCGCGCGATCGGCGCCATCGCAGCGGTGTCGAGCCGGCCGTTCTTGAGGAAGCGCTCGTCGATATGCACGCCCACCACTTGGCCGAACACCACATGGCGATCGACCGGCACGCCGTCGAGATTGTCGAGCGCGACGATCTGCAGGAGCTTGCATTCGAGCGCCGCCGGCGAGGCCGCCACCCGCGGCGGCCGCACCAGCCGCGACGGCGCGGGCGCTAATCCGGCCTCGGCCATTTCATTGATGCCGCGCGCAAAACTCGCCGAAGTCGCGACCACGGCGCTGCGCAGATCGAAGCTCGCAAAATTGCAGACGAACTCCTTGGTTTCGGCAATGAAGGTCAGCGAGTCCTTGTAGCCGTCGGATGAGAACATGACGATCGGCGGATCGTCCGACACCGCATTGAAGAACGAATAGGGCGCGAGATTGATCTCGCCCTTGGCGCTGATCGCGGTGATCCAGCCGACCGGCCGCGGCGAGACGATCGCCTTGAACGGATCGCGCGGCAGACCGTGATTGTTGGTGCGGGTTTCGTAGAACATGCTCTCTCTCAAAAAAAGCGAATAGCGAATAGTAAGAGGCAAAGCGAGGTTACATCTTCTTCCTATTCGCTATTCGCTATTCGCTATTCGCTATTCGCTATTGTCCAAACCGCGTGGCGATCTCGCCCAGCGGCGGCCGCGGCCGGTCTTCCGGCGGTTCGCGCGGCGTGCCGATATGAATAAAGCCGGCAATCTTTTCGTTGTCCGTAACCCCAAGCGCCGTGAGCGCATTGCGGTCATAGGCATACCATTCGGTGATCCAATTCGCGCCGAAGCCGAGCGCATGCGCGGCCAGCACCAAGCTCATGGCGGCGGCGCCGGCCGACAAGACCTGCTCCCATTCCGGAATTTTCACATGTGGCGCGGCGCGGCTGACCACCGCGATCACCAATGGCGCGCGGGTTAGCCGCTTGCGCTCGTTGTCGACATGCTCGGGCTTGCTGTCGGGATATTTGAGACGAAACGCCGACGCGATCGCCTCGCCGGCGGCGGCGCGCGCCTCGCCCTCGAACACGATAAACCGCCACGGCACCAGCTTGCCGTGGTCGGGCACCCGCGAAGCCACGGTCAGCAGGGTATCGATCTGGGCCGCGCTCGGCCCGGGAGCAATAAGCTCCACCGGCTTCAGCGATCGGCGGGTTTTGAGCAGTTCCAGGGCATCCGTCATGGTTTTTTCCGTAATTTCGGCTGCGCTACCATAAGAATTGGCTCAAAGCCACCGAAGAAGCCATCCTTAACGTCCAAGTTGCGGCTTGAATTCGCCTAGATTTCGTACAAAACCCATCCTTGATGGGAGTGGAATCGACCGCAACGGGGCGCCGCCGCCACCTGATGGGGGCATCGGCGATTGTTTTGTGCGCCGTCGTCATTGGCGTCACCGACGCGGCGCGCGCGCAGATCTTCAATCTGCCGACCATCCGCCCACCAGCCGACATTCCCGAAGCTCCGGCGCCCGACACCGCCGCGCCGCCCGCGCTGCGCGGGCCGACGCTGCAAGCGCTGCCGCCGCCCGCCAACCCCGCGCCGGCGCAACGGCCGGCACCGCCACCCGCACAGGCGGCGCAGCCGCAACTTATGCTCGCCGCCCGCTATGGCTCCAATCTGCCGCAGATCACCAGCGGCCTGCATTGGCGGATCTATCCGGTGAAACCCGATACAGCCGGCGTGTTTCGTCCGCTCAAGGAAGAGCGCACCGCCACACCGGTGATCTCGCTACCGCCCGGCAATTATGTCGTGCATGTCGGCTTCGGTCTCGCCAGCGCGACGCGGACCGTGCAACTGCGTTCCGACACGCGCGAGATATTCGAGATTCCCGCCGGCGGGCTGCGCATTCACGGCCGGGTCGGCGACGCCCGCATCCCGCAGGGCCAGGTTGCGTTCGATCTCTATCCCGGCAGCCAGTTCGAGCCCGGCGACCGCCGCGTTCTCGCGCAATCGGTTGCGGCCGGCGACGTGATCCTGGTGCCGGAAGGCACCTATCACATTGTTTCACGCTATGGCGACGGTAACGCGGTGGTTCGCTCCGACATCCGGGTGCAGACCGGCAAGCTGATCGACGCGGTCGTCACCCATCGCGCCGCGATCATTACGCTGAAACTTGTGAGCCAATATGGCGGCGAGGCGCGCGCCAATACCCAATGGACAGTGCTGACGCCGGGCGGCGATGTGGTCAAGGAATCGATTGGCGCGTTCCCCCGGGTGATCCTGGCGGAAGGCGAATATCGCGCCATCGCGCGCAGCGACGACGGCGAGCGGCCCTATGAGCGCACCTTCAAGGTGGTCACCGGGGTCGATACCGAGGTCGAGGTGCTGGCGCGCTGACGCGCCGGCCTAACCACATCATCCATTCGGCGGCGCCGCCTCGCTATCGGAGGGGCTGGCGCCGATTGTGCCGTGCGATAGATTGGCCGCTCTGGTCGCGGCTTCCTCGAAGGAGAGAGTATCATGCCGTGCTTGTTGCGTTTCTCCCGCTCGCCGCTCGCGGTTATTGCGCTCGTGGGCATCACGACGGTCGCCGCCCAGCCGCTCGACGTTCCCTATGTGCCGACACCGCAGGAGGTCGTCGACCGGATGCTGCAACTGGGCAAGATCAGGGCCGGCGAATTTCATATCGATCTCGGATCCGGCGACGGCCGTATTGCGGTGACATCGGCTTCCAAATACGGCGCGCGTTCGCTGGGGGTCGATCTCAATCCGGTGCGGATCGAAGAGGCGCGCGCCAACGCCAAGAAAGCCAATGTCAGCGATCGCGCGCTGTTTGAGCTGAAGAACCTGTTTGAGACCGATATCGGCAAGGCCGACATCGTCACCATGTATCTCTTGCCGTCGGTCAACATCGATCTGCGGCCGAAGGTGTTACGCGACATGTGGCCAGGCACCCGCATCGTCTCGCACGCCTTCGACATGGGCGACTGGAAACCCGACCACCGCGAAAGCGTGATCGGCCGCACGGTCTATCTCTGGGTGATACCGGCGCGGGTGCAAGGCCGTTGGAGCGTTGAGGGTTCGCACCAGTTTACCGTCAATATTCAGCAGCAGTACCAGGAAATCAGCGGCACTGCCGAATTCGGCGGCAAATCGGTGCCGCTGAGGGATGCCGCGCTCAGCGGCGCCGAGATCGGCTTCGCGATCGACATCGACGGCATGCCGATCCGTTTCCAAGGCATCGTAACTGGCGACCGGATCGACGGCCGGCGCGACGAATGGCGGGCGGCGCGCGCCAAATGAAGCGCACCGTGTGAAGCGTACCAAGTTAACGCTTATCCCGTATCGCACGCACGATCGTTCGTGTCCGACCATTTGAGCAGGCCATGGCCAAGCATGAGCGGCAGAAACCACTCCTTGCCGGCATTTCGGTGCTGCACGGCGCCGCGTTCATTGTCGGGATTGTGGTTGGCGTCGGCATCTTCAAGAGCCCGCAACTGGTGGCGCAGAATGTCGCGGACGAAACCACATTCATCGCACTGTGGCTTGTCGGCGGGCTGATCACCTTTGTCGGCGCGCTGGTTTATGCCGAATTGGCCTCGGCGCATCCATCCGGTGGCGGCGAATATCATTTTCTGTCGCACGCGCTCGGCCGGCCGATCGGCCTGTTGTTTGCCTGGGCGCGCATCACGGTGATCCAGACCGGCGCCATCGCGGCGGTCGCATTCGCCTATGGCGACTATGCGCAGCAATTGCTGCCGCTCGGCGCCTGGGGACCGGCGCTGCACGCGGCACTGGCCTTGATCGTTCTCAGCGCCGTGAACCTTGCGGGCGCCACCCGCGGCAAGCGGTTCCAGCTGCTGCTCACCGGCACAACCATGACCGCGGTGCTGGCGGTGATCGCCGCCGGCCTGCTGATGACGCCGCACAGTCCCGCGGTGACAACGCCCGCAACCGGCTCCAGCGCGCTCGGGCTGGCGCTGATCTTCGTGCTGCTCACTTATGGCGGCTGGACCGAAGTGGCTTATCTGTCGGCGGAGATTACCGATGTAAGGCGCAATATGATCCGCGTTCTGATGATCGCAACCGTAACCATCGTCTTGATATTTCTCTTAATGAACCTCGCCTTCCTCAACATTCTTGGGCTCGAAGGTATCCGGCAGAGCAGCGCGGTCGGCGTCAGCGCAATCCGCGCGGTCGTCGGGCCGCAAGGCGCGACCGCGCTGGCGATCCTGGTCTGCTGCTCGGCGCTCAGCACGCTCAACGGCACAATCTTTACCGGCGCCCGTCTCTACCACGCCGTCGGCAACGATCTGCCGGTGCTCAACAAGCTCGGCATCGGCAGTGGCGATACGCCGACCGCCGCCATTATCGCCCAGAGCGCGATTGCCCTTGCACTGGTGGCGTTCGGCGCGCTGACCCGCGACGGCTTCGAAGCGATGGCGCAATACACCGCGCCGGTGTTCTGGCTGTTTCTGCTGCTGGTCGGCCTGTCCTACTTCATCCTGCGCCGCCGCGCGCCGGCTGAGGCGCAGCGATTTCGTGTCCCGCTCTATCCGCTGACACCGGCATTGTTCTGCGTGTCTTGCGGCTATTTGCTGTATTCGAGCCTGGCCTATACCGGACTCGGCGCGATGGTCGGCGTCGCGGTGTTGCTGATCGGCGTGCCGGTGGTATGGTTGACCATGCCAAAGGCGCGGCCACAGCCAGGATCATGATCGCGATGTTTCGCCCCTTCGCCGTCGCATTGCTGCTGGCCGCGCTGCCGCTCGGCGCCAACGCCGCCTCCAGCATTCCATCGAGCCAACTACCCGGTCGCGAGCGGGAACGATTTCTCGAAACGCCGATCGACCGCTTCACCCAGCCGCCCACCAAGCAAGAACCGCTGTGGCAATGGCAATGCGATCCGGCGAAGCCGAGAAATCGCAAGCACAGCCGCGCCGCCAGCAAGCGGTGTTAAGGCCTGACCGGACAATACGGGAAGCGTTCGACCAGGCTGACATAATGCCCGACCCAAGCACAGGTCGGCTCGGGGCCGGTGCGGGACAGCCACGCAGCCTTGACCACCTCGAACTGACCGAGCGGAACCGCAATGGCGATGAATAGTGCGCCAATGATAAAAGCGCGGCGGTCAGCCAACAGGTTCGGCAGATGACCGAACAGCCACGCGGCGGCAATGACGATCACACAATCGGCAAAAATTCCGTATTCGACCTTGGCGCCGCGAAAGGTTGCCACCAGATCGAGCCCAAACGCCACCAGCAACAGCAGGGCGACCTGCCCGACCAGCAGGCGTTGGCCGTTGCGCCAGGCCAGCATCAGACCTGCCAGCACGATCCATTGCAGAAACATGGTGGCGCGCGACGAGCTATGCAGAACGAATGTCATATGCGCGAACACTTCATAAGCGCCGGCCATGATTTTCCAAAGCAGATGCGCAATCGAAATGCCGTCACCGGCGCGGAGCACCATATCGGAGGCGCCTGCCCAGGCCAGCATCAGTTCCAGGAAATTGACCACCGCGATCGCGTTCCGCGGATGGTGCCATAGCATCATCGACAACAGGCCGAGCGCGACGCCGAGCGCGACGGCGAACAGCGTCGCGAGCGTCTCCCAAATCCCCACCCGCCATAGCATCGCAAACGCAACGATGGCGGCGGCCACGTAAGCGCCAAGCAGCGCCTGATACAGTCCCGCAACACCGAGCGCGGGTGACGGCAAACTAACCGCTGACGACCCGCGCTCGAACAGCGCGGCTGCGATCAGATTCGCGGCCGGAACCGCCGCCAGGACGACCAGCACCGCCAAGATCGTCAGAACCAACGCAGCATATGCCGGCCGTTGCCACACCAGGCCACGCATTTCGGATCGAACGCCAAACACCATCACCGCCACGGGCCACGCCGCGGCGGCAAACACCGCCTGCACTTTATTGACGACGCCAAGCGTGCACAGCATGGCGGCAAGGCCGACCAGCAGAAACCGCCACCATACGGCCGGCGACCGCGCGGCCAACAAAAGCAGCAGAAGCCCAAGTGTACAGAGCCCGGCCGCCAGCAATTCGGTGCGCAGGACCCGCGCGTGAAACATTGCCCCGGTGGAGAATGCGAGCACCACCACCGCCAATGCCGCAACCCGCCAATCGGCGATCAAGCGGCGGATCAGAAACGCAAAAGCCGCAATGAAGCCCAGCACCAGCGTGAGCGACAGCAGCCGGCCGGCTCGGACCGCCGCGGTCCAGACCCGCTCAAAGCCCGCCGCATCCGATGCCGGCGGAATGCCAGACAACGCGATCACATCGAGCGCGCCAAGCCAGCGCAGCAGCCGAAACCACAGGTCGAGCAGTACGATCGAAAAATATCCCGGATGATCGAAATAACTCTGTGGGCGCCCGTCGTTCAGCAAGAACGCCTGATACACCATCATGTAGTCCATATCGGCGCGGCGCCAATACGGATTCCAGTAGCCGGCCAGAAAGAACGACACGACAATCGCGATGAGACAACAAACGACGGTTCCGGTCCAGCCGAACCACAGCAGGCCGTCGACGCCCCGCTGGACGCGCGCATACCAAGCCGACTTGAGCCGTGCGCCAAGCGCCCTATTCGCCATGATGTTTCCTGCGCCGGCGGCGCCACTGAACAGGATCAGGCCTCGGCGCGCGCCGCCCGCCGGGCGAGTTTCTGCGGCGACCAGACCGGCTCCAAATTAAACAGGCGCTGCGCATTGCCGCCCAGGATGTTGCGCTTGGCCTGCTCATTGAGGAACGGTAGATCGTAGATCGTCGACGGCAGGTCCATGTCCCAGTGCGGGAAATCCGAGGCGTAGAGCAATTGCGTCTCGGCATGGATCAGCTTGAAGGTCAGTTCCAGCGAATCGCGATTGTCCACCATCTCCATCGGCTGCGACGAATAGTACATTTCGCGCATGTATTCACTCGGCTTGCGCTTGAGCATCGGCACCTCCGACGAACGCATCATGTATTCGTTGTCGAGCCGCTGCATCAGGAACGGCACCCAGGCCAGCCCGGACTCGATCCAGATGGTCTTGAGCTTGGGGAAGCGCTCCGGCATCGCGTTGATGATCCAATTGGTCAGATACACCATGTTGTGCCAGCAGAAGCCAAGCGCATGCACGCCAAAGAACTTGTTAAACAGCCGCAGCCCGGGCTCCGCAATCGCCACCGCATTGCGCAACTTCGACGTATCGATCCCGATGAAAGCTTCGCTATAGTGCCCCATGACTCGCCCTCCTTGTGTGAGGCTCTACCCGGCCTATCCGGGCAACCCTCGAATGCACATCGAGGGTGAGTCGCCTCATACGAGGAAGGACATACGGTCTAGCACACTGGTTTACTTCAAGAAATCATGGCTTCGGGCCCGCTCGCCGGTTGAGCCGCGGCCATGGCTGCAATAGCGTTGGGCGCGCTACAACCTGTTTCGCTGCGCCAAGGTGTTTCATAACCGGAGCTGACATGGTTCCAATCCACGCCGGCGGGCGCGCCCGCGCCATCGTGGCGCTGCTCTGCGGCATTGCGGCCACCATCGCGATGCTCCCCGCGGCGTCGGGCGAGACCACGAAATTCCCCAATCGGCCGATCCAGCTGATTGTGCCCTACGCTGCCGGCGGCGCGACCGACGCGGTAGCGCGATTGCTGCAGCAGGGCATGGAAAAGCGGCTGGGACAGCCAATCCTGGTAGTCAACCGGCCGGGCGCCTCAACCACGCTCGGCACCCAGCAGGTCGCGCGCGCGGCGCCCGATGGCCACACCCTCGTCATGGTGAGTGTCCCGCATGTCGCCAATTACACGCTGCTGAAAGAAATGCCCTATGCGCAGAGCGATTTCATTCCGATCACGCCAGTAACAAACACACCGAACGTCCTGGTGGTAAATCCCGCATTGCCGGTCAGATCGGTGGCCGACCTGATCGCCTATATCAAAACGCGGCCTGGCGAAGTCAATTACGGTACGTTCGGGATCGGCACATCCGCCCACCTCGCCGCTTTGCTGTTCGAAGCCAAGATCGGAACCAAAATTCAAGCCGTCCACTATCGTGGCGGCGCGCCGGCCGCGGTCGGATTCATGACCGGCGAAGTGCAGATGGCGTTCGGCACACCGCTATCGGTCGCCGGCGGGATCGAGGGCGGCAAACTGCGCCCGATTGCCGTTACAGCCGACAAGCGGATCAATATCTGTCCCGACCTAGCGACGGTTCGCGAACAGGGGCTCGACTATATTAATGGCGCCTGGTTCGGGGTACTCGCCCCCGCCCGCACGCCCGCACCGATCGTTCGCCAGCTTCTGGACGCCGTCACGGCCACAATGCAGGATCCCGCGGTGCAAAAAACCGTCGCCGATTCCGGAACCGAGGCGTTCCTCAGCGCGCTTGAAGCATTCGCACAGTTCATCGCCGAAGAAACCAAGATGTGGGCCGGGGTGCTCAAGGGAATGCCAGTCGATCCGCAATAGCGCGGCCCGAATGGCTCATTCCAACCGCTTGGCCATATCGCCGATCAGGGCGGCAAGCTCCGGCTCATCCACCGCCGCCGCGGCGTCGGCCTGCGCAAACCACTGGGTGCGCCGTTCCTTATGCTCGGGCCACGTCCGGCGCTGCCGTTCAACCGCGAGCGCAAACACCTCCACCACGCAACGCACCAACGAACCGTCGTCACGGCGCTTGTCATAGTGATAGCGCCCGATCGCATGAGCGCTCACCTGTCCGACCAAGCCGGCTTCTTCATGCGCTTCGCGCGCCGCCGAATGCGGCGCCGACAAGCCGTCCATCGGCCAGCCCTTGGGGATGACCCAGCGCCCGGTGTCGCGCGAGGTAATCAGCATGACTTCGATCGCCGCGTCCGCCCGTCGCCGATAGGGCAATGCGGCATATTGCAGGCTCGGCGCCTCGCTCACGGCATCAACCCCGACAACCAATAGACGATCGCGGCAATCAATCCCGATGCCGGTATGGTAACGATCCACGCATACAGAATGCCGGTCGCGATGTTCCAGCGTACCGCCGACACCTTGCGGGCCGCCCCGACACCGACAATCGAGCCGGTGATGGTATGGGTGGTCGACACCGGAACTCCCAAATAGGTCGCGCCGAACAAAGTGATGGCGCCGCCAGTCTCAGCGCAGAATCCCTGCATGGGGGTGAGCCGCGTGATTTTCGAACCCATGGTCTTGACGATCCGCCAGCCGCCGAACAGCGTGCCGAGCCCCATCATCGCCTGACAGATGATGACGACCCAGAACGGCACATAGAATTGGCTGCCGAGATAGCCTTGCGAAAACAACAGCACCGCGATGATGCCCATGGTCTTCTGGGCATCGTTGCCGCCATGGCCGAGCGAGTAAAGCGACGCCGAAACGAATTGCAGGCGGCGGAAGGTGCCGTCAACGGCGCGCGGACTGATCCGCACGCAAAGCCACGACACGATCAGGATCAGGATCAAGGCCAGGAAGAATCCAGTCAGCGGCGAAACCACAATGCCCGATCCGGCCTTGATAACCCCCTTCCACACAATCGCAACGCCGCCGGCCTTGGCAATGCCGGCGCCGAGCAAGCCGCCGATCAGCGCGTGCGAACTCGATGACGGAATGCCACCCCACCAGGTAATCAGGTTCCAGGCGATCGCGCCCATCAACGCGCCGAAAATCACGCGCGCATCGACGACATCGGACGCAACGATACCGACGCCCACGGTCTCCGCCACATGCAGGCCGAAGAACAGAAATGCGATGAAGTTGAAGAACGCCGCCCACGCCACCGCGTAGCTCGCTTTCAAGACCCGCGTCGACACGATGGTCGCAATCGAATTTGCGGCATCGTGCAGACCGTTGAGGAAATCAAACGCCAGCGCGACAATAATAAGCCCAATCAAAAACGGCAGGCTGAGAACGACTGCATCCACCTGGGGGCACTCCGTCAGAGTTGATCGACAACGAGTGCATTGATCTCGTTCGAGACGTCCTCAAGGCGGTCGACCACCGATTCCAGATGGTCGTAGAGTTCGGTGCCGATCACAAAGTTCATCACTCCATCCGCTGCGCCGCGGTTGGCGAGAAACAGCGCCTTGCGCCCCTGGTCATGCAGATGATCGGCCTGATCCTCGATGCGGATGATCTCCTCGGTGAGCGCGACCAAGCGCGTGACATTCTTGCCGATCGCCGCCAGCAGCGGGATCGCTTCAGCCATCAGCTTCGATCCCTGCAAAATTTTGTCGCCTATCTGCTGCATCTGCGGCTCGAATTGCCGGACCTCAAACAGCATGATGGTCTTGGCGGTCTTGTTCATCTGGTCGATGGCGTCGTCCATCGAGGTGACCAGATCCTGGATATCGGTGCGGTCGAACGGCGTAATGAAGGTGCGGCGCACCGCGGTCAGAACCTGCCGCGTGATCTCGTCGGCCTCGGTTTCCCGCTCGGATATGATCCGACAGTAGCGCGCGACGTCGTCGCCGCCTTTCAAAACGCCGCACAGCGCCTCGGCCCCGGCCACAACAATGGTGGCGTGCTGGGCAAACATCGTAAAAAACCGCTCCTCCTTGGGCATAATTGCCTTGAACCAGCCGAGCATGCGCGCCTCACGATGTTGGGGAATCGGTCAGCGCGCGAGTGTAGGGCCCGCGCGCCGCCGGCTCAAACCTGCATGTTGATCACTTTTCGGGGCGGGAAAAGGCCGGCCGGGCGCCGTGTACCCTTCAAAAAAACAAGAGGACGCCACCGCGCCCTCTTATCCGTGTCGTTCTTGTACCGCCTCGTTCAGCCACGCACGGCGGTGACCGCGGCGTTCGGAACACGGGGGCCCTCCCACCAGGAAGCGACCTGGTAAGGTCCATCACCTTGAACGTAACGCGGTCCGGCCTGGGCGGCGGTGAGCATGGCGAATACGGCAAGGGCGCTGGCCAATGACGTAATGGTGATTTTGGACATTGAAATCTCCCTGGTGCTTGCGAGCGCGGCCCCATGCCTTGCCCGCGCGCGATCCATCTGACGGACCGCGCGCAAGGTTTTCACCGGCGCCGACCGATTACATCTTGGTAAGGTAAGCGCGCGCGGCGCTGGCGGGCCAATTACGCGCGCCGCATGTCCGGCGGGATCGCTTCCTCGGCCAGCATTTTGAGCGCCGCATCGAGCGGCATCACTTGCTGACCCTCTTTGCCGAGCCGTCGGATCGAGACCGTGCGTTCGGTCGCCTCCTTGCGGCCGAGCACCAGCATCGCCGGAACCTTGGCGAGCGAATGCTCGCGCACTTTGTAATTGATCTTCTCGTTGCGCAGATCGGCCTCGACCCGCAGGCCGGTGCGGCCGGCCGCCAGCATCGCCTCGCGCGCGAAATCGTCGGCATCCGAGGTGATGGTCGCCACCACCGCCTGCACCGGCGACAGCCACAGCGGCAAATGTCCGGCATAATGCTCGATCATCACACCGATGAAACGCTCCAGCGAGCCGAACATCGCGCGGTGCAGCATCACCGGCACCACTTTGTTGGAATGTTCGTCGATGTAGAACGCGCCCAGCCGGCCTGGCAGATTGAGATCGACCTGCACGGTACCGCATTGCCAGTCGCGGCCAATGGCGTCGCGCAGCACATATTCGAGCTTCGGCCCGTAGAAGGCGCCCTCGCCTTTATTCAGGGTCCACGGCCGCTTGCTCTTTTCGAGCGCCGCCATCAACGCGGCCTCCGCCTTGTCCCAGACCGCGTCGTCACCGATCCGCTTGTCGGGACGGTCGGAGAACTTGATGCGCACGTTGGAGAAGCCGAAATCCTCGTAGATCGACAGAATGAGATCATTGATCTTCAGCGCCTCTTCGGCGATCTGCGCCTCGGTAATGAACACATGCGCGTCATCCTGGGTAAAGGCGCGCACCCGCATCAAGCCATGCAGGGCGCCGGACGGCTCGAAGCGATGGACCTTGCCAAATTCTGCGATCTTCAGCGGTAGCTCGCGATACGATTTAAGCCCGTTCTTGAAAATCTGGACGTGGCCCGGGCAATTCATCGGCTTGATGGCATAGACCCGCTCGTCGTCGGCGCGATGCTCGGTCAGGAACATCATGTCGCGATAGGCTTGCATATGGCCGGTGGTGACCCACAGGCTCGAATCCATCAGCTGCGGCGAGTTCACCTCGGCGTAACCTGCTTCAACCTGACGGCGGCGGATATATTGCTCAAGCAGCTGGAACAGCGTCCAGCCTTTGGCGTGCCAAAATACCGAGCCCGGCGCCTCCTCCTGGAAATGGAACAGGTCCATTTCGCGCCCGAGCTTGCGGTGGTCGCGCTTCTCGGCCTCCTCAAGGTTTTTGAGATATTGGTCGAGATCCTCCTGCTTGGCGAACGCCGTGCCGTAGATGCGCGACAGCATTTCGCGATTGGAATCGCCGCGCCAATAGGCGCCCGCCACCTTCATCAGCCTGAAAGCATTGCCGACCTTGCCGGTCGAGGTCATGTGCGGACCGCGACAGAGATCAAACCAATCGCCCTGCTTGTAGATATTGATGCTTTGATCGGCGGGGATCGCATCAACCAGTTCGACCTTGAACAGCTCGCCTTTATCGCGGAACACGCGCTTGGCTTCGTCACGCGACCACACCTCACGCGTAAACGGCTTATCGCGCGCGATAATCTCGCGCATTTTCTTTTCGATCACCGGGAGGTCGTCGGGCGTGAACGGCTCGTTGCGGAAGAAATCGTAATAGAAGCCGTTCTCGATCACCGGACCGATGGTCACTTGAGTGCCGGGCCACAAAGCCTGCACCGCCTCCGCGAGCACATGGGCGCAATCGTGCCGGATCAATTCAAGCGCGCGCGGATCTTCACGCGATAGGAATTCGATCTTGCCGTCGGCGACGATCGCTTCCGATAAATCGCGCACCGCGCCGTCAATCGCCATCGCCACCGTCCGCTTGGCGAGCGAGGGGGAAATCCCCTTGGCGATGTCAAATCCGGAAATGCCGTCTTGATAATCCCGACGCGCACCGTCGGGGAAGGTCAATGCGACCATCCTTCACCCCTGTTGCTCACTCGCTGCCTACGGACGCAGGTAAGCGTGGACTGGTAAGCGACAGCTATACTACACGATTGCCATACGGCAACGCCGTGTCCGCGCGTCAGCCGCCGGCGGAGAAGCGGCATGGAATTACCGTCTGGCGTAAGCGAATACCGCTGACACGCACGCCATCGATCGTTAAAGCGCCGATGACATTAACGGTTGAGACACATCAAATAAGGCAGCAATCAATCAAATTGCGGCACGGGGTATTTCGGTATGGAGCCGAGATCACAAGTCGCATCTGAACCATAGGTCGCAACCTTCGACGCTGCCTGTGGAAAAAATGTTTTTTGAAAGAAATCTTGTCAGATTCAACCGCCGCATTATTATCAAAGTCCAATCACACCTCAGCCAACTTTATTGACAAATATCTAATTTGTCCGCGCGACACACCGCGAGTTCAACGTGGGGGGAAAAACTCGAGCGGACAAGCGTAGTAGTTGTAATGCGTAACGCCTGCTGGGTTTGCTAGGCGCGGTTTGTGTGTGTTGCGTCAAGTCGACCCGCCGCACTCGGGGGTGAGGATGGGGTGTCTGCGGCGGCCGCAATGGCCATCTATATTGTACTGCGTATTGGCCACGGCAATCGTAGCCTTTTCCATCTCGCCTTCCGGTGCGCAGGACGCGCACCAACAAGCGATGCCGGGGACTGCTCCGGGGACTGCTAAAGCATCGCTCATTGTGGTTGGCGCGCGGACTCCTCACAACGCTACGGTCGCACGGGCCGACATCGACGTTGCGGCGTCAATGGCGGGCTGCGGCTATGGATTCTCCGATCCTTCCCAACGGGGTCAGGCGAATTTACTACAGACAGGACGTCTCTCTAGAAGGAGTTAGCCCGGAACTCCGCGGTTTTGTTCCAGCGTATCGATCATTTGATCGAATCGGAGGCCAAAGATGAGCGCTCCAGTCCAACGCGACGAGAGCACAAATGACGCCAAGCTTTACGCGCCGCCATGGGCGCGTGAGCGTCCGCTGCCGGCGGCGGGTCAGCCCCAATTTACCAGCTCGTCGCCGGTAGCGTCCGCCAAGGGCGCCAGGGCCGGTGCGGCGGAGAGGCCAGCCCGCTTGCCGAAGGGCCTCGGTGGGCCAAACATTTCTTCCAATGCAGCGACCCGCGCCCCGGCGGACGGCACGCCGAACGATACTCGGGACGATTTTCGCGACGACGCCCGAGACAATGCGCGCGACGGCTCCCGGGCGCCCAGGGCGATGGCGCAGCATGAAGCATTCACTGGCGATGTCGCGATCCAGGCGTTGCGGCGCCGGCTCGCAATGGAGCCGGATGTGGTCCCGCATCCGCCGATCGTGATGCGACGCGAAGCACCATTTCCTTGGATTGCACGTCTCGGGTTCGTTTGCCTCGCGGCCGGCCTCGCGGCATTTTGCATCACGGCGCTGTCGGTGACCGATCTCTATCAACCGCAATTCGGCAAGGGCGATCGCGTCACTGCCACATCGGGATTCACCCCGGTGCCCCCTTCAATCGACACGCCCGACATCACGCCTGCGCGGCTTGTGGTCGAAGGCGGCCGCGCTTTCGCCAACGAACCCGTGCCGCTAGGCGCGACGCTTAAGGGTTCGACGGGCGGAGAAACGGTGTTCCTCAGCGGCCTCGAAAATGGCACCCGCCTGACCGCAGGCACGCCATTTGGTAGCAAAGGGTGGCGTATTTCTGCGCGCGAGCTGAACTCGGTCATGGCCTATGCGCCAATCAATTATATCGGCGCGATGCATGCCGCCATCAATCTGCACGCGCACAACAATGCCGTGGTGGATACGCGGGTGGTCAAGCTCGAATGGGTTCCAAGGCCTGAAACGGCCAGGGTCGAGCCAGCCCGAAGCGAGCCAGCCCGAACCGAGATGGCGAGGGTCGAACCGACCCGGAGCGAGCCAGCCCGAACCGAGGGCGCCAGGGTTGAGCCGGCGCAACGCCCCACCAGCGCACCCGCGGTCGCGCCACGCCCGCCGGTGGCGCAGATTGACGCCGAAGAAATCGCCAAGCTGATCCGGCGCGGCCAGCAATTGCTCCAGGCCGGCGATATCGTCCCGGCGCGGATGATGTTGCAACGCGCCGCAGGCGCGGGAAGTGGCCAGGCGGCGCTGTTGCTGGGCGGGACTTACGATCCCGACGTTCTGCGCGAGCTCGGCGTTCTCGGATTTGCGCCGAACCCCGATATGGCGCGTGGCTGGTACCAGAAGGCGCTTGAACTCGGGGTCAGCGAAGCCAGCCGCCGCATCAATCGGCTGACGCAAGCCAAGCGTTAATTTGCGACGACCGGCTTAAATTTTGCCGCGCGCAATGTACCGCGTCGGCGATTCATCCTTCGGCGACCGCGGCTTTTCCGCCCTGCCCGCTTATTGCCGGATTGATACGATTGTGCCCCCAATTTCTTGGGACTTGTATCATTTCGGCACTTCCCAATGCCGCCGATCTAACGTTCCGACCGCAAGCGCGGCAATTGCGGTTTTGCCCTTAAAATCAAAAAGATTCCACAGAATCAAATACTTACGAGTGCATCCTTGGCTCAATTTAGATCGGATTATGCTGGGGATGTCGCATGCACTTCGAAACCGAGGCACTAGACCGGACTCACCCACCTAATTATCAAGGCTACAATGGTGGCTCGTAACTTGCCTGAACAGTGCGATGCAAAGTCGCCGTGCGGGGCGCAAACACCCCGACACTCGAGGCCAGGTTGCGAGAGGGAAAGGGGACAGCGTGAAACGCTTACTGGCCACAGTGGTGGCGTGCGCTTCCTTAACCCCGCCGGTCGCCAGTCTGGCAACGGCGCGGGACGACAGACCCGCCCCGATGCGCTTTGAGTGGCGCCTTGAGGGCCCTGCCGAATTGTGCGGTACAAACTGCCGCTCCTGGATCTCCGCAACCGGCGCCATCACCGAAGACACCGCGCGCGCGTTTGAGGCCTTCACGCGCGCCAACGAGGTGCGTGGCGCCACTCTGGTATTGGACTCCGAGGGCGGATCGGTGCTTTCAGCCATAGCGCTCGGTCGCGCGATCCGCGCCTACGATATGACCACGACGGTGGGTCGCACAGCGCTGCTGCCGGCCGAGGGCGGCAAGCCGCCGCGCGCAACGATCTCGCATAATGCCAGCTGCGAATCCATGTGCGCCTTCATCTTGCTCGCCGGCACCCGACGTTATGTTCCGACCGAAGCGCGGGTGCTAGTTCATCAAATCTGGCTTGGCGCCAAGAGCCGGCGGGCGCGTGAGACAAGTTATACTGCGGAAGAATTGCAACTGGTTCAGCGCGATCTCGGCAGGCTGGTCCGCTACACGGCCGAGATGGGTGGCAGCATGGAGCTGATCGAGACCGCATTGCGGGTGCCGCCCTGGCAGCCCATGCACCGGCTTGACGCCGACGAGTTGCGACGCATGCATATCGCCACGGTGGATCAGCTGTTTGAGCAGGACATCCCGACGGCGTCTATCGGCGTTAGTGCGCCGTCAGCGCTTTCAACCTCAGCACAGGGTCAGCGCTAGCGGTCCAATTCCAACATTCGCATCCCGTTTCGGCGCGCACCGTTGCGAATGTTGGAATTTCAACGATCACTAGCAAGCATAGGTCTCCAGTGGAGTTTATGGATTTGACATTCGCATCCCGCGCAAGCTGCAAAGGGGGAGCAAATGTCAAATCCACTCCACTAGCGGGCCAACAAGGACCAACAATCCATGCGCTGCCTAGCCATGCGGCGCGGCGTCCGCGGGACTGTCATTGGTGCCGCGCCAGCGCCCGTAACGCCACGGCATAAACCAGTGCGCGTGCGCCGGCGCCGACAATGGGACGAAGTCGAGCCCTGATGTTCCCAACGGGTGACAGCGGCAAAGCCGCGCCAACGTCATCCAGCCACCGGCCCACAACCCGAAATGCGAAATCGCCTGTTCTGCGTAATGTGAGCACGTCGGCAAGTGCCGGCATTCGTAGCCAATCAAGGGCGACAGTGTGTAGCGATAGACCCTGATAAGGCCGCGACCGATGAAGCGCGGCACGCGCGCGATCGTCCGCCAGGCGGCGGCACTAGCGGAACGGATATTGTTGGGTTCGGACATCGTGGCGGCGCTATCCTACGATGCGCCGCCCGGCGGCGTCACGGCTTCAAAATGCTTTGAATTTTGCGCTGTCAAAAGTGATGTGGCGCGACGTCGAACCCAACCAGTGATCGAAGAGTTCGGCGTCGCGCCCGTCACATCCCCTCACTCCCCGGATGTTTCTAATGACTGTTGCGTGGGGCTGACCGCCGCAGCGGCAGCGCGAGCGCTTGGACATTCGCGACGCTAGGCGACGCCCCCGGCCCACGCCAGCGCATCCGCGCTTTAACGCTAACGGCGGAAGGGGCTGCGGAAACCGGCCCGGCCGCCGACGCAGGCACGCGCCCTGCTCCTCACCAGCGAGATGGCGCACAGCGCCGCCGAACTGTCCCGAATAGGGACATCCGCGGCGTGTTGCGCGCCCATTGTGACACAAGGGCCGCCGATGAGACACGCTTCGATCCGGGAACTCTACGAATACTGGAATAAACAGCGCGGCCGCCGCCCCGCTCCCGACCGTTACGATATTGAGCCGGGCCCGATCCGACACATCTTGGCGGATACGTTCATCCTGTCGGTCGGCGAGGACACCGGGCACCGCTTCCGGATCGCTGGCACGCGGATATGTGCGACCTTCGGCCGTGAGCTGAAAAGCGAGCGCTTCCTCGATCTGTGGGCGGCAAGTTCACGCCGTCAGATGCACGACCTACTCAAGATTGTGAGCAATGAGGCCATTGGCCTGATTGCGAGCGCGCACGGCACATCGAACGATGGCTCCGCCTGCGACGCGGAGCTGCTGTTGCTGCCGCTGGCCCACACTGGCTACGGCACCGCCCGCGTGCTCGGGGCGCTAGCGTCCCCGGACAGCGCCAATTGGCTCGGCGTCGCGACGCTCGGACCTCTAACCCTCGGCACGCCGCGCTTCCTTGGCCACGGCATCGAGAGCAAGCCCCTGACGGCATCGTCGCCGGCAGCCGCCCCGGCCCGCCCCACCGGACGGGTTCGCCATGGGTTGGTGGTCTATGACGGCGGCCTGAGATAAGCGGGCCCACACGGCTAACGTGGCGTTAACAAAAACGCGCTTAAGCTGGGGTGGTAGATCGAAATCCCACTGTCGCGATGGCGTCTTCCCGTCGCATTTAGAGTCGCATGGCGCCGTCACAAACCAATACCGCCGGTGGACCGGTACCCGCAGATCGACGCCGGCATCACCGCGTGCGCGTCAATCTGCTGGGCCGCTACATGTTGACGGATCGGCGCGAGTTCCCTTGCCAAGTCTCAGAAATGTCGCCCGCCGAGTTGGAGGTCGTTGCCACCGCCAAGGGCCAGGTCGGCGAACGGGTTATTTGCTATGTCGACCATATCGGCCGGGTCGAGGGCGTCATTACCCAGCTGAATGACCAAGGATTTTCGATGACGGTCGCGACAACGACCCGAAAGCGCGACAAGATCGCGGCCCAACTGACCTGGCTCGCCAACCGGCATATTCTCAACCTCCCGGAAGACCGCCGCCATGAGCGGTTTGAGCCGCGCGTCCCGTCAGCCCGCCTGGCTCTGCCAGACGGCACCAATTTTGTATGCCGCATCATCGATCTGTCGGAGTCGGGCGTCGCGCTGCGAACCAACACACGGCCGGAAATCGGGACACAGGTGACGGTCGGCAAGATCCCCGGACGG
Source organism: Xanthobacteraceae bacterium (assembly GCA_022841625.1). Lineage (GTDB taxonomy): Bacteria > Pseudomonadota > Alphaproteobacteria > Rhizobiales > Xanthobacteraceae > VAZQ01. The sequence goes on from JALHRD010000026.1 coordinate 22,247, forward strand.
GTGGTCCGAAAGCTGGACGACGGCTTCGCCGTCGAATTTACGCGGCTGCAGCACCGCGATTTAGTCGAAGAAAGCGTGACCGGCGGGTAAACGCCGGCGGCGCCGACCCTGCCGATTCCGAGCGCCATCGACCGCAACTCCCCGCCGAACACCCGGCCAAGCCCTGACCGTGCATGATTAACGGCGCGCGCATCGCACCGCCATCCGCCCCGCAAAATCAGGCCGCCGGCGGTTAATCCGCGGCATTTTAGACAAATGCATGTATATCGCATTTGAATCGTATTATCGGCAAATAATCATAGTATTCGAGTCATTTTTTACTTCAGTTCTATTCAAAACAACTTGCTCGACTTAGCGCCGCTGCAAAATCTTTGTGCGAAACGTGGCCCCACTGACAGGGAAGGGGCCACGCGATGCAACGACATCACAAACGGCACCTCGGCATTGGCTTTAGCGCGGCGGTCATGCTGCTTGCGCTTACCGGAGCAGCCGCCGAGGCCGCGAACGAGCGGGCGACGTTCATTTCACTCGGCGCGACTGCGCGTCCGCCGATCGGCTGGATTGAATTCTGCGCCACCAACCGGCGGGAATGCGACACGCGGCCGATGGAGGCGCGCGACGTAGTGCTGACGCCGACCGCCTGGCGCGACCTCGAACGAGTCAATCGCTTGGTCAACACCAAGATCAAGCCGCTCACCGATATGGAGCATTGGGGCGTGGTCGAGCGCTGGAGCTATCCCGACGATGGCTACGGCGATTGCGAAGACTATGTGCTGCTCAAGCGCCGGATGCTGATCCAGGCCGGCTGGCCACGGCAGGCGCTGCTGATCACGGTCGTACGCGACCAGCGCGGCGACGGTCACGCAGTGCTCACGGTGAAGACCGATCAGGGCGAGTTCATCCTCGACAATCAGAACGAGGAAATCCTGCTCTGGTCAAAGACCAGCTATCGCTTTGTTAAACGGCAGTCGCAGGTCGACCCCAATATCTGGGTCGCGCTCGGCGACTCGCGCCCCGCGGCTGCAACCGCGTCGTCGCGCTAACGCGACGAACCAAGGAGCTACGCGTCCCGGTCACGTCCCCACCCTCCCCGTCCCCAGACCGGGTTCGCGCGCGGCCGCCCTTCCCCCGAGGGCGGCCGCACCTTTTTTGGCCGCGGCCTACGCCAATTTGCGCAAGCCCTTGGCGTATTGCTGCGAGCGCCGCACATAGATGTCGGCAGCGGCACGGATCGTCGCGGCGGCCGTTTCATCGAGCGTCCGCACCACGCGCGCGGGCGCGCCGACAATCAGCGAGCCGTCCGGAAACGCCTTGCCTTCAGTCACCAGCGCACCGGCGCCGACCAATGAGTTCTTTCCAATACTCGCGCCATTGAGCAAGATCGCGCCCATGCCGATCAAGCTGTTGTCGCCGACCGTCGCGCCATGCAGAACGACATTGTGCCCGATGACGCAATCGCGCCCGATCACAATCGGGAAGCCGGGGTCGGTGTGCAGCGTCGCGTTGTCCTGGATCTGCGAGCGCTCGCCGAGTTCGATCCATTCATTGTCACCGCGCAGCACTGAACCAAACCAGATGCTGGCGTCAGTCTTCAGGCGGACACGCCCGATCACGGTGGCGGTGTCCGCGATCCAATAGCGCCCGTCCGATGGCAGTTCCGGTTGTTGGCCATCGAGTTGATAGATCGCCATGCGCGCACGCTCCCCCTTAAGGAAGCCGCGAACTTGCCATGCGGCTTGGCGGTTTGCGAGCGGGGCGCGCTTAACTGCGCACCGTGGCGACCGCCATCGCCACGACGGTGCCGCTCAATAGGCTCCAGACGCCGGCCGCCAGGGTCGCCACCATGACAGTTTCAAACCGCCGCCCGTCAAAACGGCGCGCCCGCAGGGTGTTGCGCATAATGATGAACGGCGCGGCGAAGGCTAGGAACGGGATCGCCGCAAAAGCCGAGGGCCGCGGCCCTTGTCGCAACAGCCGAAAACTCGCCGGCCGCCGCGTCGCAGCCTGATAGCCCGTGGCTAGAAATCCAGCCCATGCAAAGCCCAACATCAGAGCATAGAACGATTGAATAGCTTCTGGCGTCATTGGTCGCGCCCCACAAGTTTTCTCCTGGCGCTTGCATCGCAGAGCGCGCCGGCACGCGCCACTACATCCTTAATTAACCGTTAACGGCTCACATGCTTAAATGGCGCAGACTTGGTCATTTGGATGCAGCAGGGGGATTGGCGGATGAGCGCCAGCCACGTTTACCATCGACCGGTACCGCCCAGGCGGGTGCGACACCATCGCCTCCTGCTGACGCTCCCGCTGATCGGCGGCAGCCTTGCGGTTGCCGCGGCGGCAGCCTTCATCTTAGCCGTGCTGTGGCCGAGCGGCTGGCAGGGCCCACCTTCCGGACCCAATGCCCCAGCCCTGCCGGTAACCGTCGCCGGCGTCATTTTTAACATTCCGCCGGCCGCGATCCGTCTACCCATCCAGCGCCAGCCAGGGGCGCATGAACGACTCGACCTCGCATTCCTATGGCCATCACTGCAACCGCCGGACAGCGCGGCCCCGCCGAACGTCCCAACCAAGGGCGCCGCCAAGCCGCAGTCGTTCGAACGGGTTTTCATAACCATCGTGCCCGCCCGCAACACGCTCCCGCCCTCCGAGCGGGTGCGAACCATCTATCCACGTTTTGCAGAATCCGAATCGAGCGAAGGGCCGGACGGACTCGCCGTGCTCGCTTTCCAGCAAGGCTCGCCCTATCAAGGCGAAGACCTGATCTACGATGCGGCGATGCCGGAAAATTTTCTGGTGCGCTGCACCCGCAATGGCGCCGGACCGACGCCGGGCGTGTGCCTCTACAGCAAGCGTATTGGCGAGGCCGACGTGACCGTGCGTATTCAGCGCGATTGGCTGGAGGACTGGCGCTCCATCGCCGGCAACATTGAGGCGCTGCTTGCGAAACTGCGTCCCGCCTAGTGCCGCCGATTTGAAGTTCCTATAGCGCTTGCTGCAAATTCGGTTGGGAACTTCAAATCGAAAAGCGGCACTAGAATCATAGCGTTGCTAGTGCCCCTTGTTTCCGAAGTTCGTGTCGGAGTGTGCTGCGGACGTATCACGAACTTCGGAAACGGGGCACTGGCGGTTGAAGTCTATTCGAGGTCGGTGCTCAAAATCGCCATCTGGAAATTATACGAGCGCTCGTTGTCCTCATCGTCGACAAACAAGACGCCAATGAATTCCTCGCCGATGTAAACCTCGGCGGAATCGTCCTTCTTAGGCCGCGGCACCACGCGAATGCGCGGATTGCTGAACAGCCGTTTGAGATAAGCGTCGATCTTCCTGACTTCCTGTACGTCCACGCGGAATCCCTTCTCATTAACGCGCCGACCGTGCCACGCCCAAGGCCGCGCTGGCAATGCCTGCGATTAGCTATCGCCGTGATGGAAATACTGGTCCATGGTGCGGGACGGCTCCGGGCAACCGGCTTCACCGATCACCCGCGCCGGAACGCCCGCCACCGTGGTGTTGTTTGGCACCGACTTCAGCACCACCGAACCCGCGGCGACGCGGGCGCAGTGCCCGATCTCGATATTGCCGATGATCTTGGCGCCCGCACCCAGCATGACTCCGCGCCTGATCTTGGGGTGACGGTCGCTGTATTCCTTGCCGGTGCCGCCCAGCGTCACGCCATGCAGGATCGAAACGTCGTCTTCAATCACCGCGGTCTCGCCGACCACCAGGCCGGTCGCGTGATCGAGAAAGATGCCGCGACCGATCGGCGCGGCCGGATGGATGTCGGTCTGAAACACAGCCGACGCGCGGCTTTGCAGATAGTAGGAAAAATCCTTGCGGCCTTTGTGCCAGAGCCAGTGCGCCAAGCGATGGGTCTGCACCGCATGGAAGCCCTTGAAATAAAGCAGCGGTTCGATCATCCGGTGGGTCGCCGGGTCGCGATCGCAGGTCGCCACGATGTCGGCGCGAAACGCCATCCCAATCGCCGGCTCGCTTTGCAACGCCTCCTCATAGACTTGCCGGATCAGCTCGGCAGGCACGTCTGGATGATCGAGCCGCTGCGACACGCGATGGACCACCGCGGCTTCCAGCGCGGCGTGGTGCAAGATGGTCGAATAGATGAAGGTTGCGAGTTCCGGCTCATGGCGCACGGCTTCCTCGGCCTCGTTCCGAATCTGCGTCCAGACCGGATCGACCTTGTCGAGTGCGTCCACAGTTCTTGCGTGTCTTTGCGCCATTGCCAACTCCACGGCCCAGCCCCAAGAGCAATATTACCACACTGGATATAGGTCAGACAGACGGCTTCTCCAGGGCAGCCCGCCGGACTTTGATCGCGGTCGTCACGCCAGGAAGTCAAGAACCGCTTGCTTGAACACCCGGTCGCCCACCGCCAGCATGTGGTCGCGCCCGGGTATGTCGAGGGCCTGCCCCCGTGGCAGCAGCGCCGCAAGCGCCTGCGCCGAGCCCGCGACGTCGTCCTTGCCGCCGACCGCGACCATGACCGGCATGGTCAGGCCGGCGCAATCCTGAACCGACAGGGTTTGCCGCGACCCACGGATGCAGGCCGCCAATGCCTTAAGATCGGATTTGGTCTGTTCGGCAAAGGCCCGAAAAACCCGACCCTGGGGATCGTTCACCGCCGCCAGCGACGGCGCTTCGAGCGCATCGGCAATCGATTCCGGAAGCCCGACGCCATCGACCAAGCGGATGCCCAATCCGCCAAGCACAATGCTGCGGACGCGCGCGGGCTGGGCGTGCGCCAGGAACGCCGCGATGCGAGCGCCCATCGAATATCCCATGACGTCAGCATCCGCGATCGCCAGATGATCGAGCAAGGCCTGCACATCCTCCGCCATGATGGCGCTGTGGTAGGCGGCGGGATCGTAAAGCTTGCTCGAAGCGCCGTGGCCGCGATTATCGAGTGCGATGGCGCGCCGGCCGGCGCCGGTCAAGGTCGTAATCCAGCCCGGATACCGCCAGTTCACGTCCTTGGTCGAGGCAAAGCCATGGATCAGCACCACCGGCTCGCCCTCGCCTTCGTCCAGATAGGCGATGTCGACACCGTCGTTCCGAAAGCTGTTCATGAATCCAATCAGGTCACTGCGCTTTGAGGGCGGCTTGGTGGGCGCGTCTGGCGCGACGGCGTTCACAATAGCGCTCGGTTGCGCATTCGGTCGCGCGCTTGAGCGAAGTTACGAAGCCCAAGAGTGTAAGCAGCGCCGCCAGAATCCACCAGACCAGATTGAACGCACTCGCCGCCAGGAACAGCGCGCCGCGGCCAAACATTTTGAGGATCGCGCGGGTGCGCGTGCCCTTGGCGTCCGCGAGCCGCGCCATGCGGGCGACGTCGCGCGGCCCTTGCGCAAGGCGAAGCCCGTCGAGCGCCGCCTGGGTGCCGGCGCGCGATTGCACCCGACCGACATCGCCGACCATCTGCACCAGCGCGCGGGATTTTGCCACGTTGACGGTTTCGCGCACGGCGCGCACGGTTGCCGCGGGTTCGGTGATCTTGGCATTGCCGGCCGCACGCCGGAGCGCTGTCCAATCCACCACCTCGCGCAATGTGCGCCCGAGATATTGTCCCATCTCGACCGTCATGCGGCCGGTCTTGCGCGCCGCCTTAAGCACCGAGACCCCGACCCGCGCCGGCGCGCCGGCGCCCAGTGAAACATAAGTGCCTGCGGTAATCGCCAAGCCAATGCCGGCAAGCCCTAGCACCAATTCGTCGGCCGGCTCACCCTTGGCCATGCGGGTACCTTCGCGGATCGCGTCGCGTATGTCGCCAAAAACAAACAAATCGCCGAGCGTGCTGCCGGCCAGCCCGACAAGATCGTCCGGCTCGCCGACAATCAGGCCATAGGCAAAATTGCTGGCGGCCCGAGAGGCGGCGGCTGCGGTCGAACTCGCTTCCGCAACGCGCGCCGCCAGGGCCGCCTCCACCGGCACGCCGCGGTCGCGCGCCAGATCGAGAAAACTCTGGGCCAAGTCGGCGTCTTTGGCCTTGAGCGCGGCTTCGATTTCGCGGTGCGCCACTTCGGCGTTAAAGGCGCGATCGAGCGCGTAATCGACCACGCGCACCGGGTCGTCTTGCGCCCGCAGCAGGGCATCGGCCTCAAGCCCGCGCGGCACCACCGCCAGCGCCGCCAGCGCGCAGGCCAATGCCGCGCCAATCGGCAGGGCTATGCGCAAGCCGTGCATCGCCTAAAGTCCAAAATCCGACATCGGCGCCATCGGGCGCGCATTTCCAGGCCGCATGGCCGCAATTAGTAGGGCCAAATTGTGCCCGCAAGATGCCAGCCACAATTTATTCCACAGGCGCTTGCAGCGGAAACGATCGGCAGCTGACGCCCACGGCTGCGCGCTTCCGAACTGTTTGCAAATCCTGCATGCCCTGCCCTGCCTGATTTCGCTGTGGCGCGGAACGCGGGCGATCCCAGTCGGAAGGATTGAGCTAGACCGTCTGCGATGCCGCACCCTAGGAATCGCGCCTTTGGCTCGCTATGGTGCGGCGCAAGCATCGTTATCCATTTGGGTAACCGGTTGGCTTGCTTCAAGTTTTCGGGCCCCCCATGGCAGACAGCACCGTCCCGCATTTCCACAACACCCTCGGCGTCGCCGTCATAGAAATCGGCGCGCGGGAATTCATGTGCATCGGCGCCGAACCGCCGTTCGATCATCCGCATGTCTTTCTCGATATGGGCGACGCGACCGAGATCATCTGCCCCTATTGTTCGACGCTGTTCCGCTTCGATGGCGCGCTTGACGCCCATGTGGCGCGTCCGCCGGAATGCTCGCTGAAACAAGCCGCAGCCTGACCGGGATCGCAACGACGGAGCGCCGGCCGTGACCCGCAGCGTCGTGATCGCCGGCGCTGGAATCGGCGGACTGACTGCGGCGCTGGCGCTCGCACAGCGCGGCTTCGAGGTTTCCATTCTCGAACAGGCCGCGCAGCTCGAAGCGATTGGCGCCGGCATTCAGCTGTCGCCGAATGCATCGCGGGTGCTGATTGGGCTCGGACTTGCCGATCGTCTTGCGCCACATTTGGTCGTGCCGAGCGCCCTCAATGTCATGAGCGCGCGCTCTGGCCGCGTGCTCGCGCATGCGCTGTTGGGCGAAGCCGCCACCAGGCGCTATGGCGCGCCCTATTGGGCGATCCATCGCGGCGATTTACATACCGAGTTGCACGCGGCCATCGATGCCATGCCGCAGGTGTCGCTGCGGCTCGGCGCGCGGATCGACGATTTTACGGTCGGCGACAACGGCGTGATGGTCCGCGGCACAGCAAACGCGCAGGCGATTGCGGCGCGGGGCGACACATTCGTCGCCGCCGACGGCCTGTGGTCGGCGATGCGCGAGCGCCTCGGCCACCGCGCCGCGCCGCGCTTTGCGCGGCACAGCGCCTGGCGTGCGCTGGTGCCCACCGATGCCCTGCCGCCGGCGCTGCGCGCACTCAGCGTCAATCTGTGGCTCGGGCCGGATGCGCACCTCATCCATTATCCCGTGCGCGGCGGCGACCTCATCAATATTGTCGCGATTGTACGCGACCAATGGCGCGAGACCGGCTGGAACGCCATCGGCGAGCGCGCCGAAATCGTCGATCGCTTCGCGGCCGGACGATGGCATGCATCGGCGCGCGAACTGATCGGCGCCGCCAGCGCGTGGCAGAAATGGGCGCTGTACGATTGCCACCCGCTCGACCGCTGGGGCGCGGGCCCGGTCACGCTGTTGGGCGATGCCGCCCATCCAACGCTGCCCTATCTCGCACAAGGCGCGGCCATGGCAATTGAAGATGCCGCCGTGCTGGCGGCAAGCCTTGCGAAGTCGCCCGAGGATGTATCGGCGGCGTTGCGGCGCTACGAATCCTTGCGTCAAAATCGGACCGCTCGCACTCAAAACGCCGCCCGCCGCAACGGCGCGATCTATCATATGGGCAGCGCGACGGCCTTGCTGCGTACGCTCGCGCTCGCCGTCATGGGGGGAGGCGGATTGCTGCGACACTACGATTGGCTGTATCGCTGGCAGCCGGATTGAATCCCGCCCATATAGGTTCTTGATGGATCAGCCATTACACAGCGACAGTCATCAACCGCCGGCTAACGGCGCAATCGACCCTGTCTGCGGCATGACGGTCGATCCACACACCACCGCGCATCGTCATTCCCATCGCGGCCAGCCCTATTACTTCTGCTCGGCCGGATGCCGGACCAAATTCGCCACCGATCCGGTGAAATATCTCGCGCCGGAGGCGCGGGCGGCGCCCGACCTGCCCGCCGGCACGGTCTACACCTGTCCCATGCATCCGGAGGTGCGCCAGGTCGGCCCCGGCGCCTGCCCGATCTGCGGCATGGCGCTCGAACCGGAGATCGCCACCGCCGACAGTGGACCTAACCCCGAACTCGCCGACATGACGCGCCGCTTTTGGATCGGAGCACTGCTCACCGCGCCAGTGGTGGTTCTGGAAATGGGCGCGCATGTCGTCGGCGCGCATGGCTGGATCGACCAGACGCTGTCCAATTGGTTGCAAATGGCGCTTGCGACGCCGGCGGTGTTGTGGGCGGGATGGCCGTTCTTTACGCGCGGTTGGCAGTCGCTGGTCACGCGTAACCTCAACATGTTCACGCTGATCGCCATCGGCACCGGCGTCGCATTCGGCTACAGCGTAGTCGCGACATTGGCGCCGGATCTGTTCCCCGCGACATTCCGCGGCCATGGCGGCGCGGTGGCGGTCTATTTTGAGGCGGCCGCCGTTATCACCGTGCTGGTTTTGCTCGGCCAGGTCTTGGAATTGCGGGCCCGCGACGCCACCTCCGGCGCGATCCGGGCGCTGCTCGATCTGCAACCCAAGACCGCGCGCCGGATCGAAGCAGACGGCAGCGATCAGGAAGTCGCGCTCGACGCAATCGCGGTCGGCGACCGTCTGCGGGTGCGCCCGGGCGAACGCATCCCGGTCGATGGCGAGGTCGTCGAAGGCCGCTCCGCGGTCGATGAATCGATGGTGACCGGCGAGTCGATGCCGGTCACCAAGGAGCCCGGCGACAAGACCCTCGCCGGCGCGATCAACCGCTCCGGCTCGTTCGTCATGCGCGCCGGCCGGGTCGGACGCGACACCCTGCTGGCGCAGATCGTGCAGATGGTGGCGGCGGCGCAGCGCTCGCGCGCGCCAATCCAGCGGCTGGCCGATCAGGTATCCGGCTGGTTCGTTCCGGCCGTCATTGCAATCGCAATCGTGGCGTTCATCGCCTGGGCGACATTCGGTCCGGAACCGCGCTTTACCTACGGGCTGGTCGCCGCCGTCAGCGTCTTGATCATCGCCTGCCCCTGCGCGCTCGGCCTGGCGACCCCGATGTCAATCATGGTCGGCGTCGGCCGCGGCGCGCAAGCCGGCGTGCTGATCAAGAATGCCGAAGCGCTCGAACGCATGGAGCGTATCGACACCATCGTCATCGACAAGACCGGCACGCTGACCGAGGGCAAGCCGAAGGTCGTGGCCGTCGTCGCCGCGCAAGGCTCGGTCGAAAACGAAGTGCTGCGGTTTGCGGCCAGCGTCGAGAGCGCCAGCGAGCATCCACTGGCCACCGCCATTGTCGCCGAGGCCAAGGAACGCAAGCTCGCTCTGGCGCGCGTGATCGGCTTCGATTCGCCCGCCGGAAAAGGCGCGATCGGCATGGCCGAGCGCCGCCGAGTCGTGCTCGGCAATGCGCCGTTCCTTGCCGAATTGGGAATAGCGACAGCCGCGCTCGACGATGACGCCGAACGATTGCGGCGCGACGGCGCGACCGCGATCTATGTGGCGCTCGACGGCAAACTCGCCGGCGTTATCGCCATCGCCGACCCGGTCAAGGAAACCACTCCCGCCGCGCTCGCATCATTGCGGCGTGACGGCCTGCGCGTGGTGATGCTGACCGGCGATAACCGCACCACCGCGGAGGCGGTCGCCCGTCGTCTCGGCATCGCCGAAGTCGAGGCCGAGGTGCTGCCGGAACGCAAGGCCGTCGTGGTCGAACGCTTGCGGCGCGACGGCCGCATCGTCGCGATGGCCGGCGACGGCGTCAACGATGCGCCGGCACTGGCCGCCGCCGATGTCGGTATCGCCATGGGCACCGGCACCGACGTCGCCATTGAGAGCGCGCATGTCACTTTGCTCAAGGGCGATCTGCTCGGCATCGTGCGCGCGCGCAAATTGTCGGCCGCCACCATGCGCAACATCCGCCAGAATCTATTCTTTGCTTTTATCTACAATGCCGCCGGCGTGCCGATCGCCGCCGGTCTGCTCTATCCGGTGTTCGGCCTGCTGCTGTCGCCGGCGATTGCCGCTGCCGCCATGGCGCTGTCGTCGGTAAGCGTGGTCGCCAATGCGCTGCGATTGCGTCGCGTAAAGATCTGAGCCGAGCCTTCGCTCGACCGTTACTGAATTGCGGTGTTACTGCGCCAGCTCGGCGGTGTCTGGCATTTTTTTCGGCGCAACACCGTATCGATCACCGCGAGTTCTTCCACCACCGTCCGGTATTCGCCACGATAGGCCACGGTGCTCACCAAAGCGCCGCCGGCGCCCTGCTCGGCTTTCTCGATCAATTGCCGCAGCTTCACTTCGCGTTCGGTATTGGAACGGCCGGCCGCCATGATCTGCTCGCAAGTGTGATACTCGTACTTGCCGGGATCGGCGAATAGCATCACGTCGAAACTGCTGGAAGACGAACACGCCGCGGCGCCAAACAGGATCGATGCGAGCAGGCCCGCGGTTCTCGATCTAGCGATTAAAGTTCGAACTGGCATGGACCTGCACTGGGCCTAGGACGCCTGACGATATCACACGCCAGCCGTAAATAATCGGTGTTGGTTGATCGTCATCAGCCTGGCATGCAGGCGTCGACGAATTTTATATGCGCGTCGCCGGTTAATTTTTTCGCATCGGCTTGATTGATGCAATTCGCCATCCGGTTTGACATTTCCTGATACTGCGCGAACAATTTCCTGAACGCCGCCTGGTCGCCGGCGTAGTAACCGACCATCTCAAGCTGCAAGTGATCGCCGCCAAAAACCGGCCGGCGCGCGACCCAGGCCGGATGCGCCGCATGGCCGGGCCGGGTGAAAATGACGGAAATACCGCGATCCTTGTCGAAATAGCTTTCCAGCTTCTGCGCGGCCATATCTTGCCGCGTCGCCTTGACGGCATACACCACCTGCGCGTGGTACTCGCTCCACTGCTCCTTGGTGATCGTCGTGCCGGGATACGGCTTGAATTCAATCGCCCAAACTTCGGCGGAGAGAAGTAGCAGCAGGCCGCCAAGAGCGGCCGTTAGAATGCGCATTGAATGACCTCCGTGTGCGCGCTTCGAGCATGATCCCGAAAAGTGGGAACCGGTTTTCGGAAAAGATCATGCGCAAACAATGAAGTTAGACCATGATCCGATTCAATCGAATCGGATCATGGTCTAGTCGTTAGATCGAGCCCCTGCACGCAAACGCCCCTGCCGCCCGCGCCTTAAAGGTTCGCAGCGATCGTTCGGTCGCAGGCAATGGGAAATCCACCCCCCAGATGCAAAGATCACATTGGTGGCGAATGTGTGATGCCTAAAATGTGGGCCGGGAGGGGTACTCTGGTGCGGACGGCCGGACTCGAACCGGCACGGGCTTTTGGCCCAACGGATTTTAAGTCCGTTGCGTCTACCATTCCGCCACGTCCGCTTGGCGCCGCTTCTAACACGTCGCGGACGCGGGCGTCATGCGCGGGCGGCCTCGCGCTGATAAATCTCGCCCCAGAGGCTTTCCCAATCCTGGCCATTGGCGTCGGTGACGCGGCCGTCGCGTTCGTAGAACTTATTGGGGATCTGGAACATCGCCAGCATTAGTCCGCCATCCGGCGCCCAGGCGGCGTGGCGGCTGCCGGCCTCGCGCCAGACGAACTCGCCGGGGCCGACATCGAGGCCGGCATCGGGACCTTCGCGATCGACCAGCCGGCCCTCGATCACATAGGTCTGCTCGATCCGGACATGCTCGTGATCCGGCAGCAGCGCCCCCGGGGCAAAGCGCGTCAGCGCGGTCACCAGCCCGCTGGCGGGATCGAACAGCAGCGTCTTGATCTCGCAGCCGGGAAACCGCGTCGCCTGCCATTCCATATTGGCGGGACGCACATGATGCGAACGCGGCTCGGCTTTGGGCTCGGCTTTGGATTTGGGCGTGACGACGTCCATCGCGATGCTCCCAGTTGATCTCAAATTAACATAGTACCGCCGACGGCTATAGTCCGGCCTCCCGGATCGGCGGCTGGAAACTCAATCCGGTGTCCCAGGGAAAGAATATCCAAGTGTCCTGCGACACTTCGGTAATGAAAGTATCGACCATCGGCCGGCCCATCGGCTTGGCGTAGACCGCCGCGAAATGCGCCGCCGGCAAGAGGTCGCGCACCAGCCGCGCGGTCTGGCCGGTGTCGACCAGATCGTCGACGATCAGCACGCCCTTGCCGCGCCCACCACCGAGGCTCGCAACGTCGGATGAAGCCGCCTTGATGACGCGCGCATCGCCTTGGGTGGTGTGATTATAGCTCGCAACGCAGATCGTCTCGATCAGGCGAATGCCGAGTTCGCGCGCGACAATCGCGGCCGGCACCAGACCGCCGCGGGTGATGCAGACCATCGCGGCAAACGGCCCGGCACCAGCAAGCCGCCAGGCCAGCGCGCGAGCATCGCGGTGGAACTGATCCCACGACACTGGAAACGGTTTGCGCGTTTGTTCGGGATCGGATGCCATCACGGGCTCACCTCACATCTTCAGATCGATGACGAAATCAAACCGCGCCGCCATTGCGCCGCCGCTGCTGGCAACTTGCAACAGGAGCTCCTTGCGGAACAGGCCGTCGCGGCGATTGGCCGGCTCGTCGGGGAAATACAGCTGCGTGGTCAGCAACAGTTTTCCGCCGGCGGCGACATTGGCGTGATAGTGCCGGGTGCGGCCGGGATAGAGCCCTGGCTCGATGGTCCGCAGACGATAGCGGCCCTTCTCATCAGTGTAGACGCGTCCCCGGTAGCGGAAGCCTTGGTTGTCATAGGCGCCGCGCTCATCGGCATGCCAGAGGTCGACCACCGCCCGCGCCACCGGATTGCAGCCGCGGGTCAGCACAAAGCCGGTCAGCGTGACCGCGCGCGCCTTGCTGCCGGGTTCGACCAGATCGTCGCGGCCGGGCGAGCCGGACCGAAAATACGGGCCCTCGGTCTGCGCGGCGGTCGCGGGACCGTCGTCGCGGCATTGCGGAGTGAGCGGAAGCTCCTGCGCCGGCGTGGGCAGCCCGCTCGCGGCGACGCCACCGGCGGCAAGCACTCCCTGAATCACAGCGCGACGGGACGGACGGTACATGGGTTCACTCCTGACTGCTGAACGTCGCTAGTGTCCCGATTCAGAAGTTCGTATCATCTTGCAGCGCGTTCAGTAACGAACTTCGGAATCGAAGGACACTAGCAACTCCTTGAATCGAGTGTGGCTTTGGTTCAGAAGTCCGCATGTCGGACTCGCCGCGAGAATGATGCGGACTTCTGAACCGCCACACTACCGCGCCGGCCGCACGCGCTTGAGCATCTCTTCGACCGCGGTTTTTGCAGCCGCCAGCTTCGCCGGATCGCGCGCGCGCAACACGACATGGGTGTTGGGCCCGCGCTGCTCGTCGAAAAACGGATAGCTGCCGATCGCAACTTCGGCGTGGGCCTTGGCAATTTCGCCCAGAGGCGTGCCGATGTCACCTTCGCGACAATCGGCGCGCACGGTTTCCGAAAGCACCCGCACGCCGGTCCTGAGCTTGGGCGCCACTTCGTCGAGCATCGCCTGCATGATGGTCGGCACGCCCGCCATCACAATGACATTGCCAAGCCAGAATCCCGGCGCCGCCGATACTTTGTTATTGACCAGATCGGCGCCATCCGGAATGCGGGTCATGCGCATGCGCGCTTCGTTCAATTCGCCGCCGGTCTGCGCCAAGCGCTCGCTCAAAACCTTGATCGCGCGCGGATCGTGGTTGATCGCCACCCCGAACGCCTTGGCGACGCATTCGGCGGTGATGTCGTCATGGGTCGGCCCGATGCCGCCGGTGGTAAACACATAAGTATAGCGCGCACGCAGCGCATTGAGCGCCGTCACGATCTCCGCCTCCTCGTCGCCGACCACGCGCACTTCCTTGAGGTCGATGCCAAGCGTGGTTAGATATTCGGCGATATAGCCGATGTTCTTGTCCTTGGTCCGGCCGGACAGGATCTCGTCCCCAATCACCAGCACGGCAGCGGTGACCACGGTGGCGTTCGGAGCGCTGGCGGCCGTCATGGCGATCCTTGGGTTGCTGTGGCGATCAGGCTTCAAGTCATTCACGATCCGGGGCAAAGTAGCGCCCGAAGGGCTACGACGCCAACCGGAAAGACGGAGGAACCGCCATGTGGAGAACACAAGTGCCGGGTTTTGCCGTTGCGGCCGTGCTGGTTTTGACCCTGGCGCCGGCCGTGGCCCAAGAGAGTGCCAAGGACAGCGTCCAGGACAGCATCGATCGGCCGGTCAATATCTATGTCGCCGGCACCGCCGGCGGCGGCATCGATCTCTATGCCCGCGTGCTAGCGCGGCATCTCGGCCGCCACATCCCCGGAAACCCCGCCGTCAATGTGCAGGTCATGCCGGGCGCCGGCGGCATCCGCGCCGCCAATTTCCTGGCCCAGCAGGCGCCCAAGGACGGAACCGCCATCACCACATTCGCTGGCGGACCGATCCTTGAGCCGCTGATTGGCAACCGCAAAGCCGACTACGACAGCAGCCGGTTCACCTGGATCGGCGCGGTCACCAAGGATGTCGGGCTCTGCGTCGCCTTCGGCACGTCCCCGTTCAAGACCATCAAGGATGCCCAGCGCGAGCAAATGGTGGTGGCTGGCACCGGCGCCGGCTCCGATACCGATATCTGGCCACCGATCCTGAACGAGATCCTTGGCACCAAATTCAGACTAATCACCGGCTATCTCGGCACCCAAGAGACCATCATCGCCATGGAACGCGGTGAAGCCCATGGGCGCTGCACCTTCAGTTATTCCGCGCTCAAGACCGCCAAGCCCGATTGGCTGCGCGACAAGAAGATCAACATCCTCACCCAGCTCGCGCTTGAGAAGCACGGCGATTTTCCGGAGGTGCCGCTGATCTACGATCTGGTAGACAAACCGGACGACCGTCAACTGCTCGACCTGATGGTCGGCACCTCGGCCATGGCGCGGCCGTTCGCGGCGCCGCCGGGCCTGCCGCCCAAAATCGCGACTGTGCTCCGCCGTGCTTTCGATGCGACCATGAAAGATTCCGCTTTCATTGCCGATGCCGCCAAAATCCAGGCCGAGATTCTGCCGACGGCCGGCGAAGACGTGCAACGACTGGTCGACCGGCTTTACGCAACACCCAGGCCGGTGGTTGACCGGGTCAAGAAATTTCTTGGAAGCCCAGTCCAATAGGGAGCACGGCAATGCAACAAGTGGTTCGCGCGTTCCGCGGCACGGCGACATTGATGGTGCTGGCGCTGTGTCCCCTATGGGCTGCGCCCGCGGCGGCCCAGAGCACGCTTGAGGCGGTGATCACCGACCTGGTCGCCGCCAATCGAATCCTCTACCGCCAGGGCGTGCTGGACGGTTTCGGGCATGTCAGCGTCCGCCATCCCGCCAACAAAGATCGTTACCTGATGTCGGAGTCCAAGGCGCCAGGGCGCGTCAGCAAGGACGACATCATGGAATTCGACCTAGAATCGCGGCCGCTCGATCAGCGCGACCGCCCGATCTATTCCGAGCGCTTCATCCACTCCGAAATCTACAAGGCGCGCCTTGACGTGCATGCGATCGTGCACAGCCATTCGCCCACGGTCGTGCCGTTTAGCACCTCGACCGTGCCGCTGCGGCCAATCGTCAATACCGCAGGCTTCCTCACGCCCGAGGTTCCGGTGTTCGAAATGCGCAAGGTCGCCGGATCACGCAGCCTCTTGGTCACCGACACAAAAATCGGCAAGGCGCTGGCCGAGACGCTCGGCAGCGGCGCGGTTGCGCTGCTGCGCGGCCACGGCAATGTGGTGGTGGGACCGAATATCCGGCGCATGGTGTCGCGCGCGATCTACACCGAACTCAATGCGCGACTGCAATTGCAAGCGCTGTCGCTCGGCGGCCCGATCGTCTATATCGACGAAATCGAGGCCCGCGCCGGCGAAGCCAACCGCGACAAGACCGAACGCGGCCACAGTGTCGACCGCACTTGGCAGATGTGGGTCGAGGAGGCGATGGGGTCCGGCAGCGCGGATCGCTGACCTTGGCCCGACCAGCGCCACCCAGATCGCCAAGCCGCGCTCAAAAAATAAGCAGTTGCTACGCCAACGCTTCGTGAATCGGCCCGATTGGCTTGGCGCGCGGTTTGCTTCTACAACGCTGGAACGCCCGGAGTGGCCAGAAGTCCGCACAGGAACAGCTAAGTGGCAGTCGCGTTCGACGAGATGACGGGGGCCAATGGGGCGATCCGACCGCCCTATGGCGAGTTGTCGCGCTGGCTCAGCGAGGTCCCACCCGAGGTTCTCGATCACCGGCGGCGCGAGGCCGAACTGATCTTCCAACGGATCGGGATAACTTTCTCGGTCTATGGCGAAGCCGAGGGGCAGGAGCGGCTGATTCCGTTCGACATCGTCCCACGCATCCTCGCCGCCGCCGAGTGGGAGTTCCTGAGCCGCGGTCT
Organism: Xanthobacteraceae bacterium; assembly: GCA_022841625.1. GTDB lineage: Bacteria > Pseudomonadota > Alphaproteobacteria > Rhizobiales > Xanthobacteraceae > VAZQ01. Next base: position 38,960 of record JALHRD010000026.1, read on the forward strand.
CGAACAGCGCGTCATGGCGATCAATGCGTTTGTCTGCGATATTTACGGCAAACGCGAGATTCTGAAGGCCGGCCTGATCCCAGAGGATTTGATTTTTCAGAATCCGGTGTTTCGGCCGGAGATGAATGGCGCGCAGGTTCCGCACGACATCTATGTTCATGTCGCCGGCATCGATCTCGTGCGCGTCGACGCTTCGACATTTTACGTGCTCGAAGACAACGCGCGCACGCCTTCCGGCGTTTCCTACATGCTGGAAAACCGGGAGATCATGCTGCGATTGTTTCCCGAGCTGTTCTCCCGCCATCGCATCGCGCCGGTGGAGAACTATCCAGACGAACTCCTCGCCACGCTCAAATCGGTGGCGCCGACGACCGCAACGTCCGATCCAGCGGTCGTCTTGCTGACACCCGGGATCTACAACGCCGCTTTCTACGAGCATTCGTTTCTGGCCGACAAGCTCGGCATCGAGTTAGTCGAAGGCCGCGACCTTTTCGTCAAAGACGAGACCGTCTTTATGCGCACGACCCAAGGGCCGCAGCGCGTGGACGTCATCTACCGCCGCATCGACGACGATTTCCTCGACCCCCTCACCTTCCGTCCGGACTCCGCGCTTGGCGTGCCGGGCATTATGTCCGCCTACCAGGCCGGTAACGTGACGCTGGCGAACGCCGTCGGCACCGGCATCGCCGATGACAAGGCGGTCTACTCTTACATGCCGGCAATCGTGAAGTTCTATTTGGGCGAAGAGCCGCTGCTGAAAAACGTCCCGACCTGGCGATGTCGCGAGCAGGACCATCTCGCTTATGTGCTCGAGCATCTTGATGAATTGGTGGTGAAGGAGGTTCACGGCTCCGGCGGCTACGGGATGCTGATCGGCCCCAAGGCCGACCAAGCGCAACTCGCCGCGTTTCGCGCCAAATTGAAATCGACGCCGAAAAGTTTCATTGCACAGCCGACGCTTGCGCTTTCGACAGTGCCAACTTGCGTGGATGAAGGCATCGCGCCTCGGCATGTCGATCTGCGGCCATTCGTGCTGGTCGGCCGTGACCGCGTTCGGATCGTTCCGGGCGGCCTCACGCGCGTCGCGTTGAAGAAGGACTCGCTGGTCGTCAATTCCAGCCAAGGCGGCGGCACCAAGGATACCTGGGTGTTGGATACCTAACCATGCTCTCCCGCACCGCTGACAATCTCTATTGGCTGGCGCGCTACGTCGAACGCGCGGAATATCTCGCACGCATCATTGAAGTGACGCACCGCCTCACCACCCTGCCGCTGGCCTATGTCGGTACGACCAACGAATGGGAAACCGCACTCGCTACAGCCGGCTGCGTGGACGCATTTTCCGCGCACCACGCCGAAGCCAACGAAGAAACCGTGACTGAGTTCCTCTGCTTCTCAAGCGCCAATCCCTCATCGATCCAAAACTGCTTCGAAATGGCCCGCACCAACGCGCGCGCTGTGCGCACGGCCCTTACGATGGAAATGTGGGACGCGATCAACGGCAGCTGGCTTGAGCTCAAGCGCTGGGGCAACGGCCCGGCCTCGCGCGAGGAATCCATGCGCTTTCTGCGCTGGGTCCAAGAAGCCTCGTTGCGCTTCGACGGCCGCGCCTATCGCACCATGCTGCGCAACGATGCCTACTGGTTCTCGCGGCTTGGCCTGTACCAGGAGCGCGCCGACAACACCGCGCGGATTCTCGATGTCAAGTTTCACCTCCTGTTGCCGGCCAATGAACCGGTCGGCGGCCCGATCGATTATTACCAATGGGCCGCCATCTTGCGCTCGGTGTCGGCGCTGACTGCCTACCGCTGGGTCTACAAGGAGAGCGTCAAACCGTGGCTGATTGCCGACCTGATGATCCTGAGGGACGAGATGCCGCGCTCGCTCGCAAGTTGCTATGACAATTTGGTGAGAAACCTCGATCACATCGCCCAAGCCTATGGCCGTCAGGGACCTGCCCAGCGGCAGGCGCGCGCCATGCGCACGCGATTGAAGAATCATCGCATGGACGACATATTCCAGCAGGGGCTGCACGAATTCATCGGCGAGTTCATCGCCGCCAACAATCAACTGAGTTCGACAATAACCCAGCAATATCTGATGTAGTCGCCATTCACTTGTGGACATTTCGGGCGCCCTTCTTAATCATGGCCGGCCATGCATATCCGCATCGTCCACCGCACTGCGTATAATTACGGCGCGCCCGCAACCGGCGTGATCCAGGTGCTGCGGCTGACGCCACGCCACTACGACGGCCAATATGTGATCGACTGGCACATCGACGTGACGGCGGATTGCCGGCTGATCCAGCACGAAGATGCCTTCGGCAACATCTGTCATGCCTTTACCGCCGACGGTCCGCTCAATGAGCTCGCCATCGTGGTCGAGGGGGCGGTCGAGACCCGCAACACCGAAGGCATCGTGAGCGGTACGATCGAACGTTTTCCGCCCAGCCTTTTCTTGCGTGAAACGCCGCTCACCACGCCAGATGCAGCGATCGTCGACCTGGCGGTCGCAGCGCGCGCCGCCGCCGGCGACGACGATCTGAAGCTCCTGCACACACTGCTCGAGCGCCTGCACCAGGACATGACCTTCGATCCCGATCCCACCCATTCCGCCACGACCGCAGCCGAAGCGTTCGCCATCAAGCGCGGGGTGTGTCAGGACCTCACCCACATCTTCATCGCCGCAGCGCGCAGCGCCGGCATTCCGGCGCGCTATATCAGCGGACACTTTCATCGCAGCGACGGCGTTGTCGATCAGGACGCCGGCCACGCCTGGGCGGAGGCTTTCGTGCCAGATCTCGGGTGGGTTGCTTTCGATGCCACAAACGGCATCTGCACGACCGATGCCCATGTGCGTATCGCAGCCGGGCTGGATTACCTGAGCGCCGCGCCAGTGCGCGGGACACGCTATGGCGGGACCGGAGAATCCCTGGCGGTCAATGTGCGAGTCGAGCGGGCCGCCCAGCAGGCGCAAAACTGACCGCGTGGTTGCTCCATCGCAGGTCTCGCACCGCCCATTTGACGTTCCCAATGCACTTGCGGCAATACGAGTTAGGCCATTCGACTTAAAAACAGCAACAGATTCATGGGGTTAACCAGTGCTCCCTGGATTCCGAAGTTTGCGCAAGAAGTTGCCGCGGCGCATCGCGAATTTCGGAAACGGGACGCTGGTCGCTATAAGGTCTTGGCGATCCAGGGAGCGGCCGACTCATGACCTATTGCTGTGGAATCTTGGTACACGACGGGTTGGTAATGTTCGCCGATACCCGCACCAATGCCGGGGTCGACAATGTCTCGACGTTCCGCAAGCTGCATGTTTTCAGCAAGCCGGGCGAACGCATCATGGCCATTGCCACCGCCGGTAATCTGTCGATCAGTCAGTCAGTGGTCAGCATGCTGCGGGAAGGCTGGGAGAACCCCGAGACCGGCGAAATCGAGACCCTGATGACGGCACCGACCCTGTTTCAGGCAGCCCAGCGCGTTGGACGCACGGTCCGTAGGATTCACCAAGAGGAATCGATCGCACTCGCGGCCAACGACGTGAGTTTCGATGTTTCGTTCCTGCTGGGCGGCCAAATTCGGGGCGAGCGCCCGCGCCTGTTCTTGCTCTACACCGCGGGCAACTTCATCGAATGCACCCAGGACACCCCCTATTTGCAGATCGGCGAACACAAATATGGCAAACCGGTGCTCGACCGCGCCATCACCCATGACCTTGATCTTTACGATGCGCTGAAGATCGGCCTGGTATCGGTCGATTCCACGATGCGCTCGAACCTCAGCGTTGGGCTGCCGATCGATGTCCTAATCGCCCGTCGCGACGGCTATGACGCCGAAGTGAACTACCGCATCGAGCCGGGCGAACCCTACTTCCACGACCTGCGCGAACGCTGGTCGGCGGCGCTGCGCGCGGCGCATCTCAATATTCCCCGACCACCCTATAAGAGCAGGATTTGAGCACAGGATTTCATCGCGAAAGACCAGCTTTCCTACGATTTGAATTCTAAAATTTACCCTTCATTAACGTCCCAGCCCAAAACAGCCCCCTATTGCTGCGCAAAACCGCCGGTAACCGGCCCTGCAAGCCTATTGCAATCATTTCAACCTATTGTCGAAGGCAAAAGCGTACCAGGATTACCCAGTTGGCCTTGGCTTCAGCGAGCAATGCTGCGGAACGCGCGACCGCGCACCGAGCATACGTGCGCGCCGTCAGCATCCTCGTCGCGTTTGCGATCGTCTGTGTTGTCGTCGCCGCAGTAACCGCCGCGCGGCATGCCGATGAAATGGCGCTTGCAACCGAGCGCCAACTGCTCAGCCGCGCACTGCAAAGCTATGGCGAGCGCATGCAGCGTGAGGTCGAAGCGGTCGCGAGCACGGAAGCCGCCTATCGCAAGATCCGGCTCGATCTCGATCTCGATTGGATGCAATTTTATGTCGGACAGCGGCTTCATTCCTATTTCGGACATCACTTCGTCTTTGTGATGGACGCGTCCGCTCAGATTTTGATTGCCGCGCTTGGCGATCGCCGCGCCGATCCGGGCTGGTTCAATTCGGTCCGCGGCGACCTCGATCTCGCGCTTGGCCAATTGCGCGCCCCGATCGCCGAAAGCTCCGGCAACGCACTGGCCAGCGCCGGCCCGCACACGACGGCGCACGGCATCACCAGCCTGCAAAGCTTTCTCGGCCGGCCCGCGATCCTCGCCGCCGTCGCCGTCACCAACCGCGGCGACGGAAAATCGATTGAAGCATCGCAGGCGCCGGCCGTCATCGCCATCAAAATGATCGATGGCGACGTCCTGTCGGAAATCGCCGCACAACTTCACTTGCGCAATTTGCGCGAGTCCAGCTCCGGGCGGCTTGCGCCCGATGAGCATATTTTCCCGCTGATCAACCAGCAGGGCGATCAGATCGCGACCCTTACCTGGACGCCAAACCGGCCCGGCGCCGAAATCATCAGCAGCGTCGTCCCGTCGATTGCGGTTACGCTCGGCAGCTTTGCGCTGCTGGCGGCCATGGTGCTGGCCTATATGCGCCACACCGCCGCGACTATCGCGTCGGGCGAAACCAGACTGCGCCATCTTGCGATGCACGACTATTTGTGCGAATTGCCCAACCGGGTGTCGTTCAGCGAGCGCTTGGAAGCCACCATCACACATGTCCGCGAGGGCGGCCTGCCGGCGGCCGTGCTCTGCATCGATCTCGATCATTTCAAGGATGTCAACGATACGCTCGGTCACCCGGTTGGCGACGAATTGATCCGCGCGGTGGCGCAACGGCTTATCTCGACCAGCAGCAAGACCGATCTTGTCGCGCGCATCGGCGGCGACGAGTTCGCCCTTATCGCCAGTGGCGAATCCGACCATACGGCCTTGCTGAATGGCGCCAATCGGCTGATTAACGCGATCTGCGCCCCATATCTGATCGGCAACCACACCATTGTCATTGGCGCCAGCATCGGCATCGCCGTCATTAATACACGCACCACCGGTTCGTCCGACATCATGCGCCACGCCGACATGGCGCTCTATCGCGCAAAAAACGAAGGCCGCAACCGCGCCTGTGTCTATGACAGCGCCATGGACAGCGACCTGGTCAAGCGCAAGCAGATCGAAACCGACCTGCGGCTGGCAATCGAACGCAACGAATTGAAGCTTGTCTATCAGCCGATCGTGAACAATAGCGGCGAAACCATCATCGGCGTCGAGGCGCTGTGCCGCTGGACGCACCCGGTTCACGGCGAAGTTCCACCGTCGGAATTCGTTCCGATTGCCGAACTCAGCGGAATGATTACCGACCTCGGAGAGTGGGTGCTGCGGCGCGCCTGTATCGACGGCGATGCCTGGCCGGATATCATCGTTGCCGTCAACGTATCGCCATTGCAATTCCGGCGCGCCGACTTTGTCGACGCGGTCGAGCGCATCGTCACCGAAACCGGCTTCGATCCGACCCGGCTTGAGCTTGAGGTCACCGAGAGCACGCTGCTTGGCAATGTCGACAGCGCGGAGCTGGCGATGTTCCGCCTCAAGGCGCTCGGCGTGCGGCTCGCGCTCGACGATTTCGGCACCGGCTATTCGAGCCTGCTCTATCTGCGCCGTTTCCCATTCGACAAGCTCAAGATCGATCGCACCTTCGTGCATTCGATCGAGCGTGCCGCCGACGCCGCCGCGATTGTGCATGCGGTAGTCAGCCTGGGCCGCGGCCTTGGCATGAAGGTGACCGCGGAAGGCGTCGAAACCGCTGAACAGCACCTGTTCCTGCGCGCCGCTGGCATTCATTCGATGCAGGGCTACCGCTTCGGCCGCCCCGGCCCGGCCGCCGATATCAGCAAGCGGCTGGCGCTGCCGGATTCCTTCCGAATCAGCGACGACATCGTACCCCTGACGCGGGCGGGCTGAGGCCGGGCGGCAGCTTCGCCACCGCCGATCCCCCGTGCGGGGGATGCCCGCCGCCTTGAATCAGGACGTAATATAGGCGGTATATCAATCCCTGGCGGCCTTCCGCCTCCGGGCGCCAAGGGCAAATTGCGCCATGAATATCGACGTCGCCCCCCGAAATTCTCTCGGACGTCATTGGCAAGATCTACGACAGCGCGGTCGATCCGGCGCTGTGGCCGGTTGCGCTTGAAGGTGCCTGCGAACTAAAGGGAGATAGGCCACGCGCCACCGCAATTTCCATCGACTGTGGCAACCGGGCCACGGCGAACAACGGTCAGCGCCCCGGACAAGATAAAGCTGCAGTGGACGGCCTGGACCCTTGCGCGCGATATTTCGCTATCATCGCCAGGCTACGCCCCTCGTTGAACAATCCATCCGGAGACCCACATGCCCGCATTGCAAAAAGTCGCCGTCGTTACCGGCGCCGGGACCGGCATCGGCAAGGCGGTGGCGCTCGCGCTGATGAAGGACGGCTTTGCCGTGGCGCTCGCCGGCCGCCGCAAGGACAAGCTCGACGAGACCGCCGCCCAGGGCGCCAACGGGCGGAGCCTGGTGGTGCCGACCGATGTCAGCGACCCGGCCTCGGTCGCGGCATTGTTTGCGCGCACCAGGGAGGCGTTCGGCCGCTGCGACGTGCTGTTCAACAATGCCGGCATCGGCGCGCCGGCGATGCCGATCGAGGACATTCCCTACGAGACCTGGAAGAAGGTGGTCGATATCAATCTCACCGGCATGTTCCTGTGCACCCAGGAAGCGATCCGGCTGATGAAATCGCAGGACCCGCGCGGCGGCCGCATTGTCAATAACGGCTCGATCTCGGCGCACACGCCGCGGCCCGGCGCCGCCGCCTACACCGCGACCAAGCACGCCGTCACCGGGCTGACCAAGCAGACCGCGCTCGACTGCCGCGGCAAGGATATCGTCTGCGGCCAGATCGACATCGGCAATGCCGCAACCCCGTTGACCGAGCGCATGGTGCAAGGCCAGGGCGTGTTGCAGCCGGACGGCCGCATGATGGTCGAGGCCCGCATGAACGCTAACGACATCGGCCGCGCGGTGGTCTACATGGCCGGCCTGCCGCTCGACACCAATGTTCTGTTCATGACCGTCATGGCCAATGCGATGCCGTTCGTCGGGCGGGGCTGAGCGGCGAAAGCCATTGCGCGCCCGCCGGGGCCGACGGCGTAACATCGGCACGAACGCAGGCAGCATTGCTGCCGATGGCACCGGGTCGCGGCGCGGCGCTTGACTCAGATCAAACCGATCACCCGTCAACGCTCTAACCTTGCTCCATCTAAAGATGGAGCAACGCCATGATGTATGGATGGGACGGCGCGCCTTGGTACGGCATGATTTTCGGGCCGCTCATGATGATCGGCTTTGTTGTTCTGACGGTACTCATCATCGCATGGGCGCTGCGGGCATTTGGCCTGGGATGGCAATCCGACGCATCCGACACGACCCCGCTCGATACGCTCAAACATCGCTTCGCGCGGGGCGAGATCGACCGCGCGGAATTTGAGGAGCGCAAGAAGGTGCTGACCGGTTCATGAACCGCGGCGCAGCAACCTGTTGCAGTAACTCGGCGTTTCACATTCAAAACCTGTGCAAAGGGGTTATGCCATGAAAGCCTTCATACTGGCGACGCTGGCCGTCGCTGTGTCAACGTCGCTGGCTCTGGCGCAGCAGCAGCCGAAGGTAAAGCCGCTCGCGACGGCGGAAGACCCCACGAAGAAGACCATTTTGGTCGGGCGCGCCGAGGCGGCCGGCATGATCATTCAGTTCGAACTCGAACCTGCCGTCGCAATGATCATGCTTGCCGGCACGCCGCCAAAGCCGATGGAGCACGGCCCCGCCGCCGGCGAGATCTACCATGTCGAGGTAAAGCCGATCGATCCGCGCTCAAAGACACGCATTTCCTACGCCCATATCGTCTTCGAGGCGACCAATAAGGACACCGGAAAATCGCTGAAGGGCGAGCTGCATCCGATGTGGGGCAGCAGCGGTCTGCATTATGCGATGAACAGCGCGCTGCTCGGCGATGGTGCCTATGCGGCGAGGATCACGGTTCACTCACCCACATTCGGGCGGTCCCCGAGCGACCGGAATTTGTTCATGACGCCGGCGGTTGCCAACTTCCACTTCAGACTGAAGGACCGCATCCTCACTGAAGTGTCGGAGCCGAGCCCGCTGCCAAACTGAACCTGACCGAAGGGCAAGACGCGCCACGGTCGGAGCCGCTACAATCCCCTCGCGAGTTTCTGGGGTACGCGGGGGCATGTTGCAATTTCAATCGGCCATCGGCGTCGTCGGCCTGCTCGGCATCGCTTGGCTGTTCAGCGAAGCCCGGCGCGCCGTGCGTTGGAAACAGGCGGGCTTGGCGCTGGCAGTCACCGTCATCGTTGCGGTGGTGCTGCTCAAGATCCCGCAGGTCGTCGCCGTCTTCGCCTATGTCAACCAAGCGGTCGGCGCGATTGCGGCGGCGACCCGCGCCGGTACCGCCTTTGTGTTCGGCTATCTCGGCGGCGGCCCCCTGCCCTATGACCTCAAGCAGCCCGGCGCCGACTTCGTGCTGGCGCTGCAAGCGCTGCCGGTGCTGCTGGTGATGAGCGTGTTGACGACGCTGCTGTTCTACTGGCGCATCCTGCCGCCCTTGGTGCGCGGCTTCTCCTGGGCACTGGAACGGACCATCGGCGTCGGCGGTGCGGTCGGGCTCGCGACCGCGACCAATATTTTTGTCGGCCATGTCGAAGCGCCGCTGTTCATCCGGCCCTATCTTGCGCGGCTTACCCGCACCGAACTGTTCATCGTCATGACTGGCGGCATGGCCGGCATCGCCGGCACCGTGCTGGTGCTGTACGCCACGATGCTGGCGCCGCTGATCCCCGATGCCGCCGCGCATCTGGTGATCGCGTCGGTGCTGGGCGCGCCGGCCGCCATTCTCATCAGTCTGATCATGGTGCCGGAAAAAGCCCCCACCTCCCACGCGGCAGAGCCGGGAGGGGGTACCGGCGGCGAACTGGTCGAGCCCGCGCCGGTGGCCTCAAGCACCATGGATGCCATCGTCAAGGGCACCGCCGCCGGGCTGGAATTGCTGCTCACGATCTGTGCCATGCTGATCGTGCTGGTGGCGCTGGTGCATCTTGCCAATGCCGTCATCGGGCTCGCCCCCGATGTCGCGGGCGCGCCGCTCTCGCTGCAACGCGTGCTCGGTTGGGCAATGGCGCCGGTATGCTGGCTGATGGGCATTCCGTGGGATCAGGCCGCCACCGCCGGCCGCCTGATGGGCATCAAAACCATCCTGAACGAATTGATCGCCTATGTGGAACTGTCCAAGCTCGGACCCGACGCGCTCGATCCGCGCTCGCGGCTGATCATGCTTTACGCGCTATGCGGCTTCGCCAATTTCGGCTCGCTCGGCATCATGATCGGCGGCATGGCGACCATGTGCCCGGAACGCCGCGACGATATTGTGTCGCTCGGCCTCAAGTCGATCGTCTCAGGCACGCTCGCAACCTGCCTGATCGGCGCGATCGTCGGCGTGCTGAACTGAGCGCTATCCCGGCGACGGAGCGTATTTGCCGCTGATCTGCGGCGCATATCCGCCCTTGCCGCCCTTGGTTTCCCATTCCAGGCGCGTGTCGCGTGGCCAAGTTCGCTTGAGGTCGTCGCGGACATCGACGCGCAGCCGGCCAAGTCCATCGATCTCAAGCTCGATCTTGTCGCCATTCTGGAACGCATGCAGGCCGCGATGGTTGGTGCCGGTTGCCAACACATCTCCCGGCTCCAGCCCGTGAATCGAGCTGACGAACTCGATGCAACGCGGAATTTTGTTTGCCATGTCGTCGGTATTGTAATTCTGCTTCAGCGTGCCGTTGTTCCACAACCGGACTTGGAGCTTGTGCGGATCCTTGATCTCGTCGGCGGTAACGATGTAAGGCCCGATCGGGGCAAACGTATCGCGCGATTTCATCTGGTAGAAGGTATTGCCCGGCGGCTTCAGCCCGCGTGCCGAGCCGTCGATGAAGTTGGTGTAGCCGAACACGTAGTTCATCGCGTCGGCGGCTCTGATGTTGCTGCCGCGCCGGCCGATGATCACCGCAAGCTCGGCCTCGCCTTCAAAGTGGGTCGCCGGCACGTCGGGCAGCACCATCGTACCCCCGGTTGGCAGGATACAATTGGGCGACTTCAGGAACGCGTTGATGGGCGCGGGCTCCTTGCGGGTGCCATCTTCCATGAAATTGACCGCCATGCAGTCGATATTGATCGGTCGCGGCAGCGGCGAACGGATTGTCACCTTGTTGAGCGGAATGGCGCGACCGGTGCCGGCGGCGGCCTCCATTTTCGGGCGGTACTCGGCAAACCGCTCGATCACGCCGTTGACCAGATCGTGCGGCCCGAGATGCGGCACGTCCTTGACCGCGGCCGTGACGTCTACGACCACATCATCCTTCAGAATTCCGAGCCTGAAATCATCGAAAAACAGGATCTTCACGGCGTCCTCCCATGCGTCCTTGGCGACTGCCCCTTACGCTAGTCCCAGGGGATGGACTTGATCAAGTGCCGATTCGGAAATCCTGGGTCGTTTTGCGTTTTGACCCTTTCTTCGAGGCAAGCCGCGATGTACTTTTGAAACACAGCCGCTCTGGAAACGGGACGTGCCGAAATCCCGTTCAGTACAATGGGCCGCTTCGTGCCATCGGCGGGCATCCCACTTCGTCATTCACCGCATGCGCGTCTTTGCGCGCATTTCGCCAACGACACTGGGAGGATTTGATGAATCATTCACGCCGCACAGTCTTGCAGCTCGCCGCGGGCGCCGCGGCCCTCCCTGTCGCTACGCAATTGTCCTGGGCGCACAGCTATCCATCGCAACCGGTGCGGATTGTCGTCGGTTTTATCCCCGGCAGCTCTGCCGACATCGTCGCGCGCCTGATCGGCCAGTCGCTATCAGAACGCCTTGGCCAATCCTTCACCATCGACCATCGGCCCGGTGTCGGCGGCAACATCGCCGCGGAGACAGTCGCAAACGCAGCCGCCGACGGCCACACGCTGCTGTTGGTCGATCCTTCGAGCGCGATCAATGCGACGCTCTACGACAAGCTCGGCTTCGATTTCCGGCGTGACGTCGCGCCGGTCGCAGCACTGGTCCACTCGCCCAATGTCATGCTGGTGAGCCCATCGCTCCCGGCTACGACGGTTTCCGAATTCATCGCCTATGCAAAGGCCAACCCGGGCACGGTCAGGATGGCATCGGCGGGCGTCGGCACCGCGACCCATCTGGCCGGCGAACTGTTCAAAATGAAAACCGGCGTCGCGCTGGTGCATGTGCCGTATCGTGGCGGCGCGGGCGCCTATGCCGATCTCGCCGCCGGCGCGGCCGACGTCTATTTCCCGCCGCTGGCCTCCGCGCTTGGTCACATCCAATCCGGCGCGGTGCGCGCCCTTGCGGTGACCACGCCGCAGCGGCAGCGATCGCACAACCTCCCGACCGTGAACGCGTCGGTGCCGGGCTATGCGGCCGGCACCTGGTATGGCGTCGGCGCGCCGCGCGACACGCCGCGCAGCATCGTTGCGCTGCTTAACAGCGCGATCAATGCCAGCCTCACCACGCCGCAATTGCGCACGCAAATTGGCGCGCTCGGCGGCACGGCGATCGCCGGCACGGCGGCCGATTTCGGCAGGCTCGTTGCCGACGAAACCAAAATGTGGGCCTCGGTGATCAAACGCACGGCCATAAGCTGACGGCGGGCGATACACCATCGCGTCTTGCGCCACCGGAGATGCCGGCCGAACCCGCGCGCGCAATAGATAATAAATGGAAGAGCAATCGATCGAACAACGTGGCGCGGCCGCCGGCTCAAACCAGGCGACACCCGTCGCCTGGAAGGATCTGCGCGAATGGATTACGCTGGTCGAACGCGAGGGCTTGCTCAAGCGCATCGATAAGACCGTCGATGCCGACGAGGAACTCGCCGCCATCGCCTATCTCGCAACCCGCCGCGAGGACGCGCCGGCGCTGCTGTTTGAGACGATCGCAGGCGATCGCTCGGGCGCGCGCATCCTGGCCAACATGCTGGGCTCGAGCAAAGAGCGTTATGCGCTTGCGGTCGGGCTCGATCCCACCCTCTCGACCGCCGAGACAATCGCAGCAACCCGCGACCTCATGCAGCGGCGGATCAAGCCGGTGCAGGTCGCCAAAGCCGACGCGCCGGTCAACGAAGTGGTGCTGCGCGGCGACGCCATCGATCTCACGCAATTTCCGGCGCCGAAATTCTGGCCGGGTGACGGCGGCCGCTACATCGGCACCGGCGACATCACGCTGACCCGCAATCCCGACACTGGCCGGATCAATGTCGGCTGCTACCGGCAGATGCTGCACGGGCCGCGGCGGGTCGGACTCTATTGTTCTCCTGGAAAGCACGGCCTGATCGATCGCGAAGCCTGGTGGGCGCGCGGCAAGCCATGCGAGGTGGTCGCAGCTTACGGCATCGATCCGGTGCTGTTCATGCTGGCCGCGCAAGTGTTCGGAATCAAAGAGTCTGAGCTCGACGTCGCCGGCGGCCTGATGGGCCGTGGCGTCGCATTGACCGAGGCCGAAACCGTAAGCCTGCCGATCCCCGCCAATGCCGAATTGGTGATCGAAGGCTTCTTGCATCCCGGCGACAGCGAGGACGAAGGCCCGCTCGGCGAATTCACCGGCTATTACGGCCGCGAACGCGCGCCGCAGCCGGTAATCGAAGTCACCGCGGTGCATCACCGCCGTTCGCCGATCCTGACCGCCGCGCTGATGGCGAAATATCCGTCCTGCGAAATCGGCGCCTATTACGCCATCATGCGCTCGGCGCGCATTCTCGAAGATCTCGACCGCATCGGCGTCTCCGGCGTCGTCGGCGCCTATGCGCATCCGGCCGCGGCGTCCGGCTGGGGCATGGCGGTGGTGTCAATGCAGCAGCAATATGCCGGACACGCCGCGCAGGTGCTGGCGCTGTCCGCGCAATGTCCGGCGGCCGCCTACTACACCAAATGGATCATCGCGGTCGATGAGGATGTCGATCCGACCGATCTCAACGACGTGCTGTGGGCTTTGTCGACACGCTGCCATCCGGCCGAGGATCTCGACATCCTGCGCAACACCTGGTCGACCGGACTCGATCCCAGCCAATATCCGCCGGAGCGGCGGCCCTATGGTTCAAAGGTGCTGATCAATGCCTGCAAACCGCACCAGCACATCAAGCAATTCCCGCAAGCGACACTGTTGCGTCAAAGCGTTTACGAACGCGCGGCGGCACGCTGGCACGAACTCGGCTTCGAAGGATCACCGCCGAAGCCGACGGCGTTTCACAAGGAATGAATAATGCAAGCTCAGTTCAAACGGAACTCGCCGCTCAGCGCGCGGATTTCCGCGGGCTTGATCAGTCGCGCATGCGCGACCGTCACTGAATGCAAGGGGCCGTCGAGCTTCTCGAGCCAGAACGCCAGGAACTTTTTCAGCACCGGAAATTTCGGACAGAGGTCGTAGTCCTGCCAGACATAGGTTTGCAGCAATGCGGGATGATCGGGCAGCCGGTAGAGAATTTCCGCAGTGGTCAGTCCGTATCCTTCAAGCTGCTTGCGAAAGCCTTCCGAGACCATGAATATCCTCCATCTCCGGAATGGAAAATGTCGAGAACCTGCCCTCCTATTGCAAGCTCAAAAAATAAATAAACTGTGTATTTTCAAGGCATTAGCAGCATTGGCGCAAGACTGCTGATAAGACCGTTTACACAGCGCTTGCCAGCGCCCGCGGGCAAATTAACCAAATAAATTCAGATATTTATCATATCTGCTAGCACTCGCCTGAAATGAGTGCTAAAAAATTCCCGGCCCCATCTTGCGGGTCGAAATTGTGCGCCCTATCTCGCGCTCAAGCAGTCACCGGAAATTCCTTTCGGCGGCTGCCCCGACAGAACGAATCAACCGCAACCCAACACGGAGGATCTCCATGAAGTTCCGCCCGCTTCACGACCGCGTCGTCGTCAGGCGCATCGATGCCGAGGAAAAAACAACCGGTGGCATCATTATCCCCGACACCGCCAAAGAGAAGCCGAGCCAAGGCGAGATCATTGCTGTCGGCCCTGGTGGCCGCGACGAAGCCGGCAAGCTCATCCCGATCGATCTGCGGGTCGGCGACCGCGTGCTGTTCGGCAAGTGGTCCGGCACCGAAGTCAAGATCGACGGCGAAGACCTGTTGATCATGAAAGAGTCCGATGTTCTTGGCGTGCTTGAAGGCAGCATCGCCAAGCGCAAGGCCGCCTAATTTTTCAAACCCCATCCTGCGCGCGGGCGACGTCCGCGTCTCGAAGGATGATGGGTACAAACGGAGTGAATCACTATGGCTGCTAAGGAAGTCAAATTCTCCGTCGATGCGCGCGACAGAATGTTGCGTGGCGTCGACATCCTCGCCAATGCCGTGAAAGTGACGCTCGGCCCGAAAGGCCGCAACGTCGTGCTCGACAAAAGCTTCGGCGCTCCACGCATCACCAAGGACGGCGTCACCGTCGCTAAGGAGATCGAGCTCGAAGACAAGTTCGAGAACATGGGCGCGCAGATGGTGCGTGAGGTTGCCTCCAAGACCTCCGACATCGCCGGCGACGGCACCACCACCGCGACCGTGCTCGCGGCCGCCATCGTCAGGGAAGGCGCCAAGGCGGTTGCCGCCGGCATGAACCCTATGGACCTCAAGCGCGGCATCGACCTCGCGGTCGAGGCCATTGTCGAGGACCTCAAGAAGAACTCCAAGAAGGTTACCTCGAACGACGAGATCGCCCAGGTCGGCACGATCTCGGCGAACGGCGACCAGGAGATCGGCAAGTTCCTCGCCGAAGCCATGAAGAAGGTCGGCAACGAAGGCGTCATCACGGTTGAAGAGGCCAAGAGCCTGGAGACCGAACTCGACGTCGTCGAGGGCATGCAGTTCGACCGCGGCTATATCTCGCCCTACTTCATCACCAATGCCGACAAGATGCGCACGGAGATGGAAGACCCGTACATTCTGATCAATGAGAAGAAGCTGTCGGGTCTGCAGGAACTGCTGCCGCTGTTGGAAGCGGTCGTGCAAACCGGCAAGCCGCTGCTGATCATCGCCGAAGACGTCGAAGGCGAGGCACTGGCGACGCTGGTGGTCAACAAGCTGCGCGGCGGCCTCAAGGTCGCGGCAGTGAAGGCGCCCGGCTTCGGCGATCGCCGCAAGGCCATGCTGCAGGACATCGCAGTCCTGACCGGCGGCCAGGCGATCAGCGAAGACCTCGGCATCAAGCTCGAAAACGTGACGCTCGCCATGCTCGGTCGCGCCAAGAAGGTGATGATCGACAAGGAGAACACCACGATCGTCAACGGCGCCGGCAAGAAGTCCGACATCGAAGGCCGCATCTCGCAGATCAAGGCGCAGATCGAGGAGACCACCTCGGACTACGACCGTGAGAAGCTCCAGGAGCGTCTGGCCAAGCTCGCAGGCGGCGTCGCGGTGATCCGCGTCGGCGGCGCGACCGAGGTCGAGGTGAAGGAGCGCAAGGACCGGGTGGACGACGCCATGCACGCGACCCGCGCCGCGGTTGAGGAAGGCGTTCTGCCGGGCGGCGGCGTTGCGCTGCTGCGCGCCGGTGCTGCCCTCAAGGTGCGCACCCATAACGACGACCAGAAGACCGGCGTCGAGATCGTGCGCAAGGCGACCCAGGCCCCGGCCCGCCAAATCGCCACCAATGCGGGCGAGGACGGCTCCGTGATCGTCGGCAAGATCCTGGAGAAGGACCAGTACGCCTTCGGCTTCGACGCCCAGAATGGCGAATACGTCAACATGCTGTCGAAGGGCATCATCGACCCGACCAAGGTGGTGCGTCAGGCTCTGCAGGGCGCGGCTTCCGTGGCCGGCCTGCTGATCACCACCGAGGCCATGGTCGCCGAAGTGCCGAAGAAGAACCAGCCCGCCATGCCCTCAATGCCGGGCGGCGGCGGGATGGACTTCTAAGCAGTCCAACCCTCACAAAACTAACAAGGCCCGGGAGCAATCCCGGGCCTTTGGTTTTTTTGCGCATGTTGAGAAACGAGCGCGCGTCTAGACCATGATCCGATTCGATTGAACCGGATCATGGTCTGACTTCATTGTTTGAGCATGATCTTTTCCGAAAATCGGTTCCCGGTTTTCGCGATCATACGCTAGGCGGTCATGTCGAATAGCGACTTCACCATCTGATTATACGACGTGACCACCCGCGCATTGGCGGAATAAGCCAGGGTCGCCATCAACTGCTGGACCGCCTCTTCGGCATAATCGACATTCGGTGCGGCCACCAACCCGTCCTCGTTGGCGTAAGGCGCGGAGGGATCGTAGACCGGCACATGGCTTGGCGAAACCTCGCTCTCGACCGTGCGGGCGCCGCCGCTCACTTGCTCGACCTGATCGACCCGCCGCGGCGCGTAGACGCGCGGCGCGCCATCGGGATAGGCGCCCTGCGCGTTCGGCAGCGCGCCGTCGGATCGGGTATTGGCGACGTTATTCGCCGACACTTGCAAGCGGTGGGCCGCCGCCTGCATGCCCGACACCGCGATCGACATCACGCTACTCATGAACCGGCCTGAACTTATTGCTTCAGTCGATCACCCTAGACGGCAGCGATGAACGCGGTGCCCGCGCAATCGTTCGAATTTGAATGAATTGCTTAGCGAACTGAAAACGACAAAGGGGCGCTCACTTCAGGGCAAATTCCTCGATCCCCGGCGATACCATAGATATGCAGGTGTCCTGATGCCGGGCGCCCGGATAGACATCGACGATTGTCAGGCGGATCCACGCGACCCGCGCGGGCTTTAGCTTGATCGCCTGCGGGCGGCGATGATCCTGGAGCGTGACGTCGCGCCGGTCGCCGCCGCTGGTCTCGATGCGCACGCGCTTGACGCGCCCGTTGTCGCGGAACGTGCGCTCGGTCTTGGCATAGCCGTTGATGACCATCACCGTACCAATCATGTTGGCCGGCTTTTGGTGAAACGTGACGCTCTCGCCTTGACCGGCACCGGGCGCGCCTTCGCACCAGGCGCCGTCCGATGCACCGTTCAGATGGTCAGGACCATAGGTGTTCTTGCCCTGCGGCGGCAGCACCGAGCTTACGCAAATGCGGAAATCGCCATATTGAGTGCCGTAGCTGTGGCACGCCTCCTGCGCCAAAGCTTGCATTGGCGTGGTTGCAGAACCCAGAACGACCAGCATGACCGCACGGAAATGAGACACTGCCATTGCGCTCCCCCTTGATCGGAAATCCCCGCGCGCAATCGGCCGACGCGCCGCTGCAGCAAGTCTACGCGAACCGAGAGACCGCTGGCGACCCCAGGCAGTGTCATGTCGATGCTGCGGCGCGGAAAAATCAGGAGGGGAAGTAACATTCCATAAACATGACATTCCAAAAAAGAACGACCACATGCGGAGGGTGCGCGTTCATCCGGCGTCACCTTGTCGCGTGCGGTCGTGAGGCGATGGTACTCCGAACACAGCCACCGCCACTTGTATCGAGCTTAGCGGCGGGGCATGACCTTTTCATGACGGGAAAACCCAGCCAAATCCGCATCGGCATCGGCGGCTGGACGTTCGAGCCGTGGCGCGGCGCGTTCTATCCCAAGGGGCTGCCGCAGGCCAAGGAACTCGCCTATGCCAGCGCGCGGCTGACCTCGATCGAGGTCAACGGCACGTTCTATCGCTCACAGACGCCTTCGACCTTCCGCAAATGGGCGAGCGAAGTGCCCGACGGATTTGTGTTCGCGCTGAAGGACCCGCGCTTTGCCACCAACCGGCGGGTGCTGAAGGAAGCCGGCGACTCGATCAAACGCTTCCTGGACAGCGGCGTGACCGAGCTCGGCGCCCATCTCGGCCCGCTGCTCTGGCAGTTCGCGCCGACCAAGACGTTCGACGCAGCCGATGTCGGCGGCTTCCTGGAACTGCTGCCCAAGTCATTCAATGGCCATCACATCCGGCACGTCGTCGAAGTCCGCCACGGCAGTTTCAAGACGCCGGAATTCATCGCGCTGTTGCGAACAGTTCGCGATTCCCGTCGTGTACACCGATCACGCACGATACCCGAACATCGCCGACATCACCGGCGAATTCGTTTACGCGCGGCTGCAACGCGGCGACGACGATATTCCGACCGCCTATCCGCCCAAGGCGATTGCCGCTTGGAGCAAGCGGCTGCGCGACTGGGCCGCGGGCGGCGCGCCCGACGATCTGGAGCGCATCGCGGCGCCACCGAAAGCCAAAGGCAAGCCGCGCGACGTGTTCGCCTATGTCATCCACGAGGGCAAGATCCGCGCGCCGGCCGGCGCCGTGGCGCTGATCGAAAGCATCGCCGCGCTCCCAAAATAACAACGGCCACGAACCAGAAGGCGCGCGTACATCCGGCGTCGCCTCATGATCGTGGCCGTCCTGGGCAGCACCTAACTTGCGTTACCGCCTTAGGTTACTACCCCACGCAAGGAACCTTGCGGCTCAACTGCGCGTTGTTAGTAATATAGGTATCGAACATGACACCCGCAAGTCAGCGGAACGCTTTGTTTCCGCTGACTCATCGGGCCTCCGCGCGGCAGAGCTGGCAAACTATCATAAACAAAGAAGATTTCAGCCGCGGGCGTCGCAAACAAAAGCGCGGATGACACAATCCTTACCGCCGTTGCCATAGCACTGCTGCAACGCCGCGTTCTGCGCGAGCCCAAGCCGCGATGCGGTGGCAAATCCGTGGGCGCCGCACACATTGCGAAGGTCGACCGCAAATGCCGCACAATTGCGGCTGATCGCGGCCACCACCTTGCAGTTACCGCCTTTACATGCGCGCATCGCCGCGGCCCGGGCGGCGTCTTGACCAACCTGATCGTAAGATGAGCCATAGGCCCCGCACGGACCGACCGCCAACGCGCCAGCGGCATGGACCGCAGCGGCCAACGAAACAACCAAAGCGCCCGCAAGCACAGCGCGCGCCAATGCCCAGCCGAGCGCGGACATGACCTCTCCCCTTGAGGAGGCACCAGCCTACCCTGCAACGGTTTCGACTTGGTGAATTCCTACCGCCGAGACCCCGGGAATGCCCGCCGAGTATGGCGGTTCAGAAGTCCGCTGCTGAGCGCGCTACAGGACGATACGAACTTCGGAGTCGCGGTCCTAACGGCCCTCGATCACGGCCCTGACGCCACGCAAGGCCTCCGGTGTGTCGACATCCACCAGCGCCGCCTTGCCAGTGACCGGCATTTCGACCACCGCCTCACTGTAGCGGCCGATCAAATGACGCGCGCCGACATCGCCTTCGACGCACATCAGGTCGTTGAAGAAACGCCGCGACCACAGCACCGGGTTGCCACGCTGGCCGTCAACGACTGGCACCACGGCGAGCGCGCCGTTCTCCGGATCGAAACTTGCGATCAACTGGTCGATCAGCGCCGCATCGACCTGCGGCATATCGCCGAGGCAGACCACGACGCCGTCCGCTTCGGCCGGCACGGCGGCAATCCCGGCCTTGAGCGAGCCACCGAGGCCGGACGCAAAATCCGGATTGTGCACGCGCTTGACCGGCAAGCCGGCGAGCGCCGCCTCGACCCGCGCCTGCTCGTGGCCGGTGACGACAATGACCGGCGACGCCTTTGACGCCAGCGCCTGCTCGGCCGCGATGCGAACCAGCGGCTTGCCGCCAATCTCGGCCAGGAGTTTGTTCGGCCCGCCCATGCGCGTCGAGCGGCCAGCGGCCAGCACGATCGCGGCAATGCGACGGTCGGCGTGCTTGACCGGCTCGTCGCGCGGCTGCGGGCGCGTCACGATCTCCATCAGCAAGCCACCGACGCCAAGACCGGTGATTGCCTGCCGGGGCACCGAAAGACCCGCCAGCAAACGCATCAGCACCCAATCGAAGCCGTTTTCCTTTGGCGAACGCGCGCAACCCGGCGCGCCCAGCAAGGGATGGCCGCCGACATTGCCAAGCAGCAGCAGATTGCCCGGATCGACCGGCATGCCGAAATGCTCAACCCGGCCGCCGACCGCCTCAACCGCGGCGGGGATCACATCGCGCCGATCCGCAATCGCAGAGGCGCCGAACACAATGACCAGCTCGGCGCCCTCGCGCAGCACGTCCTCGACCGCCTTGGCCAAGGCCGCCGTGTCATGCGGAACCCGTCGTTCAGCGACAATCGCCGCGCCGGCCGGGGCGAGCCGATCCGCGGTTACTCTGAGGGTTTTCTCAATCACCTTGGCGGCAAGGCCGGGCAGCACGGTCGAAATCACGCCGACCTTGCGGATGCGATAAGGCGCGATTCTGACCAATGGCCTGGCGGCGCGCGCCACCGCGACCGAAGCATCACGCAATGCGCCGGCAATCGCGAACGGAATGATTTTGACAGTCGCGATCATTTCGCCGGCGACTACCGGCTTGAACGCCGGCAGCGTGGCGAAGGTGACCGCTTCGTCGATCAGGTTCAGCGCGTCGATCGCGCTCTTGTCGACCACCAGAACGCCCGCCACGTCGGCGAACAGATTGGCGCGGCCGGTGAAAGCGCGGTCGACGCGCACCCCCTCGCCCGCCGCCACCGCGGCAATCTCAGCCGCCGCAACGTCCTCCGATACATCGCCCGGCTCAAGCCGCGCCATCACGACTTCAGCAATGTCCGCGGCCTTCAGCGCGGCGATTTCGCCAGGCCCGATCACCGTGCCCTTCTTCAGCACCAGCGCGCCCTTACGGATGGAATGGACGGCAACCCCGCCCTCCGCTTCGGCGACCGGAACCGCGCCAAATATCATGACGCTTTCCCCAGCGCATTTTCGGGCGTTTTTTCCGATCCTTGACGCAGGCGCGCGGTGATCTCCGCCATGATCGAGACCGCGATCTCGGCCGGCGAGACCGCGCCAATGGCGAGCCCGATCGGTGCATGAATCCGCGCGAGATCGGCGTCGGTAAGGCCCTGGGCTTTGAGCCGCTCAATCCGTCGCGCATGCGTCTTGCGCGAGCCAAGCGCGCCGACATAGAAGCAGTCGCGCTTGAGCGCGTGCAGCAGCCCCGGATCGTCGATCTTGGGATCGTGGGTGAGCGCGAGGAAGGCAGTATAGCGGTCAACCCCGAGCGGCGGCAACGCGACGTCCGGCCACTCCGCGAGCACCGTGACGTCCGGGAAGCGCTCCTGGGTGGCGAATGCCGTGCGCGGGTCGACAATGGTCACATCATAGCCGAGCAGCTTTGCAATCGGCGCCAGCGCCTGGCTGATATGCACCGCACCGGTGGCGACAATGCGCGGCGCCGGAACATGCACCGTCAGAAACACCTTGCCCCGCGGTGTCTCTTCCATGCCGCTCTTGCCGCTACGGATATGTCTTTCAATCAGCTCCTTGAGCGGATCGCGCGCCACATCGGCGGCCTTAACAAGGCGCTGCGCACCGCTGTCCTGCTCGGTGACGATCACCGCCGCGCGGCGCGCGTCGCGTTCGGCGTTCAGCGTTTTGAGGATATCGAGTTTCACGCTACTCCACCTTTTCGAGATAGACGCGAATGGTGCCGCCGCAGGACAGCCCGACCTTCCAAGCGGTCTCGTCGGCGACGCCGAATTCAAGCGTCCGGGGTTTGCCGCTCTCGATCACATCGATTGCCTCGGTGATGACCGCGCCCTCGACACAGCCGCCCGAGACACTGCCGAGAAAATTGCCGTCGCTGTCAATCACCAGATTGGAGCCGACCGGCCGGGGCGCCGAACCCCACGTTTCCACCACCGTGGCGAGCGCGACCCCGCGCCCCTGCTTGCGCCAGTCTTCGGCCGCCTTGAGGATGTCGTCGTCGGTTGCAAGCGTCGTCATGGCCAATTGCCCTTTCCTAAGCCGCGCGTTCCAGCCATTCCTTCGGATCCCCGGCCCGCCCGCCCCTGGACGACAGCGCGCGCACCAAGTCCTCGATGGCCTCCAGATTGTGAATCGGACGCAATTCGTCAACATGCGGCAGCATCGTGCGGATGCCGCGCGCCTTGGCCTCGAACCCCGAAAATCGCAAAAGCGGGTTGAGCCAGATCAAGCGCCGGCAGGAGCGGTGCAGCCGGTCGATCTCAAACCCGAGTTCATCCGCTCCGTCACGCTCAAGCCCATCGGTAATCAATAGCACAATCGCGCCCTGAGAGAGCACGCGGCGCGCCCAAAGCTTGTTGAAGGCCCGCAGCGACGTGGCGATACGGGTGCCGCCCGACCAATCGTCGACCCGCGACGTCACCGCCGCCAGCGCTTCGTCGGGATCTTTCTGCTTCAGTGCGCGCGTGACGTTGGTCAGCCGGGTCCCGAACATGAAGGTATGCACGCGCTTGCGCGCATCGGTGACCGCATGAAGAAAATGCAGGAACAGGCGGGTATATTGGCTCATCGAACCGGAAATATCGAGCAGCGCGACAATCGGCGGCTGGCGCGTGCGCGGCCCCAGGAATTTCAGGTCGATCAACGCACCGCCGGCCTTGAGGCTTGCGCGCAGCGTGCGGCGCATGTCGACGATGTGGCCCCGCCGATGCGGCGCCAGCCGCCGCGTCTTGACCTCGTCGAGCGAGAGAACCAGCCGCTTGATCGCGGCCCTGGCCTGCGCGATCTCAGCCGCCGACATTTGCGCGAAATCTTTCTTCTGGAGCAATTCGCGGTCCGACATCGTCGAGCGCGCGTCAATTTCGATATCGCGCCGATCGCGCTCCAGTTCGCGCAGGCCCGCGAACAGCGCCTCCTCGACGCGCTGCGCGCCGGGCCGCGGCTTATCCTCGTCCCGCGGCGGCGTCTGCGACACCAATGAGGCCATGAGTTTGTCGAGATAATCCCGACGGCGGAAGAAAATTCGGAACGCCTGATCGAATAGTTGCGTCTGCTCGTGCCGCTTCACGAATACCGCGTGCAGCGTCCAGTAGAAATCCTCGCGCGTCCCAACGCCGGCAACGCGCAACGCGCCGAGCGCATCAAGCACCGTGCCGGGCCCAACTGGAATCCCCGCCGCGCGCAACGCGCGCGCGAAGTAGAGGATATTTTCCGCGAGTCGTCCCTCGGCCATTTTACTCCGCCGCGCGAAGCTGCGTGCGAATCTCGTCGAGCAATTCCTTCGCTTTGGTACCCTCGATACGAGCGATGTCGTCCTGATATTTCAAAAGTACGCCAAGCGTGTCACACACCGTCGCCGGGTCGAGCACAGCCACGTCAAGCTCGGTAAGCGCGCCCGCCCAATCGAGCGTCTCCGCCACGCCGGGCGACTTGAACAGATCCTGTTTGCGCAGCGCCTGCACAAAATGCACGATTTGCTCGGACAGCGCCTTG
This sequence comes from Xanthobacteraceae bacterium, assembly GCA_022841625.1. Taxonomy (GTDB): domain Bacteria; phylum Pseudomonadota; class Alphaproteobacteria; order Rhizobiales; family Xanthobacteraceae; genus VAZQ01. The sequence goes on from JALHRD010000026.1 coordinate 62,716, forward strand.
CCGATGCCGGGAACCTTGGCCCGCACGATCTGCATTTCGCGCGCCGCGGTCGGATAGCCGACCCAGTGATAGAGACAGCGGCGCTTGAGCGCGTCGTGAATTTCACGGGTGCGGTTGGAGGTGAGGACCACGATCGGCGGCTGCGCCGCCTTAACGGTGCCAAGCTCGGGGATCGTCACCTGGAAATCCGCCAGCACTTCGAGCAGAAACGCCTCGAACGCTTCGTCGGCGCGATCGAGTTCGTCGATCAACAGCACCGGCGCACCGGCGGTATCGGGTTCGAGCGCCTGCAACAGCGGCCGCTTGATCAGAAAGCGTTCGGAGAATACGTCGTGCTCGATCAGCCCGCGGTCGCGATCGCCTTCGGCCTCGGCGACCCGGATCGCGATCATTTGGGCGGCATAATTCCATTCATAGACTGCCGCCGCAACATCGAGCCCTTCATAGCATTGCAAGCGGATCAGGCGGCGGCCGAGCGTCGCCGACAGCACCTTGGCGATCTCGGTCTTGCCGACGCCGGCCTCGCCTTCCAGGAAAATCGGCCGGCCCATGCGCAGCGCCAAAAACAGCACGGTCGCGAGCGATCGGTCGGCAAGGTAATCCGCCGCCGACAGGAGTTCGAGCGTCTGGTCGATGGTCGCGGGCAGCGGCCGGGGGAGGGCTGGCTTCATCGCTGGCATGTCTACCGTGTCTCGGACCGGCGGGCCACCGCAAAGACGCAGCCCTGCGGCCGTGCGCAAGCGTGGCACCACTGCACTTTTGGGATCGTTAACACCATTGGCATTTCCCTGCTAAACCGACCGCCAAGCGCCTAAGTTTCCGCACAATGGGGCGGTCATTAAGGACAACGTCCGCTCCCAAGACCACATGACGGTTCCGCCACCATTGTCACGCCGCCCATGGTCGCGCCACCGCGCTAGGACAGCCCAATGAGTCAGGACACCAACGACCGCTCCAACGTGATTATTCATCCACCGATTGCGTGGGTGCTTGCGTTCGCTGCCGGTTTCGGGATCGACCGGCTGTATCCGTTACAATTTGTTCCGGCGTCCGTTCCAGGCAGATGGGTCGGCGCCGTTATTTTTGCGAGCGGCCTTGCGCTGGCAATTTGGGCGATCGTGAAGATCCTCAGCGCGGGCTCGCGGGTCGAGACCTACAAGCCGACGACGGCCATAATTTCAGACGGTCCCTATCGCCTGACGCGCAATCCCATCTACATCGGCATGTTCTTGGGACAGATCGGCCTCGCCATCGGCTTCGACAGCCTTTGGATCCTGCTGATGCTATTGCCGCTCTATCTCGTTATCCGCTACGGCGTGGTCGCACGTGAGGAAGCTTACCTCGAACGCAAGTTCGGCAACGCTTATCTCTCGTACAAGTCCCGGGTGCGGCGCTGGCTGTAGCAGCCGGCAGTCCGATCGCTACGCCGTCGCGGCCGCCACCGCGCGGCGCGCCAACACACCGATCAAGTGGGCGCGGTACTCGGCGCTCCCATGGATGTCACCAGACATCCCATCGGCCGGCACTGTCATTCCCTCAAGCGACTTGACGCCGAAACGCTTCTTGAGCGCGTCTTCGAACGACGTGACGCGGAACACGCCGCTGGCGCCGGCGCCGGTCACCGCGACGCGAATTTCCGAGCCACGCTTGGACACAAACACGCCAACCAGCGCAAAGCGCGAAGCCGGGTTCGGGAATTTCACATAAGCCGCCTTGTTCGGCTTTGGGAATTGCACGCGCACGATGATCTCGTCTGGCTCGAGCGCGGTATCGAACAATCCCTTGAAGAAATCGTCGGCGGCAATGCGGCGCTTATTGGTGATGATGGTCGCGCCGAGCCCGAGGCAGGCGGCGGGGTAATCGGCATTCGGATCGTTATTGGCAACCGAGCCGCCGATGGTGCCACGGTGACGCACCGCCGGGTCGCCAATCAGGCCAGCGAGTTCGGCGAGCGCGGGAATGTTTTCTTTGACGGTCGGCGAGGTCGCGACCTCGAAATGGCGGGTCAGCGCGCCGATCACCAACGAACGACCTTTCATTTCGATGCCCGATATCCCTTCGATCTGGGACAGATCGACAATATGCTTCGGCCCCGCGAGGCGAAGCTTCATGGTCGGGATCAATGTGTGACCGCCGGCGAGGAGCTTGGCTTCTTCCTGACGCGCCAGCAGACCGGCCGCCTGCCGCACCGTCGTCGGACGATGAAATTTGAATTCGTACATGGGTGCCGATCCCTGGATTCGCAGTATGAAGGTTACGCGCCTTTGCCCATCGTCTTGGCGCCCGCGGCGATCGCTTTCACGATGTTGTGGTAGCCGGTGCAACGGCAGATATTGCCTTCGAGTTCATGACGGATGGTCTTCTCGTCGAGATCGTTGCCCTTGCGCTGCACGATATCGACCGCCGCCATGATCATACCGGGCGTGCAATAGCCGCACTGCAAGGCGTGATGCTCGCGGAATGCTTCCTGCATCGGATGCAGCGGACCATTCGGCGCCGCCAACCCTTCGATGGTGGTGATGTTGGCGCCTTGGACCTGCCAGGCGAAAGTGGTGCAGGACTTCACAGCCTTGCCATCGATATGGACCACGCAGGCACCGCACTGCGAGGTGTCGCAGCCGACATGTGTTCCAGTGAGCCGCAGGTGCTCGCGCAAGAACTGCACCAAGAGCGTACGGGGGTCGACGTCACCGGTGACGGCCTTGCCGTTCACCGTCATTGCGACGGCGGTCATCGAGCTACCTCCAAAAAACCGGGCCAGGCGGCCTGTTTATGCGCCGCCGGCTGGTGCCGGCAACAGATAGGGGCAAAATCGCGCCGATTTTGCCCCGTTTCGCGGCTTTGAACAAGTTCAACTCTGAACTGGACATGCATGGGCGGTCAAGCGAATTGGTCGAGGTATAACAAATTTGCAGAGCGGGGCCGGGCACGAGTGGAGTGGATTTGACATTCGCTACCCACCTGGCAGCGAGCACGCGATGCGAATGTCAAATCCAAAACTCCACTAGCATCCTATACTTGCTAGTGGTCCTTTGATTCTAACATTCGCAAAATCGCCCGCGGAAATGCGATGCGAATGTTAGAATTGGACCACTAGCCTTGCGCCACCACCTTCGCAAAATTCGCGAAAAAGTCGTCGGCGGTCTTCTTGGCGGCACTGTTGATTAGACGCTGCCCAAGCTGGGCGAGCTTGCCGCCGATCTGGGCCTCCACATTATAGGTCAGCAGCGTGCCGCCATCCTTCTCGGTCAGCGCCACGCTGGCGGCACCCTTGGCAAAACCAGCGACCCCACCCTCGCCCTCGCCGGAAATCTTGTAGCCATTCGGCGGGTCGATATCGGACAGCCGGACTTTGCCCTTCCAGCGCGCCTTGACCGGACCGACTTTGAGGCTGGCGACAGCTTGGAACTCGGTGTCCGAAATCATGTCGAGTTGCTCGCAGCCCGGCACGCAGCTCTTGAGCACCGCGGGATCGTTGAGCTTGGTCCAAACCGTTTCACGGCTGGCGGGAAGCTGTACTTCCCCGGCCATGGTCATTGCCATCGTCAATGTCTCCGTTCGATGCCCAAATTGGCTGTGCGGTTGGTATAAGACCTCGCTGGCGCGCGGGGAAAGCCTTTTTGACGCAGACCTCGCCGGCGGCCCTGGGGTTGGCGGCAACCCATGGGACGCGCTAGACCACCCCGGTCTAGCGTCTTGTTAATACATGGCCTTTCCGACGTATTGGTTTTCTTATCGCGCACCCATGTTCTAGAGTTGTTGGTCGCCCGGCGATTGATCCATGTCCAGTATCCTAAACCCCTTTGCACTGCTGACGCCGCTGATCTCCAGCGCGGCGATGCGAACAATCGTTGGCGACCGCGCCCAGCTCCAGCGCATGCTGGATTTCGAGGCGGCGCTGGCCCGCGCCGAAGCCGCGGTGGCGATCATCCCGGCGGGCTGCATCGGTCCGATCACCGCCGCCTGTGAAGCCGACCGTTACGACCTCACCGCCCTCGGCGAAGGCGTCGCGCGCAGCGGCAACATCGCAACGCCCTTGGTGGCTGCGCTCACACAGGAGGTCGCCAAGACCGACCGCGAAGCCGCCCGCCACGTACACTGGGGCGCCTGCGAACAAGACCTGATCGATAGCGCCACAATGCTGCAACTGCGCGACGGCATCGACGCGCTGCTGGCGGACCTCGGCCGCGCGATCGACGGCTTCACGGCCATTGCCGGACGCCATCGCCGCACCGCTGTGGTGGCGCGGACCAAGCTGCAACACACCCTGCCAATGCCGTTCGGGCTCAAGCTCGCGGGCTATGCCGCCGCCTTGGCGCGATCGCGCGAACGCCTGCGACGGCTGCGCAAGGAGGCGCTGGTATTGCAATTCGGCGGCGACGCGGGAACGCTCGCATCGCTGGGCGAGAACGGCCTCGCGGTGACCGACCGGCTGGCCGCCTTGCTCGACCTGCCGGCGCCCGAGGCGCCCTGGCACAGCCATAGCGACCGGCTGGCGGAGGTTGCCGCCGCCTTGGCGATCCTCACCGGCACCTGCGGCAAAATTACCCGCGATATCGCGCTCCTGGCCCAGACCGAAATCGGCGAGGCTCGCGAACCGCTGCCCGCCGGCGAGACTTTAACGATGCCGCATCAGCGCCGCAGCGACACCGCGGCCGCCGGCATCGCCGCCGCGACCATCGCGCCCAACCTGCTCGCGACCGTCATTGCCGGGCAGGTTCAGGAACACGAACGCGGGATCGGCGGCTGGCAAGCCCAGTGGCACGCCATTCCGGCGCTGCTCCTGGTGACGTCGGGCGCCCTCGCGGCGGTCGCCACATTGGCGCAAGACATCGAAATCGACGCCGAACGCATGCGTGCGAATTTCGACGTCACGCAAGGCCTGATCATGATCGACGCCGTGACCATGGCGCTCGGCGCCAAGCTCGGCCCGATCCAGGCCAAGCAGATCGTCGACGAGGCCAGCAAGCAAGCCATCGACTCCAAACGCCCGCTCAACAGCGTCCTGGCCGAGGACCCGCGCGTGACGGCGCATATCACGCTCGGCGAGATTGCGCGGGTGTTCGAGATGATGAGCTATCAGGGTGTCGCGCAATCCTTTATCGACCGTCTGGTGGTTTCGCTCGGACCACGCACGCCGAAACGGACCCCCTGAAGCCAGCCCGCGCACCGGAGAGCATTCATGCCGACCATCGAAGCCAATGGCTGCCCGATTCATGTCGAGGTCGAAGGCCCCGACGGCATGCCGTCGCTGATCCTGTCCAACTCGCTCGGCACCACGCTGCATATGTGGGACGGTCAAGTCGCGCCGTTTCGCAAACACTTTCGGCTGGTGCGGTTCGATCGACGCGGCCACGGCCGATCCGGCCTGACCAAGGGCCCCTACTCCATGGAACTGTTGGCGCGCGACGTGCTCGCGATCATGGATGGGCTCGGCATCCGGAAAGCGAACTGGTGCGGGCTGTCGATGGGCGGCATGGAGGGGATGTGGCTCGGCGCCAATGCACCCGAGCGTTTCGAGCGCATGGTGCTGTCCAACACGTCGAGCTATTTCGCCGACAAGAAAGGCTGGAACGATCGGCTTGCGCTGGTGCGGGATAAAGGCGTCCCAGCATTCGCGGCAACCAACATGGAGCGCTGGTTCACCAAAGGGTTCCGCGAACGCGATCCGCGGGCGATCGCCGGCATGGCCGCGATGTTCGCCGCAACCCCGCTCGAAGGCTATCTTGCCTGCGCCGAAGCGGTGCGCGACATGGACCACCGCGATCTCTTGGCGCGCGTGAAGGTTCCCACGCTGGTGATTATCGGCCGCCACGACCCCGCAACCGTGCCGGAAGCCGGCGAGTACATCTGTAACCACATACCAGGCGCCGAACATTTCATAATCGATGCGGCGCATATTTCCAACATCGAACAGCCGCAACAATTCAATGACGCCGTGCTGAACTTCCTGACGCGGCGCTGATTACCATATTGCCTCCGCGGACTCCGGTATCGATTCAGCAAGCGTTAGGCTGCGCGCTTTATGCCCCTGGTGACGGAGGCGTCTAACCGGGGGTACAAAACATGAAGCTGATCCGCTTGACGTATTTCAGCCGCAGTTGCCTCAATCGAGACAACAATCAACATGCCGTCGCGGAAATTCTCGCAATTGCGGCCGCCAACAACCGGCGCGACGGCGTGACCGGTGTGTTGATTTGCGACGACCGCTGGTTTTTGCAGGAATTGGAGGGAACCGAAAACAAGGTGTCCGCGACCTTCGAGCGGATCCTGCGCGATCAACGTCATCGCGACGTCGCGCTGGTCACGATGCTGGCGGTAACCGAGCGCCGCTATCCGGGGTTCGCCATGGCTTGCGCGATCCACGACCGGGACAACGACGATTTGTTTCGTCATTATGGTGAAGATATCAGCTTCGATCCGCGGCAGATGCGGGGTGACCGGCTGTCCGATCTCATCGAAGCGGTGGCGCAGCGCGCGCTGGTTGGGGGAAAGAAATGGACGAAAAGCAACGACACGACCGTGGCGTGACGCAGCGGCGCAAGGTGCTGGGCAACGCCCATGTGGATCGCACCATCGCCGCCAAAACCGATTTCAATGCGGAGTTCCAGGACGTCATCACCCGCTATGCTTGGGGCGAAATCTGGACGCGACCGCATTTCGACGAACGGACGCGGCGCATCCTGGTGATCGGCACCACCCTGGCGCTGGACAAATGGGAGGAGTTTCGCCTGCATGTGCGGGCCGCGCTCACCGAAGGCGGCTTCACCGGCGACGACATCAAAGAGATCATTTTGCAGCAGATGATCTATTGCGGCGTGCCGGCGGCAAACCACGGATTTCGCGAGGCGGCGGCCATTGTCGCCGACCTCGACAAGGCGCGTTAGACCACGATCCGATTCGATTGAATTGGATCGTGGTCTAACTTCATTGCTTGAGCATGATCATTTCCGAAAACCGGTTCCCACTTTTCGGGATCATGCGCTAGTGGAGTGGATTTGACATTCGCTACCCACCTGGCAGCAAGCACGCGATGCGAATGTCAAATCCAAAACTCCACTAGCAGCATATACTTGCT
>JALHRD010000027.1 GCA_022841625.1 Xanthobacteraceae bacterium
CCCAAAAACCCTCGCGTCCCACCACGCCACGGGACACTGCGCCCCGCAAAAGTTCAACAAGCCGGCAAACAAAACCGCTCGATCAAGCGCGGATTCTGTGAGATATGCGGGCTAGGGCCCGGCCGCGGACGTAAGTGACGACCATCGCACGCGGATCGTCTCCTCGCGCTCCATCGCATCAAGCTGTTCGTTGACACGCTTAATCGCCTCGTCGACTTCCGGCATAAGGACATTTTCCAGCGCCTTGGCACGGCGTTCCGTCCGCCGGTATTCGCGCGCCAGACGATGCAGGTTGGCCGCGCGCGCGCCTATTTGGGTTGCCATCCGCAGCAGCCGTCGGAACGCGGCGCGGCAAGCTTCCGCCTCGGGCGACGGATCAAGCGACTCCGGTCTCTCAGAGGGCAGTTCCGTGGGCCATGTGACGTCCAATAGTGGCACCGCCAGAAACACCGATCGCTTGTAATGCGGCGCCGATGCGGGTGTGCGTTGAACTGGATAGGCTTGCAACTGGTCGAGTCCATGTCGCTCGACAGCCGCCGCAAGCGCCGTTGCCGCCGACCTCAATTCGACTGCAAGCGCGTCCGACTGCGCCTGATACTGCCGCATTTGCCGTAGCATTTCGGTTGCCAGGAGCATCCGCTTCTCATCAAGGAACTCGTAACCTTGACGCATTAGCCGACGCTCGTCGGCCAGGTCGAGGGCCGTGCTGCGTGTGGGAGTAACCTCACGCATGAGGCTCGCTCCGTGAGGTTGATTGCACGTAACGCGTGATCTGGTCGTCGGACAGCCGCGCCAACTCGGCTTTTGGAAGCAGGCGCAATAGCTGCCAACCAAATTCCATACTCTCTTCGAGCGTCCGGCGTCCGGCCTGGCGGATGAGATCGCGCTCGAACCGATCGGCGAACTCGATGTATTGGCGATCGAGCTCCGTCAACCCATCGCGGCCAACCACGCTCGCCAGCACGCGCACCCGTATCGCCTTCGCATAGGACGCAAAGAGCTGGTTGGCCAATGCTGGATGGTCTTTGTGCGAATAGCCTTCGCCGATCCCCTGGTCCATCAGCCGCGACAGGCTCGGCAGCACATTAATTGGCGGATAGATTCCTTTGTGATCGAGCCCCTTGTCCAACACCACTTGGCCTTCGGTGATATAGCCAGTTAGGTCGGGGATTGGATGACTGATGTCTTCTGCGGGCATCGTCAAGATCGGCAGCTGCGTGATGGTGCCCTTGGCACCGTGCAGGCATCCCGCGCGCTCATAGATCGAGGCAAGGTCGGAATACATGTAACCGGGGTAACCCTTGCGGCTAGGGACCTCGCCGTGACTCGCGGACACTTCGCGCAACGCTTCACAATAGTTCGTCATGTCGGTCATGATGACGAGGACGTGACGGTCCTCTTCCGCCGCCAAATACTCGGCGGCGGTCAATGCAAAGCGCGGCGTCAACAGGCGCTGCGTCGATGGCTCGCTCGCTAGGTTGAGAAACATGACCGTGTGGGCGAGGGCACCCGAATCCTGCATGGCATGGCGGAACGCCTCCGCCGTGTCGTGCGAAATCCCGATTCCGACGAAGACAATTGCGAAGCCCTGCTCACCCTCGCCCCGCAGCCGGGCGTTCTCCGCGATCTCACTGGCGATCCGATCGTGCGGCAGGCCACCGCTCGAGAATAGCGGTAGCTTCTGCCCGCGCACCAAGCTGTTCATGAGATCGATCGCTGAAATGCCCGTCTCGATAAAATCGCTGGGCAGATCGCGCAATGCCGGGTTGATCGGCGTGCCATCGATGCGCATGCGCTTGGCAGCGGCTACTGGCGGCCCTCCGTCGGACGGCTGCCCGACGCCGTTGAAGACACGGCCCAGTAGCCCAGGACCCAGTGCGAAATGGAGCGGCTCCCCCAGAAAGCGGACGCGAACGTCGCGGAGGCCAAGCCCGATTGTCGATTCGAGCACTTCAACCACCATCGACTCATCGTCCAGGGCTGCGATACGACCGAGTCTTGGCCGCCCTGATTGCCCACGGACTTCAACCGCCTCGTTGAGACGAGCCTGGACATTGCGCTTGAGAAAAAGCAGAGGCCCTTCGATCGCGGTCGCGGTCCCTTGCGTGAACAGTTCAGGGCGCATCGGACGTCCCCTTGCTCAATTGAGCCAGCTCCGATTCCAACTCGGCGCGGAGCATGGAAAACCGATCGAGATTGTCCTCGCCGATCTCCTCGCCCATGCGCTGAAGCCTGCGCATCACACCGAGCTCGGCGATCGACTGGGGCGAGACCCCCCCATCGAGCGCAGCCCCCGCGAGCTCGATAAAGTGCAGAACGAGTTTAAGCATCGCAATCTGTCGTTCCGGTGAGCAATAGCGGTCGATCGGGGAGAACGCGGATTGCCGAAGCAGCGCCTCATTCACAAGGTCTGCACACAACAGCGTGAATTGTTGGGCCGGCGGCAAGGCGTCCTTTCCGACAATTCGTGCCATGCGTTCGAGGTCAGCTTGGCTCTCCAAGAGCGACAGAATCCGGTCGCGGTGCGTAACCCAGTCGGGATTGCCCCGCGCTGCCCACCATGCAGCAAAGCGCGCTGCGCCTTCCGAATACGATTGGAGCGGATGAATCGCTGGATAGAATCTGGCCTGCGCCCGTTCGCGATCGAGCCCCCAGAACGAGCGAACACAGCGCTTGGTGTGGCTGGTAACCGGCTCCGAAAAATCGCCGGCTGGTGGGCTGACCGCCCCGATGATGGTCAACGAGCCAACGCCGCCGGACAAGGTCTTCACCCGCGCAGCGCGCTCGTAGAACTCCGCCAATCGTGATCCGAGATAGGCCGGATAGGCCGCCTCGCCGGGAAGTTCCCCGACCCGGCCGGACACCTCGCGCAATGCCTCCGCCCAGCGGCTTGTCGAATCCGCCATCAGCGCGACATGTAGCCCCTGATCCCGGAAGTACTCGCCAACGGTCACCGCCGTGTAGATGCTGGCCTCGCGGGCCGCCACCGGCATATTTGAGGTATTGGCAATGATGACGGTACGCTCCATCAAGCCCCGGCCGGTGCGCGGATCGGCGAGGTCTGGAAATTCTTTCAGGACTTCGGCCATCTCGTTGCCACGCTCGCCACAGCCGACATAGATGATGACGTCGGCGTCGCTCCACTTGGCGAGCGTTTCCTGCAGCACGGTCTTGCCGGTGCCAAATCCACCAGGAAGAGCCGCACGTCCGCCCCGAGCGATCGGAAATAGCGTATCGAGGATGCGCTGCCCCGTGATCATGGGCTCATCACTCGGTAGGCGTTCGCGCGCAGGCCGTACTTCACGGATCGGCCAACGATGAAAAAAGCCAATCTCGCGACGTTCGTCCGATGCGCTCCGAATCGTGCAAAGGATCGCATCGGAATCATGGGCGCCCGCATCGACAACACTCTCGACTTTGCCGGCCAAGTCGGGCGGCAACAGACAGCGTTGCGGTATCGTCTCACCGGGCATCTCACCGAACGCACTGCCGGCCGTGAGCACGTCGCCGGGCTTTACGAGCGGCCGGAACGTAATCCGCCGTTCCAAATCCCGTCCGCCGTCCGCCTCGCGAAGTGGTCGCAGGAGACCATCAAAGATCCGGCCGAGCAGACCCGGGCCAAGCGGTATCGAGAGCGGGCCGCCGGTCCCGCGCACGGGATCGCCGGGCCGCAGGCCGGTTGTGTCTTCGTAGACTTGGGCGACAAACTCCTCACCCTTGAGACGGATCACTTCGCCTGGAAGTCGCCGGACGCCGACCTCGACCGCCTCTCCGACGCGAAAGCTGCCCTTGGCACGCGCACGAAGCACGGGGCCGCCTATCCAGCGAATTTCGGCGTCACTCATTGATGGTCACTGTCCTTTAAGTGAGTGGCCATCGGTCGTTGCCTGACCGAGTTCGGCGAGGAGCAGCGCGGCGACAGCGGAACGATCCGCCAGCAACCCGTGCGGTGTGGCATCCAGCGTTGCCTCGCCTGCGCTGATCTTGATACCGACTGCGAGCTCAGAACTGGCCACGAAGGTGGCTGTATCGCCGCTCGCACCTTGTGACTTGAGAAAGTTCTGCCTTTCGTCTTCGCGCCAATCGACGGGATGTTCGACGACCCATCCTTCGGCATTGAGTTGATCGCGCCCGCAGCGAGCGACTTCGTCGGTCCAGACCAGACGCGCTGCCGGATCGCGCCATCGCTCGGCAAGCGCTTCGGCCAGCAAAGGCCAGGCGCGCTGGATCACCTCCAAGGCGCGCTGCTGGGCGCGTTGCCGCGCCTCGGTTTCGGCCCGGGCCTTCGCGTTAGCCAGCCGGCGAATTCCTTCTTTGCGCAGCTCTTCGATCACATCGTGCGTGCGCCGACGGGCGCTGCTCCGGGCCTGGGCGACCAGCGCATTAGCATCGCGCTGCGCGGTTGCAATCACGGTGCGGCATTCTTCAGTCGTCTGCTGTTCGAGATCCTGCAGCAGCGCATCGGATTGCGCCACTGGAATGAGATTCGCCTTGTTCAACTTTCGATACCCAGGATGGACCTGAGTCTCCCTACGAGGTTAGGCGGCGGCGATTGGCTCAATATGTCGGGAATGACGGCAACGATCGGTGCCTCGCTCAGAAGAGCATCATCGAGCTCGCCGACCGGGATGTGTCGGGCGTAGTCCGCAGTCAGCAGGACGAGGTCGGCGTGCTTTCTGGCTTGTGCAAACGCGTCCCGCGCGGCATCGGGCGAATGCGCCGCCACCTCGACGCCGGCGAGGCGAAAGCCGGTGGCGGTCAACGCGTCGCCAATGAAAACGACGCCGCTCATGTCAGCTCACCCGATTTAGGATCAGGATCGCGACGATCAGTCCGTAGATGGCGATGCCTTCCGCCAGCCCGACCAGGATCAGGACGCGACCGAGCAGTTCGGGCTTTTCCGCCAAGGCGCCGACCGCCGCGCTGCCCACCATGGCAACCGCGTAGCCGGCCGCGAGCGTGGAGAGGCCGGCGGCAATCGCAGCGGCCATCATAGCCCATTGCACAACAGCGGGATCGGTAGCGGCACGGGCTGTCGCCTCGGCGGCGGCAGCAGGGCCCATTTGAAAAAACAAGCCGGTCAAGCCGACGGCAACGATCGCCGCAAGCGCCAGCATAACAACAGGAATTTGCAGATTGAGCTTCATGGCTTCCCTTCTAGCTTGTCTCGGAGAGTACGCGCTTTCGGATGTTTGGCGGCGGAAGCGGACTGAACATGCGTCCACTGCCGACGAGGAAACGGACGAAAAACTCGAACAGCATCAGCCGCGTCGTTTGGATGCTCACGACCAAGCCCTCCAAGGCGATCACAAGAACGTTGCCCAAGACGAACACAATCCAATAGCCGATCGGACCGGCGGCCGTGGCGACTTCGATAACGGCGACCGAAAGGCCGGCGTGGGCGAGGGCGAACGCGCCAATACGCGTAAATGAAACTGTATTAACGAAGAGCCGAAGACTTTCTTCGACGAACTCGCCGGCCGCGCGGACCACGGAAGCGAAGCGCCGCTCCGTAGCAATGGCCAATGGCCCCAGGGTGTACCAAATCATGCCGATGGCAGCGATGATGACCCCACCGATCCGGAACGGAACCAGCAGCACCCCAAGATAGACGACCGACAGGCCGGCTCGGGAAGACCACCAACGGCGGGCCTCTCCACGCCAGTGTGCTTGAACCGCGTCCAACAACAGGCCAATTGAAAGAACAATCACGCCGGCAGCGCCGGCGGCGATCAGGATCGTCACCGGCTCCTGCAACGGGTGCAGCCACAGCGCCGGGATCAGATCCTCACGGCAGAACACGCTTCCAAACAGCAAGCCGAAACCGATTGCCGCCGCGCCGCTTGGTATCAGCACCTTCAGCAAGGGATATCGGCGGCCCAACATAAACCCAGCAACCATGACGACAAGTCCTTGACCGACATCACCAAACATGAAGCCGAAAATCAGCGGTACGATAACCGCCAGGATCACGCTCGGATCGATTTCGTCGCTGGCCGGCGTTCCAAGCATGCGCGCAAAAAACTCGAAGCCGTGGGCCCAGGTCGGATTGCTGAGAACCGAAGGGGCATTGGTTCCGGTGGGCGCGTCGGTCAATCTCAGGATGTAGCGGATGCCTTCCCGATCGAGCGCATGACGCAGCGAGTCTCCTGTCACATCGCTGGTCCAGCCAGTGATCCACGCCAGCCGTTCGCTTCCGCGCAAGTCCTTGGCATGCTGATTGAGCCATTCGATCAGCACGATATCGCCCAAGGCGCTTGCGATCTCAAACCGATCCGACAGTGCTGCAAGCTGGTCCCGCGCGGCCTGCGTGTCGCGAACAAGCGCGGCGCGCCGCTGAGCGATGGCCGCCGCGGCAACCTCAGCCGAGGCGGGAAGCCACGGCGGCAGCGGCACGGCGCGCGCCATGATGGCGGCCAGCTGGGCCTCGACAGCGGCGATATCGGGCAGATAACCGACCAATAATAGATAACTCGCGGTCGGAGCGTCCCAGGTTTTGAACAGGACGAGGGCCGGAATTTCGCGAACCTGACTCCCCATGGCCAGTCGCACAAGTCGCACCGCTAATTGTGGCCCGGCTTCTACGAGCAGCCGAAGGTTGGGCAGGGTGGCGGCCCCGTGCGCCAGCGCTTCATTCAATTGATCGAGGTCGATGATCTCCCGCGAGATTCTCTCAATCGAAACGATAACCGGATCGGCCACCCGTGCCCAGGCCTCGAGCCGGTTGCGCGCCGATCTGAGGATCTCGGTCAGCGGCTCGGTGCGTTGTGTGGTGGTTTGGATGGCGTCCGGCCAATACGAATGATAGCGCCTGGCCAGTTCCTGGTGGGCCTTGAGTTGTTCGCTCACGTCGGGAAACACGACGCGTTCTTCCCGGCCGCTTCGCGCCTCCAATTCAACCGCTCCGGTGCGCGAGAGACCTTCCATCGTGCGCGCTAACTGTCCGTGCGCCGTCAGCAGCTCAAACCAATGCGCAGCAATGGGTCGGAGCGTCATGCCGCTTTCCAAAGGTTTGCCGGATCGAAAAGCCGGCGGCGAATGAGCCCGCCGCGTAGCCGCTCAAGATCGAGCGCCCCGAGCGTCAGATGTGAAAAGAGTGCGGCCGGCGTACCGGCGTATTGGCGGAACAGGCGCGTTGCCCCGCGCTCCAGATCGTGACGGTACGGGCTGCTCGCATCCTGCAAGTCTGCGCGCGCGAGCGATTCAAAATGGTTCGCTATGACCCCGACAAGATCATCCAGGCCGCGGCGATCGCGATTGGCTGAGCGCGGCCACAATGTCCGCCAGTGCGCAAGCCATTGAGCGCCCAGCGACCCGTTTCGATCTATCGACGCCGAGTAAACGGCGAACGGAGATGCTTCGAGCTCTGCCGCGTGGTCTTGCAAATCACCGCGGGCGAATGGAGCGAAGACCGGGTCTTCCCGCGTCCAGTCCGGGCCGGCGCCCTTAAACAGACTATCAAGCACCGGGAGATCTGGAAGATGCGCGACCCAAAGCACCGCGGGTAGCCAAGATGGTGTTACCCAGGTGGCCAGTTCGGCCACATAATCTCGCCACGCGGCGCGCAGAATGCGCTCAATCGTGTGGCTTGGCATTCTCACTTCGATAAGGTCCGTGAACCGATGCAACGAAGTGGTGCGCGATCGCTCCAGAAACTGATCGAACGACCTTGCCGCTTCGAGAATCCGCCAGGCAGCATCGTCAAGGCGATCGCCGTGACGGGCTTGCAGCCGTGCCTGAACATAACTCCAACGAACCCGTTCGTTCATGGAGCACCTGTCAACTTGGCCGCCAGGCGGCGAACGGCCTTCGCCAGGTTTGCATCGTCAACGGTTTGGCAGGTTGCCGCCTGAGGCGTCGGCAGGTTAGCGATCTCAGCCGAAATCTTGCTCAAATAGGCTGCGTGCAGTTTTGAGAGGCGCGCATCGGCCCGCCTTATAACGGCTACCGCTTGCTCGCGTGCGCCTGCAACAATCGCTTCCGCTTGTACCCGGCAATCCCGCAACCGAGCTTCCCCGGCGCGCTCCGCCTGCAGAACGCGTTCAATAGCCATGATAACTGGATCTCCCGCAGGCTCCAGCGGCCGCCGATCTGCTCCAGCTGTTCCACTAGTATCCATCTCGCAGACGTCCAAGAGTGCTCGGTGACGGCTATTGACCGTCTGAGCCTGCGCCCATAGCCGTAAGGCTACCAGCCGTCATTGCGGAGGATCAATTGACCCCATGACATGATCATGACTGGTTGGAGCCACTGCATATTTGAAGGTGGATGCACGCCCAGACGCTGGCGGCGCGGCGCCGGCGGCATTCTTGGGTGCTCCCCCGAATCCAAAGCAGGCCCTTCCTCGGCGGAGCAATATGCCGGGCGCCTGTGCTTTGTATCCCACAACGGCGGCTATTCGGCCGGCTGTATCCTGCCTTCCGGCGCTGGAGTGGCGATGTTGCCTTTGGCGACTTCCTGCTCGTACCAGATGCTGTGGTGTTGCTTGGCCCAATTCTCGTCGACGGTGCCGTTGGTCATCGACTCGAACGCACCTTCCTCGCCCAAGGTCCCCATATAAATGTGAACCAGGATACCAGCGATGAACAGCACTCCCACGAGCGCGTGAATGACCTGCGCAACTTGCATTCCTGCAATATTGGTAGCGTAGAACGGAAACATCAGCAGATAACCGGTCACCGCCACCGCTGCACCGCCCACCACCACCATCCAGTAGATGAACTTCTGACCAGGATTGAAGCGACCGGCCGGAGGATGCTCATGGCCGACCATGCCGCCGCCCTTCTTGATCCACTCGATATCCGCTTTGGTTGGGAAATTCGAGGTGAGCCACATCAGGAACGTCAGCACCACGCCGAGCGTGAATGGGAAGCTGAGATAGTTATGGGCGTATTTCGCCCATTGCGACCAGCCAGTAAACGCCTCCGGACCGATTAACGGCAGCAACAGATCCTTACCGAAGGTGATGTTGAGGCCGGATATCGCCAGGACGATGAAACAGACCGCCGTCATCCAATGCACGAAGCGCTCAAACGCGTTGAAGCGGAGGAGCGTCCGTCCGGAGCGTCCGTCCGCGATCCGAACCGTGCCGCGAATGAGATAGAACAGCAACAGTGCGCCGAATATTCCGATGATTGCGATGGTGCCGATCCAGGGCAGCGCCACCTGATGGAATTGGCGCCAGTCGCGGCCAGCCGGCTGTTCGAGTGTGCACGCCTTCTGATCGGGCAGCGTGCAGCGACCATCGATCATTCGCAGCTGTTTGAGCAACTGATCCTCGTTGACGGCGCTGGCCGTTGGATTGACCTGAGTCGGTTGCTGCGCGGCTGCAGGAACCGCCGCGGCAATGATGGTGAGCATTGCCAACGCGCCAACCATCAAGCGGATGCGAGCGAGAAATGGCATCATAGCTGACCTCCGTTATCACGCAGTCCTTGCGCGCGGGTTGCTGATACAGATCGGTGACATCGCGCAGTTTTCGCAACGGCCTGAGGGCGCCGTTTCGGGAGTGAGCCGCGGTTCGGCGCCAAGCCAATACAGCATGTTTGCCATGATGCAATAACCGGTGGCCGCAAACCAAACCATTGCGCCGCCGACGAAGACGATGAACGAGGACCACCAAAGGCTGTTCGCCAGCACCAGGAGGGAGGCCAGCGAAATGTTGAAGCCCACGACAAGATAGATGCGCCGCTCCAGATACCAGCGGTCGGTTTGCATGAAGTAGAGATTCCAGCGCATCGGGGTGCTCGTGCCCAGCATGGGCGTAAAGCCGAACAGCCGAAGCACGTTGCCGACGGGACAAAAGCCGGTTAGGGCCACATTAATGGACACAAGCCCGCTGGCAGTCACAATGAAGATCCAGCGCGGATCGATCAGCAACGCAAGTGCCGATCCGGTCAACAGGACGACGCCGGCAATCAACCATACGGTTCGCTCAATATACCAACGATGGGTGGGGACGATGTAGACGCCTGTGCGCTGTGCCATGATTGTCACCGCATATCTATAGTCGTGCGCAATAAAAACACGATATCACGGAGCGGCGCCCCTGACCAGCAGGTGAACTGAATACCACATCTCACAAGACCAGACCGAGCGAGAGCAACAAGCTAAACACGAATTGCACTTGAACGGTCCGGACGAGAAGTCGATTGAGCGTCGGACCGTGCGGCTCCCGGGCGAACCGATAGATCAGTGCCAGCGCAAGCGGCAAGGCGATCAGCGCAGGCCAAACCCGAGCACTTGGGAGAGCGTGGCCGATCAAAGGAAGTAGCAAAAACGGAAGCAGCATTAGTACGACAAAGATTGCAGTCGTCAGGGTCGGTCCGACGACGATGGGCAGTGTTCTGCGTCCCACGCGCGCGTCCGATACAACATCGCGATGATTGTTCACCAACAGGACCGCTCCGGTTAGTGAACCTATCGCGAGCCCGGCCTCCAGAGCCGGCGTGGTGATCTGCCCCGTACAAAGGAAGTATGTGCCGCCCACTGCGCCCACGCCAAAGAACATCACCACGACGAACTCCCCAAGCGGCGTATAGGCGACGGGGAGCGGCCCGCCAGTATAACCCCAGCCTGCTGCGATCGATAGAACGCCGAGGATGAGGATCGGCCAACCACCCACGAAAACCAGGTAAATTCCCGTAAGCGCCGAGATGGCGAAGCATACGACGGCACCGCGGTTGACATCGGTTGCGGCCAGCAAACCGGAGGCAGTCACACGCGGAGGGCCGATCCGATCGGGCCCATCGCCACCACGCTCGAAATCAGCTGCGTCATTGTGGATATTGGTGCCCAGTTGGATGAACACGCTTCCGACAAGAGCGGCGAGCACGGCGAGCCAGTGGATCCTCCGTTCCGCCGCCCATGCGAGGGCCGTACCGACCATGACCGGCGTAACGGAAAGAAGAAGCGTGCGCGGCCGCGCCGCCATAATCCAAGGCGACAGATTCATTGTGAGGTCAAGTCTATGGAATCTTTTGATCCGGCGGCAAGGTATAGTTTCCTTCATGGCTGGCTGGCGAGATTGAAGCATGAGCGCCGGCGCGCCATGCTTGATTTAGAGTGCGGCCGCACCCGGGGCCTTGCCGCTGCCTGAGCCGATTGTCGTCATGGAACATGTCGAGCGCCATCACTCGAGACACGCGCCGGCGCAGCTATTCGACTTGGTCGTAGACGTTGAACATTATCCTGACTTCTTACCCTGGGTTATCGCTGCCAGAGTAACCGGCGGCCGGGATCAGACTATCTTGGTGGAGATGACCATGGGAACGTGGCTGCTTCACAAGCAGTTCAACACGGTAGCTTTACTGGACCGACCACATCGAGTCGAAATCAACAGCTACGATACTATATTCGAGCGTTTTGAACAGATTTGGACGTTCGCGCCGGCAGCCGGAGGTGGCACTAATGTTGAGTATCGGGTCGATGTCAAATTGAAGTCAGACATTTTCCAAATGTTGATTGCGGAATTATTCGTCGAACGGAGCAAGACGATAGTAACTGCCTTCATTCGCCGGGCGGATCGACTATACGGTGCACCGAAATCATCGGTGGCTGATGAAAACCAGTCGCAACGCCAGCGCGAGCAACGACGAATGAGCCGTCGTGTAGGCTTCTTGCGGAAGCTGCCCCCGACTGGAGAATGTTGGATTGTGCTGTCGCTCCCTCCGCCCTACGCCCCTCTACGTTGGCCTACGCTGCACCACGCCAGCCTACGAGGAGAATGTTCGAGGCTGGTGTCACTCCCTCGCCACTACACTCAAGTTCGATACAGTACGTTGTATTGCGTTTCAGTACGAGGAGAAGGTTGGATCCCAGTTCGTCTCCCTCCGCCAGTTCCAAGCGGGAGGAACTGTAATCCAACTTTCTCCGATCTGACGGATTGAAGGGATTTGTGGATATTCCATGCTTGCTTGTCCGAGCGGTTGCACTTTGCTTGGAAAGCTCTTCGATTGACCGGCGGAGATCGCGCTGCGATGTCTGAATGTGAAAAGAGCCGGTACCATGTATCGCGCCTGTGTGCCGACGCCATCGTTCGGAAAGCGGCAAAATGACTGCTGGCATCATCAAGCTGACCGAGCAGCAATTTTATGCCTTCGTGGAAGATAGACTCGACGGGCTCGGGCCCTGCCGGGTGCAGGAGGATTTGGCGTTTGCCGCGCTTGCCGATACCACCGTGCTTCCCAACGCTCGGCGTTTTATGATGGCACTGGATGGCAGTGGCACAAAGTTGACCATGAGAGGAAACCTCAATCGCAAGTTCGTCGAAATGCTACTGGACCAGCTTCAATGGCGCGGCTGCGATGCCGCTGAACTTCGCTCCGTTTGCAATACGATCAACGAACAAGACTTTACTCCCGCGATGTATCTACATGCCGTATTCAGACTTGCGGGACTTGTGCGCAGTGAAAAGGGGCTCCTCAAACTGACAAATAAGGGTCGAATTCTGCTGCCGGAGGAAGAGGCAGGGCGATTGCAGGCGATATTGTTCCGCACCACTTTCGCCCGGTACAATCCGGCTTATCTCGATCCTTTCGACATGCCGGAGGTCTTCGCGCCACAAATTTCACTGATCCTCTATCTGATCGGGCAATTCTGCACCGATTGGCGCGCGGCTGGTCCGCTCATGCGCAGCGTGACCTTTCCGACGAAAGAACTGACCGAACCGAAATATCCTGACTTGCCTGTAACTGCCTTCGAATCGCGTGTGCTCCGATATCTTTGTTGGTTCGGGTTGATGGAGAAAATACAGCCCGTAGCCAATGACGACTGGCGGCAACCGCGTCTTTATCGGACGACGGCACTCTATGAGCGGATGTTGCGATTTGCGGAACTGCGATAGAGCGCCCGTTCACGCAGCCCGAAGCGATTTAATGCGCTTGGCGTCTTCAGGTTTGAGATTTCGCTTTGCCATTTTCAGATCGTAATGGGTCTGAAGATTCATCCAGAACTCCGGACTGTTGCCAAAATAGAGGCTCAGCCGAAGTGCTGTATCAGCCGTGATGCGGCGCCGATTGTTCACGATCTCGGCGATCCGATTAGGCGAGATTCCAATGGCCTTTGCGAGTTGGCTTTGCGAGAGAGCATACTCAACAAGGAATTCGTCCTTCAGCATTTCGCCGGGCGTGACCGGTACAAATTCATTATCCACCATCGCAGTCTCCTCTCAATGGTAATCCACGATCCGAACCTCATGAGGCTCGCCTTTGATCCATTTGAAGATCACCCGCCATCGATCATTGATCCGGATCGAGTAGAAGTCCTTGAGGTCGCCTTTGAGCTTCTCCAGCCGGTTCGAGGGCGGTATCAACAAATCCTCCAGCCGGCTTGCCGCATTGATCGCTTCAAGTTTACGCTTGGCAGCACGGGCGATTCCCGCGAATTGCCGCACCCGCTCATCCCGGAACAGCATCGCGGTACGCTTGTCGCCAAATGATCGGATCATCGATTCGTGAGTTTACCGGATACCGGTATGCGGTCAAGCCGTAAGACGGCGAGAAATGCTATGACGCCCACGATAACTTACGGCAATGCGGCGGTTTACGCCAAACTATCTGGAGGCCGTTGGCTCCCGGTTCCTGTCCGCCCGCCAGTACGCTCAAGTTCGATACAGCACGTTGTATTGCGTTGCAGTACGAGGAGAACGTTGGAATCCAGTTCCTCTCCCTCCGCCGCCCCCAAGCAAGAGCAACTGGGATCCAACTTTCTCCGGATTTCCTAACTCGGCGGCGGCCCGCGATCGCTCATGGGAAAACTGATCGTCGTGGCGCACGTTTCCGCCGGCAGCCAACGTCTGTGGATAGGTCATCTCCTCAAATCCTGACACTATAACTCGCCTCGGCACCACGGCTAGTATCGCATGGACATGAGTAGGAACTGCTATGCCGAAGAAGCCGTCTGCCAACCGTAAGAAGGGCGGTGCAGCCACCGTTCCGCTGCCAGACCGCCGCGTTCTTGAGACGTTGCTTGCCGCGCTTGGCGGCAACGCCGGGAGCAGCGACGTCGAAGCAGCCCAGGAGATCATGTGGGATGCTTGGGACTCCGATGATCGGCGGCGACGCATGGCGCTCGCGAAGAAGGCGCTTAAGATCTCGCCCCTGTGTGCCGATGCCTACGTCCTGTTGGCGCAGGAAGCCGCGCGAAATGCAGACGAAGCACTGCAACTCTACCGCCAGGGGGTGGAAGCGGGCGAAAAGGCATTGGGGAAAACCGCGTTCCGCGATGACGTCGGGCACTTCTGGGGCATTCTCGAAACGCGGCCTTACATGCGCGCCCGCCAGGGTCTCGCGCAATCGCTGTGGGAGAGCGGCGCGCGCGAGGAAGCCGTGACGCATTACCGGGACATGCTTCGTCTCAATCCCAACGACAATCAAGGTATTCGATATATCCTGCTTGATTGCTTCCTGACCCTCGGGCGCGACGGCGATGCGGATGAACTACTGCGGCGCTACAAGAACGATGGCGCTGCGGCGTGGGCGTGGTCGGCGGCATTGGCGCTGTTTCGGCGTGAAGGCGATTGTTCGGCGTCACGCAAGGCACTGGCCCGGGCCGTCAGAAGCAATAACCACGTGTCAGCTTATCTGCTCGGGCGAAAGAAGCTTCCGCATAATCTTCCCACTTTTATCAGCATGGGCGGGGAGGATGAAGCCGTCGCATACGTCCATGATTCGGCGCCGGCATGGGCTGCCACACCGAACGCTTTGAAGTGGGTTGGTGCCATCCTTTCTTGATCTGCACGCCTCGATTCAAGTCCCTTGATGACCTGTATCGCTGCGACTGTACCGTTCCAGTCCTGGCAGCAAGCTGAGGGCCCGATCCACGAAGAGCTCATGCGGCGGCCGGCCGCTGCGGCGTGACGCGCGAAGATCGGCATCGGTGGTGTCATCCCATCACTTGCAGCTTGCTGAACGGCCAGGTTTCGGAGCCACACTGTGGAACCCGTTAAGCACGATGCTCGAACGGATTGACAAAATCGGCACCGAGGTCAGCCACATCGGACACATTGCGCGTCGCGAGCGTCATGCCATGAACTTTGGCGGTCGCCGCGAGCAGGGCATCCACGGTTGACACCGGACGCTTGGCGCTCATGCGCCCCCATTCATCCGCAACGGCCTGATCAACAGTCAGGACACGTTCGGCAAAGGACTCGGCAACAGTGGTCAGCCACTTCTCCAGAGCGCCGGCCTGGGCTGGATTGCTGGGCCGAGCCCGCTCGACGCCCTTGCGGATTTCACCGAGCACGAGCACGCTGAGAAAGATATCCGCATCGTCGATTGAGTCGTACCAAGCGGCGACGCTTGCATCGCACTTGGCACCCTTTCGAACCTCAGAAATGATGTTGGTGTCGAGCAGGTAGTTCACAGCGCGACATCGCGTCCGAGATCGCGCTCACGAGTGAGGTCGATCCCTTCCAGCGGGGCTGCCGCCAGAAGGGCCTTGAAGCCCTTCCCCTTGTTCGCACCGAAACGCTCCCGCAGCATGGCTCGAGCCTCGGCCTCGCGCGCAGGGTCTGAGAGCGCCTGGGCCACGCCACGGACCAATGCGGCATCGCCCTTGCGCACATGCACTTCGACGCGGACGACGCCGCGCCGCTTCAGCCGGCGGCGATAGGCGGTAACAGGATTTCGTTGGCTGCTCGGCATGGCGGAGAATCTCCATCTTGGCCGTTTCCGGAAATATATCCGGAAATCATGGAATTCGCAATGCCGCTCTAACCCTCTGAGATCGCACGGAGGGCTTGAGGTCGCCCGACCGATGAGTGCACCAGGACGACAGCGTTCAGATTGGAGACCGTTGGATTCCAGTTCCTCTCCCTCCGCCATTTGCCAGTTGCGCAGAAGTTTGCAGAACTGCGATGATTTCCGCGGGAGCATGAGGGAATTTGAGTTCGCCACTCCATCGCCATTGCAAGGCTTGGTGACGTTCTGGACCTTCGTTGGCGGCGTCCTGGCCGGTGGTGAATTCGCGCCCGACGGGGTGGCAGGCGCGCGGCGCGCCCGCCCAGCAAGGCCGGTGGACTCGAGCCCTCACCCCATGTTCGATATCTCAAGGGTCAATATGTCCGGACTAGATCACGCGGCCGAACTTCATGTCGACGTCCTCGACGAGAGCCACGAAGGCAGTACAGTCTGGGTGGTGATGCCAAAGCCCGCAGATCGCCTCCGCCCGCTCACGACTCTCGGCCAGGAGCAAGTCGAGATATAGTCCGTCGTCGAACTGGACGAAGTGTTCAGTGATCCAACCTTGCTGACGCGAGAGAAACCCGTCGACGGCTTTGGCGTGGGCTGTGCGTGCTTGAAATTCCGTCACGCCCCTCTTCAACCGGAAGAAGCTGATCTCTACACCTGCGCCTGGCTTGCTGGTCGCGGTACCCCACTGGGCTCGGAAGTGTCCCATCATGATCAGCGACGTCACAGTCGAGACGAAGGGTGAAAAGTCCTCATGGTTGTTCACCGCCTCGGCGGCTGCTTTGGCGGCTTCGTGCGAGGCGCACTGAACGACATCGGCGCGTCGGGTCGGATCATTCACATCGGTAAGGGGCAGATAGCTACGAAACCCGGGCAGGGCCTGCACGCGCGTTTGGATATCGGCGCGTGCCTCATCTGCCACGGTGGCCTCGTTCGCCGAGTAGATGACAACTTCATAGACGGCGTTATCCATTGTATTCTCCTTTGTCACGGTGACGCCTGATATAGGGTCGCCGTGCTGACAGTTTCCGTCAGGAACATCTGCTACGGACGCAACATGAGAACGGTACGCCTCTTCCTGATCCTCGACCGGCTCCGCGCTGCGACAGCTCCGCTTCAGGCCCGCCTGCTTGCGGCCACTTTCGAAGTGTCAGAGCGGACGATCTACCGTGACATCGTAACGTTACAGGCAATCGGCGCCCCTATTCGCGGGGAGGCCGGGGTTGGCTATCAATTGGAGCCTCACTTTTTCCTTCCGCCGCTTAGCTTCGACGCGGACGAGATGGATGCAGTGCGGCTTGGGCTTCGGCTCACAGCTGCAAGAGGCGACGAACGGCTGCGTTCAGCTGCCGAGAGGGCGGCAGGCAAGATTGCATCGGTGCTCCAAACCAGGGATCACGCCGACTTCATGGACGCCCCTTACCGCGCCGTATCAAGGATGGATCGTGACCGGCTGGATGAGAATGACACGCTGGTTCAACTCCGCAGCTCGATTGGCCGACGGTCAGTGCTCAATCTCACATACCTCGACCTCAATGGTTGCCGCAGCGAACGGAATTGCCGACCGCTGGGCCTGACAGTGTTTGACGAAATTTGGCTGCTGACTATCTGGTGCGAACTGAGGCAGGACTTTCGGAATTTGCGCGTCGACCGCATCGAACAGATCGGACCGGCAGGAAGACGGTTCCGTCAGGAAAGCGGCAAGCGCTTCGAGGACTACCTTTGCCAATTGCCGTCCGCGGCGTGAAGGGTCTGCCCGTTGAGCAGTTTCCGGCGCAGCGGCGATTTCGAAACGCGGCGCTGGGTCTCCGCCAGTTTCGCGAATGTTCGTTGATTTGTGTTCTGCCGCGCATAAACTGGAGCAGAAGATAGGAACCGCGTTTCTGCCCCTCCGCCAATACGTTCAAGTTCGATACAGTACGTTGTATTGCGCTGCACAACGCGGAGGCCGTTGGCTCCCGGTTCCTCTCCGTCCGCCACAACAATGCCGTGGTGGACAGCAATCGTTGAAAAAAACTTCAGCTTGGTGTTGCAGCTGCCTGCCTCGTGGGGAGGGGGCTAGTCAAAATCGGAGGAGACATCGATGATTAGACCTATGCGCTTCCGGCTGCCCTGTTTGGCCCTAGCCGTCGTGAGTCTGTCCGGCTTGGCGGTGGCCCAAAGTCCGAGCGGCACTCCCATCCTGGCCAGTACCGCGGTGATGTCCGGACGTGACCTCACCTGGGATATGGCTTTCCTGCCCAACGGTACAATGTTCTTCACTGAGAAATGCCGCGGCCTATCGGTGCGGCTGCCATCCGGCACCGTCAACGCCCTGCTCGGAATGAAGGATTCCAAGGGCTACCCCGATACCGCAGCCGACCTGTTCTGCAGCGGTCAGGCCGGCATGAGCGGTGTGGCGATCGATCCCAACTTCGATACCAACCGGTTCATCTATGTGTTCTCGTCATCGAGCCTGACCAAGCCTGAAGCCAATCGCGTGCTCCGGCTAACGGTCAATGCCGAGCTGACGCGGGTATCGAACCGCACCGACATTATCACTGACATTGCTTACAAGCCCGCGGCCAGCAATCACCCGTTCGGCGATCCCGGCGCACATAACGGCGGGCGTCTCCGTTTCGGTCCGGCCGATGGTTTCTTGTACGTGACCACCGGCGACACCCACAACGGGGCGGTGCCGCAACACCCGACCCGCATGGGGGGCAAGGTGCTCCGGGTCGATCGGGACGGCAAAGCCGCACCCGGCAACAACGCGCCGCAAGGCTTCGATTCGCGAATCTTCACATACGGGCATCGCAACCCGCAGGGCATTTGCTTCCGCCCCGGCAACAACCAACCGTACACGGCGGAGAACGGCCCCTGGCACACCGATGAGGTGACGGCGCTGGTCGCGGGCGGTAACTCTGGTTGGGATCCGCGCCCCAACGTCGGCGGCCGTGGCGACTGCCCCGACGGGTATTGCGGCTATATGCCGAACCAGATGGGCGCCGTCGAGCCCAAGGAACGGTCGGCATACATGCCGATGACCGATACTAAGCTCTATCCCAATGCGATGAGGCCGGCCTGGACGAATGATGGCCTGTCCCAGGGCATGTCGTCATGCGTGTTCCTGAACGGCCCGCAATGGAAGGACTGGAACGGCCGAATGGTCGTTTCCTTCATGGGGATCGGGATCCATGGGACGCCGGTTGGGAACCGCCTCGACGTGCTCAGCATCACGCCCGACGGTTCTTCCGCCACCAGAACCACGGTGTCCTTGCCCATGCCGGCCGGACGCTTCCGCTCCGTCGTGCAGGGGCCTGACGGCAACCTGTACGTCGCCACCGATCAGGGCGACATCTACCGGCTCCAGCCCAAATGAACTTGATCACCGGCAGCCGCGCTACCCCCGACGGTGGCGCGACTGCTGGATGGCGTCCGCAGGTCAGGACTCGGTCAAGCGACCGCGCGCGTCGTGCCACCCACCGGATTCGGCCGTCCGGAGTCGCTACGCGCACAGCGCGCGCAGTTCGTCGTAGCTACGCCGTGCGGTGCCTTGCGCGCTCAGCAATCGGAGTCGAGCAAATGGTTGATGCCCGCCAACTCGCTGTCGTTTTCGCTGGGGTGCTGGCATCTTCGGCGGCGGTCGCAAGCGCGGAACTGGCCAGGAGCAAGAACTGCGTGGCCTGTCATGCCGTCGAACGGAAAATGATCGGCCCATCGTACAAGGCCATCGCCGCCCGATACGCGGATGATGACTCCGCCGTTAGGATTCTAAGCGAACGGGTATTGAAAGGCGGTGTCGGCGTCTGGGGCCAGATGCCCATGCCCCCTCAACCAAACGTCTCCCACGACGAGGCCGAAGCATTGGCCAAGTGGGTGCTTTCCCAAAAATAGGGGCAGGCCTTTGGACTGCGCCCTCTTGTCATCCAACTGAGGCCAGCGTCCTCGGCTGAGATTGGCGCGTATGCGCGCTGCTGAGGGTGGAGAATGTTCGACCTTGGTTTCTCGCCCTCCGCCACGCGCGTCACTGCCCCTGCAGCAGGCTCTCGCGCGCGGTGCGGGCGAACACCCAGCGGCCAAACAGCAGCACGATCCCCAACAGCAGCACGATCAGCGTCAGTGCGATGAAGCCGGTCTGTTGCGACACCGCCAGCTGGGTCGGTAAATAATTCATCACGGTTTGCAGTTGCCGCAATTCCCAGACCAGCCGGGTAATGCCGAAGCCGACAATCAGGCTGATCGCGCCGCCGACCGCCAGCCCGATGATCGAGGGCCCCAGGACGTTGGGCAGAAAGAACCGCACCACCGCGAGCGGTCCGGCGCCGCGAATGCGCAGCAAAGCCAGCGTACGCCGGTCTTCGACATAATTGGCATAGGCAATCGAGGTGATGCCGATCATCGCCAGCAACAGTCCGCCCAAGAGATAAATCTGCACGTTCTGGCGCGCGAGAAACACATACATGTCGCTGCCGAGCCGGTCGACTTCGGTGCGCACGTCGCGGACGTCCAACGGCGGCGCGGGCATGGCCGCGAGCACCGCATCGCGCAGCCGCGCCGGGTCGGTGCCGGCGGTTGCGGCAATTGTCAGCACCACGCGCGGCAGCAGCACATCGAGATTGGCGAGCGCGGCATTGCCCTCGGTGGCGATGAGATAAGGGCTGCTGGCGAACAAATGATTGAGATAGTCGACCCGCGCGCCGATGAAGCCCTCGCGGTCGTTGACCGTGCGCAGCGGCGTGCCCGGCAGGAAATACACCGATCCGCCAAACGGCGCGCGCGCGATGGTCTTGGCCGCGGTGCGCCCGACCGGCATCGGCTGGTCGAGGCTGCGCTTGTAAAACCGGCTGACCGCGCTTGACGCCAGCACGCGCCCGTCGTCCAGCCGCTTGAGCAAGCTGGTAAAGGGTGCGCTTTCGCCGAGCGCGGGTTCGGAATAAATCGCGCTGAGGAATTTCGCGCTGCCGTGCAGCAGATAAATCGGCAGGCCGGAGAATCCGCGATCGGGCATATAGAGGCCGTCGGCAATGCCTTCGATCACGCTGCCGACGCTGTGGACCTCCCGCAGGCGTTCGAGCTTGACGATCAAGGGATCGAGTTCAATGCGCAGCGCGGCGACGCGCTGTTCGAGGCCGCCGCGCGATTGCGCCTCGGCCGGCATGAAGTCGAGCGCATTGAGCGTGATCTGAAGGTCGCTGCCGAGCTGCACCCGCGCGCCGCGCTCGGTCTTGTTGTCGAACACCGCGGTCATCACTGTCGGGTAGAGCGCTAGGCTGGTCATCAGCGCGACCACCAGCAGAAAGCTCGCGGCGCGGTGCCGGCTCACTTGCATATGCTGCAATGACGGCCGCCGCAGCGGGCCCGCCATCAGCCATGCGGCGGGCGCCATCAGCGCGGTCATCAGTTTTTCGCGCGAGGCGATCAGGCTGGCAAAGCCGTAGATGAACAGCGGAAACGCAATGAAATCGAGCGCCCGGTCGAGATCGCCGAGCCAATCGGCGGCGGACAGTCTGGTCAGCGACCAGTCGGTCATCCAGCCGATCAATTTGCCGGCCCCGATTGTGAGCGCGATCAGCGGCAAGAGGCCGAAGCGGATGCGGATCGCGGCGCCTTCGGTCTGGCCCAGGCGGCGGACCGCTTCCAGCGGCGAGACCCGCGTCGCGTCGCGTACCAGCCGCGCGCCCATGAACAGCACAATCGCCAGCCCGACGGTCAGGAAGGTCAACAGCCACAGCGGTTGTTGGATTTTCAGGATCAGTTCGAGCGGCGGCAGCGTGCCCATATAGATCAACAGCGGAATGAGGGTGCCGAGCGCCGCGCCGATGACGCCGCCGGCCAGGCCACCGAGCCCGATCGCCAGCAGCAAGGCGGTGCCGATGGCGCCGCGCGAGGTCCCGCGCAACCGCAGCAGGCCGAGCTTGCGGCGTTCGTTCAACAGCAGCAGGTTCGACAGATTGGCCAATAGCACCGCCGCCATGATCAACAGCGGCAGCGCGACCAGAAGGCTGACCAGAGCGATCCGTTGCGCGATCTCGTTCATGCGCACAAACATCGCGCCGAGATTGTGATCGACCGCGGCGCGCGCGGTGACCTCCTGCGCCTCGTCGGTCAGCCGGCTGCCGACCACCGTAATGCGCCGCAGCGAGCCGTCGATGTCCCAGCCCGACAGCAGCGCTTTGCGGTCAAGCCGCACCAGATGGATGACTTCCGGGAAATATTCGCCTGGACTGATATGGATGTCGCCGTCATGGGTGTGGATGAAGCCGCGCGAGGCGTGGTCGAAATCGCGCAGCAGATCGGGATCCCACGGCGTCACCAGAATGAGCCCGAGTTCGGGCACTAGCGTCGGCGAACTGGTGTGTTCGAGGAACCAGCGATTGAGTTCGGCGGCGTCGATGCGCACCACGCGCTCAAGCGCGGTCGAAACCGTGACGATGTGGCGGATCTGGTGTTGCGGCGTGTCGTCTTCGTTGTGCTTGTGGTCGGCGACCAGTTCGAAACGCTTGCGGTTTTGCAGACGCAGATAAGCGTCGCCCATTTGCGTCTTCGAGCCGACCAGCACCGCGACCGCGCCGCCATTGCCCGAGGGGCGGATTTCCGGCGGGATCAGACCCGGGTCGTTGGCCGCCAGCACCGAAATCCAGGGTGAGCGCAGCGGCAGGCCGTCGATCATCGGCCGCAGCGTGTAGGGCGGGATGGTGCGCAGAAAACGCAGCTCGCGGGTTTCCGCGACGCCCGCGACCTCGCTGATCGCGGCCCGCAGCCGCGGTGCCAGCGGCACTTCGGCGGTCTGATAGATCGAAATGTCCCACGGCAGCCGCTCGACCTGGTCGGCGACATAGCGCTGCATGGCGTAGCGCGAGGTCACCGTCACCGCGGCCAACAGCGCGACGATCAGGCAGCTCACCAGGCCGAACGCCGCCATCGGGCGGCGGCCGATTACCCGAAACAGCAGGCTCAAGACTGACGTGCCCAAGACCGTGCCGCTCAAGACCGTGCCGCTTGAGCACAGTTGCGTTGCGCCGGTCATGGTTTTGTCATGCGCGATTGATTCATGCGGTCACACGGCTGCGATGGCGCCGTCGCGCATGTGGTAGACGCGCGGAAACGCTTCGACCACGCGCGGATCGTGCGAGGCCACGATCACGGTCTTGCCGCGCGCTTTGGCGAGATCGACCAGCAGGTCGGCGATGATCTTGCCGTTGGCGCTGTCGAGATTGCCGGTCGGCTCGTCGGCCAGGATGATCGGCGGATCGTTGACCAGCGCGATACATACCGCGACCCGCTGCTGCTCGCCGCCGGACAGTTCCTCCGGCCGCTTGAAGCCTTTCTCGCGCAGTCCGACCGTTTCCAGTAGGCGTTCGGCCCGGCTGCGGCGTTCGTCGGCGGCAACGCCCGCGATCAGCATCGGCAGTTCAAGGTTCTCAATCGCCGACAGGCTTGGGATCAGATTGAAGAACTGGAACACGAAGCCGACTTTGCGCAGCCGGTATTGTTCTAGCGCGCGTTCGCTCATGGTCGCGACATTGCCGTCCGCGACAAAAATATCGCCGCCGCTCGGCCGGTCCATACCGCCGAGGAGATTGAGCACGGTGGTCTTGCCGCAGCCTGACGGCCCCATCAGCGCGACCGCTTCGCCGGCGCTGACCTGCCAGGTCAGGTTGTCGAGCGCGACGACCTTGGCAGCGGCGGTCTCATAGATTTTAGAAACGCCCTCAAGCCGCGCCGTCGGCGGCGCGGCGGCTTGTTGTGCGCTCATGATCGCTGCTCCGTCGCCCGCGGTTACGGCTTGAAATATTTATAGGTGCCGGCGTCGATGCTGTCCGCCCATTCGGTCCAATAGGCTCCGGGGTTACGCGCATAGGCGTCATAGCTGCCGGGCGCATTGATGCCGGGCAGCGACGGAACATAGTCGCGCCGCAGGATGGTATTGGGATTGCCGTAGCGCGAGGCCAAGGCGCGAACATAGACATCGTTCAGCGCGGTCAAGCCGCCATGCTCGATCAGCGTGACCCATTGGTTGAGGTCGCGCAGCCGCACCTGGAAGGTCGGCAGCAAATTGTGCTGATGCATCGAATGGCCGCGCGGCAATTGGTATTTCACCGCAAAGGCGTCGGTCTCCTCGGCCCAGGTGCCGACCTTCTTCGGTCCCATCGAAACCTCGGCGCCATAGGCCCAATGGATGGTGCCGGCGACATTGCGTTCCGACAGATTATTGCCGTCGCGCACTTCGGCCGGGTGCTTGAAATATTTCGGATTGGTGCCGAGCCCGGATTCGTAAAGCCACCAATAGCCGGATTGGGTTTGCATCGGCCAGGTCTTGTCCTGCGTGCCGGGATAGTTCTGCAACAGCCGCATGCCCTCGCCATAAAGGCCGCCGCCCTTGATATCGACAATCCGGCCGTTGCGGACATGCACTTCCAGCCGCGGGTGGGTGGCGGCATGGCTGGTGGTCGAAGCGATGATGCCGCTGACCTGCGGCTGCACCGGCGGCAGATATTCGCCGGCCATCGCGGGATATTCGACAATCGAATAGGGGAAGCGCCCGGTCGCCTGCGCCGGGAACATGAACAGATGCCCCTGCTGGTAGACGCCGGCCGCCCAAGCGCGCGCCGCCGGTTCGTCGACGTCGTAGCCGAAGGCGGTGCCTTCCGGATCGGTCACCTCGACGCGATCGACAAAGCCGAGCGGCTCCATGGTCTTGGTTTCGACCAGCCGCCATACATCGGATGGGAAGCCAGGCACCTGACTCATCAGGTCATAGAGATCGAGATAAGTGTAATTGCCGAGATATTTGTCGGCGTGACGATCGAGCAGGCGGCGGGTGTTGCCGCGGCCGCCGCTGCGCCACAGGACCCAGTCGACGCCCGGATTTTTGTCGAGCCAGGCGACCAGCGCCTTTGGCACCAATTCAAGATGATTGCGCGCGATTTCGGCAAAGCGCTCATTGGCGAATTTCGGCTGCGGCCAGGTCAGGTTGTAAAGCTCGGGATCGTTGGCGCGGATCCATTCGCGGCCCTTCTGCGGGTTCGGCATCAGGCCGGTGACGGTGAAGAAATATTCCAGCTCGCGCTGGCCGTCGCCGATGGTGTAGGTGCGAAAGCCGGCGCGCAGTTCGGTGTACTCGGCTTCGGTCAGCCCCAGCAGGTCCCACACCGTCAGGATGATGGCCTTGACGCCGCGCTCTTCCAGGCCGCGTTTGATCGCTTCCTGCACCAGCATGTTCGGCAAGGAGTCGCGCAACTCGCCGATCACGATCAGCACGGTCTTGCCAGGATTGACCAGGCCCAAGGGCGTGCGGCCGCCGGTCTGGCGCACCGCCGCGCGCGCCTGCGGCATCAATTGCTCGACCGTGTCCGGCCGCTTGAGATAGGAGGGGAATGCCGGCGGGGTGACGGCGGCCTTGGTGCCGGGGCCGACCAGGCCCTGTTCGCGCCGCCGCTGCGCCATCTGGTCGGGCGACCACGGCGCATAGGTCGCCTTGCGCTGCTCGATCGGCTGGCCCTTTTGCGCGGTCGCCGGACCGGGATCGATCAAACAGGCGCCGACGCCTGCAATTGCGATAGCCGATGAAATCCCTCGCCGCGCGCACGCATCGAACAATCCCATTGTCTCTCCCCCTACGCCTCAAGATTTGCCGGGTATTGTCGCGCAAAACGCCGGCGGGTGCAAAGCGTTGGATGGCATGAAAAATGGCCGGCGGTCGACGCTGGCGGGTGCGACGCTGCAAGCGCCGCCGGTCGGGTCAGGTCGGGCTGGCCGCGCTCTGGACGCAGACTGGGCCGAATGTAATTTGACGCACCGTCCGTCTGACAGCATTGCGGGTGCCGCCATAGGTCAGTTGCTCACATATTTATTGGTGGCCTTATCGCGGAAATGTGGGCTCCGTTGTGTGAAAAGGTGGTTCTTATGAACGCGATCAACGTCATCGCACCGTATAAGTGGAACGGCCTGTGGGTTTTTGACGACCCGCGCGTCGGATTGGTTCGGGAGCCATTCGTCGCTGGCGCCGACACGATGATCGACCGGGTGGTTGCTGACATCCCCGACGCTGAGCATGGCTTCACAATGATATTTTCCACGACGCCTTTTCCAGGCCATCAGCACCGGCTTGATTGGCGGCGGGAGGAAAGTGGCGGAAACGTTTATTATGCAGAACAGCTGGGTTTAGAAGGTTGGCTCTGCCCAGCTCTGCTCAAATACTTCACCGAAGCGCCGGAGCGGCTATACGTCCAGACAAAGGCGCGCGTTTAACCTGGCGGGATCACTGACGCCGGCGAAGTGTTGGATGGCGTGGAAAGTGGCCGGTAGCAAACCCAGCGGCGCAGCGCGCGCGGAACGCCTTGGGGCAATTTCCCGCCGTTATCCACTTTCGACCATAACTCAGGCGATGATGGGCGATGTGCTCCTGACAGCGGGGAGCGCTCTCGATAATGTGCGACACCGCGACAATCAGAATCGGCAATTCGGTGGAAGCGCGTGAATGCGCGGGTTGCGGCTGCGGAATTCAAAGCGGAGAGGCGTC
This sequence comes from Xanthobacteraceae bacterium, assembly GCA_022841625.1. Taxonomy (GTDB): domain Bacteria; phylum Pseudomonadota; class Alphaproteobacteria; order Rhizobiales; family Xanthobacteraceae; genus VAZQ01. The sequence continues at coordinate 26,194 of JALHRD010000027.1, forward strand.
ACGATGAAGGCGTTGCTATTCACGCTCCTGGTCGTCGGGGCGCTCGTCCATCCCATTGCCGCGGCCGAAAATCCCCTGGGTTGCTTCATCCGCAATTACGATCAAGCGCATTTGGCAAAACAACCAAACCAGCGGGTCACCAACGTCAGACTTTTGATTAAACCGGCCCCGCGTGGCCGGCCCTACGCCTATGAATTTTCGCTGCAAATGAAAATCAGGGAAAAAAATGAAACCCTGAGCACCGAGGGGCAATGCGACAAAAAAGGCTCTGGCCTGGAATGCCTGGTCGAATGCGATGGCGGGGGCATCAATGTCAGCCCGCGTCCCGGTCATGTGATGATGTATCTGGATCGGATCAGAATGGCGACCTGTGCTGTCGAAGACGGAATAGAAATTTCGGGCGGCAAAGACGACCGCGTCTTTCGCGTCGACCGCGTCAACGCGGCTATGTGCGGTAAAATAGCTTTCTGAGATTCAGAGCGCGTAGGGCGCAACAAGCGCAGCGCATTGCGCCCAGTGCACTTCGGCATAAAGGCGCTCGGCCTTCAGATCGTCGCGCGGCCCAGGCCCAAGCGCAGGCTCAAAGCGGCATGATGGAAGCCTGCCGACTTGTGTTGTCAGTCCGTCCGTGAGCAAAAGCGTTATTGCTTCAATCGTGCCGCGGTACCGCGACCACGCACCGGTCCAACGCAGTCGCTCCCGGCATATATCCACTTGACGCTGTCTGCGGAGAACCAAAACGATGCGGTGTGTGAGCCCGGACAGCTTTCGTCATTGCTATGCATCGCTATTGTTCCGGTCGCATGGTCGGAAATGGTTCCGCTGCCGTGCCCGTGATCGCCGAACGCGCTCCGGTAGGTGGCGTTCACCTCCGCGCCCACCTGCTGGAACGTCAGGGAAATTCGGTGCGCGCCAGGTATCCGATTGTTGGTGTTGGTGCCTTCGTAATCGCCAGCTATCGGCGCCTGCGCTGCCGCTACCGCGCCGTCCCGATTTTTGACCCTGGCGAGATTGCGCTCCATCATTACGATCCAATCTGTCGCCATTGGCGGGAGTTGGCCAGCGGCGTGGAGCAGATTGAGCATCGCAAGCGCCTCAGCAAACCGCTCACGTGAATCATCCCCCACTGCCCCCAGCCGAATAAGAGAGTAGACAATGTCGATTTGCCATTTGTTGTTCTCGTCCACATTGGGAAGCGCGCGCATGACGTCCAAAGCCTCGCGATAGGCGGCGATTGCTGCAGCGAAATCGCCTTGCATCCTGGCCATGTCGCCAATGTTGTTCAATCCAACCGACACGTCGCGCTGCCATTCCGTGTTGCGTGTGTCCATGGCGGCCATCGATCGTCGGATCGCAAGACTTTCGCGATGGGCGGCGAGTGCGCCATCGATGTCGCCCTGAACCTCAAGAATTTTGCCCAGGCCGTCCAGGCTCGCCATAACGCCGCGCAGCCATTGCATATTGCTCTTGTCCTTGGCGGCGAGCGCGCGAGCGACATCGAGGCCTTCTCGCGCGACGGGCAGCGCTGCTGCAAAATCATCCCGCGCAAACAGTGTCTGGCCGACTTTTACCAAAGCAAAATGCAGATCCTGTTGCGACTGCGTGTTGTCGCGGTCGGCAGCGGCCAGTGTTCGGGCGATGGCGAGACTCTCCCGATAGGCGTCGAGCGCTCCCTTAAGGTCGTTCAGCACCCGAAGCAAATCGCCTAGTTTCATCAAGGTCGCGGACATGCTGCGCCGCCACAGTCTGTTGCCTGGCTCAAGCGCGGAAAGTGTTTGAACGCTCTGAAGGCTTTCGCGATATGCAGACAGGGCCTCAGAAAGATCGCCTTTGGTAGCCAGAACGTCGCCAAGATTGTTGAGTTGAATCGTAATTCCGTGTTGCAGCTCACGGTTTTCGGGGTCACCGGTCGTGCGGGTGCGCGATATGGCGAGCGCTTCACGATAGGCTCTGAGTGCGTTGGTCAAATCACCCTGCGCCACCAAGGTTGCGCCGACTCTTCCCAAAGTTGTGCTCGTGCGTGCCGCGATTCTTGCGTCATCGGGATATCGCAAACGCAGTGGCCGCATAATTGCGATCGCGCGTTCGGCGTAGTCGGCGGCACGGGCGGTTGCCCCGAGACGAGCATAGGTATCGGAAAACAGCCCAAACATAGCGGCCTGGCTTAGCCGCAGGGCTGGGTCATTCTCGGTTCGGGCAATCAGCACTGCAACCGTGGCTTCTGCGCGACTAAGGATTCGCTGCGCTGTTTCGGCGCGCATGCCTTCGACGTCCCTGAGGCCCTCGGTCAAGTCGAATATGACGGCGTCGATGGTGTCTTTTGCTGCAAGAAAGTTCCGCTCCGCACGCGCCGCTTCAGCCGCGGCGATCCGTTCGGATTGGATGGCAGCGCTCCACTGCCAAGCGGTCGATCCTGCAAGGATCACCAGCGCGCCGATGGCGCCCCACGCCAGCGTCAGCGCCCGCCGCTGCTGGCGGATTTCCTGCGACAGCAGGTCCTCCTTTGGCAGTCCGCGAATGGTAGCGGCGAAGTCGGCTGCCAATTCGGTAAAACGCGCATCGCCCGTGCTCGCGCCGCCGCGATAGGCACGCAGGTCGACCCATTTCGGTTCGGTCTGGAATCGTCCGGCAAGGATGGAAGGCAGAGGTCCGCCGTCGCGCCAGACGAAATCGCTGGCGTTGTTGTCCCAATCAAGCGCGCCATCGGTAAGCGCGATCAGCAGTGTGTCGGCGCTCTTGTGATCGAGCCAATACGACACTTCCTTCGCCACCCAGGGCGATGCGGCCGCGTTCGGCGAAGCCAGCAGGATCAGGTAGCGGGACTGCACAAGGGCGGTTTCGATCGATGGCCATAGTTGCGGCGTGGCCGAAAGCGAGGTGTCGTCGCGAAACAGCCGGAGCGCGCGCCGGCGATGCCACGGTTTGCCGAGCCGCTGGACGGCCGATTGCAACGCTGCGGCAATCGGTTTGTCCTTGGCGTGGCTGTACGAGACGAAGGCATCGTAGATTGTCATTTTTGCCAATCCGCGTCAGGCAACGTCGCTCTCAATAGCCAGTATATATTGCGAAATCCGGGCAAGAAATTGTGGAATTTGCGGGAGGGCGTGTGGCGATATCTACGCTACGCGCGCTTCGCGTAATGATGCGCGGCCAAAGAAATCGTGCGTGTGTAGCGCAGCGAATCCGGGGCGCTCCCGGACGTCGCTGGCGCTCTATCCGGGCGATACGCGTTTGCAAGACATTGCCGCGCAATTATGGATTTACAGCGTCCGCCTGCGAGCCCATCATTGCCCGCGCAAACAAAAGGAACCCACCATGCAACCGATCGCGCGATCCATCGCCGTGCTGCTTGGTCTTGCGGCTTTGCCGGCGCTCGCCGTCGAGGATGGCAAGTTTGCCGAGTTCAATGGCGTGAAAATCCATTACATCGATCGCGGCGCGGGTGAGCCGATCGCGCTGCTGCATGGCGGCACGTCCAATCTGGAGAGTTGGGTTGCGCCCGGCGTGGTCGCCAATCTGCAGAAGGATTTTCGCGTCATTGCGTTCGACGCGCGCGGCTCCGGCAAAAGCGACAAGCCGCGCGATCCGCAAGCCTATGGCCGGCAACAGGCGCTTGACGTGCCGCGGCTGCTCGACGCGCTCAAGCTGCCGCGCGCGCACATCGTCGGGTTTTCGCTCGGCGCTTCGACTGTGGCGCAACTGCTCACGCTGCATCCGGAACGGTTCTTGACCGCGACCCAGGCTGCCGGCGCCGGTCGTTCGCCCGCGGCCGCCAACGATCCCCGCATCGAGGTGGAAGCGGCCGAGATCGCGCAGGGCTGCATCAGCCGCAGCCGGCTCTATCGGCAGGCGCCGCCCAACGCCAAGCCGACCGAGGACGATTACCGCAAGGCCGAGGCGCGCTGCCGCGCCGATCCGAATTTCGACCAGCATTCGGTCGCGGCGTCGCTGCGCGGCTATCGCGATCAGGCGGTGACGCCCGAGCAGATGCGCGCCGTCAAGGTGCCGACCCTGGGCATTGTCGGCACGCTCGATCACACGCTCAAGGAGATGCAGGAGCTCAAGCGCCAGCGGCCGGATCTGAAGCTCGTTCTCCTGGAAGGCGTGTCGCACACCGGTCCGACCGGCATTCAGGGGCGGCCGGAACTGGTCACCGAAATCCGCGCCTTCATCGCCTCGCAGCGCAGCCAGTGAGCGGGGCGGGGCTCACGCTGCCGCGGGCTTGTTCACGGTTTCGATGGTGGCGAGGACCTTGCCGAGATCGCGCTTGGCAATTTGGACGTCATAGTCGGTCTGCAGATTGAGCCAAAGTTGCGGAGTGGTGTTGAGCGCTTTGCCAAGCCGGAGCGCAGTGTCGGCGGTGATGCCGGTCTGCTCGTTGGCAATGCGCTCGATACGGGTGCGCGGAAGACCGCAGGCCTTTGCCAGCGCGCCCGCCGACATGCCGAGCGGGAGCAGAAATTCTTCCCGCAGAACTTCGCCGGGATGCATGGGTTTCAGCTTCTTTGGCATCGGCAGCTCCTGCATCCCCTAATGATAATCCACAATCTCAACCTGGGCCGGCCCTTCCGGAGTCCAGATGAAACACACGCGAAACTGGTCGTTGATCCGGATCGCGTGCTGGCCTTGGCGATCGCCCGACAACGCTTCGAGACGGTTGCCGGGTGGCGATCTTAGGTCGGTGAGCGCGGTCGCGGCGTGAAGATAGCGCAGCTTCCGACGTGCCACCTTGACCAGATCCGACGGAAACCGCTTCGGGGACTCGCCGTTAAAGACCGCTTCGGTTGTCGCGTCCCGAAAGCTCCGAATCATCGATTCATACGTATCATATAGTGATACATGCGTCTAGGGCCTCGTGGCGTTTAGTCATGGTGCCTCCGCTGCTGATACCCGCCGGGCTACGCTCCCAACCATCATCGCTGAGGGCGTGGGCGGCGGTGTGTGTCGGTACGATTTATGTGCATAGCGCACGACGTGCGGTTTGGCCGCATGGCATCGGCACTTCGCATCGATTGGTGACGCCCGCGGCGTAAAGTTATGCACCACGACGGGGTCGATGTGTCCACATTGTTGCGCAACGTTCCTCAACTCACCGCATTGCTGCGCCAACATGGTTACCGTCGTCATTCCGGGGCGCGCCGGAATGACCGGGGAGGGTTCGGTGCAGGAACCGCGAACACGTTGCAAGACCGGCAAGACTGCGAGAGCGGCGGCTCAAATATTTGGAGAAGCAAATGAATTCCGACTTTGCGCGATGTTGCAGCAAGCGGCAACAAGGTCAAAGATTGTGAAAGATCGAGGCGGTCTGCGCGAAATGCACGGTGCGCAGAAAAAACGTCAAGTCAGTAAGATCGTCGGAGTAAGTACATGATCAAGCGAATGAATTTACCAGAAATCGATCTTACAGCCGTCAGTAAGATCGGTAAGATCGGCGGTCATCGGTTCTGCCGCGTCGGTATCATTCTTGGGGTCGAGAAGGGGGCGTAACGTTGTTGCAACAAGTGTCGTTCAAATCGCCGCTGCCGTTGTTTAAGCCCGCCTCGATCGCCATTGTCGGCGCGTCCGAGCGCGCCAAATGGCCGGATCAGATCTATCGGCAGCTCCGTCAATTCGGCTATCCCGGGAAAATCTATCCGGTCAATCCGCGCGTCGGCGAGGTCTGGAACACAAAATGCTATCCCGATCTCGCTTCGCTGCCGGAGCCGCCGGCGCATGCGATGGTGATCGTGCCGGCGCCCGCGGTGCAGGCGGTGCTGGAAACCGGCGTTGCCGCCGGACTCAAAAGCGCAACGGTTTATTCGGCGCAGCTCGGCGAAGGCCACGATCCCGAGATTGTCGCGCGCGGCGCAGCGCTCAAGGCGCTGATCGCGCAATCGGGGCTGGTGATGTGCGGGCCCAATTGCATGGGCTTCAATGCGCTGCGCGAACGAAATTTTGGCTATCCCAATGCCGATCTGTGTACGCTGACGCCGGGTTCGGTCGCCTTCGTCACCCAATCCGGCGGAACGGTGCAATATATCGGTGCGATGGGCGCGCATCGCGGCGTCAATTTCAATTATCTGATCTCCAGCGGCAATGAGCTGAGTGTCGATCTCGCCGACTATGTCAATTATTTCGCCGAGGACGACAGCACCCGCGTCATTGCCCTATTCGTCGAAGGCATCCGTCGCCCGCAGGCATTCATGGCGGCGGCCAAGAAGGCGCTCGCGGTGGGCAAGCCGATCGTCGCGATCAAGACCGGCAAATCGCAGAAGGCGCGTGACAGCGCGCAGTCGCACACTGGCGCAATCGCCGGCGACTACGGCGCCTTTACCGCGATGTGCGAGCGCTACGGCATCGTGGTGTGTCAGAGCCTCGACGACATGATCGAGATGCTGCTGGTGTTCCAGGCCGGCCGGCTGCCGAAAGGGCCGCGCGTCGGCTGGGTCACGACCTCGGGCGGCACTGTCGATTTGCTGTTCGACTATATCGAGGAGCATGGCGGCTTGCAGACGCCCGAATTCGACGCCGCCACCCAGGCGGTGCTGCGTCCGCTGGTGTCGCACGAACTGGCGCTGAAGAACCCGCTCGATGCCGGCAATCCGGTCAATGACGCGCACGACGCCAAACTGTGCGCGGCGGTCGCCGCCGATCCCAATGTCGACATGCTGGCCTGGGGCGGCACGCCGCCGTCCGGTTCGCGGGTGCGCGATCCGGCCGTCACCCGCGGCATTGCCGAAAGCACCGACAAGCCGGTGATCGGCTTCATCCGGATGGCGACCTTGACCGATCAGGCCACGGTAAAATTCCAGAACGACGTCGGCTTTCCGTTTTTGCAGGGCTTGCCGTCGGTCATTCGCGCGCTCGGCGCGCTGGCGTTTTATGGTGCGCGCAAGGGCCGCGCCGTTGCGTCGTTGCCGGCGCCGACCGGCCGCGCCGAAACCTTGCAAGGCGCGGCATTCGAAGTGGCGCTGGCGCAGCACGGCCTGACTTTGCCCAAGAGCGCGCTGGCCTCGTCGCCGCAGGAGGCCGCCGCGGCCGCCGCCAAGATCGGCTTTCCGGTGGCGCTGAAAATCGTCTCGCGCGCGATCAGTCACAAAACCGAAGTCGGTGGCGTGCGTCTGCATCTCGGCGCGGAAGCCGAGGTCGAGCGTGCGGCGCATGGGCTTGCCGCCGCGGCCGCCAAAGCGGCGCCCGGCGCGTCGATTGACGGCTATCTCGTGCAGGAGATGGTCGACGGCGTCGAAATGATTATCGGCGCGCGCAGCGATCCGCTGTACGGTCCGATGCTGGTGGTCGGCGCCGGCGGCATTCTGGTCGAACTGGTCAGGGACGTGACGTTTCGTCTCTTGCCGGTGACGCCCGACGATGCCCGCGCCATGATTGCGGAATTGAAGGTCGCAAAACTGCTCGCCGGATTCCGTGGCAAGCCGCCGGCCGATGTCGATGCTCTGGTCAAGGCGATCTGCGGACTTGGCGATTTCTTTCTCGATCACCGCCAGCTCTTGAGCGACATTGAAATCAATCCCATCATCGTGCGCACGAACGGCGTGTGCGCGGTCGACGTTCGGCCGGTTCGCGCCGACGGGCATTGACGGAGGAATGCAAGATGCCGTCCGATCGGTTGCAAATGATCGCCGCTGTTGCCGCATTGACTGCGTTGCTGCCCGGCTTGGCGCAGGCGCAGGACGCCGCGAGCTTCTACAAGGGCCGGCAGATCAACATGCTGATCGCCAGCGCGGTCGGTGGCGGCTACGACGCTTATGCCCGGCTCGTTGGGCGGCATATTAGCCGCTACATCCCGGGCAATCCCTCGATCGTGCCGATGAACATGCCGGGGGCCGCCGGTAACACCGCGATCCAACACCTCTACGCGCAGCCGAAAGAAGCAACCGCATTCGCCGCCATTCCGCCCGGCGCCATCACCAGACCGATCTATGGGTTGCTCGACCGGATCCGCTACGATTACAGCCAACTGGTTTATCTCGGCAGCGCCAATACCGAGGTCAATCTGTGCTGGGCGCGCACCGACGCCGAGGTGCAGAGCTTCACCGATCTGTTTGCCAAGGAGTTGATCGTCGGCGCCAGCGGCGAAGGCGATTCAACGCGCGACTTCGCGACCGTGGAGAACGCCATCCTCGGCACCAAGTTCCGCGTCATCCAGCGTTATACCGGTGTGCGTGACATCGTGCTCGCGGTCGATCGTAATGAAGTGCAGGGCGTGTGCGGCACCGGCGTGCCAGCCATGATGGTGCAGCGGCCGGATTGGATCGCGGGCAAAGGCACGGGCAAAATGCTGGTGCAGCAGAATGTTGCAGGCAGCGCCAAGCTCAACGCCATGAAAGTGCCGCGCACTGGCGATTTCGCCAAAACCGATGACGACCGCGCGGTGCTGGCGCTGGTCTATGCCCAGCAGCAATTCGGCCGGCCATTCGTTATGCCGCCGGGTGCGCCGCCGGAACGCGTCGCGGCGATCCGGCAGGCGTTTGTGCAGGTGCTGAACGATAAAGACTTGCTGGCCGAAGCCGCCAAGATGAATCTCGATATCGATCCGCTGTCCGGCGCCGACTTGCAGGGCATTGTCGAGCGGCTTTACGCCACGCCGGCGCCGATCGTGAAACGCGCGGTGATGGCGCTGGGCTATAAATAGAATCAGGGCAAGGCGAAAGTGCGTGCGATGCGATCTCGGTGGCGAAAGGTTGCGGGTGCTGGCGGACTGATCGCGGGCTTAACCGGCATTGCGTTGGCGCAGCCGCCGGCCGACGTCTATCGCGGCAAGCAGATTCGCATGATAGTCGGCCATCCGGTCGGCAATGATTACGATCTCGGCAGCCGGTTCCTGGCGAAATATCTGACCCGGCACATTGCCGGTGCGCCGCCGATTGTGGTTTCCAACATGCCGGCAGCGTCGAGCGTGGTCGCTGCGAATTTCCTCTATAGCCAGGCGCCGCGCGACGGCACGGTGTTTGGTTCATTCTCGCGCAATATTCCAAGCCAGGCGCTGATGCGCCAGGCCAATCTCGAGCTCGATCCGCGCCGTTTCAACTGGCTTGGCGGCACCGCGCTGCCGAGCCGCGTTTGCGCGGCTTGGCACACCTCCAAAGTGCGGACGCCCGCCGACTTGCTGACGACCGAGCTGATCGTGGGGGGCGGCGGTTCGGGCTCGTCCTTGAGCATTCTGCCGACCGTGTTCAATCATGTGCTCGGCACCAAGTTCCGTTTGGTCGAGGGCTATAAGGGTACCAACGACACCGTCATTGCCATGGAGCGCGGCGAGGTCGAGGGCGTGTGCGCGACCTATGGGCAATTTCGCATCCATGAGCGCGCGCTCAAGGAAGGCAAGCTGCGGATCATTCTGCGCGCCGAGGAATCGCCGATCCCGGAGGTTCCGGATGTGCCGTCGATCTACGATCTCGCCAAAGGCGAGGAGCAGCGTCAGTTGATGCGCTTTGTATTTTCCAGCGTGGAGTTCGGCCGGCCCTATGTGCTGCCGCCGGATTCGCCGCCGGCGCTGGTCGCGCTGATGCGCAAGGCCTTCGCCGATGCCGTGAACGATCCCGAACTGGTCGCGGAAGCCAAGCGGCTCAAGCTCGACATGAGCTATCGCCCGCCGGACGACTTGATGAAGCTTGTCGAAAACCTCTATAAAACACCGGCGTCGATCGTCGACGCCGTCAAGAAGCTCGTGCCCAGCATTCAATAGCGGCGCCCAGATTTCTCAATGCTGTTCATCCCAAACCAGTTGAAAGCGGACGATCGGCCGTCGCCGGCCCGCGCAAAGCGCGGCACGGGAAGCTATGCGGCGTTGTTTGTGCTGTCGCTGATGCTGCATGCTGCGCCGCTGCTGGCGATCTGGCATGCGCCGCAGCCGCGTATAGGCGTCGGCGTTTCGGCGCTGTCGGTCGAGATCACATTTGGCGCGACCGAGGCGGCCGGGCTTGCGTCGTCGCCGGGCGAACAGGAAGCGATTTCGCCGCGCACGGCGCCGGACGCGCCCATGCCGAAACTGGCGGCAGTGCTGGAACCGGAGCCGCAGGAAACGCCGGCGGAGCAGGTTCAGCAGTTAGCGATGCACGGCGAGACAACGGCGTCGACACATCCGCAGCAGCCGCGCGCCGCCGCCGTTACGTCAGCCGATAGCGCCAGTGGCATCGGCCGCGGGCGTTCCGACAGTTCCACCATCTACAATGGTTTGATTGCAGCGCAAGTGGCGCGGTTTAGGCAATTCCCGGCCGGAGTTCGCGGCGCCGCCGTCGCGGGAGTTGTCACGGTATCGTTCTCGATCGACGACAGCGGCTACGTTACTTCGAGACAGCTGCTGGCCAGTTCCGGCAATGTGGCGATCGATCGGGAGGCGTTGGAGATGGTGCGGCGCGCCTCGCCATTTCCGCCGCCGCCGGAGGACCAGCCTCGCAACTTCATCATTCCCATACGAATCTCCGCGGTGACCATCGGACGATAGCTGCGCGGATCATTCGCCGAGCATCGCGGCGGCAATCTTTTCGCCCACCATGATGGTCGGGATATTGGTGTTGGCGCAGGGCACCGTCGGCATGATCGAAGCGTCGCACACCCGCAGCCCCGCGACGCCGTACACCTGTCCGGCGGGATCGGTCACCGCGCGGGGATCGTCCGGCGCGCCCATGCGGCAGGTCGAGGTCGCATGCCAATGGCCGAGCACGGTGTCGGCGATCCATTGCTTCAGGGTTGCCGCGTCGGACAGTTCGTCGAGCGTGGGGCCGTCGGCAATCAGCGCATCGATCATCAGCTTTCGCACTGCGCCGCCGAAATCCATCATGGCGCCGCCGATTGCCATCTGGATTGCATTGGCGCGGCCGTAGACCGCATAGCGGCGGGCGCGATCGCTATAGCTGACCGGAAAAATCTGCGCGCAGGTGCGTTGCACCGCAGGATGCGCCTGCAACTTGATCATCATGCGCACGCCGCCGATCAAGCGCTCCATGTCGCGCCAATCGGAACACATGTTGAAGTCGATTTCGGGCTTGGCCGCGGGATCGGGCGAGATCAGGCGAACGTCGCCGGTGGAATAGGAGCGGTTGACCCACATCATCAAGAGGCCAAGCCGATGTCCGACATCGTGCCAGGCCGCTTTGTTGCTTGGGATAACGTACATATCGCCGGCCGGGCAGCCGTCGACGCCCGACGACCAGCGCAATCCGGCAAACATCTGCCGCCGCATGCCAGCGGGCAGCCGCGCGTCGCGATGCAGGTAGCAGCCGAAATTGACGCCGGGATGCTCCATCAAATGCTTGCCGACGCCGCGACGGTCGGCGACCACGGCAATGCCAAGTGCGGCGAGTTCGCTGGCCGGGCCGATGCCGTTGTGCATCAGGAAGGTCGGCGAATGGATCGTTCCCATCGATACGATAATTTCGCGCGCATGGAGGTCGCGGGTTTCGCCGTCGCGGCGCACGCGCACACCGATGACGCGCGTGCCGTCGAACAACAGCTGTTCCGCGCGGGCGCCGCCGAGGATCGTGAGATTGGGGCGGCGGCGGACATCGCGCGTCAGATAGGCCATCGCCGCCGACATGCGATGATTGTCGATGTTGGAAATCGCAATTGGAAAATAGCCGTCGCCAAACGCGCCATTTTGGTCGTGAAGATTTTTGAAGCCGAGGTCTTTGACCGCTTCGAACACGCCTTGCACAAATCCCGGCCAGCCGTCGGCAATGCGGCGCAGCGGCACCGGCCCGTCCTTGCCGTGCAGCGGCCCGTCGAAATCCTGGTCGCTTTCCAGCTTTCGGAAATACGGCAGTACGCCGTTCCAGTCCCAGCCGGCGGCGCCGCGCACCGCCCAATCGTCATAGTCCGACGGCAGGCCGCGCACCGCGACCATGCCGTTGATCGACGAGGTGCCGCCGATGACGCGGCCTTGGGTGTAGCGCCGGCGCGGGCGGCGGTCGGGCGCATTGCCGGGGCGCGGTCCGAATGCGGCGGTGAGGTCCGGCCAAATGAAGCGCGGATTGGAATGCGCGGTGGCGGCAAAACTGTCGAGCACCTCCGGCGGTTCATCGCCGGGCGGGTAATCGTCGCCGGCTTCGATCAGCAGCACATTATCGCCCGCGCGCGCGCTTAGGCGATTGGCGAGGACGCAGCCGGCGGACCCGGCGCCGAGGATGATAAAGTCGTGCTGCGCCGCCGGGATGTTAGTCATCCGCGCCCAGCACATGCGCGCCGTAATTCTCCGCTGCGCTGTGCCAGGTCAGCGAATGATGCGCCGCGGCGGCGTGAACGTCGCGGAACTTGCGCTGCAAATCGTGGTCGGAATAGAGCACGCGTCCACCGGCATCGTTGAACAGCCGCTGCACTGCCTGAATCGAGAGCTGCGCGGCATAGGCCATGTTGCGTTTGCCATGCACCTGCCGATGCTTGGTGAATGGCTCCTTGCGTTCGAGCACGACCATCGCCTCGCGCAAAGCGCCGAGATACATCCGCGCCGCGGCTTCGATTTCCGCGGCCGCGGTTGCGGCGACGATTTGCGCGCCAGCCATTTGCGCCCAGGGTCGGCCGCGCGATTTTCGCGGGCGGGTGTATTGGTAATAGGCCTCGAGGCAGCCTTCGGCGATCCCGACCGCGACCGCGCAATAGGTCGCCGATGACGGGCCACCGCGCGGCAGATGATAGACCGGCGCGGTGTAAAGCAGCGTGCCGGGCGCCTTGCCGGCGTCGGCGGTCTTCTTGTCCAGGATGCGGTGGCTGGGGACGAATTTATCCTCGATGACGAAAGTCTTGCTGCCGGTGCCGGCGAGCCCGACGACATGCCAGTCGTCGACAATGGTGATGTCGCGCTTGGGCACCAGCACCGAACATTCCTGCTTGCGGTCGCCGTGGTCGATGATGCCCGCGGCCAGCACCCAATCGGCGTGGTCGACGCCGCTGGAAAACTGGTGACGTCCGCTCCAGACGACCCCGCCTTCGACCGGCCGCGCCTTGCCGGTTGGCGTCACGCAGTTCGACAGTTTCGCGGTCGGGTCTTTGCCCCACACATCCTCCTGCGCCTGCGCTGAATAGGACGCGAGCTTGAGGATGTTGTCGGTGAGCACCATGTGCACCCAGGCCTGCGAGCCGCAGCCGCGCGCCAGCGTCTGGGTTACTTCGCAAAACACATCGTAATTGTGCTCGAAGCCGCCATAGCGGGCCGGCTGGCAAATGCGCAGGAGATCGTTGGCGAGATAGTCGCGGATGGATTCATCCGGACAGCGGCGCAGCGTTTCGCATTGTGCCGATCGTTCTTGCAGAACCGGCACCAGCGCCTCGGCGCGGCGGAGCAATTCCTCGCGCGACGGCGCGGCGGGTTTCTTGGTCGTATGCAGCATCAGTATTCCTCCGTCCTCACCATGAGGCCGAGTGAGGCGGTCCATCAATTCCCCGGATTGTTGAGTTTCTGAATACGTTCCACCACCCGCGCCGGCGATGCATAGGCGCGCGCGATCACTTCTTGCAATTGCGCGCCGTTGCGCGGATCGTTGACGATCAGCCCGATCTTCTCGGCGTCGGCCTTGAACTGCGCATCGTCGAAAGTGTCCATCAGTGCGCGGCGCATGGCGGAGACGCGATCCGCTGGCACGTCCGGCGGCAGCAGCAGGGGCCGGCCGAGCGCCTGCGGCGCCGACGCGGCCTGCATCAATAGCCGGTCGTCTTCGTTGGTGAGCAAATCGGTCGCGAACGGCACGTCCGGCAGTTCCTTAAGGCGCTGCGGCCCGTATTGCACGATCGGCTTGGCTTGCTTGTCCTTGAGCCAATTGGGCCGCGTCGAGGTGAGCGCCGAGTAGAACACGCTGGGATAGCCGTCGAGTTCGCCGCGCTCCATGGCGAGGAAGGCATCGTTCTGTCCGGGGTAGCCGTTGATGAGCTTCATCTTGGTGCCAAGCGTGGCGTTGAGCAGGCGGGTGTAGAACGCCGGGGTCGAATTCGCGCCCGATGCGCCCATGCTGGTTTCGCGCGTCCGCAGGTCGCTCACGCTGTTCGCCGGCACCGTGTTCCACACCAGCACCATGCTGACTTCGTAGCTCGGCGTGCCCAGCCAGTTGAACTTGGTGGCGTCATAGCGCGCCGCCTTGGTGCCGAACAACGGTTCAAGCGGGGTTCCGTTTTGCACCAGGCCGATCACGGTGCCGTCCTTCTCGGCCGTATTGTAGAGCCAATTGACGGCGGTGATGCCGCCGGCGCCGGGCATGTTGCGCACCACCACTGTTGGATTACCCGGAATCAGCCGCCCCAAGTGGCGTGCCAAAGCGCGCGCCAGCGCGTCATAGCCGCCGCCGCTTGAGGTGCTCACCACGATGGTGACGGTCTTGCCGCGATAGAAATCGGCGGCGGTCTGTGCGGCGGCCGGAACCGGCGCGAACCCAAGAGCGGCGAGGACTGCAATCCATCGATACGGCATGGTTTGGTCTCTTTATTAGGTGGCTGTGGTTCTAGCTTGGATCCTTGGCAGGCCGGTGGCCTTTGAAGGCAAGATAGCCGCCGTCGAGCAAAAGGTCTGCTCCGGTCATGAACGAGGATTGCTCGGATGCCAGGAACAGCGCCGCTTCGGCGACCTCCTCGGCGCGGCCCGGACGCCCCAACAGATAGGCCGGGCCACGTGCGCGATTGGCTTCCTCGCGGTTCTTGAACCGGCGCAGGATACGCGCGGTATCGATGCCGCCCGGCGACAGCGAATTGGCGCGAATGCCGTCGGCGGCGTGATCGACCGCCAGACTGCGGGTGAATTGGATCAAGGCGGCCTTGCTGGTGGTGTAGGGAGCGCGGCCGGCGATACCGATCTGGCCAAGCTGCGAGGCAATATTGACGATGGTGCCGCCGCCGGCCTTGCGCAGGGCCGGCACCGCGTATTTGCACATCAGAAACGCGCCGGTGAGATTGACGCCGAGCGCCGCATTCCAATCCGCGAGCGTGAGCGTCTCGACCGTGCCGTCCGGCGTCACGGTGGCGGCGACGTTGACCAGCGTGGTGAGCTTGCCGAACGCCTCGATGGCGTGGCGAACGGCGCGCTCGGCATCTTGCTCGATTGTGACATTGGTTCGAACCGCGACGGCTGGGCCATTGGCCATGACGATTTCGCCGGCGAGCACCTCGGCGGTTTCGCGGTTGATATCGGCGATGACAACCGCCGCGCCGGCTTCCACAAAGCGCCGCGCGATCGCGCCGCCGATTTCGCCGCCGCCGCCGGTGATTAGCGCAACACGGCCTTCAAGTTCGCTCGCCAACCGTTACTCCATCCGCACGTTCTTGGAGAAATCGTAGTTCTTGCCGCTGTTGCTGGCGAACTGCCAGCGCACCACGCCGTCCCATTGGCCGCTAAACACTTCGGTCAGGAAACGCTGCTGCGCTGCCCAGCCGGCTTCGGCCTCGGTCTTGCGGTAGCGGCCCGGCATGGTGTCGTTGAGCCAGCCATGCGGCGCGCCGCGATAGATGTGGATGTCGTAGCTCTTTTTGTTGGCCTCCAGGCAATTGCGGAAGCGCAGCACATCGTCGAGCGAGATAATGTGGTCGCCCTCGCCGAACGCGCCGAACACCGGGCAATTGACCGCCGCGATGATTTCTTCCAGCCGTTTGGGTTGCAGCTTGTTGACGTCCCATTCGCGCACGGAAGCCGCGCCATACCAGACCACGGCGGCGGTGATTGGCGCTTCGGCGGCGAATACCAGCGGATGGCGGCCGGTCTGGCAGTAGCCCATGACGACGATCTTGCTCGGGTCGGCCGCCTTGTGGGTCTTGAGCGCTGCCAGCGCCGCGCGCATCAAATCGTTCGATTCCGGATCGGTCATGTCGTAGCGGCCATCGCCGGCATTGAGCTGCTTTTGATTCGGATATTTGTAGAAGAAATTCGGCGCCAGCACGGTAAAGCCGTCGCGCGCGCAGCGCATCGCCTGATCCTTGGTGTGTTTCACCAGCCCGTAGCGCTCATGCATCAGGACGACGGTTGGAAATCGGCCGCCGCCGGTTGGATAGGCGAGGAACGCCGGCATGCCGTTGGCGCAGGCGATTTCCTCGGTGGTGATGTCGATATGGCGGGCGGCGATGGTCATCTCAGATCTCCGTTACTTCAAGCGCGGTGCGGCGAAACCGATATTCTCCGCTCGCCCCCGCGAAAGCGGGGGCCCAGCGTAAAAGAAGGTTCCTGGATGCCCGCCATAAGGGCGTGTACGCCCGTCTTCGACGGGCTATGCGCGGGCATGAGCGAAGGAAAGGGCATGCCAGGTGCGCCGCACTGTTCACTCGTCTCATGACACAGTCATCAGCTTAACGGCATCGTCAACCGTCATCACCCTGGCCATGCGCGGGAACACGCGATCAAGAAAGAACTCGTTGTTGTTGCCGCGCGCCGAATAGCAGCCGTCGCGGATCACGACAATGCCGAGGTCCATGTCGCGCGCCGCAAACACCGTCGAGGCGATGCCAACGTCGGTCGAGCCGCCGGCGATCACGATGGTATCGATGCCGCGTACCCGCAACTGCAATTCCAGATTGGTCTGGTAGAACGAGCTCCAGCGGTTTTTGCGCACGACCACGTCGCCTTCGATCGGCGCCAGTTCGGGTGCGATCTCGGAATCGGTGGAGCCTTTATAGAATCGCTGCTTGATCGACTGGCCGGCAGTGAGCGGCGCCAGGTCCATGTCGGTGTCGCTCAGCCGCGCCACGGTGTCAGAGCCGTCCGGTGCGTGCGAACCCGCGGGGTAGAACGTCGTCAGTCCGGCACGCCGCGCGCCGGCCAATAGCCGTTGCAGGTTCGGCAGGATGTTGCGTTCCCGAAGGAAGGCGATCTTGGCCGGGTCGCGCGGGTGAAGATAGCCGTTGAGGGCGTCAAACAGCACCAGGCCGGTATTGCTGCGGTCGAGCTTTGGATTAAGGCGAGAAATGACCGCCATGGACTTCCTTTCCGGGAGGGAAAAATTGCAATCGGCCGGAGGGTCGGCGAGTATGCCCGCGACGTCAAGGGATGAGGGAGACTCCGGGATCCGACACCAGCCGGCTGGTGCGGCAGACCCGTACGGTCCACCTGCGACCAGGACTTCGTTGCCGACGACATCAAGCGCGCGAACAAATAGAATTGTTGAGGGAGAAGCGCCGATGGTTCGTTCACACATACTGGTCACAGCGCTGGTCGCCTGTGCCGTGGTTGCTTCGCCGGCTTTGGCGCAGGAGCCGTTCTATGGCGGCAAGCGCGTCACCTTGCTGGTCAATTTCGACGCCGGTTCGGCGACCGATATCGACGCGCGGGTGTTTGCGCGGCATTTCGCCAAGCATATCGACGGCGCGCCGCAACTGATCATTCAGAACATGCCGGGCGGCGGCGGCGCCAACGGCACCATGTATCTTGGGGAGGTTGCTCCCAAGGATGGCTCGGTGTTGGGATTTCTCACCGCCACCGCCTGGAATTTTGCCGCCGAGCCGGAACGCTTCCGGGTCGATTTCAAAACCTACGAGCATGTCGGCTTCACCGGCGGCACCGCCGTCTATTATGTGCGCAAGGACGTGCCGCCCGGAATCAATACGCCGACCGACATCGTCAAGGCGAAGGGCTTGATATCGGGCGGCGTCAATGCCCGCACCGGCCGTGATATCTCGATCCGGCTGACGCTCGACATTCTCGGCGTGCCGTTCCGCCATGTCACCGGCTATGGCAGCGGCGAGCGGGCGCGGCTCGCCTTGCAGCGCCAGGAAATCCATCTCTATTCCGACACCACGCCAGGCTATCGCGGCGCGGTGGAGGGCACTCTGGTGAAGGACGGCACGGTGATCCCGCTCTGGTACGATCCGCATTGGGACGGCAAGACCTTCGGCAAGTCGAAGCAGGTCGAGGGCCTGCCGATCAAGGCCTATCACGACGTCTACCAAGAGATCTTCGGCAAGATGCCGTCGGGACCGTTGTGGGAATCCTATCTTGCGCTGATTACGTTGAACGGCGCGATGCAGCGGATCCTCTCGCTGCCGCCGGGCGCGCCGCCGGCAGCGGTGGCGGCATTGCGTCGGGCGCTTGAGCGCCTCAACAATGACAAGGAATACCACGCCGAAGCGACCAAGACGCTCGGCTTCATCCCCGAATATTATGCCAGTAACGACGCCGGCCCGAAGATTCGCAATGCGCTGACGGTGCGGCCGGAGATCAGGACTTTCGTCGCCGACTACATCCAGAAGGGCGCCAAATAGCGCACCGCCAAGGAGGCGCATATGCTTCGAGCAGCATTGGCAATCGGCATGGTCGGCGCGCTGGCGGTAAGCGCTGCCGCCCAGGAGCCATTCTACAAAGGCAAGCGGCTCACTTTGGTGGTCAATTTCGCGGCCGGCGGTCCGACCGATATCGAAGGCCGCTTGCTCGCCAAGCACATCGCCAAGCACATCGACGGCCAGCCACAGATCATCGTCCAGAACAAGGACGGCGCCGGCGGATTGGTCGGCACCAATTTTGTCGGCGAGGTCGGTCCGCGCGACGGCAGCATGTTCGGCTACTTCACCGGCGCCGCATGGAAATATGTCATGGAGCCGGATAAGCACATCGTCGATTTCCGCGCTTACGAATTCATCGGCTTTCAGCCCGGCACCGCGGTCTATTACATCCGCAGCGATACGCCACCCGGCATCAAGAACGCCGCTGATCTGATGAAGGCGCAGGGCGTGGTGGCCGGCGGCCTGGCGCTGGAATCGTCAAAGGATCTCTTGATCCGCGCTACGCTTGAACTGCTGGGCGTGCCGCACAAATACATCACCGGCTTTCGCTCCAGCGTGAATGCGCGGCTCGCGGTGCAGCGCGGCGAGATTCATCTGCATTCGGAATCGACGCCGGGATATTTCAGCGTGGTCGAACCGAGCATGGTGAAAACCGGCGCGGTGGTCCCGCTCTATTACGATCCGTATTATGACGGCGTGAAATTCACGGTGCCGCCGGCGTTGGAAGGTTCGTCGGTGCTGCCGTTCCAGGAGTTCTACCGCAAAGTCAGGGGCGGCGAACCATCCGGTCCGCTGTGGGACGCCTATCGCACCAATCTTGCGATCGACTCGGCGATGCTGCGCACGGTGGCGATGCCGCCCGGCGCGCCGGCGGCGGCGCAAGCGGCGTTGCGCGTGGCGCTGGCGCGTCTCAACGCCGATAAGGAATATGCCGCCGATACCATGAAGGCGATGCAGTTCGTGCCGTTTTACGAGACCGGCGACGACATCAATGCGCGGGTGCGGCGGGCGCTGACGGTCTCGCCGGAGGTCAGGACGTTCGTAAACAACTACATGCGCAGTGGGAAGTAGGGCTGATCTGGCGTCGGGCGCGATCATCCTCAATATTGGCTAGAAGTTTCCGGCAAGGCCAGGGGAACCGTCCGTGCGACTATCAGTGGAAGACCGACTCAAGCTGCTTGTGCCTGCGCGTCTCTATTACCGTCACAAGATCGCCAAGGAAGTGCAGCGTTGCGAGCCGGAACTGGCGGTGCTTGCAGACATCGTGCGTGCCGGCTCGACCACGATTGACGTTGGTGCAAACCGCGGCGTCTACAGCTATGCCATGTCCGCGATCGCCGGCCAGATCGAGGCATTCGAACCCATTCCGGCACTGGCTCGGTTCGCGGCCTGGAAACTGGGACGCAGAGCGCGAGTGCACAGGATTGCGCTGTCTAACCGTGAGGGACGAGCCGCGCTGCATATTCCCTATTCGGAAAACGGGGAGCCTTTGCATCTGCTGGCCAACCTGCCAGGTTCTCACGGTGCCAGGTCCATTGCGCAAATCGAGGTCGAATTGCGCACGCTGGACAGCTTTGGCTTTACCAATGTCGGCTTCATCAAGATCGACGTGGAAGGCGCGGAAATGGACGTAATCGAAGGCGCGGCCCACACCATCGCCCGCGACCGTCCAAATCTCCTGGTCGAGCTGCTCAATCACATTCACCGCGACCCGCTTGCCGAAATCGAGTGGGTTGAACGGAAATTTGATTATCAGTCCTGGGTCATCATCGGCAAACATCGCATCGATGCTCGCCACGCGCTCAACCAACGGCGCGATGAGGTGATATCAGGCAACGTATTGTTCACGCCGAAGCCGGCGAATTCCTAAAGCCAACCTTCACGATGCGTCATTCCGGCCGAGCCGCGTCAGCAGCACGGGCCGGAATCCATAACCATCGATGGTCATTATGGATTCCGGGCTCGCGGGCAAAGCCCGCGCCCCGGAATGACGAGAGTTTGTGCGGCTGAGTATGCTGAGTATATGCCTGTTGGCGGAAAATCCTTGCGGCTCACTCATTCGCCCTTCACGCCGGCGTCGCGGACGATCTTGCCCCACATCCGCTCTTCCGCCGCGATGTCGGCGGCGTATTCCTCCGGCGTCGAGGGCAGCGGCACCGCGCCTTCGCGCGCTAGGCGCTCGCGTAGCGTCGGGTCTTCAAGCGCCGCACGCAGCGCCGCGTTCAGCCGGTCGATGATCGGCCGCGGCGTGCCGGCGGGCGCGACCAGCCCGTAGTGCAATTCGGCGGCGTAACCGGGAAGCCCGGCTTCCGCGATGGTTGGCAGTTCGGGGAATGCCGCCGAGCGTTGCGCGCCGGAGACTGCGAGCGCGCGCACCTTGCCGCCTTTCACGATGCCGATGGCGGACGGCAGCGTGGCGAACATCATGGTGACATGCCCGCCAAGCAAGTCATTGAGTGCGGGTCCGCTGCCGCGATAGGGCACATGGTTGATCTTGATGCCGGCCATGGCTGCGAACAGTTCCGCCGCAAGATGCACGCTTGAGCCGCTGCCGGTCGAAGCGAAATTGAGCTTGCCGGGGTCCTTCTTGGCGAGCGCGATCAATTCCGGGATCGAATTGGCCGGCACCGAAGGATGCACCAGCACGATATTGGCGCCAGAGGCTAATAGGCCGATCGGCGCAAAATCCTTGATCGGGTCGTAGCCGACATTGGGGTAGAGCGCCGGATTGATCGCCAGCGACGAGGTGGCGATCAACATGGTGTAGCCATCGGCGGCGCTTTTCGCGACCTGGCGCGTGCCAATGGTGCCGCCGGCGCCGCCGCGGTTCTCGACCACGATGGTACCACCCAGCGCCTTGCCCATGCGCTCGGCCACCAGCCGTCCCAAAACGTCATTGCCGCCGCCGGCAGGATAAGGAACCACCAGCGTGATCGGCCGTTCGGGATAGGTCTGGGCGAATGCGGGGCCGGCGACAGCAAGTAGCCCGAATACAAGCGCAAGTGCGCGAGTCAGTTTCATGGTCATCTTCCTGTGCGCTGTCACCGCTCTTGAACTGTAATGTGCCAAGGCGGTCAATCCCCCGGCTCTTGCGGCGTCGGCCAGTTGCGCTCGATTTTCACGGTCTTGATGACTTCCTTGATGACGCCGCACAGCGGCAGGCTCAGGCGCGCGGCATCGGCCTCCCTCAGCACGATGGTCATGTCCTTCTCGGCCCACGGCATCGGCTTCTCCTCCGGTCGGGTTTCGAGCGACCAGTTGCCGGCGCTGGAATCGAGCAGCGCTGCGCGCAACAACTCGCGTTCGACGCCGAGCCTGCCTGCCAGCTTGAAGCCTTCCTCATTGGCGGAGATGCAGGCCCACAGGATCAGATTGTTGACCATCTTGCCGACTTGGCCCGCGCCCGTTGGCCCGAGGTGATAGATCGAGGTCGCAAACGCTGCGAATGCCGGCCGGCAGGCGTCGAACGCCTCGCGGTCGCCGCCGCCCATGATCAGGAGCTTGCCTTCCTGCGCCGGACCTTCGCCGCGACAGAGCGGAATATCCAGGAGCGCGACCTTTGGCGTCGCCGGCAAGCGCGCGGCAAGGCGCTGCATGGTCTGCGGCGCAATCGTCGAGGCGACCGCGATCACGCTGCTGTCGCGGGCGCCGCTCAAGATGCCGCGCTCGCCGAAGATCGCCGCCTCCACCTCCTGGTCGAAGCCGACCACGACGATGACGAGATCGCTGGCGGCGGCCACCGCCTGCGGCGACAGCGCGGTCTGCACGCCCGCCTCGGCTGCCCTCTCCATCGCGGCTTCGTCGATGTCAAAGCCGGCAACCGTAAAGCCGCGCTGTACCAGATGGCGGCTCATCGGCAGGCCCATCTTGCCGAGCCCGATCATGCCGATTCGCTTAATGTCGTTGGGTGTCATGGCGTCCCCTTGGCGTGCCCTGCGCCGCATTGCCGCTATTAAGAGAAATTGATCCGGCCGCGACTGTGCATGGCGCCGCCCTTTGCGTAAACTCCTGGCACTTCAATCACTAAGAAACGTCGCCAGCAAGGAGGATCGCGTGCAGCGCCTGTTCGTCGTGCTCGCCGTTGCGAGCGCTTATTTTTCATCGCCTGCGGCCGCGCAGGATTGGCCCAACAAGCCGGTGCGGATCGTCAATACATTCGCGCCCGGCGGCGCTGCCGACTATCTCGCGCGCGCCGTCGCCGACGGTCTTTCCACCGCTCTTGGCCAGCAATTCTTTGTCGAGACGCGCTCGGGCGCGGCGGGTGCGATCGGCGTCAATTCGGTGGTGGCGACGCCGCCCGACGGCTACAATTTCGTCATCACCAACATTACCATGCTGGTGCTTGCGCCGATCAGCAATCCGCGGCTCGGCTATCACCCGGAGCGCGACCTCAGCAACATCGCCTATCTCGGCGGTTCGCCGATCGTGCTGTCGGTCAATTCCAAGAGCCCGATCCATTCGCTCGCCGATTTCGTCGCGCATGGCAAGAAGGCCGGCAAACCGCTGACCTATTCCTCTTCGGGGGTGGGTAGCAGCGGTCATCTGTTCGGCGAGACTTTCGCGAGCAAGGTCGGCATCAAGGTCGAGCACGTGCCGTACAAGGGCGCTGCGCAAGGTCTGCTCGATCTGGTCGGCGGACATATCGAGTGGTCGGCGCAGACCGTTACGTCCTCGGCCGGGCAGATTCGCGCCGGCACGCTGCGCGGCATCGCCGTCACCGCCAAGGAACGGATGGCCGACTATCCGGACGTGCCGACCTTCGCCGAACTCGGTCATCCGGAATTCGGCTCGCCGATCTGGTTTGCGCTGTCGGCGCCCAAGGCACTGCCGGCGGTAATTATTGGCCGGATGAACGGCGAGATTAACAAGATCCTGACCGCGCCGACCATGCTTGAGCGCATGCGGCGCGAGGGCATGGTGGTTGAGGCGATGACACCGGCCCAGCTTGAGCAGTTGATCGAACGCGAGACCCGGTTCTGGCGTCCGGCGATCGAGCGCGCGGGCCTGATGCAGAAGTGACGACGCTTAGCGAGCATGATCCCGCAAAGTGGGAACCGGTTTTCGGAAAAGATTATGCTCAACGCAACAATCTAGACCATGACTCGATTCAATCAGATCGGATCATGGTCTAGGCTTTCCGGATCCGGAATGTCAGCAGCTTCTTGGCCTTGGATTGACCCTCAAGCGTGTCGCCGGTCTGGTTGAGCAGAGTGGGAATGTCGATGGCGGTGAGCGGGTCGGTGCATTCGACCACCAGGAGGTCACCGCGCTTGAGCGCCGCCAGCGCCTTGCGGGTGCGCAGCGCGGGCAGCGGGCATTTCAAGCCTCGCAGATTCAGGACGGTTTCGGCCATGACGGTTTCCGGTTGCGGCGCAGGCGCGACACTATAGTGTTGCGTCACAGCCGGTGAACCGAAAATCAGGCCGGTCATTATCTGCTATGGTTAAAGTTATGGTTCGCGTGCGCCTTGTTGTCATCGCTGTCATGTTGATCGCCGCCGCGGCAGTGGCTCAGGCGCAACTGCGCGGCCATGGCGGACCGGTCCGCACGCTGGCAATTGCGCCTGACGGCAGCACGGCGCTCTCCGGCAGCTTCGATACATCGGCGATCCGCTGGTCGCTCACCGGCAATGCCGCGGTCGAGGTGCTGCGCTTTCATGACGGCGCGGTCAATGCGGTGGCGCTGCTGCGCGATGGCCGCGCGGCCACCAGCGGCGAAGACGCGCGCATTGCACTGTGGAGTCCCGGCGCTGCGAAGCCGGCCGCGGTGCTGACCGGCCACAAGGCGCCGGTGGTGGCGCTTGCATTGTCGCCGGATGGAGCGACCCTCGCTTCCGCGTCGTGGGATCGCAGCGCGCGGCTGTGGCCGCTGGCGGGCGGCGAAGCGCGTGTGCTCGACGGCCACAAGGATAATGTGAACGGCGTTGCGTTTACGCCCGGCGGCAAGTCGGTCGTGACCGCTGGCTACGATGCCACGCTGCGGATCTGGCCGCTGGCGGGCGGCGCGCCCGAAATTGTCACGGTGCCGAGCCCGCTCAATACGCTTGCGATTGCCGGCGATGGGGAGATTGCCGCCGCCGGCGCCGACGGTAAGGTGTATTTTCTCGCCGCATCGGGCGCAGTGCGCGGCGAGGTGGAGATCGGACCTACGCCGATTATTGCTCTGGCGATGTCGGCGGATGGCAAGCGCGTCGCCGCCGCCGGCATCCGCGGCTCGGTCGCGATTATCGATCGCGCCACGCGCACCATCGAGCGCCTGTTGGTTGGCCCCGGCCTGCCGGTGTGGTCGGTGGCGTTCCTGCCCGACAGCCGCACGCTGTTGACCGGTGGCGCCGACCGCATGATCCGGCGCTGGGACGCTGACAACGGCGCGCCGATCGGCAATTTGCTGGTTGGCGCGCCGCAAGATCCGCTGGCGGCCTTCGCCGGCGATCCCGGCGCTGAAATCTATCGCGCCTGCGTCGCCTGCCACACGCTCAACGCAAGCGATGGCGTGCGCGCCGGCCCGACGCTGGCCGGCATTTTCGGGCGTAAGATCGGCGCGTTGCCCGGTTATAATTTCTCCGAGGCGCTGACCAAGATGGACATCGTTTGGACGCCGGAGACAGTGTCGAAACTGTTCGAACTCGGACCCAATGCCTATACGCCCGGCACCAAGATGCCGGAGCAGCGCATCGGCTCGGCTGAAGATCGCGCTGCGCTGATGCGGTTTTTGGAAAAGGCGACGAAGTAGATTATCCTTCGCCCCTCTCCATGCGCTCGCGTTCCTCGCGCTCGCGCAGATAGTCCTCGGTGGTGCGCACGGCCGGACGCGGTGGCGCGCCATAAGGATCGAAATCGGCGTCGGTGGCGGCGACGACGCGGCAGTCCTCGCACATCTTGAGCATGTCGAGCCGCGCTGCCTGTTCCATGGCCTTACCCTGGAACATCCAGTGCTTGCCTTCGAGCTTGGCGATCACACGCTCGATGGTGCTTTTGGTGCCGAACGGCTTGTTGCAGCGGATGCAGCAGAACGGCTCCTCCTGCTTGAGCACGCGCGCGGTCGCGGTCGCGGCGCGGAAATCCAGTTGCGGCGTAAGCGTGATGACCTTCTCGGGACAGGTCGCCTTGCACAATCCGCATTGTACGCAAGCGTCTTCCGAAAAACGCAGCGTCGGTTTTTCGGGATCGTCACCGAGCGCGCCGGTCGGACAGGCCGACACGCAGGCGAGACACAATGTACAGCCTGCAACGTTCACGTCGATCTTGCCGAATGGCGCGCCCGCTGGCAGAGGCACCACGTCAACCGGCGTCGGCGCGGCGCGTTGGAGTTCTCGCAACGCAAGTCGCATCACGTCGCGCTTGCCGCCGGTCGGCATGAAGCTCGCCGGCCGCGGCGCGCCGATACCGGGCTCAATCGCGCGCAATTGTGCGCCGAGCATATCGGGATCGTCGGTTTCGATCAGCGCGACGCGCCCGCTGCCAAAGCCGAGCCCGGCCAGGATCGGCTCCGCCAGCGCAAGCGTGCGATGTAATCCGGTCAGGTCGTGGCGCGGCTTGGCGCGCAACAGGAAGCGCACCGCCACCGCGCCATAGGCAAAGGCGGCAGCCAGGGCTTCGAGCCCGACTTGCGTCACCTCGTTGACAGCGAGTGGCAGAGCATTGGCCGGCAGTCCGCCGCCAAAGCGCGCCAACGCGTCGATCAGAGGTGCGCCGTGAGCGTCGTCATGCAGGAGAATGACCGGCTGCTCTCCGCCGGCCTCGCGGTAGGTCGTAACAAGCGTGCGCAGCTTGCGCATTAGCGCGTCGGCCGGCGGCATGGCATAGGCGGCGGCGCCGGTCGGACACACCGCCGCGCATTGCCCGCAGCCCGCGCAGATATGCGCATCGATCGTGACATGGTCGCCGGCCGGCGCGATCGCGCCGGTCGGGCAAAGGTCGAGGCAGCGATTGCAGCCGACGATCTTGGAGCGCGAATGCGCGCAGATGTCGGCGGTGAAATCGATATAGCGCGGCTTGTCGAACGTGCCGGTGAGATCGCGCGCCTTCAGCACGGCTTTCAGCACGGCCGCGGGTTCGGTGGGGTCGGCGCGCAGATAGCCGTCACGAAGGTCCGCGGCGGAAAACAGCGCCGCGCCGCCCGATAGATCGAGAATGATGTCGCAGCGTGAGGTCGCGCCGTTTTTCGCCGGCCCGAAGCGCAAGGCATCGCGCGACGATGGCGTCGGTTGCGCGTAGTCGTCGACCGTCAGTTCAAAATTGCCGAGATAGCCCTTGGCGGACCGGACACTGCCGGCCACCACCGGAAATTCGGTCGCGCGCGGCGGCCCAATCGTAGCCGGCGGCTTGATCAGCACCGTAACGTCCAGTTGATCCTTGAGCAGTTGCGCCGCTTCGAGCGCGGTCTCGTCGCGGCCATAGACCAGGATCACGCCTTCGCTTTCGAAACTGACATAGGGAATTTCGGCGCTCGGTTCGGCGCCGGCGGCGATCAGCGCGGCCATTTTGGGGCCGGCCGCCTTGGCATCGCTCGACCAACCAGCGGTTTCACGGATGTTGACGAAGCGGATGTCGGTGTCGGGCCCGATATCCTCGGCAACTTGCGAAAACAGCGTCGCTTCCTGGGTACAAGCGACGGTGAGCGGTTCGCCGCTTGCGACGCTCTTGCGAAAGCTTTCCAGCTCCAGGCGGCAGAGCTGATGGGCGACACCGAGCCGCGCGCCGCGGCAGGCGCGTTTCACGGCCTGCTCGTCCAGCGGCATGGTGTCGTCGCAGGAGCAGATCAGGATATTGCGCGGGCCATCGGCCATTCAATGTTCCAAGCCACGCCGGTGGTGGTGGCGGGCGTGCTTTCTAAGTTATAAGTATTCCGGGCAGAAATCGCATCCTGGAAATTCATAATGGTTACCGCGCCGGCACTCGATCTGCCGCCCCTGTTCCGCCTCGTGACGCTACGCGAGGTCGGCGACGCCATGGCGCACGCGACCGGGATTGCGGAGACGGAGGGTGCCGGCACGTTGGTTCATGTCGGGCGCTTCGATCTCGCGGAGTTCGCGGTCGTTTTGGAGCCGGACGAGCCGTTGTGGCAGGCGCGCCGCGCGCTCTATGCCGGCGCGACCGCGCTCGCCGATGCGCTGGCGGTGCATGCGCCGCCGGAACGGCCGATCACGTTCGACTGGCCGGATGCGATCCGCGTCGATGGCGGGTTGGTGGGCGGCGTGCGACTGGAATGGCCGGTCGGCGCCGCGGAAGACGAACCCGCGCCCTGGCTGGTGTTTGGTGCCACGATTCGGACCGTCGCCTTGGGCGAAGATGAGCCGGGCTTGCGGCCGCTATCGTCGGCGCTGGAAGACGAAGGCTTCGACGGCCTCGGTTCCGACCGGCTGGTAGAGAGCTTCGCGCGCCATCTCATGAACGCCATCGACATTTGGCAAGACCAAGGCTTTGGCGAAATCGCCAAAAACTATCTGGCGCGGCTCGCACCGGAGAGCGGTGTGCGCCGTTCGATCGATGCGAACGGCGATCTCCTGGTGCAGCGCATGGCGGCCAAGGAGCCCGCCCGGCATTCGCTGATCGGCGCTTTGTCGCGGGTCTCCTGGCTCGATCCCGAAACCGGAGGACCGCGCAAGTGAAATTGCTGCGCACCATCCGGCTCGATCCGTCGGATACCTTTGTGTTCGAACGCGCCGCCGAACCCGGCGAATGGGCGGTGTCGGGGGCGTTCATGTTTTGGGATGTCGATCCTGCGCGCTTGGTGGGCAAGCAGCGTGCGGCGTTTCGCTCCGGCTTTCTCGGCGTGCAATCGCTCGGTTGGTCGACATTGGTGCAGATCGTAGAAGCCGCCGACGATGATCGCAGCGCGGCGGTCGATGTGCTGGCGCAGCGGTTGGTTGCGGAATTCGGCGCGCCATCGCTCGCCGCGGCGACCGTCGCGGCCGAGGAGGAGTTCACATTTGCAGCGTCGCTGTGCGATCATCCGCACGACATGCTGATAGCGGTCCATCGCACCGTCGACAATGGCGAGATCAGGGAAGCGTTTCGCACTTTGCGGCCGCGCGGCGAGCGCAAGCCGATGCGGGCTTTCGCATTCCTCGAAGTCGAAGGCGAGGAGGCGCCGGGCGAAACGGTCGACTTGGCGAAGCTGGCGAAGGACGGCCGATCATGAACGATTTCTGGCTGTCGTGCGGCCATCATCTGCTCGATCGCGATACCGGCGGCGGCCTCCTGGTCACCGACGAGTTCCTCAAGGTCTATTTGGCGCGACCCGAGCTTGCGCCACCCGCGGACGCCTGCGTGGTCGAGCGCACGCTGCATGCGGCGCTGTTGAGCAACCCGCGTCGGCCTGTCGATGCTTCCGATATCGCCGCGATGGCGGACCCGGATGCGCGCGAAAACTGGTCGGTGATGTTGGCGTTTCGCGATGTTCTCTTGGCGCACCGGACCGTCGAGGGGGCCTATCTGCATCTCGTGCGCACGGGTTTTGGAACGACGCCATTACTGTTCGTCAACCAGATCGTGCAGGCGATCTTGCGCAATCTGCTCGACGATTGCGACGACGTTTATGTGCTGCGCGCGGCTGAGATGTTGTTCCGGGCGCAGCGCTTGACCACGCATGAGGGTTCCTTGATTGCCGCCGACGAGGAAACTGTTGCCGGCACCAATTCCGCCGCCGCATCGCCGCTGGTTTCCATGCTCGGCCTGCCGGCGGAGGCCGCGATCGATGTGCTCAATGACGGCAATGCCGTGAGCTATTGGGAGCGCAGCGACCGTTTCGACATGGCGCTCGATCTCACGGCCGGGCGGCGGGGGCTTGTTGCGCTCGGCAATGTGATCGCGCGCTGGGTGGCGCATCTGCTTGGGATCGCGGTAACGATCGAGCCCCTAACCGAGGCGAACGATGTCAATCTCACTTGGTATGTCGGGCTCGATGCGCAAGGCACCAAGATCGGCGACGATCTTTGGGATGGCGAAGAACTCGATAATGCCGCGCTTGGCCGCATTGTCGGGCTGTATCGGCTCACGGTCCAGGATCCTGCCGCAGTGTTGGACAAGGCCAGAGGCGAGCCGGTCTATCTGATCATGGCGATGACGCCGGACGGGATGCTGCGGCTCAAGCCGCAAAATCTCATCACCGGTCTGCCGATCCGGCATCTGGAGGACGTGTCGTGAGCGCACCGCTTGCCGTTATCTCCGTCGGGGTCGTGATCGAGCGGCGCAAGGCGGACAGCCCGTGGATCGACTTTACGTGGCGGCCGGTGACCGCGCTGCCGGGAGTGCCGGCGGCCGCGCCTTGGACGCAGTTGTCAGCCGAGGGCGATGTCGTCACGTTCTATGTCGGCTCGGCGGATGTCGCGCTTTATCCCAGCGTCACCGCGCATTATCGCGATAATCTTGCGTCAGGGTTGCCGGCGCTATGGGTGGCGCTGCGTCCAACCGGCGTCGAGCCGCCGTTCGATCTTGTTGCCGTTACCGCCGATCCGGCCGAGGGCGAGGGTTATACCCAGAACGGCGATCATCTGGTCGAGGCGGTGCCAATGCCGGAGTCAATGCGCGCGTTGGTCGCGGCGTTCATTGCGGAGCATCATGTCGAGCGGCCGTTCGTGAAGCGCAAGCGCGACCGCGCGAATCCGGAGGCGCTGGCGCGGCGTGGGCCGCAATCAAAGGATCGATCATGAGCGATCCTGAAAATTTCCTGACGCGCTGGTCGCGCCGCAAGCGCGCCGATGAGGCCGATCGATCGTCGCGTGACGAAGTTGCGCGCGACGTTGGCGCCGTGCCGGCGACCGTTCCGAACATTGATCCCGCGGCGATGCCGGCTGCGGGAATGCCGGCTGAAAACTCCACACCGGCCGAGCCGGTGTTCGACCTTGCAAAATTGCCGTCCATTGAGTCGATCGCGGCCGACACCGACGTCCGGGCGTTCCTGGCGCCGGGGGTGCCGGCCGAGCTCAGGCATGCGGCGCTTCGCCGCGCCTGGGCGGCCGACCCCAAGGTGCGGGACTATGTGGGCTTTGCTGACTACGACTGGGACTTCAACACGCCCGGCGCGCTCGAAGGCTTCGGTCCCTTGGAAATGACCGATGAATTGCGCCGGGAGGTCCTGCGGATTGTCGGCGGGTTACAAGCGGAAGCGGAACCGCCGCCAGCGGTCGCAACGACTCCGGAACCCGAAGTTCTGCCATCGCCGGCTGTTGCGGCCGCCAATGCGCCGCTGGAACCTGCGGCTCCCGCCAATCAAATTTCTGAGAAACCCATGACGGATCCTGATGATGCGGCCATGTCCGCAATGACGCTGCACCGCAACAACAAAAATGTTGCGACGCAAGAAAATGCTGCGCCGTCGGATGCGCGGCTTGTGCCGGCGCGGCGGGGACATGGCGGCGCGCTCCCCAGCTAAAACTAAAGAGTGAGCGTCATATAGCCTTACGCTATTGACCCGAGATGGTTTAAGCGTAAGTCTTCTGGCGTTTGAATTAGGCACATCGAAAGCGTCACGTCGGAAGCCTCATCGATGCGCGACACTGGAATTGAACAGGCAATCCGTGCGGCCGGCGGCGTCGGTGCGCTGGCCCGCATGATTGGCATTGCACAGCCGTCGGTTTCCAATTGGGCGCGTATTCCGGCCGAGCGCGTGCTCGCGGTCGAAGCCGCGACCGGCGTCGACCGCAGCCTGCTGCGCCCCGATCTCTACAGCGAACGCCATCCCAAGGCTGGCGATCTCGATGAGGTCGATGCCGCGCGCGCACAGGAATACGCGCTGCTCGCCGCGCTTCTCGCGCGGGCGCCCGATCAGTCGCTGCTTGATCGTCTGGCTGAATTGCGCGGCGATCCGTCGCCGCTGGGCGTTGCCCATGCCGCGCTGGCCGATGCAGCGGGCCGCACCACCGCTGAACTGGTCGCGCGCGAATATTTCGATCTCTTCATCGGGTTGGGGCGCGGCGAAGTCTTGCCCTATGGTTCGTATTATCAGTCCGGGTTCCTGCACGAGCGTCCGCTGGCGCGGCTGCGCGAGCAGCTTTCGCGGCTCGGCATCGCGCGCGCCGACGGCGAATGCGAGCCGGAAGATCATGCCGCGATCCTGTGCGAGATCATGGCCGGTGTGATCGGTGGCCGACTGCCCGCCGAAGCGGGCGCCGATCGCGATCTGTTCGAGAAACATCTTTCGCCCTGGATCGGGCGGTTCTTCGCCGATCTGGAGCAGGCTGGGGCGGCCAATTTCTACCGTAGCGTGGGAACGCTCGGACGTCTGTTTATCGACATTGAGACCGAAGCTTTCGCGCTGCCGTCATAGGCGGCGCGTGTTGTTCAGGGAGGGACGACGATGAAACGAGAACGCAAGGCGAGTGAACTCGGGCGACGTGAGTTCCTGCGTACGTTGGGCGTCGGAACCGCGGCGGCAGCGGCGAGCACTCCACTGGTCGGCGGCCCGGCCGCCGCCGATACCGAGAGCAACGACGAGAAGCGGAAGGCGCGCTATCAGCCGAAGTCGGCGAATGTGCAGACCTTCTATCGTGTCAATCGCTATCCCGTGAAGTAAGGGAGAGGCCATCATGCTGATCAAGCGAACGGAACGTCAGGCTCGTCGCGGTGCGCTGGCGCAAACGCTGTCGAGTCAATCCGACGCCGGCCTCGACCGCCGGTCCTTCCTGCGCCGCTCCGGCTTGGCCGCGGGCGGCTTGGCCGCACTGGGAACGCTGTCGCTCGGCAGCGTCCGCAAGGCAGAAGCGCGCATGCCGGCGAAAGCTGGCGCCGCGGTGACCATCCGCAAGAATATCTGCACGCATTGCTCGGTCGGTTGCACCGTGATGGCCGAGGTATCGGAAGGCGTTTGGATCGGCCAGGAGCCCGGCTGGGATTCTCCGATCAATCGCGGTTCGCATTGTGCCAAGGGCGCTGCGGTGCGCGAACTGGTGCATGGCGACCGCCGGCTGAAATATCCGATGAAGCTGGTCAACGGTCAGTGGACCAAGATTTCCTGGGACACCGCGATCGACGAGATCGGCACTAAAATGCTCGCGATCCGCGAGAAGTCGGGACCGGATTCGGTCTACTTCCTGGGCTCCGCCAAGTTCTCCAACGAAGGCGCTTACCTCTATCGCAAATTCGCGGCCTATTGGGGCACCAACAACGTCGACCATCAGGCGCGGATCTGCCACTCGACTACGGTGGCTGGCGTCGCGAACACCTGGGGTTACGGCGCCCAGACCAACAGCTACAACGACATCCGCAACTCCAAGACCATGATCATCATGGGCGGCAATCCGGCGGAGGCGCATCCGGTCTCGTTGCAGCATCTGCTCGAAGGCAAAGAACTCAATCGCGCGAACTACATCGTGATCGAGCCGCGACTTACGCGCACCGCCGCCCACGCGACCGAGTTCGTACGAATCCGTTCCGGCACCGACATTCCGGTGATCTACGGGATTTTGTGGCACATCTTCCGCAATGGCTGGGAAGACAAGCAGTTCATTGAGCAGCGCGTCTACGGCATGGAAGACGCCCGCCGCGAAATCGAGAAGTGGACTCCGGAAGAAGTCGAGCGCGTGTCCGGCGTGCCCGGCGCGCAGCTTGAGCGCGTCGCCAAGATGTTTGCGACCGAGAAGCCCTCGACGCTGATCTGGTGCATGGGTGCGACCCAGCACACGGTCGGCACCGCTAATGTGCGCGCGTTCTGCATCGCGCTATTGGCGACCGGCAATGTCGGCAGCTTCGGCAATGGCGCCAACATCTTCCGCGGTCACTGCAACGTGCAGGGCGCCACCGACCTCGGCCTCGATATCGGCACGCTGCCGCTCTATTACGGCCTGGTCGAAGGCGCGTGGCGGCATTGGGGCCGGGTCTGGGAAACCGACTACGAATGGCTGTCGTCGCGTTTCCACACCCGCGATGTCGGCGGCAAGCCGGTGAAGATGATGGAAGTGGCGGGCATTCCGTCGACCCGCTGGTTCGATGCAACCATGATGCCTCAGAAGCAGGTCCAGCAGCAGGACAACCTCAAGGCGATGATGGTCTTTGGCCATGGCGGCAACACCGTCACCCGCATGCCGGAGGCAGCGAAGGGCATTGCTGCGCTCGACCTTCTAGTGGTGGCCGACCCGCATCCTACGACCTGGGCAGTGCTCGGCGAGCGCAAGGACAACACCTACCTGCTGCCGATCTGCACCCAGTTCGAGTGCGACGGTTCGCGCACCGCGTCGAACCGCTCGATCCAGTGGGGCGAGCAGGTGGTCAAGCCGATCTTCGAATCGAAGAACGACTATGAGGTGATGTATCGGCTCGCCACCAAGCTTGGGTTTGCCGACCGGATGTTCAAAAACATCAAGGTCAACGGCAATGAACCGGTGGCCGAAGACATCCTGCGCGAGATCAACCGTGGCGGCTGGTCAACCGGCTATTGCGGACAATCGCCGGAGCGGCTGAAGGCGCATATGCGAAATCAGGACAAGTTCGACCTGGTGACACTGCGCGCACCCAAGGATGCGCCCGCCGAGATCGCCGGCGACTACTACGGCCTGCCGTGGCCGTGCTGGGGCACGCCGGAATTGCGGCATCCTGGCACGCACACGCTCTACAACACCAACCTGCATGTCATGGAAGGCGGCGGCACGTTCCGCGCGCGCTTTGGTGTCGAGCGCGAAGAAAAGGCGCCGGACGGCACGATGCGTAAGGTCAGCCTATTGTCGAATGGTTCGTTCTCCGTCGGCTCCGAAATCCGGGACGGCTATCCCGAATTCACCTACGGGGTACTCAAAAAACTCGGCTGGGACGGCGACCTCACGGCAGCCGAACGGGCGACCATCGAGCGCATCGGCGGCAACAATCCCGATAGCGTCGGCTGGGCGATCGACCTGTCCGGCGGCATCCAGCGCGTCACGATGGCGCATGGCTGCATCCACTACGGCAACGGCAAGGCCCGCGCCAATGCGTGGAACCTGCCCGATCCGATCCCGGTGCATCGCGAGCCGATTTACACGCCGCGGCCGGAACTGGTCGCGCGCTATCCAACCCTGCCGAACGCGGTCCAGTTCCGCGTTCCCAATATCGGCTTCGACGTGCAGAAGGCGGCGGTGGACAAGGGGCTTGCCAAGCAATTCCCGCTGATCAACACCTCCGGTCGCCTGGTCGAATACGAAGGCGGCGGCGAGGAGACGCGCTCCAACAAGTGGCTCGCCGAACTCCAGCAGGACATGTTCATCGAGATCAATCCTGCGGACGCCGCGGCGCGCGGCATCAAGGACGGAGCCTTTGTCTTGGTCACCGGACCTGAAATGCCGGCCGGCCAAGCCTGCCGCATGAAGGCGCTGGTGACCGAACGGGTCGGCCGGGGCGTGACCTGGAGTCCGTACCACTTCGGCGGCTGGTTCATGAACGTCGACCAGCGTCGCAAATATCCCGCCGGCGCCGATCCGATTGTGCTCGGCGAAAGCATCAACACTGTCACCACCTACGGCTATGATCCGGTCACCGGAATGCAAGAGCCGAAGGCCACGCTCTGTCAGATCAGAGCTGCTTAAGGGAGGAATAGACCATGGCGCGCATGAAATTCCTCTGCGACGCGGACCGCTGCATCGAGTGCAACGCCTGCGTCACCGCTTGTAAGAACGAGCACGAGGTGCCGTGGGGCATCAACCGCCGCCGCGTCGTCACTATCAATGACGGCCGGCCGGGTGAGCGCTCGGTGTCGATGGCCTGCATGCACTGCACCGACGCGCCTTGCGCGTCGGTGTGTCCGGTGAATTGCTTCTACACCACGGCGGATGCGGTGGTCCTGCACTCCAAGGATCTGTGCATCGGCTGCGGCTATTGCTTCTATGCGTGCCCGTTTGGCGCGCCGCAATATCCGCGGGTCGGCAATTTCGGATCGCGCGGCAAAATGGACAAATGCACCTACTGCGCCGGCGGCCCAGAGGCGGACAGCACGCAAGCCGAATTCGTCAAATACGGCACCAACCGGTTGGCGGAAGGCAAGCTGCCGCTGTGCGCCGAGATGTGTTCGACCAAGTCGCTGCTTGCTGGCGACGGCGAGATCATCGCCCAGATCTATCGTGAGCGGGTGGTCAAGCGCGGCTACGGTTCCGGCGCCTGGGGTTGGCGGACCGCCTATCGCGAAACGATTGCGACCTGACGCTGGGCGCATGGCACGTGACGAGCCGGACGCGCGTTTCGGCTGGCTCGGGCGCTGTCATGTGAGAGAAAAAACGAGGAGGAACAGGGCATGATGGCATTTCTGACGCGTATCCGTATCGCCGTCGGCGCGCTGGCGCTGTTGGCGATCTTCGCAGCGCTCGCACCCGCGGCGGCGCAGCAGCCCACGCAGGTCAATCCGACCGCGCAAGCGGTCAACGAGGCGCAACTGTTCAAGCAGTTGGGCCAGATTGACGGTCGCTGCACGCTGCCCGACCAGAAGGCCTGCCTGCTCGAGCAGCCGGGCGGCCGCGACTGGCGGCAATTTAGCGAGGTGACGTTGCCGTGGATTGGTGCCATCTCCATTCTCGGCATGCTGGGCGTATTGGTGCTGTTCTATCTGATCCGCGGCATGGTGCGGATCGAGAGCGGCCGCTCCGGCCGCACCATCGTGCGGTTCTCCGCGTTCGAACGCTTTGTGCATTGGATGACCGCGGTCTGCTTCATCGTGCTGGCGATCTCAGGTCTCAACATCACCTTCGGCAACAAATTGCTCCTGCCGTGGATGGGGCCGGAGGCGTTCACGGCGTGGTCGCAATGGGCGAAATACGCCCATAACTATCTCAGCTTTCCGTTCACGCTTGGCGTGGTGACGATCTGCCTGATGTGGATCGCCTGGAATTTCCCCAGCAAGGCCGACGTCGAATGGTTGAAAGCGGGCGGCGGCATCATTGGTAAAGAGCATCCACCGGCCCGGCGCTTCAACGGCGGCCAGAAGCTGATCTACTGGATCGTGGTGCTCGGCGGCGGCGCGGTGGCGATCACCGGGTATCTGTTGATGTTCCCGTTCTGGGGCACCGGCATCGCTGGCATGCAGACCGCGCAAATCGTCCACGGTATCGTCAGCGTGCTGTTCGTCGCGGCCATGCTCGGGCACATCTATATCGGCTCGATCGGTATGGAGGGCGCCTTTGAGGCCATGGGTACCGGCACCGTCGACGAAAACTGGGCCAAGCAGCACCACAGTCTTTGGCTTGAGGAGCAAAAGGCCAAGGGCAAGGTCGCCGACGCGCCGCCGTCTGGCCGGATGCAGCCGGCGGAATAACGCCGGCCCTTAACTATGCTTCAGTAAGCGCCCAGCTCATCGCTAGCGCCCCGTTTCCGAAGTTCGCGATACGTCGCGGCAACCACTGACGCGAACTTCGGAAACCAAGGGGCACTAGCAACTCTATGATTCTAGTGCCGCTTTTCGATTTGAAGTTTCCAATCGCGTTTGCCGCAAGCGCCGTAGGAACTTCAAATCGGCGGCACTTGGCGTTTCTGTTATAGTTCCGCCATGCGTGTCATTGGCCTCGCCGGCTGGAGCGGTTCCGGCAAGACAACATTGTTAACCCGGCTGATCCCCCGCCTTGTGGCGCGGGGACTGAAGGTGTCGACCCTCAAGCACGCCCACCACGGCTTCGACGTCGACCAGCCCGGCAAGGATTCCCACAGCCATCGCATGGCCGGCGCCAGCGAGGTGATGATCGGCTCGTCGCTGCGCTTTGCGCTGTTGCATGAATTGCGCGGCGCTCCCGAGCCGACGCTCGGGGACCTGCTGGCGCGGATGTCGCCGGTCGATCTGGTGCTGGTCGAGGGCTACAAGACCGCGGCAATCCCCAAACTCGAAGTGCATCGCGCGACAGTCGGCAAGCCGCTGCTCGCTCCCGACGACAACTGCATCGTGGCCATTGCCGCCGATGGGCCGCTACCGCAGGTCGAACTGCCGGTGGTGTCGCTCGACGATATCGAGACGATTGCCGACATTGTCACGGTCGAGTCGACGCCGCTTGAACGAGCGCTCGCCCGGCAAGGAACCGTGTGATGGCGCAACTCTCCGACGATTGTTTTGCGTTCGGCGGCGCGCTCATGCCAGTCGCCGAAATGGAGCGGCTGATCGCTGAGCGCATCGCGCCGGTCGCGGAGACCGAGAACGTGCCGCTTGCGGCGACGCGTGGCCGCGTGGTTGCGCAAGACGTGGTTGCGCCAATCAACCTGCCGCCGTTCGACAATTCGGCGGTTGACGGTTTCGCGGTTCGCCATGCCGATCTTAAGCCGACCGGCGACACCCGGCTCACGGTAATCGGCCGCGTTACCGCCGGCCGCGCCGCCGGCCGCGCGCTCGGCACCGGCGAGGCAATTCGCATCTTCACCGGCGCGCCGATGCCATCAGGCGCCGATACCGTATTCATGCAGGAAGATACCCGTGTCGAGGGCGATGCGGTGATTGTGCCGGCCGGCTTGAAGCGCGGCGCCAATAGTCGCGCGGCTGGCGAAGATGCGCCGATCGGCGCGACCGTGCTGCCGGCCGGCCGCCGGCTGTCGCCGCAGGATGTCGCGCTTGCCGCTGCCGTCGGCCTCACCCATTTGCCGGTGCGGCGCCGCGTCGAGGTCGCGGTGTTCTCAACCGGCGACGAGATTGTCGAGCCCGGCCAGCCGTTGCCGGCGGCGGCGTTGTTCGATGCCAATCGCGTCCTGCTGGTAGGGCTGATCGAGCGGCTGGGCGCCTCGGTCACCGATCTCGGCATCCTCCCCGACGATAAGGCGCAGCTGGCGCGCGCCATTACGGAGGCCGCCGGCAGCCACGATCTCGTTCTCACCTCGGGCGGCGTATCGACCGGCGAGGCCGATCACATCCGCGCGGTTGTCGAGAGCATCGGCAAGCTGGTGTTCTGGCGGGTCGGCATCAAGCCCGGCCGGCCGGTGGCAATGGCGGTGATCGCGGGCGCACGCATGGGCGAGGGTGCCGCATTTGTCGGCCTGCCCGGCAATCCGGTGGCGGTGTTCGTGACGTTTGTGCGTGTGGTGCGGCCGCTATTGTTGCGGCTCGCTGGCGCGGCGGTGACGCCGTTTATTCCGCTGCCGGTGCGCGCGGGCTTTGCCTATAAGAAACGCAGCGGTCGGCGCGAATATGTGCGGGTGCGGCTGAAGCATCATGCCGATGGCACGGTCGAGGCCTTCAAGCATGCGCAGGACGGCGCGGGCGTCATCACCTCGTTGACCGAAACCGATGGCCTGATCGAATTATTGGAGGACGTCACCGCCGTCGCGCCGGGCGACGCGGTCGGGTTCCTGTCCTACGCCGCGCTGATTGATTAGATCCGCACGCCGGTCGGCGACGTAAAGGCGCTCTCGACCGGTTCCTGGACTTTATTCAGCACAATCACCGCGCCGACTGCGATTACGACGGCCACGATGCAGGATGCCAGAAAGCTTTGCATGACGAGTATCCTCCCAATATTGCAGTAAGATTATGCCGTTAGCGGCCAATATCAAGGGGCTGCGATGCGCTCCGCCGCGGTCACGTCGTCCGGGGTGTTGACATTGAAAAACGGGTCAACCGGCG
The DNA here is from genome assembly GCA_022841625.1 of Xanthobacteraceae bacterium. Classification (GTDB taxonomy): domain Bacteria; phylum Pseudomonadota; class Alphaproteobacteria; order Rhizobiales; family Xanthobacteraceae; genus VAZQ01. The sequence goes on from JALHRD010000027.1 coordinate 64,855, forward strand.
CGGCCGGCCAATCGGCGATGGCGACGCCGTGCCGGGCAGTCCAAATCTCGATCTTGTGCAGACCCTCGACCGTCAGCGCGCGGCGCAAATCCTCGCGCAGGTTGACCGGCCACAGTCCCACGACCGGATGGCGCCAGTCACCCGAGCGCGCGCAGGCGAGCGGCATCTTGGCTTGCGTGCGCGCCGCGGCGAGCCGGGTCACCAGGTCGGATGGCAGAAACGGGCAATCGCCGGGCACGCTAATGATATCGGCGATGTCGGGCGCATGCGCCGCCGCCCAATCGAGCCCGGCCAGAATGCCGGCCAGCGGGCCGGCAAAATCAGGCACGCTGTCGGCGATCACCGGCAGGCCGGTATCGGCAAAGCGCGCAAGATCGCCATTGGCATTGACGATGAGGCGCGCGCATTGCGGCGTCATGGTTGCGATCACGCGATCGAGAATGGTTTTGCCGCCGATCTTGATGCGCGCTTTGTCGCCGCCGCCCATGCGACGCGCCAATCCGCCGGCAAGGATGAGGCCGAGCGGCCGCACGTCATTCATCGCTCAGCGCCGCCTTGCGCCGATGCTTGGCGCTCTCGTCCTCGACATAGGCGAGGTCCTGGTCGAACACGATGCGGTCTTCGCCGGCGAGCGCGACAAAGCGCTTGCCGCGGGCGCGGCCCACCAGCGTCAAATTGGCCTTGCGCGCGAGCTCGACACCCCAGGCGGTGAAGCCCGAGCGCGAGATCAGGATCGGGATGCCCATGCGGACGGTCTTGATCACCATTTCGGAGGTCAGCCGTCCGGTGGTGTAGAAAATCTTGTCGTCGGCGCGCACCCGGTGCTTGAGCATCCAGCCGGCGATCTTGTCGACGGCGTTGTGGCGACCGACGTCCTCCATATAGACCAGCGGGCGATCTTCCACCGCGAGCACGCAGCCATGAATCGCGCCGGCCTCGAGATAGAGCGAGGGCGTGGTGTTGACCTTATGCGTGAGTGTATAGAGCCATGAGGTGCGCAGTTCGGCGTCCGGCAGCTTGACGTCCTCAAGCGCTTCCATCAGGTCGCCGAACACGGTGCCCTGCGCGCAGCCCGAGGTCTGCACCTTCTTTTTCAGCTTCTTTTCGTAATTGGTCTTGCGCTTGGTGCGCACCACCACCACCGCAAGCTCCTCGTCATAATCGACGCCGGTGATGACGTCGTCGGGCCGCAGCATGTTCTGGTTGAGCAGATAGCCGATCGCGAGATAATCCGGGTAATCGCCGATGGTCATCGCGGTCACGATTTCCTGCGCATTGAGGAAAATCGTTAGCGCGCGCTCGACCGTGACGCGGGTTTCGACCGGCTGTCCGGTCTGGTCGATGCCGGTGACGCGCTCGGTCAACCGCGGGTCGAGCGGGGTCGGCTGGATGAGATAGCGGTCGGCCGGAACGGCCACCAGCCGCTTCGCGGGGGTCGCAGATTTGGTCGCGGCTTTGGCCGCGGGCTTGGCCGGTTTCCTGGCCATGGTTAAAGCGTCCTTCTTGCAGGGTCGCGGCCTTATAGCAGAAATGCCAACGATAAGCGCATTCGCTTACCCCTAGCCCGGCAAAAACGCGGTCTGGCCGGTCGCCGGATCGGTGAGCGTTTCGACCGGCGCGCCGTAGAGCGCTTCGAGTTGCTGGCGCGTTAACACATCGCGCACGGCGCCTTCGGCGACGCGTTCGCCGCCGCGCAACAGATAGGCGCGGTCGGCGGCGCGCAGCGCATGGTTGGGATCGTGGGTAGTGAACAACACGCCATGGCCCGAAGCGGCAAGGGCGCGGATCTCGCGCATGACCTTGCCCTGGTTGCCGAAGTCGAGGCTCGCGGTCGGCTCGTCGAGCACGATGAACTGTGGCTCCTGCGCGAGCGCACGCGCCAGCAGCACGAGCTGGCGCTCGCCGCCGGATATCATGGTGTAGGGCCGCTCTTTAAGATGCGCGATGCCGAATTCGGTCAGCGCGCGATCGGCGACAGCACGATCGTTCGCCGCCGGCCGGCTGAACAGCCCGCCATGGGCGGTGCGGCCCATTAGCACGACGGTCTCGACCGTGAAAGCAAAGGTCGGATTGTGACCTTGCGGCACATAGGCGACGCGCCTGGCGCGGTCGCGCATCGAGTAGGCCTGGATCGAACGGTCGTCGATCCGCGCCTCGCCGGCGAGTGGCTTGAGGATGCCGAGCAGAGTCTTGAGCAGCGTGGTCTTGCCGCCGCCGTTCGGACCGAGCAGCGCTAGCACCTCGCCCTGTTTGAGCGCGACGTCGAGCCCGCGCCCGACCACGCGATCGCTGTAGCCAATGGTGAGGTTATGGCCGGCGAGCGTCACGACCAGTTCCTTTGCATGCCGGCCAGCAGCCAGATGAAAAACGGTGTGCCGATCACCGCGGTGAGAATGCCAAGCGGAACTTCGATCGGCGCGATCGTCCGCGCCAGTGTGTCGATCAGCAGAAGAAAGCCGCCACCGAGCAGCGCGCAGGTCGGCAGGAGTTTCGGAAAATCCGGTCCGACCAGCGCCCGCGCCAGATGCGGTACGACCAGGCCGACCCAGCCGATCACACCGGCAGCGGCAACGCTCGCCGAGGTCACCAGCGTCGCCGCGGCGACAATGGCGATCCGCATCGGGCCGGTCGGCACGCCGAGCGCACGCGCTTCCTCCTCCGGCAGCGACATCACATTCATGCGCCAGCGCAGCGCCACCAATACGATCGTTCCCAATGCGATCGGCCCGGCCAATGGAATGAGATCGGCGGCGTCGGTTGCGGCGAGACTGCCGAGCAGCCAGAAGGTCATCGCCGGAAGCTGGTTGTAGGGATCGGCGAGATATTTTACCAGCCCGACGCCGGCGCCCAACAATGATCCTATCACCACGCCGGTGAGCACCAGAATCAGAATCGGATCGCGCGATTGCAGCGTCGCGCCAATGCCATAGACCGCGGCTACCGCGATCAGCCCGCCACCGAACGCCAAGATCTCGATTCCGATGATGCCAAGCGAGAAATAGATGCCGAGCACCGCACCGAGCGCGGCGCCCGACGACGCGCCCAGGATATCGGGTGACACCAGCGGATTGCGGAACAGTCCTTGAAACGCCGCGCCGGCGACCGCGAGCGCCGCTCCGACCAGCGCCGCGGCAATGACGCGCGGCCCGCGCACCAACAGAACGACGTTCTGCGTTGCTTCGGACGCGCTCGGTTGCTGCCCGGTGGCGCGCGACCATAGGACGTCGAGCAGTTCGCCAAGGCCGACCGGATAGCGCCCGATCGCGAATGCGACGATCAGCCCCGCGGCCAGGACGGCGGTGGCGATCAGTAGCCCGGGAAGCAAGCGCTGGGTCATCGCGTACTAGGCCGTGTTGACAGTTTTAATCCAGAGCATTGCTGCGGCGATGCTTAGCATCGACAGGTAAGCTCTGGCAGTTTTCTCGTATCGGGTAGCAACGCGGCGGAACTGCTTGATGCGA
>JALHRD010000028.1 GCA_022841625.1 Xanthobacteraceae bacterium
TGGATTTGACATTCGCTACCCGCCTGGCAGCACGCACGCGATGCGAATGTCAAATCCAAAACTCCACTAGCAGCTTATACTTGCTAGTGGTCCTTTGATTCTAACATTCGCAAAATCGCGCGCGGAAATGGGATGCGAATGTTAGAATCGGACCACTAGGTCGCCACCGGTGAGGCGCCGCCGCGCGCGATGCTGCGGCCGCCGAACCAATAGGCAAGCCAAATCGCTCCGCCGATGATGACCATGTTGATCATCGCCAGCGCCGCCACCGGCTCGATATAACCGGTCTCGTAGAGATTGTAGACCGCGACCGCCAGCGTGATCGATTGCGATGAGAACAATAGGATCGATGCCGACAATTCCTGGATCACCGGCACAAATACCAGCAGCCAGCCGGCGAACAGGCCGGGCCGGATCAGCGGCAGCGTGATCTCGCGCATGGTTGTGGTCCAATTTGCGCCCAGGATCTGCGCGCTCTCCTCCAAGGAGGGGTCGACCTGCCGCAGCGAAGCATTGGCGGCACGCACGCCGAGCGGGATGTAGCGACCGACATAGGCGAGCAGGAGGATCGTCAGCGTGCCGTAAAGCGCGAGCGGCATTGCGAGCCAGAACTGGATCAGCGCCACCGCCATAACGATGCCGGGCAATCCGAGCGGGATCAGCGAGGCATAGTCGAGCAGCTTTCGGCCGGGGATTTTGGTGCGCAGATCGATCCAGCCAATGACCGCGCCCAGCAGCACCGCGAAGGTCGCCGCCACGAATGCGAGGAACAGGCTGTTCACAATCGCGCGTTGGGTGACGTTGTATTCGAACAGGATAAACTTATAGTTGGCGAAGGTAAGGTTCTTCCAGAACTCCAGACCCCAGGATTTCGAGAACGACACCGCGATCAGCGTCGCATAGGGCAGCACGATCGAGACAAAGAACACCAGAACGACAAAGCCAAACAAGATCCAGCGAAATGCGCCAAGCCGCATCATCTGCGGCCGCGAACCCTTGCCGCCCAAGGTGATATAGGAGCGCCGCTTGAGGAACGCGTTCTGAAGATAGAGCGCCGCGACCGTGATGACGATGAACACCAGCGAGAGCGCGGAGGCGAGTGCGTATTCCGGCGGATAGTCAAACAGCGCGTAGATGCGCGTCGGCAGCGTGACGATCCGGCCGGGCAGCCCGATGATGGCTTGCGAGCCAAACAGCGCAATGGCGTTGACGAAGGCGAGCAACGTGCCGGACAGCACTGCCGGCGCGACCAGCGGCGCCGTGATCAAGAACGCCGTGCGCAGCTTTGAAGCACCGAGAATCTGCGCGGCCTCTTCGTAGGAGGCGTCGACCGACTGCAAGGCGCTCGACGCCAGAAGATACACAAACGGAAACGTGTGCATCACCGTGACCAAGACCAGGCCCTGCATCGAGAACACGTTGAATGTGAGCCACGACAGGCCAAGCACGTCGCGCATTAATACGTTGCTCAGCCCGGCGTTCGGACTGAACAGATAGGTCAGCGCAATCGCGGTCAGGAATGGCGGCGAGAGGTAGGACAGCGTCGCGGTGACCTGGAACAGCGGCTTGGCCGGCACATCGGTACGCGCCACCGCCCAGGCCAATGGCAGGCCGATCAACAGGCTGAACAGCCCACTCCAGGCGCCCAGGATCAGCGAATTCTTCAGCGCGTTAACATAGAGCCGCCCGGTCAGCACCTCGGAATAGGCGTCGAGACTGACCCCATCCGCGCCCTTAAAACTCCCGACCAGCAGGAATGCCAGCGGCAACACGACCAGAACAATGAGCGAGACGATGGCGCCGCCCATCACGACATGCTCAAGCCGCAGCCGCCTGCGCGGCGCCCGCAGAGACCGCCGCGGACGCAGCGCTGTACCCATCGTTTCGGTTGACATGCCGTGGTCTCGCCTTCCCCGCCGCCCTATAACATAAGGGCGCGCGCGGGACACACCCCTATTGCCGCGGGCGCGCGGTGCCAGCCCGAAGGATCGCGCCGCGCTGGATGACCGGTTGAGCGCTATCGTCGTCGACCAAACGAGAGTTTACCCATGCCACCCATGCTGCCGCACCAACGCTGCGACTATTCGGCGATTGTCGACCGCCCACCCCTGAGGCTGCCGGGCGGGGCCCGGCTGGTGTTCTGGACCATCGTTAACTACGAGGTCTGGGACATCGCGCGGCCGATGGCGCGCCAGGTGCTGCCGGCGCCCACCGGCGTGTCGCTGATCCCCGACGTGCCGAACTGGAGCTGGCACGAATACGGAATGCGGGTCGGCTGCTGGCGGTTCTTCGATCTGTTCGCGCGGCGCGGCATCCGCCCGACGCTCGCGCTCAATGCGCGGGTCTGCGAGGACTATCCGCGCGTCACCGATCAAGCGCGGCACGACGGCTGGGAGTTCATGGGCCACTCCTACCAGCAGGGCCCGATCCACAACGAGCCCGACCAGAAGGCAATGATCGTGCGCTCGCTCGACATTCTGGAACGTGCGTCCGGCAAGCGTCCGGTCGGTTGGCTCGGTCCGGGCCTGACCCAGACCTACGACACCCCCGACCTGCTGACCGAGGCGGGCGTGCGCTATATCGGCGATTGGGTCTATGACGACGAACCTACGACATTGCGGACCGCGCATGGTCCGCTGGTGACGCTGCCTTATTCGGTTGAGCTCAACGACATCCCGATGATGATCGTGCAGCACCACGAAAGCGATTATCTGCTCAAGCGCGCCGTCGACCAGTTCGATCGGCTTTACGCCGAAGGCGCCGATCGCGCCAAGATCATGGCCCTGGCGATCCATCCCTACATTTCGGGGCAGCCGCACCGGATCAAATATCTCGAAGCGATCTACGATTACGTCGGCAGCTTCGAAGGCGTGGTGCATTGGAACGGCGCCGAGATTCTCGACTGGTATCTTGGCGCGGCGCGCTAGCCGCCCGTCGACCGCCCCCGACCGCTCAACGCATTGGCCTGACACGTCAAAGCGGGCGCTGCCTGCGGGAAACCGACATTTAGGTGGCCCGTCGCGGCGAGCCTGCTAATTATAGGCGATGGGCGATTCTTGGTCGCACGCGTATCGGTGCGGCTCGTTCGCGTTCCTCTTCAATGTATTGCGTGAGCGGCTGCAACGACGGCAGGTCGATCATATGTTTGCTGGCTTGTGGGGACATCGGTCAGGCGGAACGGCTGCGGGACTCCGGCAGGCCGTGGTCGCCGTGGCGGGACTGTGCCTGATGCTCGCCGCCTGCAACCTGCATGAGCGTTCGGAACTCGCAATCGGCATCCCCGAGCGCTACGCCACCGCGCCAAGCCTGCCGCCAGCGCCTCCACCGGCGCTTGATTGGTGGCGCGGCTTTCGCTCCAACGAACTCACCGCCCTGATCGAAGAAGCGCAGACCGCCAATTTCGACATCGCGGCCGCGGTTGCGCGGATCGTCCAGGCCGACGCCAGGAGCAAGATCGCCGGCGCGACGCTGTTGCCGGCGGTCGATCTCGATGCCAGCGCGACGCGCTCCCGCCCCGCCGGCGGCCCCAATCGCAGCAGTTTTCGCGCCGCGCTCGGCGCTAGTTACGAAATCGATTTCTGGGGCAAGAACCGCGCGACCGTGCGCGCGGCGGAAGAAAACGCGATTGCCGCGCGCTTTGACCGCGACGTGGTCGCTGTCAGCGCCGTGGCAAGCGTGGCGACCGCCTATTTCCTGGTGTTGTCGTCGCAGGAACGGCTGCGCATTGCCAACCGCAATGTCGAGAGCGCCAGCCGGGTGCTGAGCCTGATCCGCCAACGCCAGGAGGCCGGCACCGCGGGCGCGCTCGAAGTGGCGCAGCAGGAAACCTTGCTGGCGAGCCAGCGCGCGGAAATTCCCCAGCTCGACGAGACCTTACGACATAACATCGCCGCGCTCGCGCTGCTGATCGGCCGGGCGCCCGCCGCCGTGCGGGTGCGCGGCGGCGGCCTTTATGCGCTGGGCATTCCGCGCGTCAGCCCGGGCCTGCCATCCGAATTGCTGAACCAGCGCCCCGACATTCGCGCGGCCGAGGCCGAGTTGGTCGCCGCCGATGCCGATGTCGCGGCGGCCCGCGCCGCTTTCTTCCCGAGCATCCGCCTGACCGGCGAGGGCGGTTTCACCAGCGCTGCGCTGCGGCTGCTGTTCCGCCCGGAATCGGCGTTCTACTCGCTGGCGGCCGGACTGACCCAGCCGATATTCGACGGCCAGCGCTTGGAAGGCCAGTTGGAACAGGCCCAGGGCCGGCAGCTTGAACTGCTGTCGCTCTACCGCAAGGCCGTGGTTTCGGGCTTTACCGATGTCGAAAAAGCGCTCATTTCGGTGCGGGATAGCGCCGAGCGCGAGCGGTTACAGCAGCAGGTGGTCGAGTCCTCACGCCGCGCCTTCGAAATCGCCGAAACCCGCCTGCGGGAAGGCACCGTGGATCTCGTGACCGTATTGGTGACCCAGCAATCGCTGTTTACCGCCGAGGAGAACCGGGTCGCCGCCCGTCTGGCGCGCCTCCAGGCGGCTTTAAGCCTCTACCAGGCCCTTGGCGGCAGCTGGTTGCCTCAACCGGCGGTTCGCGTCACAAACCATCCATGAATTGGAAGCCGATAGCCGTTGTTCTGGTCGGCCTCACGGTCGTTGCCGCGACCGTGATCTATTGGCCGTCCCCGCAGCCGACCCAGCAGCAGGGCAAGGGCGGCAAGGGCAAGCGTTTCGCCGGACCGGGCAACACCGCCGATCCGGTGCCGGTGCGCGCGGCGGTCGCGCGGCTTGCGGATGTGCCGGTCTATCTCGACGGCGTCGGCACCGCGCGCGCGCTCAACACCGTGGTGGTGAAACCGCAGGTCGAAGGCAAGCTGATCGCGATCTCATTCATCGAAGGCCAGGACGTGCCCCGCGGCTTCGTGCTCGCTAAAATCGACCCCACGCTCTACCAGGCGCAATACGACCAGGCGGTGGCGACCAAGGCGCAGCGCGAGGCGCAACTCGCCAATGCCCAGCTCGATCTCGAACGCTATATGCGGCTGGCGGCCAGTAACGCGATCAACAAACAACAAGTCGACACCCAGCGCGCGCTGGTGGCGCAGCTGGAAGCCCAGGTGCGCGGCGACCAGGCGGTGATCGACAATGCCCGCGCAATCCTTTCCTATACCGACATCACCGCGCCGATCGCCGGCCGCACCGGCATCCGACAGGTGGATGAGGGCAATATCGTGCGGCCCTCCGATACAACCGGACTGGTCGTCATCACCGAGGTGCGGCCGATTTCGGTGCTGTTTAACCTGCCGCAGCAAACGCTGCCGGATCTCAACCGCGGCATGGCGGAAGGATCGCTGCCGATCGACGCCATGGGGCCCGATGGCCGCGCCCTGGTCGACAGCGGCAAGGTGCTGGTGATCGACAATCAGGTCGATCCCACCACCGGCACGGTGCGGCTCAAGGGCGAGTTCCCCAACCGGAACCTCCAGCTCTGGCCCGGCCAGTTCGTCAATGTGCGATTGCTCATCGATACCCTGCGGCAGGTGGTGGTGGTTCCGACCGCCGCCGTGCAACGCGGACCGGTCGGCACCTTTGTGTTCACCATCGACAAGGATTCGACCGTCAGCGTGCGCCGCGTTACGGTCGCGCGGCAGGACGATGTTCGTGCCGTAATCGCCGACGGCCTCGCGGCGGGCGAGCAAATCGTGACGTCCGGCTTTGCGCGGATTGCTGACCGCGCGCTGGTCGAAGTCACCGGCACCGAAGAGGTCGGGCTGCCGCCGGCGATACCGACGGTCGAGACCCAGCCGCGCGGTGGCAAGGGCGGCGGCAAAGGCAAAGGCGGCGCAGGCAAGGACGGCGTCGACAAGGGCGGTGAAAAGGGCAAAACTCAAGCACCGGGGGCGAAACCAGGCGCAACGCCATGAGCACGAGCGTATCGTCGCCCTTTATCCAACGCCCAATCGCGACGTCACTGCTCGGCATTGCGGTGATGCTGGGCGGGTTGCTCGGTTACCTGTGGCTGCCGGTTTCATCCTTGCCGCAAGTCGATTTCCCGACCATCCAGGTCACCACCCAGCTTCCCGGCGCGAACCCCGACGTGGTGGCGTCGTTGGTAACCGCCCCGCTCGAACGCCAGTTCGGACAGATCCCTTCGCTTTCCAACATGATCTCGTCGAGTTCGTATGGGATCAGCCAGATCACGCTGCAATTCGACCTCAACCGCAACATCGATGCGGCGGCGCAGGATGTGCAGGCGGCGATCAATAGCGCGGGCTCGACCTTGCCGCGCAACCTGCCCTACCCGCCGATCTATTCGAAGGTGAACCCGGCCGACGCCCCGATCATAACGCTGGCCCTGACCTCACCGACGATTTCGCTGCGCCAGCTTTCGGACTTGTCCGACACGGTGCTGACCCAGCGCCTAAGCGAAGTCACCGGCGTCGGCAAGGTCACGGTGCAAGGCGGGCTCAAGCCCGCGGTGCGCATCCAAGCCGACCTCGCGCGGCTCGCCAATTACGGCATTGCGCTTGAGGATTTGCGTGCCGTGGTCGTCGCCGCCAATGTCGCTGGACCGGCCGGCGCGCTCGACGGCACCTATCAAGCCTACACCATCGCCGCCAACCAGCAGATCACCGCCGCCGCCGCCTATCACAACATCATCGTCGCCTACCGAAACAATGCGCCGGTCCTGCTCAAGGACGTCGCCGACATCATCGACGGGCTTGAAAACAACAAAGTCGGCGCCTGGTACAACGGCCTCCCCGCGGTCGTGGTCGACATTCAGCGCCAACCGGGCGCCAATGTGGTGGAAACCGTGCGGCGCATTCAGCACGAACTGCCACGGCTGCGCCGCGCGTTCCCCGCCGGGGTCGATCTCACGGTCGTACATGACGCGACCAACACCATCCGCGCGTCGGTTCGCGATGTGCAGTTCACGCTGGTGCTCAGCGTCGCACTGGTCATCACCGTGGTGCTGATCTTCTTGCGCACCATCAGCGCCACCCTCATTGCCGGGGTCGCGCTGCCGCTCTCGCTGATCGCAACCTTTGGCGTGATGTGGTTTGTCGGTTTTTCGCTCGACAATCTTTCGCTGATGGCGCTCACCATCGGCACCGGTTTCGTGGTCGACGACGCCATCGTGATGATCGAGAACATCGTGCGCCACATGGAAAAAGGCGAAAGCCCGTTCCAGGCCGCGCTCAAGGGCGCGCGCGAAATCGGCTTCACCATTATTTCGCTGACGATGTCGCTGATCGCGGTGTTCATACCGCTGTTGTTCATGACCGGCCTGGTCGGTCGCATGTTCCGCGAATTCGCGCTGACCTTGACCATCGCCGTCGTGGTATCGGCGATTGTGTCGCTGACGCTGACCCCGATGATGTGCAGCCGCATGCTGCGGCGTCCGTCCGCGGCGACCGACGGTAACGCCGTCACGCGTTTCTTCAACCGCGGTGTCGAGCGGACCATCGAATATTATCGCCAGACCCTCGAATGGGTGCTGAAGCATGAAGCGCTGACCCTTCTGGTGCTGGCCGGCACCATGGTCGCGACGCTCGGGCTCTATGTCGTCATCCCCAAGGGATTCCTGCCGCAGCAGGACACCGGCCTGATCTTCGCAGTGATGGAGGGCGGCAACGAAGTGTCGTTCGGCGAGATGCAGCGCCTGCGCGCCACCGTCGAAGCGGCGATCCGCAAGGACCCCGAGGTGGTGGGCGTCGCCTCGGTCGTCGGTGTCACGCCGATCAACGCCACCCCGAATGCCGCGCGTTTCGCCATTACGCTGCGCTCACGCGACGCGCGGCGAACCCCGGTCACGACGGTAATCGACCGGTTGCAACGCCAGGTAGAGCGCATCCCGGGCGTGATCCTGTTCTTCCAGCCGGTGCAAGATATCCAGATCGCGACCCGCATCAGCCGCGCGCAATACCAATACACCCTGACCGGAACCAGCGCCGAGGAGGTGAGCCTGTGGGCCGAACGTCTGGCGGAGCGGCTGCAAGCCTCGCCGATCATGCGCGAGGTCGCGTCCGAGGCCCAGGACGACGGCCTGCGGCTGATGGTGAATGTCGACCGCGAACTGGCCGGCCGGCTCGGCGTCTCTCTGCAAATGGTCAACGACACCCTCAACAGCGCGTTCGGACAACGGCAAATCTCGACCATTTATGCGCAGTCGAACCAATACCGCGTGATCCTCGAAGCCATGCCGCACTACCAGAACGATCCCAATTCATTGGCGCGGCTCTATGTGCCCGGCATCGCCGGCGCCCAGGTTCCGCTCTCAGCGCTCGCCCGCTTCCAGCACACCACCGCGCCGCTGGTCATCGCGCATTACGAGCAGTTTCCGGCGGTCACCGTCAGCTTCAACCTGGCGCCGCACGCGTCGCTCAGCGATGCGGTGCGCATCATCGAAACCGCCGAGCGCGAACTGGGCATGCCAAGCTCGGTGGTCGGCAGCTATTCCGGCGATGCGGCCGAATTCGCCCGTTCGCTCGCCGGCCAGCCCTGGCTCATTCTGGCGGCAATCATCGCCATCTATATCGTGCTGGGCGTGCTCTATGAAAGCGTCATCCATCCCATCACGATTCTGTCGACATTGCCGTCGGCCGGCCTGGGCGCGCTGCTGGCGCTGATGCTGCTCGGCCACGATCTGTCGGTGATCGCGCTGATCGGGATCATCCTGCTGATGGGCATTGTCAAGAAAAACGCCATCATGATGATCGATTTCGCGCTTGAGGCCGAACGCGTCCAGGGCATGACGTCGCGCGAGGCCATCGTCCAGGCGGCGCTGCTGCGCTTTCGCCCGATCATGATGACAACGCTCGCGGCGCTGTTTGGCGCGATCCCGCTGGCAGTCGAAAGCGGCACCGGCTCCGAACTGCGCAATCCGCTGGGCATCACCATCATTGGCGGCCTGTTGCTGAGCCAATTGCTCACGCTCTACACGACACCGGTGATCTACCTGCAATTGGAACGGCTGCGCGCGCGCTGGAACCGCTGGCGCGCCAGCACCGACCAGCCCGAGCTCGATCTGCCGACGGCGCCGGAGCCCTCGCAGCGGCCGGGGAGCGGTCCATGAACATTTCCGGGCCCGCGATCCGACGACCGGTCGGCACCACGCTGCTGGCCATCGGGCTGCTGCTGATGGGCGCGGTCGCCTATCATTTCCTGCCGGTCGCCAGCATGCCGACGGTCGAATTTCCGACCATCAGCGTCAGTGCCAACCGGCCCGGCGCCGATCCCGAGACCATGGCGCAGACAGTGGCCGCGCCGCTCGAGCGCCGGCTAGGCGAAATTCCAGGCGTCACCGAGATGACCTCGCGCTCGTCGCTTGGGCTAACGCGCATCACCGTGCAATTCGACTTGACCCGCAATATCGACGGCGCCGCGCGCGATGTGCAGGCCGCCATCAATGCCGCACTTACCGACCTGCCCGGCGATCTCCAGTCGCGGCCGTCGTTTCGCAAATCGAACCCGTCGGCATCGCCGATCATGATCCTCGCGCTGACCTCGCACACGGTGTCGCCCAGCGTGATGTATGACGCCGCCGACACGGTGGTCGCCCAGCGCCTGTCGCAGATCGAGGGCGTCGCCGAGGTCAGCGTCAACGGCGCCGAGCAGCCGGCGATCCGCATCCGGGTCAATCCGGTCGCGCTGGCCTCGATGGGACTGTCGATGGAGGACGTGCGGACCGCCGTCACCAACGCCAATTCGGTCGGCCCGCTCGGCGCCTTCGATGGCGGCGAACGCGCCGTCACCATCGCCACCAATGACCAGGTCCGCGCCGCGGCGCATTACGAACCGCTGGTGATCCGCGCCGCCAACGGCGCCGTGGTGCGGCTTTCGGCCATCGCCTCGATCGAGCCGGGCGTGCGCAACAGCCGCTCGTTCGGCTGGTTCAACCGCCAGCCCGCGATCCTGCTGGTGCTGACCAAATCGGCCGACTCGAATGTGATCGAGACCGTGGAACGGGTGCGCGCCATGCTGCCCGAACTCAAGCGCTGGATCCCGGCGGGCGTCGACATCGCGGTTCTCTCCGACCGGACCCAGACCATCCGCGCCAGCGTGCTCGATATGCAGATCACCCTGGTGATCGCCATCGCGCTGGTGATGCTGGTGGTGTTTTTGTTCCTGCGCCGGGGCGCCGCGACCCTCGCCGCCGGAATTACCGTCCCGCTGGCGCTGGCCGGCACCTGCGCGATGATGTGGGTGGCCGGGTTCTCGATCAACAACCTGTCGCTGATGGCGCTGGTGGTTTCCGTCGGCTTCGTGGTCGACGACGCCATCGTGATGATCGAGAACTGCTTCCGCAATCTCGAAAAGGGCATGGCGCCGATGCAGGCGGCGATGGAGGGCGCGCGCCAGATCGGCTTCACCGTGGTCTCGATCAGTATTTCGCTGATTGCCGCGTTCATCCCGCTGCTGTTCATGACCGGCGTGATCGGGCGGGTGTTCCGCGAATTCTCGGTAACGCTCGCCTTCGCCATCGCGGTGTCCATGGTGGTGTCGCTGACGCTGACGCCGATGATCTGCGCGCATTTGGTGCGCAAACCGCCAAGCAAGGATGCGACTTGGTTCGACCGCGCGGTGGAGCGAACCATGGCATGGATGATCGCGCTCTATGGGCGCAGCCTGCGCGTCGTGCTGCGTCATGGCGCGCTGACCCTCTTGGTGTTTATCGGCACCATCGCGCTCACCGTCGTGCTCTATGTCAGGACCGACAAGGGCTGGTTCCCGTTCGACGACACCGGGCTGATCTGGGGCTCGACCCAGGCCTCGCCGGAGACGTCGTTTCAGGCCATGACGGAGCTACAGCAGCGCGCGACCGACATCGTGCTGGCCGACCCCGCGGTGGCCGGCGTCGGCTCGTCGATCGGAACCTCGTCGTTTAATTCCTCGGTCAATCGCGGCAATCTGTTCATCAGCCTTAAGCCGCTGTCGGAGCGGCGCGAGAGCGCGTGGGACGTAATCAACCGGCTGCGGCCGCAATTGAACGCCATCCCCGGGCTGCGCGCTTTCATGTTTCCGGCGCAGGATGTGCGCACCGGCGGCCGCTCCTCCGACTCAAGCTACCAGTACACGATCTGGACCCCGGACTATCAGGAGTTGATACGCTGGGCGCCCGTGATCGCCGACCGGCTGCAGAAAGTGCCGGAACTCGCCGACGTCTCCAGCGACCGCCAGCAGGGCGGATTGCAGGTCAATGTGATTGTCGATCGCGTCGCGGCATCGCGGCTGGGCGTGCGCGCGCAAGACATCCAAGCGGCGCTCAACAACGCCTTCGCGCAGCGGCAGGTGTCGACGCTCTACACTCAGCGCAACCAATACCGCGTGATTCTCGAAATCGATCCGCAATATCAGCGCGACCCGACCGATCTCGCGCGCATCTATGTCCCCGGCGCCAATGGCGTCCAGGTGCCGCTCACGGCGGTGACCAGGATCGAGCGCGGATTGCAGCCCTTGGTGATCAACCACCAGGGCCAGTTCCCGGCCGTGACGATCAGTTTCAGCCTGGCGCCCGACGTGACCATCGAGCAGGCGACGCGCGCTGTCGACCGTGCGGTTGCCGCACTCCATGTGCCCGAAACCTTGCGCGCCGAGTTTCAGGGCGACGCCCGCTCCTACCGCCAATCGATCGGGACGCAGCCGCTCCTGATTCTGGCGGCGCTGTTCACGGTCTATATCGTGCTCGGCGTGCTCTATGAGAGCCTTGCCCACCCGCTCACAATCATTTCGACCCTGCCATCGGCCGGATTGGGGGCGCTCTTGGCGCTGCTTGTGTTCCGCACCGAACTGTCGCTGGTCGCCTTTATTGGAATCATTCTTCTGATCGGCATTGTGAAGAAGAACGGCATCATCATGGTCGACTTCGCGCTCGAAGCCGAACGAAATCGCGGACTGAGCCCGGAGCAGGCGATCTTTGAGGCCTGCATGGAGCGCTTCCGGCCGATCCTGATGACCACCCTCGCCGCGCTCCTGGGCGCCCTGCCGCTGGTGCTGGGCAGCGGGCCCGGCTCGGAAATGCGCCGTCCACTTGGCATTACGATCGTGGGCGGGCTGATCGTGTCGCAGATGCTGACGCTCTACACCACGCCGGTGATCTATCTCTGGCTCGACCGGCTGCACCGCCGGCTGTGGGGCAAGCGCGCCGATCGCGCGCCGGCGCTCGACACGGCAACGCTGAAGCCATAGGCCGCTTACCGCTTCTTGCCCTGCTTCACCACGATCTCATCGTAGAGCTTGGTCCACTTGTCGCCCTGGTCGAGGATCTGGGCAGGGTCGACGACGTTGAACACGATGTCGAGCGGGCGAACTTTCATATTGGTCGGCGTAAAGTCGCGGGTAACCAGCAGTTGCTGCGCCTCGTACAGCATGAAATCGAAAAACAGTACCGCCGCATGCGGATGCGGCGCGCGCCGCAGCACGCCGGTGCCGAGAAAGCGCGCAAAACCCGGCGGGATCATATACCAATCGATCGGCGCGCCGGAGTTTTTGAGCTGTTCGGCCTTATAGTGATAGAGCGTGAGTGCGAATTGAACCTCGCCGCTGACCACCAGATTGGCAAGCAGCGTGTGGCCCTTGCGCACCGATACGCCGTTCACGCGCACCATGTCGCGGAACATCTGCACAAGCTTGTCTTCGCCGATCACATTGGCGAGCGCGCCGAACCACACGGCATCGTCGGATTCGATCCCGAGCCGGCCGCGCCAGCGCGGATCGGCGAAATCCTCATAGCGCTTCGGAAGCTCATCCTTGCGAACCAGCTTGGTGTTGTAGCCGGCGGCGATGATATTGAGCCGGTCGCCGACCCATTCGCGATGCGGCCGCAGCGCCGCCGGCGTGATATCGGCAAGATGCGGCGAACGCACCTCTTGCAGCAGACCCTCGCGATGCAGCGATTCCATTTCGGCGGCGCTGGTTTCGATGGCATCGACCTCGAAGCGGCCGGCGCGGTTCTCAATCATCGCGCGGCGCAAGATGCTCTCGGAGCTGGCGCGCCAGAATTGCATCTTCACGCCGTATTTCTTTTCAAACGCGCTCACCAACACGCGCATGTCGTCGGTCGTCACCGACGAATAGATATTGAGGACGCCTTCTTTTTTGCGCCGGCGATCAACCGCTCGGTGCGGTCGGCGCCGGAATACATCGCCAGTTCGGCGAGCGTTGACGATTGCGCGGCGGCGGGAACGCCCAACGCCAGCAGTAATGCAAATGCGACCGTAAACGGCATCGCGCCCTCCCTGAAAACGAGCGGCAGGTTGGCCCTGCATCCTTTGCGACAGGATGAGCGGGCAAACGGGCGTTTGCAAGCCGCCGCGGCGCAATCGCGGCAGCGTCGCGCCGAAAATAATTGAGCCCTCTCCGCTTGCCGGAGAGGGCTCAAAAAAAACGAGCGCCGAGCGGGTTAAGCGGCCGCGTCCTGCTTCGGCGGCAGGTCGGCAAGCTCCTGCGTATAGGCCTGGTCCATCCGCGGCTCCAGCCCACGCTTGGCGACCTCATCCGCGAACATCTTGCGGATTTCCGGCTTCTCGTCGGCATAGTCGATCTGGTCGCCGCCGATGCGGCGGCTGATCCAGGCCTTGGGCACGCCCTGCGCATTGCGGATCGACACCACCTCATGCTTGAGCGCGAGATAGCGCGCCGGCGTAGTGCCGGAATTGAAATGCTGATGGAACCACATGTTCGGCGGCACGATCAGCGTTCCGACTTCCCAATCATAGCGCTTGGGCTCCTCGCCCTCCGGCCACATCAGCGAATAGCCTTCGCCCGACAGGATGATCACATAGGCGCCCGGCCCATGCGCATGGCCCTTCTTGTAGGTGCCAATCGGGAACTGCGAGATATGGCTGTTCATCGAGCCCTTGGCCATCGAGAAGCGGATGTGACCGCCGCCCGCGCCGCGCTCCTTGGCGGTGATCAACGGCAGGTTGACCGCGTCGGCCACGAAATTGGTTTTGAGCAGGAAGCCATCCTGCTCGTTCTTCGCCGCGAAATAATCCGGTTCGCCGTTGAACCGGTTCTTGAAGTCGTGCTCGCAGCCGAAGAGGAAGTCGAGGTCTTCATAAAGGTTGATCACCGGCGGCGCATTGGTGACGCCGACGTAGCGGGCGGACTCCTTGCCGGAGCCGTTGAAGTGCTGATGCCAGCAGTTGAGCGGGATCGAGAACAGCGAACCGGCCTTCCACTCGAAGGTGATGCGCTTGCCCTCATTGTTCCAGACCGTGGTGGAGCCACGCCCTTCGAGAATCAGGACCATTTCTTCGAATAGCTGCCGGTGCGGCTCAAGCTTCTTGCCGGGCGGAATTTCCATGACATAGCTGTCATTGGAAACCCGCGACGCGTCATGATTGACGAACACGGCATTGCCGCCGCGCCGCGCCCAGGGCTTCAGGTCGACAGTGCGGAGGTTGCGCACATAGAGCGCCGGAATGATGTCGAGGCCCTCGGCTTTGATCCAGCGGGTATAGGGCGTCTCCTTCTCAGTCGCGAATTTCTTCGCCAGTTCCTCGGAAACGACGGCATTTTTGGCCATGCTATGCTTCTCCTTGCAGTCTTTTTGCGGTCACTCGGACTTCAGTTTCGCAACGCTTCATTACGAATTCATTGTTGCGATGCCAGACTCGCCGGGGGGGCGGTATTGGTCCGGATCGCAACGCATTTTGCCGCCCGCATGCGAACAAAGATCGGATCGCCGGTCGGGGTGCGCAGCGAGGAATGAGCCCGCGCTTGCAGCACAACATCGCCCACTCTGACTTGAAAATCCAGATATTCCCCAAGGAAATCCTTGGCATGCACGGTGGTCCGGACGATGTTGTCATCGGCCTCGGGCGTCGGTTCCTGTTCGGAAAGCTCGACATCCTCGGGCCGCACCGACACCACCACCGCGGCATCCCGCACCACCCCGTCAGCGGCATGGGCCTTCAATTCACCAAGCGCGGTCATGACCCGGCAGCGGCCGGCCGGTTCGTCAACGGCCGTCACGGTGCCGCCGATGAAATTGGTCTGGCCGACGAAATCGGCCACGAACTGATTGCTCGGCTGCTCATAGATCTGGCGGGGCGTGCCGATTTGCACAATAAAGCCGTCATTCATCACCGCGATTTCGTGCGAGAGGGCCAAGGCCTCGGTCTGATCGTGCGTCACATAGACCGTCGTGAGGTTGAACTCGCGCTGCAAACGCTTGAGTTCGGTGCGCATGGCATCGCGCAGCTTGGCATCGAGATTGGATAGCGGCTCGTCGAGCAGCAGAAGCTGCGGCTCCATCACCAGGGCGCGCGCCAGCGCCAGCCGCTGCTGCTGGCCGCCGGACAGTTTGGTGGCCTCGCGATCGACCAGATGGCCGAGTTGCACGGCGGCGAGCACGCGCATCACCTTATCCGCGATCTCGCGCCTGGCGAGCTTGCGCACCTCCAGCGGGAAGGCGACGTTCTGGAACACATTCATGTGCGGCCAGATCGCGTAGGATTGGAACACCATGCCGAAGTTGCGCTTGTTCGGCGCAACGAAAATGCCGCGGCTCGACGAATAGACCGCGCGGCCCGCGACTTCGATCTCACCCGAGACCGGCCGCTCCAGACCGGCGATCGAGCGCAGCGTGGTGGTCTTGCCGCAACCCGAGGGGCCGAGCAGCGTGAACAGCTTGCCCTCCGGCACTTCGAACGCGACGTTTTGCGCCGCCTTGACCACGGTGCCGTGTTCGCTGGCGTATTCGGTGTAGAGCGCTTTGACACTGAGCAAGACCGTTCCCCTATCTTTCGGCGATCCCAAAACGCCGGCCGATGATCTGGGCGATCATGACCAGCACGAACAACAGCAAGATCAGCATAACGCCCAGCGCGGACAGCTCCACATATTGGCCATTCTGCCAGAGCTCCCAGATCATGATCGACACCACTTCATTGCCGGGACTGTACAGCAGAATCGAGCTCGACAGCTCGCGGATCGACACGATCACCACATAGACAAACCCGGCGAGCAGGCCCGGCTTCAGCAGCGGCAAGACAATGCGGCGGAAATTCATGCTCCAGGACGCGCCGCTCATCGCGGCGGATTCCTCAAGCTCCTTGTGGATTTGCAACATCGAGGTCGAAACATAGCGCATGCCGTAAGGCAGAAAACGCGTCACATAGGCGACCAGCATGATCCAGATCGTGTTGTAAATGCCGATGTCGATGTAGAGATAGCAAATCATGATCGACAGCCCGAGCACGATGCCGGGGAAGACCAACGGCATCGAGGCGAGGGTATCGAGCAGCCAGCGGCCGGGAATCTTGGTGCGCACCACCACCCATGAAATCACCGCGGCGACGATCATGATTATGCTGGCGCAGGTCAGCGACAGGAACAGGCTGTTGCGAACCGTAGTCCAGAAACCGGGATAGTCGAGCACGCTGCGATAGTTGTCGAACGACATCCGGTTCAACGCGTCCCAGGACGGCGCGCTGTAGTATTTCTGCAGCGACGTCCACACCAGAACCAGAAACGGCAGCAGCACGATGACCAGGAAATAGATCACAAACAACGAGGCCGCGAACCAGCGCCAGCGGCCGAGATCGACGGTGCGCGGACGAAAACCTTTGCCGGTCACGGTCGAGAAGCGCGAGCCTTGATAGGACAATCGCGATTGAAGATAGATGCCGAAGCAGCACAGCACCAAAAGCGTAATCGCATAAGACGACGCCAGCCCGATCTGGCTCGGATATTGATGGATCGCTTGGTAGATCGCCGAGGTATAGACATGGATGCCGACCGGCAGCCCGAGCAGGGCTGGCACCTCGAAGGATTCGATGGCGCGCACGAACAGGATCAGCAGCGAGCCCAACACCGCCGGCCAGGCAAGCTTGAATGTGATGCGATAGGCGATCTGAAGGATCGAGGCGCCGCTCATCTGCGCGGATTCCTCCAGCGAGGGATCCATCGAGCGAAACGCCGCCGTCATCAGCAGGAACGCGATCGGCGAATAGTGCAGCCCGTCGACCCAGATCATCCCCGCCATGGTGTAGATGTCGAAAAACACCATGTCGGTCCCGAACAACCCTTGCAGCGCGACGTTGAGCAGCCCAATTTTCGGGCTGGCGAGCAGCATCCAGGCCACGGTGAACAGGATGCCGGGAATCACCAGCGGAATGATCGACAGCGCGAAGAACAGCGACTTGAACGGCGTGTTGGTGCGCTCATTCATCCAGGCCAACGCGGTTCCGACCAGCAACGCAAATAGCGCGGTGCCGGTCGCAAACACCACGGAATTAACGAACAGCCCGAAGGTGTCGGCGCTGAAGTAGGCGGTACGGAAATTATCGAGCGTGAACTCGGCCGGCCGCGCCGCGGTGTGCGGCGTCAGCACGCTTTGCCAGAGCAGGAAGGTCAACGGAACGATCGCGAGCCAGACCACCAGCACGACCGGCACGCCGATCAGGATCCAACGGGAATCGAAGCGCCATCGCGGGGGTTCTGCATGAGGCATCGCCTCAACGCGGCCGACCGCTTCGGTCATGGCTGAGCGCCGCTAAGCTGCACTTTCCCACCCGGGCGCGCGCACGCGTGTCGTTGGATTGAAGGATGCAAGCAGGTCTTTCCGGGAACCGAAAGCCAGGATGGGTCCAGACCTCGCCACGTCAATGACTCCCCCCATCCATTTGCGCGTCGTGGCGGGTCGGCGCTCTTCCGCAAGAGCCCGCGCGCGGAGGCGCTGGCGCGCCTTTTTGCCTTGTTGTTGTAGATTATTTTTGTGCCGCGGCAAGAGCGTTTGTCGCTCTGCACTTACAATCGAGCCGGCTCAGCCATCGGCGGACCCGCCGGTTTCACCGACGACGATCGCGTGTGGCGGCCGGCGTTTGGCACAATGCCCCGCCGGCCATCGCGGTGAAACCATGGGCTCCTGCCACCAACGGCGGCGCGCGATCAATGGCTGACGGCCGCAGCGTTGTCGCCGTCCGCTTCGCCCCAGAGATCGTAGCTTGCTTCGGACGGCCGCTGGGTATCTTGTCTGGCATCGAGCTCTATACGGATTGCACGCGCCAGATCGTCGATCCGGCAGGGCTTGCTTAGCAGCGTCAGCGCGGCGGTGCGCTCACTGCGGCGCGACGGATCGCCGGGAAAGCCGGAGGTCAGAAGAACCCTGACGCCTGGCCGCCGATCGAACGCGCGCTCCGCGAGTTGATACCCATCGATACATCCCGGCATGACAATATCCGTAAGCATCAGGTCGATATGCCGTACGCTCTGCTCCAGGATTGCCAATGCCGCGACGCCGCTATCGGCCTCGATGACCTGATAACCCAACGACCAAAGCTGTGTCACGACCGTCCGACGCAGCCGGTCGTTGTCGTCCACGACCAGGATGGCTTCGGCCTTGCCGCGCATTGCGGCGGGCTCGGCATTAGTGCCGACCTTCCGCTCGGATGCGGGGTCGCGGGGCAGGTAGATCTGAACGGTGGTGCCGCGGCCAGGTTCGCTATCAAGCTTGATGTGGCCGCCCGATTGACTGACGAAGCCATACACCATGCTGAGGCCAAGCCCGGTCCCATGGCCCGCCGGCTTGGTCGTGAAGAATGGCTCGAACACCTGGGCCACGATCTCAGGGGACATTCCGGTGCCGTTGTCGGATATCGCGATCAACACATAATCGCCCGCCACAATTTTCTCGTTCGAGGCCGCGACTTGCTCATCGAGATGAACATTGCAGGCCGAGATGACCACCGCACCCTCGCGCGATTTTGGTATTGCGTCGTTGGCGTTTTTGATCAGATTGACAATGCAGCTATCGAATTGGGCGCGGTCGACGTTCACCGCCCAGAGATCCGGCGCTAGCTGCGTCGTCAGCGCCACGTCTGACCGCAATGTACGCTTCAGCAACGTCGCGTCCGCCGCAATGGCCTCGCCGATGTCAATTTGCCGAGCAGCCAGCGGCTGGCGGCGCGAGAAGGCGAGCAGGCTCTTGGTCAGTTCGGAGCTGCTGAGCGCGCCGCTCATGGCCTCTTCGATCAGATCTGCCACCATCGGATCATCCGGGGACAGGTTTCTGACCAGATCGAGATTGCCGATGATGATCCCGAGATAATTGTTGAAATCGTGCGCCATGCCCCCGGTGAGCTTGCCGATCGCTTGCATCTTTTCCGCGTGAACATTCGCCATCTGCGCGTGTTCTTGCGTCTTGACGAGCTCGGCAGTTCGCGCCTTAACCCTCTCCTCAAGCTCGGTGTTGAGCTGGAGAAGCTGCTTTTCGACGTTCCTACGCTCGGTGACGTCCTCGTGGGTCGAGACCCATCCGCCATCCGCCATGGTCCGGTTGACGATGCGGAACGAGCGCCCATCCGGCAGATCGACAATATTGTCCCGGGTGTAGTTTTGCGCAGCCAATTCCTTGATGTGCGTGTCGATGTCCTCACCAAACGTGCCAACCGCGGTTTGCTGCTCCAGTAGCGCGCGCAGCGAGCTACCTGGCACCGCCTTCTCCGGCGGCAATTTATACATTTCGATCAATCTCTGATTGAGAACGACCGCCCGGTTATCTTGGTCGAACATCAAAAGGCCGTCGCGCATATTGTTCAACGCGGCATCCAACTGCCCCTTTTGCTCACTTGTCTTTTCCTCGGTAAGGATCGCCAAATCCCGCGCGCGCTGTCGTCTGGCTTCACGCGCAATAAACCAGCCCAATGGGCCGAACATGATCGTTAGGCCTGCGCCGAGTATCAGATACGCATTCTTCTGGGCATCGCTCGCGGCAAACACGTCGCTGGTCGCGAATCCGACGTTTACGAAAAGCGGATAGCCGGGGACCGCCGCATAGGCGAAGATGCGCTCTATGTTATCCACGGTGCTGCGTGTTGTCATGCTGCCGTTGTTCGATAGTAGCGCCTGTCTGAATAGAATCCCGCCGCTTACATTCTGGCCGATCTGGCGGTTCGTGAGCGAACGGCGGCTGCGCACGATGCCATCGTAGCCGGTGAGCGCGACCGAGCCATGTTTCCCGATATCGATGTCATCGAAGAGCTTCGCGAAATAGTACGGATCGATCGAGATCACCATGACTCCGCCGAAGCTGCCATCGGCGCGTGTGATCCGGCGCGTGATCTGGACCGACCATTTGCCGGAGGCGCGGCCGACAACCGGTGCGCTGATGTAAGGTTGCGGAGCGAGCGGATCGAGGTGATGTCGAAAGTGTGGACGATCCGAAAGATCCATCCCTGTCGGGGCCGGGACGATCGTGGTGGCGACCGCCATCCCGTCCGGCGCGATGATCGTGGATTGGACGCCAATTCGTTTGAGCAAGGGCGAACTACCGATCCACGTGGGCATGTGAAGGCCGCGCCCGGTTTCATTGTTTTCCGCAATGACCGCGATCATCATCTGATCGATCGCGGCCAGCGTCACTGCGACGTTCTCCTTGAATGCCTTGGCCAGGTTTGCGGTTTCGTTTCGCGCTTCGTTAAGAGCCGCCGTTCGCGACCGAGCAAGATCGTAGGCCAAGATCCCCCAAACCGCGACGACAATGAACAAACACAGCGCAATCAGCCCAATCGGACGGTATGCGCGCAAGACTTTTTTTTCCGGCATTTCGATTAACCCCCGGCCGCTTCTGTTGATTTAACGTGTTGCTATTTCACTGGCGGTCGAAACCCGCCCCCTCGGATCTATTTTGCAGGAACCGCGTCAGGCCATTGGAAGGGGTCGCCAGCCGCTTCGATATTCGCAGCCTTTTGCGTCACGCGCGGTGCGAAATATTTCGCCTTGAAGGTCTCAATGGGTTGCGGCGATCCACACAAAGCGCCGAGCGCCGTATCGCATCCCATTACGACAAGCGTCTCTAATTCGTCGCGGCTCGCCACGCCCTCGGCACAAACCGAAGCACCCGCCTCATGCGCGAGGCTGATGGTATTCTTGCATAAGGCTTGCTTGGTTTCATTCGTCGCACAATTTAAAATCAAGCTGGCGCTCAGCTTAAACTCATCAAATGGAAATCGATACGATTCCGTAATTGCGGAATGCAGGGCGCCGATTTCGCCGGTCGATAATCCAATGCCATAGAGCTTCAACTGGGCACTCACGTCGCGAACCGTCATGACATTGTTAAACTGGTGCCAATCGTTCACCTCGATGACAAGATTACCGAATTGCGGATTAGCTGAGATGCTCTTGCGGACAAATTGAAGGAATTGAGCGGTCGCAACAACCGACAGAGGCAATTTAAGGCTTAGGCGGATTGGCGTTTCGACGTCGGACAGGTGGTGAGACCAGTCGTCCATCACTTTTCGAAGCAGAAGCCGCGATAGCGGATGGAAGATCGGCGAATTGGGCGGCAGCGAGGCCGTCGTCAACGGCACCAAACCATCGGATGGGTTTTGCTCGTATATCGCCACATCGGCGCCGCGCACCGCCGCGGACTTAAGATCCACGCGCGGTTGGTAGCGAAAGATCAATTCGCCGGATGACACCGCCCGTTCGAGC
Organism: Xanthobacteraceae bacterium; assembly: GCA_022841625.1. Classification (GTDB taxonomy): domain Bacteria; phylum Pseudomonadota; class Alphaproteobacteria; order Rhizobiales; family Xanthobacteraceae; genus VAZQ01. Next base: position 21,415 of record JALHRD010000028.1, read on the forward strand.
GCGCTCGCCTGGCTTTTCACGATCGGCTCCGCCGCCGACTTCGCCGGATCCATTTCGATTTTCAGGCGTTTTGTCAGGTCGCTGAGCTGAAACGGCTTCTTGAGCGAAGGCAGCATCGCAAGCCCGCGCGCCATGCCCATTCTTTCAACTTCGAGCAAGGTGGATTCATCCTTGCCGCTGACGAGCAGCACTCTGCCTTTGTATTTATGCGCCTTAAGCGCGCTTAGGACTTCGATGCCGTCGGTCCCTTCGAGCGAGAGATCGAGAACAATGACCGTGGGCGTCTTGTAAGCGTCGGCATTCCTGAGCTGTGCCAGGCCCTGTTCCGGCTTAGTGAATGACAACGCCACATAGCCAGACGCGTGGAGCATGCGCGAAAGCAGCATGCAGATCCGACTGTCATCATCGATAATATAGGCGACGGGCCCAGTGGCTGCGTCAGACTCGACGGTGGCGGGGGCGACGGTCATCTTTAATTTGTCCGGCCGGCTCCGTGGGTTGCGCTTGCTCTCAATTGCGCCAAAGACCATCGGTTAGAGCGGCGGGCGGTCTGCAAGATACAACCGAGAGCGGTTCTGATGCCTGATGCAACTTCATCATCGCCGCGATAAATTTCAGTTAAGTCACGCCGCCGCCTGACCGACGATAAATGCAAACTGTGATATTGATTTTTGTTATATCGCCGCCGCCAAGCGCCAAAGGCATGGCATCCGGAACTTCGTGGAGCCGGCGGCGGCTGTTGGAGCGGCGGACGTTACCACGGAAGATTCGCTCCGCCGGCAACCCGATCACAGATCCGGGCGTCGCAAGACCCCACGGGCATCAATCGCTCGCGCGGAAATGGGATGCGAATGTTAGAATTGGACCACTAAAGCGGATTTCGATCAATTTGATGCACTCGCGGTCCCTCTCGGCCCTCATGGTGAGGAGCCGCAATATTGGGTGTACCTGGATTTCGCGGCCTCGTGCGCGGCGTCTCGAACCATGGGGGCCGCCCCATCCTTCGAGACGGGCGCTACGCGATGATTGAGTTTCCCGAAGGCGCATACGCTTGCGCCCTCTCAGGATGAGGCGGATAAACAGCCAGCGCTTGTCCTCCCGATTCATGTCCAGCGAGACCCGCTTTAGTGCTTGGTACCGGGCTTGTGATCGTGACCGTGGTGATGGTCGTGGCCATGGTGATGGTGGCCGTGGGCATGGCCGTGACCATGCTCGTGACCATGCTCGTGATCGTGCTCGTGATCGTGCTCGTGATGATGGATGCGCTGCGCCGGCCGACCGCCCTGCACGTCCTCGCTGAACACCAGCGATTTGATGGTCACCGGCACCGTGTAGGACGGCATCCGAATACGGCCGAGGTCGATATAATCGAAGTCGCGCAGCATCACGCCGTCGATCGCGAGAATCTCGCTTTCGACCAGGAACTCTTCGCGCAGGATGGCGCCCAAGGTCTGGGCGATGTCGCCGTCGAGCATGATGTAAACCGGCTTTTTGTGCTCGATCGTGTTCTTGAGGCCGTTGCGGATGCCCTCCGCAAACGCCGCAATGCGTTCGTAGGACGGCAGCCCCTGCCAGCGTAACGCCAGCGCCACCTCGCCCTCCCCTTCAATCAGATCGAAGGAAGTGAAGTGACTGCGGATTGCGTTCGCAAGCTTGACCGCGTCGATCGTCTCTTCGCATACGAACGGCGGCTGCACCACTTGCAGATTCCGGCGTGGCAACAGCTCACCCGGTTTGGAGATATAGCTGGTGTTGCCGGATAGCTGGACGCTGTATTCCGAGGCGCCAAGCGCGGTGGCGCGAATGCATTCGGCCGCGGGTAACAGCTGCCACGGAAGCTTGCCGGCATCGATGCGGCGCCGGATCGCATGGCCAAGCCGGCGACCCATATCGCCGAAGTCGCGGCTTTCACGCCCATAGACATATTCACCAACGCCGCCGGAAAACAGCATGCCGTCGATCTTGCCAAAATCGAGGATCGCGTCGGTAAGATAAAGATGCGCGACCGCCGGCGGCATCGGCCGCTGCGTCAGCGCGGCGACGAGTTCGTCGGCCATGGTTTCAGCAACATTGTCGAGGAGCTTGGGATCGATGACGTCGCCCTTGTTCCAGTCAAAGCCGGCCTGGCGCGCATGATAGCGGCCGGCCGGATCGAGCCGGACGATCGTGCCTTTGTCGTCGACCACCTGGAGGCGCCCGCCGATATGCACCGCCGCGGTCGCGATGACGAAGCCCTTTTCAACAATGGCGAGCTTGGTCGTGCCGCCGCCGATGTCGATATTCAAGATGCGCCGGTTGCCTTCATGCGAGGCCTTCGACGCGCCCGAGCCGTAGGCCGCCAGCATCGATTCCATGTGATGGCCGGCGGTGGCGCAGACAAAATCGCCGCCTTGTTCGGATAACAGCTTGGCAATGCCTTCGGCGTTCTCGCGGCGCAGCGCCTCGCCAGTGAGGATCACCGCGCCGGTGTCGATATTGGCGGGGTCAAGCCCGGCGGATTTATAAGCGTCGTCAATAATGCGCTTGAGCCCCTCGTCGTCGATCCGCTCCTCGCTGGCATAGGGCGTCAGCGCGACCGGCGATTGGTACAAGGTCTCGCGCGAAACCACGTAATAGCGGCTGGTGAGATCCTCGCCATAACGGCGCAGATTGATGCGGGAAAAGATCACCTGCGTGCCGGAGGAGCCGATATCGATGCCGACGCTCACCAACGTCACGTGATCCTGCAACCAGATCGGATTGTCTTCCAACGGGCCGTCTTCGTCGAACTCGAAATGATCGTGATCATGGTCGTATTCGCCGCCCGCTTCATGCTTGTGGATGACATTGGCGCCGAGCACGTGGTCGCCCAAGGCATGCGGATTTTTCTTGTCGTCGCCGTCGGCCATCGAACACTCGCTCCTATTGATATGACGCCCGCCCGCCACAGCGCCCACCACGGAATGGCAGGCTGACGCGGCCGCGAGGCTACGGGATCGGTTCCAAGATCGGCCCCTTCTATAGGGGAGCGGCCGCGGCGTCGCAAACCTGCCCGATCCGCGCCATTCCCGACCGCTTGGCGACGACCCCGCATTGGCCAGCCATGCGGCGCCTCGCATTGACAGGGCGGCGGCCGCCGGTAGAGGTTCAAGGCGGCACCCAACAGGATTGGACAGACCGTGAGCAGCACCGACACGCCCAAGGAAATGACCGCCGAAGCCTATCTCACCCGACTCGGCGAACGCGGCATCGACTATGTATTCGCCAATGCCGGCACCGATTTTGCCCCGATCGTGGAGGGCATTTCGCGCAATGCCGGTAATGCAAAATTCCCCAAATTCGTGGTCGTGCCGCATGAGAATGTCGCCATGGCGATGGCGCATGGCTACTACCGCACCTGCGGCAAGCCGGCGGCGGTGATGGTGCATGTCACGGTCGGCACCGCGAACACGCTATGTGGCCTGATGAACGCCGCGCGCGATAACGTCCCGCTGCTGCTGGCCGCCGGCCGCACGCCGATCACCGAGACCGGTCACATCGCCTCACGCAACCGCTCGATCCATTGGGGCCAGGAGTCGTTCGACCAGGGCGGCATGGTGCGCGAATTCGTCAAATGGGACTACGAACTGCGCGAGGGTCAGCCGGTCGACGCGGTGGTGGACCGCGCCCTCGACATCATGATGAGCGAACCGCGCGGCCCGGTCTATTTAACGCTGCCGCGCGAAGTCCTGGCCAATCCCGCGACCCACGCGCGGCGCGACACCATCCGCCCGCTCGGCGTCGCAGCGCCGGAACCGGCCCGGCGGCTCATTGAGGAAGCCGCGGCGATGATCGCCAAGGCCGAATTCCCGCTGATCGTAACATCGACGATTGGGCGCGACCCAGCGGCGGTGATCGAACTTGGCAAGCTCGCGGATCAATTCGCCATCCCGGTGGTGCAAAGCGAAGCCCGCGACTTCAACCTGCCGACCGACCACCCCATGCATCTCGGCTTCGAAGCCGGTCCTTGGATCAAAAAGGCCGACGTCGTCATCGTGCTCGAAAGCGTGATCCCATGGATCCCAGCGAGCGGCGGGCCGCGGCGCGACGCCAAGATCATCAACATCTCGGCTGACCCATTGGTCACCCGCTATCCCTTCAAGGAGATCGAAGCCGATCTCCTGGTGCAGGGCGATCCCTGCGTGGCGCTGCGTTTGCTGCGCGAAGCCCTCGGCACGATCGGCAAGGCGCACAGCGCTGCCGCCGATGCGCGCCGCCAGACTGTCGCCGCCGCGCGCGCCGAAAACGCCGCCAAGCGCAAAAAGCTGATCGAGACGGTCAAGGACCAGTCGCCGATTCATCTTGCGTATCTCGCGCATTGCATCAATCAAGTGAAGAGCAAGGACGCAATCGTGATTTCCGAACTCGGCGTTCCCCTGCCGGCGCTCGATATGACGGAACCGCGCTCCTATATGGGCAACCTGATTTCTGGCGGCCTCGGCTTCGGCCTTGGCGCCGCGCTCGGCGCCAAACTCGCGGCGCCCGACCGCGAGGTCATCACCACTGTCGGCGACGGCTCCTATATGTTCGGCAATCCGCTGCCGTATCATTTTGTCGGGCGCGCCGAAAACCTGCCGACCCTCACCCTCATCACCAATAATTCGATGTGGGGCGCGGTGCGGCAATCGACCCTCGACGTCTACCCCGACGGCAAGGCCGCCAAGGCCAACATCATGCCGTTGACGGAACTGCGGCCGTCACCCGATTTCGAGAAGGTGGTGGAAACCTGCGGCGGTTACGGCGAGAAGGTCGCCACCGCCGACGCCGTGATGCCGGCGCTGGAGCGCGCATTCGACAAGGTCCGCTCCGGCACGCCGGCAACGCTCAACGTGATGACGCGGCCGCGGCATTGACCGGCGGCCGTTAGTTATACGCTTCGGCCGCTTTTCTCACGACCGCGGTCGGATACGCCATGAGCTTCGAAAAGAACCGCTGCACATCGTCGCCGCTCATGGGCGCGATCGGCAGATTGAGCTTGGTCGCGTCCTGTCGAAATAGCGGATCACTGACGGTTGCGATGAACGCCTTCCGGAGGATCGCCTGCCTCACTTCTGGTATCCCGGGCGGCGCGACGAACGGCCGGCCAATCACCTGCGCTCCAAAGATCAGATCGAAGATCTGGTGCATGTCCGGGGACGTCGCATAGTCGTAGATGTGACTGACGCCTGCAAGTTCGGGGTGTTTCTCAAATGCCAGTTGAACGATCGGCTTCAGGGCGCCGGATTGGAAATCGTCGAAGTGCTGAGCTTTCAGCGTCCCTAGCGAAAGACCGCAATTAGCCTCGACCTCACCGCGCTGCATCGCGAGTTTGACGTCGGCCGATCCACGGAATCCCTGAACGACGCGAAGCTTCAGGCCCAACAAGTTCTTCAAAGCTGTCGCGTGTTGGGCATTCACCGCGCCAGGTCCGCTGCCACCGAACAGAATCTCTCGCGTGAAGAGATCGTCAAACGACCGAATACCCGAAGTGTGCCAGACCGCGCACGTCCCGACACTCTGATCGAGATTGCCGATCCAATTGAACTCCGTGGGATCGAAGCGTGCGCCAGGCAGCCCAAACAACGGCCCCAGCGCGGCTGATGTCGCCAAGCTGCCGATTGTGGTGCCGTCCTTGGCTGCCGTGCGATAAAGATGATTGGCGGCGACCAGGCTGCCCGCGCCCGGCATGTTCTTTGGCACAATGGAGGGATTGCCCGGGACATGCCGACCGAGATGGCGGATCAGCAGTCTGGCGTATGTGTCGTAGGCGGAACCAGGACCGTAGCCGATCACCATTGTGATAGTGGCACCTTCGTAGGCGCGGGCACTCACCTCCGTGAACGCTGGGGTGGCGCTACTCGCCAGCGCGACCAGCAGCGCGAGGGTCCCGCTCGTGGCGGCGCCTGTCTTAAATCGATCCGGAGTCCGCCTGGCCATGCGACTCATCGGCGCGTCACCATCAGCGCCAAACCGCGAAACCGGCGCCACAGCCGGTGCCTGCCGCTGAGCGGTAGCACGGGTAGTATTCCTGCCATTGGTTGTCGAGATGCTCGGAAGCACCTGCGGCAGTGATCCAATTGCGGATCTCCGACGCGCCGGAATTGAGCTGCGCCGGCGGGATGGTGGAGAGCGACTCGCCGTCGTTGTTGCGGCAGGCGTCAAGCACGCGACGGTCGAGCTCTTCGTCGAGGTAGAAATGACTCAGCCCGCCGGAACCGACGATCCCGACGCGTTCGTAACCGGTCGCACTGCGCACAGCCTTGCGGATTTCCTGACCGAGCTGGTAGCAGCGCCGCGGTCGTGGCTGGTTCGGCGCACAATACGTGTTGATCGCGACTGGGACGATCGGGATGACACTGTCCTGCATGATACGCCGATGGACGAAGCCGAAGGCGTGGCCCTCGCCGGTGTCCTTGCCGAGCCGTTTGGAGTGGCTGATGTCAAAGCCCTGATCCATCAAGTGATCGACCATGTGCAGCGCAAGCTTGGACGCCACCGGATACTCGCGTACGCCGCCTTCCTCGTGATACTGCGAACGCGCACGACGCCAAAATTCCGGCGCATCCTCGTCCATGTGCAAGGGGTTGTTGGCGATCGTTTCGCCGGTGTAAATCAGGATCGCCGGCATATTGTCTTCGGCGTATTGCTCGTTTTGGTCATCGCCAATGACCACCAGCGCGTCGAGCTTGGCGTCGGCAAGTTCGCGGGCGATCCGCTGGATGCTCGCGTTGCACTTCTCCACCCGCTCCTGCATCAGTTCGAATTTGAGCTCATCTTTGATCGCGGGATGCGCGTTCGCGAGCAGATCGCCGTAGGTGGTGGGGCGGCCGAACTTGTCAAGCAAACGCCGCCCCTTCGCATCAATTTCGGCGTGCTTGGGATAATCCTCGGCGGGAGAATTAAGCATCGGGCTGTGCGAGGTTCCAAGTCCAAGGACAATGTCAGGCATACTTATTCTGTCCTTCCACAACCGAGGTCATCAGGTTTGCAGTGCGCCATCGACATTCGTTGCCACCTTCGTGTCGGTTCGTGCACTTGCGGCTAGTTCACTTGTATATTTGCGGCTTTGATCACCTTGAACCATTGCGGCAGTTCCCTTGCGATCCAGGCTCGGGAGTCGGCCGCGGCGCTGCCAACGCCCATGATGTCCCGCGGCTGGAATTTCTCCCGGAAGCTTGGCAGCAACACTGCGCGACGCGCTTCCTGTTCGAGCAAGGCCGCAATGGGCTCGGGAACGCGGGCGGGCGCCACCAGCAATATGTAACTGTCCACATCGAATTCAGGATACGTCTCGGCAATGGTCGGTACGTCCGCCATCATTTGCGACCGCCGCCCACTCGATACCGCAAGCGCCTTGAGTTTGCCTTCTCGCGCATGGCCGATGACACCGGCCGTGGCGACGAAGCCAACCTTGACCTGTCCCGCCAGGAGATCGACCATTAAAGGCGACAGGCCTCGATAGGAAACGGGGGTTCCCGAAATGCCGGCCAGCATGTTCAGGTACTCCATCGTCAGGTGAGACGGCGTGCCGTAACCTGACGTCGCGTATCCGACCGGGTTGTTCTTTGCGAAAGCAACGAAATCCTTCAACGAATTGACCGGAAGCGACGGGTGCACGGCCAGAGTCTGGCTCGATACGGTCAGTGTCGAGATCGGACGGAGATCGAACAATGGGTCGAATGGCGGCTTTTTGTAGAGAGACGGGTTTGTCGTCAACATCGATCCGGCAACCACGATGAGCGTGTGGCCGTCCGGTTCCGCAGCAATGCCCGCCTGGATTCCGATGTTGCCGCCGGCGCCCGGCCGATTCTCGACAACGAAGGTTTGCTTGAAGCGTTCCGACAAAGTTTCCGCGAGCGCCCGCGCCACCGTATCAAGCGGACCACCTGGCGCAATCGGCACGATGATCTTGACCACGCGCGACGGGTAGTTGTCGGCGCTCGCTGCATTCGGGCCGGCAGCCAGGATTGCAAGCGCAGTCATCATGACCAAGCGCATCATGTCACTCTCCTCGCGTTCCGATCGTGCTGAGTATGGCACAGGCCAGACCAGCGCTCCCTGCGCAAATTGGTCGCGCAAGATGCGTACCGCCGGACAGAAGCCGGCGCGCGCGAGCGCCGCAACGAATGCATGCCCACGGGGCTTCTAGAGGAGGCCCCGCGGGCACCGTCGTGACTGTAAGCGAGTGGCTCAATCGCGTTCGAACTGCCGTTTGGGACGATCTTTGAATGACAACACCGAAGGTACCTTGCGCCGGCGAATTTCCGCCTCCGTCGCCTTCGCGCCCGTGCCGAATGGACGGTCGCCTTCGATCGTGATGCGATCCATCTTGCGCTGCTGCGGGTAGTAGTCATGCACGGCAGCATGCTGGAGCGACCTGTTGTCCCAAAAGACGACGGTGTTCGGTACCCAGCGGTGACGATAGTGATATTCGAGCGTGTTGACCGTCCTACCCAACATATCAAGCAACCAGCGGCTTTCGGCGTCGGACATTCCCTTGATCGCGACGGTGAACTTCCATGGGTTGACGAAGAGTGACTTGCGGCCGGTGACCGGATGCACGCGAACCACCGGATGAACCATTGGCGGAAACTTCAACTCGTACGCCTTGAGCCGTTGCTGACCTTCAGGCGTACTCGGGAACAAGCTCTTGAAGGGGATGAAATCGTGAATTGCCTCGAGGCCTTCGATCAATTGCTGCATCCGGTCGGAGAGGCCTTCATAGGCGGCTTCCATGCTACAGAACACCGTGTCACCGCCGATCGCGGGAATGACTTTTGAACACAGCGCGGTCCCCATCGGCGGACACTCGCGAAACGTCTCGTCGGAATGCCACACGTCGGTCTGTGGCGGTGGATTGCCTTCCTTGTTGTCGTAAACGATGAGCTCGGGTTGCTCCTCATCGTTTGTCGAGAACGGATGGACAGTCAGCTTGCCGAAATAGCGACCAAAGCGCTTGATATCTTCCGATGAAATCTTCTGATCGGGAAAGACGAGCACGCCGTGCTCCGCGTGAGCGAGCCTGACCTCCTCCACCGTTTGCGAATCCAACGGGCGGCTGAGATCAATATTGGTAACCTCGGCCGCCAAGAATTTTCCCAGCCGACGAACTAAAATCGAAGACGCCGTCTTCGGTTGATCGGCGCTTCCAGCGTGCAATGACGTTTCGGTCATGGGGCTGCTCCTTCATGGGCGCGGCAGACGGTGCTGGCGCCCTTCGATTCTTTCTTCGCGGCGGTCCGGTGCGGCTGTTTGCTCAAGCTCACAAATCAGATTCCTGTTTACAATCACAAAGATGACGCCTTCTATGCAACTCCGTATACCTGACGGAGCGGCCGGGATGCCCGGCCCGCGAAAAGGACGGGCGCCATGGAGCCTCGATACTTGCGTCAACTCGCGGAAATCGTCGATCTCGGTTCGCTTTCGCTTGCGGCAAAATCGCTCAGCGTGAGCCAGCCGACGCTCAGTCGCAACATCAAGAGCCTTGAGACGTTAATCGGCGCGCCGGTATTGCAGCGCGGCCGCTACGGCGTGACGCCGACCGCGATCGGCGCAGCGCTGGCGCGGGAAGGACGTTCAATTCGCGACGCCTTGCGGCAGGCCGAGTTGAATCTAGGACACTGGAAGAGCGGCCTGGATGGCCGGCTGAAGATCGGCGTCGGCACGATGCTCGCGCATTCGCTGATGCCGCGATTTCTTGCGCAGGCGAACGGCAGCGGTTGGAAGGTCGCGCTCCGGATCGACGTCGAGGGCCCGGATCGCCTGATTGACCGGGTCCGTTCGGGCGACCTTGATGCCGCCATTGTGCAGATCGAACCCTATTTTCCGAAAGAAGGGCTGACGCAGGTCACGTTGTTTGACGACAAGCGTGCTTATTTCGCCGGAATCCGGCATCCGCTTGCACGAAAGATACCCGTTACCAACAGGGACATCAGCCGGGCGCAGCATGTCACGGTCGGCGCCTTTTCCGGGCGGCGAACGGCGCTTGCCGAGGGGGCCAGACCGGGCGGCTTTGAGAGCCTGCGAATTGAGCTTTCGGGGGACGTTGCGATCGCGCTTCATCTGCTATCAACCGGCGCGTACATCGCCGAGCTCCCCGAGTTTGTCATGAAACAATTGTGCGACGAACGCCAATTCGTACGGCTGGCGTATCATGGCGAAATGCCCAGCCGAACACTTTCCGTCTGGCACAGAGAGGACATGAGCGGGCATCCGCTGATAAAGGATTTCTGCCGTAGATTCGTGAAATATGTTTCAATGCTGCGGACGGAAGAAAACGCCGCCATACCGCTGCCTCAGAAAAAATAGCCGAACTTAAAACTGTTTGGCGAAACGGATGTGAGGTTCCAAGATGTATCGATGTCATCGTAGCGCCAGCGACCCTGATCGCTTAACGATCTTGTGGCCGAACGCTGTTTAGCCCCGCTGCTGTCAAAAGAGTTGACGAATGCACCCTTCGCCTTCACTCGACATCATCGATTTTCATACCCACCATGTCCCACGCTCGTGGACTCTGACAACCCTGGCAGGACGCGCGCCACAGGAACGTACTCAGTGGGAGCGCATCAATAGGAAGCTTTCGGATTTTGGAACGCTCATGGAGGCGATCAACGCTGGGGATTTGGCGGGGCGCGTTGTAAACGTGCCGACCACCCTAATTGCCGACCCGGAAGGCAACCTCCCGAGCGGCACAATCCAGCGCATCAATGACCAACTTGCGGAGCTGACGGCTGTACATGCCGGCAAAGTGTATGGCCTCGCAACGGTCGACGCGTTCGCAGGCAATGCCGCAGCGGATGAGGTCACTCGCGCCGTTCGTGACCTCGGCCTTTGCGGGATATTTGTCGACTGCGCCAAAGGCGGCTTGCTGCTCGACGCGCCACAGGCGCGGCCCACTCTGGCTGCGGCGGCGAAATTGGGCGTTCCGGTCTTCGTGCACCCAATCTACCCACAACCGCTGACAGAACAATTGAAACGCTGTGGCCGGCTGGGAACCTTTTTGGCACGAGGCACAATAAACGCCGCTTCTGTCATTGCACTGATCGAAAGCGGGACGCTGGAAGAACTCCCGGGCTTGCGCATCGTTGTCACCGGTCTCGCGCTTGGCGGCCTTCTGATTGCAGGCGGGTTTGGCAATGAATTCAGTTCACACAAAGGCGTCCGTGACCTCCTGCAACGGCAGGTTTATGTCGACACGATGGGATTTCACCCGATGTCGATTCGCGCCGCTGTGGACCTTCTTGGCGTGGAGAACGTACTTGTTGGTAGTGACTGGCCAATTGTGAACGATGGGTTCATCGCGGATCGGGTGCGGCGCGCGCTGACTGATGCCCAGCTCGACGAAACGCAGCAACGGCTCATTGCCGGCGACAATGCTCGGCGCCTCCTGCAAGTACATATGGATTTGCCGGATGCCGTCGTGAGACGTTAGGCCATCGTTCAAGTTCGCGACGCCCGCGCGCGGCTGACCGTTTATAGCCTGAATGCTGCCGGTCCGGACCGTAGCAACCGATCGAAGCGAGTGCTTCTTGGTGTGTGCTTCTTGGTGTGTGCTTCTTGGTGTGTGCTTTGGAACGCCTGGCGCGATGAGATATGCATAAATGGATGGAATGTTTCATATTTGACATTGAACAAGCCCATTTTTTCGGGATTTTCAAACCCTATGGTGATCTCCCAAACTGTGCTTCTCAAGATTTCCTGTCTGACGGTTCTCGTTGCCACTGTTGCGGGAGTACCTGCAGTCGGGCAGACCAACCCACTTCCAATCAACAATTTCACGATTACCGTGCCGCTTGCTGCTGGCGGGCCGGCCGACGTGGTGGCCCGCGCCATCGGGCAGCAATTGAGCAAACGCATCGATCGCACTATACTCATCGAAAACAAGGCTGGCGCCGGCGGCAACTTTGGCGCTGCCGCCGTCGCGAAAGCCACGCCCGACGGACTCAGCTGGCTGTTCACGGTCGATTCGGTCTTTACGAGCAATCCGCATGTCTACAAAGTGCAAGGCTTCGACCCGGACAAAGACCTTGTACCGGTATCTGGGGTCGGGCGGGTTGTGCTGCTGCTTGCCGTCAACGCCAAGAAAGTACCGGCAAAGACATGGCAGGAGCTAGTCGAGTACAGCAAGGCCAATCAGGTCAATTGCGGCTCTGGTGGCATCGGTTCCCCAGGCCATCTCGCGGTCGCATATCTTCAGCTGGTCAGCGCTCTGCAGTGCACTCACGTTCCATATCGCGGCGCGGCGCCAGTCATGCAGGATTTGCTGACGGGCAACGTGGAGGCCGCGTTTGTGACCAGTGGCGCCCTGATCCCACATGTCAAGTCCGGAGTTCTGCGCGCGCTTGCGGTCTCCACAAACGAGCGGGTTCGTACGCTGCCGAATGTCCCCAGTGCGGCGGAAGCCGGCATTAAGAATTTCGACGCGCAGTTTGCGACTATGCTGTTTACCCAGTCGAATGTACCAGCGCAAATCCGCGAATATGTGGGTGACCACGTGCGCGAGATTGTGAAGTCGCCGGAACTGCATGAAATTTTCGACGCGATGTCAATCGAACCGTACCCAATCAGCGGCAATCAAGCGCAGGCCCTAATTGCCAAAGAACGCGAGCGTTGGGGAAAGATAATCAACGCCTCCGGCGCGATGCGCCGCTGACGGCACGCACTCAGAATTCGGTTTTACAGGACAGGAGGCTGACGAAATGCCGCAGGAACTCGATCGCTTTCTCAAGTTGTTTGATGCTCTGGTTGAGTCGAACAATAGTTGGCTAGCCAGAACGCCAAAGGAAAAGCTCGAATGGGTGCCATTCGACAATGAAAACATGAAATTTGGCGATCGCATCAGCGTTATCACGATCAAGAGCGTTTATATACATACCATCGCGGGCGAGCACCTCTGGTCCCGAATACTCAAGGATTGCGCTGACGGTGCTTCACTCAAGTTCGCGCGTGACGAAGTCGTTGCTCTTTCGGACCGGCTGACGACCGCCAAGGATCTTGTTGATGAGGCGATGACTCTGCACGCAAAAAATATGAGCAATTTCGGGTGTTATACAGACAATCAGCTTGCAAAAACGGTCGAATGGGCGGGACGCAAATGGACGATCATGGGATTCTTGTGGGGAATCTATTCACACCGCTCGTATCACCTCGGCAATATTGACATTCTGATGCGAGAGGCCAACGAAGAGGCGCCCGATTTCTTCAGCAATTTCAAACCTGTCATGGCATGAATTCGGGAACGTCTATTACGGGCGCGGCCCGACAGCATGTCTTGAGTTGGATTGAACTATTCCAGATAAGCGCACCAGAGTGATCTTGCAGCGCATGAAACCATATGCGTGATCGCCCGAACGTCCTCCTGATCATCACTGACCAGCAGAGAGCGGACCATTTGGGGTGCTCCGGTCACCCGGTGCTGCGGACGCCCCATATCGATTCTATCGCGGCGCGCGGCTTGCGCTTCGAGCGTTTCTACGTTTCAACGCCGGTGTGCATGCCCAACCGCGCGACCCTTATGACTGGGCGAATGCCGTCGGTTCATGGTGTCCGCCACAACGGAATCCCGTTGTCACGCAGCGCCGCCACCTTTGTGGAGGTGCTGCGGGCAGGCGGCTATCGCACTGCGTTGATTGGCAAGAGCCATCTACAGACCCAAACCGGGCGACCGCCGCTTTCTAAGCCGGACGCGGTTCCCGACGGTTACGCCGAGCCCCCGCCCGACCTTCGCGAAGCGAAAAAATATATTTATGAGGACGGCACATACGATCAGGAGCTGCCGCAACGCTGGAAGGCGCCCGATGCGAGAGTTGACACGCCGTTCTACGGCTTTGAGCATGTCGAATTGTGCAAGGGCCACGGCGATGGAGTCATTGGAAACTACCTGCAGTGGCTGCGCGAGCGCCATCGATCGCCTGAGTCGCTCATAGGAGAGAAGAATCAGTTGCCCGGCAATTGTTACACGGTTCCGCAGGCATGGCGGACGGCCGTTCCCGAGGAGTTGCATCACTCCGCCTATATTGCCGAACGTGTCGAAGCGTATCTGGAAACCCATGCAATCGCCCACGACCAGCGTCCCTTCTTTGTGATGGCTTCATTTCCCGACCCGCATCATCCCTTCACACCGCCCGGTCGGTACTGGGACATGTACAAGCCCGAGCAGATGCCAAAGCCGGCGGCATTCACCGTCAACTATTGGACACCACCGCCACACGTCGCCGAACTGATCGCGGCGCATGACCGCGGCGAGCCGGTAACCGACCAAATCATGGCGCACGGCGTCGGCCTCAAGGAGGCGCTCGAAGCACGCGCGCTCACCTGCGGGTCGATTGGCTGTATCGATAACGCGGTGGGGCGCATGCTGGCCGCGCTCCACGAATTCGGATTAGACAAAACGACGACCGTGATCTTTACGAGCGATCATGGCGAACATCTGGGCGACCACAAATTGCTGCTCAAAGGTTTGTGCCACTACGACGAACTGCTTCGCGTTCCGTTTATCTGGTCGGACCCACAACACGGCGCAAAAGGCGAGACGACCCAGGCTATGAGTGGCACCATCGATCTGTCGGCAACGATTCTCGACCGTGCCAAGCTGCAACCTTACAACGGCATGCAGGGCCATAGTTTCCTCGGCGTGGTCGATAACCCGTCGCTGCCGCATCGTTCGGAGATGCTGATCGAAGACGAGAACCAGCGATCCGTCGCGGGGCTCGGGCGGCGTCCGCGGGAGCGGACGATTGTGACGGACCGCTGGCGCCTGTCAATATTTTCGGGCCATGACTGGGGCGAGCTATACGATCTGAAGGAAGATCCCGGTGAATTCATAAATCTTTGGAATACGCCTGCATATCAGGAGACGAAAGCGCAGTTGATACGGCGGCTGGCGCATCAACTGATGTCTGTTTGCGACCGTTCGCCGGCTCCCCTGCATCAAGCGTGAGGCGGAGAGACGATGCTGGCACCACCAACGCACTTTGCCGAGACACTGCCATTATCGTCATGATCGTCCATCGGAAGGAGCAACGCATTGAAGAAAAGGTATCAGGTTGTCATCGTTGGCGGCGGACCGGTCGGCATGGCGCTCGCGGTCGATCTTGGGCTGCGGGGCGTATCGTGTGCGGTGGTGGAAAGCCGCATTGGCGTATCGCAGATACCCAAGGGACAAAATCTCACCCATCGTACGCTTGAGCATTTCTATTTCTGGGGACTTGCCGAGCAGTTGCGGGCGGCGCGCATCATGCCGCGCGACTATCCGATCGGTGAAATCACCTCCTATCGCGATCTCATGAGCGACTACTGGCAAGCGCCCGCGGGTCGCGAACTCATTCGAAAATATTTTTTTCAAGAGAATGACCGAATGCCGCAATACCAGATGGAAGCCGTGCTGCGGGCACGCCTGGACGCGCTGCCGAACGTCACCTGTTTTTCCGGATGGACCGCCACTGCGATCGAGCAGGACGACGACACCGCCCGCGTCGTCATTGTTGACGCCAACGGCGCCGATCGGATCACCTTGGAGGGTGACTATGCCGCAGGCTGCGACGGCGGCCACTCCGTTGTACGAAGTCAACTCGGCGTCGAGCGCCGCGGAACGGATTTCGATCAACTCATGGTTTTGATCGTGTTTCGATCGCGCGAACTTCATGAGGGGCTCAAACGCTTCCCGGAGCGTTCAACCTATCGCGCGATGCATCCGGACCATAACGGCTATTGGCAATTCTTCGGCCGGGTCGATGTCGGCGAGGGATGGTTCTTCCACGCACCAGTCCCGGCAAATACGACCAGGGAAGGTTTCGATTTCCACGGATTGATTCAAAAAGCAGCGGGCTTCGAATTTTCCTGCGTATTCGATCATGTCGGATTCTGGGAATTGCGTACGGCTGTGGCGGAGCGTTATCGCGTCGCGCGCTGCTTCATCGCCGGCGATGCCGCGCACAGCCATCCACCCTATGGCGGGTTCGGCCTTAACAATGGTCTGGAAGATTCGGTCAATCTCGCGTGGAAACTTGCCGCCAAGCTCGCCGGCTGGGGCGGCGACGCGCTGCTGCGATCTTACGACGAGGAGCGGCGACCGGTCTTCCAGGACATCGCAGAAAATTTCATCGCCGCGCGTATCAAGGCGGACAATGAATTCCTGACGCGCTACAACCCGGATCGCGACCGCGCGGAGTTCGAACACGAATGGGCCCGGCGCGAGTCCGACCTTGGCGACCGTTTCCAGGCCTATGAAACCAATTACGAAGGTTCACCCGTCATCGATGGGCCGCCCAACGGAACTTGCAGCGCCCACGGCCAACATCTGTTCAAGGCACGGGCCGGACATCATCTGGCGCCGCAACAATTATCCTCTGGAAGGAATGTGTTTGAAGAATTGGGCCGGGGCTTCACCCTGCTCGCATTCGATGCCGACGATCGCGCATGTGAGGCTTTCGAACGCAGCACAAAGAAGTTTGGCGTCCCGTTCAAGCTGGTTCGCGACAGCTTCCAAAATGGCCGCTTGGCTTATGAAGCGCCGCTCATTCTTGTCCGCCCCGACCAGTTCGTTGCCTGGACCGGCGAGCACCCACCGAAGGATTCGGATGCCTTGATCGCCCGGGTTATTGGACGCAGCCAATAAGCTGTTCATTGCAACGCGGCGTCACCGCTTCGGTACGTTGCGCATATAGTCGTTGATGAATTTGCGCATCTCTGGCGTGGCGACCAGCATGGCGCGGACTTTGTCGCTCATGTCAGGCGCGGTCGGATAGTCCGGCACGAACTGAATGACCTTCATCGCCTCGGCGGCGAAATCCGGGTCATTGTTGAGCCGATCGATCGCACGGCTAAGTGCGACATAGGCCGCGCGCGGCGCCCCCGGCGGCAAAGCAATCAACCGCTGCAAAGTCGAGTTGATCTCGAACAATGTCTTGTAGGCCTCCCACAAAGGCCCGGACGGCTTGACGCCCTTGATCTGCCGGTGGAGTTGCGGAAAGGTCGGCACCGACAACCCTTCCATCTGTTTCTGCGGCGCCGGATTGTCGCCTTCATGCACATCGTCCCACCACACCGGGATTGCCTGGCCCTTGTCGACCAGCGCCGGCACTACCACGGCGCGATAGCTCGGCGGCGACTCCGAAAACATGTTGATCTCGCCACGTTGCAGCGCGAGCCGCGCCGGCGGCGATGACCGATAGCCGGTGACATATTTGAACGGCACACCGAGCATATCGAGACCAAGCCGCAGGCGCAGGTCTTTGGACGTATCGATGCTGAGCCCGCCGGCGATCAGGCCTTGCGCCTTCACGATATCGACCGGAGTTTTCAAGCCGGGCGCCACATCGGTGCGTACAAAATGCACCGTGGTCCCAGGCTGGTAGGCGACGAATTCGTAGGACTTGAAATCGACCCGCCAGCGCTCGGGGTCGCTCACATAAATCCAGGAAGTGCCGGCAAAATAGCCCAATACGCTGCCGTCCTTGGGCGCGACCTCGCCGACGAATTGCGCGCCGACAACGCCACCGGCGCCTTCCATGTTCTGCACGATCACCTGCGGCGTTCCATCGATGTGCTTGGCAAGATGCTTGGCAAACAGACGGCCTTCGATGTCGGTCGGCCCGCCCGCCGCAAAATTGATCAGCAGCGTGAGCCGCTTGCCTTTGTAGTACGGCTCCTGGGCGGCGGATGACCGCACGCTCACCGCGAGCGAAGCGGCGGCGCAAAGCGCAACCAGCGCAAAGCGTCTTGCGGCGCAAGTCATGGCGTCCTCCGTCGTCTTGCTAACGATTTAGCGTTACTTCTTCGGCACGTTGCGGGTATAGGCGTTGATGTAGTCGCGCATCTGCGGCGCTACCACCATGACCTTGCCCACCTGCTCGGTCAGATCCGGCGCAGTTTCATATTCCGGCACATACTCCACGATCTTGCGCGACTCGGCGGCGAACTCCTTGTCGTGCGCCAGGCGCTCGACCGCCCTGCGCAGCGCCTCGATCGCTTCGCGCGGGGCGCCCGGCGGCAGCGCCACCAGCCGCAGCAGTGCGTTGTTCATCTCGTAAAGCGTGCGATAGGCCTCCCAATGCGGGCCGGATGGCATTGTGCCCTTGAGCTTCTTGTAGAGTTGCGGGAACGACGGAATCGTCAGCCCCTCCAACTGCCCCGACGGCACCGGCGGATCGACAATCTCGTCATACCAGACCGGGATCGCGATCCCGGTTGCGATCAATTGCGGCACCACGACGGAACGATAGCTCGGTGGCGACTCCGCGAACATGTGAATCTCGCCACGCTGCAAAGCAAGCCGCGCCGGCGGCGAGGAGCGATAGCCGGTGACGTATTGATAAGGGATGCCGAGCATGTCGAGTCCGAGTCGCATGCGCAGGTCTTTTGAGGTATCGGCGGAAAGCCCGCCGCCAATCAGGCCTTGCGCCTTGATAAGGTCTTCCGGCGTCTTGATCCCGGGCGGCACGTCCGTGCGCACGAAATGGATGGTCGTGGACGGGCTGCGCGCGATGAACTCGTATTTGCGAAAGTCCACCCGCCAGCGCCCGGGATCGCTGGCGTAAATCCAGGCGGTTCCGGTAAGCGCGCCAATCGCGGTGCCGTCCTTGGCCGCCACTTCCCCGAGATATTGCGCGCCGATCAGACCGCCGGCGCCGTCCATGTTCTGGATCACCAGGCTCGGCGCGCCGTCGATGTGTTTGATCAGGTGCTTGGCGAAAATCCGGCTCTCAATGTCGGCGGGGCCGCCGGCCGCAAAATTGATCAGGACCGAAACCCGCTTGCCCTTGTAATAGGGCTGCTGCGCGCCAGCCGCCGACACACTCAATCCGATGACAACGCCTATGGCGACGAACGTGACACGGCTTAAGGTCATCGACGCGCCCTCCCTTGTCTCTGGTAACAATACCCGTCATACGGGCGCAGGAACAGGGCGGCCAATTGGCGCGGAGCAGACATGGAACAGGTGTTGCGCTGGCTCAGACGCACCCCGGTACAGACATTCATTCTGTGTCCTCTGGCCGTGATTGCGTTTGAATTCGCCTGGCGCGGCGGGCGACCGGCGTTTGTGCCCTGGGCTTTGCCGCTGCTGGCGTGGGGCTTTTTACAATACAAGCTGATTGGCCGCTATCGCGGCCTGCTCGCGTGCGGCGGCCCCGGTATGGATACCATGCCCGAGCGCATTCTTGAGCAAGGCCCCTACCGCTTTACGCGTAACCCGATGTATCTTGGGCATCTGATTTTTTTGATCGGTCTCGCATTCACATTCTGGTCTTGGTTCGCCGTGATCTTGCTGGCGGCGCGCGCGATCTGGTTTCATTGCCGCGTGCTTGGCGACGAGCGACGGCTTCAGGCGGCGTTCGGCGCGAACTATGACGCCTACCGCGCGCGCGTCACGCGATGGATCCCTTACCTATTCTAGCGCCAGATCAACGGTTCGCTTTCTTCACATAATCCACGATGAACGACCGCATTGACGGCGACACGATCAGCGCGGTGCGAACCTCGTGGTCGGCGTTAGGCCCGGTCACATATTCCGGCACGAAGCCGACCGTCTTCATCGCATCGGCGATGTAGTCCTGATCGGCATTCAGCCGGATAAGCGCGGTCCGCAGGGCCTCGACCGCGGGCCGCGGTGCGCCCGGCGGCAATGCAAGAATGCGGATCATGGTGCCGCTGATGGTCCTGACAGTCCGGAAGGCGTCCCATAACGGCCCGGCCGGCGCGTGTCCCTTTACGGCTCGGAACACCTGGTGAAATGGTGCGATGCCAAGACCGGCGATCGGCTTGTCGGCGATCCCGTCGTCTTCCGCCTCATGCCACACCGGCATCGCCAAGCCTTCCTTGACAATACCGGGATGCACCACGCCGCGATAACTTGGCGGCGACTCCGTGTAGAAATTGATTTCGCCTTGCTGCAGCGCAAGCCGCGCATGCGCGCTGCTGCGATAGCTCGTGACGTGCCGATACGGAACGCCGAGCATATCGAGGGCGAGCCGGATCGCGAGATCCTTGCCATTATCCGGACCGAGCCCGCCGGAGATCAGACCCTTGGCCTTCATAATGTCGGCCGGCGCCTTGATGCCCGGCGGCACATCGGTGCGGACATAAGCGACCGTCGTGCTCGTCTGATAGCCCAGGAACGCATAGGTCCTGAAATCGACCCGGAAGCGTTCCGGATCGAACGCCCAGCGCCAAGCGATGCCGGTGAGATGGCCCATCATGGTGCCATCCTTGGGCGCGATCTCGCCGAGATAGGTCGCCCCGATCAGACCGCCGGCACCATCGACATTCTGAACGATGACGCTGGGATTGCCGTCGATGTGCTTGCCGAAGTGGCGCGCAAACAGACGACCCTCGATGTCGGCGGGCCCACCGCTACCATAATTGATCATCACGGCGAGCCGCTTGCCTTTGTAGAACGGCTCGGTCTGGGCGAAACCGGGCGCAGCGTCCAGTACCGCACCGAAGCTCAAGGCAATGCAGACAGCATGCAGACGCATGTTGGTTCTCCGCATGACGTGCTGAGACTGCAAGCTTAGCACGCATGCCGCGGGCCCGTCTGCAATCCCGATACGCCTCAGGGATTGAACCTCGCGTCAAACCCGGGTGTAATCGCCGTAACCAGCGGAACCTGCCCAGCGATGGTCCAGCGTTTATCTGCATTCGTCATGATCGCGCTCGCGACAACGGCAGAACCGGCTGTAACCCAGCCGGTTGCCACACCGTTCCCCGCCGGCAAGCCGGTGTCGATGCATGTTGGCGTCAACCCCGGCGGCGGTAACGATCAGATCATGCGGCTGGTTGCGCGCCATATCGGCAACCACTTACCCGGCAATCCGAACGTTATCGCGCGCAACACGCCCGGCGCCGGCGGACGGCGGCTCGCGGGCCTGCTTTACAACGCGGCGCCACGGGACGGCACCGAGCTGGCGATGCTGCACCGCGGCCTGGTGACGGAGCAACTGCTTGGCGAAGAGGCGCCGACGTTCAGGCTGCAGGAAATGACTTGGCTTGGAACCCCGAGCGCGACCACCGATACCTGCATTGTCTGGCACGCCGCGCGCGTGAAGACCCTGGCCGACCTCGCGGAGCACGAGCTTGTCATCGCCGGCGACGGCAACGAAGCCTGGCAGATTCATGTCCTACAACGTGTGCTGGGCGCAAAGATCAGGACCGTGCTCGGCTATCCCGGCGGCACCGCAATGAACCTTGCAATGGAGCGTGGCGAAGCCGGCGGACGATGCGCCTATAGCTGGCAGGCGCTCAAGGCCGCGATCCCGGACTGGGTGCGCGACAAAAAAGTCCGGCCGATCGTACAATTTGCGCCGACCCGGCACCCCGAACTACCGGACGTACCCTTGATCCTGGACTATGCAAAGACCGACCTCGACCGCCAAGCCTTGGGACTTCTGCTGGCGCCGCAGCTATTTGGTTTTCCATTCGTCGCGCCACCAGGACTGCTGCCGGACGTGCGCGACCTGTTGCGCGCGGCGTTCGATCGCACCATGCAGGACCCGCGCTTCAAGGAGGATGCGCTGAAGCTTAGGCTCGAATTGGAGCCGGGTAAGGGCGCGGCGCTCGAACGCATTGTCCGGCAGCTTTATCTTGCATCGCCGGAGACAATCGCGCGTGCAAAGGCGCTGATTGCGCCAAATTGAAACATTGCGACCCGTGTGCGCGCCACGCGCGCGGGAATAATAAACGCACACAACAACGATGGTCGGGAGGATGCCATGAGACAATTGTCACGTTTCGTTGCGGGCGCCGCATTGATGGCCGCCTTGCTGACCGGAACCGGCGCCAAGGCCGCGGACATCGCGCTCACAACAACCGGCGCGGTCGAGTTCATTCTGCGCGATTTGATCCCCCCGTTCGAGCGCAGCACCGGCCACAAGGTCAACATGACCGTGCTCGGCACCGTCATCGCCGTCGACAAGCTCAAGGATGGCGCGGTGGCCGATCTCGTCCTGCTCAATCCCGAAGTCCTTAGCGAGCTGACCAAGGCAGGCCGGATCGCGCCCGGCAGCATCACGCCTGTCTTCCATTCGCGCGCCGGCGTTGCGGTGCGCGCGGGTGCGCCAAAGCCCGACATCAGCACGGTCGCGGCATTCCGGCAGGCGCTGCTCAATGCCACCACCATCGGCCACAGCACCGGCGTCAGTGGCGTCCACTTTACGGCCACCGTGATTCCGAACCTCGGCATTGCCGAGGCAATCAAATCGAAGATCAGGATCAGCAAGGGCTTTCCGGTCGGCGTCCTGATTGCCAAGGGCGAGGCTGAAATCGGCATTCACCAAATCGCCGAACTGCTGCCGATCCCCGGCATCGACATTGTTGGAGAACTGCCGGCCGAACTGCAGGCTACCTTGGTGTATGCCACCGGCATCCATGCCAGCGCCCGCCAAGCCGAACCCGCACGGGCGCTGGCGCAGTATCTGCGGTTGGAATCTTCCGTGCGCGCAATCCGAAAGAATGGCATGGAGCCTGCCCCACGATGACGCGAGCGCTGCTGCCGCGCCTTCTGATCGTTTGTGCGTTTGCCAGCGCGGCCCCCGCGGCTGCGCAGCCGGCAGCGGCGGCTTTCCCGGCCGGCAAGCCGGTCACGATTCATGTCGGAACGACGCCTGGCGGCGGCAACGACAATGTCATGCGGATGGTCGCCCGCCACATCGGCAAATATCTGCCCGGCAACCCGAACGTCGTGGCGCGCAATACGCCGGGAGCGGGTGGCCGGCGGCTGGCGGGCCTTATCGCCAATACGGCGCCGCGCGACGGCACTGAGCTGGCCCAATTACATCGCGGGCTGGTGCTCGAACAGCTCTTGGGCGAGGTCGTATTGCCATTCAAAGTTGCGGATCTGACCTGGCTTGGAAGCCCGACCGGCACCACCGACACCTGCATCGTCTGGCACACCGCGCGCGTGCAAAGCATCGCCGATCTGATGACACATGAACTGGTGGTCGCAGGCTCCGGCAACGAAGCGCCGCAGCTATATCTATTGCAGCGTCTCTTGGGCGCCAAAGTCCGCAGTGTCATCGGCTATCCCGGTGGCGCACCGATGAACCTCGCAATGGAGCGCGGTGAAGTCGACGGACGTTGTTCGTATAGCTGGGAGGCGATCAAATCGGCGATCCCCGATTGGATTCGTGACAAGAAAGCCAAGCCGATCGTGCAATTCGCGCTCACCCGCCATCCGGAACTGCCAGACGTGCCGCTGATTGCCGACTTCGCCAAGTCGGACCTCGACCGCGAGGCGCTGCGTGTGCTGATGACGCGGGGCATATTCGGCTTTCCGTTTGCGGCGCCGCCCGGACTGTTGCCCGAGGTCCGCGATTTACTGCGTCAGGCATTCGAAAAGACCATGCGCGATCCGCAAGTGCGCGAGGATGCGGATAGGATCAAGCTCGAGCTCGAACCGATCAGCGGAGAAACGCTTGAGCGCGCCGCCCGTGACGCCTTTGCCGCTTCACCCGAAGCGATCGCCCGCGCCAAGGAACTAATCTCGCCGAATTAAAGGCCATCAGCGTGTGAGATCGCCATGGACCCGCTTGCATTTAGGCCACTCGAATTCCACAAGGTCGCTCACGCCGAACTTCGACCGCCGATTGGCGACTACGACTATACGTCAGATGACTATAACCGCGGCGAGCTTCTGTCGTTGTTCCATGCACCCAAGGCACTTCGACTTGTGGTGCGGGTAGTCCCCGGCCGCGATGCCTGCGATTGGCAAACCGCGCAGGCCGAGGTCGAGTTCTTCATGATGGAACAGAAGGGCCGCTATGTCGGCGGCATCAGCCGGCAGATTCCCGAACGGTTCTGCTACCTGTACGGCTCAGGCGAAGATATCCGCGTTATCGGCAAAACGAAGGAGCGGCCCCCAGCCTATGGTGGCCGAACCCACGGGACCTTCTTCTGCGCGCATAGTTACGGCGGTTACCCCCGCACCGTGTTCTCGGTATCTATCCTGATCCGTCGCAGCATTTTCGGTGCCTGGAAGGATGTCGTGGTCCAGACGCCGAAGAAAACTCTTTATGTCGCCCATCCATGACGCGACGCACCAGTCGATGAGCGCTACTTGCACTCCTGCGCGACGCGATCCATCGACTGGCTGAGACCCTTGAGCGAATAGGTATCGGTCGACTGCGTGCCACGGCTTGAGGTGCCTTTAACAACCAGCTCGGCACCCTTGCGCATGGCATCTATCAAACGCGCTTCCTCGGCGACATTCTTGATCCAGGCGCCGTCGTTTTGGGTGTACATCGGAAATTTGATCGTTCCGACCTCGGCGGTCGCGTCCGAGGCTTTCTGAAATGGATAGCCGACAATGACCGAGATCTCGTTGCGCACATTCTCCGACGGACGCGTTGAAATAAAGATGTAAGCCGGATCGCGGTTGCGGCCAGCCGGCGTGGTGGTGGACGATTTCGGCTTGGCCAGCGAAAAGCAGACCTTCTTGCCTTCCGGCGTGGCGGTGTAGGCGCCCCAATCCGCATATTGACCAAGCAATTTCGGTTGAGCGGCGGCCTCGGCTTTCGGCTTCGGCGCCGGCTTGCCCTGTTCCGCCAACGCAGCCGTCGACACCACAATTGCGGCGGCGAGAGCCATGAAGATTCGCGGTGAACGCTGCATCGACGGCATTCCCATGGTTTGGGCGCAACTCCAATTTAAGCACCAAATAGTTAGTGAATTTGCCAATGCCAAGGCACCCATCCCGCCATTGCCAGCTCCGAACCACGCATGGGCCCCTCGAAAATCATATCCGATTCGCCCGACCGGACGCCCGCGCGTTGCACAATGTCAGAGGCGCGGTCAGAGGCGCGCCAGCCGATCTCGTGCAGCCGCAATCGCGCCATCCCAATCCCCCGGCCTGACTTGCCGGAACAAGCGCGCAGTCGGATACCAAGGCGAATCCTCGCGATCGAGCAACCAGCGCCAGTCCGGCTGATACGGCAGCAGCACCCAAACCGGCCGGCCCAAGGCACCAGCAAGATGCACAACCGATGTATCGACCGAAATCACCAGATCGGCGAGCGCCATCACCGCGGCGGTGTCCTCAAAATCGGCCAATGCGTCGCCGACATGCATGACATTGGGCAGGCGCGCGAGCGCTTCAACATCGCCCGCGCGAAATTCGTGCTGAATGCTCACAAAGCTGCCCGGCCCCGCCGCAAACAGCGGCGCGAGCCGCGCCAACGCAATCGAGCGATTGCGGTCATTGGCGTGATCCGCATTGCCGGCCCACGCAACCGCAATCCGTGGCGCGGGCAGCGCTGCGAGCTTGTCGCGCCACTTGGCGACGCGCGCCTCACTGGCAGTGAGATACGGCACATTGGCGGGAATGGTCGCGGCGTCGGTGCGTAGCGCCAGTGGCAGGCTGCCTGCCGGACAATGCACATCATAGGCCGGCGGCGCGGTGCCACGGCCCACCACGGCTGACACGCCGTCAAGACGCGCCAGCAATGCGACCAGTTCAGACTGCACCTCCATGACGACCCTGGCGCCACCACGTGCGAGTTGCGGCGCGTAGCGTGCAAATTGAATGGTGTCGCCCAATCCTTGCTCGGCGTAGACAAGAATGGTCTTGCGCGCCAGCGGATATTCGCCAAGCCACAGTGGTTTGCCGAAGCTGCGCCGGCGCGGCATGCCGGGGCGCAGCCAGCGCGCCTCGTACTTCTCGAAACCTCGGCGGTAGTCGCCCAATGTCAGCAGCGACAGGCTCTCGTTATGCCGAACGTCGGCATTGCGCTTGTCGGCGACCGGCACCCGGCCAAATTCCGCAAGCGCCTCCTGATGGCGGTTGCGCGCAGCCAGCGCGGTGCCCCGGCCGATGCGCGCCTTGGTGTAGTCGGCGCGCAGCGCCAGCGCGCGGTCATAGGCCGCGATCGCGTCTTCGAGACGACCAAGGCTCACGAGCACTTCGCCACGATTGACCAGCGTCTCGGGATGCGAGGGTTGCGCCATCAGCAGCGCATCGTAATGCGCAAGCGCTTCCTCGAACCGGCCGAGCCGCGCCAGCGCATTGCCGAGATTCGCGCGCGCGCCGAGAAAGCGCGGCTCCAGCATCACCACTCGTTCAAACGCCGCGGCGGCGTCCGCCACGCGATTGAGCTTGAGCAGCACGTGACCCCGGATATTGATGGTATCGAAGCTATCGGGCGCAATCGCCAGCGATCGGTCGAGCGACGCCATCGCCTCATCGTCGCGGTTGAGCGCGGACAGCGCCCGGCCGAGATTGGCAAGGACCGGCGCGGCGGCGGGATTAAGCTTGAGCGCCTTGGCGAGCAAGAGCTGCGCGGCGGCGGCCTTGCCGGCATCGAGCTTCACGAGGCCGGCGAGATGCAGCGCGTCAAACCAATCCGGCGCGGCCTTAAGCACCCGCGAACAAATCTTGTCGGCGTCCTCCAGCCGGCCCTGCCGGTAGTGACCGGCGGCTTCGTCCACCGCGCGGGCGAGGGCTTCCGGCGATCGCAAATCGGGACCGGCCATGGATCGCAACAACTAACCGATATCGCTGAGATTGCGCGCCAGCGCCCGGCGCGCCGCTTCATAGTGCTCGTCGCGGATATGCCCGGACACCATGCGCAACGCCGTAACCAGCACCAACGCGTCGTCGGTATAGCCAAGCATCGGCAGAATATCGGGCATCGCATCGACCGGCAGCACGAAATAGGCCAGCGCGCCAAACAGCGCCGCCTTGACCTGCGCTGGCGTCTGGCGATCGAAGGCGCAGTAATAGGCCGCTAACAAATCCTGCGAAAATGGCAGCGTGGCAGCGATGCGCTTCGCCTTTGGCCAGAAGCCCTGGCGCACGCGCTGTTCATCGCGCTGCAAGCCAGCCCAGGCCGTTGAATGTCCGAACATCCGCAATCCTCCCGGCCACTGGCCTTCAAATGGCCGTTCGGCCCTCGATATGCAACGGCAAAGACATCGCCGCCTCACCCGCCGGCCAGCGCGTTCATCGCCTCGGCCAGCTTAATGTCGCGTTCGGTCAGGCCGCCGGCGTCATGCGTCGACAGCCTGACGTCCACGGTCTTGTAAACGTTGAACCATTCCGGATGGTGATCCATCTTCTCGGCCACCAGAGCCGCGCGCGTCATGAAGCCAAACGCCTGGTTGAAATCTTTGAATACGAATTTCTTGGTAATAGCGTCGCGGCCTTGCACCTCGCTCCAGCCGGCAAGCTTGGCGAGCGCGCTCTTGCGGGCGTCGGCGGTCAGTTTCTGGGCCATGGTCGACCTCCAATCGGGCGATGACGCCGACTTAAATGCAGGCGCCACTCGCAACGACACATATCGCACCTAGATTATAGAAGTAATCCCGCTCCTGCGAGAATCGGAGAGTTGCTATGTCCTGGTCGCTGTCGATCGGCCGCATCGCGGGTACCGATATCCGCCTGCATATCACCTTCATTTTGTTCCTGGCCTGGATATTCGGCGCCAACTGGGCGGCTGGAGGAGCGTCGCAGGCCTGGGACGGCCTTGCCTTCATGGTCCTGCTGTTCGCCTGCGTGGTGGCACACGAGTTCGGCCACATCTTTGCCGCACGCTTTTTTGGAATTGCGACGCCTGACGTAACGCTGCTGCCGATCGGCGGGCTCGCGCGCCTTGAGCGGATTTCGGAGGAACCGCGCGAAGAATTCGCGATCGCCATCGCCGGGCCGCTGGTGAATGTCGCGATCGCCTTGATCCTGGTGCTATTCTTCGGCGCACGCCCCGACCTCGGCGCGCTAACCACCATCGACAGCACGAAAGTCGCAATGGTCGACCGGCTCGCGATGGTCAACCTGTTCCTGGTGCTGTTCAACCTGATTCCGGCCTTTCCCATGGATGGCGGCCGGGTGTTACGCGCGCTGTTGGCGACCCGGCTGGGCTATGCCCGCGCCACCGAAATCGCCGCCGTCATCGGTCAGGGATTTGCCTTCGCACTCGGCTTCATCGGACTGTTTTCGAACATCATGCTGATCTTTATCGCGATCTTCGTCTATCTCGCGGCGTCCTCGGAAGCGCATTTCGTCGCCATTCGATCGATGGCGCATGGCGTGCCCGTGAGCGCGGCGATGATGACACAATACGCGACCCTCACACCCGATGCTGATGTCGAACAGGCCGTGGAGTTGCTGCTGCGAACCAGCCAGGGCGAATTCCCGGTGATCGACGATGCCGGCCGTCCCGTGGGTCTGCTCGGTCGCGCCGATATTGTCCGCGCACTCAAGGAGCGCGGTCCCAATGCCCGGGTCGCCGATGCCATGACCACCGCGATTCCAACCATCGGGAATCGCTATCATCTCGAGGACGCATTTCGCATGCTGCAGGAGAAGGCGACACCGGCGGTTGCCGTCATCGATGCCGCCGGACGGCTGGTCGGCCTGATCACCCCCGAGACCGTTGGCGAGATGATGATGCTGCGCGAAGCGCTGCCTAAAGGCGCGAGTTTCGGACCTTGGGGGCCGATTGTGCGTACCTAAGATTAATCAAAACGGCTTGAGTCCGTTGCTTTTTCGTTCGCGATGACTATGTTGCGCGCAAAACGCGGGGCTTAGCCGCGCGATTTCAGCACAAATGGCTGCGTATTTACTGAGCCACCAGCTCGTGGCACCGATTCGGATATAGCAATGAATCTGCGCAATATCGCCATCATCGCCCATGTCGACCATGGCAAAACCACGCTGGTCGACCGCCTGTTGCAACAGGCCGGCTCGTTTCGTGAGAATCAGAAGGTCGCCGAGCGCGCGATGGATTCCAACGATCTCGAGCGCGAGCGCGGCATCACCATTCTTGCCAAGGCCACCTCGATTCTCTGGCAAGACACCCGTATCAACATTGTCGATACTCCCGGCCACGCCGATTTCGGCGGCGAGGTCGAGCGCATTCTTAACATGGTGGATGGCGCATTGGTGCTGGTCGATGCCGCCGAAGGCCCCCTGCCGCAAACCAAATTCGTGGTGTCGAAAGCGCTGCGGATGGGCCTCAAACCGATTGTCGTGATCAACAAGGTCGATCGCGCCGACGCGCGCCCAATCGAGGTGGTCAACGAAGTATTCGACCTGTTTGCGGCACTCGACGCCACCGACGAGCAGCTCGACTTCCCGATTCTCTACGGCTCGGCCAAACAAGGCTGGATGGCGGAAAAGCTTGAAGGCCCCAAGGACCGGGGCATGAAGCCGCTGTTTGAACTGGTGCTGAAACATGTCGGTGCGCCGCACGTCGAGCCCGGCCCGTTCCGCCTACTCGGTACCATCCTCGAAGCCAATCCTTATCTCGGACGCATCATCACTGGCCGGATCACCTCCGGCTCAATCAAGCCAAACCAGTCCGTAAAGGTGCTCGACCACGAGGGCCGGCAGATTGAAGCCGGACGCGTCACCAAAGTGCTGGCCTTCCGAGGGCTCGAGCGCGTGCCGGTGGACGAAGCGGAAGCCGGCGACATTGTTGCCATTGCCGGCCTGCCGGAAGCCACCGTGGCCCACACCATTTGCGATCCCGAGGTCGCAACGCCGATCCCAGCGCAGCCGATCGATCCGCCGACGCTGGCGATGACGTTCCGCGTGAACGACTCTCCGCTCGCCGGCACCGAAGGCAGCAAGGTCACCGGCCGCATGATCCGCGACCGTCTGCTGCGCGAATCGGAAGGCAATGTGGCGCTGCGCGTGCGCGAATCCGACGACAAGGATTCGATGGAGGTCGCCGGCCGCGGCGAGCTTCAACTCGGCATCCTGATCGAGACCATGCGGCGCGAGGGCTTCGAATTGTCGGTGTCGCGCCCGAAGGTTCTGCTTCGCCGCAATGCTGCCGGCGATCTCGAAGAACCGATCGAGGAAGTCGTGATCGACGTCGACGAGATTCATTCCGGCGTGGTCGTGCAGAAGATGTCGGAGCGCAAGGCCGAGATGATCGAGATGCGGCCGTCGGGCGGTGGACGCGTGCGGCTGGTGTTTTATGCCCCGACCCGTGGGCTAATCGGCTACCAGGGCGAGCTGCTGACCGACACCCGCGGCACCGCCATCATGAATCGGCTGTTCCATGCCTATGCCCCATTCAAGGGCGACATCGCCGGCCGGCGTAACGGCGTGCTGATTTCCAACGAGCAGGGCGAGGCCGTGGCCTATGCGATGTGGAAGCTTGAAGACCGCGGCCCGATGATGATCGAGCCCGGCTGGAAGGTCTATCGCGGCATGATTGTTGGCGAACACACGCGCGACAACGATCTCGAAATCAACGTGCTCAAAGGCAAGCAGCTCACCAACATCCGCACCACATCAAAGGACGAGGCCGTGCGTCTCACGCCGCCGATCCGCATGACACTGGAAAAGGCGCTGGCCTATATCGAGGATGACGAATTGGTCGAGGTGACGCCGAAGTCGATCCGCCTGCGCAAAAAGCTCCTCGACCCGAACGATCGCAAGCGCAACGAGCGGCGCAAGGAAACCGAGCAGGTATAAGCGCGCCGGCGCGTGCTCCGGCATTCCGGATACACGCCAAAGCCGCCGGACCCGACAATGATTCGGGCGGCAGTCCGCCCGCAAATCATTGCGCGCACCGATCCTCTTAGACAGCGCCGAGCCGGTCAATTCGGGCTGTGCACGTCTATTACAATAATTTCGTTTTCAAGCGTTGCCTTGCTGCAACACCCTGCCAGACAGCGATTCCATCTGGTTTTTTCTGTGCTTCGCAGCGGCATTGCAGTTTTGCATCGGGCTCCGAATCCACATGATTAACGTCTTGTTAAACAAAGGGCTTGAAGGGCCGCGAAGTGCTTGATTGAATCCACGCCATGACCACAACACTGATCGAGGTACGACGCGCCAAGCCATCGGATGCCCCGGCAATCGCCGGGACCCATGATGACGCTTGGCGGGCCGCCTACCAGGGCATCATCCCGGGGGCCGAGCTTGAGAAGCTAATCAACCGCCGCGGGCCGGACTGGTGGGATAGCGCCATCCGCAAGGGCAGCCGCGTTTCCCTTTTGGCATTTGGCAGCACCGTCGCTGGCTATGCCAATTACGGTCGTAACCGCGCGCGCAGTCTGTACTACGACGGGGAGATCTACGAGCTCTACCTGCGGCCGGAATTTCAGGGACTTGGCTTTGGCCGCAAGCTGTTCGCGGCCGCGCGCCGCGACCTCACCCAAAGCGGTATGCAGAGCCTCGTGGTCTGGGCGCTATCGGACAACGATCCCGCCGTCGAGTTCTACCGTTCGCTGGGCGGTCGCGCGGTCGCCCGATCGTCCGAGCGGTTTGGCACCAAGGTGCTCGACAAGGTTGCCTACGCCTGGAACGGCAACGGCCGCGACTAATCCCATCAGCAGGGCTGTGACGACGACGCCGGTCAGTCGCGCAAGCGATCGTCTGACGTTGACCGATTAAAGTCGGGCGTTGGCAGGCCAGCCTGCATACACGCCGCGCGAACCGTATTGGCGAGCAAGCACGAAATCGTCATCGGGCCGACACCGCCCGGCACTGGCGTGATCGCGCCTGCGATCTCGGAGACTTCCGAGAAAGCGACGTCGCCGACCAGCTTCGATTTACCGGCTTGGCCGGGCACCCGCGTAATGCCCACGTCAATCACAGTCGCGCCAGGCTTGATCCAATCCTTACGCACTATTTCCGGCCGGCCAACCGCGGCGAACACCAGATCGGCGCGCCGGCACACCGCGGCAAGATCCTGGGTCTTCGAATGCGCGACCGTCACGGTGGCATTCTCAGCCAGCAGCAAGAGCGCAAGCGGTTTACCGACGATGTTGGAACGGCCGATAATCACGGCATCGAGGCCTTCAAGCGATGGCCGCACCGCCTTGGCAAGAATAACGCAACCGAGCGGCGTGCATGGCGCAAGGGCCGGTAGACCCGCCGCCAACCGCCCCAAATTGAGCGGGTGAAATCCATCGACGTCCTTGGCTGGATCGATGGTTGCGAGAATTTTCTGCGCATCGATATGCGCCGGCAGCGGCAGCTGCACCAGAATGCCATGCACGACAGGATCGCGATTGAGCCGCCCCACCAATGTCAGCAGGTCAGCCTCGCTGACCGTCGCCGGCAAGCGGTGGTCAAACGAGCGCATGCCGCTACCGACCGTCGCCTTGGTCTTTGAGCCGACATAGACCTCACTCGCCGGATTGTTGCCAACCAAGACAACGGCCAGACCGGGCACCAGAGCGCGGTCGCGCGCCAAGCGGTGGGCCGCATCCGCAACCCGGCCGCGAAGCTCCGCCGCGATGGTCTTGCCGTCGATGATCTTGGCCGTCATGGACTTCACGCTCGATAACCAAACGATGAGCCTACCCGTCTGGGCAGATTCTCTCCAGCGCCACGGTCGGCGCAATGGCAAATCCAGCGATTTTAAGCCGCGCCAAGCGAGCCGCGGGCACGATGCCGCCTGCGGCTACCGCCCAGCGCCTCGCGGTCACCATCGGTCAGGGGACGTTGGGCAGGATGTAAAGCTGGATCACGTAGCGGAAGAAAATGATGATGAAGATCAGGATCACCGGTGAGATATCGATACCGCCGAGATTGGGCATGATATTGCGAATCGGCCGCAGGGCCGGCTCAGTGATGCGGTAAAGGAAGTCCGCAATGGCCGCCACGAACTGATTGCGCACGTTCACCACGTTGAACGCAATCAGCCAGGACAGCACGGCCGCCGCCACCAGCAGATAGATGTAAAGCGACAATGCGAGGTCGATAACGTAAAACAGCGCGCGCATGGGTCCCCGTTCGCTGGCCAGTGCCGCCGATTTGAAGCTCCACCAGCGCTTGCGACAATGGCGGTTGGGAACGTCAAATCGAAAAGCGGCACTAGATTCATAGAGTTGCTAGTGCCCCTCGGTTTCCGAAGTTCGTGTCGGTGATTGTTGCGGCGTATCACGAATTTCGGAAACGGGGCACTAGATCGGCGTCCCCACATGTAGCCTTGCGGGCGACCGCGAACAACCCGCCGCCCGGCCGCCTCCCCCGCTTATTGACAGCCCGCAGGGGCGGCCCTAAATGGCCGCCAATACCCGCCGCGACCGGACCAGACCCGCCGCGCATCAATTGGGGCCGTAGCTCAGCTGGGAGAGCGCCTCGTTCGCAATGAGGAGGTCAGCGGTTCGATCCCGCTCGGCTCCACCAAAATCCTCCGTAATCTGCCATTTGTCGCATTTTTTCGACTGGCGGATACACACGCGGATCGGTTTTTCGCTTGCCTTGAGCTTTTTTCCGACCGAATCGCTGCATATGCACCACGCCGCCGAAAGGAGGCGAGCTACGGGCCCCATTGTGCTCTTCGACAAGTCTTTCATTGAAATGCTCAACCTCGATGAGGCCGCGTTGTTTGACACGCTATACTCAACGGTCATCTGTCCGATTTTCTATACTGAGGTCCTCGCTGATCTGTCGAAAGAACCACCGGGTGAACGGTCGGTAGAACGGATCGTTGCGGACGTAGCGCGCAAACGCCAATCCTGCACGCGAGCCCGAACTTGTCACATTCCATGATCTGTATGGGCGAGTTGTTGGGTTACCCGACTGAAATGCGGCGCATACCGGTAATCGCGAGCGGCAAGCCAGTTCGCCAAGGCGACAAGGTCCGTATGATTTTTGATATAATGAGCGAGGCCAAGGCATTTGACCGCTGGCAGCGCGAAAAGTTCTATGAACTTGAGCGCGACTTTGCGTCCCGATGGCGCGCACAGTTGATGGCAGCAAAACACGCCGACATGGCGAAACTGGTCAAGGCTGCACTCAAGATCAGCGATTCCCCAAAGACCATAAACGATGCCTTAGCTATCGCGAAAAAGTTTTTCAAGGAAGCGGCCAGCGTTTCGCAACGCTGAAAACCGCCCCGCTGTTTCTCACTGACAAGCAGTATTTCGTGTCGGGTGACGAGTTGAAGAAAGACCTACAGGCGCTTGATGCGCACTGCTCCGCTTTGCCGGAGGAAGAAAAGGCCCAAGGTCTTTACCGTATTGCTTCAAGACCGCCAGACGATGATGTTTTCCTCACGACGCGAATCTGGAAGCGGTTCAGAATGGACGTCGAGAAACGAGAACCGTTCGATCACAACAAAAACAAAGAGGCGAACGATCGCATCCTCGCCGAACTAAAGAAAATGGTTGATGCAGCGAAAGCGCCGCAAGCTGGCAATTTCGCGCCGCGTGAGTTGGAGAACCCTGATGCGATTTCCGATCGAGCGGATGGTCCCTCTGCGACGCGGAAAGTGGCGTCTGATGCCGTCGGGTATTGGGGCGGACGCTTCATAGCAGGTGCAACTTTTGTGTATGGTAGGGAATGGCCCGGAGCAGTGCACCGGGACCAATCGCCGCGTAAAGTCCGATCATGATGGTCAGTCGATCTCTGGGTGCGGCGGAATCCGAAGCAGATAACCCGTCGCACGGTAAGCACCGGAGCGGCCATTGCCCTTGCGAATTGCCGCGTCCGGAGGCCCGACGAAGGCAATTTTTCCGGGCCGGCAGCTTTCTCCAGGCCGTGGGCCTTGCGATATTTCCCCTCCGATGCGCACGTGCCAGCCGAAGCCGTCCAAGCTCTGCGCAGCATAGAGAGCCGCCGCGCAACGATGGAGCTCGCTCGCGCGATCAGCTTCAAGGCCGATTGAGCAATCGCCTTGTCCCTGTGGACGACCACTTGGGGGTTAGTTGCACGCATGGCGAGGTGGCTCCGGACCCATCTATTCGCAGACATGGCGGAAGCCCCGCGCCACTGCGAGAGCGTCGCCAGCGAACATTCCAACGACCTCGGATCGCAAATACAGGCACCGCCTCACCCCAACACTTCCAACCCTTTCGCCTTCACTATAGACAGCAACTTCTTGGCGGCGCCGCTGGGGCGTTTGTCGCCGCGCTCCCATTTACTCACGAGGTTGGTCGTCACGTTGAGGTAGGCGGCGAATACGCTCTGGCTCACGCCAGCGCCGTCGCGGATGGCGCGGATCTCGTCGGCCGTCAGATCCGGAACCTTCGACAGGCACAGCACGTCGAACTCACGCATGGTCTGCTTGTCCATGACGCCGGCACGTGCCGAGTCCTTGGCCGCACGGTGCACCGCACGGGTGATGTCGCTCTTATACTTCGTTGCCATTGCACATGACCTCCATCCAGGCGCCGTCCTTCAAATGGGTGTCGACCTGCTTCCGGTCGTAGCCCAGGTATTCGGTTGCCAATCGCCTGAGCGCCCTAAGCTCGGCAGCGGTCACATTGTCCTTGGCGCTCTTCGCGAAGCCATAGACGAAAACGGCCCGCGCCTCGGTCCGATACGCGATCAGCGTCCGATAGCCGCCGGAGCGTCCCTTGCCCGGCCGCGCCACCCGCTGCTTGATCACGCCGCCGCCGAGATCGGCATCGATCAGGCCACGCTCGGCACGCTCGATCGCCTCGCAAAGCCGGGCATCATCTATGCCTTCCTTCCGTGTGAACCGCGCAAAATGTCGTGTCTTGAACACCCGCATGGGCGGCACTCCGCGCTGGGACATTATATAGGACCAAGTCCTATAATTCAAGAAGACTCTGCCGAGAGCAAGATTACGCTGAGCCGCCCGCGAGGATGGCGATCATGTTGCGACTTTTCCGCTCGGAGGCGCACGATAGCACCTGCCACCGTAACGCCGGCATGCGATAGAAGCGGCGTAGCCCCACGCTCGCCGAAGGTATGTCCGGCCCGGCCATGAACCCCACCGAATCCGCGCCCCACTCACTGCTACGGCACAAGCCGTTCGTGCTGTTTTGGAACGCCCGGGTGTGTTCCGCGATGGCGTCCCAGATGGCCAGCGTGGCGATGGGCTGGCAGATGTACACGCTGACCGGATCCGCGCTCGACCTTGGATTGGTCGGACTGGTGCAGTTCCTGCCGGCACTCGTGCTGATGCTGATCGCCGGCCAGCTCGCCGACCGCTACGATCGGCGGCGCATTGTGCAGCTCTCGCAACTTGTCGAAGGGCTGGCCGCGGCGGCGCTCGCCTATGGCACGCTCACCGGCTCAATCACCAAGGAACTCATTCTGGTGGCCGCCTTCATGCTCGGCGCGGGGCGGGCCGGCGAGGCTCCGACCATGCAGACGCTGTTGCCGGCCGTGGTGCCTGTCGTGTTGTTTCCGCGCGCGGTCGCGGCCTCGGCCTCGGCGCAGCAAGCCGCGACCATTGCCGGCCCCGCGATTGGCGGCCTGATCTATGTATTTAGCCCAACCGCGGCCTACACGATCTGTTTCACACTGTTTGCCGCAGCGATAACGCAACTCGCGCTCCTGCGTTATGAGCGCGCCGTCGCACGGCCGCCGATGACACTGGCCGGATTTTTTGCAGGCATCGCGTATCTGTGGCGCAGTCGCATATTGTTGGGCATCATGACAATGGACCTATTTGCCGTTTTCCTGGGCGGCGCGACCGCGTTGCTGCCGATCTTTGCCAAGGACATACTCGATACCGGGCCGGCGGGCCTCGGTATCCTGCGCGCGGCGCCCGCGGTCGGCGCGCTCCTCATCTCGGTGGCCCTGACGCGCTGGACGCTTTCGCGCCGGATTGGGCACATCGAATTCTTCTCGGTCGCGGTGTTCGGCGTGGCGACGATCGCATTCGCAATCTCAGAATCGTTTTGGCTGTCATGGGCCACCCTGGCCATCATGGGCGGCGCCGACGCCATCAGCGTTGTCATTCGGATGACCGTCCTTCAGGTTGAAACACCCGACGACATGCGCGGCCGGGTCAGCGGCGTGAACTCGCTGTTCGTTACGATGTCCAACCAGCTTGGCGATTTTCGCGCTGGCGCCGTCGCTGCCTGGGTCGGCGCCGGACCGGCCGTGCTGGCCGGCGGTGTCGGCGCTTTAATGATCGTGCTGCTGTGCATGCGACTGTTTCCTGAGCTCTACCGCATGGAGTCTTTCGCCAAAGGTCCCCGCGCGTAGCAAACGCGACCGCATTGCCGAGCCGGGGCCGCGTGTCATACTCTCGCACGAACGCGATCTGCTTTTAGAAAGCGCAAATCCAATGACGACAGCCGAACTCAACGACTACCTGACCCTGACCGGCCCGGACACACCGATGGGCACACTGTTCCGGCGTTATTGGATTCCGGCCATGCTGGCAGCCGAGCTACCGGAGCCCGACTGCCCGCCGGTGCGCGTCAAGCTTTTGTCCGAGCGGCTGATCGCGTTTCGCGACTCACAGGGCCGGATCGGTTTGATGGACGAGTTCTGCGCCCATCGTGGGGTGTCGCTGTGGTTCGGCCGCAACGAAGAGAGCGGCCTGCGCTGCCCCTATCACGGCTGGAAATACGACGTCACTGGACAATGCACCGACGTACCCTCGGAGCCGGCTGAGTCGGGTTTCTGCCAAAAGATCAAACTGAAATCATATCCGTGCGTCGAGCTCGGCGACGTGGTCTGGACCTATATGGGTTCACCCGAACTCCAGCCGCCACTGCCCCGATTTGAGTGGACGCAGGTTTCGCACGCGTCGCGCTTCGTGTCGAAGCGCTCACAGGAATGCAATTGGCTGCAAGCGATGGAAGGCGGCATCGATTCCGCCCATGTATCGTTCCTGCACCGCTATGACCTGAAAAACGACTCGCTCCATATCAGCAAGGGCGCCGAACTCACCGCCCAGACCGATGTGGCTTTCGAGGTCATTGAGACCGACGGCGGCATGGTGATCGGTGTGCGCCGCCCGGCGCAGGACGGCCACTACTACTGGCGTATCACGCAATGGATTTTGCCGTTCTACAACATGATCCCGCCCTACGGCGACAACGCACTTAACGGTCACGCCTGGGTGCCGATTGACGACGAGAATTGCTGGTCGTGGTGCTTCACCCATCATCCAAGCCGGGCGCTGACCGATCACGAACTCAATGTCATGCGCAATGGCGGCGGCATCCACGTCAGTTTGATTCCCGGCAGCTACCGTCCAGTGATCAACAAAGACAACGACTACATGATGGATCGCGCCGCCCAAAAGACGAACAAGACCTATTCCGGAATCCGGACCATCGCCATGCAAGATGCGGCTATCCAAGAAAGCATGGGGCCCATCCAGGATCGCAGCAAAGAGAACCTGACATCGACCGACAACGGCGTGATCATGGCGCGCATCCGTTTGCGTAAGGCGGCACAGGCAGCGTGTGAAGGCAAGAGCCCCGACGGGCTCGATCCGGCAACCCATGCGGTGCGCTCGGCCGCGATCGTGCTGCCGGCAGGCGTCAACTTCCACGAAGCCGCCGCTGAGGCGTTGAGAGTCCGCGAAGGCGCCGAGCCCACCTCGGTCTAGTCCGATTAAATCGGCAGCAACATATTGATTGAATTAATATAAATATCAGGATCGGAGCCTCCCGCCGCGCATCGGAGAAGCGATCGTCCCGCAAATGACGCTTTAATTCTGCGCGGGGGCGATACCGAAATCGATCGCGGCATGCTAGCATATTGTTATGTGGTCGGATCATCGATCCGGCAGCTGGTCCGTTAACAAAAGAGGCAATCATGCTCAAAGAATACCATTACGACCACCTCATCCGCTGGCCGCGCGGAGAGCGGGCCGCGATCTTTCTTACGTTCGATTTTCAGGGCGGCGAGGACGTCAAGCCGGACAAGAATGGCATTCTCAATTACGAAAGCTGGAGTCAGGGCGAGTACGGTCCGCACCACGCAATCTATCGGCTATTGCGGATCCTAAAGGAAGAAAACGTCAAGGCGACCTTCCTGACCTGCGGCGCAATCGCCGAACGTTTCCCGGAAGCGGTCAAGGCGATCGTCGACCACGGCCATGTGGTCGAAGGCCACGGCTACAATCACGAAATCGCACGCTACCTGCCGCGCGACCAGGAGCATGAGGTGATGCGCAAGGCCATCGCCATGATCAAGGACCGTACCGGACGACGCCCGTATGGCTGGCGCTCATGCACGCAGAGCACCAACACCATCGAGCTCCTGATCGAACACGGCTTCGCCTTCAACACCAATTGCTTCCATGAAGAGAAGCCGTTCTTGTGGGAGAACAACGGCAAGTTGTTGATCGAGCTGCCGCGGCAACCATTCGGCGATGGCACGTTGTTCGGCCATCGCCACGGCGAATACGGCAACCCGTTCCACGGGCTTGATGTCTGGAAGGCCTATTTCGACGAGCTGTACTCGGAGACGGCCGAGCGTCCGGGCTATATCCCGTTCACCTGCCATCCCTACATCATCGGACGGCCGGGCCGTACGCTGGCTTTGCGCGGCATTATCCAGCACATGAAAAAGCAAAACGTCTGGTTCGCGACCGGTATTGAGCTTGCCGAATGGTGCCTGAACGACCTCTTCAAGGCAGAGTGTGACAAGCTATCGCGCGCCGCCGTGGGCTAAGCACGGTGATGGAGAGGCCGTGGGAGCTCAGCCTGCGTTTAATCCCAGCCAGTGATTGAGAAACGCAGTCAACCAGGCGCGACCGGCCGGGTCATAGACGGCGCGATCGGCAAAGTGCGTGGCGCGCGGCTTGGCGTTCGGCAGGAACGTGCGCTCGTGACCACGCGTGGTCCAACGGCAAATGGTGGCATGGGTCACGTCCGGATGAAACTGCAACGCATAGCCCGTGCCGTAACGAAACGCCTGGACCGGGAAGGTATCGCCCTCGGCCAGGAGTTCGCCGCCAACCGGCAGATCGAAGCCTTCGCGATGCCATTGGTAGACCTGTTCAGGCCAAGGATCGCATAGCGATAAGCCGATGTCGGTCGCGCGAATTGGATAGTAGCCGATCTCGGCATGGCCATCGGCATGCGGATAGACGCGCGCACCGGCATGTCGCGCCAACATCTGTGCTCCGAGGCAAATACCCAGAAATGGCTTCTGCTCCCGCAGCGGTACAGCGATCCAGTCGACCTCGCGCCGGACGAAGTCATCAGTATCGTTGGCGCTCATCGGTCCGCCAAAAATGATCGCGCCTGCGTGCGCGAGCATTGTTTCGGGCAGCGGATCGCCGAAGCGCGGCTTACGAACATCCAGCGCATAGCCGCGCTCGCTCAGGGCCCGGCCAACCCGGCCCGCTGTCGAATTCTCCTGGTGCAGGACAATCAGGATTGGCAAATGCATGACGCTATTGATGGTCGCGGCAAGGTGTGGCCGCCGTTCCAGGCGTCCATGCCGATTGGCGTCGATCTGACGTGTCGGAACCCCTCACTTGCCAAGCCTGATGCCCTCGGACATGCTACCGGCGAACTCCCAATGAGATAGGCCGTGTTGACCGTCGATGCGAATAGCTATCGGAATCGTCAAGCTTTTTCCAGCCGGCGGGCTCCAGCGCGACTGCGTCCGATTGGCTCGCATCCTGGCCGGCCGCGGGCATGACGTCACGTTATTCACCGCTGAAAACAAATGGCCGCTCGATCCGCAGATCTTCCGGATCGTCCTTTTGCCCGTGCGGGCCTTTAGCAATCACCGACTCGATCTGAAGTTCGCGCGGCGATTTGCGGCGGCCACCGCCACTGGATTTGATCGCGTTATCGGCTTCAATAAGCTCATCGACCTCGATTTCTATTATTGCGCCGATCCGTCGATTCAGGCGCGCGGTCGCGGCCCGCTCGCAAGAGCGCTGCCGCGACACCGGATTCAAGCAATGCTGGAGCGAGAATCGTTCGGGCCATTGCAGCGAACCCACATTTTTGCGTTGACCGAATCATCGGCAGCAGATTATCGCAGCAACTGGGCAACCCAAGCGCAGCGAATTACAGTGCTGCAACCCTCGATCGACCCAATGCGTCTGCGGCCGGATCTGCGGTCCGCCGAACATCGCGCGGAGATTCGGGCAAGCCTCGGTTTCTCAACGACGCAACCGGTCTGGCTTTGGGTAGGAGCACAATCCCATGTGAAGGGCCTCGATCGCATACTTTCAGCGCTTCATAAGATGCCGGACACGACGCTGCTGGTTGCCGGTATCGACCCAAGCTCGAACGACGCGAACCAGATCCGCAATACGCTTGGGTCCGGCGCCCGCAATCTGCGCATTTTGGGCTTTCGCGAGGATATCCCGCACCTGATGGCCGCCGCGGATGTGCTTGTTCATCCCTCGCGCCTAGACGTTACCGGTCAGGTCATTCTCGAGGCCATTGTGAATGGCCTGCCGGCCGTGGTGACCAGCCGCTGCGGTTTTGCCGAACATGTCGAGAAATCAGGCGCCGGCATTGTTCTGCCCGAGCCATTCGAGCAGCCCGCGCTTGACGCTGCGCTCGCACGCCTGCGCGATCGTCGCTTGCTTGAGTCCATGTCCCTCGCCGGCATCCAATATGGGCGCGATACCATCCCGATATCGGGACTCGATCGCGCTGCCGATATCATTGAGGGCCGAGCCGCCACTGAGCCCGCTATCCCCTCGCCGCTGCCCGCGCACTCCGCGCGCGCTCAGCGTTACGTCCCTGTCTCCATCATCGTGACCACCTATAACCGCCCCGACGCGCTCGAAGCCGTGCTGCGCGGGTTGGCGCAACAATCAGACAAGGACTTCGAGGTCGTCGTTGCCGACGACGGTTCGACCTCGGAAACGACCGCGTTGCTCAAGTCTTGGGAAGGTCGACTGCAGCGCCCGCTCACCCATGTCTGGCACGAGAACCGGGGATTTCGCGCTGCCGAGATACGCAACCGGGCAATCCTCAGCAGCCGCGGCGCCTATTGCATATTCCTTGATGGCGACTGCATTCCCCGAAGCGATTTCGTTCGGGAGCATCGTCAACTCGCCGAAGTCGGCTGGTTTGTGGTTGGCAATCGCGTCCTGATGTCCCAGCGGCTGACCGATCGGGTCTTGAACCATAGCCTTCGGCCTGAACTTTGGACTTTTGTTGATGCTTGTCGCGCATTGTTCGGCGGTGACATCAATCGGATCGCGCCGCTGCTGCAGGTACGGCTGGGACCGGTGCGAAAAATTCGTCCCCAACATTGGTGGGGTGCGCGGTCATGCAACTTGGCCGTCTGGCGCACGGATCTCGACCGGGTCGA
Organism: Xanthobacteraceae bacterium; assembly: GCA_022841625.1. Lineage (GTDB taxonomy): Bacteria > Pseudomonadota > Alphaproteobacteria > Rhizobiales > Xanthobacteraceae > VAZQ01. Next base: position 63,320 of record JALHRD010000028.1, read on the forward strand.
TGGATTTGATTGCAGCTATGTCGGATGGGGTCTCGAAGACACCGATTTGTTGATTCGCCTGTTGCGCGCCGGGATCAACCGCAAAGACGGTCGCTTTTCAACCGGCGTCCTTCATCTCTGGCACCCGCTTGCAGACCCGTCCTTCTTGCTGGCCAATCAGGCGATGTTGGATGCAATCCAGCATGGCGATCGAACCTTATCGATTCGCGGTCTGAGCTGGTTGAAAAACCAGACTGAGCCGAGCCAGGACCGGACATTCGAGATCAGGAAGGTGATCGCTTAATCCTGCCGCCAGCGCGTTTGCCATTGTAACGCCCGACCGCTTCCATCAGCAGCCTCCTTGGCAGAAACCGAGCAACTGTCACGGTCAGCCGGTTGGCCAAACCTGGAACCGCTACACGTTGGCCGCGCTGTAGCGCCCGGTAGCCCGCTTCCGCCACTTGATCGGCGGTCTTGGTCAAAACATCCGGTTTGGAGCCCCCGGCGAACCCGGCACGCGCCTGGAATTCGGTCGGCACCGGACCGGGACAAAGCGCGGTCACGCGAATGCCGCGCGGTTGCAATTCCCAATGCAGCGCTTCGCTGAATGACAACACATATGCCTTGGTTGCGTAATAGACCGCCATGCCCGGCCCCGGCAAAACGGCTGCGACCGACGCGACGTTGAGGATGCCGCCACGGTGGCGTTCGAGTGCACCTATAAAGGCCAACGAAAGCTCTGTCAGAACGCGCACATTTACATCGATCATCGCAAGTTGTTCGCTCCGGCTCAGATCCACGGCCGTTCCCAATAATCCAAAACCCGCATTGTTGACGATAATGTTCGGTTCGATTCCAAGCCGCGACATCGAGGCAGAAATTTCCTCAACCGATTGCTGGCGCGCAAGATCCAGCGAATGGACATGGGGACGCCGATGGCCGCGCCCAGCGATTGCGTCAGCCAACTCCCGGAGCTGCTGCTCGCGCCGCGCTACCAACATGAGCTCATGACCGTGTCCGGCGAATATCCTGGCCAACGCCATGCCAATACCCGCCGACGCCCCGGTAATGAGGGTGACTGGACGCCGCTCAATCATCGCGCGAACCAAGAGTGCCGCGCTCCGCCACGCGGCGGCGGAGCTCAATTCTTGTCTGCCCGGATATGTGCAGTAGATCCGCGGCCCGCCAAAGCAGATTGTCCTCGAACTCGGTGACGCGACCGTCGGCGTGCGCGACTTGCCACATCATCTCGATAATTTGCTGACGTTCAGCCTCGTCGAGCTTGCGGTTCAGCAGACTGGTAAAACGATAGAGATCGACTGCCTGATGCTCGGCCTCGGTCGCTGCTGCTATCAGATCCTTGGCCTGCGCTTCATCGAAATCAAATCGCAACATTATGGCGCCGACGATACGGTTTCGCTCACCGTCCGACATCGCACCATCGATCAATGCGGCATGAACCATAAGCGCCGCGGCAGCGACACGATAATCGTCGGCCTCAAAACGATCTCGATCCTTCTTGTCCATCGCCAGATCGGCAAGAAACCGTAACAATGGTTGCAACATCACAAATCCTTTTCACCGCCGATAATCCCAGAAGATGGCCGATGAATATAAGATCGTCGAGTGTATTTCGCACCGTGTCGCCCACAAAAATGAGCTGGCTGTACGTTCGCACGCTTGCGTAACGACGGAAAAAAGGGCGCTCGCGAGTCTCGGATTAATGGATCGCGTTGACCGACTTACCGCTGCGCTTGGTCTTGTCCAAGAGCTCAAGATTGTTCCTGATGTACGGATTCTCGGGCGCTTTTGCCTGCGCCGCCAACAGGGTGCGACGCGCCCGCAGATAATCGCCACGTAGGATGTATGAGAATCCCCGATTATTCATAATTTCGGGCGTGTTACCGACAATCTGCGCGGCTTGCGTATAGGCACGATCGGCAAGCTCAAATCGCTTTAGCCGATCATAGGTCGCAGCAAGGCCGACCCACGATTCAGCATCCTTCGGGTGAAGTTCTACGGCACGCCGAAAATGCTTCTCCGCAAGCCCGAAATTGCCCGAACGAAAATATTTCTTACCGAGACTGAGGTCATCGTTTGGATCTTGCCCGAGTAGCTGCGCGGCATCGGCGGTAGGCGCCTCCGACGTCGTTGCCGCAGCGCCGGTGGTTGCGGTGCCGGCCGTATGGCCCGGACGGGCGATCGTCGATGTCGTTATCGATTCATCGCGCTGATCGCCGAGAAATCCCGTAAGCTTTGTGGAGGTCTCGCAGCCAGTGGCCCCAAGGAGACAAACTGCCGCCACGATGAGAACGCGACCTGTACTGATACCCATTCGCATACTCCGGGCCGGCAACACGCAACTCCGATTTGGATCGCAACGCGCACGCTCGCAATCCGTCCGCAAACTAGGCCGGTGAAATCCAAACTAAGCGAGGATGGTTAAAAATGTGTCGCCGTATCTCGGGCACAGGCAAAAATGCCGACGCAACAAAGAAATAGCACTATGATACCGCCGAGCGGGAGGTGGCGAATTCGACCTAGGCCGTGTTGACAGTTTTAATCCAGAGCATTGCTGCGGCGATGCTTAGCATCGACAGGTAAGCTCTGGCAGTTTTCTCGTATCGGGTAGCAACGCGGCGGAACTGCTTGATGCG
>JALHRD010000029.1 GCA_022841625.1 Xanthobacteraceae bacterium
CAGTTCCGCCGCGTTGCTACCCGATACGAGAAAACTGCCAGAGCTTACCTGTCGATGCTAAGCATCGCCGCAGCAATGCTCTGGATTAAAACTGTCAACACGGCCTAGCAACTCATTGATTCTAGTGGTCCGATTCTAACATTCGCATCCCATTTCCGCGGGCGATTTTGCGAATGTTAGAATCAAAGGACCACTAGCAAGTATAAGCTGCTAGTGGAGTTTTGGATTTGACATTCGCATCGCGTGCGTGCTGCCAGGCGGGTAGCGAATGTCAAATCCACTCCACTAGTGTGGCTTTGGTTCAGAAGTCCGCTATTCGGACTCGCCGCGAGAATAATGGTGCGGACTTCTGAACCGCCACACTCGTCAGAAACCTAACAGTTCCGGATGTCGTTCCGGAGGGGAGAATTATCATGCGTCGATGGTCGGGTTTGTGCGCCGCCGCTGTTTCGCTGGTCACGATGGGAGTTCTTATGTCGCACGCTGCCGCAAGCTCGCTGGGCGGTCCGCTGGTGCTTGCGGACGAAGGCAGTTTCTTTGTCCGTGGCCAGAACGAACGCACCGGGTTTGCCGACATGCGCGGCGACAAGCCGGTCGCTGGCACCATCCGCACCGGCCAGATGTATGTGCAGTTCAAGATCCCGGCCAAGCGCAACGGGCTGTCGGTGGTGATGGTGCATGGCGCCAATCACTCCGGCGTGACTTACGAAACCACGCCCGACGGCCGCGAAGGCTGGGCGAATTATTTCGTGCGCAACGGCTTTTCGGTCTATGTCGTCGACCAGGCCGGTCGCGGCCGCTCGGGCTTCAACCCGACTGCGATCAATCAGGCTAAGGCCAAGAACGACACCGCGGCGATGCCATCAATTCCGATCGCGACGCGCGAGAACGCCTGGGCGAGCTACCGGCTCGGACCGAAATATCCCGAGTTCTGGCCGGACTCGCGGTTCCCGCAAGCCGCGCTCGATCATTATTTCTCGCAGGCCGCGCCGATGGGCGATGGCACGCTGCCTGGCGAATTCGGTTCGCAGACCGTCGCCGGGCTGATCGCGCTTCTTGAAAAGACCGGCCCGGCGGTGGTGCTGGTGCATTCGCAGTCGGGCGCCTATGGCCTTGCGGTTACCCGTGCCAAGCCCGAACTGGTGCGCGCGCTGGTTAATGTCGAGGGCGATTGCGTACCGATGGCCGACGACGACAAGGCGTTCAGCCGCGTGCCGCTGTTGTCGGTCTGGGCCGATCACAGCTTCGGCAACACGGCGCGCAATGGCGACGAGCGCCGCAATGGCTGTTCGGGCAGCGTGGCAAAGATCGCCGCCAAGGGCGGCCCGGCGAAATTCATGCTGCTGCCGGAACTCGGCATCAGGGGCAACAGCCACATGATGATGGTTGAGACCAATAATCTGCAGATCGCCGACTTGATCATGGATTGGATCAAGGGCGCGGCAGCAACGCGCTAGGCAGCAGGGCTATCGCATACCGATATCCGCCTCGTCCTGAGGAGCGCGCACGACGCGAATTCAAGTTTAAACGCGGTGCTGGTGCGCGCGCGTCTCGAAGGACGCGGGCGGCCACATGCTTCGAGACGCATCGCAGCGCGTGGCGCTACGATGCTCCTCAGCATGAGGCCGAACTCCATCTACAACGGCCTTGCGGTGAGCGCAGGAGGTCGATTCCTTAACGGAATGCTCGCCGGATCTGGTTCCGCTCACATCCCGATCCCGAACCTGTGACTTGCCGGTGATCGCGCGGTTTCGTACGTCTTGCCCGAACCGATCGGAGCACCGACCATGCACGTCATCCGCCGCCGTGGCTGGGAAATCCCCGAACGCGAAGCCACGCCCGAGCCTATCTTCCTCAATCGCCGGGCGTTTCTGGCGGGAACCGGCGCCGCTGCGCTGGCGCTGTCGCCGGAACTGGCCGCGGCGCAGCGGGCGGCCGACCTGCCGGACCCGAGCGCGCATCTCTATCCAGCCAAGCGCAACGAAAGATATGTGCTCGACCGGCCGGTGACCGACGAAAAGATCAACACCAACTACAACAATTTCTACGAATTCGGCTCGACCAAGCAGATCGCGCGGGCGGCGCAGGCGCTCAAGCTGCGGCCGTGGCAGATCAAGCTCGACGGCATGGTTGAGAAGGAGCAGGTGGTCGATATCGACGATCTCTTGCGCAAGGTTGCGATCGAGGAGCGGCTTTACCGCATGCGTTGCGTCGAAGCCTGGTCGATGTCGGTGCCGTGGTCCGGCTTCCCGATGGCTAAATTGGTCGAGCTCGCGCGGCCACTGTCGTCGGCAAAATATGTGCGGATGGAAACCTTCATGGACCCCTCGACCGCGCCCGGGCAGCGCCAGCGCTGGCATCCCTGGCCCTATGTGGAAGGGCTGACCATGGCCGAGGCGACCAACGAACTCTCCTTCATGGTCACCGGCGCCTATGGCAAGCCAGTGCCGAAGCAGATGGGCGCGCCGATTCGGTTGGCGGCGCCGTGGAAATACGGCTTCAAGTCGATCAAGTCGATTACGCGCTTCACATTCACCGACCAGCGGCCCAAGTCGTTCTGGCAGGATCTGCAGGCGTCGGAATATGGCTTCTGGGCCAATGTCAATCCGGAGGTCGCGCATCCGCGCTGGAGCCAGGCGACCGAAGAGATCATCGGCACCAACGAGCGCAAGCCGACACTCTTGTTCAACGGCTACGGCGAATTCGTCGCCGACATGTACAAGGGCCTGGAGAAAGAGCGGCTGTGGGCGTGAAGCGCGAATAGCGAAATCTTCTATTCGCTTCTTGCCGCTTCCTTCAGCCGGCCACGCCAATCGCGCCCGAGCATCGAAATTGCGCTCAGCGTCAGCAGCGCGGCGCTCACCAGCAGCAGTGCCAGCGCAATCGGCCGCTCCAGGAAGATCGTCCAGGTGCCGTCCGACATGATCAGCGATTGGCGCAGCGACATCTCGAAGATCGGCGCGATCACCAGTCCGAGCACCAGCGGCGCCGGATCGAAGCCGAATTTCTTGAGCGCATAGCCGACCCCGCCGAAGATCAGCATGATCCACACATCGACGATCGAGTGGTTCACCTCATAGACGCCGATCACGCAGAACATGATGATCAGCGGGTAGAGATAAGCGTAGGGGATCCGCAACAGGTTTACGAACACACCGACCAGCGGCAGGTTGAGCAACAGCAGCATCAGATTGCCGATATACATCGACGCCACAAAGCCCCAGAACACATTGGGGTGATCGTTGATCAGCGTCGGTCCCGGCGGCACGCCATGAATCAGCAGCGCCGCCATCAGCACCGCGATCACCGGGCCGGTCGGCAGCCCGAGCGCCAGCATCGGCACGAATGCGCCGGTGGAGGCCGCGTTGTTAGCGGCTTCCGGTCCGGCGACACCCGCCACCGCGCCCTTGCCGAATTGTTCCGGCTGGCGCGAAATGCGGCGCTCCAGCGCATAGGAAATGAAGCTCGAAATGATATGCGCTGAGCCCGGAATGATGCCGATCAGGAATCCGAGCACCGAGCCGCGCGCAATCGGCATCGCCGACTGGCGCCATTCTTCGCGGGTCGGCAGGAGTTCGCGCAGGCGCGGGCTGGTCACATTGCTGGTGACCTGACGGCTTGGCGTCGCCAGCAATTCGCCGAGCCCGAACAGTCCGACCGCAACCGGGATGATGCCAATGCCGTCGCCCAATTCGGCAATGCCGAACGAGTAGCGAAAATGGCCGGTCATCATATCGATGCCGATGGTGCCGAGCAGAAGCCCGAGCGCCGCCATCAAGAGCGTGCGGGTGAGTGAGGTGGTCGACATATAAGCGAGAAAGATCAGGCCAAGCACCAACAATGCGGTGTATTCCGGCGATCCGAAGCCGAGCGCGAAACCGGCGAGCGGCGGCGCCACCAGCGTCAGCACAATGACGCCGAAGGTGCCGGCGACGAACGAGCCAACCGCGGCAATGCAGAGCGCGGCGCCGGCGCGGCCGTTTTTCGCCATGGCATTGCCGTCGATGCAGGTCATCACCGAGGCGGCCTCGCCGGGAATGCGCAGCAGGATCGAGGTGGTCGAGCCGCCGTATTGCGAGCCGTAATAGATGCCGGCGAGCATTACGATCGCCTTGGTGGCGTCGAGGCCGAAGGTCAGCGGCAGCAGAATTGAAATGCCGGCAAGCGGGCCGATGCCGGGCAGCATGCCGACCAGCGTGCCGACCACGCAGCCCACGAACGCGAACCACAACACGTCCGGCCGCAAGGCGACCGAGAAGCCAAGCAGGAGACTGTCAAAGACTGTGTCCACCGTGTCAGAACCAGAGCAGGCCGCGCTCGAGCGGCGCTTTGAGGGCTTTGCCGAACAGCCAATAGGCAAATAGCGTCAGGGCGACGCTGTAGAGCGCGGCCCGCAGCACGTTGCGCCGTTCGACCACGGTCAGCAAGCCGAACATCAGCAGCGACATGGTGAGCAGAAAGCCAAGCCGTTGATAGGCAAAGATGCCGGCGGCGGTGATCAGCACCACCATCAGCGCGTGGCCGCGGTCGCTCCAATCGATCGCGGCGAGCCGTTCGCTCGTGCCGCCGCCAACCAACACGGCCAGCGCCAGCGCGATCATCAGGCCAGCAATCAGCTTTGGCATCATGCCCGCGCCGGGCGACGACAGGCTGCCGAACGGCAGATCGCCGCTCAGCGCAAACACCACAATGCCGAGCGCGATGAAGAAAACGCCGGCGATGTGATCGGCGCGGAGTGTCATGGCGATTGCCTCGTTCGCCTTGCGCTGGCGGGTGCCGCAGATTCAATCCGGGAGGTTGTTGATGGTGTTGCTACGAGTTGGCCCCTCCCCCCACGCGCAGCGTGGTGGGGAGGGGAGCGGCGGCGTCCTGGGTTTCTTACGTTTGCGAACCTGCGATCCGTATATAGGGTAGGTTAAGCTCAGCCCGCCACTTTGCCAATCGAGCGCACCGCCGACTCGACCCGCTTGGCATCCACATCCCAGAACTTGGCGAATTCCGGCTGGTCGAGATAGGCCACCACGTCGCCGAGATTGTCGATCGCCTTGCCAAAAGCTGGCGTGGCGACCGCTTGCCTGGCATCGGCGCGCAATCGTTTGATGACCGCGTCGGGTGTGCCCTTGGGGGCGAACAGGCCGACCCACAGCGAGAACTCGATGTCGTAGCCGAGTTCCTTCATGGTCGGCACGTCCGGCATCGAGGCGGCACGCTTCGACGAGAAGCAGGCCAGCGCCTTCACCTTGCCGGCCTTGGCCTGGGCGTTGATCGCGGCAATCGACGACACCAGCACTTGTGCATTGTTGCCGAGCAGCGCGGTCAGCGCGGGGCCGCCGCCGGCGGTCGGTAAGTGCCGCATCTGCACGTCAGCCGCCTGCATGAACAAGGCGGTCGGCAGATGCAGCGCGCCATAGAGACCCGACGAACTGAACAAGATGCCGTTCGGACGTTTCTTGGCGTCGTCAACCAAATCTTTCAAGGTCTGGTATGGTTGCCGCTCATTGACCACCAGCGCCATCGGGCCCTCGGTGAAACGCGCAATCGGAATGAAACTGTCGCGCGTGAATTTCGGCTCGCGCCCGAACAGGATGTCGACTTCGGCAAAGCCGGAAATCGAGACGATGTGCAGGAGCAGAGTGTAGCCATCGGGCTTGGCGCTTGCGACATATTGCGCGCCGACCGCGCCGGCGGCGCCGGCCTTGGTATCGATCACGGCGGGTTGCTTCAGGAATGGCTCGATCGCAGTGGCGAACGGCCGCCCGACGACATCGGCGGCGCCGCCCGGCGGAAATGGATTAACGAAGGTGACTGGCCGCGAGGGATAAGCGTCTTGCGCGAGCACGGGGCCGGTGGCCATGGTTGCGGCGGCGGCGGCCGAACCCACGACAAAATTGCGCCTGTCGATTCTGTCCATGATTTCCTCCGTGAATGGTGCTTCGTTATGGTTGCGGCGATGCTAGCGGGGGTCAGGGGAGGGAGCAACCGCGCTTCTTCCGCAATGGCGCGACATTTACGCATGATTGTCCATAGCGCATGACACCAACGGCTTTGAGCGGACAACGGCGCGCTTTGGTGATTGGCGGCTCCATGAGCGGCCTGTTCGCGGCCATCCTGCTGCGGCAGGCCGGCTGGCAGGCCGACATTTATGAGCGGGTCGATGTCGGTTTGATCGGCCGCGGCGCCGGCATTGTGACCCACGCGGAAATGCGCGCAGTGCTGCGCGCCGCCGGCTGCGATCCGGACCGCGACCTCGGCATCGACATTAGCCAGCGCCGCACGCTCGATCGGTCGGGGCGCATCATCGGCGAACACGCCTGTCCGCAGACGCTCACCTCATGGGATCGCGTGTTTCGCATGTTGCGCGCGCAGTGTCCCGACCGGCACTACCATATCGGCAAGGAGTTGCAGGGTATTGAACAGAGCGATGCCGGTGTCATTGCGCATTTCAGCGACGGTAGCAGGGCCACCGGCGATCTTCTGGTCGGCGCCGATGGCTTCCGCTCCAATGTGCGCGCCGCAGTGCTGCCCGCGGTCAAGCCGGTCTATGCCGGCTATATCGCCTGGCGCGGACTGGTTGACGAAAGCGCGCTGCCGCCTGCGGTGCATGCCGATGTTTTCGAGGCCATGGTGTTCGGCCTGCCGCCGAACCAGCAGTTCATCTGCTATCCGGTCGCGGGCCGCGACAACGATCTGCGCGCGGGGCATCGTCGTTGCAATTTCGTCTGGTATCGCCCGGCGGAGGAAGCGACGGCGTTGCCGTGGCTTCTGACGGACGCGGACGGGAACTTCCACGCCCTTGGCATACCGCCGCCGCTGATCCGCCCGGAGGTGATCGCCTCGCTGCATGAGGCCTCGCGCGCGTTGCTGGCGCCGCAGCTCGATACGATCGTCGGCCTGACGCTCCAGCCGTTCCTGCAGCCGATCTTCGACGTGGAAACGTCGCGCATGGCGGTGGGGCGGGTTGCCATCATCGGCGATGCCGCTTTTCTGGCGCGGCCGCATGTCGCCGCCGGCGTCACCAAGGCGGCGGAAGACGCATTGGCGCTGGTGGAGGCGTTGCGCGGGCATGACGATGTCGCGACGGCGCTCGCCGCGTTCGAGCGCGCGCGCATTCCAGTCAATCGCCGCATCATGCAGCGCGCCCGCGAATTGGGCGGCTATCTGCAACCGCATCTGCTGTCGCCGGACGCGCTGGCCGCGGCGGAGCGCCATCACACGCCGCAGGCAATCATGGCGGAGATCGCTGTGCTGGATTTCTTGAAGGGGTAGGCGTCATTTGCGCTGCTTGCGCGTCACGCCTGCCAGCTGCTCCAGCACCGCGCAGACCGCGGCGGTGTCCTGCATGCCGAAGCCGTTAGCGAGCGCCTTGTCATAGATCGCTTCGGTCGCGGTGAACAACGGCGTCGGGCAGCCCAGCGCCTTGGCGAAATCTCCGATCACCGCCATGTCCTTTTCCCAGACTTTGATCTTCATGGTGGCGTCGTCATAACGCGCGGCGACCATCATCGGGCCGCGCAGTTCGAACACCCGCGAATTGCCGGCGCCGGTCTTGACGGTGTCGAAGATCGCCTTCGGATCGAGTCCGGCCTTCATGCCGAGCACCATGGCCTCGGCACTGGCGACGTTGTGGATCGCCACCAGCAGATTGGCGACATATTTCATCCGGCTGCCATTGCCGAAGGCGCCGAGGTCATGCACGCCACGCGAAAAGCCGGCGAACATCGGTTTGAGCTTGCGGATGGTGCGGGGGTCGCCGCTGGCATAGACGACGATGTCCTTGACCTTGGCCTGCGCGCCGGTGCCGCTGATCGGACAATCGAGCATGGTATGGCCGGCTTGGCGCAGCGCGCGTTCGGCCGCGAGTTTATCGTCGAGCGTAAAGGTGCTGGCTTCGACCAGCACGCGCGGCTTGAGCTTGGCCGCCGCAATCGCCGCCACCGTGTCCTGCAAGGCATCCGGGTGCGGCAGGCTGGTGACGATCACCGGCACCTTCGCGGCAAGATCGCCGATGTCTTTGGCGATCGTCACGCCCGCCCGTTTCGCCGCTCGGCAAGCCTTGGGGTCGATGTCATGGCCGATGACCCGCCAGCCCGCGGCCGTCAGGTTGCGCGCAAAGGAGCCGCCCATGATGCCGAGCCCGACGACGCCGACGGTGCCTTTGGTCCTTGCCATATTTAATCTCCTGTGGAATGGCCGCCGACGCTACACAAGCCCGCGGCCATCGTCATGCATCAATCGCGATGATGTGGCGCAGGGGCAAGTGTGGCGGTTCAGAAATCCGCACCATTCTCGCGGCAATTCCGAATAGCGGACTTCTGAACCAAAGCCACACTAGGCTTAATGCGTTGCTAGTGTCCTTCGATTCCGAAGTTCGTAAACGAGGCCGCCGCGAAATGATACGAACTTCGGAATCGGGACACTGGCCGGTGGCACCGCCCGGACGGATCGCGTATCGTCGCCGCCCAAACGGGAGGGACGCGTGACATGAATGTTGGAATAGCGGGCGTCGGAAAAATGGGCGCGGCGATTGCGCTGCGGCTGATGGAGGTCGGGCATAAGGTCGCGGTGTGGAACCGATCGGCCGACAAGACCAAGCCCTTGGCGGACGCCGGCGCCAGCGTCGCCGCCACGCCGGCCGAACTTGCCGCCAAGTCCGAGACCGTCATCACCATCCTTACCGATGCCGGCGCGATTGACGCGGTCTATGGCGGTCCATCAGGGCTGCTCACTGGCGATGTCACGGGCAAACTTTTCGTCGAGATGAGCACGGTGCAGCCGGCGACCGAGGTGGCGCTGGCCGACAAGGTGCGCGCCAAGGGCGCGGTCCTGGTCGAATGCCCGGTCGGGGGCACCACCGGTCCGGCGCGGCAAGGCCAACTGATCGGCCTGATGGGCGCAGCGCCTGCCGATGCCGACCGCGCGCGGCCGCTGCTGCAACAGATGTGTCGCCGGATCGAGCATTGCGGTCCGGTCGGCGCCGCGGCCTCGGTCAAGCTCGCGATCAATCTGCCGCTGATGGTGTCGTGGCAGGCGTTCGGCGAGGCCTTTGCGCTTTGTCGCGATACCGGCATGAAGCCGGAGCAATTGGTCAACCTGTTCATCGATATTTCCGCCACCACCAATGCGCTCAAGGCGCGCGCGCCAATGATCGCTGCCATGCTGGCCGGCGGCGGCGATACCGCGGGCGCGACCTTCACGGTCGATTCCGGCCTCAAGGACCTGCGCACCATGGCGGCGGAAGGCAAAGCGCGCGGGATTGAACTGCCGCTGGTCGAGCGCGCCGCCGGTTGCTACGAGGAAGCGAGCCGCAGCGGCTGGGGGCCGCGCGACGGTTCGGCGGTCGCGGTCTATTGGTCGGGCCGCAAACGCTAGCCAGAATCTTCAACGCAATTGGGAGTCATCATGCAATCGCTTACGCTCGCGCAGGCTTCGACCATGGTCGATGTCGCGATCAAGACCGCGCGCGAAAAGAATTTTCAGCCGCTGTCGGTCGCGGTGCTCGATGCCGGAGGGCATCTGGTCGCGTTCAAGCGCGAGGACAAGTCGGGAATTCTGCGGTTCGATATTGCCTTCGGTAAGGCCTGGGGCGCGCTGGGCATGGGTTTTGGCTCTCGCACATTGTTCGAGCGCGCGGCCAATACGCCGCAATTTTTCACCATGCTGGCGGCGGCGAGCGAGGGCCGCATGGTCACCAATCCGGGCGGCGTGCTGATCCGCGATGCCGACGGCGATATCATCGGCGCGGTCGGGATCTCGGGCGACACCGCCGATAACGACGAGACCTGCGCTATCGCGGGCATTGCGGCGGCCGGGCTCAAAGCCGATCCTGGCGGCAGCAAGAAGTGATCGCAGGCTTGGGGCAAATTGTGGCGCAGCGCGGGGGTTAAATGAATCTCGGTTTCTTCACCATGCCGATCCATCCACTGGATAAGGATTGGCGGACATCGTTGCGCGAGGATCGCGAGGCGTTCATCCTGGCCGACAAGCTTGGCTTCACCATCGGGCTGTGCGGCGAGCACGCGACCGACAAGGCCGAGAACATCACCTCGACCGCGATCTTTCTTGCAACGCTGGTCGACGCGACCAAAAACATCAAGCTCGGCACCGGCACGGTCAATATGCCGAACACCCATCCGGTCGCGGTCGCGGCGGAAATCGCGATGCTCGATCATCTGCTCGATGGTCGATTCGTGTTCGGCATCAGTCCAGGCGGCTTGCTGTCCGATGCCGAAGCCTTCGGCAATCTCGACGCCGATCGCAACGCCATGTTCCTGGAATGCATCAACCAGGTACTCAAGATCTGGGAAGGCGAGCCGCCCTACAACCTAAAGGGCCAGTTCTGGAACGTTGCGGTCGAACGTCAGTTCTTCCCCGAGATCGGGCAGGGCTATATTCCGAAGCCATTGCAGCGTCCGCATCCGCCAATCGTGGTGACGGCGGTGGCACCGTTCTCGAAGGGCGTGACCGAGGCCGCGGCGCGCGGCTGGGAACCGATCTCTGCCAACTTCCTGATGCCGGAATGGGTCAAGAGCCACTGGCCGAAATATGTCGAAGGCTGTCAGCGCGTCGGCCGCCCGGCCGATCCGGCGAACTGGAGCATCGCCAAGAGCATCTTTGTCGCCGACGATGACAAGACCGCTGAAGCCTATGCCAACGATCCGGACGGACCGTATTGGTATTACTACCGCCAGCTCTACACCAAGCTGAAGCGCGGCCGCATCGAGCTGTTCAAGACCCGGCGCGACCAGCCCGACAGCGAGGTCACGCTTGAGGGTATCTGCAAGGAGCTGATCATCTATGGCTCGCCGGACAAGGTTGCCGACGAGATCCTGAAATTCCGCGAGCACGTCGGCGATTTCGGCACGCTGCTTTATGCCGGCAAGGATTGGCGCGACCCGGCGCTCGGCCGGCGCTCGATGCAATTGCTGGCGGAAAAGGTGATGCCGAAGGTCAATGCGGCGATTAAACGGTGAGGGCGGCCGTGGTCCGCGTCTTCGTTACCCAACCGATTGCCGAAACCGCGCTGGCGCGGCTACGCGCGGTGGCGGAGGTCGAGGTCAATCCTGATTCCAGCCGCGTGCTGCCGAAAGCCGATCTGATCGCGGCGGTGAAGCGTTGCGACATTTTGCTGTCGTTGCTGCATGACACGGTCGATCGTGAAGTGCTGAGCGCCAATCCGAAGCTGCGCGCGGTTTCGTCGATGAACATCACCCAGGATCGCATCGACCTCGCCGCCGCGACCGCGCTGGGCATTCCGGTGACCAACATTCCCGCGATTGTCACCGATGCGACCGCCGATATCGGCTTTGGGCTGTTGCTGGCGGTGGCGCGCAATATCGCGCTTGGCGACCGGCTGTTCCGCCAGGGCGTCTATCCGGGCTCGCAGTCCAATCATTTGGCCGGCGCGGCGGTGACCGGCAAGACGCTCGGCTTGGTGGGTTTCGGCCGCATCGGCCAGGCGATGGCGCGCCGCGCCCGTGGCTTTGACATGCGCGTTGTTTATGCCGATCCGCGGCGGCTATCGCCCGCCGATGAGGAAAAGCTGGCCGCCGACCACCGCAGTTTCGACGATCTGTTGCGGGAAGCGGACTTCGTGTCGTTGCATCCGCAGCTTTCGCCGGAAACGCGCCACTTGATGAGCGATGCGCAATTCAAGCTGATGAAGCCGACCGCCTATGTGATCAACACCTCGCGCGGTCCGGTGATCGAAGAAGCGGCGCTGCTGCGCGCATTGCAGCGCCGGGCGATCGCCGGCGCGGGCCTCGATGTCTATGAGCACGAACCCGCGATCGCGCCGGAACTCGCGGCGATGCCGAATGTGGTGCTGACCCCGCATCTCGGCAGCGCGGTGCTGGAGCTGCGCGAGTCGATGGCGCATGTGGTGGTCGACAACACCATCGCCCTGATCGAGGGCCGGGCACCGGTGAGCTGCCTCAATCCGCAGGTGTTGGCTAAACCGTAAGGGTTATTTCTCCCGATCCCAGATCACGATCACCTTGACCACCTTGTCGTTGACATTGGGGTGCGGCATCGGCGGGCTTTCGATGAACAGCCGGTCGCCCTCAAACCGGATGAAGCGCACTTGTTCGCCGCCGACCCAGGCTTCGTTCCAGGCGATGTCGACCTTGGTGATGACGCGGCCATTCTCGACCCGGTAGCGGCCGGAATAGGAGATCATGCTGCGCAGTGCCTGGGCGCGCTGCTCGTCGGTCTTCGGTATCGGCCGGCTCTCGGCGGTGACCAGCGCAAGCCAGCGCCCGTCGGCGGTGGCGATCTGGCTGCCGCGCGGTTTCTCGCCGAGCACCGGCGAGCGTTCCTTGGTGGCCTGGTCCTCATAGACCACCGATACCAGCGTCCACACACCGACGACCTGCTTGCGCAGCGCGGCGTCGTCGGCGCGGGCGGTGGTGGCAGCCGCGATGGTCAGAATGCCAAACAGCAATACGCGCATGGTGTGAGCCTTTTGTTATTCCGCCGTCCAGCCGCCGTCGATTACCAGCGCCGAGCCGGTCATCAGCGCGGAAGCGTCCGACGCCAGGAATATGATGGCGCCGGTGAGATCGTCCAATTGCCCCAGCCGGCCGAGCTTGATCTTGGCCAAGACCTCGTCGCGAAACGCCTTGTTTTCGAAGAACGGCTTGGTCATCGGCGTTTCGAGGAATGTCGGCCCAAGCGAATTGACGCGGATCTGATGCGGCGCAAGCTCGATCGCCATCGCCTTGGTGAAGCCTTCCATGGCGTGCTTGGAGGCGCAATAGACCGTGCGGTGCGCGGCGCCGACATGACCCATCTGCGAGGAAATATTGACGATCGAGCCCGGTTGTCGGGCTTCGATCAGGCGGCGCGCCACCGCCTGTGCGACAAAATAGGCAGCGCGCACATTGAGGCCCATGACCGCGTCGAAGTCTTCGATGGTGACTTCGACCATCGGCTTGGGCCGATTGGTGCCGGCATTGTTGATCAGGATATTGAATGGCGCGGCTTTGGCGATCGCCGCCTGCATGGCGGGCAGATCGGTGACGTCGAGCGCTAGCGCTTCGGCAGCTTGGCCGCGCGCGCGGATCGCGGCAGCGGCGGCTTCGATCTCGGTCGCGGTGCGCGCTGCGAGCGTGACATGCGCGCCGGCGTCCGCCAGCGCGGAGGCGGCGGCGAGCCCGATGCCGCGTCCGCCGCCGGTGATCAGCGCGCGCTTGCCGTCGAGCCGGAAGGAGGGAGCCTTGGCGAGATCGGTGGTCATTCTGCCGCCTGCGCGTAGGGCACATTGCGCCCGCCATAGCGGCGCACCCGCACATTGGCCTGCTCGGCATGGGCGGCGAAGCCTTCTAGGATGCAGAGCCTTGAACAATATTCGCCGACCATCGCACTGGCTTGGTCGGTCAGCACTTTCTGGTAGGTGCAGGTCTTGAGGAATTTTCCAACCCATAAGCCGCCAGTGTAGCGCGCCGCCTTCTTGGTCGGCAGCGTGTGGTTGGTGCCGATCACCTTGTCGCCATAGGCGACATTGGTGCGGGGACCAAGAAACAGCGAACCGTAGTTCTGCATGTTGGCCAGGAAGTAATCGGGATCGCGGGTCATCACCTGCACGTGCTCGGAGGCGATGCGGTCGGCTTCGCGCACCATCTCGGCTTCGTCGTCGCAGACGATGACCTCGCCGAAGTCCTGCCATGCTTTGCTGGCCGCGTCGGCAGTGGGCAGGATGGTCAGAAGCCGCTCGACCTCCGCCATGGTCGCGCGCGCGAGCTTTTCTGAATTGGTGAGCAGGATCGCCGGCGAGGTCGGCCCGTGCTCGGCCTGGCCCAAGAGATCGGTGGCGCAGATCTCGCCGTCGACGCTGTCGTCGGCAATGATCAGCGTTTCGGTCGGCCCGGCCAAGAGATCGATGCCAACGCGCCCGAACAATTGGCGCTTGGCCTCCGCAACATAGGCATTGCCGGGCCCGACGATCATGTCGACCGGCGCAATCGTCTCGGTGCCGAGCGCCATGGCGGCGACGGCCTGCACGCCGCCCAGCACATAGATTTCGTCGGCGCCGCCAAAATGCATCGCCGCGACAATCGCCGGATGCGGCCCGCCTTTGAACGGCGGCGCGCAGGCGATAATGCGTTTGACGCCCGCGACCTTGGCGGTCACGATCGACATGTGCGCCGATGCCACCATCGGATAGCGTCCGCCCGGCACATAGCAGCCGATCGCATTCACCGGAATGTGCTTATGGCCGAGCACCACGCCAGGCAGCGTTTCCACCTCCAGGTCGTGCATGGTGTCTTTTTGTTTCTGCGCAAAGTGTCGTACTTGCTGCTGCGCAAAGCGGATGTCGTCGAGATCGCGTTTGGCCACTTGCGAAACGGCGCGCTCGACGTCCTGCGGCGTCAACCGGAACGATGGCGGCGACCAATTGTCGAATTGCTGCGACAATTCGCGGATCGCCAAATCTTTACGGTCCTCGACCTGCGCGAGAATGCCTTCGACCGTCTCGCGCACTTTGGCGTCGGCGGCCTTGATCGCACTCGCGTCCATTCCGCGCTTGAGCCAGCGGGCCATGGCAGTTGCTCCTTGTCTTGCATGTCCCGGGTGCAGCGCAGCGGGACACAAAATTCGCGGGCCGAGATCCCGGCTCGGCCTTCGGCCGTCCGGGATAACGCCTGCGGCGTCACTTGATCGCCTGCGGGTTGATCGGCGAGCCGGTGGCGCCGGTGATGATCAGCGGCGGGCCGCAGAAGAAGAATTCGAAGACCCGGTCTTTGGCGCAGTCCTCGGCCAGTTCCTTGAGATAGAAGATCTCGCCCATGCACAGGCCCATGGCCGGGATCACCACCCAATGCCAGGGCTGGTTGGCTTCGGTGGTTTCGTTCGGCCGCACCTCGACGCCCCAGGTGTCGGTACAGATCGCGGCGATTTGCTTGTCCTGGCACCAGTAGCAGTTCTCGAACTTCACGCCGGGCGCATCGCCGCCGGCATAGCCGCCCCATTTCTTTTCCTTGAGGCAACGCTCCATCTGGCCGGTGCGGACCAGCACAAAGTCGCCTTTGCCGATCGTCACGTTCTGCTGCTTGGCGCAGGCGTCGAGTTCGTCATTGGCAATGCCTTCGCCATCTTTCAGCCAATCGACACCGCGATGGCGCGCGATGTCGAGCAACACGCCCCGCCCGATCATCTTGTTTTTGGAATGCTCGATGCCGAGCACGCTCAGGCCGCGGGAGTCGATCAACTTGGCGTCATAGCCGTTGTAGGCCTTATCCTCGTAGAAGATGTGGCCGAGCGCGTCCCAATGGGTCGCGCCCTGCACGCAAAGATTCAGCGTGTCGTCGGCGTAGCGAATCTTGTTCCAGTCCTGCTGTCCGGCAATGGCGTCGGTGCCGGTCGCCAGCATCTGATGGATCGGGTTGAAGCGACCGCCGAACAGTCCGGTCTGCGGGCCGTCGCGATCGAGTGGAATGCCGAGCGCGAACGCCTTGCCGGTGCGGATCAAGCGCGCCGCCTTGACGATATCCTCGGGGGTGACGTGGTTGAGCGTGCCGATCTGGTCGTCCTTGCCCCAGCGGCCCCAGTTTTTGAGCTTGTCGGTCGCTTCCTGGATCGCCTTGCGGCCTACTTTGATGTTCATGTGACGCATTCCCCCGTGGGCTTGAAATTTCGCAGTTTTGTGATATCATGATAGCAGGGAGATTGTTATGGCTCAACTGATTGTTCGCAACCTGGATGAAGCGGTCAAGCGCAAGCTGAAGCGCCGCGCGGAGCAGCACGGTCATTCGATGGAAGAGGAAGTCCGCGATATCTTGCGGGATACTCTCAAGGATGAAGGCAAGCCGGAGAAAGGACTCGGTACCCAAATCGCAGAGCGATTCAGAGGAATCGGCTTGAAGGAACCGATCCAGGAATTGCGCGGGTTCACTATAGAGCCTGTTAAGTTTGATGAATGATTATCTTAGATACAAATGTCGTCTCCGCCTTGATGATGGAGCGGACGGATCCAATTGCGGTGTCTTGGCTCGACACGCAGGCGCGGACGTCGGTGTGGACGACGTCAGTAACAATTTTCGAGGTTCGTTTTGGCCTTGATACGATGACGCCTGGTCGCCGGAAGTCTCGATTAGAGGCCGAGTTTCAAGACCTGCTGCGAAACGATCTGCAGGATCGGATACTGAACTTTGATTGTTCTGCTGCCGAGGGCGCTTCGGCGCTGATGGCGAAACGCTGCCGCATTGGGCGCCCCATTGATCTCCGTGATGCGATGATCGCGGGCATCGCACTGTCGCAAAATGCGACGCTTGTAACTCGCAACGTGCGCGATTTCGCGGATTCGGGCTTAACGGTGCTCAATCCTTGGGAGTGATTGATCAAACCTTCCCCAGCGCCCGCAAGATCTTCTCCGGCGTGAACGGCATGTCGGTCAAGGGTATCGCGCCGAGCGGGCGCAATGCGTCATTGATGGCGTTCATCACCGCGCCCGGCGCGCCCGCGGTGCCGGCTTCGCCCGCGCCCTTGGCGCCAAGCTCGCTGTCGGCCGTCGGCGTCACCACATGGCCGACCTCGATGTCGGGCATCTCGGCGGCCATCGGCACCAGATAGTCGGCCATGTTGGCGTTGAGCATTTGGCCGCCCGTGTCATAGAGGCAGTGTTCGAACAACGCGCCGCCGATGCCCTGCACCACGCCGCCCCGGATCTGCTCGTCGACCAGTTGCGGATTGATGATGGTGCCGCAATCCTCGATACACCAATGCTTCAACAGCGTCACGGCGCCGGTGCGGATGTCGACCTCGAGCCAGCTCGCCTGGATGCCGTTGGTGAAAGCGAACGGCCAGGCGCGCGGCACGTAATGCCGCGTTGCCATCAGCTCGGCCTGCACGCCGGCCGGCAGTGTGTCCGGACGGAAATAGGCGATGCGTGCCAACTCGTCGAGGCTGAGGCGCTCGGCGCCGGTATCGGCGTTCACGACGATGCCTTTACGGATGTCGAGGGTCTCGGGCTTGGCTTGCAAGATGCTGCCGGCAACCGCCAGCACGTTGCCGCGCAGCGCCTTGCCGGCCTGCCATGCGGCCTCGCCGCCAATGCCGGCGGCGCGTGAGGCCCAGGTGCCGCCACCGTACGGCGTATTGTCAGTGTCGCCGGTGATCACCCGCACGCGTTCAATCGGCACGCCGAAGGCGCTTGCGACGCATTGCGCCATCACCGCTTCCGCGCCCTGGCCTTGTTCGGTGACGCCGGAATGGCAGAACACCGCGCCGGTTGCATCGAGCCGCACCGTGGCGCCGTCCTGCGCGGAGATGCGCGCGCCACCGACGCCATAGAATGCCGCCGACGGGTTGGTCACTTCGATGAAGCTCGCAAAGCCGATGCCACGATAGATTTTCCGCTCGCGCAGGCGGGCCTGTTCGGCGCGCAGCCCGGCATAGTTCATCATCGCGTCGAGATGGGCGAGCGACTCGTGGTGCGACAGCTTTTCGAACTTAATGCCGGACGGGCCCGATGCCGGATAGGCGTCATCAGCAATCAGATTGCGCCGCCTGATCTCCAGCGGGTCCATGCCGATCCTGGCGGCCGCCAGCTCGACCAGGCCCTCGGTCACGGCGGTGGCGATCGGATGGCCGACGGCGCGGTACTGGCACATCACGTTTTTGTTCTGGAACACCACGCGCGCCCGCGCCCGATAATTCGGGCAGGTATAGGGCCCGCCGGTGAGATTGACGATCTGATTGGCTTCGATGCCCGAGGTGCGCGGATAGACCGAATAGGGGCCGATGCCGGTGAGGTCGTCGATCTCCCAAGCGGTGATGGTGCCGTCGTTCTTGACACCGATCTTCGCCTTCACGCGGTGGTCGCGGGCGTGGATATCGGTGACGAAGCTTTCGAAGCGATCGGCCACGAACTTCACCGGCCGCTTGAGCAGTTTCGACAGCGCCACCACCGCCATCTCGTCGGCATAGGTATGGACCTTGATGCCGAACGAGCCACCGACATCTTTGGTGACCACCCGTACCTGATGTTCTTCAAGCCCGAGGTGCTTGGCGAACAGGTTCATCATCATGTGCGGCGCCTGGGTGCCGTGATAGACGGTTAGGCGTTGTTCACCGGGGTTCCAGTCGGCGACGATCGCACGCGGTTCGTTGGTGACGCCGGTGTGGCGGCCAAACACAAAGGTAGTCTCGACCACCACATCGGCCGCGGCAAATCCCTGGTCGGGATCGCCGGCGGTGTGCGCGCGCTCGAAGGTGAGGTTGTCGCCGAGTTCGGGATGAATCACCAGCGTTGCCGGGTCGAGCGCGGTCTCGGCATCGGTGACCGCGATGAGCGGCGTGTAGTCGACCGCGAGTTTTTCGCAGGCGTCTTCGGCTTCGGCACGCGAACGCGCCACCACCGCGCAGACGGCTTCGCCCTGCCAGCAGGCGCGATCGACGGCAATGGCGTGCTGGGGCGCCGATTTGATGCCCTTAAGATGGGTGAGGACGCCGACCCAGGGCGTGATGACCTTCGACAGTTCAGCGCCCGTGACCACGGCAATGACGCCGGGCGCGGCTTTCGCCGCAGCGACGTCGATTGCCTTGATGCGGGCATGGGCGTGCGGCGAGCGCGCGAAGGCGACATGCGCCATCCGGGGCAGTGTTACGTCGCTGACGAATTGCGCGCGGCCTTGCGTCAGTCGCGCCAGGTTCGGCCGCGGCACCGAGCGGCCGATGTAGGAATTGGGCCGGTCGAGCACGGTGAGGGCGGGCGGATTGTCATCGGCGATTTTCATTTGCGCGCTCCCGCCCGGGCCAGAGCCACCGCCTCGATCGCGTCGACAATCGCCTGATAGCCGGTGCAGCGGCAGTAATTGCCGGAGATGTGGTCGCGGATGGTCTCGCGGTCGGGGACGTTACCGTGGTGTAGCAGCGCCTGGGCGGAGAGCAGCATTCCCGGCGTGCAGAAGCCGCACTGCAGCGCGTTGCGTTTCTCGAACGCCGCCTGCAGGTCGGCGATCTCGCCGGAGTCCGAAACGCCCTCGATGGTGTCGACCCGCGCACCGTCGCATTGCACGGCCAGTATCAGGCAGCCGCGTATGACCTCGCCGTCGACGCGCACCGAGCAGGCGCCGCAGATACCGTGCTCGCAGCCGATATGGCTACCGGTCAGACCCAGGGTCTCCCGCAGGAAATCGACCAAGGTCCGCCGCGGTTCGACGCTCTCGCGCACGGTCTCGCCATTGATGACGGCGGTGATGTCGATGAGGGCCACGGCGTCTCCCTGCGCGCGCCGGTTTTTGTCGTTATGTCATTACATTGCGCGTTGGGTATTGATAACATCCCGCCTGCGCCGATGTCATCGGCATGAATCGGCGGTTGGGGAGTGGGATGGCAGGAGAATTTGCAGGAAAAGTCGTGGTCGTCACCGGCGGGAGCCGCGGGATTGGCCGGGGTATTGCGCTCGCGTTTGCACGCGCGGGGGCGCAGACCGTGATTGCATCGTCCTCGGCCGATAATCTCGCCGCCGCCGCCAAAGCGATCGCCCAGGCCGGGCCGGAGCCGCTTGCGGTCGCCGGCGACCTGCGCAAGCTTGCCGACTGCGAGCAATTGTTTGCCAAAGTGAAGGAAAGTTTCGGGCGCTGCGATATCCTGGTCAACAATGCCGGCCGTACCCGCGCCGGCAATTTCCTGGAACTGCCCGACGAAGCTTTTTTCGATGGCTTCGCACTCAAATACCACGCCGCGATCCGGCTGACCCGGCTGTTCTGGCCGATGCTGAAGACCGCGCAGGGCCATGTGGTCAATATTGTCGGCGGCGCCGCGCGCTCGCCGGAACCTGAGTTCACCGTCGGTAGTTCGGTCAATGCGGCGCTGGCGAATGCGTCCAAGGGGCTGTCCAAGCTCGGCATGCGCGACGGCATCAATGTCAACGTCATCCACCCCGGCAACACGCGAACCGAACGACAAGAAGAGCTCCTGGCGCAGCGCGCCCAGGCGACCGGCAAGCCGGTCGAGGAACTGCGCGCCGCCGCCCTTGCCAAGAGCGGCATCCGTCGGGTCGGCGAGGTCGAGGACGTGGCGGCGCTGGCGCTGTTTCTGTGCTCGGAGAAATCGCGTCACATCCAGGGCACGGCGATTGCGGTCGATGGCGGGGCCACCGTCGGATATTATTGAAATAATGCCCGCCAAACCCAAAGCTGCATGCGTGATCGGCTGGCCGGTCGAGCACTCCCGCTCGCCGCTGATCCATGGCTATTGGATCAAGCAGCATCGACTTGACGCCGAATATCGGCGCGAAGCGGTGCCGCCGGAGAAATTCGCCGATTTCGTCGGCCACCTGGCCGAGCATGGCTATGTCGGCGCCAATGTAACAATCCCGAACAAGGAGGCGGCGCGCGCCTTATCGAAGGCCGATGACCGCGCCGAGAGGGTCGGCGCGGCCAATACGCTCTGGCTCGACGGCGCCACGCTGCGATCGACCAACACCGATGTCGAAGGCTTCATCAACAATCTCGATGCGACGACGCCCGGCTGGAATCGCGGGCTGGAAACCGTCGTGGTGCTGGGCGCCGGCGGAACGGCGCGCGCTGTCGTGTATGGGTTGAGCGAGCGCGGCGTCAGCTGGATTCATGTCGTCAACCGGACCTTGGAGCGGGCGAAGGCGTTGAGCGACGCATTCGGCCCGCGGGTCCATCCGGTGCGCTGGGAAGAATTGGGTGGGCTCATGTCCAGTGCCGGCCTGCTCGTGAACACGACATCGCTTGGAATGGCCGGCGCGCCGCCGCTGAAAATCAATATCAGCAAACTTCCGGCCAGCGCGGTGGTTGCCGACGTGGTTTACGCACCGCTCGAAACCGCGTTGCTCGCCGCCGCGCGCGCGCGCGGACTGCGCACCGTCGACGGTCTCGGTATGTTGCTGCACCAGGCGGTGGGCGGATTCGAGCGGTGGTTCGGCGTCCGTCCGGAGGTCACGTCTGAACTGCGCGCCGTGGTCGAGGCCGATCTGCGCCGCGATCAGGCGTGACAGCGCGGAATTGCCGCCGCCAGGAATCAGGAATAGCGCGCGGGTGCGCAGGGTTTTTCATAGGGATGGCCAAGACGCGGAATGTCGGTTCGTGCCATAATGCAGTACCGCGCCCACAAAACACCAATAACGGCGAGGTTCGGGAGGGTTGTCATGCAAAAGCCAACGCAATTTATTGCTATGATCGCCGCTGTCGCTGTGCTTGCCGCCGCGTCGGCGCTGGCGCAAAAGCCGCAGACCCAGGTCGTCAAGGGCAAGGTGGCCGCGGTCGAAGGTTCGACGGTGGTGGTGGACCAAGCCAAAGGCGGCCAGGCCAAGGTCAAGCTCAACGACAAGGCTGTCATTATGACGGTGGGGCGCGCCAGCCTGGCCGAAGTCGCGGTCGGCGCTTTCATTGGCGTTGGCGCCATGCCGCAGGCGGACGGCAGCCAGAAAGCCATTCGGGTGATGATCTTCCCCGAGATGCAGCGCGGCACCGGCGAGGGTCACTATCCGTGGACGACCCCCGGCAGTGTGCCCAATAGCACCATGACCAATGCGACCGTTGATACCACTGTCGAAAGCCTTGATGGTCAGGTGCTGACCGTAAAATACAAGGGCGGGACACAGAAGATCATCATCGGCAAGGATGCTCAGATATTGTCGAATATCCCGGGCGGCATGGCCGATCTTAAGCCCGGCGTGGCCATCACCGTTCCGGCCGCGCAGTTGAATGACGATGGCACGTTCCAGACGTCGCGCGTCAACATTGGCCGCGGCGACTATGTTCCTTGACAGTGTGATTTTGGAGGAGAAAAAAGTGCGCAAGATCCTACACGTCATGTTCGCGGCCGTTGCCGTCAGTGCGCTGGTCGTTACTTCGATCAGCTATGCGCAACAGAAAGTGGTGCGCATTCGCGGCACCATCGAAAAGATCGACGGACAGAATCTTGAGGTCAAATCGCGTGACGGCAAGAACTTCAAGGTCCTGGTATCCGAGAAGGCTCGCTTCACCGCGATTGTCAGCGCCACGCTCGCGGATCTCACGCCCGATACCTATATCGGTGTCACCGCCATGCCGGAGGCCGATGGCAGCCAGCGCGCGGTCGCGATCCATATTTTCCAGCCGGCGCAGCGCGGCACCGGCGAGGGCCACCGGCCGTGGGACTTGCAGCCTGGTAGCACCATGACCAACGCCGCCATCGCTACCACCGTGGCCGGCACCGACGGTCAGGTGGTCACGGTCCGCTACAAGGAAAAAGACAAGGTCGACGAGAAGCGTGTGATTGTCACCTCAAAGACCGTCATCGTCCGTTATGTTCCGGGCGACCGTGCCGAGCTCAAGCCGGGCGTGCGGGTGTTCCTCAACAATGCCAATGCGATATCCGAGGACACGATCGAAGCGCCAACCGTCAGCTATGGTCGCGACGGCATCACGCCGCCAATGTAGGGAGATCATCATGATCAGGACATTCGCAAGTGTAGCCTTCGCCACAGCGCTCATCGTTACGGCGGCATTGGCGCAGCAGAAGACCGTTCGCGTTGTCGGCAGCATCGTTGGGGTCGATGGTCCGATCATCGTAGTCCAGCAGAAGAGCGGCGAGGCGCGCGTGAGATTGAGCGACAAGGTCGCGGTCTACGGCGTGATCCGCGCGACCCTTGCCGACGTGAAGCCTGGGGCTTTCATCGGGGTTGGCGCGATGCCACAGGCCGATGGCAGCCAGAAGGCGATCCGGGTGATGATCTTCGCCGAAGAGCAGCGCGGCACCGGCGAAGGCCATCGCCCCTGGAATCGGCCGGGCACGACCATGACCAACGCCACTGTCGATACGACAGTAGCGGGCGTCGACGGCCAAGTGTTGCGGGTCAAGTATAAGGACGGCGAGCAGCGCATCGTCATTGGCGCGGACGCCGCCATCATGGCTTACGTGGTCGGGAGCCGCGACGAGCTGAAACCCGGCGCCAACATTGCCATCAATGCCGCCGATCCGAAACCGGACGGCTCGTTTGAAGCCTCGCGGGTCAATGTCGGCCGCGGTGCGGTGTTGCCGGATTAACCAACGCCCGATCGATCGGGTGTTGAAATCATAGGCGGTCGCTCGACGGCCGCTGCTCAAAAATTCATCGCGCCGCACAGTTTTATTGCTTCCCAGGCTGCCAAAGAGGCGGAAATTCGCCCGTGGTTCTGGCACGGATGTTGCTGATTACCTGCCGCAGCATGTTGCGCCCAACGGCGTCATCGCGCGCGGGAGAGTGTCATGTCTACTTTCGACAATCCGTTCGATTCACAGCGGCCATTGAGCCGGTTGGGTTGCAGCTGCGGGCGGCATGCGACCGAGAGCGATCACACGCGCGAAGCGCAATTGCAATGCGTCCCGATTGAGAGCGAGGACAAGCGTTACGAGGTGGTCGTTGCCGGCGCGGTGATGCGCAAGCTGTTCCCGCAGGACGCCGCGCGCCGCGAATTTCTCAAGGCTGTCGGCGCTTCGACCGCCTTGGCCGCGATTGCGCAATTCTTCCCGCTCAAGATTGCGACCGAGGTGTTCGCGCAATCCGGGCCAATCGAGAAGAAGGCGCTCAAGGTCGGGTTCATTCCAATCACTTGCGCCACGCCGATCATCATGGCGGAACCGATGGGCTTCTATAGGCGCCATGGCCTCGACGTCGAGGTGATCAAGACCGCCGGCTGGGCGGTGATCCGAGACAAGACCATCAACAAGGAATACGACGCGGCGCATATGCTGTCGCCGATGCCGATTGCAATCACGCTCGGGGTCGGATCGAAGCCGATTCCCTACACCATGCCGGCGGTGGAGAACATCAACGGCCAGGCGATCACCCTGTCGGTCAAGCATAAGGATCGGCGCGATCCGAAATCATGGAAGGGATTCCGGTTCGCGGTGCCGTTCGACTTCTCCATGCACAACTACTTGCTGCGCTATTACGTCGCCGAGCATGGCCTCGATCCCGACCAGGATATTCAAATTCGCGCGGTGCCGCCGCCGGAGATGGTCGCCAACCTGCGCGCCGACAATATCGACGGCTTCCTGGGGCCGGACCCGATGAACCAGCGTGCGGTGTTCGATGGCGTCGGATTCATCCACATTCTATCGAAGGAGATCTGGGACGGGCACCCCTGCTGCGCATTCGCGGCTTCGCAGGAATTCGTCAAGACCATGCCGAACACCTATGCGGCGCTGCTCAAGGCGATCATCGAGGCCACCGCCTTTGCCTCCAAGGCGGAAAACCGCAAGCAGATCGCGGAGGCGATTGCGCCGCCAAACTACATCAATCAGCCGGTCACCGTGTTGGAG
Organism: Xanthobacteraceae bacterium; assembly: GCA_022841625.1. Classification (GTDB taxonomy): domain Bacteria; phylum Pseudomonadota; class Alphaproteobacteria; order Rhizobiales; family Xanthobacteraceae; genus VAZQ01. The sequence continues at coordinate 24,256 of JALHRD010000029.1, forward strand.
CAAGTCCTGACCGGCACCTTCGCCGACGGACTCGGCAAGGTGCAGCGCGTGCCCGACCGGGTCGATTTCGATCCGTTCCCCTGGGAGTCGTTTGCGATCTGGATCATGACCCAGATGAAGCGCTGGGGTCAGATCAAGGGCGATGTCGACTACGCCGCTGTCGCCAAGCAGGTCTATCTCGCAACCGACACGACGCGGCTGATGAAGGAAGTCGGTCTCACGCCGCCGTCGGCGACCACAAAATCCTTTGCGGTCATGGGCAAGACCTTCGATCCATCCAAGCCCGAGGAATACGTCAAGAGCTTCAAGATCGGAAGAGGTTCTTAAGCGATGCTGCACGCGCCGGGCGTCAATCATCACGGGCACGACGCAGCTCCCGTCGCGTGCGGGAAGACGATGTCATGAATCTTTCGGTCGGCATGCGCGCGGCGGTGGTGTCGGTCGCGATCTTTGTTGCATTCATGCTGGCGTGGCACGTCGCCACCCAAGGGTCCGGGCCGGTCGCACAAATGGATCCGGAATACGCCAAACTCCTCGGCCTGACCGCGACCCAGGGTAAATCGGCGATGCCGGGTCCGCTCGATGTTGGGATGAAGCTGTGGGAACATTTGCAGCAGCCGTTCTACGATAAAGGTCCGAACGACAAGGGCGTCGGCATCCAGCTTGCTTACTCCATTGCGCGCGTTGGACTGGGCTACCTGCTGGCGGTCGCGTTTGCGATCCCGATCGGTTTTCTGATCGGCATGTCGCCTTTGATGAGCCGGGCGCTCGATCCGTTCATCCAGGTGCTCAAGCCAATTTCGCCGCTCGCCTGGATGCCGCTGGCGCTCTACACCATCAAGGATTCGCATTTGTCGTCGATTTTCGTGATTTTCATCTGCTCGGTGTGGCCGATGATGATCAACACCGCATTTGGCGTCGCGGCGGTGCGCAAGGAATGGCTCAACGTCGCGCGCACGCTCGAAGTCGGGCCCCTGCGGCGCGCATTCACCATCATCCTGCCGGCGGCGGCGCCGACCATCCTCACCGGCATGCGGATTTCGATCGGGATCGCCTGGCTGGTAATTGTTGCAGCCGAAATGCTCGTTGGCGGCACCGGCATTGGCTATTTCGTCTGGAACGAGTGGAACAATCTTTCCATCACCAATGTGATCACGGCAATTCTGCTGATCGGTCTGGTTGGCATGCTGCTCGACCAGGTTCTCGCGCGACTGACGCGTCTCGTGACATTCCCGGAATGAGGCGCCAATGACCGAAAAATTCATTTCGATCGAAGGCATCACCAAACGCTTTCCCGCGCCCGGCGGCGGCGCCACCACGGTGTTCGAGGATCTCTGGCTCGCCATGCGGCGCGGCGAGTTCACTTGCATCATCGGCCATTCGGGCTGCGGTAAGACCACTGTGCTCAACGTTCTGGCGGGTCTCGATGTGCCGAGCGAGGGCACGGTCATTGTCGACGGCCAGGCGATTGAGGGGCCGAGCATTGACCGCGCCGTCATCTTTCAGAGTCACGCGCTGTTGCCTTGGCGCAGCGTCATGGGCAACGTCGTCTATGCGGTGGCGTCGAAATGGCCGCGCTGGGCGAGGACCGACCAGGAAGAGCAGGCGCAGAAGTTCATCGATCTGGTCGGGCTCACTGGCGCCGAGCACAAGCGCCCGGCCGAACTGTCCGGCGGCATGAAGCAGCGCGTCGGCATCGCGCGCGCCTTGTCGATTGAGCCAAAGATCATGCTGATGGACGAGCCGTTCTCGGCGCTCGATGCGCTCACCCGTGGCACCTTGCAGGACGAAGTGCGGCGCATCTGCATGGAGACTGGCCAGACGGCGTTCATGATCACCCACGATGTCGACGAAGCCATCTATCTTGCCGATCGCATTGTGATGATGAGCAACGGGCCGGGCGCCTTGTTTGCGGAGATTGTCGAAAACCCGCTGCCCAAGGATCGCAAACGCACCGATTTCCATAAGCACCCGCTTTACTACGGGGTGCGCAATCACATCATCGATTTCCTGATAACGCGCTCCAAGAATTTCGCCGAGGAGGTCGCGAGCCGCGGCTTCGATCGCCGTCAGGTGCCGGTGGTGCGGCCGCTCGCGCCCGAGCCGGTAATCGCCGCGGATGCCGGTCGCGAACTCACATCTTCGGCGTCGCGGCCGGGCTTGTCCCGGCCAACCGCTGCTGCGGCTTCGCCCGGTAGCTAAGACGAGGAAGCCCGGCATGCGGCCGGGCATGATTGTGAACATTCAACGGCCAGCAACGCAGGAGACAAACATGAACCGCGCCGCTCTCACCGAGAAGATTCTCGACATCAAGCGCGAGAAGGAATGGAAGTGGAAAACCATCTGCGAAAAAATCGGCGGCTTTTCCGATACGTTAATCGTCGGCGCGCTGCTCGGCCAGATGAAACTTACCAAACCGCAGGCGGCCAAGGCCGCGGAACTGTTTGGTCTGTCGAAGGCCGAAGAGTCGCTGCTCAACGAGGTGCCGATGCGCGGCACCGGCACGCCGATGCCGCCGACCGATCCGCTGATCTATCGGTTCTATGAAATGGTGATGATCAATGGGCCGGCGTGGAAGCAGCTCATCGAGGAGGAGTTCGGCGACGGCATCATGTCGGCGATCGATTTCGATTTCCAGATGGAGCGCGTTGCCAACCCGAAGGGTGACCGGGTCAAGTTCACTATGTCCGGCAAGTTCCTGCCTTACAAATATTACGGCAACAGCGGCAACGTGCCGGAATACGGCTACAAGGAAGGCTAGGGCGCCGCCCGCTCGTCTTCAGACGTCTTTCGCGGTATTCTCCATGGTCAAACCGCCCGTGGAGAATCCCGATGGCAATGAGCGTCGGCGTGCTCGACCATTACAATGTGTCGACCCGCAAACTGGACGAGACCGTACGATTTTATCAGGACGTGCTGGGATTGGTGAGCGGTCCACGGCCGCCGTTCAATTTCCCCGGCGCATGGCTCTATAGCGAGGGCCATCCCGTGCTGCATCTCAATGACATTTCTCAAACCGACAAGCAGCAGCGGCCCGATTCCGGTGTCATCGATCATGTCGCATTCGGCAGCCGCGGCTTTGAGGCGATGAAGCGGCACCTGACCGGCAAGGGGGTGGCCTACCGGGTGAACCAAGTGCCCAACAGCGCCCGCTGGCAGATATTTTTGCGCGATCCCAACAATGTGGAGATCGAGCTCAATTTCGAATCCAAGAATGAGACCTGAATGCGCAGCGTCGTTGCCCGTGCCGTCGCGCCGTTGCGATTATTGAGCCTGCTGTTCGTCGTGTCGTTCGGACACGGCGCGACAGCCCAGCCCGATGCCCCCTATAAGGGCAAGAGCATCACGTTGTTCGCCGGCCAGCCGCCGGGTGGCGGCATCGATCTGGAAATGCGGCTGGTCGCGCAGTTCTATGGCAAGCACATTCCGGGCAATCCCGGCATGGTGGCGCGCAATATGCCGGGCGCGGGCGGGCTGGTGCTCGGCAATCACCTTTACAGCATCGCCAAGCCGGATGGGCTGACGCTCGGCATGCCTGGGCGCTCGGGCTTTGTGCTGGCTCCGATCATCAGTGCCGCCGACACCCAATACGATCTGCGAAAGTTCACCTGGATCGGAAGTTCGGCGTCGAGCAATTTCGTTCTGTGGATGCGCCGGCAGTCGAACATCGGAAGTTTTGACGACCTTAAGCAGGCCAAGCGCCCGATCGTCATTGCCGGCAGCGGCTCGACCACCTCGAATTCGATCATCCCGGAGGTGCTAGCGAAATATGAAGGCATGCCGATCAAGGTGGTGCGCGGTTATCCCGGCATTGCCGATGCGGTGCTGGCGGTCGAACGCGGCGAGGCCGATGGCGTGATGTGCCAGCGCGCGAGCTTGCGTCCCGATATGCTTGCGTCCGGCGCGCTGGTGCCAATCCTCCAGTTCTTCAATGTGGAGCCGGGCGTGCCGCTGATGCAGAATCTGGTGGTGGACCCGCGGCAGAAGCCCCTGCTTGAACTTCTATCTTCGCCGCAGAAGCTCGGTTTGGCCGTGGTCGCGCCGCCCGGCGTTCCCGGCGCGCTCGCCCGCACACTGCGTGAGGCCTATCTGCGCATGGTCACGACCGGCGAGTACCGCGACGAGGCGGCCAAGCGCGGCTTCGATGTCGGGGAGCCGAATTCCGGCGAAGCGATTGCCGACTATGTGAGCAACATTTTGATGCGGTTTCCGGCCGAGACAATTGCTGAATATCGCGCTTATGTGGAGCGGCGCTGAGTGGGGCGCGACGCCCGCCGCCAGCTATGGGAGTTTAGTCGGCTGCGATCACGCGCCGGTCGATATCGCCGATGCGATTGACGCCGCACAGCGCCATGGTGACGTCGAACTCGTCGCGGATGATTTCGATCGCGCGCGCCACTCCCGCCTGGCCGCCGGCGCCGAGCCCATAAATGTAACTGCGCCCGATCATGCAAGACCGTGCGCCCAGCGCCAGCGCGCGCATCAAATCCTGGCCGGAGCGGATGCCGCCGTCGAACATGATTTCGATTTCGGCGCCGACCGCGTCGGCGACTTTCGGTAAGGCGGAAATCGACGAGGGTGCGCCGTCAAGCTGGCGGCCGCCATGGTTCGATACGACGATTGCGCTGGCGCCGGTTTTGGCGGCAATCCGGGCGTCCTCCACGTCGAGCACGCCCTTGATGATGAGCTTGCCGGGCCACAGGCTCCGGATCCATTCGACGTCCTTCCAGGACAGCGCCGGATCGAATTGGCCGCGGATCCACTGCGCCAGCGAGTTGACGTTCTCCATCCCACGAACATGGCCGGCCAGATTGCCGAAGGTCTTGCGTTTGCCGCGCAGCGCGCTCAGCGCCCAGCGTGGTTTGGTGGCAATATCGATGACGTTGCGAACGCGGATTTCGGGCGGCACGGTCATCCCGTTTTTCACGTCGGCGTGGCGCTGCCCCAGCACTTGCAGGTCGATGGTCAGCACCAGGGCGCTGCATTGCGCGGCCGCCGCCCGCTCGACCAGAGACTTCGCGAATCCGCGGTCCTTCATCACATAAAGCTGGAACCAGAACGGCTGGTCGACCGCGGCGGCGACGTCCTCGATCGCGCAGATCGACATGGTCGAGAGCGTGAAGGGAATGCCGGCTGCATGCGCGGCGCGGCATGCCAGGATCTCGCCATCGCCCCATTGCATCCCGCACAGACCGATCGGCGCGAGCGCGAGCGGCAGCGCGGCCCGCGCGCCGATGATGGTGGTGCCGAGGTCGCGCTGCGAGACATCGACCAGCGCGCGTTGGCGAAACTTGATGCGCTCGAGATCGGCGCGGTTCGATCGCAGCGTCTGCTCGGCATAGGAGCCGCTGTCGGCGTAGTCGAAGAACATCTTCGGCACGCGCCGCCGGGCGCGCTGCCGCAGGTCTTCGATGCTGGTGATGGTTCGCATGGCGCCACCATATCTGGCGCATCTCACCGGGGAAACGCCTTCCAGCGCGCCCGCGGCCGCGTAAGCGTTAGTGTTTCATTCATCGAATATGTCCTGACAGGGCGATTTTGCCCATTTCCGGCAAGGCCTTAACGCAGTGGCCATTTTTAAGCATTATGGCGTTGAATTACGCCGCCGCGCCCGCTTTAAGTTTGCTGAATTGGTCCCCAATGTGGGCAGGGATAGGACGTTCCATGGCCCGTAAATATTTCGGCACCGACGGCATTCGCGGTCGCGCCAATGGCGTGATTACGCCGGAACTCGCGCTCAAAGTGGGGCAGGCTGCCGGACTCATTTTCAAGCGCGGCGAGCACCGCCATCGCGTGTTGATCGGCAAGGATACACGGTTGTCCGGCTACATGATCGAGACGGCGTTGGTCGCCGGATTTACTTCGGTCGGGATGGACGTGCTGCTGACCGGCCCGATGCCAACACCAGCGGTCGGCATGCTCACGCGTTCGATGCGCGCCGATCTCGGGGTGATGATCTCAGCCTCGCACAATCCTTACGACGATAACGGCATCAAGCTGTTCGGCCCAGACGGTTACAAGCTCGGCGACGATGTTGAGGGCGAGATTGAGGCGCTGATAGACGGCGATCTCACCAAGCAGCTTGCCAAAAGCGCCGAACTCGGCCGCGCCAAACGAATCGAAGGCGTGCATGACCGCTATATTGAGTTCGCCAAGCGTACGCTGCCGCGTACGATGAGCCTCGACGGGCTGCGCGTGGTGGCCGATTGTGCCAACGGCGCTGCCTATCGCGTGGTGCCGGAAGCGCTTTGGGAACTCGGCGCCGAGGTGGTTTCGATCGGCGTCGAACCTGACGGATTCAACATCAATCGCGACTGCGGCTCAACTTCGCCGCAGGAGCTCTGCCGCAAAGTGCGCGAATTACGGGCCGATATCGGCATTGCGCTCGACGGCGATGCCGACCGCGTCATCATCGTTGACGAGCAAGGGCACATTGTCGACGGCGACCAATTGCTGGCGGTGATCGGGGAAAGCTTCCAGGCGGACGGCCGTCTCACGCAGCCCGGCATTGTCGCAACGGTGATGTCGAACTACGGGCTTGAACGCTATCTCGCCGGGCTCAAGCTGACGCTCGCGCGCACGCCGGTCGGCGACCGCTATGTGCTCGATCACATGCGCGAGCACGGCTACAATGTCGGCGGCGAACAGTCCGGACACATTATTTTGAGCGACTACACCACCACCGGCGATGGCTTCGTGGCCGCGCTTCAGGTTCTGGCGGTGGTGTTAAAGCAGGAGCGCCGCGTCTCCGAAGTGTGCCATCGCTTCGATCCGCTGCCGCAAGTGCTGAAAAACGTGCGCTACAAGAGCGGCAAACCGCTGGAAAATGCCAAGGTGCGCAGCGCCATCAAGGACGGCGAGCGCCGTCTCAATGGCCATGGCCGGCTGGTCATCCGCCCTTCCGGCACCGAACCGGTGATCCGGGTGATGGGCGAAGGCGACGACAAGGTGCTGGTCGAGGCAGTGGTCGACGGCATTGTCGAAGCACTCAATCGCGCGGCGGCTTAACCGGTCGGTGCCGCTGCTAAGACGGCGCGCTCACGCCGGTCCACAGCCACAGGGCGCAAAAAATTAACCCATTGCGCCGCGGGAAGGGTGCCGAGCTAACCGCTCATTAAGGTTAATCAACCATCATAGCGATCGCGCGGGATGTATCTGCGCGAATCAAAGGGTCGGCGCTATGCGCGGTTGGGTGGTGGTTGTCGTTTTCGGCGTGTTGGGGCTTATTTCGCCCACGGAGGCGCAGATATTCGATACGCCGTCGCTGCGCGGTTCGTCGCCCTTCATTCCGGCGGCGCCGCGATATGCGAAATGGGAGGGTGCTTATATTGGCGGGCAGGTGGGTTTCGCCGGCACGTCCACGAACTTCAGCACCGGCGCAGCGGATCTGATCGCCAATATCCTGCGCAATACGACCGTACAAAGCCAATTTCAGCCTTCGCAGTGGGCGCGGCTTCCGGCTCAAGGGGTCAGCAGCTTTAACTTCGGCGCCTTCATCGGCTATAATTTTCAGTATGAAGACGCCGTCGTCGGCGTCGAGCTGAACTACAATCGCGCCAATGCACGCATGGGAGCCAGCAATACCGTCGCGCGCGTCGTCAATACCTCCGATGGCTACTCCAACAACGTTACCGTGTCGGGCTCGGGGTCGCTTCATCTCACCGATTACGCAACGCTTCGTTTCCGCGGTGGCTGGGCGAACGATACGTTGATGCCTTATGGCTTTCTCGGCGTTGCCGTCGGGCGTGCCACCGTAACGCGCTCGGCCAGCGTTTCAATTTCTGGTATCGATGCCGATCCCGCCTGCGCCCCCACCTGCTTGCCACCGTATACCTTCGCTCAGAGCCAGAGCGACAGCCGGAGTGGTGCATTCGGCCTCGGCTGGACGGCTGGCACCGGCATCGACTGGGCATTTCAGTCCGGGGTCTTCGTGCGGGGTGAATTCGAATATGTTGCGTTTCCCAACTTCCGGGGCGTCGCGGTGGGCATCGCAGCCGTCCACGCCGCCGCCGGCGTTAGGTTCTGACGCCCGTCTCCGACAGCTGCTTTGAACCTGCGCACCGCTTCGAAACGCTTGACGGCGAGCGATGGCTTGCCTATCTCCCCCAGCGGGACACCCCTCCCCACCGAGGGGCATCTATCTGGAAGGATAGGCCATGGCTAATACGATGCCCGCCATGCGGCCAGCTGTGCCGCATTTCTCCTCCGGCCCTTGCGCCAAGCGCCCCGGATGGAGCCTGCAAGCCCTTACCGACGCCGTTATTGGACGCTCGCACCGATCGAAGCTCGGCAAGGCGAAGCTCAAGCGCGCCATCGATCTCACCCGTGAGGTGCTTGGGGTCCCTCCCGAATACCGGATCGGCATTGTGCCGGCTTCCGACACCGGCGCGGTCGAAATGGCGCTGTGGTCGCTGCTCGGCGCGCGCCCCGTCACCACTATGGCCTGGGAATCGTTTGGTGAAGGCTGGGTGACCGATGTTGCCAAGCAGCTCAAACTCAAGGACGTGACCGTGCTGAAAGCCGGTTACGGCGCGCTGCCCGACCTTACCAAGGTCGATTTTTCGACCGACGTGGTGTTCACCTGGAATGGCACCACTTCCGGCGTGCGGGTGCCGAACGCCGACTGGATCCCCGCCGACCGGCAGGGTCTCACCATCTGCGACGCCACCTCCGCCTGCTTCGCGCAGGCCTTGGATTTCGCCAAGCTCGATGTGGTGACGTTCTCCTGGCAAAAGGCGCTTGGCGGCGAGGGCGCGCATGGCATGCTCATCCTGTCGCCGCGTGCGGCGGAGCGCCTCACGACCTATGCGCCGCCCTGGCCGATGCCGAAGATTTTCCGGCTCACCAATAACGGCAAGCTGATCGAAGGCATTTTCGAAGGCGAAACCATCAACACGCCGTCAATGCTGTGCGTTGAGGACTATCTCGATACGCTGCTCTGGGCGAAGGCATGCGGTGGGTTAAAGGCGTTGATTGCGCGCGCCGATGCCAACACCAAGGCGATTGCCGATTGGGTCGCCCGCTCGCCCTGGATCGACTTTCTCGCCAGCGTCCCCGCGACAAGGTCCAACACCTCGGTGTGCCTCAAGGTGGTCGATCCGGCCGTGACGGCGCTCGCTCCCGACGCACAGGCGGCATTCGCGAAATCGCTGGCGGCGGCGTTGGAGAAAGAGGGCGTCGCTTACGACATCGATGGTTATCGCGATGCCCCGCCGGGGCTGCGGGTCTGGTGCGGCGCGACCATCGAAACGCGCGACATCGAGGCGCTGACACAGTGGCTCGACTGGGCCTTCATCAAGACCAAGGACGCGCTGCCGAAAGCGGCGTGATCTTGAGGCATTAACGCCTTTCGCTCCGTCATCCCGAGGTGGCTGCGAAGCAGCGCTCCAAGGGCGACGGTTCATACGAACCGGAAAAAACCATGGCTCCCAAAGTCCTGATCTCTGACGCTCTCTCCGACGCCGCCGTGCAGATCTTCAAGGATCGCGGCATCGAAACCGTGTTCCTGCCCAAGCTCGGGCCCGACAAGGAAAAGCTCGCCGCGACGATCGGCGAGTTCGATGGGCTGGCGATTCGTTCCGCCACCAAAGTCACTGCCAAGCTCTTGGAGCGCGCCGGCCGGCTGAAGGTCGTCGGTCGCGCCGGCATCGGCGTCGACAATGTCGATATCCCCGCGGCCACCGCCAAGGGCGTGATCGTGATGAATACACCGTTCGGCAATTCGATCACCACGGCCGAGCACGCCATCACCATGATGCTCGCCTTGGCGCGGCAGATCCCGCAGGCCGATGCATCGACCCAGGCCGGCAAGTGGGAAAAGAACCGCTTCATGGGCGTCGAAATCACCAACAAGACGCTGGGCGTGATCGGCTGCGGCAATATCGGTTCGATCGTCGCCGATCGCGCGCAGGGGCTGCATATGCGGGTGATTGCGTTCGATCCATTCCTGTCGCCGGAACGCGCACGCGACCTTGGCGTCGAGAAGGTCGAATTGGCCGATCTGTTCAAGCGCGCTGATTTCATCACGCTGCACACGCCGCTAACCGAGAAAACCAAGAACATCGTCGATGCAGCCTCCATCGCCACCATGAAAAAAGGCGTGCGCATTATCAATTGCGCGCGCGGCGGGCTGGTGGACGAGGCGGCGCTGCGCAAAGCGCTCGATTCCGGGCAGGTCGCGGGCGCTGCCTTTGACGTATTTGTAGAAGAGCCGGCAACCGAGAATCCGCTGTTCGGCCATCCCAACGTGGTCTGCACGCCGCATCTTGGCGCTTCAACCAACGAGGCGCAGGAAAATGTCGCGCTCCAGGTCGCCGAGCAGATGTCCGACTATCTGCTCAATGGCGCGATCTCGAACGCCGTCAACTTCCCGTCGATCTCGGCCGAGGAGGCGCCCAAGCTCAAGCCGTTCGTGGCCTTAGCGGAAAAACTTGGCTCGTTCGCCGGCCAGCTCACCGAGACCGGCATCAGCAAAGTGCAGATCACCTATGAGGGCGCGGTCGCCAAGATGAACGTCAAGGCGCTGACCTCGGCCGCGCTGTCCGGGCTGCTCAAGCCGATGCTGGGCGATGTTAATGTCGTCTCCGCGCCGGTGGTCGCCAAGGAGCGCGGTATGGTGATTGAGGAGACCACGCGCGAGGCGGAAGGCGATTACGATAGCCTGATCACCGTAACGGTGACCACCGATCGGCAGTCGCGCCACGTTTCCGGCACCGTGTTTGCCGACGGCCGCCCGCGTATCGTCAACATCAAGGGCATCCGCATGGACGCGGAGTTCGGCCCGTCGATGATCTACATCACCAATCTCGACAAGCCCGGCTTTATCGGCAAATTCTCGTCGACGCTTGGCGATGCCGGCATCAACATCGCGACCTTTCATGTCGGCCGCGAAGCCGCTGGCGGCAATGCGGTGGCGCTGATCGAGATCGACGGCGCGCTGCCGGCCGATGTCCTGGCCAAGGTGCGGGCACTGCCGCAAGTGCAGCAGGCGCGGCCGCTGCGGTTTTAAGGGCACCCACGCCCCTTACCGGCGGCTTCGCGGCGGCCTATCATCCTTCCCAACGACCGACAAAAGCTTGGGAGGATGAACATGCTTCGGATCGCCGTGTCCGCTGCGCTCGTCGTCGCCGCAGCCTTCGCACATGCGCAAACGTTTCCGTCCCGCCAGATCAATCTGATCGTGCCGTTCCCGCCGGGCGGATCGACCGATGCCATCGCCCGGATCATGGCCGATCGTATGCGCGGGGCCCTCGGTCAGCCGGTGGTGATCGAGAATGTCGGTGGCGCCGGCGGCAGCATCGCGGTCGGCCGTGTCGCCCGTGCGCAGCCCGACGGCTACACCATCGACATCGGACAATGGGACACCCATGTCGGCAGCATCATCTACAAATTGAACTACGACCTGCAGAAGGACTTCGATCCGATCGGGCTCCTGTCGGTCAATCCGCAGCTCATGGTCGCCAAGAAGGCGCTGCCGGCCGACGACCTCAAAGGCCTGGTCGCCTGGATGAAGGCAAATCCCGGCAAGATCTCCTTCGTCAATCAGAACGCGGCGGCGCAGATCACCGGCCTGCTGTTCGAGCAGGCGACCGGCCAGAAGGTGCAATTCATTCCCTATCGCGGCGCTGGCCCGGCGATGACCGATCTGATCTCCGGCCAGGTCGACCTCTTGGTGGTGCAGGCCGCGGTCACGCTGCCGCAGGTGCGCGCCGGGACGGTCAAGGTGCTTGCCAATCTGTCGCCGCAACGCTCGGCGGCAATTCCGGACATCCCGACCTCCGACGAGAGCGGCGTGCCTGGCCTTTATATGTCGGGTTGGTTCGGCTTCTTCGGGCCGCGCGGATTGCCCAAGGACGTGCTGGCGCGGCTCAACGGCGCCATGGTGGAGACCTTGGCCGACCCGGCGGTGCGCAAACGTTTTGTCGAACTCGGTCTCGATGTGGCGTCGCGCGAACAGCAGACGCCCGAAGGGCTTGCGGCGTTCCAAGCGGCGGAAATCAAGAAATGGTGGCCGATCATCAAGGCCGCCAATATCAAGGGTGAGTAATCAAGGCCGCAGCATGCGCCCAACGCTCAGGCGAATTTGGCTCACCGCAACGGTCGCGCTGGCTGCTGCTGGTTTGTGCTTTGCCCCAGCCGCGGCGCAGGAATTCTTTGCCGGCAAGACCGTAACGCTGGTGGTTGGCTATCAGGCCGGCAGTCTCTACGACGCCAATGCGCGTTTTGTGGCGCGTCATCTGGTGCGTTTCATTCCCGGTAATCCGACATTGATCGTGCGCAATATGCCGGGCGCCGGGACGCTGACTGCCGCCAACACTGTTGCAAATCTTGCGCCCAAGGACGGCACCACCATCGCGCTTGTTGCGCGGGGAATGTCCATCGAGCCGCTGCTCGGCGGTCAGGGCGTGCGCTTTGAGCCGCTGGCGCTCAACTGGATTGGCTCGACCAGTCAGGAAGTCTCCGTCATTGCCGTGCGCACCGATACCGGTGTGCGGACCCTTGATGACGTCAAGACGCGTGAGGTGGCGGTCGCCGGTCCGGCGCCGGGCACCGACGGCGTCACATTTCCGACCGCGCTCAACAATCTGCTCGGCACAAAATTCAAGGTCGTCACTGGCTATCGCAGCGGCGCCGAAATGACGCTGGCGGTCGAGCGCCGCGAAGTCGATGGCCGCGGTTCATGGTCATGGGCGAGCTTTCGTAATGACGGCATGGCGATGCTCAAGCGCGGCGAGCTCACGCTGCTGGTACAGATGGCGACCGCGAAGTCGCCGGAGATCCCGCAGGTGCCCTTGGTGATGGACTATGCCAAGACCGAGGAGCAGCGCCAGGTGTTGGAACTGCTCCTGGCGGGGCAGGCGATGGCCTGGCCGATATTCGCACCGGCCGAGGTTCCGCAGGAGCGCGTGGCGCTGCTGCGAAAATCCTACCTTGCCATGCTTGGCGATCCCGAGACGCTCGCCGATGCGAAGCGGCTCGGTGTCGACATCGCGCCGGTGCCGGGCGAGGAGATTGCCGCGATGCTCAAGCGCATTTACGCGACCCCGCCGGCGGTGATCGACAAGGTGCGGGAACTCGCGGGGCGCAAATAGCGGTGTTTGTCGTTTACGGACTCACGCCCAGGGTCTTGAGTCCGGCCCTTGCGAGAGCGTTGTCGGGATCGATGCTCAACGCATTTCGATAATCGGCGATGGCACTGTCGCGATTGTCCTTCTTGCGCCAGATATCGCCACGGTTGGCGATGGCACGGGCGTAACGCGGGTTGAGCTCGATCGCCCTATTATAGGCCGCCAGCGCCAGGTCGACCTTGCCGGTTTCGCGATAGCTAATGCCGCGATTTTAGTGGGCGACCGCATTTTTGGGATCCTGCTTGATTAACAGCGTGCAGGCCGGAATCGCCAATTCGTGGTCATCCGATGCGCAGTCGCGGCTGGCTTCGGCGAGCGCCGGCGGCGCGGCAATGACGAGAACGATCAGCAGCATGGCGATGTGCAACATTCGAATCTCCTTTCGCAGGCGACGACGATTCCGCCAATTATAGCATTTCGCGGCTGGAGGGCATTCGCCGCGAGGATGCCGTTAGTTTGCCTTGGAGAGAGCCGAATCGACCTTGAAAGTGCCCGCTGCAAAGGTGGCCGGATGCCTGACCGTATCCGAGGATGGCCGCCCGACGAGACGATCTTGCGGCGTTGTCCGCCTTGCTAGGGGCGGCGGCATCGATTATCCCGGGGGTCGCCTGATGCTCAGGCCAAGCTCTGTTGAAAAGCGCAGCTATCGCGCCGTGACGAGAAAGGGCGGCTTGTGGCCAATGTTGTTGTGGTCGGCTCCCAATGGGGGGACGAGGGCAAGGGAAAGATTGTCGATTGGTTGTCCGAGCAGGCCGACATTGTCGTCCGATTCCAGGGCGGTCACAATGCCGGGCATACGCTGGTTATCGATGGCAAGACCTATAAGCTGTCGCTGTTGCCGTCGGGCGTGGTCCGATCCGGCAAATTGTCGGTTATCGGCAATGGTGTCGTGCTCGATCCGCGCGCCTTGCTTGAGGAGATCGAGCGACTCAGGGGGCAGGGCGTTGTGGTCACGCCGGAGAACTTGCGCATCGCCGAGAATGCAACCTTGATCCTGCCGCTGCACCAGGAACTTGATGTGATGCGTGAGCGTGCGTCCGGCAAGGGCGCCATTGGCACGACCGGACGTGGCATCGGCCCGGCCTATGAGGACAAGGTCGGTCGGCGGGCGATTCGCTTGATGGATCTTGCCGATCTCCAAATGCTCAACGGCAAGATCGAGCGGTTGCTGTCGCATCACAATGCGTTACGGCGAGGGCTCGGCATGGATCAGATTGAGCCGCGCGCGCTCTACGATCAATTGGCGGCAGTGGCGCCGCGGGTGCTGCCTTATATGGATTCGGTTTGGCGGCTGCTCGACCAGAAACGGCGGGAAGGCCGGCGTATTCTGTTTGAGGGCGCGCAAGGCGCCTTGCTCGACATCGATCACGGCACCTATCCTTACGTGACCTCGTCCAACACGGTGGCGGCTCAGGCGGCGACTGGTTCGGGCATGGGGCCGGCTTCCATCGGTTATGTGCTGGGGATCTGTAAGGCGTACACCACGCGGGTCGGCGGCGGGCCGTTCCCGACCGAGCAGAATAACGACATCGGTCGCCTGATGGGCGAGCGCGGCCGGGAGTTTGGGACTGTGACCGGCCGCCCGCGGCGTTGTGGCTGGTTCGACGCCGTGCTGGTACGCCAGACGGTGCGGACCAGCGGGATTAACGGTTTGGCCCTGACCAAATTGGATATCCTGGATGGAATTGAGGAAATTAAGGTTTGTGTCGGATATCGCTTGGACGGGCGCGAACTCGATTATTTGCCGGCCGGGGAGCACGCGCAGGCGCGTGTTGAGCCGATTTATGAGACAATTGAGGGCTGGGACGCCCCAACCGCGGGGGCCCGATCCTGGGCCGCCTTGCCGGCACCCGCGATCAAATATGTACGCCGGGTCGAGGAGTTGGTAGGCTGCCCGGTGGCGCTCTTGTCGACGAGCCCTGAGCGGGAGGATACAATTCTGGTCACTAACCCATTTGTGAATTAGTGCGGAAATCGGGGGGCGAAGTAAGCTATGTTGGATACCGATGGCCGACTATTACCCATTAATTGCCCGCGCTGTCGCCGGGCTTGAGAAGAATACCGGCGACGCCCGGCGGGCGCTGTACGAGCGTGCGCGTAGCGCGCTGGTAGCGCAGTTGCGTGGCGTCAACCCGCCGCTGAGCGAAAATGACGTGACCCGCGAGCGTCTGGCGCTCGAGGAGTCCATCCGCAAGGTTGAGGCCGAGGCGGCCCGCAAGCCCTGGGTCGACCCAGCGAGCGCGGGCTCCCATGCGCGTGTCCGCGCGCCAGAGTTCCCGCGCTGGGATCCACCGCCCGCTGTTGCCGATGCCGGTGAACTGCCGCGCAATATGGGGTCGCGCCGCGGCGAGCAACTCGGCGGCAGGCAAGCGGCGGCACGGGCCCCGCGCGCCGAGGAATCGCCGATGGCGCACGAACCGCTCACCATGGAGGTTTTTGAACAACCGCTGCCGGTCGAGCCGTCTCCGAGCGCCGTACAACGGGCGGTCGCGCCGCGCGCCAAGCCTGAGCGGCGGCCGCAGCCGGAAGTCGGATTGCAGGATTTCCGCGACCTGCCAGAGGCCGACGCCATGCCGCGCATTGTGAGGCCCGCGCGCGACAATACCAATGCGCCGCTGCCGGAATCTCACGAGTTCGACCGCATCGATACCCGCATGGATAGCCGGCCGTTCGATCCGCACGGGCAGCCGTTCTCGAATTTTCCGACTCCGATGCTCGAACAAGCTCCAACCTATCAAGCTCCGGCCTATAATGAGCCACGGATGCAGCGCGCTGGCGGGCGACAAGACGCTACGCCGCAACGGGCGTCGCGACGTTCGATGGCGGATGTCGCCAGGATCGCTCTCACGGTTCTGATTCTTGCGGTTTTGGGCGGAGTCATTGTGTGGCAGTGGCCCAATGTCGCCTCGCTCTATCGTACCGCGCGGGCGCCCGCGACATCGCCCCAGGTGGTTGTCGATCAGCAAGCGACCAAGACACGCAGTACCAAATTTCCTGACCGACTGGAGCCGGGTGTTGCTTCGCCCGCTCAGCCCAAGAACGCGGCTTTGCCGGTTGGCCCCGCTGTCGGCGGCGCGGCGGTGGCGCAGCGGGTCATTCTCTACGAGGAAGACACCAACGATCCCAAAGCTGGGGGACGTTTTGTCGGCTCTGCAATCTGGCGCACCGAGCGGGTGGTGGTGGCGCCCGGTCAACCGGAAGAGATCGCTATCCGTGCCGACGTCGAGATTCCGGAACGCAGGCTGGCTGTGACTTGGTCGCTTCGGCGCAACACCGACCAGTCGCTATCCGCAAGTCATACCGTTGAGATCACGTTCCGGATACCGCCGGACTTCCCGCCAGGCTCGATTGCGCAGGTCCCGGGTATTCTGATGAAGCAGTCGGAGCAGACGCGCGGCGCGCCGCTGGCGGGGCAAGCCGTCAAGATCACCGAAGGCTATTATCTGATCGGGCTGTCGGCCAGGGCCGGGGAGCAGGAGCTCAATCTTAAGATGCTCAAGGAACACGGCTGGTTCGATATTCCGATGGTCTATAGCAACAAGCGTCGCGCTCTTTTGGCGGTTGAAAAGGGCACGCCCGGCGAACGCGCATTCGCCGAAGCATTCGCTGCCT
The DNA here is from genome assembly GCA_022841625.1 of Xanthobacteraceae bacterium. Lineage (GTDB taxonomy): Bacteria > Pseudomonadota > Alphaproteobacteria > Rhizobiales > Xanthobacteraceae > VAZQ01. The sequence goes on from JALHRD010000029.1 coordinate 40,995, forward strand.
GGCGGCAATAGCGGCCCATTTACTTTACGAGAGGGCGTGCCGCTCGGTCTGACGTTCGACGCCCGCCTCGCGCGCGATCATGGCGGCTAGAAGCTTGCGACCTTGAATCGGCCCCGCATCGACCCGGATCGAAACCGGAAATGCCGCGTGGTCTGGATCGCTGCCGATGATGCGTTGCTGCGCCTCCAAAATCGCCTTATCCTGGTCGAAGGTCTTGTGGATGCCGTCGCGGATATAGGCTGTCAATTCGCGATCGTCGATCTTGAATTGCCGGACAATCGCCCAAAAATAATGCGTTGTGGTTGTGGTTTCCGGCGTGATGAAATTGAGCACCTTGCGCTCGAGCGCGCGGCTCTTGTCCTTCGATCCGGCCGGCATTGAGCCATTCTCGATGATGTGCAGGCCTGGCGGCGTGTAAGTGTTGGTGTGCCAGCGGTCGATCCGTCCGGTAAAGCCGGTGGTGTGCTTGTAAAATGGCGGCGCTTCTATGTCGTACATGTCGCGATGCATCCGAACGCGGTCGCCATCGAGCTGGACCGTGAATGGCGCCTCGGCAACTGCCTCGTTGCCGATCGTATCCTCGTGCACAAAGCTCTCATGCGAGAGGTCAAGCAGGTTGTCGTTGACGAGTTGGTAATTGGCGCGGAAATGGTGGTAGCCGTCCGATACCGCCCAGGTCGGATGGTCGCACCAGTGAACGTCCGGGATATGGTCGGGGTCGGCGCGCGCCGCGTCACCGAGCCAAATCCACGCCAACGCATGCCGTTCGATCAGCGGGTAACGGCGCACATAAGCCTGTCGTGGCAGCGTATCCTGCCCGGGGACGCGCACGCAGCGGCCTTCGGTGTCGAAGCACATGCCATGATAGCCACATTGGATCTGTTCGCCCGTAACGCGACCGAGCGAGAGCGGCGCCAGCCGATGCGGGCAGCGGTCGGCAAGCGCGGCGGCCTTGCCCGATTGGGTGCGAAACAGCACGACCTCCTCGCCGCAGATCGTGCGCGCCAGCGGCGTGCCGCCGATCTCCCTCGAAAAGGCGATGACCTGCCAACAGTTGCGAAGCCACATATTCTCTGGTCCCTTCATCGCGATAGCATTAGCGCAATTGCCGCGTCCCTGCACTGCGGGATTGCCACCTTGTATCACAGCGGCCAATTGCGCATCGTAGGGTGCCCCGTTCCGGGTATGCAATTGGGGGAGGCGACGATGGCATCCAAGACCCGCGAGTTCTTTACGCGAATTCCCAAGGCCCGCATTGCCAAAGTCCGCATTGTCGGTGCCGCCTGCGCCCTTACGATTGTGGCGCCGCTGGCATGGCAACCGCCGGCGATCGCCCAAGACAGCGCGGCGAATTTTTACAAGAACCGGACGGTGCAGGCGGTGGTCGGCTATTCGCCGGGCTCGACCTTCGAACTTTATCTGCGGATTCTCACGCGCCACATTGGCAAGCATATCCCGGGCAATCCCAATATTGTCGTTCAGCACATGCCGGGCGCCGGTTCGCTGAAGGCGACCAATTATTTGGCGGCGATTGCGCCCAAGGATGGTTCGGTGTTCGGGATGCCCAATCCGGTTAACACCATCGAGCCGCTGATCGATCCCAAAAATTCGCGCTTCGATCCGCGCAGCTTTGTCTGGCTGGGCAGCCTCAACACCGAGATCTCGACCTGCGCATTCTGGAGCAAGGACTTGCGCCGATTCGACGATCTAAAGAAACGCGAGGTGGTGGTCGGTTCGACCGGGCCGGCCGCCGGTTCGACCATCGATGCGCGCGTGCTCGGTACGCTTGCCGGCATCAAGTTCAAAGTCGTGACCGGCTATGGCAGCCTTGGCGACATCCGGCTGGCCTCCGAGCGCGGTGAAGTGGATGGCTTCTGCGGGCTGCTGGTTTCCGCGCTGAAGACCGACTACTGGGAGCAATACAAGTCCGGCCGGATGACCGTGCCGGTGCAGATGGCTCTCACCAAGCATGCGGAATTCCCGGATATTCCGAACGCCTATGATCTGGTTTCCAGCGAGGCGGATCGCCAGCTGTTCCGCCTGATTTTTGGGCCCTGGTCGTATGGCCGTCCGCTGTTTGCGCCGCCGGGCACCGCGCCGGAGCGGGTTGCGGTGCTGCGCGCGGCGGTGGCGGCGACCGTCAAGGATCCGGTCTATCTGGCGGAGGCCAAGAAGATCAACATGGAGATCCAACCCACCGGGCCCGACACCATTGCCAAACTGGTAGACGAGATCCTGCGCGCACCGGCGTCGGTGGTGGAGCGAGCGCAACAGGTGCTCGGTGTCGCAAACCGGTGACGAAGTCGACTCCGGACGCTACGATTGTTTCCATGGGTCGCTGGACCAGCCAGCTTCAAGAACAAGGAGTACCCCATGAGCGTCGCCAGGCACCCCCGTCCGCCGGAACTCGTCGGCATGCCGGTCGAGGAAATCATGAAGAAATTCGTCGGCCGCTACAGCGAAAAGCGCGCCGACTGGGCGGCGTTCGAGGACGCCAAGATCGAAGGATATAAACGTGCCCAGCATCGCTTCATCGGTGCCGGCGGCTCCGGCAAACACGACGATCCCACCGTAATCCCGGCGAAGAACTTCACGCTTTCGATTATGTTCGTGCCACCGGGGCAGGGTAATGCCGCCCATACCCACGAAGTCGAGGAATGCTTCTTTGTGCTGCAGGGCCATCTCGACGTATTTCTCGAGGACGAGAGCGGCAAGCGCATCACCGCGCGGCTTGGTCCGTGGGAATGCATTTCATGCCCAGCGGGCGTGATCCATGGTTATCAGAACGACTCGCTTGAGCCGGTTTATTTCCAGGTGATGCTCGGCCGCGCGCGGCCGGAGACCATGGGCTATGCCGACGATGAACTTTACAAACGCCGCGACGCGCATCTCAAAGCGGTGTGACGCGAGCGTTCTGTCACCGGGCCCTTGCTGTCTTGAAATGACAATACGGCGTCCCGGCTTTCGCGGGGACGCCGTTGACTTGTCCGGAAGCGCCGTGGGGTGTCCGGTCAGTGCGCCGGCATGGCTGCGGCCATCGGCGGCGATTCCATCGCCGCGATGCGATTTTTGACCGCCTTCTGCACCTTCTCAAAGGCCCGCACCTCGATCTGACGGACGCGCTCGCGCGAAACGCCAAATTCGGCGGCGAGATCTTCGAGCGTCATCGGGTCGTCGGCGAGGCGGCGCGCTTCAAAGATGCGTCGCTCGCGCTCGTTGAGCACGGTCAGCGAATCGGTGAGCGCGCGCCGGCGGTTGTCGGCCTCCTCGCTCTCGGCCATGCGGGTTTCTTGGTCGATCGCATCGTCCGCCAACCAGTCCTGCCATTCGCCGGCGTCGCCGTCGTCGCGAATGGGGGCGTTGAGCGACATGTCGCCGCTAAGACGGCGGTTCATGTCGATCACATCCTGTTCGGTGACGCCGAGCCGTTTGGCAATGAGTTGGACTTGGTCCGGCCGCAGGTCGCCTTCTTCCAGCGCCGAGATTTTGCTCTTGGCCTTGCGCAGGTTGAAGAACAGCTTCTTCTGGTTCGCGGTCGTGCCCATTTTCACGAGCGACCACGAGCGCAAAATGTATTCCTGGATGGCGGCCTTGATCCACCACATCGCATAAGTCGCCAGGCGAAAGCCCTTGTCGGGCTCGAACCGTTTGACCGCCTGCATCAGGCCGACATTGCCTTCGGAAACGACCTCGGAGATCGGCAGGCCATAGCCGCGATAGCCCATGGCAATCTTGGCGACCAGGCGCAAATGGCTGGTGACCAGCCGATGCGCGGCGTCGCGGTCGCCGTGCTCGCGCCAGCGCTTGGCCAGCATGAATTCTTCCTGCGGCTCCAACATCGGGAACCGCCGGATCTCCTCGAGATAACGGGAAAGTCCTGATTCAGCCGTCAGGATCGGCATAGCAGCAGCATGGGCCATCAAGCGCCCTCCATAATATGCCCCCGATAGATCGGCGGGCAAAATCGGTGCCGACGCTCTTGAGCCACCGGCACCAACATGCAATCGCGATTGCGATCACAAGGGCATAATACACGATTAAAGGCGGCCAAAGGAAGACAATCCGAAGTCACGTCGCCGTGACCGGCCTGGATAAGCGTCAAATTATTGATTTAGCAATATTTTTCAATTCTGTTCCGATGCAGGCGGGATGCCAAGCTGGGTCCGTAATCGGGCCAGATCGGCCGGCAGTTCCGAGCGGAATTCCATGGTTTTGCCGGTAACGGGGTGTTCGATCGCCAGCAAATAAGCATGCAGGGCTTGCCGGCTCAGGGCTTCGAGTGCGGCGGCGGCATCGATGCTGAGATGGGCGGATTTGGTCCGGAAGCCGGACCCGTAGAGCTGGTCCCCAATCAAAGGGTGGCCGGCATGCGCAAGATGCACGCGAATTTGATGGGTGCGGCCGGTTTCCAGCCGGCAGGCCAGGAGGCTCGCGATCGGCTTGCCGGATGGGCCCGGATAGCGCTCCAGAACCTCCCAATGGGTAATGGCTTCGCGCCCGCCCTCGCGGACGGCCATCTTGTCGCGCGCATGCGGGTGGCGGTCGATTGGCAGATTGATGGTGCCGCGCGGGCGGTCGGGTGTGCCCCAGACGAACGCAAGATAGCCCCGTCGCAGCGGTCCGGTGCGGCCATGGTCGGCGAATTGGGCGGAAAGCTTGGTATGGGCGCGGTCGGTCTTCGCCGCCACCATCAGGCCGGTGGTGTCCTTGTCGAGGCGATGCACGATGCCCGGCCGTCGCACGCCGCCGATACCTGAAAGACTGGCTCCGCAGTGGCCGATCAGCGCATTCACCAAGGTGCCCGTGGCGTTGCCGGCGGCCGGATGCACCACCATCCCGCGCGGCTTATCGATGATAATGATGTCATCATCCTCGAACTTGATGTTGAGCGGAATGTCTTCCGGCGCGGGTGTTGCGGACTCGGGCGGCGGCAGGGCAACGACGATGGCGTTGCCGGCGTTGACGCGTTGGCCCGGATCGCGGACTGTGCGGCCGTCGATGGTCACTTCGCCGGCGAGGATCAAGGCTTTGAGCCGCGAGCGTGAAAGATCGGCAATTGCCGCGGCCAGCGCACGGTCAAGCCGCTCGCCGGCCTGGTTCGCGGCAATGGTGACGGTTTCGGTACGATGATCAGCGGCCATCAGTATTTCGCAACATGAGCAATCCGCAGTCGGACGACCAAAAACCACTCGATCCTGAAACGGCGCGCATGGTCACGCGGGTCCGTTGGATGATGGCGATTTCGGCGCTCACCACCCTATTTGCCGTCGTCGCCGTCATTGGAGTCGTCAGCTACCGCCTTTTGCGCTCGGAGGGAAGCGTAACGGCGATCGATATGACCGCGATGCTGCCAAAAGGCGCGCGCATCGTCGCAACCGCCGTGGCCGAGGATCGTTTGGCGGTCACGCTCGACGTTAACGGGATTGTCGAAATCCGCACCTTCGATCTGCGCAGCCTGAAGCAAACCGGGCGGCTTCGTTTCGCGACCGAGCCGTGATTTTGAACCGTTGACACATTTGTGGCGTCTAACGAGGACTATGTCGCCCCGCGCGGCGATCGGCTCGCAATTTCTCATCCAAGCGGACATCAATTATGACCGAGGCAACCGTCCCGCCGATCCCGCATACCGACGGATCCAGCCCGGTTCTGTTCACGGGCGTCCGCGCCGATTTCCGGCGTCTGATCATGCGCGGTGCGGCGCTCGAATTTATTACGCTGGGCTTTTATCGGTTCTGGCTTGCGACCGACATGCGCCGCCATTTGTGGTCGCATACCTCGGTCGGCGACGATGCGCCGGAATATACCGGCACCGCGAAGGAGCTGCTGATCGGGTTCCTGTTCGCGCTGGCCATTCTGGCGCCGCTTTACTTGGTCTACTTCCTGATCGGCATGGAAGCGGAACTGTGGCAAGCTTTTGCCAGCGTTCCGCTCGTCATCTTTTTCTATCTGTTCTATCAATTCGCCATCTATCGCGCGCGCCGTTACCGGCTCACGCGGACGGTCTGGCGTGGCGTGCGCTTCTGGATGACGGGCTCGGGCTGGTCCTATGCCTGGCGCGCGGGCCTTTGGATGTTGTGGTCGATCATAACCCTTGGGCTGGCCTTGCCGTGGGCGCAGGCGGCGCTGGAACGCTACAAGATGAAGCACAGTTTCTTTGGCGACCTTCCCGGTCGCTTCGAAGGCACGGGTGGCGGGCTGTTCAAGCAGGTCTGGTGGTTGTGGCTGGTGACGCTTCTGTTTGTCCTGGTTGTTGTGGGAGGCTCGGTGTTAGCCGCTCCCCCGGTGGCGGAATTGCTTGGCAAGCGATTCGGGGTGTGGGTGTCCGCTGAGTTTTTGAACTTCGTCCCATTGATTGTTGTGCTCTATTTGGTGTGGTTGCCTTTTGGATTGGCAATCTACAAGGCGCTTGAATGGCGATGGTGGCTGTTCGGCATTCGCTTCGGCGATGTGCGGTTTGAGTCCGATCTATCCGCGGGCGCGCTCATCGGTCCGTTTTGGAAAGTGATCGGTTGGAGCTTTTTGATTTTGTTCGGATTCGTCTTCTGGGCGTCAGCCGCGTTGTTCACTTTCCTCGCTGCCGCGGGTGGATTAAATGACTCGACCCCGGAAGTGTATGTGGCTGCGGCGCAAAATCCAATCTTCCTGGTCGTGGGGCTAGTCGGCTATGTCATTGCTGCGCTTGCGGTGGGCGTTGTGGTGCGGCTCTATCTTCGGCGCGACGTGTGGGCGCGCGTTGTGGGGTCGGCGACTGTTTACAATCTGTCGGCGGTTGACAGTGTCGTGGCGCGCGGACAGGCAGCCAATGCGCTGGGCGAGGGCTTTGCCGACGGACTGGATGTCGGCGGGATCTAGCGCCATGCGGCGGTCGCGGTTGGCGCATTGCGATGATAGAATCGTTGAGCATGACGACCATACCGGACCTGCAAGAAGGCCCCGCCGGCTATTTTGACGGCGCCTCCGGCCGCCGGCGCCAAGTGACGCTGCGGCTGCGATCGACACTTGAAGTCGTCGCGGACGGCGCGGTGGTGGCGACTTGGCGGCTTGAAAATATCCGCCGCGCCGATGGCCCGGCAGGTCGCCTTCGGCTGGGCTGCATATCGGCCGTGCCGCTGGCGCGCCTCGAAATCGATGACGCGGCCATGATTGCGGCTTTGATTGCGCGTTGTCATGCCCTCGATGCCGATCGTGGCGGGGCGGGGCAGACCGGGCGCATTGTGTTCTGGTCGCTGGCGGCCGCCTGCTCGATTGTCGTGCTGGCGGTCTATGGCATTCCGTTTGCCGCCGATCGCCTTGCGCCGCTGGTGCCGCGCGCGGTCGAGCAGCGTCTGGGACAGGCGGTCGATGGGCAGGTTCGCATCCTGTTTGACGCCAAGACCTGCGATGCCTCCGAAGGCCAGGCGGCATTGCGGGCCATGGTCGAAAAGATCAGGATCGCGGGCGGGATCGAGCATCCGATCGATGCGCAGGTGCTATCGAGTGCGATCCCCAACGCCATCGCGTTGCCGGGAGGTAAGGTCTATCTGTTCGACGGTTTGCTGCAGAAGGCGCAAAGCCCCGACGAGATTGCCGGCGTTCTCGCGCATGAACTGGGCCATGAGCATCACCGTCACATCATGCGCGCGCTCATTCACAATGGCGGCACGTCGTTTCTGGTCGGTCTCTTGTTTGGTGACATCACGGGCGCCGGCGCCGTCATCTTTGCCACGCGTTCGGTCTTGCAGGCGTCGCATTCGCGCGAGGCGGAGCAGGAGGCCGATGCGTTTGCGTTCGAGGCGATGCGGCGGCTTGGACGTTCGCCGGTCCCAATGGCCGCGCTGATATTTCGGATCACTGGCGCGGAGGGCAAGGGGATCGGTGGCTTTACCATCCTCAACAGCCATCCGCTGACGGAAGATCGCCTGGCGGCGGCCAAGAAGCAGGATCGCCCGAACAGCGGTCCGGAGATTCTGTCGGCGGCCGAGTGGCGGGCGCTGCAATCGATTTGCAAGGAAAATTGAAACTTGTGGAGTGGATTTGACATTCGCTACCCCTTTGCGGCTTGCGCGGGATGCGAATGTAAGAATCGGACCACTGGCGGCCTATCGTTTCGCTGTAATCTCAATCTCGATCAGCTTGCCCGGTCGCGAATAGCCATCGACTTGTTCGACCTCGCAATTGTCGAGCGGCACGGATCCAATCGCGGCGATGCCGTCGAGCAGCGCGCTTGGATCCTCGCTCCGATGCAGGAAGAACGCCGCATGGACAACATTGTTCCAATCGCAGCCGGTTTCCGCCAGCAGCGCGCCGGCGCGGGCCAGCACATCGGTGTATTGCTCGCGCAGCGTCGGCAGCGTTTCGCAGGTCATGCCGGCGAGAAAGACCATCGGGCCCCAGGTGAGATGGCGGATGTAGGGCTGCGCTGGCGCATGTTCGCTGACCTGGCGGTTGCCGATCGCCGGCGCCGCCATGGCCAAGAGATCAAGCCCGACATCGGCCGCGGAAGCGAAATAGGCCGGCGCGATGTAGCTTGAGGTGGCGGCGCGGGCGGCCCCCTCAAACAGCTTGCCGCGGACGGCGCTGACCACGTCGCGCGCCTCGCGGCTGCGGCCGAATACGCGCGTGCGCACCACGTTGCGATCGAGCGCAAGGCCGTGTGTCGCCAGCGCCGCGGCGGCGCGTTCGAATAGGGCCTGCGACTGGCGTTCGATGGTTGGCCCGGCGCCGGCCTCAAGCGCGAGCGAAACCAGGCGCTGCCCCATGAAGTTAATGGTCTTCTGTCGCATGGTGCGGCTCCCCAGTTCACCATCATCGCGGCAAGGTTGGTCACTCGGTCACAATGCTAGCGTCAATACCGGCTGGCTGCCACCGGCGCCTCTGGCGACGCGCTTGCGCCGCCGCGCGTTCGGGGTTATTTCGAAGGCGACGCTCCCTTCGTCTAGCGGTCTAGGACGCGGCCCTCTCAAGGCTGAAACAGGGGTTCGATTCCCCTAGGGAGCGCCAAGGCTTCATTGGCGCGATATGGCGTCATTAACGCGATAATGTCTTAAACGGTTCGCCAGCGCCGTTAGCTGCGTCGGGGGCTCAGCGGGCTGTGATTAGGCTAAAATCACTTTTTTTCTTGATGCATTGCCGCGTGCAATGACGACTGACCGGAATCTTCCAATGAATGGATGATGTGCTCGGCCAGCAGCTCTGCCGCGCGCGAGAGCTTGCCTGGCGCCCGATAGAGCGCGATTTCGGTGTCCGGCAATTGCGGCAATCCGTGTTCCGTACCCAATAATTTGAAACCGGTTGGCACCATGTCCTTCGAGAGCACGGTAACGCCCAGGCCTGCCCGTACTGCCGCCTGCAGGCCCTCACTGCTGAGGCTGGTGTAGACGATGCGCCAATCGCGCTTGGCCGCCTGCAGGCCCGCCAGGGCCCGCTTACGATAGATGTCCGGGGCCGGCGCAAGCGCTAGTGGAACGGGCTGCGTCGGGTCCAGCACAAGCGGGTGGCCGCCGACCCAGACCAGCACGTCGCGCCAAACCGCAATGCCGCCGCCCGGGCCCATTGGTTCGCGTTTAACAAGAACCAAGTCGTATTCGCCCTTGGAGAAGCCATCGAGCAAGTTAAAGCTAAAGTTGCAGTTCACATCGAGGGTCACGCGCGGATGGGTGCGTGCAAAGCGCGCCAATACGTCAGGCAGATAGATGGTCGCAAAATCTTCCGGTGTTCCGAGGCGGATAGTTCCTTCGACCTCGGGTTCCAGAAACCGCGCTCGAGCTTCGTCGGCAATGTGCAAGATTTGGCGCGCATAAATAAGCAGCACTTCGCCGTCCGGCGTTAACATGAGATCGCGGCCGTTGCGTTCGAACACCGATCGGCCGAGACCTTCTTCCAGCTTCTTGATCTGCAGGCTAACGGTGGATTGCGTTCGGCCGATTCGCTCGCCGGCCCGTGTGAAGCCGGAATTGTCCACGACGGCAATGAAGGTCCTCAGAAGATCGAAGTCAAATGGCGGAAGATGGTCGCTCAACTTGGATATCCGGCTACGGTTACGTGAGTGCAAGAAACATTTTCACACATGGCAATTCAAGTCCAGCGCGCCGTCGTCTTCCGCATCGTCTTTGTCGATCGAGTTTGGGATCAGGCAGGCTCGGTCGTCGCGGGTAGCGTTAGCTGCGCCGCCAGTAAGACGCCAATTGATACCCCCAATGAGAGGTATTGACGTTTCTGAACATCGATTTCGTCCGATATTCAGGACTCAGATCACGGGCCTCGGCTGGCGAAAACCAGCCGAGGCTCGGATGTTGAGGGTCATAGCGGCAGCTTAAGCGGTGCGTGCCTTTTGTTGAGTTGCGCCAATGGAATCGAGATGCGCCCTGAGACCAGGCTCCAGGTTCAAGGCGGCTGCCAACCGGTCGAGCCACTCGCGCTCGATCGGCGAGTCAGGTTCGATCGCCAGCCGCGCCGCTGTGTATACCTCGGCACACAATGCTGGGGTCGTTGCCGCGGAAGCCAGCTCTTCGATGCTGCTCGGTTTTGCGAACACGCTTTCAATAATATTTCGCTCCTCAACGGTCATGCCGCTGGAGAGAATCTGCGTGCGTATCCTCTGGTGCTCGGAGGGATCGAGGCGGCCATCGGCAGCGGCAGCCGCGACCATGGACTTCAGCAGCAATAATGCGACTTTGTCCGATTGGTCCGGCGGGGGGATAAACGCGTCGATGCCGGGCGCTTGCGGCTGCGCACCGTTAGTCTTTTGCCAGGGGGTATCGTTCAATAGATCGCGTACGCGTTGCGGCACGATCGGTTGGCCGCTGCGGTAATTCTGGTAGGCCTTGTAGGCGAGGCCGCCAATCGCGGCGACCGCGCCAACTTGCAACGCGGTACCGGCCATTTCGCGCAGACGCTTGGATCCGAACATGATCCCGGCGAGACCGCCTGCAGCTGCGCCGAGGCCAAGTGCGCCGGCATGTCCAAGTATTCCGCCGCCGGGCGTCGGTGCGGCGTTCGTCCAACCTGCCGTGGGCGAAGCATGCGCCGATTGCTCCGCATTGCCGTCTTGTTGGTTCGGGTGCTGGCGGCCGAATTGGTTGCCGTTGTTCAAGTCCGCGGCGCCGACTTGATTGCCAACCACCTGCGTCAGAATTTGATCCAAGTTGATCATCGCGTTCTCCATTGGTGTCGGCGCAGGGCCGCGCCTTTCCGACAATTAGGGAAACGCAAATCGATCCGCATCCCCCCGCGAGCATCGAAATGGCAGCGATTGGCAATTTCAATGTCGGCGTCACGGTGTGAGTCAGGGTTAACCGGCGCAAAGCATTGGAGTCTTCAATACGGTCGAGTGAAAGAACTCGTTTCAAATCCGACTGGCCCGCCAGCATAAATGCACCACGCTGAAGCGAACCACCCTGATCGCTCAAACGAGGAGAAGACCAATGAACCTAAGAAGCAGCCTGCGGATATTCAGTTACATCCTTTGCCCGTTTCGTTGCGCCGGTTCGAGGCCAATGCGACCGTGACGACGTTGTCCAAGCAGGCGGCGACGCCCATCATCGTCGCCTTTGGCGACGGAATCGGTCCCGAGATTATGACGGCAAGTCTGCGGGTTCTGTTGGCGGCTGGTGCGAACATCGCGATCGAGCCGATTGAGATCGGCGAGCCCGTGTACTTAAGCGGCGAAACGTCTGGTATTCAGGAAAGCGCATGGAAATCGATCCAGCGAACCAAGGTGCTCTACAAAGCGCCAGTCACCACGCCGCAAGGCGCGGGCCTCAAGTCGATCAATGTAACGATCCGCAAGTCGCTCGGGCTGTTTGCCAATGTTCGACCCTGCACGGCCTATCATCCGTTTGTGGGCACCAAGCATCCGAACATGGACGTCGTCTTCGTTCGCGAGAATGAGGAGGACGTCTACGCCGGAATCGAGCATCGCCATACGGACGACGTCTACCAATGCCTCAAGATCATTTCGCGGCCGGGATGCGAGCGAATTGCGCGCTATGCATTCGAATATGCGGTCAGCAATGGTCGGCGGAAGGTCTCATGCTTCACCAAAGACAACATCATGAAGCTGACGGATGGGCTGTTCCACAAGGTCTTCAAGGAGGTCGCAGCCGACTACCCGCAGATTGAGCATGAGCACTGGATTGTCGATGCCGGCGCCGCGCAACTGGCGGACGATCCCGGTCGCTTCGATGTCATCGTGATGCCCAATCTTTACGGCGACATACTGTCCGATGTTGGCGCGGAGATCGCCGGGTCGATTGGCCTGGCGCCGTCCGCCAATATCGGCGCGAACTTCGCGATGTTTGAGGCGGTCCATGGCTCGGCGCCGCTGCTTGCGGGACGGAACGTGGCCAATCCGTCGGGGCTGCTGCTCGCCGGTGCGATGATGTTGTCGCATATTGGCCAGACCAAGGTCGCGGAACGCGTGCACAACGCATGGCTGAAGACAATCGAAGATGGTATTCATACCTTTGACATCTTTTCCGAGGGAAACTCCAACCAAGAGGTTGGCACCGAGGAATTCGCGAGCGCGGTGATTGAGAACATGGATCGACATCCTTCGCGCTTTAAGCCGGCGACGTACAAGAAGCGGCTGCCCGGTGTTGCGAAGGCAAGAAGGTCACCGGCAAGTGTCGTCGCACGCAAGGAATTGGTTGGCGTGGATGTGTTCGTGCACTGGCGCGGTCAGCAGCCGAGGGTTCTCGCCGAGACCATGCGGTGCGCGCAAGACACCGATTTCGAGCTGACCATGATCACCAACCGAGGCGTGAAGGTCTGGCCCGCGGGACAGGACGAAACGCTGAAAACCGATCACTGGCGTTGCCGTTACATGGTGGTTCTAGGCCGGAGCGTCTGTCATTCGACGATTGCCGATTTACAGATGAGGCTCGCGTATCTTGGGGTCGACTTCATCAAAACCGAGCATCTGTACAATTTCGATGGCGAGCCCGGGTTCTCGCTCGGCCAAGGGCAATAATCTCCCAAGATACTCCCGGGTCGAGACCGGTGTTGCGGTTGCCCCCACGAGCATCGCTGATCATCTTTCATACGCGGTCAGCGATGCTTCGGCGGGGGTGGGAACGCACTGGGCCTCAAGCGACGGATCCGACGGCTGCTATCGTGCCGGTGGTCGGCGTGTGGGCTTGCGCAGCCGGCCGCAATATTCGTAGTAATCGGATGACGGTTCGCAATCGGCGAGATCTTCATCCATGGCGCGCGCTATCCTCGCTATTTTCATCGTGAGCCTTGCGGCTTGGGCCTCGCCGGCGGTCGGCCAGACCCCGGCCGCGCCCGTATTTGGCCATGTCCGGATCAGCTATGGCGAGCCCAAGGATCCGGCGCATCGGCCAATCTACGAGCGGCTGCAGAAGCGCTATGTGCTCGAAGACTTCCGGGATTTCCTGTCGCCCTTGCGCCTGCCGCAGCCGCTCACCATCAAGACCGAATCCTGTGGCGGCGTGGTCAATGCCTATTACAGCAATCAGACGGTGACGATCTGCTACGAATACGTCGCCTGGATCCGTGAGGTCGCCCAAAAGGTGACGCTGTCGAACGAGATCACGCTCGAAGATGCGGTGGTCGGGCCGTTTGTGGATGTGCTCTTGCATGAGGTCGCGCATGCGATCTTCGATTTGTTGAAGATTCCGATTTTCGGCCGCGAGGAAGATGCCGCCGACCAGCTCGCCGCATTCATATTGCTGCAATTCGGCAATGAGGCGGCTCGCCGGACCATCAGCGGCGCCGCGTTGCTGTTCCGCCAGATGGCAATCGAGCGCGAGCCGGGCACCGCCGATTTCGCATCGGTTCACGGATTGCCGGATCAGCGCTTCGTCAATGTGCTGTGCATCGCCTATGGCGCCGAGCCCAAACTGTTCGCGGATTTCGTCAAGCAGGGCTTCCTGCCTCCGCATCGGATTGGCCATTGCCGGTGGGAGTACCTGCAGATTGCGCACGCGTTCAAGACCCTGATCGGCCCGCATGTCGATCCGCTGTTGCAGGAGCGGGTCAAGGGACGCCAGTGGCTGCGGGCGGATGACGGCAAGTAAACGGGAGCATTCGGAATAATGGCAATCCGCATTGGGACGTCGGAACACGACGGGACTTTCCACAGTCAGGGGTGCGCGCTTAAATCCGTGCTCGATCGGCAGCCGTCGCTGGCGCCGGTTGAGGTGTTGACCGCCGATACCGCAAGCGTCGAAAACGCGAACCGGCTGGACGTTGACGCAATCTCATTCGGTTTCATGGCGGCGAATTGGATCGGCCGCGCTAAAAATGGCGAAGCGCCGTTCCGCAGTCCAATCGACATTCGCATGGCGGCGCCGATGAATGCGGGCCCGCTGTTCTTCATCGTGCGGGCGGATTCAAACCTTCGCTCGGTCGCCGATCTGCGCGGCCGCCGCATTGTGCTCGGGCCCGAGAGGAGCGGCATGGTGCAGCATGCGCACACCATGTTCGGCGTGCTTGGCTTGCCGTTTTCTGCGTTCACGCCGGTCTATCTCGATTTTCCCGGCGGCGCGCAGGCGCTGGCGCGCGGCGAGGTCGATGCCCAGCTGCAATGTCCCATTCCCAACAAGGTCATGACCGCGCTGAGTCAACAATGCGATGTTCGGGTGTTGCCGTATCCGGCGGGCCAGCTTGAGACATTGCTGGGTGCGGTCTCGTTCTATCGCCGAACCGTGATGCGCAAGGGCGCGTTCCGTGGTCTCGATGCCGACATTGCGCAGCCGGCGGTGGTCAATGTCCTGGCGACCCATGCGCGGGTGCCGGATGCGATCGTTCGCGATGTGGTGGCGGGAATCGTCGCCAATACCGCCGAGCTTGGTCGGCTCAATCCGCTGTTTGACGGGCTTGGCGCGCTGTTTGAGCCGTTGAAGAACGAGGGGGCGAAGGCGCTGTCGTTCGGCGGTGTTGCGCTGCATCCTGGCGCAATCCTGGCCTATCGCGATGCCGGCTTGCTGACCGCTTAGCCGGATGATTTCGGGCTGCGATCGGTATAGAATAAACCGAATAAAACTTAGCGACGGAGGTTGCGATGGCCTGCACGTTGAACCAGTTTTGCGCCGACGCCAATGCGATCCTGAAGGCGCAACCATTGGCCGCGGCGCTGCCGAAAGTGGCCGAGCGGCTGAGCGAACTCCTGCTCAATCACGAATTTGTCGCCGCGACCTTTACCGACGATATGCCGCCCGGCCGCCGCGAACTGTTTCACGATCCGGAGCTCGATTTCTATGTGCTCGCGCATGTGCAGGAAGGCGGCAAGATCGGCAAGCCGCACAGCCATGGCGCATCATGGGCGATCTACGGCAATGCCAAGAATCTCACCGAGATGACCGAATACCGCCGGATCAATCCCGAGAGCGAGGACAATGTGGTGCTGGAGCCGGCGAGCAAATACGCGCTGCGGCCGGGCCAGACGCGCGCCTATGGACCGGGCGTCATCCATTCGACCGCGCATCCGGACAAGGCCTGGGTCATCCGCGTGACCGGCACCGATCTGGACAAGCTGCCGCGTTTCCACCTGCGCAAGCAGGACCGCGTGCTTGAGAAGGCGTAACGCCTATTTGCCCTTTTCGGCGCCGAGCGCGTTGTAGCGCGCGATCATCTCTTTTGGGGTCGCCGCCATGCGCCCGACCAGGCGCAGGATTTCCGCGGCGTCGATCGGGCTCATCTCGATGCCGAGCTTCGTTGCTTCTTCAAGCACATCCTTGTCCCGGCACATCGCCATGAAGGCTTCCTGCAGTGCCTTCACGCGATCGGCCGGCACGCCCGGCGGGGCGACGAAGGGCAGCGACATGAAGAACGGGATTTCGGCGAAATCGATCAGCGACAGCAGGGTCGGATCGTTGATCAATTCGCGGCCGGTTGGAACATTGGGAAAATCCGGGTGGCGGCTGGTACGTCCGAACAACACCGGCACCTTGAACGCCCGCCGCTCCCACATTTCGCGCTGACCGGTCTTCACCGAACTGATGCCGACGAACTGGCCGTCGATCTCCTTGCGTTGCATGGCAAGGAACATCGGCGCCGCGCCGGTGTAGCCGCGCACGACATTGACATTCAGGTTCAGCGCCTCCTTGGCAATGATCCCGAAGATCAGGTTGGACGACGCGGCATTGTTGGCGCCGAGCGTGATTTTGTGGGCGCGGCCTTGCCGGATGTCGTCGACCGAATTGATCGGCGTGTCGGGATTGAGCAGCATCAGATAGGCGTCGCCGCCATAGGACGACATGCTGCCGAGCCAATTGAGCTTCATCGGATCGAATTTGGCTTGCGGGTAGCCCTGGATCGCGAGTTGCGGCGTCGCCCGTTCAAGCTTGGCCAGTGTCAATCCGTCGGCCTCGGAGGCGTTGTAGATGCGGTTGGCGGTCACCAGGCCGCCGCCGCCGGGCGTGAACTGGACCGAGATTGTCGGATTGCCCGGGATGAAGCGGCTGAAATGCTTGGCGGCGAACCGTGCGGTGATGTCATTGATGCCACCGGGCGAGGTGCCGACCAGCACCGTGATGGTCTTGCCACGGTAGAACTGCTCGACCGTCTGCGCCGATGCTGGGGTGGTCGCGGCCACGCCCGTGCTGAGGCTCAGGACGGCGAATAATCCCCGGAAAGTTTTACGCCTCATCGCTGTTTGCTCCCTGCGTCGATTGTGCTGTGTGCTCGTCATGGCGGCAAGGCCTATGGCAACTCCTTTAGCATGCGTCCGAAGCCGCTGCGCGGCTCGCGGACACTGAGCCATTTCTGGAACTCCCAAACCCGCGCGGTAACGGGGTGAACCACGGGCACCTGCAAATCCTGCTCCAACATCTCGATAATGTTCAAGGTCCGCCAGCCGGAGCCAAGCATGTAAATTGCGTCGGCGCCCTTGGCCTTGAGGAAGTTGCGCTTGATGTGGGCGTAAATCTGCTCGCCGGAGAGTTCCTGCGCCTGATTGAAGGGCACGTCGACCCCGGCCATGCTGCGAACTTTGAAGCCCGCATCCTCGAAATATTTCGCAAAGATCGCGTTCAGCTTGTCGGGAAAATAGGTCGCGCCCACGAAGCTTTTGGCCTTGAACGCCTGGAGCGCACGCACATGATTCTGCGCAACGCTGCTGATTCGGGTTTTGAATTTCTTCTCCCAGCCCGCGACGATCTTGGCTTCGCCCTTGAAGCCATGGACCATGAACGGTGGCGCGCCGTTCGGGTGGATGATGTCGCATTTTTGCTCGGCGAGCAGCGCAATCAGCTTCTCGTAATGCGGCATCATGGTTTCGAACTCGTCCGCGGTGCCACGGCTGATATTGAGGAACAGGGGGATCAGGCCGATGCCTTCCGGCAGCAGCCGGCATACTTCCTCGGTCATGCCGGGACGCATGGTCGGGTTCACCATGCCCACAACGCCGCGCCAACTGGAAAATGACATGTTCAATACTCCCGGCTTCGGGTGGGCAAAGACGCGCGCCCGAAGTTTGATATCACGCGTAATCGTTGACGCGCGTCGTGCCCACCAGCGGATCGCGCATGCGCTGGAATCGGCGCAGTTGGTGGGCACGGCGCTGCGCCGCTTGTGTGGCGAATCATGTCCATGGCATTCGCGCCTTTGCCCACCCTACCGCCTCGTCACATAGCCTTCCGCTTCGTCGCACGCGCGCGCCGCCGGGTCGCGCTTGGCCGGATCGCCATAGCCGCCGCCGCCCGCGCTTTGCAGAAAAAATCTTTCGCCGGCTTTCAGTTCAAAACGCGCCGAGGCCGGCGTTTCGAATTCCTGATCGGTGCCGGCGCGCACGACAAAGCGCGCCGGCGCACCGGCCTTTCCGCCGGCAAGACCGGCGGGCGGGAACTTGATCTTGTTGAAGCGGCGGATGACGGTGGCATCTTCCAAGAGTTGGTACTCCCGTCGCAACGCCAAGCCGCCGCGCCATTGTCCGGCGCCGCCGGAATTGGGCACCAGGTCGAAACGGGTGATACGACAGGGATACTCGGACTCGAGAATTTCAATCGGCGTCGTGTGCAGATTGCTCAGATGTGTTGCGGTCGCGCTGGTGCCGTCATGGCCGGCGCCGCCGCCATAGGCCGAGCCCATGATCTCGTATTGCATGTTGGACTGTCCCGGCCGGCCGCGCGACCAGGCAATGCTGAGCGCGCTCGATGCACCGGAATGCGCAATGGCGCGCTTCGGATTGAAGTGCGCCAGCGCTTCAAGGATCACATCGACCAACAGGAGATTGACCATCTGATAGTTCGAGACCGGCGCCGGCGGATCGGCATTGACCACGGTGCGCGGGGCGAATTTCAAGCGCACCACGTCGCGCATGCCGTCGTTGAAATGCAGGTTCGGTCCAAGGCTGCCAATCAGGGCATAGAATACGCAGGCCTCGACCATGGAGGGCCGCAGATTGACCGGCCCGCGCGCCTGCGGGTCGCTGGCGGAGAAATCGAAATGTGCCAGCCCATCCTTGACTGCAATCGTGACCGCAAGCTTGATTGGCTTGTCGAGCACGACGCCATCGTTGTCGAGCAGCCCTTCAGCCGACGATTGGCCCTGCGGCAGGCGCGCGATCGCGGCGCCGAGTTCGTCGGCCGCGCCCTTGAGGATCGCGGCAAAGGCGTCGGTGACGGTCCCGGCGCCAAAGCGGCCGCACAGCTCTTTCACCCGCGCCGCGCCCATTTGCGTGACCGCGATCTGGGCGTGGATGTCGCCGCGCATCAGGTCCGGCTGGCGGCTGTTGGTCAGGATAATGCGCTCGATGTCGCGAACGGGTTGGCCGGCGTCCCAAATCTTGATCGGCGGCAGCAGCAGGCCCTCATGATACATCTCGGTGGCGTTGGCCGAGGTCGAGCCCGGCACCGCGCCGCCGACGTCCGCCTTATGGGCGATTGAGCCGGCAAAGGCGACGATCTTGCCGTCGGCGAACACCGGCGCGACGAATGCCATGTCGGAGACATGTGGCAGGCCGCCCTCATAAGGATGATTGGAGACGAACACGTCGTTTTCGTTGATGGCGCCGGCCTTGCCATAGGTCGCAAGAATGCGGCCGACCAGATGGCGGTAGACCGGTGCGTGGAAGAACATCGGCGGCGCAACGATCAGCCGGCCGTCGCGATCGACGATCACGCAGGAGAAATCGCGCGACTCCCGAATGATGGTCGAGTAGCCCGAGCGATAGAAATGATAATGCATCTCATCGACCAGGCTCGCGATCTTGTTGCGCAGGATTTGGATGGTGATGGCGTCCATGGCATTCCTACCGCTTGCCGTTTGTAGCCTGGGTTGAGCGAAGCGAAACCCAGGATCGTATGTTCCGGTTGTCCCGGGTTTCGCTGCGCTCAACCCGGGCTACGCAAGTCATCAGGCCTTCTCCAAGATCAAATTCCGAAAGCCGTCGACATGGCCGCTCCAGTCCGCCGGGATCACGGTGGTCGCGTCGAATTGCTCGACGATGACCGGGCCCGCGATACGCGCGCCGATCGCGAGCTTGTCGCGCTCATAGACGGTTGCCGCGACGGTTGACTTGCCGCCGAAGTGAACCGCGCGCTGGCCCTTGATGGCCCGGTTCGCGGGCGGCGTCGTCGGTGGCATCGGCTCCAGTTCCGGATGATATTTCGGCACGGTGACGCGCACGCGCAGACGATAGCTCACCACTTCGACCGATCGCTCCTTGGCGGCGTGGCCGTGGATCTGGGCGTGGCGTTCGTCGAAGCGGTCGCGCGCCGCCGCCAGCGCCGTGGTCGTGAGGCGATCCGTGAACAGGCCGTCGAGCGAGGTCCGCAATTCGTAGCCTTGTCCGGTGTAGCGCAGATCGAGTTCGCGCAGGAATGCCGCCGACTTCGGGTCCATGCCTTCGGCAATCAACTCGCCGCGCGCTCGTTCTTCCAGTTGACTAAAGATGCTTTCCGCATGCGCCGGCGTCACGTCGGTCAGGGGCTTGAGCTCGGAGCGGATGTAGTCATGCACCACGTCGGTGCAGAGCAGCCCCAGCGCCGAGAACGCGCCCGGCCGTGGCGGCACTAGAATGCGCCGCATGCCGAGTTCCTCCGCGACCGCGGCGGCATGGACCGCGCCGGCGCCGCCGAACGGCAGCAAAGTGAATGCCGAAAGATCGACGCCGCGCTTGGCGGCGAACACCCGCACTTCGTCGGCCATGCGCATGTCGACAATGCGTTGGATGCCGACCGCGGCATCCAGCACGTTCATTTTAAGCGGGTCGGCGACGTGCTGCTGCAAGGCGGCGTGCGAGGCCGCGACATCGAGGGTCTGCGATCCGCCGAGAAAGTAGTTGGGATTGAGATAGCCGCAGACCACGTCGGCATCGGTCACGGTCGGTCGCGTGCCGCCGCGTCCATAACAGGCGGGGCCCGGATCGGCGCCGGCGCTTTGCGGGCCGACATTGAGAAAGCCGCCACCGTCGATCCAGGCAATCGAGCCGCCGCCCGCCGAAATCGAGCTCATGTCGAGGGCCGGCACGTCGATCTGCCGCCGCGCGATCACGCTCTCGGTGGTTTCGAGCGGGACGCCGCCCTCGATAAAGGCGATGTCCGCCGATGTGCCGCCCATATCGAGCGTGACGAGGCCGCTCTTGGCCTCGGCGCGGGCGAGATGGGCGCTGGCTTGCGCGCCCGCGGCGGGGCCGGAGAACAGCGTATGCATGGTGCGGCCGCCGCCGATTGCCGCCGAGAACGGCATCACCCCGCCGTTCGATTGCATCAGGAAGCGCTGCTGGGTGCCGACCTCGGCGTCATCGAGCCCGCGGTTGAGATGGTCGATGTAGCGCACCAGCACCGGTTCCAGATAGGCGTTCAACAGTGTCGTCGACAGGCGCGCCCATTCCCGGATGCGCGGCAGCACTTCGCTCGACAGCGACACCGAGACGCCGGGATATTCCTCCAGGATGATCGCCCGGGTGATTTCCTCATGCGCCGGATTCATGAAGGCGAACAGATAACAGACCGCAATCGAATCGACCTTGGCTTGCTTGAGTTCGCGCGCCGCGCGGCGCACGGCGTCGCGATCCAGCGGAACCAGCACTGTGCCGGCATAGTCGGAGCGTTCGGGTATTTCCTGGGTGAGACTTTGCGGCGCAATCGGTTGCGGCTTGGCGTAGAAATAGTCGAACAGGTTGCCGTCACGGGCCTGGTTCTGCACCGCCTGCACCGCGCGATAGCCTTGGGTGATGAGCAGGCCAACTTTGGCGCCGCGCATCTCCAGCAGCGCATTGGTCGTGATGGTGGTGCCATGCGCGAAGAATTCGATATCGCCGGGCGCGACGCCGCGCGCAATGAAGCGCGCCAGCCCGTTGAGCACGCCGAGCGCCGGGTTCTTCGGGGTGCTCGAGACCTTCTCGACCAGCAATTCGCCACTGGCGGCGTTGAGCAGCACCAGGTCGGTGTGGGTGCCGCCGACATCGACGCCCAGCCGATAGCGCGGGGAGGCGCCGCTCATGGCCGGCCCAACCTGGACGCCTGGAGGGGATCGGTCCGGTTTGCTAGGATTTCATGTCCGCCACGGGCGGACCAAGCAAGACATTGGGCGGGAGCACTCGGGATGCGCAGGTTCACGGGCGGGACTTTGGTTGCGGTTACCTTCCTTGCCTTGGCGGGGCTGATGCCGTCAACCGCTGCCGGCGATCCGGTCGCCGACTTCTACCGCGGCAAGTCGATCGGCATGGTGATCGCGACCGCGCCAGGCGGCGACTACGACCTGCGGGCGCGGCTGGTGGCCCGCCATATGGGCCGCCATATCCCCGGCAACCCGGCGATCGTTCCGCGCAACATGCCGGGCGGGGTTGGCCTCCAGGCTGCCAATTACATGGCAACGGTGGCGGAGAAGGATGGCACCGCGCTGCATGCGATCATGCAGAATATGTCGACCCACCAGGCGCTCGGCGGCGGCGGCGTCGAATACGACACCCGCAAGTTTTTCTGGATCGGCAACACCACCGATACCCCCAACACCATTGCCGCCTGGCACGCGACCGGCATTCGCACCATCCAGGATGCGATGGTGCGCGAACTGGTCATCGGCGCGCCCGGCACCGCGACCGCCTCGGTGTATTATCCGAAATCGCTCAACGAGGTCGCCGGCACCAAATTCAAGATCGTCACCGGCTATCCCGGC
Organism: Xanthobacteraceae bacterium; assembly: GCA_022841625.1. Lineage (GTDB taxonomy): Bacteria > Pseudomonadota > Alphaproteobacteria > Rhizobiales > Xanthobacteraceae > VAZQ01. The sequence continues at coordinate 63,057 of JALHRD010000029.1, forward strand.
GGCAATCCGGTCAATCTGGCGATGGAGCGCGGCGAGGTCGGCGGCCGGATCAATTCCTGGGCGTCGTGGAAGGCGACCAAACCGGATTGGCTGCAAGACAAGAAGATTTTCATGCTGGTCCAGGTTGCGCTCAAGCGACATCCCGAACTGTCCGATGTGCCGACCGTGATCGAACTCGCCAAGACCGACGCGGACAAGGCGGTGATGACCTTCCTTTCGGCCGACATCCCGATCAGCCGCGCCTTTGTGACAACGCCCGGCGTGCCGGCCGAGCGCGTGCAGGCGCTGCGGCGCGCCTTCGACGCCACCATGAAGGACCCGCAATTTTTGGCCGAGGCGGCCAAGCTTAATTTCGACATCAGCCCATCGACCGGCGAGGAGGCGCAGAAATTCTCCGACCTGATCGCCAATACGCCGGCGCCGGTGCTGGCACGGGCGAAGGCGATTATCGAGGGGAAGTAGCATCGAGGGCCGTGTACTCTTAAAATCGCTTTGTCGATCCGGCCGGTCCGATGTCTGCTTGTCCCGCAAGAGCGTCGCGAGAGCGGACATCGCGCCACCGCCGCTTTGGGCCAGGAGGCGACATTCTCCTAGCCGCACCAGCCGGATTCACTTGCTGTTTGAGTGCGGGCCGTACGTCCGGAATTGACGCATGCCTCGGCTATCTCTTCGTTTGGCTTACAGCTTAAAGGAGAGCAAAATGGTATGTGCGCCTGGGCAAATCGTTCTAGAATCGTCCCCATCTCAACGTCCCCCTGGCTTTCTGCTTGCACCATTTGGCTGGGCAACCGGGCGGGTGATTGCCGCGCTGCAGTACGAACCCGGCTTGCTGGCCGATCTGATCTTCCTCAGCCGCACCCGCATGCATCTCATTGCGCTTGCACTCGCCCATGCCGAGAGTGACGCGCCAGCAGAATTGAGACAAATCCTATTTCATGGCTCTGCCGGAGACATTCTCGACGCCGCCATCGGGCGCCGTCCTGTGGGTCTCAAACGTGTCATCCAATGCTTGCCAGGTAACGTTCTGGAAGCGGAAAGCTATCGCCGCCTGGTGCAGCTGCTTGACGATCCGGCAGCATCAAAGTTGCTGTACCAAACGAGTATGATTGACGATCCGGCGATAAAGATGTTCGATGACATCCCGGCCGTTCTGCGCTCTGTTGTGCTTCCCATGCAGGCTCAGCTTTTCGGCATTTACTCGCTGGGTGACGGCTTGCGTTACCTTGTTCGACGTGGCGCCGCGCCCAGTTTTGATGCACTCCTTGCCGAATTTGCTGATGTCCGGCAGCCTGAGCAGCTGGTCGCGAAAATAAAATCTATTGTCGAAGCGTTGCCGTTGCCGGATGCGCTGCCAACGGTGCAAGTGGGACTTGCCCGCCGAATTGATCATGCCACCGACCTACGCAAACTTGCCAAACGGTGGAAAAACTGCCTGGAAAGCTATATCTGGCGAGTCGATGAAGGCGGTTGCGCCATCTACCTTTGGGAGCACGCCGGGATACAGGCCGTCTGCGCGGTGACGCGTTGCTCACGTCTGGGCTGGTTCTTAAATGAGGTCAATGGGCCGCGCAACGCCGAGATCGAGCCGCCGCACCTGGAAACGATCAGGAATGCGTTCGACGACGCAGGCATGCCGCCTCGTTCGATCATTGAAGCGGTCGAGAGAATTGTCAGTTGGTCAGGGGCCCTGCCGCGCCGTCAGCGCCACAGGTCGCGGCGCAACGGACAGCCGGGCGACGGACTTCTTCAGGACTTGGCGTGAGTTTCGACCCTGGCGCACGGCACAACACCACCTTACAATTGTGGTTTCCGCACACAGCGGGGGCTGGGGTTGCGCTACGAAAAGCTCGAAGAGTTGCTGCGGGTCGCGCTCGACATGCGCGGCAATGCGGAAGGTCTTTCGCTCGACGACATCCAGCGCGCCTATGGCGTCAGCCGCCGCACCGCCGAGCGCATGCGCGACGCCATCGAACGCGTGTTTCCGCAGATGGAGCAGGCCAATCCCGGCGAGGTGCCCAAGCGCTGGCGCATCCGAGCAGGAATGCTTACCAATCTGGTCGGATTTTCGGTGGAGGAACTGGCCGCGCTTACCACAGCCATCAACGTAACGCGGCGCGACAATCTCACCGAGTTGGTGGGGCGGCTGGAAACTTTGTCGGCCAAGCTGAAATCGTTGATTCGGCCTGAGGTCGCACGTCGCCTCGGGCCCGACCTGGAAGCGTTGACCGAAGCAGAAGGAATGGCGCTACGGCCCGGACCAAGGCAATCGATCGCGCCTGCAATTCTCGGCGACCTGCGCCACGCCGTCATCGCCTGTCGCAAGGTGCACCTGCACTATCGCGCCCGCGGTACCGGCAGGCTTAGCCGCCAGCTTGTATGCCCCTATGGATTTCTCTATGGCGCCCGGCATTACCTCGTCGGTTACAGCCTGAGCGACCGTGCCCTCGACTACCGGCTGTTCAGCCTCGCCAATATCGAGAAGGTGGAAATTACTGAATCCTTGTTCCGGCGGCGCAAGGATTTCTCGCTGCAAAAATTTGCAGATCGCTCGTTCGGCGTGTTCCAGGAAGCGCCATTCGACGTCGTCTGGCGCTTCTCGCCGAGGGCTGCAACGGACGCACAGCAATTTCTGTTTCATCCGACGCAAACATTCGAGAATCAACCCGACGGCTCTCTCATGGTGCGGTTCCGTGCCGGTGCCGTCGCGGGGTTGGTAGGAATTAAGGGTGGCGTAGTCTCCGGGGTGTTCAACCTCGAATCATCCGGCGTTGAAGCGCCGGACTGGAGACCACGCCATGACAAGGCATACCAC
>JALHRD010000030.1 GCA_022841625.1 Xanthobacteraceae bacterium
CTCGATCACCATCCGCACCGCCCGCGCGCGCACTTCAGGTGAAAACCTCTGCCTTTGCTGCTTGTCCATGGCTCCATCCTCTCAAGAGTTGGAGCCTCCGGCAAACCCGGGGCGGTTCAATGTCATGCGACGGGAATTGTACCGATAGCTTTGTCCATTTATGGCCCTTCGCGTCTGTGCGCCATCTTGACGGCCTGCGGTCGCTATCAGGGCGTTGCGGAAGCCGATGGACGGTAAGACGTAGATGGGGTAACCGGGCCGGCGCCGGAGTAGCAAACCACTCGCTTGCTACGGCGCTACGTTGCGCGCCTTGTTCTGCTGTAACCACGCCAGATTATCGACGCGCGTGGCGGGCGGGCGCGTTCGGCACGCTCGGTGAATTCGGCGCGGCATGATTGGCGCAATGCGCTCCCGCTTGTTGCGCCCGACACGCCGGGACAGTAACGAACGACGCGACTCAGAACTGCTGGATGCCCGCGCCGCGAATCGCCGTTCCCATTTTCGCCGTCTCGCTCGCGACCAACTTGCTCAAGTATTCGGGCGAGCGTTGCTCGCGCGGGGTCACGGTCGCGACGATATCCTTGAACCGCTCATGCACCCAAGGCGTGTCGAGCGTTTCCGCCAGCGCTGCGTTGAGCCGGCGCACGATCGGCTCCGGCGTGCCCTTCGGGAAGAACAGGCCGAACCAGGTGCTGACGTCGAGATCGGGCAGGCCCTGCTCGCCCGTGCTGGGCAGGTTCGGCAGCTCCGGCGAGCGTTTTGGCTGCAGGATCGCGATGCCTTTGGCGTTGCCGGCATCGATCAGCGGCTTGCCGGTCGGCGACAGCGTGCAGATGTAGTCATAACGGCCGGCGATCAGATCCTGCATCGCCGGGCCGCCGCCGCGATACGGCACATGGGTGACGCCGCCGATGCCGAGCGCCGCATTGAGCAGTTCGCAGAACAGATGGCCGGTCGAGCCGGCGCCGGCCGAACCGAATTGCACCGACTTCATATTGGCCCTGATATGGGCGGCGAAGTCCTGCAATGTGTTGGCGGGAAAATCCTTGCGCGCGAGCAGGACGGTGGGCTGGCTGCCCATCAGGCCGGCCGGCAGCAGGTCGGTCGCAAAATTATAGAGCGGCGCTTTGTAGAGTGTCTGGTTGATGGCATCGGCGGTGGTGCCGACCACCATGGTGTAGCCGTCGGGCGCCGATTTGACCACTTTCGCCGAACCCAGCATGCCGCCGGCGCCGCCGACATTCTCGATGATCACCGCCTGGCCGAGCACCTCCGACAGCCGCTTGGCAACGATCCTGCCAAGCACATCGGTGCCGCCGCCCGGAGGAAATGGCACGACCATCGTCACCGGCCGCGCCGGCCAGGCCTGCACGGTGGTCTGCACGGTGGTCTGCGCGGCCGCCGGTCCGGTCACGCCGGCGGAAAACGCCAAGGCGACGAGTGCAACGAGGATCGATGTCATGGCCTGCCTCTCCGTTGACTTCTCCGTTGAGCGCGACCGAGCATAGGCGGCCGCGGTGATCCATTTCAATGACCGGCGTTCAGCCGGTTAGAAACCCCCACAGCGCCTTGCCGACCGCCCCGGGATTTTCGAGATGCGGCAGGTGCGCGGCCTGATCGATCATCGCGACGCGCGCACCGGCAATGGCTTGGGCGAATTCCTGCGCATAGGCCGGCGCGATCACGCCGTCGGCCTCGCCCCAGAGGATCAGCGTCGGCGCCGCGACGCGGTGAATGCGGTGCTTGAAGCCGCGATCGGCAATCGGCCAGACGAATTTTCCGGTGCAGGCCTGCGCCCATGTGAATTGCGCCAGCGTGTCGACCCGCTCAGCGGGATCGGCCGGCACTTCGAAAAAGCGCCGCGCTGCCTCGCCGTCGGGATCGGCGAACAGCGCGCGACGGCGGGCATCGTTGCTCAACAGCATCCAGTTCGTGACTGGAAGGTCATCGCGCCACAAGCCGACCGGATCGATCAGCACCAGGCTGCCAATTGATTTTGGCGCGGCCGCCGCGAATTCGGCGGCGAGAAGTCCGCCGAAAGAATGTCCGACCAGCGTCGGAGCGGCAAGCCCAAGGCGATCGAACAGCTCGCCATGATAGACCACGAGGTCAAGCCAGGTGTCGAGCGCATGAATGGCGGCGTGGTCGCCGCGGCTGGTGCCGGGAAATTTCGGTGCGTACACCGTGTGGCCATCCGCGAGTCGCGCAATGAACGGGCGATCCGGATTGAGCCCCCACGGACCGTGCAGATAAACCAGCGGCGGACCGCGACCGGAAACCTCGACCTCGGTTTCGACCCGGTTCTGCCAAAGCCGGAGTTTGCGCAATTCGGAGGCGGCCATGGTGCGGTTCTGCCGCGCTCAGGATGCGGAGGCTAAAGCGGCGGCTGCGCTGGCGGCCGGGCGCCGGAGGCGTTCGGGCCACCAGCGGTCTTCATAGCGATCCCATAAGGGTGCGAGATGGGGCAGCACCTCGCGTCCAAACAGGTCGATGTTGTGCTTGCACAGTTCGGTTGGCATCGAGCCGAAATGCAACAGTGACAGCAGATGGCCGATGCGCAGGCGCTTGATGCCGTCCATGAGCTGTTCGCGCACCGTTTTTGGGCTGCCGACGATGACAAAGCCGCGGTCGTAGAAGTCTTTGGCCTTGAGTTCGCGCAGATTGATCCCGGCGCGTGGATTGTGATGCAGTGCCTGCACCATGCCGTTGTAGTCGAGGCAGCCGGGGATCGCCTGATAGTGCGACGCGGTGTGCAACAGATTGTGAAAGAAATATTCGGCGTGCCTGCCGTAGAGGTCTTCGGCCTCGGCATCGGATTCGCCGACGCCGATGAGTTGGAGGAAACTGTAGCGATAGGGGTTGTCGTCGCGGCCCTTTTTCGCCACCAGCTCCCAATAGCGGTCGCTCACCGCGGTGGCATTCTTCGCACCATGGTAGCTCAGGTGGCAGAAGCAATAATCGTGGTCGACGACGTATTCCGCGGTCCCGGAGAGACCGGCGCCCGGAATCCAGATCGGCGGATGCGGCTGCTGGATCGGCCGCGGCCAGAGGTTCACCATGCCAAGCTGATAATGCCGGCCATTCCAGGCGAAGATTTCCTTTGCAGTCCATGCCTTGGTGACCAGCGCCAGCGCCTCGCGGTAGCGCTCACGCTGCTCGACCGGAACCACGGCATTGGAGATGGTCGCGTCCGACGGTAGGCCGGTGGGAAAGCCGGCGATCAGCCGTCCGCCGCTGATGCAGTCGAGCATCGCATATTCCTCGGCGATCCGCGTCGGCGGCGTAGTGGACGGCAGCGTCGAGCCAAGCTGGATGATCGCGACGTTCTGGCCGTTGGTCTGCTTCGCCAGGATCCCGCCCATGATGCTTGGATTGGCCATGAAGCCATAGACGTTCTGGTGATGCTGATTGGTGCACAGTCCGTGCAGGCCGGCCGTGGCCGCATGCAGCATCTCATCCAATGTGGCGTTGTAGTACTGGCCGACCTTGTCGGCGTCGGCGACATCGAACCAGATCGGATCGATATGGGAGGAGTTATAACGCTGCGTGAAATCGCCCGGCAGGTCGCGATAGGGCATCAGATGGAACATGCAGACCTTCACCGCAGCACCTCGTCATCCCGCAATATGGACAAGATGCTACGCCGTCAGGCGTGGGTCGTGCAATCGAGCGGGCGGAGATGCCGCAACAGCCGCGGTCGGCGCGCCCGGCTATTTCTTCTGGTCCGGCTGCGAGCGCAGCAGTGGCCGTCCGCTCATGCCCTTGCCGAATGCGCCGAGCGTGATCGCGCTTGCCAGATATTGCGCGAGGCAATTGTAGCCGGCCCCGGTGCGCTCGAACTCGTCCGGGCCATAGCCGCCGCCCGCCTCCTGCGCGGCAGCGATGAACTGCATTGCCTCGTAGCGGCGGATGATCATCACGTGTTCCTTCGCAGCGATCTCGCGCAGCAGTTCGCGCACGCGATAATAATTTTCATCCTGCGCGACGCGCTCGACATATTGCAGGCCGGCCAGCACCACATCGACATTGTGGTCCCGCAGCCAGGTGATTGTCGATCGCACCGTCCCTGCAAGTTCTTCCAGCGGAACGAAGGCGAGGGCGTCGTCGGTGCCGACCTGCCAGATCACCAGGTCGGGGTTGTTCATCGCCACTTCGTTCTTGATCCGCAATGCGGCATTGGCGGCGAGTTCGCCGGAAACGCCGCGATTGATGGTTACGATGTTGCTGCCCTTAAGCACCTGCTTGAGAATGCGTTCGATGCGATGGGTAAAGCCGCCTTGGCGCCGGCCGGCGGAGGCGCCGAGCGCGAGAATGCGGATGGTTCGGCGCCTCTGCAACGCGGCGGCGACATTGGGCAGCGGCGACTCGGCGACGATTTCGGTCGAGCCGCCCAGGCATTCGGTGGAATAGGGCGCCGGCACCGCGACCGCGGACGGCGCAGTCTCTTCACTCCAAGCGACGCCGGCGACCAAAGATGCGGTCAGGATGCCGGCAGCGGCCGCGTGGAGCCTCTTGATCTGACCTGTTCTCGCCATTCCGGAAGCCATGCCGATAACGCCATGATAGCAACGCCCAATAGTACCACAACCGTGTCAACCACAATATCGCCACGGTAAACGAAACGTGTAATCTGTCCAATAAGGCTAAGAAGCGAGCCCACGCAGAACACGATTAACGAATTGCGTCCCAGCCGCGCGCAAAAATCCACCAGCCAGGACGCCCAGCGTTTGATTATGGGATAGGTCGCCGAGAACAACGCGATCAGTGCCAGGAACTGGATCAGGCGCATCGGCGTCACATAGGTTTTGTCGGCGATGAATAGCAGCCGCGGCTGCGGCATTAGCGTCGGGTCCGGCCACAGCCGGTTCCACACGATATAGGCGCTCACCGCCACGATTGGCAGCGACAGCCAGCGAATTGCATCGATGTGCCGGCGTACAAATCCGCCGGCGCCGTCCTCGCGCGCCAGCACGAAGCCCAGGACGAACACGAGCTGCCAGGCGAGCGGATTGAAGAACCATTGGCCGTCGACCGGCCAGGTCGGGATCGGCAGCGGCACGATCAGCGTCACGAGATAGAGCGCGATCGAAAGCGGCAACAGCCAGTTCGGCGCAAAACGGTCGACGACTGCGAAGATCGGCGCCATCATCATCAGCACCACATAGAGCGGCAAGATGTCGAAATAGCCGAGTTGGTGGGTGAGGGTGGCGAGCCCGATATGGGTCAGGATCGGATCGTAGAACACCGATGAGGCATTGTGCCATTCGAGCAGCAGCGGATTGTCGAGCAGCGTCGCACTCGCCGCCAAGATGGCGAGCGCGAGCATCGTCAGCATGATCTGCGCGGCATAGAGTTCGACCGCCCGCCCGCCCAGCCGCAGCACCAAATAGCGGGTGGCGCGGGGCGTGGGGCGGGGGGAGCCAACCAGGAGTCGCAGCGACCAGCCGGCCAGGAACACGAACAAGTCGGCCGAATCCGACAGTGAATAATTGGCATGGGTGAAGCGCGCGTAATATATGCCCGGAACGTGATTGATGAAAATCGTAATCAGCGCAAACCCACGCCAGAAATCGATGGCATTGGCTTCGCGGGGAAACATTCATCAACTCCAGGCGGGTGTGGTTGTGCCACGGTACGGCGCCGCGTTCGCGACGACTCGCGCAAGCTTTGTCGGCGACTGTGGCTGGGTCAAGTCGATCCTGCAATGGCGCGGCGGCGGGCCACGCATAGGTGACGCGCCGATCCGGACTGTAATATGCTTATGTCGCTGCATGGGAGAGCAATGGTGGAGAATATGGCGTTGATTAAGGCAAAAGATATGGCCTATGGCCGGTTGCGGTCGCCCGACCTTGACGCGATGGAGGAGTTCCTGACCCGTTTCGGCATGGCGCGGGCCGCGCGCACGCCGACCGCACTTTATATGCGCGGCACCGATCCGGCGCATCACATTCACATCACCGAAAAGGGCGATCCGAAATTCATCGGCTTTGCCTATTACGCCGAAAGCGAGGACGACCTTAAGCGCCTTGCGGCGGCGCCGGGAGCGAGCGGCATTGAATCGATCGACGAGCCCGGCGGTGGCAAGCGCGTGCGCCTGACCGAGCCCAATGGCTATCAGGTCGAGGTGGTGCATGGGGTCGCGACGCTGCCGCCGATCCCGTTGCAGCCGCGCCAGAAGCTCAACTCCGGCGAAGATCCGTTGCAGCGCGCCGGCGAATTGATGCGGCTGCCCAAAGGGCCGTCGCAGGTCAAGCGCATCGGCCATGGCGTGCTCAATACGCCGAAATTCCGCGAGACCGTCGCCTGGTTTCGCGAGACGCTCGGCTTTATTTGTTCCGATGATGTCTATGCCGGCGATAAGTCCAACCTGATCGGATCGTTCAATCGGCTCGACCGCGGCGACGATTATGTCGATCATCACGTGTTCTTCTGCCTGCATCACCAGAAGACCGGGCTCAACCATCTCTCGTTCGAGGTCCAGGATATCGACGACGTCGCGATGGGCCACGAATATCTCAAGCAGTTCGGCCGCTACGAGCACATGTGGGGGATCGGCCGGCATCTGCTCGGCAGCCAGGTCTACGACTATTGGGCCGATCCGTGGGGCCGCGTGCATGAACATTGGGCCGACAGCGATCGCCTCAACGCCAAAAACGGCTCGCATTTGTTGCCGGCGGAGGAAGCGCTGGTGTCGCAATGGGGCGAAGGACCGCCGGAGAAATTCATCAATCACGCAAGCCCGTAAGCGGGGGATTTACACCAGCGTATATTCGAATCTTTTCCCGACGACTGCGGCCGCTCGGTGCAGCGTCTCGATGGTGACGTTGCCGTCATTGGGGTTGAGCAGCTTGTCGACCTGGGTGCGGCTGGTTTTCATCAGCTCAGCCATGCGCTTCTTGGTGATCTTTCGCTGTTTCATCGCTGCTTCGATCTGCTGGGCGATGCGTTGCTTTTCGCGCGTCGCGTTGAATTCCTCGTACCAGCCTTCTTCCTTGAGCCAGTCATCGAGCGAGGAACCCCAGTGTGGATTCTTATTCTTCATTGTTGCATCTCCTTCATTCGCTTGCGGGCCAACGACAAATCTGTGGTCGGCGTCGCTTGTGTCTTCTTGATAAAGCCGTGCACGACGCCAACTCTGTTGCCTTGCACAAAGAACAGGACTCGAGCGATGCGGTTGCTGGGTAGGCCGCTCCGCAGCTCCCATAGCCCGCCTCCGAGGGATCGACAAAGAGGCATGCCCAGAGGCCATCCGGTCTGCACCCGATAGAGATCGCCCCCGACTAGTTGGCGGTCGTCGTGCGGTAACGCCCTCAGCCATTCCCGGACCGGTTCGGATCTGGCAATCGTCCGATAGAAGAATACCGGCATTGCCGGCGGGCTAATGTCGGACGCCATCACTTACCTCGCCGGTAGATGTACGTGAAAACGTACAAGGCCGCAAGGGCGCCCTACCGCTTCGCCAGTTCGATTGCGCGGCCGGGCTTGCCGGTGACCATCGGCGGGCGCTGGCAGTCGCGGGCGTGCTCGTCGGCGGCCTTGTCCATGCGGGGTCCTCCGGTTGCACCGCGCTGGCGTCAGCGATGCTATGCTTGATAGCATCGGTCCGGGGCGCCTAACCCCCGGCATCAACGAGGGGAGAACACCCATGCATCGCAGCATTGCAAACCTCAGCCGCCGCGCGCTGGTCGCGGGCGCCGTTGCGCTCACGGCTACGCCGGCCTTGGCGCAGCGTTGTCCGGCCACGCCGCCGCCGCGCGTCAAAGGCCCGTTGGTCTGGTTGGACATGGATCAGCATGAGCTCGACGAGGCCTATGACCAGTCGGTCTATGCCTTCAATCAGCCGCATGTGCTGGCGCGGCGGCTCGACCGCAGCGCGGTGGTGCTCAAGACGCTCGGCAAGCCGGAGCGCGTCGCCTATGGACCGGCTGAGATTGAGAAAGTCGACATCTACAAGACCAAGCGGTCGAACGCTCCGACCATGATCTATCTGCACGGCGGCGCCTGGCGCAGCGGCGCGACCGCGCAGGAAGCCTATCTCGCCGAGAGTTTCGTCAAGCACGGCGCCAATTTCATCAATGTCGAATTCAACAATGTGCTTGAGACCAAGGGCGATCTGTTCGCGATGGTCGAGCAGTGCCGGCGCGCGGTCGGCTGGATCCACAAGAACGCCGCGAGCTATGGCGGCAATCCCGATGCGCTCTATCTCAGCGGGTTTTCGTCCGGCAGCCATCTCGGCGGCTGCGTGGTGATTACCGAATGGGAGAAGCAGGGCCTGCCGCGCGACATTCTCAAGGGCGCGGTGCTCGGCTCGGGCATGTACGATCTCAAGCCGGTTCGGCTGTCGGCGCGTTCAAGCTATGTCAAATTCACCGACGATATGGAGCAGGCGCTGTCCGCCATGCGCCATTTCGACAAGGTGCATACCCCGCTGGTCTTGACCATCGGTCTGTTGGAGACGCCGGAGTTCCAGCGTCAGTCGCGCGACTTCGCCGCAGCGCTGACCAAGCTCGGCAAGCCGGTGCAATTGATAACCGCGCGCGGCCACAATCATTTCGAGATGGGCGAGTCGCTCGGTAATCCTTACGGCATCATGGGACGCGCCGCGATGGAGATGATGAAGCTGACCACCGCCGCCTGACGCGGCGACCGATAAAAGCAAGGGCCATAGAAAACATACATCGCATCTGGGGAGTGACAATGACCAAGAAAACTTCTCGCGACATCACCCGCCGCGCGTTGGTCGCCGGCACCGCCGCCGGCACTGTCGCGCTCGCCGGCGCGCCGGCATCCGCGCAGCGCTGCCCCGAGCCGCCGCCGCGCGTCAAAGGCCCGCCGGTGTTCCGCGATCTCGACCAGACCGACATCGACGAGGGCTATGACAACGACGTCTATGCCTTCAATGCCAAGCATCTCGGCGAACGCCGGGTGTTCAACAACCGGATCGCGCAGGCGCTGCTCGCCAAGCCCGAGCGCGTCAAATACGGTCCGGCGGACATCGAACGGCTCGATTTCTACAAGACGTCACGGCCGAATGCGCCGGTGTTGATCTTTATTCATGGCGGCAGCTGGCGCGGCGGCCGCGCCGAGCAATTCACCACTTATGCCGAGCCCTATGTGAGAGCCGGCGCCAATTTCGCGGTGCTCGATTTCACCAATGTCGGCGAAACCGGCGGCGATATTTTCCCGCTGGTTGACCAGTGCCGTCGTGCGGTGGCCTGGCTTTACCGCAATGCTGGGAAATTCGGCGGCGATCCGGAGCGGCTCTATATCATCAGCCGTTCCTCCGGCAGCCATCTCACCAGTTGCGTGTTGATCAGCGAATGGGAAAAGCAGGGCCTGCCGCGCAATATCGTCAAGGGCGCGGTGCTCGGCTCGGGCATGTACGACCTTGCGCCGGTGCGGCTATCGCGGCGTTCGTCATTTGTGAAATTCACCGATGCGATGGTGCAGGATCTTTCCGCCATGCGGCACATCGAGAAGATCCATACCCCGGTGACGATCGGCGTCGGCGCCCTGGAGACGCCGGAGTTCCAGCGCCAGGCGCGCGAATTCGCGGCCGCTCTGAAGGCGGCCGGCAAGCCCGCCGAATTGATCGTTGCGCAGGGCTACAACCACTACGAAACCGGCGAGACCATCGGCCATCCCTATGCGGTGCTTGGCCGCGCCGCGCTCGACATGATGGGGCTCGGCAAGATCTGAGACCGCGAACGCGCATAACAGCGGTGGATAGCGCGTATGACCGCTTAATTTCGCAGCGGCCAATAGGTATCATGTGCCGGCTGGCATCCGGGAATCAGAATCACACGACGCTGATACATTCTGGTTATGCGTGACGAAGCTGCGAGCGCGGCGCGCGCCTGCCCCACCGGGGAAGGGGTGCCGCCGGAGCCCACAGCGCGCGTATGGCTGACGTTTCGATGACCGTAAGCACCATGCAGAGCTAAGCACCACGCAGAGCAATGCGACGTAGAGCGATGACCAACGGTCGGTGACGCGCATGGCGCGGGAGGGGGCGATGAACAAAGCCGCTGACAAGATTGTGCAGGGGTGGCGTGAGATCGCGGCGCGTAATCGCAGCGATCGCCTGCCCGGCGGGCGGGTGTTTGTTCCAAAAACCGTCGACGTGACCGCGATCCGGCGCAAGACTGGCCTGTCGCAGCAGAAGTTCTCGGCCCGCATCGGCGTGTCGACCGGAACGCTGCGCAATTGGGAGCAGGGCCGCCGACAGCCGGAAGGGCCGGCGCGGGTTTTGCTCGCCATGCTGGCGCGCAATCCGCATCTGGTGGAAGAGACTTTGGGCCGCAAATAAGCGCGCACTAGTGGTCCAATTCTAACATTCGCATCCCATTTCCGCGGGCGATTTTGCGAATGTTAGAATCAAAGGACCACTAGCAAGTATAGGATGCTAGTGGAGTTTTGGATTTGACATTCGCATCGCGTGCTCGCTGCCAGGTGGGTAGCGAATGTCAAATCCACTCCACTAGCGCCGCACGCCTTAAGCCACCGTGGCCACGCCGGCGGCGGCCACCTGTTCGTCCTCGTGCGAGGCGACGCCCGAAACGCCAATGGCGCCGACGCATTCGCCGCGCACCAGGATTGGCAGCGCCCCTTGGATCAGAATGCCCGCAGGAAAGTTGGCAAAGGCCGGCCGTTCCTTGACCCGGTCCTCGAAAAACTTGCTCGGCCGCTTGGTGAGCGCCGAGGTATGCGCCTTGCCGATCGCGACTTCGGCGGTGATCGCGGCCGCGCCGTCCATGCGGTCGAACGCCAAAAGGTGGCCGCCGTCGTCGACAATCGCGATCGAGACGTTCCACTTGTGCTTTTCGGCTTCCGCCCGGCAGGCGGCCATCGCTTTGGTGAGATCGGATGAGGTCAGGCAGGGTTTGTCACGCATGGCTTACTCCCGGTTGCTGGTTCGATTTTATTGTTTCGATTTTTTGGCGGGCTTATCGGCTTTGGCTTTGGCCCGCTTGGCTTTGCGCTGGGGTGCGCAAGGCTTGCGCGTGCAGCTATCGGCGATCTGGGCTGAAATATCCCGGCATCGCACGGTCTCTTTGATATTGGTGCCGGTCGGACAGGCGGCGGCCAGCTTTTCGGCCAGCGCCTGGCACCGTTGATCCTGGGCCTTGAGCTGGACCCGGCAGTCGGCGGGCTCGGCCATCGCTTGGCTGGCGGCGATCGCCAGACTTGCAGCCAGCAGCAGCGTCGTTTGCAATAATCTCATGCGATCACGCGGCACGTCGCTTGTGACCGCCCTCGAAGGCGGGCGCGACTTCGCGCATGAATCGGTCCATTTCCTCTTTTACCTGGCTATGCGGCTTTAGTCCGACGTTGAAATAGAGAATCACCTCGGAGAAGCCTGCCGCCTCGACCTTTTTGAGGGTCTCGGTAATCCGCGCCGGCGAGCCCAGCAGCACCGAATTCTCGGTCAAGTCCTCGGCCTTGATCTTGTGCAGGCGTTCGACGATCTCGATGAAATAGCGGTAGCTCGGCGGCGCGGTTTGCGGGTCGCCCGGGAACGCCGGGATCACGCATTCCTTATAATAGCGGATCTGGCGGGCGCGCTGCGCCGCCTCCTGCTCCTGGGTGTCGGCAAAATGCGTGAAATAGCTGCACATCAGCCGACCGGGCTTGTTGCCGTGCTTGATACAGGTCTCGTTGTAGAGGTCGGCGACCTGTTTGAGCCCGCCGAAACTCATGGCGGCGGCAAACGGCGCGACGATCAAGCCGCAGCCGAGCCGGGCGGCGAGTTCGATCGAGAGCTTGGAGAACGACGCCACATAAGTCGGGATCGGATTTTGCACCGGCTTGGGCGTGATGCGCACGTCTTCGAAGGAATAATGCTGGCCTTGGTGGGTGATGCGGCCGTCGGCGGCCCACAGCTTGCGCACCAGCTCAAGGCCCTCTTCGAAAATGCCCTGGTTGTCGGCGAAGGAGATATGGAACGGATCATATTCGCGCTTGTCGTAGCCGCGCCCGGCGGCGAAATCGACCCGGCCATTGGACAAAAGATCGAGCGTCGCCCATTGCTCGGCCACGCGTATCGGATGGTGCAGCGGCAGCACCGTCACCGCCGGCGCCAGCCGGATATGCTTGGTGCGCGCCGCGATATAGGCGAGCACCAGATCGGGACAGGACAAGACGCCGAGCGAATTGAAATGGTGTTCGCCGATCCAGGCCGAATTCATGCCGAGCGTATCGGCATACAGCGCCTCGGCGGTGATGTCCGCGACGAACTGGTTAGGGCTACGCGGATTGTTGTCGTAGTGGTTATCGCTGAGCGTGAAATAGCCGAATTCCATGGGGTCCCCATACGCACGTCAGATCGTCGCGGCGCAGCATAGCCGCCGGCATGCCGGCCTGTCACGGCCACGTTGTTTCGCGCCGCCATTGACGGCCTAGCATGACCTTGCGACCATTGATCGATACGCTTCGATATCCTAGGCGAAATTTCGGACATCGAGACCTTCGCCGCAGGGGCGGGCATTCGGGAGGTTGCCCGATTGCGACGCGTGTATGGACGCGGTCGCTGGCGCAAACGCAAGGGGGTTGCCCGCGTTCGCGTGGTGGATGGATCGGTTCGCCTTGCTGAAGTACACTGGTATGAGGCGGCTGGGATCGGACGCAAGGAATTCTAGATCAAACACTTCATTTGAGAACGCAGAGCCATGACAAAAGCACAAGCAATACAACTGGTCGTGTGCATCGACAACGAGGGTTATCCGGTGTCGCTTGAGAAGCGCAAGATCTACGTTGCGCTGCGCGACGCGGATGCGGACAAGCTCGGCCTGATGAGGATCGTCGATGAATCCGGGGATGATTACCTCTATCCAAAGCGGTTTTTCCGCCCGATCGCTTTGCCTTCGTCCGTCAAGCGGGCGGTATTGGCCGCCGCGTGAAATCTAACTGCGATCGCGATAGGAAACCGTGGTCATGACCGACACGCTCGCCGCCCCGCGCACCAAAGGCCCGCTGGTCTGGATGAATATGGACCAGACCGAGCTCGACAATGCCTATGACCAGGCGGTCTATGCGCCCAACCAGCCGTTGGTGCATGCCCGCCGCAACGCCGCGACGGTGCGGGCCAAGGCGCGGCTTGGCGTGCCGCAGCGCTTCCAATATGGCGCGAGCGAGATCGAGAGTGTCGACGTCTATCGCAGCAGCAAAAATCCCGACAACGCCCCGATCAATGTCTACATCCACGGCGGCGCCTGGCGGAACGGCCGCTCGGCCGATTTCGTATTTCTGTCCGAGATGATTGTCGATGCCGGCGCCCATTCGGTGATCGCCGATTTCAGCAATATCGACGACGTCGGCGGCAATCTGATGGCCATGGCCCAGCAGGTCCGCTCGGCGGTCGCTTGGGTCTATAACAATGCGCAGAAATTTGGCGGCGACAAAAACCGGCTGTTCGTCACCGGCCATTCGTCGGGTGCGCATCTGACCAGTTGCATCGTGACCTGCGACTGGCAGCGGGATTTCGGCCTGCCCAAGGACATCATCAAGGGCAGCATGCTGGCCTCGGGCATGTATGACTTGGTGCCGGTGCGGCTTTCCAAGCGCTCGAAATATGTCGCCTTCACCGATGCGATTGTCGAGGAACTCTCGGCGATCCGTCATCTCGACCGGCTCAATTGCCCGATCGTGGTCGCCCATGGCACCCAGGAGACGCCCGAATTCCAGCGCCAGGCGCGCGACTTTGCCGGTGCGGTCAAGGCCGCCGGCAAGCCGATCACCTTCATTGTCGGCGAGGGCTATAACCACTTCGAGATCCAGGAAACCCTGGCCTCGCCCTATGGGCTGCTCGGCCGCGAACTGCTCAAGCTGATGCAGCTGGCCTAAATCCGAACCCGCAATGTTGCGTCAGCGCTGCCGCGCGCGGCGGCGCCGCGGCTGCGAACACGCTGTCGCCGTCGATCGCGCGATTGACCGTGCGCCACCTGACCGGTCCGCGCCTCACAGCGCGACGGCGAGCACCATCGCCAGCGACACCGCCACATAGGTAGTGACGGTGGCGATCGAGTGGAATTGCGACATCAGGCCCACAAACCACAGCGCCGAGCCGAGCGCGATCAAACCGTGACGAAGGGATTTTGGCATGGGAATAAATCCGCACAAACGCAACACAACAAACCGGCGGGAGATGCGACGACAACTCCCGGACCGCGCCCCCGATTTTATTTTTTGGTGAGCGGCGCGCGGGAAGGCAAGTGAATTCGTCACGTGCGCGCTTTTTTAGCGCACGCGTTCGATTGGCTGTGGGGCGATGCGTCAGCAGCAGGCGCATGCCCCGTGGTTTTCGAATTGCGCGTCGGTGCGCGCTGCGATGGATCGCGAACGTCGGAAACGGGGGCACCGACCAGCGCTTGCGAACAACCGAAGGGTCGTTTGTGAGTCGGGGCGCGCGGCCCTGCGACGGATGCGACAGGAACACTCTTGCGCCCCTCCCATAAAATTTGTATAAATTTAGTTATCCCTCTCTCGGGATACCTCCTACTCTCAACTCGGCCCCGCTTGCGGGGCTTTTTCTTTTATTACAGACACTTGATGCTATTTGTTTGGGTGATGAGGTAGCGGCGTATCGGGTATCGGCGAGGTTGCGTTGAGCGCGGAGGTGTTAAATTTCATAAGAACATATTGCGAACATAGAACATATCGTGTACAGTTATTTTTTAACAGAGGATGGGCCGGGGCGGTGGGGTGGTCCCTTCGTTGTCGGTCTGCCGAATCCCCGTCATAAGGAGTGGGAGCTATGGCCCAAGCGAATTTACGTGTGGTCGAAAGTAACTCCATGGACAAGACGAAGGCGCTCGATGCCGCGCTCTCGCAGATCGAGCGTAATTTCGGCAAGGGCTCGATCATGCGGCTTGGCAAGAATTCCAAGGCGCTCGATGTCGACACCATTCCCTCGGGCTCGCTCGGCCTCGATATCGCGCTTGGCGTCGGCGGCCTGCCGCGCGGCCGGGTGGTTGAGATCTACGGGCCGGAGTCCTCCGGCAAGACCACGCTGGCGCTGCACACCGTGGCGGAAGCCCAGAAAAAAGGCGGCGTCTGTGCCTTTGTCGATGCCGAACACGCGCTCGATCCGATCTATGCCCGCAAGCTCGGGGTCAATGTCGACGAGCTCCTGGTGTCGCAGCCTGACCATGGCGAGCAGGCGCTTGAAATCGCCGATACCCTGGTGCGCTCGGGTTCGGTCGACGTCTTGGTGATCGATTCGGTCGCCGCGCTGGTGCCGCGCGCGGAACTTGAAGGCGAGATGGGCGACGTGCAGCCCGGCTTGCAGGCGCGGCTGATGAGCCAGGCGCTGCGCAAGCTCACCGCCTCGATCAACAAGTCCAACACCATGGTGATCTTCATCAACCAGATCCGCATGAAGATCGGGGTGATGTATGGCTCGCCGGAGACCACGTCCGGCGGCAATGCGCTGAAATTCTACGCCTCGGTGCGGCTCGACATCCGCCGCATCGGCGCAATCAAGGAGCGCGACGAGGTGGTCGGCAACCAGACCCGCGTCAAGGTGGTCAAGAACAAGCTCGCGCCGCCGTTCAAGCAGGTCGAATTCGACATCATGTATGGCGAGGGCGTCTCCAAAATGGGTGAATTGATCGACCTCGGCGTCAAAGCCGGTGTGGTCGAGAAGTCCGGCGCCTGGTTCTCCTATGATAGCCAGCGTATCGGCCAGGGCCGCGAAAACGCCAAGACCTTCCTGAAGCAAAACCCCGACATGGCTGATCGGCTTGAAGCCGTGATCCGCCAGAACGCCGGGCTGATCGCCGAGAAAATCCTGGTCGGTGAGGAGAGCGAAAAGGACAAGGATGACGACGACGAGGCCGCGGAGGGTTAACCCCCAACCCCCAACCCCCGACGCCCCCTGCGGGAGCGCTGTTGTCACGGCGACCCAAGTCGGCTTGACCCGGCTTGGGCGCTTGCGTTTTGGCCGCTTGCGTTTTGGGCACTCGTATTGGGCGCTCGCGTTTCCGGCCGGACCGGTCCCGCAGCGCCCTTTCTGGACAGTGAGGCACCCCGCCGCTACATATCCGCAGCGACGTGAGCCGGACGAATTGAGGCGGCCCGGCTGGCAGTTAGCGGCGAAAATCCGGAACCGATATGAGCGGCGTCAACGAGATCAGGCGGAAATTTCTCGATTATTTCGCGGCCCACGGTCACACCGTGGCGCCGTCCTCGCCATTGGTGCCGCGCAACGACCCGACCTTGATGTTCACCAATGCCGGGATGGTGCAGTTTAAGAACGTCTTTACCGGCCTCGAAAAGCGCCCCTTCAGCCAGGCCGCGACCGCGCAGAAATGCGTGCGCGCCGGCGGCAAGCATAACGACCTCGACAATGTCGGCTATACCGCGCGCCACCACACGTTTTTCGAAATGCTCGGCAATTTCTCGTTTGGCGATTATTTCAAGGATCGCGCCATCGAACTCGCCTGGAACCTGGTCACCAAGGAATTCGGCCTGCCGAAAGAGCGGCTGACCGTCACGGTCTTTATCGACGACGATCAGGCGTTCGCGCTCTGGAAAAAGATCGCGGGACTGCCCGACAGCAGGATCATTCGCATCGCCGGTTCCGACAATTTCTGGCAGATGGGCGATCTTGGTCCGTGTGGCCCGTGTTCGGAAATCTTCTACGATCACGGCCCGCAGATTCCTGGCGGCCCGCCCGGTTCGCCGGACGCCGATGGCGACCGCTTCATCGAAATCTGGAACCTGGTGTTCATGCAATATGAGCAGCTGGCCGGCGGTCAGCGCATCGACCTGCCGAAGCCGTCAATCGACACCGGCATGGGACTTGAGCGCATCGCCGCGGTGCTGCAGGGCACTCACGACAATTACAAGATCGACCTGTTCTCCGCGATCATCGGCCAGGTCGCCGACCTCACCGGCGTCGATTCCGATGGGCCGCAAAAAGCCTCGCATCGGGTGATTGCCGATCATCTGCGGGCCTCGTCGTTCCTGATCGCCGACGGCGTGCTGCCGTCAAACGAGGGCCGCGGCTATGTGCTGCGCCGGATCATGCGGCGCGCCATGCGGCATGCCGAACTGCTTGGCGCACGCGACCCTTTGATGTGGAAGCTCGTAGCGACGCTCACCCGTGAAATGGGCCAGGCCTATCCGGAACTGACGCGCGCCGAGGCGCTGATTTCGGAAACCCTGAAGCTCGAAGAAACCCGCTTCCGCAAAACCCTGGAGCGCGGGCTTGCGATCCTCGACGAGGAAAGTCGTTCGCTCAAAAAGGGCGACCGGCTCAAAGGCGAGACCGCTTTCACGCTTTACGACACCTATGGCTTTCCGCTCGATCTCACCCAGGATGCGCTGCGCGCGCGCGGCATTGGCGTCGATACCGACGGTTTCAACGCCGCCATGGAGAAGCAGAAGGAAAAGGCGCGCGAGAGCTGGAAAGGGTCGGGCGACGCCGCAACCGAAGCGGTCTGGTTCGCGCTGCGCGAAAAAACCGGCGCCACCGAATTCCTCGGCTACGAAACCGAGATTGCCGAAGGCGTGGTCGCAGCCTTGGTCAAGGACGGCAAGGAAGTCGCTGCGCTCGGCAAGGGCGACAGTGGCGCGGTGATCGTCAACCAAACCCCATTCTACGGCGAGTCCGGCGGTCAGGTCGGCGATACCGGCATCATGAGCGCCGATGGCGTGCGGTTTCGCATCGCCGACACCCAGAAGAAAGCCGGCGATCTGTCGGTGCATGTCGGCACGGTCGAGCAGGGCACGCTGAAGCCTGGCGCCTCGCTTGCTCTCAGCGTCGATCGCGATCGACGCAGTGCAATACGCCAGAATCACTCCGCCACCCATCTCTTGCACGAAGCTCTGCGCCAGGTGCTTGGCGATCATGTGGCGCAGAAGGGCTCGCTGGTGGCGCCCGACCGGCTGCGCTTCGACTTCTCGCATCCCAAGCCGATGACTGCCGAGGAGATCGAGCAGGTCGAGGACATCGCCAATGATTTCGTCATCCAGAATTCGCCGGTGACCACCCGGCTGATGGGGCTCGATGACGCGCGCGCCTCGGGCGCTCGCGCGCTGTTTGGCGAGAAATACGGCGACGAAGTGCGTGTCGTCGCGATGGGCGAGGGCGCCGGCAACGCTTTGGGCTGGTCAGTCGAATTGTGCGGCGGTACCCATGTGCGGCGCACCGGCGATATCGGGCTGATTGCCGGACTGTCGGATTCGGGCGTGGCGGCCGGCGTGCGCCGCCTCGAGGCGCTGACCGGCGCCGCCGCGCGCAAGGCGGCGCGCCATCTCGGCGCGCTTGCCAAAACCGCCGCGGGCGAACTTAAAGCGCCGCTTGAAGAACTGCCCGGACGTGTCGCGCTGCTGATGGATGAGCGGCGCAAACTCGAACGCGAATTGTCCGAGGCCAAGAAAAAACTCGCGATGGGCGGCGGCTCCGGCAAGGCCGATGCGGCCGACGGCGTGCGCACCGTCGGCAACGTGAAGTTCCTCGCCCGCTCGGTCGAAGGCATCGATCTGAAAGATCTGCGCAGCCTCGCTGACGAAGGCAAGAAACAAATCGGCTCCGGCATTGTCGCCATCGTCGGCAAATCCGACGACGGCAAGGCCGGCATTGTGGTCGGCGTCACCGCCGATCTGACGGCGCGTTTCTCCGCCGTCGATCTGGTGAGAAAGGGCGCCGAGGCGCTTGGCGGCAAGGGCGGCGGCGGCCGTCCCGACATGGCGCAGGCCGGCGGTCCCGACGGCGGTAAGGCGCAAGCCGCGCTGGCGGCGGTCGAGGCCGCGCTCGGCGGATAGCATCGCGAAACCGCCCCAGCCTGCGCTACAATCGAACGGGGTGATTCCGCCCGCCGCAGGAATGCGCCAATGAGACGTCAGTCATGACCCGCCAGAAGCCCGCGGACATCCGGCGGCGGCTTTACGAAATCCTGGAGCAGGGCTCGGTCGGCGACCGCACCGGCGATATCGTCGGCCGCGCCCTGGTGCTGCTGATCTTTATCAATCTGACCGCGGTGGTGCTCGAATCGGTGCCGGCGCTGGCCGCCCGCTATGGCGTCTGGTTCAAGGTGATCGAGTTCGCCTCGCTCATTGTGTTCACGGTCGAGTATCTGTTGCGGCTGTGGGTCACGGTCGAGCACGCGCCGTACCGCCACCTCAAGCCCGGCATGGCGCGGTTCAAATACGCCACCAGCGCCGGCGGTATTGTCGATCTTCTGGCGATTCTGCCGTTCTGGTTTGCATTCATACTGCCGGATGAGTTCCGGGTCATTTTGGCGTTCCGGATCGTTCGCTTCCTCAAGATCGCGCGCTACTCGCCGGCGATGCGCTCGCTGCTCGATGTGCTGTATTCCGAGCGCCGTGCGCTGTTCGGCTGCATCGTTATCCTGTTTGGGGCGACCCTGATGGCGGTGGCGCTGGCGCATCTGGTCGAGCGCGAGGCGCAGCCCGACAAGTTCGGCACCATTCCGGACGCCATGTGGTGGGCGATCGTGACGCTTGGCACCATCGGCTATGGCGATGTGGTGCCGGTGACCGTTGCGGGCAAGCTGGTCGCGGGCGTGACCATTTTTTTGGGATTGGTGATGATCGCGCTGCCGGTCGGCATCATCGCCAGCGGCTTTGCCGAGGAAGTCCATCGTCGCGATTTTGTGGTGACCTGGGGCATGGTGGCGCGGGTGCCGCTATTTGCCGAGCTCGACGCATCCGAGATTGCCGAAGTCATGCGGCTGTTGCGCGCGCAGCAGGTCGAGCCCGGCGGCGCCATCGCGCGGCGGGGCGACCCGGCGCATTCAATGTATTTCGTCGCCGCCGGTGAGGTCGAGATCGAGCTGCCACAGGAGCGCGTGCGGCTCGGCGTCGGTCATTTTTTCGGAGAAGTTGCGGTGCTGCGCCGGGCGCGCCGCTCGGCCAATGTCACGGCGGTGTCGCGCACCAGCCTGCTGGTGCTCGATGCCCACGATCTGCGCGCCCTGATGGAACGCGACGCGCGTATCGCGGCCCATGTCCATGAGGTCGCGCGCACCCGCTTGGGCCGCGAGCTGGTTACGCGTTCAGGCGATCTGATCACCGAAGAGCTTGAGGACGCCGAGCGCGCGCCGCCGCCGGCCGCGGGGCGGACTTAGTCCTTCTCGTCTTCGTCCTCCTCCTCTTCTTCGTCTTCTTCGTCCTCGTCGCCCTCTTCATCGTCGTCGTATTCTTCGTCGTCCTCTTCCTCCTCCTCGTCATCCTCGTCGTCGTCTTCGTCCTCGTCCTCGTCTTCTTCCTCATCCTCTTCCCCGTCCTCGGCGACTTCGTCGGACATGGGCGGCCGCGCCGGCGCCAGGCTGACAATTTCCAAGGTGGTTGGCGTGGCCGGCGCGCCTTGCGCCAGCAAGGCCGCAAGCGTGGCCGGCAAGAGGGCGGTCTGATCGTCAACAAGGATGCTGACATTGCGCAGGGTGTTGCTAGTAAACGGGGTCGTCATCACGGGCCTGTCTCCTCAGTGAAGTTTGACAACGGTAACGATCGAACGCTGACCCTCGGTGGGGCGGTACGGTCAGCAGAGAATCGCGCGGTCGGGATATTCGCTTGTTGCGGTCGCGGATGGAAGGCCGGCGCCGCTTGAGTCAGCGCCGACTTTGGGTAATCAACGATGCCGCGTGTTAGGCCTTCATGGCCTTCTTGAGGTTGCCGTCGATCTTGTCGAGGAATCCGGTCGTCGACAGCCATTTCTGGTCGGCGCCGACCAGGATCGCTAGATCCTTGGTCATGTCGCCGGCCTCGACGGTTCCGATCGTCACTTTCTCAAGCGTGTCGGCGAACTTTGCCAGATCCGGATTATTGTCGAGCTTGGCGCGGTGGGCGAGCCCGCGGCTCCAGGCAAAGATTGAAGCCACCGAATTGGTTGAGGTCTGCTCGCCCTTCTGGTGCTGACGGTAGTGGCGGGTTACCGTGCCGTGAGCGGCTTCGGCTTCGACCACCCTGCCGTCCGGTGTGGTAAGCACCGAGGTCATTAGGCCGAGCGACCCGTAGCCCTGCGCGACAGTGTCGGATTGCACATCGCCGTCGTAGTTCTTGCAGGCCCAGACATAACCGCCCGACCACTTCAGCGCCGACGCCACCATGTCGTCGATCAAGCGGTGCTCATAGGTGATGTTCTTCTCGGCGAACTTCGCCTTGAACTCTTTGTCGAAAATCTCCTGGAAGATATCGACAAAGCGGCCATCGTAGATTTTGACGATGGTGTTCTTGGTCGACAAATAGAGTGGATAGCCCCGGTTATAAGCATAGTTCATCGAAGCGCGCGCGAAATCGCGGATTGAGTCCTCAAGGTTGTACATTGCCATCGCCACGCCTGGGCCGGGGAACTGGAACACCTCGCGCTCGATCTTTTCGCCGTCGTCGCCAATGAAGGTGAGATAGAGTTTGCCCTGGCCTGGGACCTTGAAGTCGGTGGCGCGATACTGGTCGCCAAAGGCATGGCGGCCGATAATGATCGGCTTGGTCCAGCCTGGCACCAGCTTTGGCACGTTCCTGCAGATGATCGGCTCGCGGAAGATGACGCCGCCGAGAATGTTGCGGATGGTGCCGTTGGGCGAGCGCCACATTTCCTTGAGATTGAATTCCTTCACGCGCCCGGCATCGGGCGTGATGGTCGCGCATTTGACCGCAACCCCGACCTCGCGGGTCTTGTTGGCGGCGTCGATGGTGATCTGGTCGTTGGTCTTGTCGCGGCTTTCCATGCCGAGGTCGTAATAAAGCAGGTCGACATCGAGATAGGGGTGGATCAGCTTGTCCTTGATCAGCTGCCAAATGATCCGAGTCATCTCGTCGCCGTCCATTTCGACGACCGGATTCGTCACCTTGATCTTCGCCATTTTTAAGGGATCACCTTTTGAGAGCGTGCATCGGCAACGGTCGCCGAACCGACGGAAAATTGGGCGCGCGCTTATTGAAGCCGCCGCCCCCACCGTCGCGGCGAGCTCTATAGCATTGACTTTCGTGCCGTGAAAGCCGCGGAGACGCCCGCCACCGCTGGACTCCAGGTCAGAGCGCGGCGAGCGCAGCGTTTAGCGTAGCGCTCGGCCGCATCGCGGCCGACGTCTTGGCGAAATCGGGTAGGTAGTAACCGCCTGTGTCGACCGGCTTGCCTTGCGCGGCGATCAACTCGCCATTGATCTTGGCCTCGTTCTTGCCGAGTATTTCGGCCAGCGATTTAAAGCGGGCTTGCAGCTCCGCATCCTTGGTCTGCGCGGCCAGCGCCTGTGCCCAGTAAAGTGCGAGATAGAAATGGCTGCCGCGGTTGTCGAGCTCGCCGACCTTGCGGGCGGGATTGCGGTTGTTGTCGAGGAACCGGCCGATGGCCGTGTCGAGCGCTTCCGCGAGGACCAGCGCCTTGGCGTTCTTGAAGGTATGCCCCAGATGCTCAAGCGAGGCACCCAGCGCCAGGAACTCGCCGAGTGAATCCCAGCGCAGATAGCCCTCTTGCTGGAACTGCTCCACGTGCTTGGGGGCCGACCCGCCGGCGCCGGTTTCGAAAAGTCCGCCGCCCGCCAACAGCGGCACGATCGACAGCATCTTGGCCGAGGTGCCCAGCTCCATGATCGGGAACAGATCGGTCAGATAATCGCGCAGCACGTTGCCGGTGACCGAGATTGTGTCCTGCCCCTTGCGAATGCGATCGAGCGAGAACTTGATCGCCTCGACCGGGGCCAGAATGCGGATGTCGAGCCCTGATGTGTCGTGATTTTTCAGGTACTTTTCAACCTTGGCGATGACCTGTGCATCGTGCGCGCGGTTCTTGTCGAGCCAGAACACCGCCGGGGTATTGGTGAGACGCGCGCGACGCACGCCGAGCTTGACCCAATCCTGCACGGGGGCGTCCCTGAGCTCGCACATGCGGAAGATGTCGCCGGTTTCGACTGGACGTTCCAGCAGCACTTTGCCGTCATCGGCGACGACGCGAACCTTGCCGCTTGTGGGAACTTCGAACGTCTTGTCGTGCGAGCCGTATTCCTCGGCCTTCTGCGCCATCAGACCCACGTTCGGCACCGAGCCCATGGTCTTGGGATCGAACGCGCCGTTGGCCTTGCAGTCGTCGATCACCGTCTGGAACAGCCTGGCATAGGAACGGTCGGGGACCACGGCCTTGGTGTCGTGCAGTTTGCCGTCTGGTCCCCACATGCGGCCGGACTCGCGGATCATCGCGGGAATCGATGCATCGATGATGAAGTCGCTGGGCACGTGCAGGCCGGTGATCCCCTTGTCGGAATTGACCATGGCAAGGGCCGGCCGCTTTGCGTTAACGGCCGCGATATCGGTCATGATCGCCTTCTTCTCAGCCTCCGGCAGCGTCTCGACTTTCGACAGCAGATCGCCGAAGCCGTTGTTGAGATTGACGCCGAGTCGTTTCAACGTGGCGTTGTGCTTTTCGACCACATCAGCGTAGAACACGGAAACGGCATGGCCGAACACGATTGGATCGGCGATCTTCATCATGGTCGCCTTAACGTGCAGCGAGAACAGCACGCCTTGCTTCTTGGCGTCGTCGATCTGCTCGGCAAAGAACGTACGCAGCGCCTTGGCGCTCATCACGGCCACGTCGATAATCGCACCGGCCTCGATCGGCGTCTTCGCCTTCAGCACTGTGACGGCGCCGTCGGCGCCGACCAGCTCGATGCGGACATTGGTCGCCGACGCGACGGTAGTCGAGATTTCCGAGCCGAAGTAATCGCCGCCCGGCATGTACGCCACATGCGACTTTGAGTCCTTGCTCCAGGCGCCCATCTTGTGCGGGTTCTTGCGGGCGTACTGTTTGACCGCGGCGGCTGCGCGGCGGTCGGAGTTGCCTTCGCGCAGGATCGGGTTGACGACGCTGCCGAACACCTTGCCGTAGCGGGATTTGATCTCTTTCTCGGCCTCCGTCGTGGGATTGTCCGGATAGTCCGGAACATTGTAGCCTTTTGCTCGAAGCTCCTTGATCGCGTCCTTGAGCTGCGGGATCGAGGCGGAGATGTTGGGCAGCTTCATGATATTGGCTTCGGGCTTGGTCGCGAGCTCGCCGAGTTCGGTGAGTTCGTCATTGATCCGTTGCGCCGGAGTGAGCCTCTCGGGGAAACTGGCGATGATGCGGCCGGCCAGCGAGATGTCCTTCAGCTTTACCGACACACCGGCCGCGGCCGCGAAGGCCTCGACGATCGGCAGCAGGGAATAGGTCGCGAGCGCCGGGGCTTCATCGACCTTTGTCCACATGATTTCGAGCTCTGGCATGCTTGCACCTCTGGTCGCCGTGTTTGTTTGGGCCGACCGGAAACTGAACATTGGCAGGCGCGCTGGAATGGCTTCTTCCGCGGGCCCTCGAATGAATTGTTCTCGGCGCGGACATCGCCAACCGGGAATTCGACTGACGGGAGTTCGGCGCGCGCCCTATAGCATCCGCACTCCGATGGTAAAAGCCTTGTTGGTAGGTACGAGATAGGCGCCGGCGAGCGGGCGGAGAAAGGGTGCCGACCAGGCCCTTTCCCGTGCTTTTTCCGGCGGGGTGCGGGCGCTATAGCTGGCGCTGTGGAGATCAGAATGCCCGGGTCCGGAACCGACAAGACCAAGCGCTGGATCGAGACGCCGGCGCCGGTGGTGATCCTGGTCGAGCCCCAATTGGGCGACAATATCGGTGCCACAGCGCGCGCCATGGCGAATTTCGGCCTATCGCGCCTGCGTCTGGTCAAGCCGCGCGACGGCTGGCCCAATCCGCGCGCCTGGGTGGCCGCGTCCGGCGCCGACCGGGTGCTGGACCAGGCGGTGTTGTTCGAGACCCTCGATGCCGCCATTGCCGACCTGACCTTCGTGCTGGCCACCACGGCGCGCGCCCATGACCAGGCCAAGCCGGTGGTCTCACCGGAACAGGCGGCGGGGCTGATGGCGCCCAAGGTCGCGGCCGGCGAAGGCGTCGGCGTGGTGTTTGGGCGCGAGCGCTATGGCCTTGAGAACCATGAAGTCAGCCTTGCCGATATTATCCTAACGCTGCCGGTCAATCCGGCCTTCGCTTCGCTCAATCTAGCGCAGGCGGTGCTGGTCGTCGGCTATGAATGGCACAAGCTGACCTCCGGCGGCGCGCTGCCGTTCGCGATGCCGCAAAAGTCGCTGGCCGCGACGCGCGAGCAATTGTTTGCGTTCTTTTCCAATCTCGAACGCGAACTCGAACGGGTCGAATATTTCCGGCCGGCCGACAAGCGCGACACCATGCTGATCAACCTGCGCAACATCTTCCACCGCATGGCGCCGACGCGACAAGACATCCAAACCTTGCAGGGCGTCATCATGGCGATCGCCGAGGGCCGCAAGGGTCCGGCGCGCGGCGGCGTGCTCGACGGCGCGCAAGCCGAAATGCTGCGCACGCTGCTTGCCGAACATGCCACCGGGCAAGCGCCCACCGATCGTGCGCCGGCGCGCGGCCTCGCACGCCTGCTCCGGCGCAACCCGACCGAAGCGGAGCGCCTGTTGTGGGATGCGCTGACCAAGGATCGCCGGTTCGCCGGTCATGGCTTCAAGCGGCAGACGCCGATTGGCCGGCACATCGCCGACCTGGTGTCGTTTCCGCTGCGGCTGGTGATCGATCTGGCGCCCGAGACGGAAGGCGCGGCGGCGGTGGAGGAACGCGCGGAGCGGCGCGCGTGGCTGGTCGAGCGCGGCTATGAAGTGGTGCCGGTCGCGGCCGGCGATGTCAGGCAAGACGTTGTGGCGGTGCTCGACGCACTCGACCGGACCGTCGCGGCGCGCGAAGCCAGTTCACAATCGATTGTGAAATAGCCGGCTAGGAACGCAGCCGGTCGAGTTGCGCACGCGCGCCGGCGCGCAGGAATCCGAGGTCGCTGCCGATGGCACAGAAGCGCATGCCGCGCTTGACCACGGCCAGCGCGCGGTCGGCGCTGGCGCAGAAGGCGCCGGGAATCTTGCCCGCCATTTGCGCGGCGGCAACGATGCGGTCGAGTTCGACCTCGACCTCGCGCGATTCCGGATCGAGCGTGCGTCCCTCCGACAGCGCAATCGACAGATCGGACGGTCCGAGAAACAGGCCGTCGATGCCGGGCGTCGATGCGATGGCGTCGATATTGGCAAGCGCGGTGCGGGTTTCAACCATCGCCAATGTGACGATGTTGTCATTGCCGTGCGCCAGATAATTCTTCTGATCGGCAATGCCGGCCAGCATGCAGGCGCGATGCGGCCCCCAGCTGCGTTCGCCGCTCGGCGGGAATTTTGCCGCCGCGGCGAATGCCCGAGCGTCGGCGGCGGTGTTGATCATTGGCGCGATGATGCCTTCCGCGCCGAAATCGAGAACGCGACTGACCATAGCGAAGTCGCCCAGCGGCACGCGCACGATCGGCGACGCGCCGGCCTGCCGAACGGCGGCGATCGCCGTTGCGAGCCCGGCGAGATCCCACAGGCCGTGCTGGGAATCGAGTGTGACTGCCGAAAAGCCTTCGCGCGCGACCGTTTCGGCTACCAGCGGCGCCGGTAGGCCGCACCAGCCGGTATGCACGACCGTACCAGCGCGGAGCCTGGCGGCGAGCGAGAAACCGGGGAGCGAGGACATCGATCAACTCGAATTCGAGGGGCGCAATTTTAAGCCGCTGCGATGCGCGGCTATCGCCCGGCTTTGATCTGTTCGACCGCCTTACCCATCAATTCGATCATGGCCTTGCGGATTTCTTGATCGGTTGTGACAATGCCGACGGCATCGAGATCTTTGCGGATCTTGCGAAACACATCGTCCTCGCCGGTCTCCTCAAAGTCGGCCATCACGACTTCCTTGGCATAGCTGTCGGCGTCGGGGCCCTTGCGTCCCAGTTTCTCCGCTGCCCAGAGTCCAAGCAGCTTGTTGCGCCGCGCGGTGGCTTTGAACTTCAAGTCCTCGTCGTGCGCAAATTGCTTTTCGAAACCCTCTTCACGCTTGTCGAACGCGCTCATGATTGCCCTCGCATGTGGAGTGTCCTCGCATAAGCTGCCGCGCCGTCGTCGGCCCGCGGTCATCTCGCCTTGCATAGCGAGGCGGGACGGTCAAGGCAACATCATGGCGGCGTGATTCGCGTCCGGCGCATGCCGTCCGTATCGATTGTGCTGGGGCGCGCGATCGGTTAGGTTGCGTCATCTGGACGCGTGGCCTAGTTAGTACGCTCAGTCTCCGCCCGCGTTCGTCGAAGCCGCGGAATAACAAGTTTCAACGGAGCCACGGCAATCACTATGGATTTTCACAAACCACGGTACACGCCGATGAGCCGTCGTCGCCGAATCTATGAAGGCAAGGCCAAGATCCTTTACGAAGGTCCTGAGCCAGGAACGTTGGTCCAACACTTCAAGGATGATGCAACGGCGTTCAATGCAAAGAAGCACGAGGTGATTGAGGGCAAGGGAGTCCTTAATAACCGAATCTCGGAATATGTATTCCAGCATCTCAACGATATTGGGGTGCCGACCCATTTCATCCGCCGACTCAACATGCGCGAGCAGTTGATTCGCGAGGTGGAGATCATTCCGCTTGAAGTGGTGGTGCGCAATGTTGCGGCGGGTTCGCTGTCGCAGCGCTTGGGGATCGAGGAGGGCACGCAGCTGCCGCGCTCGATCATCGAATTCTACTACAAGAACGATCAGCTCAACGATCCGATGGTCTCGGAAGAGCACATCACCGCTTTCGGCTGGGCGACGCCGCAGGAGATCGATGACATCATGGCGCTGGCCATCCGGGTCAACGACTTCCTGTCGGGCGTGTTTCTCGGCGTTGGCATCCGGCTGGTCGACTTCAAGATGGAGACCGGGCGGCTGTGGGAAAACGAGACGATGCGGATCGTGGTCGCCGATGAGATCTCGCCGGACTCCTGTCGGCTGTGGGACATCAAGTCGAACGAGAAGCTCGACAAGGATCGCTTCCGCCGGGATCTCGGCGGCCTGCTCGAAGCCTATACCGAAGTTGCCCGGCGGCTCGGCATCGTGAATGAAGGCGAGCGTCCGCAAGGCACCGGGCCGGTGCTGGTGAAGAGCTAGTCGCGTTTCGCGCGTCGTTTTTTCACAAGATTGAATTCGCAATGGCTGGGCTTGTCCCGGCCATTTGCGTCTTTAGACTGAGGTTGCGGAGAAGAACCAGAGCATGATCCCGAAAAGTGGGAATCGGTTTTCGGAAAAGGTCATGATCGAGTGGTCCGATTCTAGCACTCGCATCCCGTTTCCGCGGGCGATTTTGCGAATGTTAGAATCAAAGGACCACTAGCAAGTATAGGCTGCTAGTGGAGTTTTGGATTTGACATTCGCATCGCGTGCTCGCTGCCAGGTGGGTAGCGAATGTCAAATCCACTCCACTCGCGCGACCGGGAGAGCGACGTGACCAAGGCGCACGGCATCGCAGTCGGTTTGGCAATGGGATTGGCGCTCGGACTTGTCGGTGCAGCGCCCGCGCAAGATTATCCGAATCAGCCGGTCAAGCTGGTGGTGCCGTTCCCGGCCGGCGGCGGCACCGATGCGCTGGCGCGCTGGTTTGCTAAAGGACTTGAGGCAAAGTTCGGTCAACCCTTCGTGGTCGAGAACCGGGCCGGTTCCGGCACCACGCTCGGCGCGGGTTTTGTCGCGCGCGCTGCGCCCGACGGTTACACCATCATGCTGGGGACCAGTTCGACCTATGCGATCGCACCCAATGTCTACAAGAAGGTGCCGTTCGATCCGATCAAGGATTTCGCGGCGATCGCTTTGGTCGCGGAAGTGCCGTTCGTCCTGTCGGTGAATCCAGCGCTGCCGGTCAAGTCGGTGGCGGAGCTGGTGACGCTCATCAAAAGCAAGTCCGGCGCGATGAGTTACGCTTCCGCGGGCATCGGCACCCAGCATCATGTCAATGCCGAATTGTTCAAGACCCTGACCGGCACCGAGATGACGCACGTCCCCTATCGCGGCGGCGGGCCGGCGCTGCAGGACGTGGTCGCCGGACATGTGCCGATCTATTTCGGTGATGTCAGCACGGTCATGCCGATTGCGCGCGCGGGCAAGGTGCGAGCGTTGGCGCTGACCATCATGCAGCGGCTCGACGCATTTCCCGACATCCCGACCATGCACGAGGCCGGCATTGCCAATTACAATGCCAGCGCCTGGCAGGCTTTCGTGGCGCCAGCCGGAACGCCGGCGGCGATCGTCAATCGATTGAACCAGGCGTTGATCGAGATCGTGAAGTCGCCTGAAACGCAAAAGCGATTTTTTGAACTGGGGCTGCGGCCATTGACCAGCACGCCCGAGGAACTCGGCGCCTATCTGAAGAGCGAGCTGGTGCGCTGGGGCAAGATCGTGGAGGCTGCCGGCGCGAAGGGCATTGAGTGAGGGTTGGCGGCATGCAACTCTCGACGCGAAAATTATGAAACCGATCGCGAACGACGGATGAAAGAGACAGCGATGAGCACGAGCGCAACCATCGGCCTGGTGGTCCCACATGCCGACGACAAGATTCCGGCCGAAGGCCCGCAGATGTATCCGAACCAGCGGTTCGTCCCGAAGGGCGTCGGCGTACGCTCGCTGACCCCCGAGGGCTATGCCGCGGCATTCGACGCAATCATGCCGGCCGCCGAATATCTGGTGAAACAGGGC
The DNA here is from genome assembly GCA_022841625.1 of Xanthobacteraceae bacterium. GTDB lineage: Bacteria > Pseudomonadota > Alphaproteobacteria > Rhizobiales > Xanthobacteraceae > VAZQ01. Next base: position 29,563 of record JALHRD010000030.1, read on the forward strand.
GTCGACGCGATCATGGTGATCGGCACCTCGCTCACCTTCTATCGCGGTCCGGAGGCGCATAGCCGTCTCTTGGAAAAATTGCGGACCACGACCGGGCTTCCGGTCAGCACCATGAGCCAGGCGATCCTGGACGGCCTCAAGGCGGTCGGCGCCAAGCGGGTCGCGGTGACCACCGCCTATACCGATGTGGTGAACCAGCGGCTGACCGAACTCCTGGTGGCGGATGGCTATGAGGTTTTATCGCTCGAAGCTTTCCACATTCTCGAGTTCGGCGGACCCGCGCGCATGAGCGAGACCGATATCATCGACCTGAGCGGCAAGTCGGTGGCGAATGCGCCCGGCGCCGATGGGGTGGTGATCTCCTGCGGCGGGCTGCGTACGCTTGGGGTCCATAAGCCGTTGGAGGAGCGGCACGGCCTGCCGGTGGTGTCGTCGACGCCGGCGGCGTTCTGGGCGGCGATGCGGCTGGTCGGCGAAAGCGGTCGCGTCACGGGCCATGGACGGCTGCTAGAACAGTCGCCGCCTGTGCATTAAGACGCGATTGCGCGTGGACTTCGCGCCGTAGGCATGCATTTTGGCCGCGAATCGCGTCCTGTCCGGACGTGGTTTCTTGCAGTCGACGCGCTTTATTGCAGTCTAATGAGAGCCGAGCCCCCGTCATGAAAGCCCGCGTTACCGTCACATTGAAGTCCGGCATCCTCGACCCCCAGGGCAAGGCCATCGAGGGGGCGCTCAAAACGCTGGGCGTCAAAGGAGTGTCCAACGTCCGCCAGGGCAAGGTTTTCGACATTGAAATCAAGGGTAAAGACCGCAAAGCCGTGACCGCCGCTCTCAAGGCGGCGGCCGATAAGCTGCTCGCCAATACGGTGATTGAGAATTATGATGTGAAGCTGCTGAAATAGGGCGCAGCCCAATCGGACCGTCTCGCGCGAGACCTGACGGCTGCGGAAACTGCTTGATGACGAAGCTTCGCACCCTCGCTCTTGTTGTCTTGATCGCCTCGGCGCTCGCGGCGGTGCTGGCCGGCGACGCGGTGACGGTCGGATTGCGCGCCCCGGAGCGCGCCAGTGCGCCGGCAAACTTCGTCGAGATCAAGTGGCCGTTTCCGCGCGATCAATGGGGCGATGGGCGGGCGTTCCGTTGCGCCGCCACGACCTGCGGCGTTGAAGTCAATCTTTATCTGCGTCCCAAGATCGGCTTCTGCAATTGCGACACCGGGGTGGCCGACGAGGCCGAACTCGATCGCGTCGGCGACCTCGAATTGTTCAGCCAGAAATTCTTCGGCCTGACCCACGGCGATGACATCCGAGTCGGCTGGATGAAGGGGTTGAGCCGCGTCTATCAAGTCGATATTCCCTATGCGCAGCCGCGCCCGATTCTGGCGATGGCGTTCAGCAATGAATGCGATGTGATGGTCGCCACCGTGATCGCGCCGCTCGATCAATTGCCCAACGCGGAGCGGCATGTGCTCGCTTTTCTTAATGGCGAGCCGATGCTGAAATGGGCGCGCGCCCAGTTTGGACTCTGATGAAAGCCGCGGTTCTCGTTTTTCCTGGAATCAACCGCGAGCGCGACATGGCGCGCACGCTCAAGCTGGTGTCGGGCCGCGCGCCGGCGATGGTGTGGCACGCCGACACCGCGCTACCGCCGGGGACCGATCTGGTGGTGGTGCCCGGCGGCTTTTCCTATGGCGACTATCTGCGCTGCGGTGCGATTGCGGCACGGGCGCCGATCATGGATGCGGTGCGCGCCCATGCCGCGAAAGGCGGCCTGGTGCTCGGGGTCTGCAACGGGTTCCAGATTCTTTGCGAGGCCGGGTTGTTGCCCGGCGTGCTGATGCGCAACCAGAATCTAAAATTCATCTGTCGCGACGTCCATCTGCGGGTCGAGCGCTCCGACACGCCGTTCACCCGCGGCTATAATGCCGGCCAGGTTATCCGCGTGCCGGTGGCGCATGGCGAAGGCAATTACATCGCCGACGGCAAGACCATCGCGCGATTGGAAGGCGAGGACAGGGTGTTGTTCCGTTATGCCGCGCCCGACGGCATGATCGATCCAAACTGGAACCACAACGGCGCCATCAACGCCATCGCCGGAATTCTCAACGACAAGGGCAATGTGCTCGGCATGATGCCGCATCCCGAAAATCACGTCGAAGCCTCGATGGGCGCGACCGACGGTCGCGGACTGTTCGCGGGCTTGGTGCAACATCTGGAAAAGGCGGCATAGTTTCCAAAGGAGGCAGCGAGGATGACAGACGCAGTGCAGCCTGCGGCGATTTGGAAGCGGGTGCTTGCCGTGATTCTTGATCTGTTCACAACGTTCTTTGGTTTCGGGATGGCGATTGCATTCGCCACCGGCGCGACCACCTCGAAAGGATTCAATCTGCAAGGTGGGCCGGCCTTGCTGCTGTTCGCATTGATCGTGGCCTATTTCTTTATCGGCCGGCGTTATGCCGGTGGCACGCTTTGGGACCGAATTTTGGCCATCGGCCGGCCGCAGCCCAATTGAGATCGAAGGGCCGCTTCGAACGGCTAGATTCGCCCACCACTTGTCGATCGACAGGCTTGACCCGTTCGCATTGCCGGGCCATCTCCTGTGGGGCTTTCCGCGCCGCGATTGTCGGGCCATAAGGGCGTTCACGCCCGTCTTCGACGGGCTATACCCGGCAATGACATTTTGGACCCATGACCAAATCCACAAGAAAACCGTCGCGCGTATCAACACCGAAAGTCACTCCCGCGCTGGTCGCCGCCCACGGCCTCAAGCCAGACGAATATGAGCGCGTGCAAGCGTTGATTGGCCGCGCACCGAAATTCACCGAGCTCGGCATTTTTTCGGCGATGTGGAACGAGCACTGCTCGTACAAGTCCTCGAAAGTCCATCTGCGGACCCTGCCCACCAGCGCGCCCTGGGTGATCCAGGGTCCGGGCGAAAACGCCGGGGTGATCGACATCGGCGACGGGTTGGCCTGCGTATTCAAGATGGAGAGCCACAACCATCCAAGCTATATCGAGCCCTATCAGGGCGCGACCACCGGCGTCGGCGGTATTCTGCGCGATGTCTTCACCATGGGCGCACGGCCGATCGCCTGTCTCAACGCGCTGTCGTTCGGCGCGCCATCGCATCCCAAAACCCGGCAATTGGTGTCCGGCGTGGTCGCGGGGATTGGCGGCTATGGCAACTCGTTCGGCGTGCCGACGGTCGGCGGCGAAGTGCGCTTCCACACCCGCTATGACGGCAACTGCCTGGTGAACGCCATGGCGGTCGGCATCGCGGCGAAGGATAAGATCTTTTACGCCGCCGCCTCGGGCGTCGGCATGCCGATTGTCTATCTCGGCTCCAAGACCGGGCGCGACGGCATCCATGGCGCCACCATGGCGTCGGCGGAGTTCGACGACGATTCCGACGAGAAGCGTCCGACCGTTCAGGTCGGCGATCCGTTTTCGGAAAAGTTGCTGCTCGAAGCCTGTCTCGAAATCATGGCGAAGGATTGCGTCATTGCGATCCAGGACATGGGCGCGGCCGGGCTGACCTGTTCGGCGGTCGAAATGGGCGCCAAAGGCGATCTCGGCGTCACGCTCGAACTCGACGATGTGCCGTGCCGCGAAACCGGCATGAGCGCCTACGAGATGATGCTGTCCGAAAGCCAAGAGCGCATGCTGATGGTGCTCAAGCCGGAAAAGGAAAAAGAGGCCGAGGCGATCTTCCGCAAATGGGGGCTCGATTTCGCCATTGTCGGCAGAACCACACCGACCAAGCGCTTTATCGTGAAGCACGGCGGCAAGGTGGTTGCCGATCTGCCGATCAAGGAACTTGGCGACGAGGCGCCGGTTTACGAGCGGCCATTTGTGGAGACCCCGAAACAGCCGGTGGTGCGGGCCGGCGACGTGACTCCGCCCATGAACACGACCGATGCGCTGGTGCGATTGATCGGCACGCCCGATCTGTGTTCGCGGCGCTGGGTGTGGGAGCAATATGACCACATCATTCTCGGCAATACCGTGCAGCGGCCCGGCGGCGACGCCGCGGTGGTGCGGGTCAATGACGGGCCGAAGGCCCTGGCGCTGACCGCCGACGTCACGCCGCGCTACTGCGAGGCCGATCCGTTCGAGGGCGGTAAGCAAGCGGTGGCGGAAGCCTGGCGCAACATTACCGCGGTTGGCGCAAGGCCGCTCGCGGTCACCGACAATCTCAATTTTGGCAATCCGGAGCGGCCCGAGATTATGGGTCAATTGGTCGGCTGCATCCGCGGCATCGGCGAAGCCTGTCGCGCGCTCGACTTCCCGGTCGTATCCGGCAATGTCTCGCTCTACAACGAAACCAACGGTCGCGCGATCTTGCCGACGCCCACGATCGGCGGCGTCGGCGTGCTCGACAATTTCATGGCGTCGGTGACGCTCGCATTCAAAGCGCCGGGCCAGACAATTTTGCTGATCGGCGAAACCGTAGGCTGGCTCGGTCAATCGATCTATCTGCGCGACATCTGCGGCCGGGAGGAAGGCGCGCCGCCGCCGGTCGATCTCGCGGTCGAGCGCCGCAATGGCGATTTCATACGCACGCTGATCGCGCTGGGGACCGCCACCGCCGTTCACGACGTGTCCGACGGCGGGCTTCTGGTTGCTCTGGCGGAAATGGCGATTGCTTCCGGCATCGGCGCCAAGCTGGAGCGGCCGCCAATCGCGGTTCATGCCTATTGGTTTGGTGAGGATCAGGCCCGATATGTCGTCACCGTCGAAGACGGCGAAGCGGGACGGATATTGGACCGCGCGCGCGAAGGTGGCATTCCGGCGCGGGCGATTGGAACCACTGAAGGTGACGCATTGACGATGGCGGGCGAGCGCCCCATTTTGGTGGCGCAATTGCGCGAATCGTCCGAGGCTTGGCTGCCGGCCTATATTGCCGGCACCCGGTCATGACGATGGGACGGTAACCGGAAGAGATAAGCCATGCCGATGGCGGCAAACGATATCGAGCGACTGATTAAGGCGCGACTGCCGGATGCGGATGTCACGATCCGCGATTTGGCCGGCGACGGCGACCATTATGCCGCGACCGTCATTTCCGCGAGCTTCCGCGGCAAGTCGCGGGTGCAGCAGCATCAGCTCGTTTATGAAGCGCTCAAGGGCGAAATGGGCGGCCAATTGCACGCGCTTGCCCTGCAGACCGGCGTGCCGGAGGGTTAAAGACAAGCGCGCGCGCCCCTTGCGAAACGGGGGGAAAAGTCTGATTTTAGGGAAAGAATCGCCCGCGCCGGGCGACGGCAGGGATTTCTGAAGGATTTACAATGAGCATCGACCAATTCATCGAAGGTGAGGTCAAGAGCAACGACGTGGTGCTGTTCATGAAAGGCACCCCCCAGTTCCCGATGTGCGGGTTTTCGGGGCAGGTGGTGCAGATCCTCGATCACCTTGGCGTCAGCTATAAGGGCCTCAATGTGCTCGATTCCGAGGATCTGCGGAACGGCATCAAGACCTACTCAAAATGGCCGACGATTCCACAGCTCTATGTGAAGGGCGAATTTGTCGGCGGCTGCGACATCATTCGCGAGATGTTTCAGGCCGGAGAGTTGCAGTCGCTACTCAAGGACAAGGGCGTGGCGGCGAAGGCCGCGGCGACCTGATCCGGCGGTATCCGCTATGCGGGCGCCCAGCGGGCGGCCGCCGAGATGCGGGTTAGCGCGCGTATTGCTGCCGGCAGATGCCGCAACCTATGTCCGTGACGTGGGTGTGTGCGACCGGTCCTGACGGATCACGACTTTAGCTTGTTGGTCAGCAAGATCGCCAGCGACAGAACGATCGCGAGGCCGACCAGCGCCTGCGGCTGGAAGCCATTGGCGAATTTGAGCACATTGTCAGCGACCGTGGACACGAATACCCCGGAATTGGGGCCGAGCAGCAGGTGGATGAGCACCACGGCCAGGACCGTGAGGAACCCAATCTCAACGAAGGTCCAAAGGTACTGACTTACCTTTTGTATGTGTACAAGCATGGTCTGCCCTCCCGCGACCTAGTGCCCTTTGGCTTTCGGCGTTGGGTGGACAGCACCGCCGTCCACCCAGCGCTTTCGTCACAGTCGCCAATCACGGCGCCCGTGTGTAAACGGCGGTCAGGCCATCTTTCGATTGGCGAACAGCCACAGGATGATGCCCAAGGCGATCAGGCCAACCAAGCCGTTCTTTCCGAGGTCGCCCACCAAGCTCATAATGTTACCGACGACATTGCCAAAAAACGGCAGGCTTCCGCCGACCAGCATCGCGCACACAATGGCGAGGCCGAGCAGCATCAAAACAACGTCGGTCAACGCACCAATCCAACTTTTTACGGTGTTTATCGCATCCATTGGGAATCTCCCTTTGCAAAGGTTTTTCAGGGACGCGGGCACGCTGACAAAGTCTAACAAAGTGTTACAATACTAAATATGGCCCTATTTTCAACTTTGGGCTCTATCGATAGGAAATTTGGCTGGCGATGGCGTAAGTTACGAGCCAAAGCAAAAAAGCCTCCGGCCGCGTGGACCGGAGGCGAAACCGACCGAATCGGTGGCGGCTGCGTGCGTTAGCGCGAATAGAATTCCACCACCAGATGCGGCTCCATCTGGACTGGATAGGGCACCTCGGTCAGCTGCGGCACGCGGGTGAGCTTGGCAGTCATCTTGGTGTGGTCGACGTCGACATAATCGGGGACATCGCGCTCGGGCAGGCCGGTCGATTCCAGCACCAGCGCGAGCTGCTTTGACTTGTCCTTGACCTCGACCGCGTCCCCAACCTTGACCTTGAAGCTCGGGATAGTGACGCGGCGGCCGTTCACCGTGATGTGGCCGTGGCTGATGAATTGCCGCGCTGCAAACACGGTGGGAACGAATTTTGCGCGATAGATCAAGGCGTCAAGGCGGCGCTCCAGCAGCCCAATCATGTTGGCGCCGGTGTCGCCCTTGAGCCGCCGCGCTTCGGCGTAGATGCTGCGGAACTGACGCTCTAGGATGTTGCCATAATAGCCGCGCAGCTTCTGCTTGGCCTTCAGCTGCACGCCGTAATCGGAGAGCTTGCCCTTGCGGCGCTGGCCGTGCTGGCCGGGGCCGTATTCACGGTGATTGACGGGGCTCTTGGGGCGGCCCCACACATTTTGGCCCATACGGCGGTCGATCTTGTACTTCGCCTGGTGGCGCTTGGTCATCGCGTCCTCATTGGTTTTGGTGCGTTTTGAGGATCGCGCCCTCCTTTGCCCCGGAACTAGCCGGAACCGACAGGTTTTGGTCCGTAGCGCCGGCCAAAACCACGGGTCGCGAAACACCGCGCGGGCCAACCGGCCCGCGCGATGGGCGGTTTTTAGGGCCGGCAGGGGACCAAGTCAAACCCTCCCACAAGTCATACGCCTTCGAACCCGCTTCGAACCCGCTTCGAGCCCGCTTCGGGTACGGAGCCGGGTCCCAGCGGTAGTGTTAATCAACCTCCCGGCAGACGTCGATTTCGACCGCGCCGCCGAGCGCGACCCGCCAGGACTGGAGGGTCGATTGAACCCAAGGGTTGGAGGCGAAGCGCTGGCGGTTGAACTCGATCGCCGCAGGGGTCTCGTACTCGATCTCCTGCACATAGCGCGTCGGATCGTCGACGTTTTGCATGAGGCGGAACCGCTTGCCGCCAAACGCCTCATGAAATGGCCGCGCGGCCTTCAGGAGCGACTGCAGGTGGCTCGCATCCGCGGTTGGGAGAGTAAATTTGAACAGCAGGATACGCCTGACTGTCTTGCTTGCATCCGTGGCTGCATCGGTCATGGCGTGCGCGGTCTCGGGCGAGGAATGGGGCGGTGCGACATTATCGATTATTGCTTGATTCCAAACTGTAGCAGGGCGGCAGCAAGTACCGGAGAGGGTATTGCGCCCGACGTGAACATAAACTGGGTCATGGCCGGCTTGCCCGGCTCCGGTGGGCCGATCAGTTCGACCACCCGCCGGGCGATCGCGGGCGCCGGATCGTGCCAGGTAACCGGCCAAGGCGCGAGCCGCTGAAGACGGTGAAGCAACAGCGGATAATGGGTGCAGGCCAGAACGATCGTGTCGGTACGGCGGCCGGCGCGATCGATAAAGCAGGGCGCGATCTCGGCCGCGATCGCCGCATCGGCAACCGGGGCGCCGTTGAGTTCGGCCTCGGCATAGCCCGCAAGCCGCGCCGACCCGACCAATGTTACTTCGGCGCCATTGCCAAAGTCGCGGATCAGTGCGCGGGTGTATTCCCGCGCAATGGTGGCCTCAGTGCCGAGTACGGATACACGCTTGCTCACCGAGGCGGCGCAGGCCGGCTTGATCGCGGGGACAATTCCGACAAAGGGCACGCTGAAGCGCGCCCGCAAGTCCGGCAGCACCAGCGTCGAAGCGGTATTGCAGGCGATCACCACCAGGTCCGGTGCGTGCGTTGCCAGCAGCGTCGCCATTAATGTGACGATCCGTTCGACCAGCGCTGCCTCGCCATGGGCGCTGTAAGGAAAAAACGCGTCGTCCGCGACATAGACATAGCGCGCGTTCGGCCGCGCCGAGACGATCTCGCGATACACAGTGAGGCCGCCTAGGCCGGAGTCGAACACAAGAATTTTTGGAATGGCCGCCATCGATCGTCATGCTCGGCTATATGGCCGGGCCTCCAGTCGTGACGCGGCTTGCGGCGACGTAGAAAGGTCGGGGCCAATAAATCCAGCCATGACCTAGCAGAAGTGGACCGACAGGACAGCGATGACATTGGTCCTCAGAGCCCGACCAGATCAAGCTGCGGACGTTGCTGGCGTGGCGGCACCGCGGCGGCAGATGCCATTTCCTGGCCCGCGGGCTGGTCCGTGCGTGTCCGTACCGCGAGCGATTGGTCCAAGCGCGGCGAGATCAGTCCGCTCACCACCGTGAATATCGCCAACAGGATGGCGGCAAGGTTGCCGTCCCAATAATCCATGAACGCGGTCGCGCCCAATGCGTAGGCCCAGAATGGAAACGCTATCGTGGAGACGGCAGCATTGGTCTTCCAGGCGTCACCCTCTTCATGCACATACCAGACGAACAGTGGCACCAGGACCATGCAGGTAAACAACACCGCCAGCGCCACGGTCATCACCGGGATGCCGGCCATCAGGGCGCCCTTGCCGCTGGTGTTTACAACCTGCGTGAGAATGGCGTTGAGCACGACGAAAAACGATAGCACCTCGCCTGGAATATATTTCGCGATCCGATCGAGATAGCTGTCGTTGGTCTGTGGCCGCTCAGGCGTGATGGTTACAGCCGGCGACCGTTCGTCAGGACCGGCCGCGCCGGCACCGAGACGCCTCACATTCGGAATACGTACAAGGCGGCCCATGGCTGCCCTCCCTGGTTAGGAGGCCGGGACGGTAGGTTGGACCCAAGGAGACCGGGCAAACCAAATCCGGCGGTGATGGCCCGCGATCCGATGAAGCGCTGAAACGAGCGGGGCGCGACCGCACTATGAACTTGGTCCCCAATATGCGCTTGAAAGTCGTATCGACAGGCCGCCGACCAAGCGAACCGACTCGCGGCGTCGCCCAAGTGTCAGGGTTCTACCGATAAGCTGAGTCGCCTGATCGCCTGTCAGGGTATCGGTAGTGGCGCGCAAAACACAAGGTCGGTTGTGTGGATGTTGTGAATATCGAGGGTGAATATCTCAAAACACCTGCGACCATGTGCGCTTTCACGTCGACCGCTTGGCGCCGAACACGCGCTTGAAGATCGTATCGACATGCTTGAAGTGATGGCCGAGGTCGAAATTGGCCTTCAGCTCCGATTCGCTGAGGTGCTGGCGCACGTCCTTGTCGGCCTTGAAGAAGCTGAGAAAGTCGCCTTCGCCGCGCCATACCCGCATGGCGCTGCGTTGCACCAGCCGAAGACGGCTCATGATTGCCCTGCCTGGCTGAGGATGGCGGCACCCTAAGTCAGGCGCGCTGAGTCGGGCAAGCGCGGCCTTCCAAGGCGCTTTCGTGTGAGGATCGCTTGCCGTCCGAGGAGTTCCAGTGCTGGCGACCCGCTATCCATCAAATGCACCGTGCGATACGCTGGACGTGCAAGGACTATTGCCGCCGGCGCAACGACGTTGATTTTCGGGAGGACCGGATGCAACTTTTGGCCAGTGGACTGCTTGCCGTTGCCGCGCTCGTCGCCGCCACGGCTTCTGTCGCGCAGCTTGCGGACTATCCCGAACGCAACATCAGCGTCATCGTCCCGTTCCCGCCCGGCGGCGCCTCCGACATCACGGCGCGGCTGGTCACGTCGAAGCTTGCGGAGCGCCTCAAGCAGACGGTGGTCATCGACAATCGCGCCGGCGCCAACGGGTCGCTGGGCGCCCAAGCGATGCGGCAGGCGGCGCCTGACGGCTACACGCTTCTGGTCGGCTCGATCGGCGTGTTCGCGATCAATCCCGTGCTCTACAAGAATCTCCGCTACGATCCGCAGAAGGATTTCGACCTGTTGTCGCAGCTCGTGCGCACGCCGAACGTGCTGGTTACCAGTCCCGCTTTTCCCGCCAACAGCATCAGCGAGCTGATCGCGCACCTGAAGAAAAATCCCGGCAAGATCACGTTCGCTTCGTCCGGCACCGGCTCGTCGGATCATCTCACCGCCGCGTTATTCTGGCAGAAGACCGGCACCACCGGAATCCACGTCCCCTACAAGGGCGGCGGCCCCGCCATCAACGATCTGATCGCCGGCCATGCCAATGTCTCATTCCAGAACCTCGGTTCGATCTCGCAGCACGTCAAAGCCGGGCGGCTCAAGGCGCTGGCGGTGACCAGCGAAGGCCGTGCCGCAACGCTGCCCGAGGTCCACTCGATGGCGGAGGCCGGCGTCAAGGATCTCGTCGTCTATTCCTGGCAGGCCGCGGCGGCGCCGAAAGGCCTGCCGCCGACCATCAAGGCAAGGCTCGAAGCAGAATTCATCGCGTCCGCCAATTCGGCGGATATCAAGCTGAAATTCGAGGCGATCGGCTTCGACGTCGTGGCCGGCAACGGCCAGCAGTTCGCAACGTTTCTCGCGAGCGAGATCGCGCGCTGGAAATCGGTGGTGGAGACCGGCAACATCACCGCGGAGTAACAGGTTGATACCATGCGATGCGTGAAGGTCGTTGCAACACTTTCGCTTTGCGCCGCCACGACATTTTTTTGCGTTGGCCCAATCTTCTTCAAAAGACGATCGGTCGATCCCTCTCGATAGCAATGTATCAGTGCTCGGAGCGGATTGGTTCAGTAGCTCAGTCTGCTTGGACGGCGACGACAGGTCGCTTCATTTCAGAATCGGAAGCCAGATCTTTCGCGCGCCTCCTGAAACGGTTGTTCGTGGAATGTTGGCCAAAGCGGCCGTTCACGGAACCAAGGCTCCAGGAGAATCAGCCTTCAAATTGACGGCCCGGGTCCCTCGCCAAGCGGGTTGCCGGTCAACACCCCTTGTTTTCGGGCAGATCGAACTAAAGTCCGACGGGCCGCTGACGAATTCCGTCATCCTGTCTGAAAGCCAGGATCGCCCGGATGGGATTTCGATAGTCGCGAAATACATCCAGCACCTTCAAAACAATGGATCGTGCAAGGCAACAAAGGACCCTAGTTTGATAACATGCGTTGGAAGCCGCACGGAAAATGGAAAGACAATCAACCTCCTTTTCATGGTGGTTTCAGCGGGCGGCGTCATAGTCCATACGGCGTCCGGGGTTCCCGTTCATGTGCGGTGCGACGAATTGGCAACGCGTTTGTTCTGCGTTGTAGCGGATGATTTCGAAAATGGCGTTGCTGCAAGAAGTTTGGTTGACCCAGAGGGCCTATCGGCTGGCGACGTCCGCAGGTGGCACGAGCGGCTGATCAAGTTTGTGGCGGAGCGAAGGGTGCCTTAGCACCCAGCTGTCATACCTTGCCGCCGAACACGCGCTTGAAGATTGTATCGACGTGCTTGAAGTGATGGCCGAGGTCGAAATTGGCCGTCAGCTCCGATTCGCTGAGGTGCTGGCGTACGTCCTTGTCGGCCTTGAGAAAGGCGAGGAAATCGCCCTCGCCGCGCCAGACCCGCATGGCATTGCGTTGAACCAATCGATAGGCCTCTTCGCGCGCAACGCCGGCTTGCGTCAAGGCGATTAGGATACGCTGCGAGTGCACCAGCCCACCAAGCCGGTCGAGATTCTTGCGCATGTTTTCGGGATAGACCACGAGCTTGTCGACGATGCCGGCCAGCCGCGCCAGCGCAAAATCGAGCGTGGCGGTGGCGTCCGGTCCGATCATGCGTTCGACTGACGAATGTGAGATGTCGCGTTCGTGCCAGAGCGCGACGTTTTCCAGAGCGGGCGTCACATAGGCGCGCACCATGCGTGCGAGGCCGGTCACGTTCTCCGACAAGACCGGATTGCGCTTGTGTGGCATGGCCGACGAGCCCTTCTGGCCCTCCGAAAAGAATTCCTCGGCTTCCAGCACTTCGGTGCGTTGCAGATGGCGGATCTCGACGGCGAGCCGTTCGACTGACGAGGCGACCACGCCCAGAACTGCGAAAAACATCGCATGACGGTCGCGTGGGATGACCTGTGTCGAGACCGGCTCGACCGCGAGCCCCATCGCTTTTGCGACATGGGCTTCGACTCGGGGATCCACTTGCGCAAAGGTGCCGACCGCGCCGGAAATGGCGCAAGTTGCGACCTCATCGCGCGCCGTCTTGAGGCGCGCCTTGGCGCGGTCGAACTCCGCATAGGCCTGCGCCAACTTCAGCCCGAAAGTCGTCGGCTCGGCGTGGATGCCGTGCGAGCGGCCGATGGTCGGCGTCATTTTATGTTCGGTCGCGCGGCGCTTGAGGGCCGCCAACAGCTTGTCCGTATCGGCGATCAGCACATCGGCTGCGCGCACCAGTTGCACGTTGAAGCAGGTATCGAGCACGTCGGATGAGGTCATGCCGGCATGCACGAAGCGCGCCTCAGGCCCGACGATCTCCGCCAGATGGGTCAGGAAGGCGATCACGTCATGCTTCACCTCGCGCTCGATGGCGTCGATGCGGGCGATGTCAAACCTCGCGCCCCGCCCCTTGTCCCAGATCTTTTTGGCAGCGGCCTTTGGGATGATCCCGAGCTTGGCCATGGCGTCGGCGGCGTGCGCCTCAATCTCGAACCAAATGCGGTAGCGCGTCTGGGGGTCCCAGATGGCGGCGATTTCGGGACGGGTATAGCGGGGGATCATGCCAAGCCTGCTGAATGTCGGAAGATTACGACGCGGGCGACTGTCGCATTCCGATGCGAAGGGTTCAATCCAGGCTGGCCTCGCATCGGAGGTGCAAATAAGCGTGGCGGTTCAGCGCACCCGGCTGGTCACCGTCATGAAGCGCCGGTCCGGTCCCTCGAAGCCGGGATAGAAATACTGGATGACCACCGCCAGCGCCGACAAACCATCGGGCAGGGGCAGCGTGTGGGCTTCCGCAATGCCATAGCGCTCCGGGCAGCCGCGCGCCGGCGGAATGGTTTGGTCGCGGTTGAGGTGGATGGTCGGCCGGCTCTTGCGCTCCAGCGTCAGCCCGAAGCCGACCGGATGCGCGCCCGACCCCGCTTTTTTACAGCGCGGCAGCGCGATGTCGAATTCGCGCAGCGCCAGCCGCGCGTCGGCGCCAAAACGATTGGTGGGCAAGGTCATGGATCCGGAGGCGGCTTGCATGATGGTCTTGACCTGCTCGGGCGAGAGGAGATCGCCGGCCCGGCTGTCCGGCGTCGATGCGATCATTTGTCCGGCACCCGAGATGCCGAACTCGCGGAGCGGCGTGGCAGCGCTGGTCGCCGCCCTTGCGCGGACCGCAGCAAGCTGTTGGTCGCGCGGTTGCTTGCTCAGGTCCGGATGATCGGGACTCATGAGCACGGCAACGGGCATGCCCTTAATCGTACGGCCACCGACGATTTCGATGGCGGTGACGATTGAATAGAGCGCGCCTGAACCGTCCTGCTCGCCGTACTGCTCGAATGCGAAATAGCGCCCGTCGGAAGAAAAGCCGAGCACATGAAGCGCTGCGCCATCGCCGGCGCATGTTTCCGAAGCCCTCGCCGTCAAAGCGAGGACAAGCAGGGCCGCGGTGCCGATTCGCGTCATGCGCGCCAGCCTAGTGCCGCCAGTCTGAAGTTCCTACACCAGCTGCGGCAAATTCAGATAGGAACTTCGGAAACCGGGCATTCGCCGAGTTGACCCGTCGCAATGCGCAACTTTTCGTGGCGCCGCTTTACGCCGCTTCGCCACGCGCCAGCGCTGCCGCATGACGGATCTTGGCGATATTGGCGCGATAGGCGTCGGGCGTGCCGCCCTTGAACACCGCCGAGCCTGCGACCAGGACATTGGCGCCGGCTTGCGCAACCAGCGGCGCGGTCTCCGGCGTAACGCCGCCATCGACTTCGATATCGATCGGGCGCGTCGCGCAAAGTGCGCGCAGCCGCGCCACTTTCTCGACCGCGAGCGGAATGAAGGCTTGGCCGCCGAATCCGGGATTGACCGACATCACCAAAATGAGATCGACCAGATCGATCACCGGCTCGATGGTCTCAAGCGGCGTGCCTGGGTTGAGTGTAACGCCGGCCTTCTTGCCGAGCGCGCGGATTGCCTGCAACGAACGGTGGACGTGCGGTCCGGACTCCACATGCACCGTGATGATGTCGGCACCAGCCTTGGCGAAGGCCTCGAGATAAGGGTCGCACGGCGCAATCATGAGGTGAACGTCGAGCAGTTTCTTGGTGTGCGGGCGCAACGCCTGCACCACCGCGGGGCCGATGGTGATGTTGGGAACGAAATGGCCGTCCATCACATCGACATGAATCCAGTCGGCGCCGGCGGCGTCGACCGCGCGCACTTCCTCGCCCAGCCGGGCAAAGTCGGCGGAAAGAATTGACGGGGCGACGAGCAGCGGGCGGCGCATGCGACCCTCCTGAAGGCCCGTCGCGTAACACGTACGGGGGTTCCGGGGCAACGTGCGGCTGCGGCCTGCCCCCAGATGTTGCCTTTCGCGTTTACTTTGTTGGTAGACGCAGATTGGCGAGATCGGTGGCGACGAGGACATTGCCGGCGAAGCCGGCAGCCCGTGCGGCCTCCTGATAGGCGGCTGCGCTGAGCGGGCCACCGGGCACCTTCCACAGGCCCTGCGATGGAGCGCCGGGGGCTGGGATCAGGTGGGTCAAAACGAGATGCTTGGCACCCGCACGCTGTGCCATCGCACCAAGGTCGGAAGCCGAACTCTGGCGATGGTAAATCGGCGCTGGCATGCCGCTGCCGTGTTCCGGGCCCATCACCGGGTGAATCGCCGAATGCACGATGATGTCGACGCCTTTGGCGAGCATTTCAACCTGTGCGGAGGTCGATGCGGGGCGCGGTGGCGCGGGTGTGTCGTTGCCGGCGTCGCCGCCGATCACCACGCTGCCGGCGGGCGTATCGACGCGATAGGACGCATGTCCCGAAATGTGGGTGGAGCCGATTGCGCTGACCCGGACATCGCCCGACGACCAAACGAGCTGCGGCGCGTTGGTGGGCTGGAAGGTCCTTAAGTTCGCGAGTACCGCCGGGCCTTCCGGCGGACGGCTCTTGTCCTCGGAGACGCGCTGCGCCACCTCGCCAGATTGAATGGATGCATCGGCGATATGGGCGACAAACTTCTTGCAACTGATTGTAAAGCCAAGCGGGCTCGCAGCGTCATCGCTGCATACGACATCAAGCTTTGGACTCTTGGGGAAAAGCAACCAGCGATGTTGAATCAGTTCGAAAAGACCTTCGCTGTGGTCGTTGTGCATGTGGGTGAAAAAGACGGCGTCTACTTGCGATGACAGCACCTTGATTTGCGACCAGCGCAACAGCGTGCCGCGGCCAGCATCGAATTGCAGCCGCACGGTGCTGCAATTGTCGGCGTCATCGCCGTAGCTGATCAACGTGCCGGGGCCGGCCTGGCCCTGATAGGCTTGCGGCCCGCCCTGTGCGCCGGTGACTGTGACCATCAGACATGGCGCAGCCTGGGCCGCCGGAGCGGAAAGCCATAGGCTGGCGGTCAACGCCGCTGCGACCAGTGTTTTCATGATAGGGCCCTCCGAAGGGCAGCATGATGACACGCGACCGGGTGTTGCGCCAATAGACGCAATCGACGCGCCAGCAATTCACAAAGCCTGCTGCATTGCGCATGGCGTTACGATATTGATCGCGCCACCGCCGGCCCGGCCTTGGGTCGGGGCCGTTCTCTTGAGGAAGGATCGCCATGGCGCGCACCGATGCTGTCATTCTGGGCGCCGGCATCGTCGGCGTTTCGATTGCGCTGCATCTCGCCAAGCGCGGGCTCGCCGTTGCCTTGGTCGATCGCAATGGGCCGGGCGAGGGCACCTCCTATGGCAATGCCGGGGTGATCGAGGGCAACACGTTGCTGCCGCACCCGTTCCCGACCGCATTCGGCGCGCTGCTGAATGTCGCGCTCAAACGCGCAACCGAAGCCAATTACCACCTGTCGTTTCTGCCGCAGATCGCGCCATGGCTGCTCGCATACCGCGCCAATTCGGCGATCGAGCGCCGCATTCTGTTCGCAAACCGCACGCGACCGCTGTTCGCCGCCGCGCTCGCCGAGCACGAGGCGTTGATGCAGGAATCCGACGCCACGCGTTATTTGCGCAAGACCGGCTGGCTCAAGATCTACCGGACGCAGGCGGCCTTTGCCGCGACCGCGCGCGAGCGCGAACTGGCCGGCGAATTCGGCCTGCCCCACGATGCGCTCGATTGTGCTGGCGCGTTGGCGCTCGAGCCGTCGCTCGCGCCGTCGTTCAACCATGCCGTCTACTGGCGAGGCTCCGCCAGCGTCAGCAACCCGTTGGCGTTGACGCGGGCCTATGTTGCGCGCTTCACCGCGCTCGGCGGGATTGTGCTGCGCGGCGATGCGCGCACGCTGCATCGCGCCGGCGATCGCTGGCGGGTCGAGACCGGCGAGGGTCCGGTCGACGCGCGCGAGGCGGTGGTCGCGCTTGGTCCCTGGGCGCCCGATCTGCTCAAGCCGATGGGCATCGACCTGCCGCTGGCGGTCAAGCGGGGCTATCACCTGCATTTCCGGCCGCGCGGGAATGCCGGCCTGACCCGGCCCGTGGTCGATGCCGATCTCGGCTATTGCGTTGCGCCGATGGAGCAGGGGCTGCGTGTCACCACTGGCGCCGAATTTGCCCAGCGTGACGCGCCGCCGACGCCGGCGCAGTTCGATCGCCTGCTGCCCCAGGCCCGTGCGCTATTTCCGCTTGGTGAAGCCGTCGAAACCCAGCCATGGCTCGGCAGCCGTCCGTGCTTTGCCGATTCCCTGCCGGTGATCGGGCGGGCGCGGTCCGGGCTGTGGCTGGCCTACGGTCATGCCCATTGGGGCCTGACACTGGGCCCGGCGACCGGCCGCCTGGTGGCCGAGATGCTGACCGGCGCAACGCCGTTCTGCGATCCGGCGCCCTATTCGGCCGAGCGCTTTACTCGTTGACCGTGCGCACGACGCTCGAGGTCGGCTTCGCGCTCACGGTCGGCAGCTTGGCTTCCTTGCGGACTTCTTCGTCATAGGCCGCGATTGTCTTCACCGGTACTTTCCCCCGCATGTGGACGATCTTGTAGCCGCCGGCCTTGAGGTCATTGAGCAAGTCGGCGGCGGCGGCAGCGGTTGCCTGCTGGAAATCGTGCATCAGCACGATGCCTTTGCCGTATTTCTTGAGCTTCGTCATCACGGCTTGGCGCACCTGTTCGGGTTTGCGCATCTTGAAGTCGAATGAATCCATATCGGTCGAAAAGATCGCAATGTTGCGTTCGCCGAGATAGGTCACGAGTTCTGGCGGATGGCGCAGCGCCGGGAAGCGGAAGAACGGCGCGGTCGGTCCGCCGACCGCCATGACCACCGCGCTGATGCCTTTCTCGATCTCGTCCTTGCCCTGCTGGACCGAGCGCCCCATGAGATTCTGATGGCTCCAGGTATGGCTGCCGACCGAATGGCCGGCGGCGGCGACCTGCTTGAGGATGCCGGGCTCATAGGTCGCGTGCTTGCCGATCGGGAAAAAGATCGCGCGCGTGCAATGGCTGGCAAGCGCCTTGAGCACCGCCGGCGTGCGCTGCGGCCACGGCCCGTCGTCGAAGGTCAGCACCACTTCGCCGGTCTCCAGAAAGTCGTGCTCGCGGAAATGCTCGAAGCCAAATCCGGGACCGCCGGTGGTGTCGATCTCGACCGTGCGCGCAACGCCAAGTGCGTTCGGATTGCCCGGACAGGATGGTGTTTGCGCAAGCACGGTGGCAGGCACCGACGAAACCGTGAGCGCGACGGCGCAGGCGGCGATGGCCAAACGCATGGACTTCTCTCCCAATTCAATAGCGCGACGGTGATGTGTCGCCATTAGCAAACCATCATAAGGCTAAGTCAAGGCGGCGACTGCGCGCTTCCAAGCTCCTTACCTGGCTGCGGAAAATCGATCGCGCCAGGCCGGCGTGGCGCCAGGGAACGGCAGTGCCTTGGCCTCATAGACGGCCCGCGCGGTGGCGCGCGCCAGCACGTCGGCGGCGGTGCTGCCAAGTTCGGCAAGACCATGGATTGGATCGGGCGGGGGCCGCCGCCCGGTCGCTGCCGCGAATACCAGATCGCCGTCGAGCGGGGTGTGCACCGGGCGTATGGCACGCGCAAGCCCGACCTGCGCCATGATCGCCAGGCGCTTGGCCTGGACCTTGTTCAAGGTCGCGTCGGTCGCGATCACCGCCAGCGTGGTGTTCTCGCCGCTGTGGCCTTTGGTGCGAAAGGCCAGCGCTGCGTCCGGCAGTGGCGTCGGCAGGCCGTGTCCGCCGAATTCGGCGTTGCGTTCATAGGGTGCCGCCCAGAACCATGGCCCCGCGCCGACGGTGATGCTGCCGGCCGCATTGACCGCAACCAATGCGCCGAGCGTGATGTCGCCCACGGTCGCCGAGGCCGAACCGATGCCACCCTTGAAATTGGCAGTGGTCGCGCCAAAGCCCGCTCCGACGGTGCCAAGGCTGACGGCGCTGCCTGCGGTCGCCGCCGCCGCATAGCCAAGTTCGCGATAGGGTGGGTAACGGTCCCAAGTCTTGTCGCCGCCATTGGCGAGGTCGAACAGGATTGCGCCGGGCACGATCGGCACGCGCGCCGTACGGATTGCAAAGCCGCGGCCTTGTTCGGCCAGCCGTGCCATCACGCCGGCGGCGGCTTCCAGGCCAAATGCCGAGCCGCCGGACAGTGCGATCGCGTCGATCCGCTCGATCGTCATCGATGGATCGAGCAGCACGCTTTCGCGGGTGCCGGTGCCGCCGCCGCGCACGTCAATACTCGCCACTGCGGGTTCGTCGAACACGACGGCGGTGACGCCGGACGCGAGCCGCGCATCGTCGGCATGTCCGACGGTCACGCCTGCGACATCGGTAATGAGATTGCGTGGGGCCATGGCCGCGAGAATATCAGAGTTTGGAACGGGCATACCGCCGATTGGCGGAGTTAATCCCATCCCGGTGGGGTTCGGCGTTAACCGCATTGCGGCCTGGGCGCGATCAATTTGCCGCGAGACGGCGCCAGCCGCCTTGCAATCGCCGCCTGGGCGTCGCATCGAAGGGCCATGACGCCGGATGTCTCCATCTTTGCTGCGCTGTTTGCGGGGCTAATCAGTTTCCTGTCGCCCTGCGTGCTGCCGCTGGTGCCGCCCTATCTGATCTATCTCACGGGGGCGTCGGTCGAGCGGTTGGCGGACGCTGAGCCGGAGCCGCTGGTCAGGCGCGACGCGATGATCGCGGCCTCGCTGTTCGTTTTAGGCTTCTCAACGGTGTTTGTCGCGCTCGGCGCGGCCGCGAGTGTGGTCGGCGGGCTGCTGCGGCTCTATTCCTACGAGCTGTCAATCGTCGCCGGCATCGCCATCATCGTCATGGGGCTGCACTTCCTCGGACTCACGCCGATTGCGCTGTTGCACCGGCAGGCGCGTATGCAAATGCCGAAACCGGTCGGGTTGTGGGGCGCCTATGTGATGGGGCTGGCTTTTGCGCTGGGCTGGACGCCCTGCATCGGGCCGATCCTTGCGACCATTCTCACCATTGCGGCGTCGGAGGCGACAATGGCGAAAGGCGCCGGCCTGCTGGCGGTCTATTCACTCGGGCTTGGCGTGCCGTTTCTAATCGCGGCGTTTGCAGTCGAACCGTTCGCCGCGTTCCTCACGCGCTTTCGCAATAAACTCGTTTATGTCGAGAAGGCGATGGGCGGCCTGTTGGTGCTTACCGGCCTGGCTTTCCTGTTCGGCTTTTTCACCCAGCTCAATACCTGGCTGATCGAGATGTTTCCGATACTCCAGACGATCGGGTAAGCACGATGAAGTGGCGGCGCACGCGTGGCCAGGATTTTACTTGGCGGCGTGTGCGTCGCTAGTAAGTGAGCCGGACAGAGCCGGGCTCAGTCGCCTTCGAAATAGCTGATGCGGCCGTCCGGGCCCTTGCGCCATGTGTAAAGCACATAGCGATCCTTTTTGACGCCGCCCACGACATATTCCGAAACGTCGCCTTTCTTGTCGAAGGAGAGGCTGCCCAGGACGGTGTCAAACACCATGCCCGAGCGCAACACCTCGGCGACCTTTTTCGGGTCGAGTGAGTTCGCGCGCTCGATCGCCAGCTTGAAGATCTGCACCGAGGCGTAGCTGTAGAGCGTATAGGCCTGCGGCTCGAACATGCGCTTGGTGCGGAACAATTCGATGATCGCCTTGTTGGCCGGGTTGGTGCGCGGATCGGGCGAGAATGTCATCAGCGTGCCCTCGGCGCCCGGGCCGGCGATGGCGGCGAACTCGTCGTCGGTGATGCCGTCGCCGCCCATCAGCGGCGCCTTGAGGCCTTGTGCGCGCATCTGGCGCACGATCAGGCCGCCGGCGTCGTGCAGGCCGCCCCAGAACACCAGGTCGACGCGCGCCTGCCGCATCTTGGAAATCAGCGCGGTGAAGTCGCGGTCATCCTTGTTGACGCCCTCGTAGAGCACGTCTTTGAGGCCGCCTTTGGCCATGGCGCGGCGGGTTTCATCGGCGAGCCCCTGGCCATAGGTGGTCTTGTCGTGGACGATTGCCACGCGCTTGCCTTTGAAGCGCTGCGCAATAATCGCGCCGGCGAGGTTGCCCTGCTGGTCGTCGCGGCCGCACACCCGGAAGATGTTCCAATGGCCGCGTTCGGTCACGTTCGGATTGGTGGCGGCCGGCGTAATCACCAGCATGCCGTTCTCTTGATAGACGTCGGAGGCCGGTATGGTCACGCCGGAATTGAAATGTCCGACCACGAATTTCACGCCGTCGGCGACGAATTTGTTGGCGACCGACACGCCCTCGCGCGGATCGGCGCGGTCATCGCCAATGAACAGTTCGATTTTCTGTCCAAGGATGCCGCCTTGGGCGTTGATGTCGGCGACCGCTTGCTCGACGCCTTGCCGGAGCTGTGCGCCGAACGCGGCCACGCCGCCGGTCATCGGGCCGCCAACGGCCAGTTTGACTTGGGCCGAGGCGGTGCCGGAAAGCCCGAGGCCGAGCGCCGAGCTGAGTGCCAGGCCGAGCGCCAAAATTTTCCGCATGACTGTCTCCCTCTGAAAAAATATCTGCTGGGTGCGCCCGCGGTTTTCCGCTGGTTATTGTGTCTTGGACGAATTCAACCCGTAAATTGGATGCTTGTCATCCAGATTCAGGCGCGCTGGCGCCAATGGAGCGCGCCCGCGCGCGCGTTGATCCAGCCATAGCAACTGACCATCTGCGATACCCGCATCCGGCGGAAGCCTATCAACCCGCAAATGAGGCATACCGCGGTATCGGCCGCATAATATCCCGGCGCGATCAGCGTGCCGCCAAACAGAGCGAAATGTAGGAAGCGCACCGCCATGCCGACCAGAAGCATGAACGGGATGACCTGCCACCAGGGCCGCCAAACCGCGGCCAGCGCGCGTCCGGTCAGCGCCGCCGCCCCGCCGCCAAGAATGACGGTGACCAGCGCAAACACCCACAGTGAATTGCCGTCATAGAGCAGGGTGCCCATCGGCTAATGTCTCCCGCCTTCGAGATAGGCGGCCTTCACTTCCGGCCGGTCGAGCAAGGCCCTGCCGGTGCCGGTGAGCGTGATCAGACCGTTGACCATCACATAGCCGCGGTGCGCGAGCTTGAGCGCATGAAACGCGTTCTGTTCCACCAGGAACACCGTGAGCTTTTCCTCGGCATTGAGTTTGCGGATCGCGGTGAAAATCTGGCGGGCGATCAGCGGTGCCAGGCCGAGAGAGGGTTCGTCGAGCAATAACAGACGGGGCCGGCCCATCAGCGCGCGGCCGATGGCGAGCATTTGTTGCTCGCCGCCGGACAGTGTGCCGCCGCGCTGGCCGATCCGCTCTTTGAGGCGCGGGAACAGCGCAAACACCCGATCGAGATCGGACTGGAAATGCGCGGGGTCGCCGGCGACGGCGCCCATCTGGAGATTTTCCATCACCGTCATGCGTACAAAGATGCGCCGGCCTTCCGGCGCCTGGGCGATCCGCAGCCGGGCGATCTCGTGGGTCGGCAACGCGGTGATGTCGCGGCCGTCGAATGTGATCGCGCCTTCGCGCGCGCGCGGATTGCCGCAGATCGTCATCATCAGAGTCGATTTGCCGGCGCCGTTAGCGCCGATCAGCGCGACAATCTCACCGTTGCCGACCTCGACATCGACGCCTTTCAGCGCGGCGATATTGCCGTAATAGGTCTTCACGCCGCGCACTGACAGGAGCGGCGCGGTCACAGCCCGACCTCCGCTTCCACCTGGCTGACTTCGTCGTGCTCAACGCCGAGATAGGCGGCAATCACTTTCGGATCGTCCCGCACGACATCCGGCGGGCCATCGGCGATCTTGACGCCATGGTCAAGCACAATGACGTGGTCGGAAATCTCCATCACCACCGACATGTCGTGCTCGATCAATAGTATCGAAATCGCGTGCTCATTGCGCAGCGTACGCAAAAAGCGCGCGAGTTCGGCGCTTTCGCTCGGATTGAGGCCGGCCGCCGGTTCGTCGAGGCATAACAGCACCGGGTCGGTGCACATTGCACGCGCGATCTCAAGTTCGCGCTGCGCGCCATAAGGCAGCGCGCCGGCGGGGTCGTCGGCGCGCTCAGTCAGGCCAATGCGGTCGAGCCAGAGGCGGGCTTTCTCAATCGCGGCACGCTCGGCGCGCGCATAAGACGGCAAGCCGAGCATGCCAAGCACGCTCCAGCCGGAGGCCCGCATCAACGGTTGATGTTGTGCAACCAGGAGGTTCTCCAGCACGGTCATGCCGGGGAACAGCCGGATATTTTGAAAGGTGCGCGCCACCCGTGCCTTTTGCGCCACCAGAAAGTCCGGCATGCGCTCAAGCAGGAACAGCGAGCCGGCGCGGCATTCCAGGCCGCGCTGGCCCCGTTCGGTCAGCGCTTCGATTTCATCCCACACGGCGGGGTCGCCGAATTGCAACGCCATACGACCTTCGCTCGGCTTGTAGAAACCGGTGATGCAGTTGAACACCGTGGTCTTGCCGGCGCCGTTTGGTCCGATCAATGCGGTGATATGCCCCCGTTCGGCGGTAAACGACAGATCGTTGATGGCGACGAGTCCGCCAAAACGCATGGTGAGGTGCTCGACGCGCAGCAGCGTCATCCGTGGCCCTCCCGCACATGCGCTCCGGATACCGCCTTACGCTCCTTCAGGAACACCGAGGGCGTTCGTGTCGAAATCAAGCCGCGCGGTTTCCAGATCATGATGACGACCATGGCGAGGCCGAACAGCAGCATGCGGTACTGGGTCGGGTCAAAATCGCGGCCGAAGATCGCCTTAAGCACGTCGAGTTCGCGCATCAATTCGGTGCCGCCGATGATGACGATCGCCGCGGCCGCCACGCCGATCTGGCTGCCCATGCCGCCCAGCACCACGATGGCGACGATCACCGCCGATTCCATGAAGGTGAAGCTTTCCGGCGATACGAAACCCTGGCGCGCCGCAAAGAACGAGCCGGCAAAGCCGCCAAACATCGCGCCGATGGCAAAGGCGCTGAGCTTGGTGGTGGTGGTGTTGATGCCGAGCGCGCGGCAGGCGATCTCGTCTTCGCGCAGCGCTTCCCAGGCGCGGCCGATGGGCAGCCGCCGAAGCCGCATGGTGACATAGGCCGTGATCAGCGCCAGCACCAGAATCACGTAATAGAGAAACATGGTGCGATAGATTGCGTTGAACTCGAGGCCGAAGCGGGCGGCAAAGCCGTCCGGACCATCGGTGAACGGGATGCCGAAAAAGCTCGGCCGCGGGACGCCGCTGATGCCGGCATAGCCGTTGGTCAGGTCGACCCAATTGATCAGGACCAGCCGGATGATTTCGCCAAATGCGAGTGTCACGATTGCGAGATAGTCGCCGCGCAAGCGCAGCACCGGAAATCCGAGCAAGACCCCCCAAAACGCCGCCAGGATGCCGGCGAGTGGCAGCAGGATCCAGAACGATAGTCCGAAGCTCTTGGCGAGCAGCGCATAGCTATAGGCGCCGACCGCGTAGAACGCGACATAGCCGAGGTCGAGCAGACCGGCGAGCCCGACCACGATGTTAAGGCCCCAGCCGAGCATCACATAGATCAGGATTTGGATGCCGAAATTGTCGATCCATTTGATCGAGCCTTGCGAGCCGGCCAGCCAGAACAGCATCAACGGGTAGACCAGCAGGAAACCCAGCGCGCCAGTCCGCAGGCCGACGCCGATCTGATGGCGGCGCTGGCGGCCGGTTTCGGTGCCGGCCGGATAGCGCCGGATGACCCAGGCCCCGACGGCGCCGATGACGAAGGCGAAGGTGGCGAATGCAAACAGATAGGTGAAAGCGAGCGCGATCGCGGCATCGGTGTCAGCCAGGCTTTTGGCAGCCAAGCGCAGGACATTGGCAAGAACCAAGCAGGCGGCAGCGGCGCTCAGCAATTGGCCCGGTGCGCGGGCGAACGCCGCAAGTCGTATCTTGAGGCTCTCGCGCGGCAACAATTCCCAGAGCAGCCGGCCGGCGAAGGCAATCGCGACAAAAGCTGCAAACAGCGGCCAGCGGGTTTCGAGCACCAATTCGTTGCGGATATCGTGGACGGCTCGGAATGCGATCAGTGGCAAAAGCAGGCCGAACGCAATCAAGGCGGTGCGTGCGGCCGCGCGCAGGGCGAGCAAAAGGCTAGAACGCGAGGCGACATTGTTCGCCTCCGCTGCCATTTTATACCTTCTCGACTTCGGGGCGGCCGAGCAGGCCTTGCGGCAGGAAGATCATCACCACGATCAGGATCGAGAAGGCGGCGACATCTTTGTAGTCGGACGAGAAATAGGCCGACCACAAAGTTTCGATCAGACCTATGGCCAGTCCGCCGATCACCGCGCCCGGCAGCGAGCCGATGCCGCCGAGCACCGCGGCGGTGAATGCTTTGACGCCCGGCGTGAAGCCGTCGGCAAAACTCACGACGCCATAGTGAACCAGGTACATGGTGCCGGCGACCGCTGCCAGCGCCGCCGCGATTACGAAGGTGATCGAGATGGTGCGGTCGACATTGATGCCGACCAGCGCCGCCATCTTCTGGTCCTGCTCGCAGGCGCGCTGCGCGCGGCCAAGCGCGGTCTTCGACACCAAATACCAGAACGCGAGCAGCAGCACGCCGGTCGTGAGCCAAATCGCGATCTGCTTATAGGATACGGTGACGTCGTAGCCGTCGACCGTGAACAGCACGATCACCTCCGAGAACAGCGGTGGGATCGATTTGTTGCGCGGGCCTTGCGCAACTTGCACGAAATTCATCAGGAAGATCGACATGCCGATGGCCGAAATCAGGGGCGCCAGCCGGAACGAGCCGCGGAGCGGCCGGTAGGCAACCCGCTCGATCGCCCAATTCAGCAGCGCCGTCATCGCCATTGCGACGATCAGCACGACCACCAGGGCCAGCGCAATCAGGCCCGCGCCGATCCATGATGTGAGGATCAGAAAGGCGATCAGCGCGATAAACGCCGACACCATGAACACATCGCCATGGGCGAAATTGACCATGCCGAGAATGCCAAACACCATGGTGTAGCCGATGGCGATAAGGCCGTAGATCGATCCGAGCGTGACGCCGTTAATGAGCTGCTGGACGAAAACTTCCATGCTCGGTCAGGCCCCCTTGTGCTGGACCCTCATCGGGTGACAGGCGTTGTCCAGGCGGCGCCGATGCCAATGACCCAGCTCACTGAATCTCATAGCAAGGCGTGACTGGCGAGACAATTCGGCCAAGCGCCATCTCCCCAAGACGCGCATGGATGTCGGCGCGGCGCTCGGCGGCATGCTACCGCAGATTGTACGAGCGTGCGAGCGGCGCTAAAATCATCCTAGTCGCAACAGGAGGGCTGGCCATGCCTGGACTACTGCGCATTCGGGGAAAGCTCGACGTCAACCAATTCTGGCCGGTCGGCACCGCGGATGCCGACACGGTGAAGCTTATCGTCGACGTCAACAAGAAGTCCTTTCAATTTGCTGCGGATGGAAAAACCTTCAAGACGACGAAGGTGTTCTTTGGCGCGATATCGAAAGGCAAGGGGAGCAAGCCGGTCGTCAGCGATAAGAACAAGATCACCATACGGCTGCAAGGCGTCGATGCACCGGAGCTGCATTATAAAGCCGCGCCGCTGACGGGAGAGGTGCCCAAGGCGAAGCGCGCGGCCTTCAACGCCGCGAACGAGGAGCGTCTCCAGCATTGGGGCGAAACCGCCACGCATCTGCTGGGCAAGAAGATTGCATCGTTCGGTTCCGGCGACATCGCCTGTGAATTCGTGTCGGCGGTCGAAAAGCCTTTCGACGTGACCGACGTTTACGGGCGTTTTGTCGGCAACGTGCGGTTCGGTCAGAATTTCAAGCTTGATATCAATACCTGGCTGGTGGAGCAGGCCCTGGCCTATCCAGGCTTCTATGATTCGATGACCAAAGACGAGATCGAGGAACTGCTCAAGGCGATGAGCAAGGGCAAAGCCAAGAAGCGCATCTTCAAGGACTATTCCAAGGACACCGATGTGTTTTTTCCGGGACTGCTCTATCGCCGGCCGAAAAAGGGCGTGACGATCGAATTGCGGGACGACCATGGTCCGTTGCTGATGCCCAAGGTATTTCGGCGGCAGGTGACCTTCCGGATGCAGAAAAAGGCCGGCTTGGTCACCGGAACATTCGCAAAATTTATGCAGGCTCAAGAAAAACCAGACCAGTTCCACCGTCTCGACGAGTTCCTGGCGCCGACCGGGGGCAGGAACGCGCCGGTGCGCGATTTCAGCGAGCTGTTTGAAGGCACGACCTTTGATGCCTTGCCGCACGAGCTCGTGATCCGCGAGCGGGGCGCAACTTTGGTCGATGCCAAAGGTCGCGAACTCGATAAATTCTGATCCGGCGTCGGCGCGCGGATGCTAGACTGAGCGGTCGCACTCTTTTAACGCGAACCCGCGCGGCTGTTTGAATGGCGATCAGCTTCGAAGTTTTGATCCGACTCGGCGCCTTCGCCATGGTGTTCGCTGCGATGGCGATCTGGGAGTTGGCTGCGCCACGGCGGGGGCTGACCGTGGGCCGCTGGCCGCGTTGGCCGAGCAATCTCGGGATCCTGCTGGTCGATATCGCCACCGTGCGGGTGTTGGTGCCGTCCGCCGCGGTCGGGGCCTCGCTCTACGCCGCCGGCAACGGCTTGGGCTTGATCAATTATCTCGGCTTGCGGCTGTCGGTCGCGGCGCTGATCGGCTTCCTGGCGCTTGATCTCGTGATCTACGCCCAGCATGTCGTCTTCCATAAAGTGCCGGTGCTATGGCGGCTGCACCGCATGCACCATGCCGATCTCGACATCGACGTTACTACCGGCGTGCGGTTTCATCCGTTCGAAATTCTGATCTCGCTGTTCATCAAGATAGCCGTCATTCTTGCGCTCGGGATTCCGGTGGTCGCGGTCGTGCTATTTGAAGTGGTGCTCAATGCAACGTCGATGTTCAATCACGCGAATGTGGCGATACCCGCATGGCTCGATCGCCTGTTGCGCTTGCTGATCGTGACGCCGGACATGCACCGGGTGCACCATTCAGTCTTGCGTAACGAGACCGACAGCAATTTCGGTTTCAATCTGCCGTGGTGGGATCGGCTGTTTGGCACCTATCGGGCGCAACCGGAGGCCGGCCATACCGGAATGACCATCGGCATCCCGATCTTTCGCGATCCGCGCGAACTGCGGCTCGACCGGCTATTAACGCAGCCATTCCGCAACGAGTCGCCGCCTGCCGGCCCTGCCGTCTGAGCGGTGGCCATCGGCGGCGGGGGGGGGGAGCCGCCGGTGTGACAAGCCAGGTTGCATATGATAGGCGCGGGGTGGATACGGGCGAGAGGCGGGAATAGGTGGCAGCAGTGAAGGCAGAAGACGCAATCGCTGCGCCGGGGCGGCCGTTTACCGGTGCGGAATATCTCGCGAGCCTGCGCGATGGGCGCGAGGTCTACATTTACGGCGAGCGGGTGGACGACGTTACGACCCACCCGGCGTTTCGCAACGCCGCGCGCTCGGTGGCGCGCCTCTATGATGCGCTGCACGACCCCAAGACCCGGGACGTTCTCACCAGCCCGACCGATACCGGCTCGGGCGGCCGCACCCACAAGTTTTTCCGCGTCGCGCGCTCGCGCGAGGAGGTGATCGGCCAGCGCGACGCCATCGCGGCCTGGGCGCGCATGAGTTACGGCTGGATGGGGCGCTCGCCCGACTACAAGGCGTCGCTGATGAACACGCTGGGCGCCAATCATCAATTTTACGGAAAATTCGCCGACAACGCGAAACGTTGGTATCGCCGCGCGCAGGAAAACGTCCTGTTCATGAACCACGCCATCGTGAATCCGCCGGTCGATCGCGCGCGCGCCGCCGACCAGGTGAAGGACGTGTTCATCACCATCCAGAAGGAAAACGACGCCGGAATCTTTGTATCTGGCGCGAAAGTGGTCGCCACCGCCTCGGCGCTGACGCATTACAATTTCCTCGGCCAGAACGCGGCGATGCCGATCAACGATTCCGACATGGCGGTGATGTTTATTGCGCCGATGAATACGCCGGGCGTGAAGCTCATCTGCCGCGCCTCCTATGAGATGATGGCGAGCGTCATGGGCACGCCCTACGATTATCCACTGTCATCGCGCTTCGACGAGAACGACGCGATCTTCGTGTTCGATAATGCGTTCATCCCTTGGGAAAACGTGCTGCTGCACCGCGATCTGGAGAAACTGAAGGTCTTCTATCCGCAATCGGGCTTTGTCGCCGGTTATCAGTTTCAGGGCTGCACCCGTCTTGCAGTGAAGCTTGATTTTCTGATCGGGGTCATCGCCAAAACGCTGCGTGCGACCGGCGCCGACGAGTTCCGCGGCAACCAGGCGATGCTCGGTGAGATCATTGCTTGGCGCAACCTGTTCTGGGCGTTGACCGACGCCATGGCGCTCAATTCGACACCTTGGGTCGATGGCGCGGTGCTGCCGAATGCGCAGTCGGGTGCGAGTTACCGGGTCTTTGCCGGCGACGCCTATGGGCGCATCAAGGAGATCGTCGAGAAGATCGTCGCGTCGGCGCTGATCTACCTGCCGTCATCGGCCAAGGATTTCGCCAATCCCGATATCGACAAATATCTGGCGCGCTATGTGCGCGGTTCCCACGGCATCGACTACAAGGAGCGCATCAAGGTGCTCAAGCTGTTGTGGGACGCCATCGGCACCGAATTTGGTGGACGGCATGAGCTTTACGAGATGAATTATGCCGGCAATCACGAGGATATCCGCATTCAGGCCATGTGGAATGCGCGATCGTCCGGCGCCATGGACCAGATGATCGGGCTCGCCGATCAGTGCATGTCCGAGTATGACGAGCACGGTTGGGTGGGCGACACTTGGATCAATCCTGACGATGTCGCTTATGCCGGCGTGGGCAAGCGCCCGCGGCCGGCCGAGTAGGCGAGGAACCAAGCGAGCGATGAGTTGGATCGACCAACGCCCCGACGATGCGATGGACGGCGCCTTTACGGCGGTCGGCCCTGAGTCGGTACGCACGGTGGAGGCGGGGCCGTTCCGCGAGGCCATGAGCCGGCTCGGTGCCGCCGTGCATGTCATCACCACCGCGGGGCCGGCCGGCAAGGCGGGCGCCACCGCCACTGCGGTCTGCTCGGTGACCGATGCGCCGCCGGTGCTGCTGATGTGTCTCAACCGGCGCAGCCAGACCAATCCGGCGGTGAGCGAGAACGGCGTGTTCTGCATCAATACGCTGGGCGCGTCCGAGGCCGAGATCGCCGACCTGTTCGCGGGCCGCACCGGGGTCACCGGCAGCGATCGTTTCAGCACCGGCGAATGGACCACGCTCGCCACCGCGAGTCCGGTGCTGGTGAGCGCGGTGGTTGCGTTCGATTGCCGGATTGTCGAGGTGCGCGCGGTCGGCAGCCACAACGTGTTTTTTGGCGCGGTCGAGGCGGTGCGGCTCGGCCCGCAGGGGCCGGCGCTGGTCTATCACGAGCGCGCCTATAAGAAGGTCTAGACTTCCTCAGGTCGCCGGGATGTCGTTGGCACGGCCCCCTCCCAGCCCCCCGCGCTAAGGTTAACAAAGGGTTTCGATTGGGCCGGCATGGCAGCCGGCGTAGCGTCGCCCGGTATCGGATTGGCGTGCATTTGCGCGCGGTCGGCATCGGGAGGGGTTCGATGCGCTCGGGGATCGGTTCGCTCAGCTTCAAATCGTTCAATCTGCATGCGCTCGCGCTCGGGTCGGTCAATCTGGTCCTGGTGGCGTTCTACTTCGTCCCGGTCTGGGGCAAGGGCGCGCTGCTCGCGCTGATTTCGCCCTATGGCGGTCTGCTGCGGGATCCGGTGCACGCCGCCGCGGCATTCGGTTTCAATGCAATGTTCGATCTCGGATTTCGCGGGCTGGTGCTGGCTTCGCAGATCCTGGCCGGCATCAAGCTGGTCATCGCAACCGCCTTTGCGGCCTATGTCATCGAGTTCGCCCGGGCCTGGGTGATGGGGCGCGCCGCCGATCGGGATACCATCGACGTTGTGCTGGTTCTTGCCGTGGTCGGTCTGGTGCTGGGCGCAGTGCCGGCAATGGTGGTCGGCGATGCCGCGATCGTGCGCCTGTGCGCGACCCAGATTGCCCTGATCGCCGGCGCGGTGTTGGTGATCTTGGTCGAGCGCCATATCGCGGCGGCATCCGCCGCGTCGGGTGTCGCCGTCGCTGCCCGCGAATCTGAGCCGGCGCGCGCCTAGTGGTTCGATTCTAACATTCGCATCCCGTTTCCGCGGGTGATTTTGCGAATGTTAGAATCAAAGGACCACTAGCAAGTATATGCTGCTAGTGGAGTTTTGGATTTGACATTCGCATCGCGTGCTTGCTGCCAGGTGGGTAGCGAATGTCAAATCCACT
>JALHRD010000031.1 GCA_022841625.1 Xanthobacteraceae bacterium
GCCGTCGGTCGTCACCAGGCCCGACAGGAAGTCCAGGCGGGTGGCACGCGCAACGCGCGGCACCGGCTGGACTTGGGCGGCTTCAAAGGAAACGATGTCGAGGACCCGGTCGGCGAGCAGGCCGACCTGCCGCGACGCGATTTGCACGATGATAATGATGTGCAGCGGCGATGCCTCGGTCGTCCCCTGACCAAATCGGCAACGCAGATCGATGATTGGCACGATCACGCCGCGCAGATTGAGCACGCCGCGCACATATTCAGGCTGCTTGGGCAAGTGCGTGATCTCGGTCCAGCCCTTGATCTCGCGCACCGCCATGATGTCGACGCCATACTGGTCCTCGCCGATGGCGAAGCTGATCAATTCCATGGCTTCGGCCTTGCCAGCACCGGCGGCGTTGGGGGCTCCCGCGACCGACGTTGCGGTTTCAGCTGTTACTGGTTCGGCCTGCATGTGATCGTCACCCCTCGCATCTGACCTTTGCCGATCGGCGCTAGAGGCACCGGGATCCGAATGTCCTCTGGGCGTCCAAATCGCCTCATCGCCCATAGATTCTATTGACGGAAAAGTATCGTGGTTTTCTTAGCAACCAGTTAATGCTTAAGGCGCCGCTGGGGCGACGGTGCCCCTGGCTCCAAGGTAAAGCGCCCACCCCTCGTCGAGAGGCGGGCGCTCACATTTTTGGAGAGCCGGCGCGAGGAGGCGTCAGGCCTTCAGCACTTCCAGGACGCGCTCCGGCGTAAACGGCATGTGCCGCAGCCGCTTGCCGGTCAGCCGGTGAAACGCATTGGAGATGGCGGCGGCAAGGAACGGATTGCCGATCTCGCCCAGCCCGGTCGGCCGCGTGTCCACGTCCACGAATTCGACATGCATTTCGTCCGGCAGATCGGACATCCGCATCAGATTATAGTCGTGAAAATTGCTCTGCTCGACAACGCCGTCCTTCAGCGTGACCCGCTCATGCAGCACGCTGGACAGGCCGTAAATGATGGCGCTTTCGATATTGGCCTTGGCCGGATCGGGCGACACGATGATGCCGCCATCGACCGCGACCCAGACCTTGTGGACCTTGATCTTGCCGCTCTGGCGGTCGAGCGAGATTTCCACCACACCGGCACCGAGCGAGCCCGAGCGTTCGGAGATTGACAGCCCAAGCGCGCGGCCTTGCGGTCGCGCCGCCCGCCAATCGCACATCCGCGCCACCGTCTCGAAGCAGCGGCGCGCCTTGGGCGTCGCTCCCATGCGCTCAAACCGGAATGCGATCGGATCCATGTTGGCGTCGACCGCCATCTGGTCGATGAAGCTCTCGATAGCGAACACATTGAATACGTGCGCCACCGCCCGCCAATGTTTGACCTGCACGCCATGGGAGATGCCGCGCAACTCAAGCAATTGGTTGGGCACCCCGTAATAGGCGATCCGCATGCCGCCGGTGAGTAGCGCCGTGCCGCCGTCGCCGATGACGCAATGTTTCCAGCCGGCGACCTTGCCGGACGCGTCGATCGCGGCCTCCAAGCACTGATAGGACTGCGGTCGGAACCGGCCCTGCGCCAGATCCTCGGTGCGGGTCCAGATCAACTTGACCGGACGGCGGACCGCCCGGGCGATCTGGGCCGCCTCGACCGCCTCATAGCCGCCATTGCGCCGGCCGAAGCCGCCGCCCAAATAGCATTGGTGGTGAGTGACCTGCTCTTCCTTGAAGCCAAATGCCTTGGCCACCGCGGTGCGGGAAATATCGGGCGCCTGCGTCCCTTCCCAGATCTCAATCCGATCGCCCGCATCGTTGAAACGCGCGACCGCGTTCAACGGCTCCATTTGGGCGTGATAGCCAAAGTCGCTGCGGAACTCCGCCGTGTGGACCTTGGCCGCGCCGGCAAAGGCCGCCTTGGCGTCGCCGGCAGTATGGACCGCCTGGGTCGGCGCATTAGGATCGTGATGAATCTTCACATAATCCCGGTTGAGCGCCTCCTCCGAATTGAAGCCGGCGGCAGTGCCCTTCTGCCAGTCCACCTTGAGCGCACCGGCCGCCGCCAATGCCTGTTCAAAGCGTTCGGCCACAACCGCAACGCCGTTGGTCAGGCGCACCGTGGCAAGGACACCCGGCATCGCCTTGACCTGCGCGTCGTTCCAACGCTCCGGCGCTGAATTGTGGACCGGCGAATGCAAGGTGGTGGCGTAGACCATGTCGGGCAGGCGGATGTCGACGCCAAATATGGCCGTGCCATTGACCTTTAACGGCGTGTCCCGGCGCGGGACACCCTTGCCGATCAACCGCCAATCCTTGCGCGATTTGAGTTCCTTGGCGTCGACCGACGGCAGCGGCGCCGGCACTTTGCCGAAGGCCGCGATCTCGCCATAGGTCAGTTTTTGACCATTCGCTGGGTTGATCACCAAGCTCGGTTCGGTACGCAGGGTTGCTACATCGACAGCCCAACGCTCAGCCGCGTTCAGCAGCAGCACCTTGCGCACCTGGGCGCCGGCGATCCGCAACTGGTTGTAATAGAGCATCGTCGCGCGGCTGCCGACGATTGCCATCATCCGTATGTTATTGTTAAATAAATAGCCGTAGACGCCAGCGTCGGCCGGTGCCATCTCGATTGCCACCCTGGACCAATCGGCGTCCATTTCCTCCGCAACGATCATCGGCAAGTTGGTCATGGAGCCCTGACCCATTTCGGCGCCAGCGCTCAGGATCGTGATCGTGCCGTCGGGCGCGATGCGCACCCACGGTGTCACCGGCGCATTCGCCATGGCGCTGGCCTGTGCCTCGGACAGCAAGCGAACGCCATCGGTTCCCAAAGTGAGGCAAAAAATCATACCGCCGGCACCAAGACCTGCCAGCACGCCGCGACGGGAGACGTCCGAACTCTTGATTGCAATCGTCATGGCTCAGCCCTCCCTCGAAGCC
This sequence comes from Xanthobacteraceae bacterium, assembly GCA_022841625.1. Classification (GTDB taxonomy): domain Bacteria; phylum Pseudomonadota; class Alphaproteobacteria; order Rhizobiales; family Xanthobacteraceae; genus VAZQ01. Next base: position 2,909 of record JALHRD010000031.1, read on the forward strand.
TGTTCAACCGCCGCAATAATGCGGTGATAGGTGCCACAACGGCAGATATTGCCATCCATATGCGCGACGATCTGCGCCCGGTTGGGTCTGGGATTGCTGGCAAGTAGCTCAGCCGCCTTCATGATTTGGCCTGATTGGCAGTAGCCGCATTGCGGCACTTCAAGCGCAACCCAGGCTTTCTGCAATGGATGCGAGGCGTTAGGCGATAACCCCTCGATCGTAACGACGGTCTTGGCGCTGACCTCGGACATCGGCGTCTGGCAAGCGCGCACCGCCTTACCATCGACATGCACCGTGCAGGCGCCGCAAAGGCCGGCGCCGCAACCATATTTCGTGCCGGTCAGCCCAACGTGATCGCGGATAACCCACAGCAATGGAGTATTCGAGGCGGCATCGACCGACACCTGCCTGCCGTTCAGCGTGAACGAAAGCATGTCTCCTCCTCTGATGCGGCCGTTTCCGACTTGCGGGCGCTACCGCGGTGCAAAGCGTTCCCTCAGAATGCGGTGCGACGATTTTTTTGACCCAGCGCCGCATTAATGTTGAGTCTAACAATTTATTTGAGATTTCCACATCGAAAAAAGTGGACAGCGACATACAAGGTGCGGTTTGATGTCTCACGCAATGGCCCGGCGAACAATGTCGTTTGCCAACCGTTGCTGCCGGGACACAGCGCGCACATTTGTTACGCGCAATCTTTTCTTTCCTGCAATTGTTGCTATCGATATGTCGCTCGGTGCCCCCTCACTTTCAGTGATGCCGCCATGACCCAAAATTCGGAAAAAGTGATTACGTTCCCGCCGCCATACCGGCAGCAGCGGCAGGACGAAGGCGATCCGCTTGATCGTTCCGGGCACGCGATCGTCGCGATGCTGCAAGAGGCGGTCGACGAGACCAAGCAGAATTACGAACGCGCCATGGATATCGCGCGCCAGCTATCCTTGAAGCTGCGTACAGCCGAGGAGCGCATTGCACACCTGGAGGGCGACATTCGCCACTACCAGGAGCGCGCCGCTCGCGCCGAAAAATGGATGAACCGAATTCACTCGGAAATCGAGAACCGGTTCTTCAAGGATGACCCGGTATCGGGCAGTCCGCGGTAAGCCAGGTTAACGCACCCTGCCCCGCGGCCGTGCCGGTCGCGAAACAAGCCTGCAATAAATAGCCGCCAGTCGGCGCTTCCCAGTCTAGCATCTCGCCCGCAATGAACGTGCCTGGCCGCTGGCGCAGCATGTAATGCTGGTCGATTGCCTCAAAAGCGATGCCGCCGGCGGTCGAAATCGCCCTCGCCATATCCGCAAGCCCGCTTAGCCTTATCGGTAATGCCTTGACCAGCTCGGCCATCGCCGATGGCGACATGGCGCTGAGCGAGCCAGCTTCGCCGGTTACTGCTTCATGCAGAAGGCCGATGGCCACCGGCGCCAGACCGACTGCCTTGCGCAGGAAAGTCGACAGCGACTGCTTGCCGCGCGCCGCACCGAGTTTTGACGTCAGCATGTCGACGGCGAGGTCCGGCCGCAGGTCGATCCGTAGAATGGTCGTGCCTGCGGCGTCGAGCGCTGCCCGGATCGGTCCCGACAGCGCGTAGACCGCGCCCCCTTCAAGTCCGGTGCGCGTAACTATGACCTCGCCGCGGCTTGCTCTCCCATCGAGCGAAAGCGCAATCCGCTTGAGCGGCATGCCTTCGAAGCGATCCCGAAGGACCTCCGACCAGTCCACCAGCACACCGCAATTAGCCGGCCGTAGCGGCGCGACGCCGATTCCAGCCCGCCGCACCGGCTCAACCCAACCGCCATCGGAGCCAAGCCGCGGCCAGCTTGCGCCGCCCAGCGCCAGCACCACCGCATCGGGGCGCTCAGTAACGGCGCCGGTCGGAGTTTCGAACGTCAACCCGCCATCGTCAGCCCAACCGATCCAGCGATGCCGCGGCCTAAACACGACTCCCATGGAATCGAGCCGCTTGGTCCAGGCCCGCAGCAGCGGCGATGCCTTGAGACATCGGGGAAACACCCGCCCGCTTGAGCCGACGAAGGTTTCCTGACCCAACCCCTCGCACCAAGCGCGCAGCGCTTCCGGCGGAAACGCCTCGATCGCGGCGCGCAACCGGGGCGTAGCGGCACAATAGCGCGTCAGCAAGATTTCGAGCGGCTCGCTATGGGTCAGATTAAGTCCACCACGACCGGCCAGCAGCAGTTTTCGTCCCGGCGCCGCCATACGATCGAACACGGTGACGCGGACGCCACCGCGCACCATCGCCTCGGCGGCCATCAGCCCGGCTGGCCCGGCGCCGATAACGGCGGCACTCTTGCTCTGCTTTCGGAGTTCGTGGTCCATCGCAGCAATCACTTACACGAACTTCGCAAGCAAAGGGGGCACTTGCAAAGCCAAGATGCGAGCTCGGCTTTCGATTTGAAGCTCCTTGACACATAGGCCGCAAGCGCTGTCGGAACTTCAAATCGGCCGCCCTAACGGCCATTCGCCTGCGCGCGCCTGATTGCCGTCCATACCCGGCTCGGGGTCGCGGGCATGTCGATGTGTTCAACGCCCAGCGCGCGCAATGCATCGAGGACCGCGCCGATCACCGCCGGCGGCGCACCGGTCGCGCCGGCCTCGCCGGCCGCTTTCACCCCTAGCGGATTGGTGGTCGAAGGAATTTCGGCGAGTTCCGACACAATCTCGGGCAAGTCATCGGCGCGCGGCATGCAATAGTCCTGAAAACTGCCGGTTACGAGTTGACCGCTGCCGTCAAAGATCACGGCCTCCATCAGCGCCTGCCCGACCCCCTGGGCAACGCCGCCATGGATCTGGCCCTCGCATAAGAGGTGGTTGAGCACGCGACCGACATCGTCGACCGCCACATAACGCACCAGCGACACCGCCCCGCTGTCAGGATCGATTTCCACCTCGCAGACATGGCAGCCGTTCGGATAGTTCGGCGGCTCGCTGGAGAATGAACCGGCGGCCTCAAGCCCGACCTCGAACTGCGGCGGCAGATGCGCCGGCCGGTAGAACGCCTTCGCCACATCGGTTAGCGCCATCGACCGGTCGGTGCCGACGATCGCGAGCCGGCCATCCTTAAATTCCACATCACCGGCCGCGGCTTCCATCAGGTGCGCCGCCATCGGTTTGGCCTTTTCGACAATCGCATCGGCGGCCTTCTTGAGCGCATTGCCGCCGACCTGCATGCTGCGCGACCCATAGGTGCCGCGCCCAATTGGCACGGCATTGGTGTCGCCCTGCACAAAGCGGATGTTGCCGAATGGCACGCCCAGCCATTCCGACACCATCTGCGCATAGACCGTCGCATGGCCCTGGCCATGCGAATGGGTACCGGCAACGATGGTGACCATGCCGCTCGGGTCGAAACGCAGCGCCATCCGGTCGTTAAAAACCGAAGCCTCCTCCAGAAAATAGCAAAGGCCGCGCCCGCGCAGCTTGCCGGCCTTCTTCGAGGCGGCGGCCCGCTTGCCGAAACCGTCCCAGTCCGCGAGCTTGAGGCACGCGTCCATCACATGGGCGAAGTCGCCGCTGTCATAAGTGGTATTGGTGCCAGTCTTGTGCGGCATCTGCGACGGCTTGATAAAATTGCGCCGCCTGATCTCGACCCGATCGATGCCAAGGACAGTCGCCGCGCGATCGAGCAGCCGCTCGATCAGATAGGTCGCCTCCGGCCGGCCGGCGCCGCGATAGGGATGCACCGGGCCGGTATTGGTGAACACGCCCTTCCCGACCGCATGCAGCGCCGGAATGTCATAGACCCCGGGCGCCAGCTTGATCGTGAAAAAGACATTCACCATGGTCGACCCGAACACATGCGAGCCGACTGCGTGCATCGAGTTAACCCGCAGGCCGAGAATTTTTCCGCGTTCGTCGAGCGCCAGTTCCCCCCGAACGACCTGATCGCGGCCGTGGGTATCCCCCAACAGTGCTTCCGAGCGCGTCGATGTCCACTTGACCGGTCGGCCTATGCGGCGTGATGCCCACAAGACCAAACCATCCTCGGGATAGCCGCCGCATTTCATACCAAAGCCGCCGCCAACATCGGGCGAAATCACCCGCAGCTTGGTCTCGGGGATCTTCAGCACATTGCCGGCAAGCTGGGTGCGGTTGCCGTGCGGATTCTGCGATGTCGCATAAAGCGTGAAAGCCTCGTCCGCCGCGTTGTAATCGCCGATCGCCGCGCGCGGCTCGATTGCGTTGGCGCTGAGACGATTGCTCTCCAGCCGCAGCGTGACAACGTGGCGGGCGGCAGAAAACGCCGCATCGGCGGCGTCCTTATTGCCGAAGGCCAATGTGAAGGACACGTTACTGCGGCATTCCTCCCAGACCGCCGGCGCGCCCGGCTTGACGGCGTCCTCAACCGCGGTCACCGCCGGCAACATCTCGTAGTCAACCTCGACCAGATCGGCGGCGTCCTGAGCGGTCTGGAGATCCTCGGCCACCACAAAAGCGACCCGATCGCCGACCGCGCGCACTTTGTCGACCGCCAGCAGCGGTCGCCGCGCGCGATAGCCCTTTGGCCCGCCAACATCCTCCGGCATTGGGCCCAGCAGCGTGCCGATGCCGTCGGCGGCTGCGTCCTGGCCGGTCAGGACGCACAACACGCCCTTAAGCGCGGTCGCCTTGGCGGTGTCGATGCGCTTGATGCGCGCATGGGCGTGCGGCGACATCACAACGACGCCATGGCACTGGCGCGGCAGAACAATGTCGTCGACATAGCTGCCGCGTCCGGTGATAAAGCGTTGATCCTCGACCCGGCGGACCGGCTGGCCGATGCCGAATTTGTTAACGGTTGCGTCCATGCTCGCCACGCTCCTTGCCGAAACGCGGGCGTTTCGGCCATGCGATCCAAACAGGCCTGTACCCTCTTTGCAATCGCCGGCTTTTGATCGACAACTCCGCCCGCTATGTTGGCGGACGTATTCCGCTGCAATCGTTGGGAGTGTTCATGCGTTTTGTGATGCCGTTCCTCGCACCCGCACCCCGCCTATTCAAGACCGTCGTTGCTTTTGCCTTCTTGGGTATCGTTAGCGGCGCCTTGGCAGCGGACGACATCCTGTTCGAGCGTGAGTCGCCTTATGTGCCGTCACCGCAGGATGTGGTCGACCGCATGATTGACCTCGCCGACATCAAGCCCGGCGACTACCTCATTGACCTCGGCTCCGGCGATGGCCGGATTGTCATTACCGCGGCCAAGCGCGGCGCCCGCGGCCTCGGGGTGGATATCGACCCACGCCGCATTCAAGAAAGCCACGCCAACGCCGCGGCCGCGGGCATGAGCCACCGGGTCGTATTCGAGCAAAAGGATCTGTTCGACACCGACATCGGGAAGGCCGATGTGGTGACGACCTATCTTCTGCCGCTGGTGAACCTCGACCTGCGTCCGCGGCTGCTCGAACAAATGCGGCCGGGCGCGCGGCTGATCACGCACGCCTTCCACATGGGCGAATGGCTGCCGGACACCACCGACATTATCCGCGGGCGCGTTCTCTACGCTTATGTCATCCCGGCCAAGGCGGCAGGGCGCTGGAAAGTCGAGAACGAGGATATCAATTTCTTTCTCGATATCGACCAGAGCTATCAGACCTTTCGCGCCGCCGCGCACATCGAAAAGCGTACCTTGCCGACCTCGATTGACGCCCACACAACCCAAATTCGCGACGGCAGACTGAACGGCACTGAGATCAGCTTTGCGGTCGACCTCGGCGCCGGACCGCGGGTATTCCGGGGTCGGGTCGACAACAACACCATCCACGGCATTAGCCCACGCGGCTGGAAGGCCATACGTCAATAATCGCCGCGGCGCGAAAATCGGAGAGAGATAAAGTGATCATCGATTTTCATACCCATGTCTATCCGCCGAAGCAGCAGGCCGCGCCCTCCTGGAAGGGCAAGTGCCCGATGACCATCGAGAATGTGCTGGCGGCACAGGACCAGCACGGCGTCGACGCCTCGGTCATCAGCAACCACACGCCCTATCTGCGGCACGCCGACTTCGACCTAATTCTCAATGAGCACCGCGAGATCAATAAATTCCTGGCCGAACAGCAGCACAAACATTCCGGCAAGATCTATGCGATGGCCTGCTCCATCCCAAACGGGCGCGACGACTATCTCAAGAAACTGGAGCGCGCGATCAAAGTTGATGGCCTTAAGGGCGTGATGATCCGCGCCAGCCATCAGCACATCTATCCCGACGCCGATCAGGCACAATCGTTCTTCAAGCTCTGCATCGACCTCGATGTCCCCGTGATCATTCACCCACCGCCGGTCGGTTACGGCGAGGACAGCATGAACGATTACCGGCTGGCCTCGAGCGTTGGCCGGCCGCAGGACAATTGCCTCGCGCTAGCGCGGCTGATCGTGCGCGGCATTTTCGAACAGTTTCCGACCCTCAAGCTGGTGGTCACCCATCTCGGCGGCGGCATCTGTGAAGTCATCGGCCGGATGAATTATGCCTATACGCTGCAAGAGGAGGCGTTCTTCCTGGGATCCTACGAGCCGATGTTGATCAAGCATCCGCCGTTGCACTATCTGAAGATGTGCTATCTTGATACTGTTTGCTACCATCTGCCGGCGGTACGCTGCATCGTCGAGACCGTCGGACCGGATCGGGTGATCTTCGGAACCGACGCGCCGCCGCTGACCGTGATCAAGGGCGACGGCCTGCAAATGGTGCGCGATCTGAAGCTCGCGCCTACTGACGAAGCCAAAGTGTTTTCAGGCAACGCCAAGAAGCTGCTGAAAATCGCGTGACGGCGCGCGAACGGCCGCACCCAACACAATTGCCGGTTCCGCGCTTTGATCCTATGCTTTGCGCGCTCTTGCTGGAGGTTTGACAACAGCATGAATTTCTTGACGCAGCCCCTGCTCTTCGCGTTTGCGCTTGGCTCAACGCTTTCGGGCGCGGTCGCGCAGACCGATCCGATAGCGGAATTCTACAGGGGCAAGACCGTCACCATCGTCTCAAGCGGCGGGGTCGGCGGCCCGATTGATCTGGCCTGCCGGATAGTGGCCAGGTTTCTACCGCGCCACATTCCCGGCAATCCGACCATCGTGGTGCGCAACATGCCCGGCGGCGGGCATGTGCTGATGTCGAACTTCATGTATACGCAGGCCGCCAAGGACGGCACCTATGTCGGCGGCGTGGTCAATAGCATCCCGACCCATCAGGTGATTGACGGCCGTGGCGTGCGCTTTGACGCCGGCAAGTTCCAATGGCTCGGCTCCACCGGCTTCGCCAATCTGATGACCATGGCGTGGCACACCGCGGGCTTCCGAACCATCAAGGATGTGTTCGAGCGCGAATTGCTCACCGGCGTAACCGGCGTCGGCTCCGGCACCTACATCTATACCAATGCGATGAACATCATCCTTGGCACCAAGTTCAAGATGGTGATGGGCTACAAGGACTCGGCATCGGTCGATCTTGCGATTGAGCGTGGCGAGGTGCTGGCGCGCGGCGGCATGACGCTCACCGGCGTCAAGCAGGAACGGCCGCAATGGGTCGCTGAGAAGAAAGTCGTGTTCCTGGTGCAGACCGGCGCCGAGAAGGAGGCCGAATATCCAGATGTCCCGCTGATGCATGAATTGGGTCGCACCGACGAGGAACGGCAAATCCTCGCGCTGATCTCATCGCCAGCAGCGTTGGGCCGTCCGTTCTTCGTTCCGCCCGAGGTTCCGGCCGACAAGGTCGAAGCGCTCCGCAAGGCGTTCGCCGCAACCATGAGGGACCCCGATTACATCGCCGAAGGCAACCGCGTGCGGCTCGACATGAACCCGCTTAGTGCCGCGCGCGTCACGCAACTCGTCAATGCAACGGTCAATGCGCCGTCCGCCATCGTGGCAAAGGCGCGGGTCGCGCTGGGTACAGACAAGACGGACAAGTAAGGGAATCGCTATGCCGGCGCTTAGTATCGTCATAGCGATAGCGACATGGTTGTCTGTTGCACCCGCGCAAGCCGACGCGGTGGCTGATTTCTATAAGGACAAGACCGTTTCCCTGGTCAGCGCCGGCGAGGCTGGCGGCGCCCACGGCGCCTATGCGCAGCTTCTGGTCCAGCACATCCGGAAGCACATTCCAGGCAATCCCAATGTGGTGATCCAATATATGGTGGGCGCGGGTGGCAATCTCGCGCCCAACTACCTGCACAATGTTGCCGCCAAGGACGGCACGGTCATCGGGCATCCCCTGCAAGACCTCGTGTTCAATGCCCGCATCGGCATCGCCGCGGTAAAGTATGACGCGTCCAAGGTGCATTATCTCGGCGGCGCCGACGTCACCCGCACCACGGTGACCGTCATGAAGTCCAGCGGCATCCAGACCTTAGAGGAAGCCAAACAGCGTGAAGTGCTGATGGGCGCAAGCGGGAAATCGGGCCAGACCTATATCATCCCGGTTACGCTCAATGCCGTGCTCGGCACCAAGTTCAAGCCGGTGGTCGGCTATGGCGGGATCAACCTGATCAATCTCGCGATGGAGCGCGGCGAGGTGCATGGCAGCGCCGCGTCGTGGCCGACCATCTCGGCCGCCAAGCCGCAATGGGTGCAGCAGGGGCTGATTAACAATCTGGTCACCGTGGCAATGGAGCGCGAGCCCGACCTGCCACAAGTACCGGCACTGGCGGAACTGGTGAAATCCGCCGACGATTTCGACTTGATCCGCCTGCTCGCCGGGCCCGCCGCACTCGGCCGCGCCTGGATTGCATTTGGCGACATTCCAAAAGACCGCTTGGCCGCGCTGCGCGACGCCTGGGCGAAGACTATGGCCGATCCAGCGTTTCGCGCCGATGCGAAAAAGCGTAACCTGGTGCTCAATTCGGTGGCGTGGCAGGAGCAGCAACAGCTCGCCGAGCAGATCCTCGCGACACCGGACCCGACCGTGGCGCGGCTGAAGGAGATATTGGGACTTTAGCGCCGCTTGGTCCTGCGAGGAAACCCGCCATGCTCACCCGCGATGACAATGACCGCCTGACTCGCATCGGCCCCGGCACGCCGATGGGCGAATTGATGCGCCGCTACTGGATTCCAGCGGGCTTTGCGAAGCAAATCGCCGCGCCGGACAGCCCGCCGGTGCGCGTCAAGCTGATGGGCGAGCGGCTGGTGATGTTTCGCGACAGCAAGGGCCGGGTTGGCCTGCTGGAGGAGCGCTGCCCGCACCGCACCGCATCGCTATTTTTCGGCCGCAACGAGGAATGCGGCCTGCGCTGCGTCTATCACGGCTGGAAATTCGACGTCGACGGCGATTGCGTCGATTTGCCGAGCGAGCCGCGCGACTACAATCTTCAAGCGCGGGTCAAGGCCAAAGCCTATCCATGCGTCGAGCGCGGCGGACTGATCTGGGCCTATATGGGGCCAGCCGAGCACAAGCCGGAATTCCCTGAGCTTGAATGGGCGCTGATACCGGACACGCACCGCTACGCCACGCGCCACATCCAGGAATGCAACTGGCTGCAAGGCCTCGAAGGCGGCTTCGATTCAAGCCACCTCTCCTTCCTGCATGGCGGATCGGCGCATTCGGAAATGCGGGTGGTGCCGACGCGCTATGAGGTAGTGCCGACTGATTTCGGCTTCGTTGCCGGCTCCGGCCGCGACATGGGCGCGGAAGGCGTGTTCTGGACCGCCAATGTCATGCTGATGCCGTTCCACAAGATCATTGCGTCGAACCCGATGGCGGCGCATGTGTGGGCGCCGATCGACGACGAGAACACCATGCTCTACAGCGTCGACTTCAACGCCGAGCGGCCATTGACCGAGACCGATCTTGCGCGCTCCAAGGCGCATAACGGCATCCACACCGACAACATCCCAGGCACCGATCGCGCGATCCAGAACAAAGACAACGATTATCTGATCGACCGCGAATTGCAGGCGCGCGGCGGTTCGTTCACCGGCATGAAGGGGCTCGGCATCCAGGACTGCGCCGTTCAAGAATCGATGGGACCAATCGCGGATCGCACGCTGGAGCATCTTGGCATCAGCGATACCGCGATTGCGCGCATTCGCCGGCTGTTATTACAGACGCTCAAGGACCACGCCGCCGGCAAGCCCTTGCCCGGCATCGATCCAAAAAGCTGGCGGGTACGCTCGGCGCGCTACAAAGCGCCAGCGGATATATCCTTCGCTGCAACCATGGCTCAACATGTGCGGATGAACGCACTGGCGGCGGCGGAATAGACCCTTAAGTTTACCGATCAGTTGACGCGGCGCGTCCGGTTCGCGCGGTTCGGCGCGCGCGCCTCCCGCAACCGCCGCTCGGTCGGGCGTACCCTGGTGGAATCGCGCGCGTCCGCGACCGCGGCGCCAACCCGTTCGCGACGCAGGTTCGATGCAAGCTTGCGGAAGTCGCCGCGCGGCTCGACATGCGGCGGGTCAAAATTCCGATACGGACGGAACAGACCGTATTTTGCGCCGTTGGCATCGAGCCAGCGGAACACGCTGTCGCTGCGCGAACGGTCGACATGTCCGAGATCGACCGCGAGCCCGTTGCCGTAGCCGCCGACCGCGCGCGAGCCGCCATGCCGCGAGAAGCCGGTACGCGCCTTGATCCCGGAAGCGATGCTCTGCCGCCAATCGTCACGGAAACCGCTCACGATGGTCCATTCGATGCCGGCCGCATCCATCGCTTTGCCGGCATGATAGAGCTGCTCGCGGAAATCGACGTCCATGCCGGTGATCACATAGGCCTGCAAAGTCTTGCCGACGCGCTTGGCGGCTGCCGGATCCTTCCAGGTGAAGTCGCCGCCACGATCGCGTTTAAGCGGCTGGCGCTGATAGACGTCCCAAAGATAGTCGTCGATGTCGCTTGCAGCCGTATTCCGGCGATTGTCGCGAACCGGCGCGTCGTGGCTTCCAAGGTTGGTGCTGATGCTGGCCGTGACGATTTCGCGGTCAGCCTCCGGCGCATCGCCGATCGGTCGCCGGATCGATACCGTCCGCACCGGCGTCACCAAGGGCACCCGTTCCGCGGTTTCCGGCAGCAGCGGCGTTGTCGACACCGAAGCCAGCGAATAGCTCGCAGCCGATGCCAGCACCATTTGCGCCGGCACCTGTTGCAGCGTCCAATCCATGCGGCTGGGCGTCGGATAGGGCGACGAGAACGCGAATGGCGCTACCAAGCCGAAGACTGCCGCTGCCAGCCCCCACGCGAACCACGTGACAGAGCTCGACACCGCCGACGGCGCGGTGTGGGAATCACGCATACAGAAAACCCCCGATCCGGCCGCACGTTGCGGGCTGAGGCGGGCAGGAATGAGGCGGCAAACGCTGATATCGCCGGCCGATTGCAACAAGCTAAAATCATCGTTATTGCCCTGTTAATCGGCACTTCTGACGACGGGTAAGAGAGCACCTGGACCGGTGTTTTCATTCCAGTGGCAGCAATGTGGCGGTCACGGTACAATGGCACTGCGTCGCACCCGGAGAAATTCCGCCCATGCACATCATTGATTCACACTTTCACTGGTGGCCGCGCTCGGTGTCTGAGCGGTTTTGCAAGCGCAAGACCTTTCCCTATGCCCATCCCAACGACCGCGGCGGCTACACTTATCTGCGCCAGGACGGCGTCGACTACATCCTCAATAGCTGGGCGGAATGGTTCGATCTCGACAAACAGCTCGCGCATATGGATGGGCTCGGCCACCAAGTCGATGTTGTATGTTCAATAGGCCCGTTCTCGGTGTTCTTCTCGGACCTCAAGGGTGAGGAAGGCCGCGAGGCCGCCATCCACTGGAATGAGGAAATGGCGGGCGCGCAAAAGAAGTATCCCGGCCGCGTCTGGGCGAGCGCCGCGGTGCCGCTGACCGACACAAAGATTGCCATCGAGGTGCTCGACGACGCGGTCGACCGGCTTGGCCTGATGGGCGTCAACATGCCGGGCTCGATCGGCGCCGATCCACACATTGACGCCGAGCGGCTGGAGCCGTTCTACGCGCGAGTCGCGGAACGCGGCCTGCCGCTGTTCCTGCATCCGACCGATGCAGTGTTTGCCGACACGCTCGATGGCTATGACGGCTCGCTGCATCTGAGCCTTGGCCGCGTTATCGAGGTCAGCGTCGCGGCGATGCGGCTGGTCTTGTCCGGCATTATGGAGCGGCATCCCAAGCTCAAGGTCGTGATGTCGCACACCGGCGGCGCGCTGCCCTACCAGTCCGGCCGCATGGACAAGAACACGCCGAAGGCCAAGCTGCCGAAGCCTGCCAGCACCTATCTCAAGCGCATGTACACCGACACGGTGTCGCCGCACGCTGCCGGCATGAAGTTCGCCATCGAATATTACGGCATCGACAATGTAATGTACGGCACTGACTATCCGTGCTGGGAACCGGCGCAGGCGCTCAAACTGCTCGACGAACTCAAATTGTCGCCCGAGCACAAGCAAAAGCTGTTCTACGACAATGCGCGGCGCATTCTTGGGCTGCGCGATCCTGTCAAGCCGAGCCAATCGGCGCGCGAGCCCGCATTAGCGAAGTAATCTTGATGCGGTGCATCCAGGCGGCGCCACTCTTCTGGGAAGGGTGAAACCGCGGCACCGTTAGGGCGCGACCTCAAACGCGGAGAATGCAACATGCAAGTCGCCCACGCCGAAGACTCAACCCAGATCAACAGCGTCCGCGGTAAGGAACGGGAATTCAAGACGCTGCTGATCGGCGAAGATGGCGCGCTCGATAATTTCCGGCTGTATTTTGTGCGCCAGAGGGGCGCAGTCGATATTCCCCGCCACAAGCATAATTTCGATCAAATCCGGATGTGCCTCGAAGGCGGCAAGCAGAACTTCGGCAAGGACAAGTGGATCGCGCCGGGCGAGATCGCCTATTTCCCCGAAGGCACGCCCTATGGCCCCGAGCAGAGCGACGCCGAACGGCTGAGCATCACGCTGCAATTCGGCGGCGCGAGCCGCAACGGCTTTGTCAGTTCGGCCCGCCTGCAACAAGCCATGGACGAGATGAAGGGGTTCGGAATTTTCGAGAAAGGCATCTTCAAGCGCATCGGCCAATTGGCGCCGGGCGAGAAGCGCAACCAGGACAGCTATGAAGCGATCTGGGAGCATGTCAACAAGCGCAAGCTGGTCTATCCGAAGCCGCGCTATGGCGAGCCGATCCTGATCAAGCCGGACAATTTCGACTGGGAGTCGGCCGTCGAGCAGCCCGGCTTTTCGCAAAAGAACCTATGTTCGTTTTCCGAGCGCAGCCTGCAATTCTCGGTCGCCAAGCTTGAACCGGGCATGCGCGGACGCCAGCCGGCGCGCGGCGGCATCCAGATCGGCTTCGTCTTGCAAGGCGCCGGCGCCGTCAACGGGCAAGCGCTGCGTAAATACTCGGCGTTTTCCGGTCGGGAAGAATTCGCACTGGGCTCCGACCAGGGCATGGAGGTGCTGCTTATCGGCCTGCCGGTATTCGCGGAACAGGCCATGCAACAAACGCTGGTGGCTGCGGAGTAGACGCATGCCGGTCCGCATCGCCGCCGCCGCCCTCCTGCTCGCGCTGGCCGCAGGCCCGGCCACGGCGCAGGCGCCGTTCTTCCAAGGCAAGCAGATCAAGGTGCTGGTCGGTTTTCCGCCCGGCGGCGGCTCAGACCTCTACGGCCGCGTGATTGCCGACGGGCTCGCGCGCCATATCGACGGCAAGCCTTCGGTGGTGGTACAGAACCAGCCCGGCGCCGGCAGCGTCATTGCCATGAACAACTATGCCAACCGCATCCCCCGCGATGGCACCACGGTTCTGATCGGCACCGGCCAATTGCTGGTGCGGCTGCTGCTCGGCCTCGACGGCGCCCGCGCCAAGGTTTCAGACTTCCAAGCGCTGGTCGCGACCCCGATGGGACGGATCACCTATGCTTCACCGGCGACTGGATTCAAATCGGTCAAAGACATGCTCAACCCGCGCGAGCCGTTGATCCTGGGCGTCCCCGAAGTGATCTCGACCATCGATGCGGTGCTCGGGCTGACGGTGCTCAAGGCCAATTTCCGCTCAATCACCGGCTATCCCGGCAAGGCCGATGTGCGGCTCGCGCTGTTGCGCAACGAGATCAATCTCGACTCGCAGGCAACGCCGATCTTCGAGCAGAGCGTGCGCCCGACCGTCAAGGACGGCCAGGCGATCCCGCTGTTCGCGCAGGGCTTCATGGATGGCGACCGGCTCACCCGCGACCCGGCGGCGCCGGATGTACCATCGGTCGCCGAGGCCTATCGCGCGATCCACGGCGTCGATCCATCGGGGCCGGAATGGGACTCCTACAAAGCGGTCGCGCGCGCGATCGGCAATGGCGGCAAGATCCTGATGATCCACAGCGACGCACCGGAGGCCGCGCGCGCCGCCATCAAGCATGGCATCGAAATGATGATCAAGGATCCGGACTATCTCAAAACCGCCGAAGGCGTGCTTGAGGGCTATGGCTTCAATACCGGTGAGCAACTCGAAAGCAATATCGCGGCGATCGGCAGGATGGACCCGGCCTCGATTGCCTGGCTGCAAGACCTGCTCAGCCGCGAGTTCCGGATGAAGTTCAAATAGCGACAGCTTTTCGCTTCGCCTGGCGCACGAACAGATAAACCAAGACGCTCGCAATCGCCGCAAAGAAACACCAGACCGAAATATAGGACTGGTGGAACGATAGATAGGCGCCTGCAAAGCCGCCCAAAATGACAACCGCGAGCAGCCGGATCATGTTGTGCGACGACATGAACAGCGAGATCGTGGTCGCAAACACATAGGCAAATTCGATCCCGCGCGGATAGACCGCGCCGTTCCGATAAACGATCTGCCCGGCCGCGGCCGACGCGCTGTAGGGATTGCCAATCATCTTGAAGAGGAAATAAGCCGACAACGCCGCGCCGATCACCAGACAAAACAGCATGGCCTGCCGGCGCCAGCGCTCGCGCTCGATCAACCACGCCGCGAATGGCGCAAACAGCGGCCAGAAGATTTCCGCATAGACGAGGAAGCCATGCACCAGGAACGGCCGGCAGGCCCCCGCCGCGGGCCGCGCAAGATCGAGCCAGAGCAGACCCTCGATCGCCTGCTGCATCGCAAACAGCGCCGGGAAGGAGGCGATCGGTAGCAGCGCGCGGTCGCCATGGCTTGCCGCTTGCCATAGGGTCAGCGCACCGATACCGCCGACCACCGCCGCCGCCGTGAAGCTCGCCGTCGCTGAAAAGCACATGGACGCGGCCTCCGATTTCCGCCTATGAGCTTACGAGGACGCCAGTCGCCCGCATATCTATTTCACGGCTAGTGCCCCCACCTCTATACTTTACTTCTATACTTTCCATCTCCGTTATCCCACCCAGCAAGGACATTCCCATGAACGGCGCAGACGTCGTCGCTGAAATTCTCCGCCGCGAAGGCACCGATTTCCTGTCGGCCTACCCGCGCAATCCGCTGATCGAGAGCTGCGCCGCGCTCAACATCCGCCCGATCTTCTGCCGCCAGGAACGCGTCGGCGTCGGCCTTGCCGACGGCTATAGCCGCATCAAGCGCGGCAAGAAGAACGGCGTCTTCGCGGCACAGGCTGGCCCCGGCATCGAGAACGCATTTCCGGGCGTGGCGCAGGCCTATACCGAAAACGTGCCGATGCTAATGATCCCGGCCGGGCTACCGCTGTCGAAGCATTATGTGAAGCCGACCTTCCGCGCCGCCGATGTCTATCGGCCGGTGACCAAGTGGGCGGCGCTCGCGCACAATGTTCAGGAGTTGCCCGACCTGATGCGCCGCGCCTACCAGGCGATGCGCAGCGGCAAAGGCGGCCCGGTGATGGTCGAAGTGCCAAACGAAATTTTCGAAACCGAGTTCAAGGGTGAGATCGACTACACAGCGGTGCCGACGCAGCGCGCCGCGCCCGATCCGGACGCAATCAAGGAGGCCGCCCGGATGCTGCTGGCGGCGACGAATCCGGTCCTGTGGGCGGGTCAGGGCATTCACTATGCGGAGGCCGGCGACCGGCTCGCCGCGCTCGCCGAGCTTTTGCCCGCGCCGGTAGTGGCGACCAATCCTGGCAAGAGCGCAATCCCGGATTCTCATCCGCTCGCACTCGGCGGTTCGACCCGCTCGCGCTCCAAGATGTATGCCGAATTCATGGCCAAGGCCGATGTGGTGATGGCGATCGGCTCAAGCCTCACCAAAACCAATTTTGGCCCTGGCATGCCGCCCGGCAAAATCATCATTCATTCCACCAACGATGCCAGCGACATCAACAAGGAATACCGCGCCAATCTCTCGGTGGTGGGCGATGCCGGCCTGGTGCTCGACGCCTTGCTGTCGGAAGTCGCAAAGCAGAAAGGCGCCGCCCGCGGCGGCAATGCACTGACCGCGCTGAAAGAGGAAATCGCCACGGTCAAGAAGGCCTGGCTCGCGGAATGGGCCAAGCATCTCGATTCCGACGAGACGCCGATGAATCAATACCGCGTGATCCGCGATCTCATGCGCACCATGGACCGCGACAACGTCATCATCACCCACGACTCCGGCTCGCCGCGCGAGCAATTGCTGCCGTTCTGGGAGACCACCAAAGCCGGCTCCTATATGGGCTGGGGCAAGTCGACCCAGCTCGGCTATGGGCTCGGCATCACCATGGGCGCCAAGATCGCAGAGCCCAACAAGCTCTGCGTCAACCTGATGGGCGACGCCTCGTTCGGCATGACCGGCATGGATATCGAAACCGCCTCCCGCAACAAGATCGCGATCCTGACCATTGTGTTCAACAACGGCGTGATGGGCGCCGAACGCGATGTGCTGCCGATCTCCGACAAGAAATACGGCACCATGACGGTCGGCGGCAATTACGCCAAAGTGGCGGAAGGCCTGAACGTCCCGGCGCTGCGGATCGACAAGCCCGCCAACATCCTGGCCGCGATCAAGGAAGCGGTGGCAACAACCGAGAAAGGCTCACCGTTCCTGCTCGAATTCATGGTCAAGGAAGGCCACGACTTCTCGCGCTACAATGTGCCGGGGTTGTGAGCGTTCAAAACCAACCGAGCTCCGGCACCGCCATCCAGATCAGCCGCAGGCCAAGCGCGGTGAGCACCAGTTGCAGCACCAGCCGGAAGCGCTGTTCGGTGGTGTAGTTCAGCGCCAGCTCGCCGAGCCAATTGCCGATGGCGCCGGCGACCACCATCGCCACCATCAGCGGCACGTAGCTGCCGATCGCAAAGCCGATGAAGCCGAACGCCGCGAGCTTGGCGATATGCACAATCGACATCAGCGCGCCGAGCGTGGCGGCATGAACGAAACGGTCGCGCGCGGCACTGGCGATGAATGGCGCGAGCAGCGTGCCGGTGGCGCTGACGAATACGCCGAGGAATGTCGTTCCAAACCCAAGAAACGCAAAGCGGCCGCGTTCGGCGCCGACGCGCCCAAGATTGGGCATCCAGGTCACCAGCAGCACGAACACGCCCAGGATCGCCTGCAACCACGAGATCGGCAGCGCCACAAACACCTTGGCGCCGAGCGCGGCGCCAATCACCGCGCCGACCAGAAACGGCAATAGCGTGCCTTGCATGACGTGCCGCCACATCGTCACCGAGCGCGCCAGGCCGGTGCCCAACATCACCACGGTATGCACCGGGATCACGGCCGTCGGCGGCATCGCCATCGCCATCAGCGCCAACAGCAACACGCCGCCGGCCGCGCCGGTGTAGACGCCGATAAAGGCCGACACCAACGAGGCGACCGTAAGGCCGGCAAACAGTAGCGGGCCAACCTCCGGCGTGAACATAGCATCCATTGTTTGGTGCGGGCTGGTTTCGAAAGCGGTTGGCTGGACGGCTTCAACGCTGCGACCCGGCCGGGCCGGAAGACGTACGACGCTCAAGCGCGCGGCCGGCGCATAGAGCCACAGCGGGTCATGAATGTCCACAATTGCGCGACCGATCTTGATATTCTGGCGCAACACGCTGCCAAATCAGGATCGCCCCCATGCAACAAAAAGCCCGATTCATATTGCTCGCGATGATCTGCACACTTGGATTGATCGCTCCGGCCACCTCGCCGCTCGCACAAGACATGCACAAGGCCGACGGCGGCCATCACCCGCGCTTTGACGATCCGAAGAAATGGTCGGCAACCTTCGACGATCCCGAGCGCGACCAATGGCAGATGCCCGACCGCGTTATCGCCGCGCTCGACCTGCGCCCGACTGACCTGGTCGCCGATATCGGCGCCGGCACCGGCTACATGGCCGTGCGCCTCGCCCGCCATCTCAAGAGTGGAACGGTGTTTGCCGTCGATCTCGAACCGAATATGGTCCGGCATCTGGCAGAACGCGCCAAGGCGAATGGCATCGCCAATCTGCGCGCCGTCGTGGCATCCGAGACCTCACCCAATCTGCCGGAGGCGGTTAATGTCGTTTTACTCCTGAACGTCTATCACCATATTTCGGCGCGGCCGGACTATTTCAAGCGCCTGCGATTGTCACTGAAGCCGGGCGGTCGGGTTGCCATTGTCGACTTCCGGCCAGAAGCGCCGCGCGGCGCGCCGAAACATCTGCGCCTATCCGTCAGCCAGATCGCGAGCGAGATGACCGCCGCCGGCTACCAGCCGGCCGGATCGCACGACTTCTTGCCCTATCAGAATTTTCTGGTGTTTCAGCTGCCCGAGTGAACAAGGCATGCGCGCTGGATTTTTTGAAGGCTGGCGATCCCGGCAGGACTTGAACCTGCGACCCCCGGTTTAGGAAACCGGTGCTCTATCCAGCTGAGCTACGGGACCGCACCAGACGTTAGCTAGTCTAATTGGACCCCGGCTTCAACCGCGCCCGTACCACCTTCTAACTTTCCCCGCCATCGTTCCTGAATTTTCCCGGGGATGTTAAGCTAACGGAGCCTCCATACCAAACCTCGACCGCATGAATTGCGCATGGCCACGACCGTACCGAGTGAGCTTGCCGGCCGCTGGCAACCAACAATGATCCTCAAGCGGGATACGTTCTCGATCATCGAACGCGGCCAGTTCCCTGGCTCTGATGGACCGGTCGACGCGGTGTTGCGCAGGATCGACGAAGTCGCATGGTGGGCCAAACCAATCGCGCGGCATTTCCTCAAGCGCGAGGCGCGCGCATTGGCGATTGCCGGACCGCTGGGCGTCGGGCCGACGCTGCTGCATACCGGCGGCCGTTGTCTGGTCCGTGGGTTCATCCATGGCGTCGCTATGCATGTTGCTAAGCCGGTCGGCGACGTGGGTTATTTCCGGGCGGCAAAATCGGCGCTGCTTAAGCTGCACCGCGCCGGCATCTGCCACAACGATCTTGCCAAGGAGCCCAACTGGCTGCGCGGGCCGCGCGGCGAGGCTTATATGACCGACTTCCAACTCGCGGCGCGATGGCGGCGCGGCTCCCGACTGTTCAGGATCGCCGCCTATGAGGACCTCCGCCATCTGCTCAAGCACAAGCGGCGCTATGCGCCCGAAGCGCTTACCGCCACCGAGCGCCGCGTGATCGCGCGCAAGAGTCTCATCAACCGGGTGTGGATGGCGACCGGCAAACGCATCTATTGGCGCATTACCCGCGGCTTCAAGGTCGAAGACCGCGAAGGCGGCGGAACCCGCACCAGCCGTGACGTCCCGGCGGTGCTGGCGCAACTCCGCCAGCACCCGCAAGTGCGCGATGTGGCCATCGTCCCGCTACCCCAGCCCAGTGGCGCGGTCTGGCTTTACGCCTTTGTCGAAGCCCATGGTGTCGACGAAGCGGCGCTGCACGCGCATCTTGATCGAACCATCGGCTCGGAGGTGGCACCCGAGTTCATCCAGACCGTCGAGACGCTGCCGCGCCGTCCGGACGGCGCTATCCGCACCGATATTCTGCACTTCATTCCATATAATCAGATCGGCGACCTCGACCGGACGGAACTCGACCCGGCCGATCGCCGCATCGCCGCGGCACTGCTGGCGAACCGCAAGGAATACGGCTACGGGCCGCGCTATTCCAAGGATGCGCCGGCGATTGCCGCCTGCCTCAAGCGGCATGCCCGCGTCCGGGACGCCATCGTGCTGTCGTTCCCACATCAGCGGCTGGTCACCGGCCTTTACGCATTCGTGGAGGCCGATGACCTCGCCGAGGCCGAACTGCGGGATTTCATCACCGAGCAAGCCGGCCGCAAGCCGCCGGAGCTTTTCCAACTCGTTCAGGCGCTGCCGCGCGACCAGCAGGGCACAATCCGCGGCGACCTCCTGAAGGACATCGCGATGAATGAGCTCGACCGTATTGGCGACCTGCGCGCGCCTGACGCTGAGCGCAAGATCATCGCCGACATTCTCGCCGAGCGAAAGATCGTCCGCGATCTCTGATTCGGCTAACCGCCAATCCATCGGGTAACTGTGTCAAGGTCGCACCCTGGTTCTTGCCGGAACGCCCGAAAAGGCGCACCCTGACAACGCAACACGGCACCTTGAGAAGGCCGGCACGATCTTCGGGAGAACGCCCATGATGCGCTTGATCGCAAGCTTTGTCGGTTGTCTCGCACTCGCCGCCGGGCTATTGCCCGCTCCGACTCACGCCTATCCGACGCGTCCGGTCACGCTGGTGCTCGGCTTCGCGCCCGGCGGCCCAAGCGACGTGATGGCGCGCATCTTCAGCAAACGGCTTGAACAGGCGCTCGGCCAGCCGGTCGTGATCGAAAACCGCGCCGGCGCCGGCGGCAATATTGCCGGCGAGACGGTGGCGCGCGCCACGCCTGACGGCTACACGCTGCTGCTCGCCAATAGCGGTATCCTCGCCGCCAATGCCAGCCTTTACAAACGCACCGGCTTTGACGCGCAACGCGATTTCACGCCGGTCACCCTGGTCGGCGCACAGGCCAATGTGCTGGTGATCAATCCCGGCGTGCCGGCCAGGACGCTCGTCGAGTTGATCGCCTACGCCAAAGCCAATCCGGGCAAGGTCAGCTTTGCGTCCGGCGGTCACGGTTCCTCGCCGCACCTTGCCGGCGAACTGCTGAAGGCGGAGGCCAAGATCGACATCGTTCACATTCCTTACAAGGGCACCGGACCGGCCTTGCAGGACATCATCGCCGGCCATGTGCACATGATGTTTTCCTCGGTGGCGGCGGTGAAGCCGCAGATCGAGGGTGGCAAACTGCGGGCGTTGGCGGTCACGACCCTCAAGCGCACCGCGCTGCTGCCGGAGATCGGCTCGGTGGCGGAATTGGCAATTCCGAAATTCGAAGCCACCGCCTGGCATGCCGTGGTCGGGCCGGCAGGGCTGCCCAAAGACGTGCTTGCGACCGTTCACCGGGCGATGATGGAGACGTTAAATGACCCCGCGACCGGTAAACAATTGACCGGCCTTGGCCTCGATATCATGCCGTCGACGCCGGACGAGCTTGCAGCCTATATCAGGTCTGAAATCCCGAAGTGGTCCGCGATCATCAAGGCATCCGGTGCTACATTGGAATGAGCCAAATCGGTATGAGCCAAGCCAGCGCCTGAAGGACGAGATCCCATGAACATCGCCACCAAAGCGACCGTCAGCCTTGCGACCGTCTCCGACGGCGAACGGCAGGCGCGGATCGACCTCGCCGCGGTCTATCGCCTGTGCGCCCATTACGGCTGGGACGACGTGATCTACAACCACTGCGCCATGCGCGTGCCCGGCGAGGACACCAAGTTCCTGATGAAGCGCCATGAGCTGTTGTGGACCGAAGTGACGGCCTCGAACCTGGTCAAAGTCGACATGGGCGACGACCTCGACGAGTCCGCCGGAGTCAACCGCCCCGGCTTCACCCTGCATGGCGGCGTGCTCACCGGACGACCCGACGTCAATTGCTCGGTCCATGTCCACACCGAGACCGGCATGGCGCTGTCGGGGCTCAAGCACGGCCTGCGGATGGTGTCGCAGCAAGCAATGCGCTTCTACAACCGGATCGGCTACCACGCCTATGAAGGCATTACCGAGGACTTCGGCGAGCGCGCGCGCATCCTGCAGCAGCTCAGCAACAATCGCGCGTTGATCCTTAACAATCACGGTTTCCTGACCGTCGGCAAGACCGCGCGCGAAGCGTTCGTCCTGATGAAATATCTGATGAGCGCGGCCGAAATCCAATTGCGGATGGAAGCAACCGGCGGCGACTTGATCGAAATTCCATGCGAGGTCTGCGAGAAGGTCGCCGCGCAATATCAATCGCACGACTCCGGCCGCGGCGCCGCCGACTGGCCGGCCTATTTGCGGATGCTCGACCAGATCGATCCGAGCTATCGGAATTAGGGCCGAGCGCTCTCGTATCCGAGCGCCGACGCAACCGGCAGCCGCAGCTTTTCGCCATAACCCCACGGCGCTATAGTCGCGCCACATGGGGCGACGCATCGGCGCCTGCCGGACCCTGAAAAGACCGAGTTAATAAGGAGATACCCATGGAACTCATTTCCGATCGCGGCCGGCGCGTCCCCGTCGAGGAGCTCAACACCACGCGGCTTCTGGCCCACGCTAAGAAGCAGGCCGTTCAGCGCAAATTCGACGACATGCTGATCGTCGACGTCGACGCCCATCACTACGAAAACGAGTGCATGGACGACATCCTGCCTTACATCGAGAATGACGTGATCCGCCAGCTCGCGGTCGCCGGCCGCGCCAAGGGCCGCGGCAGCCTGGTGCCCAACGTGGCGGTCGGCTTCCAGGATATGGGCGGACGGATCACACGCTACCCGCTGCGCTCATCGGAGAAGACCGAAAAAGGCAAGATGCGCGATGTGCAGCTCGGCCATCGCTGGATGGACGCCATGAGCGTCGACTATTCCTGCCTGTTCCCAACCCTGATGCTAGCGATCGGCATGCATCCGGATTCCGAAATGGAGGTCGAGCTGTGCTGGGCCTATAACCGCTGGCTGACAGAAAAAGCGCTGCCGGAATCCGACGGGCGGTTCTACTCGATGCTGAGCCTGCCGATATCGGAGCCGGACGCCGCCATGCGTCAGATCGAGACCTTCGCCGGTCGCAAGGGCGTGTCCGGCTTTATGATTACATCGGTGCGTGGCCTGCCGGTGCATCATAATCGGAACATGAAAGTCTATCGCGCGCTCGAAGAGCGCGGATTGCCGCTGTCGTTCCACTCCGCCATCAACCCGATGGAACCGGTGTTCAAAACACTCAACCGCTTCGCCTCGGTGCACGGCCTTGGCTTTCCGTTCTACAACATCCTGCACGTGACCAACTGGGTCACTAATGGCATCGGCGAGCGGTTCCCGAAGCTCAATGTCATCTGGATCGAAGGCGGCCTCGCCTGGATTCCCTTCCTGATGCAGCGGCTCGACCACGAATTCATGCTGCGGCCGTCGGAATATCCGCTCCTCAAGAAGAAGCCGTCCGATTACATGCGTGACATGTTTTACGCTTCACAGCCGATGGAATCGGTCGACATGATCGCGCTCGAAAATACCTTCCGCATGATCAATGCGGAAACCCAATTGTTGTACGCTTCGGACTATCCGCATTGGGATTTCGATTTGCCGTCGTCGATCTACGATCTGCCGTTCCTCAGCGAGAAGGCCAAGCACAACATCCTGGGCGGCACCGCGGCGCGGCTGTTCAAGCTTTCGCCGCGCAACGAAAAGCAAAAAGAGAATCTTCGCCGGTTCGGCAATCTGACGGCGTGAGAGCACGGCTTGACCGGAGGAAGGATTTGACGGTGCGCGGAAAGTTCAGCGGATGCCTCGCCGCGGCGGCGTTTATCATTGTTGCAACCGCCGCCCACGCGCAACCGAATTTCTACGACGGCAAGACGGTCTCGCTGATTGTCGGCAACGCCGCCGGCGGCGGCTATGACGTGGCCGCCCGCGCACTGGCCCGCTACATGAAAAAATACATTCCGGGCGTCGCCAATATCGTCGTCAAGAACATGCAGGGCGCCGGCGGGCTGACCGCCGCCAATTTCATGTATTCGGTCGCGGAGCCCGACGGACTCACTTTCGCCGTGCTGTCGCGCAGCACACCGATGCAGCCGACGCTGGGCGTCGCGGCCGCCAAATTCAAGGCCGAGAATTATACCTGGCTCGGCACGTCATCGAGCTATGCGGACAGCGCCTATTTCCTGGTCACCATGGGGGATGCGCCGTTCCGCACGGTTGCCGATCTCAGGAACCCCGCGCTGCGGCCGGCAGTGATCGGCGGGCTCGGCGCCGGCGGCACCGATACCGATGTGGTGCTGGTCGCCCGCGACGTGCTCCAGCTCAACCTCAAACTGATCCGCGGCTATAAGGGCTCAACCGACCTTTCGATTGCGATGGAGCGCGGCGAAATCGACGGCCGCGCCATTGGCTGGGCGCCACTCCAGGTCGGTGCCTATCGCGGCTACATACAAGAGGGCAAGCTGCGCTTCCTGCTGCAATTCGGCCGCGAAACCCGCTGGGGCAAGATGCCGGACGTGCCGACCGCGCGCGAACTCGCGAGCAATCCGCAGGACCGTGCGATGCTTGAACTCGTGGAATTGCCGTTCCGCGTCACCTATCCCTATGTCGCACCGCCGAACGTTCCCGCGGACCGCGCTCAGGTGTTGCAGACGGCGTTTATGAAAACATTTCAGGACTCGGACTATCTTGAAGAAGCCAAGAAGCTCGACCTCGACGTCAGTCCGCTCGACGGCGCAACCGTGCGCGGCATGATCGCGCGGTTAGCGCAAAGCCCACCGGAGCTGATCGCCCGCTACAAGGCGATCTTGGATGGCAAATAGGCTGAGCCCGGCTAGCCCGGGCGGGGTCACACGGCTCTTGACAGCGGAGTAGTGATGAATTATGATTTTCATCAATTATCATTTTCGACCGCGAGACGCCTGCCGCCATGAACGCGCAGCCCAAGACCAGCCCCGGCGATACCCGCGAGCGGATCATGGAAATCGCCGAGGCGCTGTTCCGTCGTCTCGGCTACGCCAAGACCGCCGTTGCCGACATCGCGTCCGAACTCGATATGTCGCCGGCCAATGTGTACCGGTTCTTCCCCTCCAAGAATGCGATCGTCCAGGCGATCTGCCAACGCTGCCTCAACGAGATCAATGAAAAGGCCTGGATGGTTGCGCGCTCGGGGGCTCCGGCAAGCGAACGCCTGGAGCGCATCTCGCTCGAAATCCTCGCTTATCACAAGGAAAACCTCCTTGAAGAACAAAAGGTTAATGACATCGTCCTGGTTGCGATGGAGCAGAACTGGGACGCCATCATGGCCCACAAAGAGGTCATTCGCACGGCCGTTGAGTTGATTCTGCGCGACGGCATCGCGGCGAACGAGTTCGACCCGGTCGATCC
Source organism: Xanthobacteraceae bacterium (assembly GCA_022841625.1). Lineage (GTDB taxonomy): Bacteria > Pseudomonadota > Alphaproteobacteria > Rhizobiales > Xanthobacteraceae > VAZQ01. Next base: position 28,120 of record JALHRD010000031.1, read on the forward strand.
GCGTGAAACCTCTGCCCAGATCTTGAGGGCTTGTGTCGGCTTCTGTCATCCGGTCCTGGTCGCCCAAGGTCTCCAAGAAGGCCATGACCTGGAAGCCGCTGCGCGTTCCTTGGTCCGTTTCCTGCTGCGCGCCATCACCCAGCGAAAGTAGTCTGTTCATGTACATTCCCCCTCAGGCTCCATTGCGACTGAATACTGACGATTTCATATTTTCGTTACTCGTCAGTCGTCACCACTTGCGCACGCGCTCGGCTGCCGCGGCATTGACAGCGGCGCTCCTATTGGCCGGCTGCCAGGCGGAAACCGCGCCTACCCCCGTATTGGACCGCCCGGCGCAGGTTCAGCGTGTCATGTTTGACGCCACAACCGTCAAGCGCGAATTCGTCGGCGTCGTGCGGGCGCGCCACGAAACCGATCTTGGGTTCCGAATTGGCGGCAAGATCGTGACACGCGTCGTCAATGTTGGCGACCGGGTGCGCAGCGGCGACGTTATCGCACGGCTCGACCCCCAGGATCTGCAACTCCAGGTCGGAAGCGCCGAAGCCGAACTTGCGGCGGCCATATCGGCCCTGGTGCAAGCCGCCGCCGACCTCAGACGTTACACGACATTGAAAGAGCGCGGCCACGCCGCCTTTGCCGATTTCGACCGCAGGCAAGCGGCCAACGACGAGGCCGAGGGCCGCGTTGAGCGCGCGCGCCGGGCGCTCGACCTCGCCCGCAATCAACATGCCTATGCTGACCTCAGGGCCAACGCCGACGGCGTCATCACCGCAACGCCCGCCGAGCCCGGCCAAGTGGTCGCCGTCGGACAGCCGGTGGCGCGGCTCGCCCACCGTGGCGAGACCGAGGCGGTCGTCGCACTGCCCGAAACTTGGCTCGCCGAAGTGCGGCGGACAACAGCGGCAGTGCAGTTGTGGTCCGATCGCGACCGGCGATTTGCGGCCACGCTGCGCGAACTCTCACCGCAGGCCGATCCCGCGACTCGTACGTTTGCAGCGCGGTTCACGATCATCGATGCCGATGACTCCGTTGCGCTCGGCATGACCGCCACCGTGATCCTCGAACGCACCCGCGATGTGCCGGTGGCTCGATTGCCGCTGGCCGCCATCCTCAATCGTGGAACCGGTCCGTCGGTCTATGTAATCGACGATACCGGCGCGCTCCGGCTGCGTGCCGTATCGATCGCCGAATTCACCAGCGATGCCGCGCTCGTCTCCGCGGGTATTCACGACGGCGAGCGCGTTGTCACGCTCGGCGTGCACAAGCTTGAGGCGGGGCTCAAGGTCCGCCCAGTCGAAAAAACGGCGGCTCGGTAACCAGGCGCGGGGAGGCGGCGTGATGAAGCGTTTCAACCTGTCGGAATGGGCGATCACGCACCAGCCGCTGGTCTTGTTCCTGATCTTCCTGATCAGCGCCGCAGGGCTCTACGCCTATTCCAAACTAGGGCGCGCGGAAGATCCGAACTTCACGATCAAGGTCATGAATATCCAGGTTGCCTGGCCGGGTGCGACCGCTACCGAATTGAAGGGCCAGGTCGTCGACAAGATCGAAAAGAAGCTTCAGGACCTCCCGTATCTCGACCGCGTCGTCAGCTATTCGCAGCCCGGCAACGCCTTCATCCAGGTCAACCTTTCGGACACGACGCCGCCGCGGCGCGTTCCGGAGCTGTGGTATCAAGTGCGCAAGAAAGTCGGCGACATGCGCGGCGATCTGCCGGCAGGCGTCATCGGCCCCCATTTCAACGACGAGTTTGGCGACGTCTATTCGGCCCTCTACATGATCACGGCCGACGGCCTGTCGCTCGCGGAGATCAAACGACTGTCGGAAGACATCCGACAACAGCTATTGCGCGTGCAGGGCGTCAACAAGGTCGATCTCATCGGCGTGCAGCCCGAACGGATCTTCATCGAGTTCAGTCATGCCCGGCTCGCCACACTCGGGATCGCCCCGCAGCAGATCTTTGACAGCATCGCGCGACAGAATGCGGTGGTGTCCGGCGGATCGATCGACAGCTCGGCCGACCGCATTCATCTGCGCGTGGCAGGCGCGTTCTCTGGCACCGACGCGATCGCGGCGGTGCCCGTGCACGCCGATGGCCGGGTGTTCCGGCTCGACGACATCGCGACGGTTCGGCGCGGTTACGAAGACCCACCGCAATTCATCTTGCGCGAGGGCGGCCGGCCGGCGCTCGGTGTTGGCGTCTCCATGCAGGACGGCGCGAACATCCTCACGCTCGGCGAAAACCTCCGGCAGGCGATGCGGGCGATTACCGCCGAGCTGCCGGTCGGCATCGAGATTACGCAGATCGCCGACCAGCCGCGTATCGTCGACGGCTCGGTCTCCGAGTTCATCAAGGCGTTTCTCGAAGCGCTCGGCATCGTGCTGTTGGTGAGTTTCATCACGCTGGGATGGCGCACCGGAATTGTCGTCGCGCTCTCGGTGCCGCTGGTGCTCGCGATCGTTTTCATTGTCATGTACGCGACCGGTATCGACCTGCACCGCATTACGCTCGGCGCCCTGATCATCGCGCTCGGGCTCCTGGTCGATGACGCGATCATCGCCATCGAAATGATGGTGGTGAAGATGGAGCAGGGCCTCGACCGCGCCCGTGCCGCCACCTTTGCCTGGACTTCGACCGCATTCCCGATGCTGACCGGCACGCTGGTAACGGCGGCAGGCTTCCTGCCGGTCGGATTCGCCAATTCCAGCACCGGTGAATATGCCGGTGGCATTTTCTGGATTGTCGTGCTCGCTTTGGTCGCATCCTGGTTTGTGGCGGTCCTGTTCACTCCCTACCTCGGCGCTAAGCTGCTGCCGGACTTCGTCAAGCTCGCCGCTGGGCGTCGGGGTCACCATCCCGTTGACCTTTACCACACCCGCATCTACCGCGCGCTGCGGCGGTTGATCGAGCTGTGCCTGCACTGGCGCAAGTCCGTGGTCGCGGCCACCGTCCTGTTGTTTGTCGGATCGATCGCAATCTTCCCACTTGTGCAACAGCAGTTCTTCCCGACCTCGACGCGCACCGAGCTGTTTTTCGAACTCCAAATGCCGGAAGGCACAGCGATCGGCGTCACCGACGCCGCGGCGCGGAAAGCCGAGCGACTGCTCGGCGACGATCCCGATATCGCGACCTATACGAGCTATGTCGGTCAAGGCGCGCCGCGATTCTGGCTCGGGCTCAATCCGGTGCTGCCGAACACAAGCTTTGCGCAGATTGTGATCGTCACCAAGGACCTCAAGGCCCGCGAGCGCGTCAAGGCGCGCCTCGAAAAGGCGCTTGCCGCCGGCGCATTGCCGGAGGCGCGCACACGGGTTGACCGCTTCGTGTTCGGCCCGCCGGTCGGCTATCCGGTGCAGTTCCGCGTCACCGGACCCGATCCGCTCAAGGTGCGCGACATCGCCGAGCAGATTCGCAAGGAGATGGCGCAAAATCGCAAGCTCATCGAGCCGCACCTTGACTGGGGCGAGCAGGCACGCTCGATCAGCCTCGCGATCAATCAGGACCGCGCCCGCGCGCTTGGTCTGACCCCGCAGGACGTCGCGCAAACGCTGCAAACCCTGCTCTCAGGCCTGACCTTGACTCAGTATCGCGACGGCATCGAGAGCATCGACGTGGTGGCCCGTGCCATCGCGGCCGAACGGCTCGACCTTGATCGCCTGCCGGACCTGACGATCGCCACCCGCAGCGGGATCGCGGTGCCGCTCGCGCAGGTCGCCGAGATCAAATACGCGTATGAGGAACCGATCCTGTGGCGCCGCAATCGCGACCTTGTGCTGACAGTGCGCAGCGATATCGTCGACGGCGTGCAGGCGCCCGACATCAGCAGCGAGGTGCTGCCGCGGCTCAAGCCGATCAGGGACGCCCTGCCCTACGGCTATCGCATCGAGACCGGCGGCGCGATTGAGGAGAGCGAGAAGGCCAACGCATCGCTTGCCGCGATCTTTCCGGTCATGGCGGCGGTGATGCTGGTGATCCTCATGATTCAGCTGCAGAGCTTTTCGCGGCTTGCGCTCGTGCTCGTGACCGCTCCGCTCGGTATCGTGGGAGCGACCGGCGCACTCTTGATCTCCGGCCGGCCGTTCGGCTTCGTCGCTCTGCTCGGCATGATCGCGCTCGCCGGTATGATCATGCGCAATACCGTGATCCTGGTCGATCAAATCGATCACGACATCGCCGCCGGGCACGCGCGTTACCAAGCGATCATCGATGCTACGGTTCGCCGCGCCCGCCCCGTCATACTCACCGCGCTCGCGGCGATCCTGGCGATGATCCCATTGGCCGGCAGCCTGTTCTGGGGGCCGATGGCGATCACCATCATGGGCGGCTTGTTCGTGGCTACGATCCTGACATTGCTGGTGGTGCCGGCGTTGTACGCGCTGTGGTTCCGCGTGCGGGAGCACGAGCCGACGGCCGCAATTGCCGGTGCGGCGGATGCCACAGACCGCGAGCTGATTCCGCTTCGGGTGGCCGCGGAATGACGTCGCGAACGGCAGCGCGCGAAGGTCTGATCCCGATTGACCAGCAAACGCACCAATCGTATTTTTGCCGCGCCCAAGTTTTCGGTCTGCCTTGCCTAGCTCCCGCCATGGGTTGCTCCCAAGTCACGTCCAAAACTCGGACTTGATGTTCGCTCACGAGCGACTCAATCGACCCTTAAGATCCTCTAAGGAGACGGCGATGCCTACCGGAACTGTAAAATGGTTTAACCCAACCAAGGGTTACGGTTTCATTCAACCACAAGGCGGCGGCAAGGACGTGTTCGTCCATATTTCCGCGGTCGAACGCGCAGGCCTGAGCACCCTCAACGAGGGCCAGACCGTGACCTACGAAATCGTCAGCAATCGCGGCCGCGAGTCTGCCGAAAATCTGAAAGTTTGATTTTTCGATTGCACTTCCGGGAGCCGCCAGATTGCTATGGCGGCCCTCGTAACACACTTCGCGCTAACAAACCGTGCATGTCGCTTCGGTTTGCCGCCGCCGCGTGCGCATAAAGCACAATGTGTGCATGTGGAACTTTGATCACGGATATCCCGGGAACTGCCCGAACGATCCGAACCCCCAATAAGCCCGCAGCGCATCCGCCGGCCAAACCTTCGGGCGCTGCGGGAAATCTTGATGCCAGGGCCGCGGCTCGAAATAGCCGAGCTCCTCGTCGCGCATGATGTCCATCTCGGCGAAAATCTCGACGCGCTGGTCGTCGGGATTGCGGTGGTAGGCGGCAATGTTGTGCCCGACCAGATGGCGGATCGGCCCCCATACCAAATGAATAGCGTTGCGCGCGAGAAAATCGCTGGCGCGCTGCACCTCCGCCATGTCCGCCACCTCGAAAGCGATATGGTGCAATCGCTCTTCCTCGTAGCGCGCGAAATTGACCGTGTGGTGATCGCGGCCGCAGCGCAGGAATGAAAACCGCTCACCCATCCAGTCCGACACTTTGAAGCCGAGCACATCGGTATAGAAGCGCGTCACTTTCACGGGGTCGTTGCAACGATAGGCCAAGTGTCCGAACTTCAGCGGCATGACGCCCTGCTCAACGCTGTCACGGCCGCTGTGGCGGTAATCGGCATAGATTTCAACGGTCGTGCCCTTCGGGTCGGCGAACACCACCGCCTTCTCTACCCCCGGTGAGATGCCGCTGCGTAATTCGCTTTTGACGCCCTCCTTGGCCAATGCTTTCTGCACATCGCCAAGGTCGCTGCCAGGCGCAATCTGAAACGCGGACCGCACCAGATTGGCGTTGTCGCCCGCCTCGACCGCAATCGCTTCCTCGCCATATTTGGTCGCGAGGAATACGCGGTTCTTGTCTTGGCCGACGACGGTGAGACCAATAATCCGGGTCCAGTAGTCCACGATCCGCGCGAGGTCGGGTGTGTTGAAAGTCGCATGCCCGAGACGCTTGACCTGAATCATTGCCAATTCTCCCAAAATTGATCGTCCATAATTGTCACCGATTTCAGCAAGCGGGCAAACTGCCGATAGCCGCATAGTTACCCACAGGCTCTCCACCGCAATTGAACAGCGACAATCCAACGCGCCCCAGTTGTGCCCCATTCCATCACTTTCGTAGGCGGTATGGTTGGGTGGGTCCGCGTTGTCATTTTAGGTGTGATGTCAGGCGTGGCGTTCGATGCCTCCGCCAAGGATATGGTCGCTCATTGTGGCGCCGAAGTAACCACGCCAGCGCGCGTGTTGCGTGTCATCGATGGCCGAAGCTTTGTGATGGAAGACGGCCACGAAATCCGCTTGGCCGCGCTTGAGGTTCCCGCCCTAACGGCGCCGGCCGGCCTAGCCGCCCGCGAGGCCCTGGCGGCGCTGGTTCAAGGCAAAGCCATTGGACTGCATCGGACGGCGACCGACGCTGATCGCTACGGCCGCACCGCCGCCCATGCCTTCATAGCCGATGAGCGCGGGGCCCAGTCGGTGGCCCATGCGCTGCTGGCCCGAGGCCACGCCCGGGTCGGCGCGCAGGTTGGCGATCCGGCCTGTGCCAAAGAGCTGTTTTCACAAGAAAGTGTGGCCCGGACGCGGGGGATTGGCCTATGGAACGATCCGGATTATGCCATAATTAAAGGCGGTGACCTGATCGGATTAACGACCGGACGGGGGCGCTTTGTGGTGGTGGAAGGCAGAGTGGCCTCGGTGCGCGAAAGCGGCGGCACGATTTACGTGAATTTCGGCCGCCGATGGTCGCAGGCGCTGACAGTCACAATATTGAAACGGGACGAACGCATGTTTACCGGTGCCGGACTGAGCCCCCAGACCTTCGATAACCGGCACCTGCGGGTGCGGGGCTGGGTCGAGCTTCGTAACGGTCCACGGATTGAAGCCAGCCGCCCGGAGCAGATTGAGTTTGTAAGGTAGTATTGAAGGCAACCGTGCAAGACACCCGCAAACCGATCCAATCTACCGGCCGCCGCGCGGCCCTGGCGGTCGTTGCGCTTGGCTTGTCGCTTGGCGGCTGCATCACGTCGTCCGATACGCCATCGGTGCAAGCAACGCTGCCTGATCAATCGCCGCAGCGCGCCGCGTCGCCGACCGCCAACCAACGCGAGCATGAGCGCATCCTGGCCTCGTACCATGGCGCCTATCAGGACCCACGCCTCGACGCCGTGGTCAGCCAAGCCGTCGAACGTCTGGTCGCGGCCTCGGAGCGCCCGGAACAACGCTATCGGGTTACCATTCTGAATTCTTCCGCCGTGAACGCCTTCGCGCTGCCGAGCGGGCACTTGTACATCACCCGCGGTCTGCTCGCACTCGCTAACGATACCTCCGAACTGGCCTCGGTGCTGTCGCATGAAATGGCGCATGTCATCGCCCAACACGCCGCAATGCGCGAAGATCGCGCGCGTCAGGTCGCGCTGGTCGGCCGTGTGTTTGACAATTTCGGCGCCACCGATCCGGATACCCACGCGCTCGCGCTCGCCAAGTCCAAGATCGCGCTCGCGACCTTCTCGCGCTCGCAGGAGCTGGAAGCCGACGGGATCGGAGTCGGAATCGCCGCGCGCGCCGGCTACGACCCGTTTGGCGCGGTCCGGTTCCTGTCAGCACTGGGCCGGCAGGCCGATCTGCGATCGGCCAACCAGAACGCCGCCGATCCGCGGATGCCGGATTTCCTGTCGTCGCATCCGGCAACGCCGGAGCGCGTGCGCACCGCACAGGTCAATGCCCGCCAGTTTAGCGGGCCTGGCACCGGCAACCGCGATCGGGCAACCTATCTCGCCAGCATCGATGGCATGCTCTACGGCGACGATCCGCGCGAGGGCTTCGTGCGTGGCCGTCGCTTCATGCTGCCGCGCCTCAACGTCACCTTCACCGCGCCCGATGGCTTTACGCTCGACAGCACGCCGCAGGCCGTGCTCGGCATCAAGGATGGTGGCGGTCAGGCGCTGCGGATGGACGTCGTGCGCGCACCCGCCGAACAGACACTGACCGCCTATGTCAATTCCGGCTGGATCGACAATATCGATGGCACCACCGTCGAAGAACTCACCATCGGCGGGTTTTCGGCCGCGACCGCGCTGGCGCGCGGCGATCAATGGGCGTTCCGTCTGTTCGTGATCCGAATCGACCGTGACGTCTACCGTTTTGTCTATGCGACCAAGCAAATGACTTCGGCCGCCAATCGTGCATTCCAGGACTCGGTCAACACCTTCCGTCACATGACCCCCGCCGAGGCAAGCTCGGCCAAGCCGTTGCGAATCCGGATTGTGCCGGTGGCCGAAGGCGAGACCGTCGATCGGCTCGCCAGCCGCATGGCCACCGACCGCAAGGAGGAGCGCTTCCGCATCCTCAATGGGCTCGGGCCGACCGAGCGCGTGCGTGCCGGCGAGCAGGTCAAGATCGTCATGGAGTGACGATCGGGCTGGCATTTTTTACAGTCGCCTGCATGATGACGCTGAGCAGCGCGCGCTTGACCAAGCCCGGTCACCAGCTACGGCAGCGGATGGTCTCACCAGCGGAGTTCTCATGAATCTCGGATTTGTCGGGCTTGGAGTCATGGGCCAAGGCATTGTGCCGCGTCTGATCGCCGCCGGGCATCGCGTCACCGGATGGAACCGCAGCAAGGACAAAGCCAAGCCGCTCATTGCGCAAGGCATGGCCTGGGCCGATACGCCGCGTGCAGTCGCAGCCGGATCCGATTTGGTGTTCTCCTGTCTCACCGACGGCGCCGCGGTGCGGGCGGTGGCGCTCGGCGAGGATGGCGTGATTGCGGGCCTCGCCCCGGGCGCGGTCTATGCCGACATGAGCACCATCTCGCCCGACGCCAGTCGCGAAATTTCCGCCGCATTCGCGGCCAAAGGTTTGACCATGCTCGACACCCCGATTTCGGGCAGCCCGGTAACCTTGGCGCAAGGCAGCGCCTCGGTCATGGTCGGCGGCGACAAAGCGGCATTCGACAGGATCGAGCCGGTGCTGCGCGCGATCGGACCGAAGGTCACTTATATTGGTGCAAGCGCTCTGGCGGTGCAGATGAAGATCGCGATCAATCTGCTGCTGATGGTCGAAGTCATCGCATTCGGCGAGGCGGTCGCCTTGGCGGAGAAAGGCGGCGTGACCCGCGAAATCGCGGTCGATGCCATCCTCAAGAGCGTCGCGGCGTCGCCGGTGCTTGGCTATCGCGGCCCGTTTATCCTGGAAGGCAAAATGCCGGCGGTGCCGCTGGCGGACGTCACCTTGCAGCAGAAAGACATGGTGCTGGCGCTCGATCTCGGCCGTAAGCTCGGCAGCCCGGTCCCGCTGGCCGCCGCCGCCAACGAAATGATGAACGCCTGTCGCGGCCTCGGCATTGACGCCAATGACTTCGTGGTCGCGCATCAGGTCTATCGCCGCCTGGGAGGACAGTCATGAATTTTGAAAAACTCGGCACCGCGCTCGCCAAGGCGGTCAAAAGCACCAAGGCCAGGATCGCCGAGGACCGCAAGAAAGGTCCGCCGATGTATCGCACCAACCTGCGCGACGTGCCCAAGGTCGAGGGCTTGCAGCGCCGGGAAGGCTGGGTCGACATGCAGGTGCAATTCCTGATCGACAAAAAAACCGCCGGCGCCGACCACGTCGTCGGCTGGACGGTGCTCAAGCCGGGCGCACGCCACGAGCGCCACCGGCATCACAATTGCGACGAGTTTTTTATCGTGATCAAGGGCCGGGGGCATATCTATGGCGAGCACGGCGACGAACCCTCGGGCGAAGGCGACGTGGTCTATTCGCCGCGCGGCTGCTGGCACGGCTTCAACAACACCTCGAACGAAGACGTGGTGCTGGTGTGGGGCTGGATGGGCGCCGGCTCGATCGCGGATTCCGGCTACGAGGTTGGCCCCGAGAGCCATGCATAGACTTTACCGGGCTTGTTCCGTGCCGCTTCCGGCTTAGAATTTGATCTCCGGGTCGCACCGGAACCTGTTGGAGTGCGCATGATTCACCGCTCGGTTGCTGTGTTTGTTGCCATTGTCGTCGCTTGGACCTGCGCCAGTGTCACCGCACAGGCGCAAGCTTGGCCGCAACGCACCGTACGCTTCATCGTCCCGCTGCCGCCGGGCAGCGGGATGGACTTATCGGCCCGCGCGGTGGCCGAGCGTCTCACCCAGCAATGGGGCCAGGCTGTCGTGATCGAGAACCGCCAGGGCGCCGACGGCATTCCGGCGGTAACCTCGTTCTTCGCAGCGCGCGACGACCATACGTTCCTGTTTTCATTTGCCGGGATCATCTCGTTCAATCATCTCCTGCACGACAAGCTGCCCTACCATCCAAACGATCTCGTCCCGCTGGTACCGGTGATCGACAATTTTCTCGGTGTGTCGGTTACCGCGCTGTTGAAGGCCGACACGCTGGCGGACCTGATCCGGACCGCCAAGGCGCAGCCCGGCAAGCTGAACTACGCCGCGACGCCGGGCCTGCCAGTCTATGTGCTGCTGGCGCTGCAACGCCAAACCGGGATCGCCATGGCGAATGTGCCCTACCGCGATTTTGCGCCGGCCTATCAGGACCTCAGCCAGGGCCGGTTGCATGTCATGGGCACTGGGGTACCGACCCAGGTGGCGAACCATCGCGCCGGCGCCGCCAAGCTACTGTTCGTCACCAACCGCGAACGCTCGCCGCAGGTGCCCGAGGTCCCGACCGCCAAGGAGGCCGGGTTTCCGGACCTGACTTTCGAAGCCATTTCGGGAGTCTATGGCTGGCGCGACATGCCGGCGGAGATTGCAAATCGCGTCGTGGCCGATGTCGGCGCGATCGTCGCCGGCCCCGATTTCCGCGCCCGTGCGCTCAAAGTCGGCACCGCGCCCCGGCCCGGGACGCAACGGGAATTCGTCGCCGCGATCGAGGCTCAGCGCGCACAGATCGCGACCATTCATGCTGTAACCGCGAAGCCCGGACCCTGAGCATTGTGTTTCGGCCGCGGGTTGCCTAGCCTTGCGGGAAGAACAATCGGAGGAAGCCGCATGCGTTCGATGCCATTCAGATTTGCCGCCGCGCTTGGATTGTTCGGCAGCCTGGTCCTCGCGGTCGCGCCGGTACAGGCCCAAGCACAGGCACCGGCTTGGCCGCAGCGGTCGGTGCGCTGGATCATTCCATTCGGTCCCGGCGCCGGCGCCGACATCGGCGCCCGGCTGATCCAGGAACGCTTGCAGAAGCGCTGGGGTCATCCGGTGGTGATTGACAACCGCCCCGGCGGCGACAGCCTTATCGCCATCCAGGCGATGTTGTCGGCGAATGACGATCACACCTTCCTGTGGGGTCCGAGCGGCAATTTCACCGTGCATCCCTATCAATACAAAAAACTCGCCTACGACCCGAGCGATCTGGTTCCGGCGATGCGTTTCTCCAGCACCATCCTCGGCATCGGCGTGCCGGCGGCGATGAAAATCACCACGGTGGCGGAATTCGTGAAATTGGCGCGCGCCGAGGCCGGCAAGTTCAACTCCGCCGCGGTTCCCGGCATCACCGAACTCGCAATCGACTACTTCATGCACAACGCCAAAATCACCACGCAGAAGGTGCCGTATAAGGACATTGTGCAGGCCGTGAACGATCTCGCCGAAAACCGGTTGCAGATTTATTCGGCCTCCTACGCGATCCTGCGGCCGCAGCGCGAGGCTGGCCGCATCACCGTCTTGGCCCAGCTTGGCCGCGAACGCGCGTCGAGCCTTGCCGAAATCCCGACCGGTATCGAGGCCGGCTTCCCCGAACTTGAGATGGAGGGCAATGTCGGACTGTTCGCCAGCAAGGCCGTGCCGGCTGCACTGATCGACCGGATCGCCGCCGATATCATTGCTGTGTCACGCGATAAGACGATCGAAGAGCGGCTTATCGGCACAGCGCAACAGCCGACCTTCGGCAACGCCAAGGAATTCGCGGAGTCGATCGCGCGTCAACGCGCCACCATCGCCAAGATCGCCAAGGCGCTGGATATTCAGCCAACGCGATAACCGACGCCGGCGGTGCCGCGAGTCCCCTCACCCCCTGCGGGAGAGGGGACGTGCCCGCGGTCATAACGCAGCAAAAAGTATCTTACGTGATCCCGCTCGGCGCGGTTTCGTCCTCGAACACCGTGATCACCGGCGGCTTGCCGGCGAGGCCGAGTTCCTGCCAGCGCGCGACCGCGGAGTCATAGCTGCTCTTGGCAAGTTTGGTGCGCCGGGAGAAGGTCTTGATGTGCTTGTAGTCCATGCAGGCATTGATCAGCGCCTTCGATCCCCACGGCCGAATCTCCGGCGGATTCAGACTCGGGTCGAGGAAGGTCGACCAGGTCTCGCGCAGGATGTCGATCGATTGCGACGGCCGCGAGCGCGTCGCCATTGCCCACAGCACCTGCCCTACATTGGTCGGGTCGATATCCTCGTCGACCACGATCACATATTTGCCGAAATAGGCGCCGGCGGTGCATTGCGCGGCGAGCGCCATCACCTGCGGCGCGTGGCCGGCATACATCTGCTTGATCGACACCACCGTCATGCCCCAGCCGGCGGCTTCCGGGATCGACCACACGCCCTGGATGCCGGGCACGCCGAGCTTTTGCAGATCGGCCCAGATGCCGGCCGCGCGCAACGCCGCCCAGAACAATCCGCATTCGTTGGACGGACCGTCCGCCATCAAGGCGCAAGTGAGCGTCGGGTTGTCGCGATAGCGCACCTTTTCAACGCGCATGTAAGGCGTCGCGCCCGATGGCCGGCCGTAATAGCCGGTGAATTCGCCGAACGGCCCTTCGGCGAAGGTCTCGTCCGGATAGAGAAAGCCTTCGAGAATGATCTCGGCGCGCGCGGGCAGCGGTAATCCCGTGACATCGCCAGTGAACAATTCGATCGGCGCGCCGGCAATGCCGGAATAATAGTCGTATTCGCATTCGGTTTTCGGCAGGCTGGTGGCCGCCACCAGAAACAACAGCGGATCGATGCCGTAGCAGGCCGCGATCGGCATCGGCTTGCCGAGCTTCCACCACTTCTCGCGGTCGAGCGTGGCGTCCTTACCGGGCGAGGTATAGACCCCGACCTCGCGCGGGCCCTTGATCATCATCCGGTAGGTGCCGACATTGATGCGGCCGGTCTCCGGGCACTTGGTCACCACCGCGTCGCCGGTGCCGAGATATTTGCCTCCGTCGAGCGGCCACATCCGCTGCGCCGGAAATTTTCGGATATCGATGGCGTCGCCGACCAGCACGTTCTGATTGCTGATCGCCTGATCGGGCGACACCTCCTTCGGGGCCATCTTGCGCCCGAGTTTCTTTTGCAACGCCTTCACCGCCTTGAGCGGATGATCGACCGGCTCCTCGCCGATCATCAGGCAGAAGCGTGAAAGATTGCAGCCGATCATGTTGTAGAGCGCTTTGTGGCCGGGATGGCCCTTGATGTTCTCAAACAGCAGCACCGGGCTTTTTTCGAGCGCCACCAGATAGGTGATGGTCGCGGCTTCGAGATCGCAATCGACCTCGGCGGTGATGCGTTTGAGCTCGCCCATCGCCTCGACCTTTTCGAGCCAGAGATCGAGATCGCTGGAGTTGGCGTGGGCCGCGCGCGGCCGCGTTGCGGCGGGCTCAGGCTTTTGCTCGCCGCCGCTCGGGCCGACGCTGACGCTCATCTCGGACATGGCACTCCCCGTGTTGTCTTGTAGCCGCGCGCTGGATCGAGTGTAGACGAGACCTCAGGGAGCGCAAAGGCGCGCTCAGCACGATGGTTCGGCGCGCGCCGCACGGTCGCAGGCGACGACGATCTGATCGAGGCAGATCTGCAGGCTTTCCCGCATTGCGCGGTCGGCAGCCGCATCATTCCGCCTTACGTTCCGGTCATGCACGAACTCCAGGAGCTTGATGTAGGCTGCGTTGAGCGCCGCCTGCAGTTCGCCCTCACCCTCAAAGCCGAGATCCTCAACGTCAACTTGGCCGATTTCCTGGCCGTCGAGGACCCGCATGAGAACACCAATGACTTCCTTGACGTCTCGGACCATCGCCGCGTTCCTATCGGCCATTGCGAAAATTCGTGGTCTTCACCGCGCCAATAATGATCCCGGTAGACTGTGTACCAATATTCGTGACGATCATCACCACCCTTCCGGGTCCGCGCATCAACCCGAACTCCCTCCAAGGAACCGTCCTCGACGCTCCAAACGGGAGATTTACCGTGATATCGAACGACTGCCTGGAGGCGCCATCAGCGGTATGAATCTCCGCGTCCAACCGGAGAGTAACAGCCCCCCCGATTCATCGATTGGAGAAATCTGCCAACCATTGTTCGATCTTCATTGATCACCGTCACCCCGCCAAGATAATGCCCATCGCTAAAATCATATTGCATTCTCTGCCTGCTGCCGGCCGCGCTCAGACCTTTCGGGTGTAAAAGTGCCGAATCATACGTGTCGTAGACAGGCCGCTGATCTTGTGGCGTTGTTGGGTACTGCGTTGGTCGGTATCGCCCGTCCCATGCGACCGAATTCGAATAACGTCCTGCATCTGCCATCCTTACGCGTCCAGCGCCCCCTGCTCCACGTGTCCATTGCCCACCGTTTGGATTTCCCGCAGGCACCCGCGGTTGATTGGGATCGAAGCTCGTGTGATTCGGCGAGTACTGGTTTGTGTTTCTATCGAAAAGCGGTCTAGCCATATAAGCTCCTTCATCTATATCGCTAGCGCGCGTGAGCGCGAACGATACTCGGGATGTCAAACCATCACCTGCATGTCGCTATCGCTCATGTGAGCGAAGTTTTTCGCCCATACATCATCGTTCTCGCGCGGAAGATTCCCGCGAGCTTTGCCAATTTTCCCTCATTCAAAAACGAGGGAGTGGAGCGGAACGGGAAAACCCTTTGCATGAAAATATGTTGAGTCAATGAAACGGGGTCCAAAGCTGTGGACGTGTGGAGCCCATCGCGGTTGATAAGTTTGCGCAGCGCGCGGTGCGAACGCATGAGAACTTCCGATGCGGCGCGGATAACTTCGACGTCGCGCCATATCCACAAAAATCGTACGTGCGAACCTAACAGAGCGACCGCCCAGCCGGATGTCGCAGGGCTTCATCCGCGCTACACTCGATCCATGGCGACACCCGAAAAAATCCTCATCATCGGCGGCGGCATCGGCGGGCTTGCTTGCGCGCTGGCCTTGATCCGGCGCGGGATCGCGGTCGAGGTTTATGAGCAGGCCGATCAGCTGCGCGAGGTCGGTGCCGGCGTGCAGATGGGCGCCAATGGCACGCGGGTGTTGCACGCGCTCGGCCTCAAGGCGGCACTCGAAGCGACCCAGGTGGTCGCCTCCGGCAAACAGGCGCGGCTGTGGAACACCGGCCAGGCCTGGACCACCTTCGACCTCGGCGCGGCGTCGCAACAACGCTACGGCGCGCCGCACATCTTCATGCATCGCGGCGATTTGCAGGCCGCGCTCGCCGACGCCATCGCGCGCGAACAACCCGACGCGATTCGGCTCGGCCGGCGTTTTGCATCATTGGTGCAAGACGCGGACGGCGTCAGCGTCACGTTTGCCGACGGCGCCACCGCACGCGGCGCGCTCGCCATTGGCGCCGACGGCATCCGCTCCGCCATGCGCGCGGGACTGTTCGGGCCGGATCGGCCGGAGTTTACCGGAGTCGTCGCCTGGCGCGGGCTGGTGCCGATGGCGGCGCTGCCCGCGCATCTGCGAAGCAACGCCGCCACCAGTTGGCTCGGGCCCGGCGGCCACGCTTTGCACTATCCGGTGCGGCGCGGCACGCTGATGAACATCGTCGGCTTCATCGAACGCAGCGATTGGCAGATCGAATCCTGGACCGAACGCGGCAGCCATGCCGAACTTGCCAATGATTTCCGCGGCTGGCATGCCGACCTGCATGCCATCCTCGGCCGCATCGAGGCACCCTATAAATGGGCGCTGATGATAAGGCCGGCGATGCCGCGCTGGAGCCAAGGCCGTGTGACGCTGCTGGGCGACGCCTGTCATCCAACGCTGCCATTCCTCGGCCAGGGCGCGGTGATGGCGATCGAGGATGCCTACGTGCTCGCCGCCTGCCTCGCCAAGCATGCCAATGACCACGGCGCGGCGTTGGCGCGCTATGAGGCGGGGCGGCGCGAGCGCACCGCGGCGGTGGTGGCGCGTTCGCTGCAGACCCGGATGAAGGCGGTCGACCGCGCCTTCGCCAATGCCGAATCCGCGGCCGGCCATATCGAGCGCGAGTGGAAACAGGAGCGCGTCACCGAGCGCTATGATTGGATCTACCGCTACGACGCGACGACGGCGGTGGTGTGATTTGGCACGTGCGACATTGCATGCTTGCAAGGGCACCGACGATGCGTCGACTGGAACGAATTTTCAGATACACTCCGACTGCAAATGTCGACCAAGCGAGAAGTGGCGCAACCATCCAGGGAGCGAACGATGTTCACCAGGCGCGCGACACTGCGTGGGTTGACCGGCGCGGCCGTGCTGGCGACGGTCAATGCGCAGGGCCAGACCTATCCTGAAAAACCGATCAGGATGATCGTTCCGTTTCCGCCGGGCGGGCCGATTGACGTCATGGGACGCCTGGTCGGCGACCGACTTGCGAAAGGACTCGGTCAGACCGTGATCGTCGAGAACCGCCCGGGCGCCGGCGCGGTGATCGGCAGCAAGGCCGTCGCTGGCGCAGAGCCGGACGGCTACACGCTGCTGTTCGGCTCGTCCGGCTCGCTGGCGGTAACGCCTGCGCTCTACAAGAACGCGGGCTATGATCCCGTGAAAAGCTTCACCCCGGTCGCATCGGTTTCGATCGGTCCGATGATCCTGGCCGCGAGTGCCGCGCTACCGGTCAAATCGGTTGCCGATCTGGTCGCTCACGCCAAGGCCAATCCGGGCAAACTCAACTACGGCTCAGGGCTCGGCACGCCACCTCACATCGCGCTCGGTCTGTTTCGGCTGATGACCGGGACCGATGTTCTCTACGTACCCTACAAGGGCGCCGCGCCGGCGATCACCGATCTGATAGCGGGACAGTTGCACTTTATTTTCGATTCGCCGGGCGCACTGCTGCCGCACATTCAACAAGGTAAGCTGCGGGGACTCGCTGTCACGAGCCCCAAGCGCAGCGCCGATCTGCCCGACCTGCCGACGATGGCGGAATCCGGCTATCCCGATTTCATCGTGACATTCTGGACCGGCATCGTCGCCCCAGCAGGCATGGCACCGGCATTGGTTCGCCAGCTTAACGGCGTCATCAACGATGCGCTGAGTTCCAATGATATGAAGGCGGCGTTGGCACGCTTTCATGTCGAACCGCTACCCGGAACGCCGGCCGATTTCGCCGGTTTCATTGCGTCGGAGGCAAAGAAATGGGCGGACGTGATCGTGGTGGCTGGCATCAAGGTGGAGTGAGAGCGGCCGGGCTTTCAATAGCGAATCTGCGAAATTCCAACCGCTCAGAACATCGTGGCGACTTGCTTGAGGCCCATGGTGTGCGCGAGTTGGCGCACTTCCTGCTTCTGCTCCTCGCGCAGGCTCATGATCAGCGGGAACGCCGCCGACTTCAGCCGCGCGACTTCTGGGCTATTGGGATCGATCAACGCCGCCTGATTGCCTTGCACCACGCGCTTGGCGCTCTGCTGGGTCGCGAGCCGCCACGAGATCGCACGCAGCGCCTGCTCAACCTGCGGCCAATGCTGCTCCTGATCGCGGGTCAGCCGCAGCCGCGCCTTAATGCTGGCAAGCTGCGCGTCATTGAACAGCACCGTCGGCTTCGGCTGCGCCGGCCGTTCGACGCGCTTGGGCATCGCTGCCGCCGCAGGATCGACACTGGCGAGCTGGAAGCCAGCGGCGGCCGGACGATCGCCGCGCGGCTCGGCCGCGTAAGCCATCACCGGTCCATCGGCTGGCTCGCGCGCAACCGGGCGGGCAACTTGCTGCCACTGCGACGGGAAGCGCGCCGCGATCACCAAGGACGGCGACAGATCATTCCGAAGTTCATTGGAAACAGACGCGGTCGTGGCTGACTCCACATCGGTCGCGTCGGGTTGGCCGTTGTGGGCTAACGCCTGGACATCCGAGACCAGAGCGACGCCGCGATCGGAATGTTCGCTGGACCCGCCATTCGGCGCGCGCGCCGCATTGGTATATCCGCCAGCTATGGTTCCGGCGATCGCGCCGACCCCGACCATGGCCAGGCACGCAAAAAGACGACCCGCTTTTGACAAACCCAACCCCCCGTCCGCATTCCCGATTTACGTTTCTTATCCACAATCGAAGCAACAATGTGACACGCAATGAAAGATTGCGCCTTGACAGTGGTATTTTAGTCCCACTTTTTTTTCGAGAAGGTTAACGGCCGCTCCTGCGCTCGTCGCAACGACCGGTGCCGGCCCAATGCAAAAGGGCCCAGCGTGAACCGGGCCCTTTCGGAATAATGATTGTCTGCGGGCGGCTGTTACGCGGCCTCGTCCTCGACTAATTCCTCAGCCGCCTTAGGCGGACCGCGACGCGGACCCTTGGCCAGGGCCGCCTCGATCTCCTTGATCGCTTCGGTTTCGGTGACGCGCTGGACCGCCGCGATTTCGCGCGACAGCCGATCCAAGGCAGCCTCGTAAAGCTGACGCTCGGAATAGGACTGCTCAGGCTGCGACTCCGACCGGAACAGGTCGCGCACCACCTCGGCAATGGCGACGATGTCGCCGGAATTGATCTTGGCCTCGTATTCCTGCGCGCGACGCGACCACATGGTGCGTTTGATACGGGCGCGGCCCTTCAGCGTCTCCACGGCGCGCTTTACCAGCGTACCCTCGGCCAGTTTGCGCATGCCAACGGCCGCCGCCTTCGCGGTCGGGACGCGCAGCGTCATCTTGTCCTTGACGAAATTGATCACGAACAGCTCAAGCTTGGCGCCGGCAACTTCCTGGTCGACAATCGACACAATCTGGCCGACGCCATGCGCCGGATAGACGATGAATTCGCCAGTCTTGAAGCCCTGCCGCTGAGTGGTCTTCTTCGTAGTCATTCCGAGCGATGCTCCTTCGGCCTCCGGTTTGCGCCGGAGACTATTCACGGGACCCCTGGCACGCGCACGGCCATGGGCGGGTGACGTCCTCCGGCGGGAGCCGGTTTTCTTAGCCCGCCTGGTCATGGCGGAGGCCTTCTTTGAACGATGACGCGTCTTACCAGCCACGGTACTCTCGTGGGTCTCACGCCCCTGCAAACGGTTCCTCGGAAAAGACCCCAAAAAATACGCTCCCCAAGGGGAGCGGCCTGACTGCGGGGCCTTCGCTTATTTTTTTGAACTATAGCACAAATTCTGCAAAAATCAAAGCCTTATCGCATCGCAAACTGGCATTTCAGCCCTGTGATGGGGCTGTAATTAATCGTTTGGTGGTTAACATAAATATTGGCCTAAACACACCAGGCCGGTCCGCGCGGAACCAGCGCCGACACCGGTATGGTTAATCGCCCTCGCCCGGCTTCGGGGAGAAGTGCTTCTCGAGCTTATCAGGAACGTCTTCCCAATCCTTGGCGTCCGGCGGCGCGGGCTTCTTGGCGGTAATATTGGGCCATATTTTCGCGAAGTCCGCATTGAGGCTGACGTATTTTTCGAGGCCCGGCTCGGTGTCCGGCTTGATCGCCTCGATGGGACATTCCGGCTCGCACACGCCGCAGTCGATACATTCGTCGGGATGGATCACCAGCATGTTCTCGCCCTCGTAGAAGCAGTCCACAGGGCAGACCTCCACGCAGTCCATATACTTGCACTTGATGCAGCTCTCGACGACGACGTAGGTCATTACCAACTCCGGATTGAGCGGCGCTGAGTAGCGCACAGGGCCCACGCGAGCAAGTGAGGCGGCGCTTCGCAGCAAGCGCTATTGCTCATTCTCGCCGGTGAACCGGCCAATCGCGCGCCGGTCGCGCTTGGTGGGCCGGCCGGAACCAGCGCCCCGCACGACCGCCGGCGGTTCCGGACGCGGCGGCGGCGCAGGACTCAAATCCTCGTAGAGGCTGCGCGCGGCATCGGCCGATCCCCGCCGATCCGCAAAGCCCGTGACCTTGAGCACCCGCAAGGTCCGATCGAGCGCAACCGTTACGACATCGCCGGCACGAATGGCGCGGCTCGGAGCATCGATCCGCTGGCTGTTGAGACGAACATGACCGGAGGCCGCCAGCGTCGCTGCCGCGCTGCGGGTGCGCACCACCCGCGCATGCCACAACCACTTATCGATGCGTTGCCGGTCCAAAGGACAGACGCCTCATCAATGCGGCTCCTTGTTAGACTCGAGCTGCGCCTTCAGCGCGGCCAGTTTTGCGAATGGCGAATTGGGGTCGGGCTGCTGGTCACGCCGATCGCGGGTGTCGCGCCCCCTGATATATTTCGACCGCAGCTCCGGATCGCGATCGGGACGGTCGCCGCGCGGAACGCCTCGCCCACCGCGATCTCCCCGATCGGGTCGACCGCCGCGATCGTCGCGCTGCGGACGGTCCGACCGCTGCTGCGGTCGCGGGCCACGCTCCGAACGGCGCTCGCCGTCATCCTTGCGATCGCTCTTGCGGTCGTCACGCCGCTGCCATGGCTTGGGCTGCTCGACGCCGGCCGGCGCGTCAGAGGCGACAGGCGCGGCCACCGCGCCGTCCGCAGGCGGCGACACGACGCCGTCGGCGGACACACCCGCCGTGGGCGCTTGCGAATGAGGCCCTCGGCGGCGTGAATCACGCCGCGGTCGCGCGTCACGTTGCGGCCGCGGACCGCGCTGGCCCTCGGGACGGCCCGGACGCCAGACCTCGATCATCTCCGGCTCGGCTGCGGTCGCCGCAACCGTGGCGACCTGATCGACCAACGGCGACAATGCTGCATCGGCCTCGATCGACAATGCGACCGGCGCCTCATCCGGCAATGCTGCGTCAGCGGCGATTGGCTCCGCCGGTATGACGGTCGCCAGCGATGGCTCGACCGAAACCGTGGCTTCCTCGGCTGCGCGCGGCGCCTCATCGGGCGCCGGCGCAGGCTCGCTGCCTGACGCGGCCATTAGCGTTTCAATTGGCGTTTCAACCGACGCTTCGGCCGACGCTTCGGCCGCCGCTTCTGTCGGCGCTTCCGTCTGCGATACAGTCAGCGATTCGGTCGACGCCTCCGCCGCAACCAGTGTTTCGGACGTGGCGAATTCAACCGGCGCGGTCGCGGCAGCCAGCACCACCGACTTCGGCCGTTTCTCCATGCGGTAGCCCAGCGCGCGCAGCACTAATGCGAAGTCTTCGCCCGAGCAACCGGCCAGCGAGGTCATCGCTGGCGTTACAATGAAACCGAAACGATCGGCCGCAGCAGCTGGCCTCACGCCGGGCGCGCCGGCGCGCCATGCCAATGCCGGACGGATGATATCGGCCAGCCGCTCAAGAATATCCACCCGCACGGCGCGATCGCCACAAACGCGAAAGCCGGCCATGCGATAGAGATCGGGCGCGATGGTCTTGTCGGCCGCGATCGACGTGCGACCGGACGCGGCAAGCCGCTGAATGATGTCAGGGCCCGCGCCCTCCTGCCCCGCCTGCTTGAGCAGATAGAGCTGGATCGCGAGTACGCGTGGGTTCGGCTTAAGCAGCGCCGGCAGGAAGATGTGATAGGAACCGAACCGCACGCCGTATTTGCGCAGGCTCCCGCGCGCCGGTTGATCGAGCGATTTGACATCGGCGGCGACCTTGCTGCGGTCGATAACGCCCAAGGATTCCGCAAGCTGGAACGCAATCCCACGCGCCATGCCGGTGACGTCGTCGGCACTGGCGAGTTGAAACAGCGGGCCCAGCAACTTTTCGATATGCGCCTTGAGCCAGCGGTCGAGCCGCTCCTGAACATTGTCGCGTGGCGCGCCGCTGAGGTGATCGTCGGCGATAATGCGAATCCGCGGCTTGAGCACTTCGTCGGCGGCGACAAGCCGACCGACCGGCTGACCCTGCCAGCGGATGATGCCATCAGTCGCCAGCACGAATTGGTCGTCGGAGGCGCGCGCGAGTTTGCCGGCGCGGTTATCGATCTCGGCCGCCAGCACCTTCTGGGCGGCACCGGCCAGGGTCTTGGCCTCGGAGCCGGCCGCTGAGGCGTCGGGCGTGAAACTGAAACCGTCGAGCCGGCCGATCGCATGCCCCTCGACCACCACCTCGCCGGTCTTGCCGATATCGGTCTCGAGCGCGGTGTTCTCGCGCATCCGGCGCATCAGGACGCTGGTGCGGCGATCGACAAAGCGTTCGGTCAGCCGCTCATGCAGCGCGTCCGAGAGCTTGTCTTCGACGGCGCGCGTGCGCTCCTGCCAATGCGCCGGATCGGCCAGCCAGTCCGGCCGGTTGGCGGCGAAAGTCCAGGTGCGGATATGTGCGATCCGGTTCGACAAAGTATCGATGTCGCCATCGTCGCGATCAGCGAGATCGATCTGCCGCGCGAACCAGTCGATCGGGATCTTTTCCTCCCGCATCAAGAACCCAAACAGCGTCATCGCCAGTTCGGCATGAGACGCCGGGGAGATCTTGCGATAGTCGGGCACCTGGCAAACTTCCCACAGCCGCGCCACCGCTTCCGGGGTCGTCGCCATCTGCCGCACGTCATCGTCGCGGGACGCGTGGTCGAGCACCAGAATGTCCTCGGCGACCGGCGCGCGGGTCAGACCGTTTTCCTTAGGAACCTCCGACAGCGACGCTTGCAAGGCGCCGACGGAGATGAAATCGAGCGCCGTGTTGCGCCATTGCAGCTGCTTGAGCGGCTCAAACGAATGGCTCTCGAGCGCCTGCACGACTTCGGTTTCGAAGGGCGGGCAGCGGCCGGTGGTGCCAAAGGTGCCATCGCGGGTGGCGCGGCCGGCACGGCCGGCAATCTGGGCCAGTTCGGAAGGATTGAGCTTGCGGAACTGATAGCCGTCGAATTTGCGGTCGGACGCGAAGGCAAGGTGGTCGATGTCGAGATTGAGACCCATGCCGATGGCGTCGGTCGCGACAATATATTCGACGTCGCCGGACTGGTAGAGCTCGACCTGCGCGTTGCGCGTGCGCGGCGACAGCCCGCCCAGCACCACGGCGGCGCCGCCGCGCTGGCGGCGGATCAATTCGGCGATCGCATAGACCTCCTCGGCCGAGAACGCGACCACCGCCGAACGGCGCGGCAGGCGGGTCAATTTCTTCTCGCCGACAAAGCTCAATTGCGACAGTCGCGGGCGGGTCAGCACATGCGCGCCCGGCAACAGCCGCTCGATCATTGGCCGCACGGTGGCGGCGCCCAGCACCAGCGTCTCCTCGCGGCCGCGCCGATTGAGCATGCGATCGGTGAAAACATGGCCGCGCTCAAGATCGGCGGCCAGTTGCACCTCGTCGATGGCGACGAAAGCAAGGTCGATATCGCGCGGCATGGCCTCGACGGTCGCGACCCAGAACCGCGGATTGGGCGGCTTGATCTTCTCTTCGCCCGTGACCAGCGCGACGTTTTCAGCGCCGACCCGCTCGACGCACTTGTTGTAGACCTCGCGCGCCAAGAGCCGCAGCGGCAAGCCGATCATGCCGCTGGAATGCGCCAGCATGCGCTCGATCGCGAGATGGGTCTTGCCGGTATTGGTCGGCCCTAAGACCGCCGTTACGCCAGCGCCGCGCGCGCGGGCATCGCGGTTGGTCGGCGCAGAAAATGAAATCGACATCTTGTGTCCGGGGAAAGAAAAAAGTGTGTCCGGGAAAGGTGGAAAATCCGCCGCCTTTCCAAGCCCTCTCTGTACCAGAATGCGACAGAAAAAGGCCTGTGATTAAGCTGTGGAACAGGTCTCGAACGAATCGCGGCCGAATCGCTGACTCATCCACAATCAGACTTCGTTCACTGCCACATGTCGCGCCATCCCTTCCAGGAGCCACCAGATCGAGTAAATGCTGTTTTGCCAATCGAAGGCTTTTGAGCCGCGTTGTTAACCTGTGACTGACCCCATCATTGTCGGGCGCTGGTCGGTGTCGGGCGCGGCGCCTGCGCCACCGTCACAAATTGCGTGGCTTCCAGCAATCCCATCCCCAGCGGCGTCGGCAGCGATACCCGGTAGGGCACCATCAGCCGCGTTCCGGCAATCGGCGCGAGCCATAATTCGGTATCACGTAACTCGGTGAGGTATTTGATGGCCGGCCGGTTCGGAACATGGCCGGCAACCGGGGTAAAATACACCGAACACACCACCGCGGCGCCCTGGTAGCCCTTCTCGGAACCAACTCTATCTAGGCGCTTGAAGGCAAGTTGGAGATCATAGCGCATGCGGCCGTCAAAAATCGCGAGTTTCCGGTTGCAGGCCTGCGGCACGAAGGTATTGCCGTTGCCAGGAACCCGAATGATCGCCGCGGTCATCGGATCGGTCACACCGCGCCGGTGAGCGTCTTGCAGCGGCACCCGATCCGGGTGGGGTATGTTCGGCGGTTCCGCCAGGTAATCCTTGACCGCGCCGGACGCGAGCTGCATCCGGACTTCGTCATATTTCGAGCTGGTCGAAATGCTCGACGAATAGGACGATGAACTCAAGGCGCCGCCCACCACCGCACCGCGCGCCGCGCTGGCGCCGCGCCCGCTGGCGAACAGGCTCAGCAAGCCCGAAGTGGTCCCACTGATCGCAGCGGTAAACTGGTCATCGCGCACGGTGATCTGCCACACGCCCCGGCCAAACGGCAGGCCGCTGAGCGATAGCTGATAGCGCGCATCGAGGCTGCCTTGCGCGCGCACGAGGTCCGGCACGAGCGCAACGGCCAAAGCTGCGCCCGCGAATATCGCGCGTTGAAGACGACGTTGTAGCATCGAGGCGACGAGCCCTTCGTTCAAGCGGCCATGCTTGGCGGCGGCTCCGACCAGACCGATCCCAACGGGGATCGGCAGACGCCGCCACAGAGGGACCCCAAATACTCACCCATGAGCGCACGGCCCCCGCTGTCCGTTTGCCCTGTCATCTTGACCCGATCAAGGCAAATCCGGCCCCGCCCGATGCGTCACGGCCACGGCCCTGGCTTCACGCCGATCGCAATAATCGCACCACGGGCCGCCCCACCGGCTGCCAGGGCCCAACCGCCGCGGCTTGACCAAAGGCCGCCAGTCCTATACGCCCGCGATCTTCAAGCGAGCCTTGTTTTCCGCCGGACGGCCTCCTGGCCGTGGCGATTGCTCGCAAGAGCATTGGATTCAAGGGTTTTCGCCATGTCCCGACGCTGCGAATTGACCGGCAAGTCCCCCCAGGTGGGCCACAAGGTCAGCCATTCGAACATCAAGACCAAGCGGCGGTTTCTGCCCAATTTGCTCAATGTCACGCTGATGTCCGAAGCCTTGGGGCGCTCGGTGCGGCTGCGGGTTTCGGCGATTGCGTTCAAGAGCGTCGATCATCGCGGCGGCTTGGATGCGTATCTGGCCAAGGCCAAGGACGCCGAACTGTCGGCCAAGGCACTCGACATCAAGCGGCAAATTGCCAAGAAGAAAGTCGCCGCGAGCTAAGCTCACGGCTCCGCCAGCGTGAATTGCAACAACAGCGTTCGCTGCAGCGGCGAAAAATTATCATCCGAAATCAATGTCAGCACTGTCTCATTGCCACTGCGGTGCGCGGTGATGCCCTCCAGATTGTCAATCTGCTGACTGAGATCCGCTTCCAGCACGGTCGGTCCATCGAGCGGCACGCCGGGCTGAAGATCGGCCAGCGCCAGTCGGCGAATCCGGACGAACAACCCGGTGGTCCAACCGAACTTGCGTTCCAGCAGCAAGAGATCGCCGCGCGGCGAGACGGTCGCGTCGCTGACGTCGAAGTCGTTCTTGCGCTTGATGGTGAACTGGCCGGGCTGCGGCCCGCCGATCAAAAACCCCAAGTGATCGCCGTTGCGGTCGCGGCCACGCTCGGCAATGGCGACCAAACTTCCGCCAAGCGGACTGCCGCGCGGCACAAAGGCCAACGCCTCGATGCTGCCATTGCTGGGCAACGACCGAAACGCCGGCGGCACGTCGATCGGCCGCGCCCGCGCCACCAAACCGTCCTTGCTAAAATCGAACCGCACAATGCGATGCACGCGTTCGATCCCGACATAGACCGTGTTGCCGTCGCGCGCGATCGCCTCGGTATCGAACCAGCGCCGCGCCGCCAGCGTGCGCCCATCGGGACCGAGCATCGGCGCCATGGTCGCGGCGGCGATCCCGGACGGCCGCTGGCCGCTATAGGTAATGCGCCCGCGCAGCCACCAGCTCCGATCGGTCGCGGCGATGAAGTTCACGCCGTCAGCGGCGATATTGATCGCGGACAATCCGCCGAATTCCTTGAACGGCGATGTGAGCTCCAGGCCGCCGCGGAAGGTCAACATGCCAAACCGCTGGCGTTTCGTGTCGAGGCGGCCAAATGCGTCGATCGGCTTGGCCTGGATTTCGATGCCGAGCGGCGGCGCCGGCCCGTCGGCCGCTTTCTTCGCCGGCCGCTGCGCCATCGCCGGCAGCGCCGTCGCGGCGATTGCAATCAGCGCGATGGCGGCGCAGCGGATGCGTGGCGTCGCCATGGTTTGGTGACCTAACCCCGGCCCCCGGGCGCGGGGTCCAGAAAGCGCGCCGAGGCGCGCGACCATGCGCTCGGCTGCGGCCGCGACGCGCTTCGCAGCGTTTGCGCCGCATGCTCGTCGAACAGCTCTGCGAGCTTATCGGTCATCGCGCCGCCAAGCTCTTCGGCGTCGACAATGGTCACCGCGCGACGATAATAGCGCGTTACGTCATGGCCGATGCCGATGGCGATCAATTCGACCGGCGAGCGCAGCTCAATCTCCTCGATCACCCAACGCAAATGGCGTTCGAGATAATTGCCCGGATTGACCGACAGCGTGGAATCGTCGACCGGCGCGCCGTCGGAGATCATCATTAGAATTTTGCGTTGCTCCGAGCGCCCGAGCAAACGCTTATGCGCCCAATCAAGCGCCTCGCCGTCGATATTCTCCTTGAGCAGACCCTCGCGCATCATCAGCCCGAGATTCTTTCGCGCCCGCCGCCACGGCGCGTCCGCCGCCTTGTAGATGATATGGCGGATATCGTTGAGGCGCCCCGGACTGGCCGGCTTGCCGGCGGCGAGCCAAGCCTCGCGCGATTGCCCACCCTTCCACGCCCGGGTGGTGAAGCCGAGAATTTCGACCTTTACGCCGCAACGCTCAAGCGTGCGCGCCAGGATATCGGCGCAGGTTGCCGCCACCGTGATGGGGCGGCCGCGCATCGATCCCGAATTGTCGAGCAACAGCGTCACGACGGTGTCGCGGAATGTGGTTTCCTTTTCGCGCTTGAACGACAGCGCATGCATCGGATCCATCACCACCCGCGGCAGCCGCGAGGTGTCGAGCAACCCTTCTTCCAGGTCGAACTCCCAGGCGCGGTTCTGCTGCGCCATCAAGCGACGTTGCAGGCGGTTGGCAAGCCGCGCCACCACGCCCTGCAAATGCGAAAGCTGCTTGTCGAGATAGCCGCGCAACCGTTCCAGCTCCTCGGCATCGCACAATTCGTTGGCATCCACGGCCTCGTCAAAACGAGTCACGAATGGACGATATTCCGGTCCGCGCGGCTCGTTCTGGCCGCGCCGTCCCGGCCGCCGCGCCTCCGCCGGCGCTTCGCTGTCGCCCATCTCGGCGTCGTCGGACATCTCGGCGGTCATCGCGTCCGACGCCTCGGAGGTCGATTCCGACATGTCGTCGCCGGCCGCGGCGCTGTCCTCGGTGCTGGACTCGGTATCTTCGGTTTCGGCGCCCTCGCCTTGCTCGCCGGAATCGTCCTTCTGCTGATCCTGCTCGCCTTCCGCGCCTTCCTCCTGATCGGAATCGGAGCTGCGATCCTCACCCATGTCGAGCGAATCGAGCAGGTCATGAACCACGTCGCCGTACAGCGCCTGCTCCTCAATCAGCTTTTCCAGACGATCGAGACTTTTGCCGGCGCGATCCTCGATCAATGGCCGCCAGAGCTCGACCAGCCGCTTGGCCGCCGCCGGCGGCGCTTGGCCGGTGAGGCGTTCGCGCACCAGCAAGGCGAGCGCATCTTCAATCGGCGCGTCGGCACGGTCGGTCACTTGGTCAAATTTGCTGCGATGGAAGCGATCGTCGAGCATAGCGGTCAGGTTTTTCGCGACACCAGACATCCGCCGCGCGCCGATCGCCTCGACCCGCGCCTGCTCGACCGCTTCAAACACCGCGCGCGCCGTCTGGCCGCTCGGCACCAATTTGCGATGCACGTTTGGATCGTGACAGGCGAGCTTGAGCGCAATCGAGTCGGCATGGCCGCGCACGATCGCGGCCTCCTGCGCCGAAAGCCTGCGCGCCGGCTCCGGTAGCCGGACCTTGCCGCTGATCAGGCCGGGACGCTCCGCGGCAAAGGTGACCTCAAGTTCGCCTTTGCGCGCGATCGCGCGCAGGCAGCCGGTGACCGCGCGCTTGAACGGCTCGGTCGGAGACTCCCGCGCGGGCGTCTTGGGTTTGACGTTCGACGACATCTCGGTGCTATGTGCTCCGCAACCGTCCGCTTGCTCAGCGATCGAAACAACCTCGCCCCGACCGGTTGAGCGGGGCGAGAAGTCAGCTCAACGCGATGTTCGCGGCGCTTTCCGGCAGTTCGACGCCGAAGCAGCGCTGATAGAATTCGGCGATGATCGGCCGTTCCAGTTCATCGCACCTGGCGAGGAAGGTGACCCGGAAAGCATGGCCCACGTCCATGAAGATATCGGCATTGTCCGCCCAGGTGATCACCGTTCGCGGGCTCATCACCGTTGAGATGTCGCCGTTAATGAAGGCGTTGCGGGTCAGATCGGCGACGCGCACCATCTTGTTGACAATGTCGCGGCCCTCATTGGTGCGATAGTGTTTCGCCTTGGCGAGCACAATCTCAACCTCTTGGTCGTGCGGCAGATAGTTGAGCGTGGTCACGATCTGCCAGCGATCCATCTGGGCTTGGTTGATCTGCTGGGTGCCGTGATAAAGGCCCGACGTATCGCCAAGGCCGATGGTATTGGCGGTCGCGAACAGGCGGAACGCCGGGTGTGGTTTGATCACCCGCGATTGGTCGAGCAAGGTCAGCCGCCCCGAGGACTCCAGAACACGCTGGATGACGAACATCACGTCCGGACGCCCGGCATCGTATTCGTCAAAGCACAGCGCGACATTGTGCTGATAAGCCCAAGGCAGGATGCCGTCGCGAAACTCCGTCACCTGCTGGCCGTCGCGAATGACAATCGCATCCTTGCCGATCAAATCAATCCGGCTGATGTGACTGTCGAGATTGACCCGCACGCATGGCCAATTAAGCCGCGCCGCTACCTGCTCGATATGGGTCGACTTGCCGGTACCGTGATACCCGGAGACAATGACGCGGCGATTGTGCGCGAAACCCGCCAGGATCGCGAGCGTCGTGGCGCGGTCGAACCGGTAGTCCTGGTCGACCTCCGGCACATATTCGTCGGGCTCGGAATAGGCCGGCACCTCCATGTCGCTGTCGATGCCAAATAATTGACGAACCGACACTTTCATGTCCGGCAGCCCGGCGACTTCTGACGTTGCAACAGCCATTGATCCCCCGTGGTCTCGTAACACGCGAGACCCGAATTGTTCGAGAATGCGGTCGGAATTCGCAGCAAACTTAGCAAATGCGCTCGCCGTCCGAAAGCCGTTTGGCTGCGCCGGTCATGCGCCATTTGCAGAGATATCCGCGCGGAAACGAACAGCTGCGGCGGACGCAGTGCGATCATTCGCCGGGGTCGCGACCTTGCTCGATCTTTCACTCTTACAGCAAAACCAGACAAGCCGAAATTCAACTGCTTCTCCAGATACTTACGCGATCGATCTTTCTCGGTCTTACAGCATGCTGTAAGACCCAACAATGCGGAATTCATTTGCGTCTTCAAACACTTGGGCTAGCGATCTTTCACTCTTTCAACGTTTTTGTTGCAGCATCCGCTTTCGGACAAAACGCACCTCGGAATGACAACACAACAATACAATGGTGAGAGCGTTCGCTGACGCATCGTCGGTCTCGCGACGCATCGGCCCGCCGCAGCAGTAAACGGTGGCGACCTTTGCATCGCAGTGTGGAGGATCGATGAAACGGTTCGCGACGCTGTGGACGTGCAGACCCGGGCCTGGTGCATAACTCTTCACGCCGGGCATCGAAAACGCATGAGATGTACCGATGCCAAGCGGCTAACGCGCACGCCGCGCGCTATGCACATAAATCGTAACGGGCCCAGATCGCAGTCGCTCTCCGGCTCGCTCCCGCGTCAGCGGGAGCCCAGAACTTCTGCTGCCGACTAACGGGGCCACCAGGCCTTGAGTTTCCGTTCACCGGTTGTCGAGAAGCGAACAATCCGGGTTTTCGCCTCCCGCACCGCCCAGCCCTGCGCGACGATTTCATGAAGGATCGCGGCGCCGAGCGTGCCGCCGAGGTGGTAGCGGCGCTCACTCCAGTCGAGGCAGCATCGGCACAATGCGCGCCGCCCCCGCGCCAGCGCGTCTGTGTCGATGCCGCGTCGAGCAAAGAAGCGCCGGCCCGCGTCGGTCAGCCGCAACGCGTCGCCCCGGCGCAACAACAGCCCGCCATCGAGCAGCCGATCAAACGTCCTCACTGCCAGGTCGCCGGCGAGATGGTCGTAGCACGAACGCGCGCGGCGCAGTTCGGGATCGCGCGGACCCGTGCGGACTCGCATGTGTCCGGCGCGCGCGGCGACCGGCATCAATCCTTCGAGCGCGGTCACCAAAAAAAATCGTACCGGCCGCAGGCGACGTACGCCGATGATCAGCGTGAAAACCAGTGCACTGTTACCATAACTCCTGTCGCCATAACTCCGCCGTCGCATCCATCCGCGAGGCGCTGACGCCGCATCAGGACGGCGTAAGCGCGCGCCTGCCCGGTGCGATGTGGTTAGTCAGCAGCTTGGCCGCCTGAGCGCGTGCCGCGGCCGTCAGACCCTCCGTGATTTTTGTTCGGCGCATGAATCTCTTGATCGCCCGGGGCGTAAGTGCCCAACATCACTGACAATCTCCGATCACTGGGGCACTGCGGACTCGTTGTGCTTATGTCGAGCCTTACCGAGTCTGACCCGGAACCGACATCGCGACGAACTGTTGAAGGCAACGCATGGCCCTCAGGCAGCGCGAACCGTGGCAAGAAAACTCTTGACCTCATCCTGCAAGCACTGACTTTCGCCTACCAACACCTGAGCGGAAGTCAGCAACTGTTCAGAAGCCACACCCGTGTCGGTGGCGCCAACGCTTACGTTATCAATATTGGCTGCGACCTCAGATGCATTTTTGCCAATATTCAAAACGCTGCGAGAAATCTCCTGTATCGCTCCGCCTTGTTGACCAATCGCTGCAGTAATGGTGGAGGTCACATTTGAGTTGCGGCGAACGGTGGCAAGGATTTCCTTGATCGCAGCCACAGTCTCCTGGGTTGTGGTTGCAACCTGGTTGATCTGAGACCCAATCTCCTCAGTTGCTCTGGTGGTCCGGGTCGCGAGTATTTTGACCTCCTGCGCAACCACTGAAAATCCCCTTCCCGCCTCCCCAGCCCTTGCTGCTTCAATAGTGGCATTGAGTGCCAATAAATTGGTTTGCTCTGCAATCTCTGTGATAACATTAACTGCGCTGCCAATTTCAGTGGCCGCCTGCGATAGATTGAAAATGCAGGTGCCGACCAGCTCAACTTGTTGAACGGCAAGTCCAGTATTGTTGTTCGATGCCTCGATTTGCCGCGCGATTTCGACGCTTGATTTGGCAAGATCATCACTCGCTGAGGAAATGGTCTGAATATTGGAGGAGACCTCTTTGGCAGCACTAGAAACGGTGTTGGCGAGCTCCTTGGTGAAATTTGCGGTCTTGGTCAACGTGTGAGCTGTGTCCGTGAACTGCGCCGATATTGTTGACACCGTCTCGATGGTGCGATGGAAGGATGCATGGAGCAGTTGGTTAAGCAGCTCTTCCTTCTCGCGTCTGGTCGCATTGAGATAAATTGAAAGGGCAAGTTCCATATCGATCTGCGCTGCCTTGGTGATGGCGGCGAGTTGGATGGCCTTTTTCGCACGCTGTGCCTTCACATTCCAACCAAACCATTTAACTTTGCCCTCCAGTTCGACTGCCTCGTGAAGAGCGGAGGTTAGAAACGTATAGCCGCCGATGTACCATTGCGGCTCCAAACCCAGTCGATGGTGCGTTTCGCCAACTCTTGTCACCGATTTGACATAGGATTCATCAAACTCCGCAGCCGCGATGAGATCCCAGTGCCTGACTTGCATATCTTTGGCATGCTGCATGATCGCTTGATCTGGAAACAGCCGCGCGATCTCCGGATAGGTGACGGCATGAGTATAAAATTCGTCGAGAATGCCCGGCATGATGCGCGCAATCAGCGGACGCAATTCCCTCAGCGTCGCCCGCGTTGCTCCATCCATACGAATGAATTTGAGCCGGGTAGAAATTAAATCAACAGACACTTGCTTTTTCGCCCCCTCGAAAATGTGTCCGACGTTATTGTTCCACTGAAGATCTAGACTTCATTGGTTAATGTAGCGTTTACCATGCTATTCGGTTGAATTAGAGCGGTATGCATTTAGGTTAGTTCATATCCAGCGTTTCGGAAATAGTTGGCGCATTCGCCAGGTGTGAATCCACCGAGAAGCTGACCGATTGCTGCGCAGACGGCATCGACGGTG
>JALHRD010000032.1 GCA_022841625.1 Xanthobacteraceae bacterium
CGCTACACTCTGTCGGCATCGGGGCGATCCTCGAATCGTTGGAAAGTCGTTGCGGCACAACAACTTTCGTTGATTCGACGTCCCGATGCACTCAGTTCTGTGAGATATGCGGGCTAGGCGCTCGCCGCAATGCGGCAACCGGCGCGCTATGCGTCTGGGTTGGCTTTTTCGTAGGCGTCAATGATCTCGCTGCCGGTCGCAAACCAGACGCGATCGTGTTTCTTCATTTCGGCGAGCGCGCGTTGCAGATATTTGGCGCGCAGCGGCTGGCCGATGATCATCGGGTGCAGCGGAATGCCCATGACGCGCGCATGCTTGCCGCTGTCGGCCAGCAAGCCTTCGAACTGGTCCATCACCGACTGGTAATACTGTTCGCCGGTATAGCCTTTGCGGATGAACAGCGGGATGTCGTTGATTTCCATGCAATAGGGAATCGAGATCATCTTTCCGCTCTTGACCTTCATGCGGTAGGGCTGGTCGTCATTGTTCCAGTCACCGCAATAGGTCACGCCATTTTCCGCAAGGATGTCGAGCGTGTTGTGGGTCTGGGTGAGCCCGGTGCCGAGCCAACCACGCGGCCGTTGCCCGGTGGCCGCGGCGATTGTCTTGAGCACATGGGCGATGACTTCGCGTTCCTTCTCAGGCGCAAGCCCGGCGAGACTTTCGCTGTTGGTGGTGCCGTGGCCCATGAACTCCCAGCCACGCTTTTTCATTTCCTCGACCGCTTTGGGATGCTCGTCGCACACCTGCGAATTCAACGCGACGGTTGCTTTGATGCCGGCGCCATCCAATACGTCGGCCATGCGCCAAAGTCCGACCCGCATGCCGTATTCGCGCCAGGCATAGTTGATGACGTCGGGGACCCGATTGGTGGGATTGGGCGAAATCCCGGTGCCGACCGGTGAGTCGAAATGCCACACTTCGACATTGGGCGCGACCCAGACCGCAAGCGTCTTGCCGCCGGGCCAGGAGAACGGCTTGCGCTGATGAATGAAGGTGTCGTCGTATCGATTGGCGCGGCGCATCTTACCTAAAGTCTGGGCGTAACCGGCGACCGGTGCAAGACCGGACGCCAACAGACCTGCGCTTCCTGCCAGGAGCAGACCTTTTTGAATAAATCGTCTGCGGTCGTCGATTTGCATGCGTGCTGCCCTCCCGTGCTGGGTTTATTGTCTTGGCTGAGCCTATCACCGTTTAACGCCGACGGAATACGATCGGCGTGGCGCTTCGCTGGCGCTTGGTTCGTGGCGCCGGGGCGCTGCCGCAGACCATAACGGTGCGCGTGGCGCCGGTGCCGCCTGGAGGCCGTGGTTTTTACCGTAAAACCGGCGGCTCTCGCCGCGATTTGGCCAAGGCTGGATAAATGATGGAAATACCCCCGGGGATTGTGTAGGACCCCGGTGGCTTCCTATATGCCCCCTGGGTATGGGGGAGCCAAATGCAGGCAAGAGTTCACCATACCTGTATTCACCAGATTTGCCGGCCGAAGCATTTGCTTGGGGTTCGGGACAGGTAACGGGCCGATCGGATGACCACGTTCATTATCGTAATTCACCTGATGATTGTGCTGGCCATGTGTGGGCTGGTGCTGCTCCAGAAATCCGAGGGCGGCGGCCTGGGCATGGGTTCGAGCGGCGGCTTCATGACCAGTCGCGGCACGACCAATGTGCTGACGCGCTCGACCGCCATTCTGGCCGGCTGTTTTTTTGCGACCAGTCTGCTGCTGTCGGTGCTGGCGGGCTGGAACCGCAATCCGGGCTCGATCCTGCGCCCCGCGCCCGGATCGGCGCCGATAACGGCGCCGGGCGCGCCGTTGCCATCGGGCGGGTTGCTGGATCAACTCAAACAGCAGGAACAGGCGCCTTCGGGACCAAAGGTGCCGCAGTCGAAGTAGCAGAACTACCTTCAAAGGGCCGGGTGACCGGCCCTTCGACTTTACAGGCGGGCGTAACAGACGATGACAGGCAGCGAACAGGGCCAGGAGATGAGCGCTTACCGGGCAATTCACAGGGCCGGATCGCGCTCGGCGAATCGCCCCCGCGGGGCTAAAGGTTAGGCCCCATGACGCGGTACATCTTCATCACCGGCGGCGTGGTTTCCTCTCTTGGCAAGGGCCTGGCATCGGCGGCGCTCGGTGCGCTGTTGCAGGCGCGCGGCTACAAGGTGCGGCTGCGCAAGCTTGATCCCTATCTTAATGTCGATCCCGGCACGATGTCGCCGTACCAGCATGGCGAGGTGTTTGTCACCGACGATGGTGCCGAGACCGATCTCGACCTCGGCCATTACGAGCGCTTCACCGGGCGGCCCGCGACCCGGCACGACAACATCACCACCGGTCGCATCTACCAGGAGATCCTCGCCAAGGAGCGGCGGGGGGATTACCTCGGCGCCACCATTCAGGTGGTTCCGCACGTCACCAACGCCATCAAGGATTTCATTCGCGACGGCAATGATGGCTACGACTTCGTGCTGTGCGAAATCGGCGGTACGGTCGGCGACATCGAAGGCTTGCCGTTCTTCGAGGCGATCCGTCAGTTCGGCAATGATCTGCCGCGCAACCATGCGGTCTATATCCACCTCACGCTGTTGCCCTTCATCACCGGCGCGGGTGAACTCAAGACCAAGCCGACCCAGCATTCGGTGAAGGAACTGCGCTCGATCGGCATCCAGCCGGACATTCTGCTGTGCCGCTGCGACCGCCCGATCCCGGTCGAAGAGCGTCGTAAGCTCGGCCTGTTCTGCAACGTGCGCGAAAGTGCGGTGATCGAGGCGCGCGACGCGGACTCCATCTATGCCGTGCCCGAAGCATACCATGCCGCCGGATTGGACCGCGAAGTGCTCGCCGCGTTCGGGATCGAGCGCGCGCCGGCTCCCGATCTCGCGATGTGGCAAACGATCAATACGCGCATTTGCAATCCGGAAGGGTCCGTCACGATTGCCATCGTCGGCAAATATACCGGCATGAAGGACGCATATAAATCGCTGATTGAAGCGCTCTCGCATGGCGGGATTTCCAACAAGATCGCGGTCAAGCTCGACTGGATTGAATCCGAAGTGTTCGAACGCGAAGATCCGGTGCCGTTCCTCGAACATGTCAACGGCATCCTGGTGCCCGGCGGGTTTGGACAGCGCGGTGCGGAAGGCAAGATCAGGGCCGCCAAATTCGCGCGCGAGCACCGTGTGCCGTATTTCGGCATCTGCTTTGGAATGCAGATGGCGGTCATCGAAGCCGCGCGAAATCTTTGCGGCATCGAGGATGCCAATTCCACCGAGTTCGGCCAGACCGCAAACCCGCTGGTCGGCTTGATGACGGAATGGATGAAAGGCAACGAGCTACAAACCCGCGGCCTCAACGGCGATCTCGGCGGCACCATGCGGCTCGGCGCCTATCCCGCCATGCTTGCGCGTGGCAGCCGCGTGGCGGCAATCTATGGCAGCGAACAGATCTCGGAACGGCATCGCCATCGTTACGAGGTCAACACACATTATCGCAGCCGCCTCGAACAGCACGGCATGCGGTTCTCCGGCATGTCACCGGACGGATTGTTGCCGGAGATTGTCGAATACGAAGACCATCCCTGGTTCCTCGGCGTGCAATTCCACCCGGAGCTGAAATCCCGGCCGTTTGAGCCGCACCCGCTGTTTGCCTCGTTCATCGAAGCGGCCGTGGTGCAGAGCCGGCTGGTGTAACCCGGCAGAGCTATTAACGCCGGATGTTGCCGGGCAGCGGCCCGTGCTATGTTGGCCAGGCATAGAACCGACTTCGGGAGGGCAGCCATGGCGCAGATCACTCTGCTGGTCGACGGTGCATCGCGCACGGTCGATATCGACGACGCCGATGCCCCGTTGCTCTATGTTCTTCGCGACGAACTCACCTTGAACAATCCGCGCTTTGGTTGCGGGCTCGGACAATGCGGCGCCTGCACTGTGCAGATTGACGGCCGCGCGGTTCGCTCCTGCGTGACCGCGGTATCGTCGGTTGTCGGCCGCAAGATCACCACGCTCGCCGGCATCGGCACGCCCGACAAACCGCATCCGGTGCAAACTGCCTGGATCGCGGAGCAGGTCAACCAATGCGGTTATTGCATCAGCGGTTGGGTCCTGACCGCGGTCGAGTTGCTCGAACGCCATCCCAAGCCGACCGATGCGCAGATCAATGACGCATTCAAGGGGCTGATCTGTCGCTGCGGAACCCACAGCGCGGCCGTGAAAGCGGTCCGTCGCGCCGCGCAGCAAGCGTGAGGGGAGGCGCGCCATGACCGATACGATGTCCGATACCATGACCGACACAACGCTCAGCCGCCGCGCGTTCCTCAACGCGACCGGCGCGCTGGTCGTGACATTGGCTGCACCAGCGGAGTGGGCGCAGGCGTCCGTCTCCGGCGTCGCCGCGCGGCCGCCGCTCAAGGGCGACCAGCTCTCCTCCTACATCACCATTGAAGCCGACGGCACCGTCGTCGCCTATTACGGCAAGATCGACGGCGGGCAAGGGCTCGGCACCGCGATCGCCCAAATGGTGGCGGAGGAAATCGACGTCGCCTATGAGCGCGTGCGCGTGATCATGGGCGACAGCGCGTTGACGCTCGATATGGGTGGCGCAAGCGCGGCGATCGGCGTGTCGCATGGCGGCACCATGCTGCGCCGCACGGCGGCGGAAACCCGGCGTCTGCTGATTGAGATGGCGAGCGCCAAGCTTGGCGTGCCGGTCACGGCGCTCACCGTAACCGATGGCGTGGTGCATGGCAGCGCGGATCCGACCAAGCGCGTGAGCTATGCCGAACTGATCGGTGGGCGCTATCTCGACAGCACCGTGAAGTGGAACGGCCGTTTGAGCAATGGGCTTGCGGTCGAGGTGCCGGCGGCGCTGAAGAAGCCCGCCGACTTCAAGATCATCGGCCTGTCGTTGCCGCGTCAAGATCTGCCCGGCAAGGTCTTCGGCACGCTCGAAATGGTCAATGACGTTCGGCTGCCGGGCATGCTGCATGCGCGGATGGTCCGGCCGACGGTGGCGGGCGCGGTGCCGGTCAAGGTCGACGAGGCCTCGATCAAACACATCGCAGGAGCCCGGGTGGTCTGGATCAAGGACCTGTTGGCGGTCGTTGCCGAGAAAGAATGGAACGCCGTCAAAGCGGCGCGCGCCCTCAAGGTGACCTGGTCGGATTCGAAGCCGAATTTCCCCGGCCACGAAAAATTATTTGAGCACATCCGCAAGGCGCCAATCGTCAAGCGTGAATTCCAGCGTCAAAACGGAAATTTTGAAGAGGGTATCAAGCAAGCCGTCCGTATCGTGGAGGGCGAGTATGAGTTCCCAACCCAATCCCATGCCAGCATGGGGCCGGCCTGCGCGATCGCCGATGTGCGGGGCGACGCGGCGACGATCTGGACCTCGACCCAGAAACCCTACGACTCGGCTTACTGCGTCGCCGAACTAATCGGCCTACCGCGTGAAAAGGTGCGCGCGGTCTGGATGTTCGGCACCGGTTCCTATGGCCGCAACGAACAAGGCGATGCCACCGCCGATGCTGCGATCCTGTCAAAACATCTCGGCCGGCCGGTGCGGGTGCAATATATGCGCCATGAGGGTCTGGCTTGGGATCCGAAAGGGACGGCTTCGATCAACCGCAGCCGCGCCGGATTCGACGCCAACGGCAAAGTGATCGCCTATGAGAACATCAGCAAGGCGTTCTCGCGGCTCGACAACAACACCAGAGAGGCCCGCGCGGCCGACGTGCTGGCCGGGCAATTGACCGGATTGCCGCTGAACCGGGGCGAGAGTTTTGAAATTCCAGTGGCGTCTTACACGTTCGAGCACGGACGGTTGGGCTGGGAGACCATCCCACCGCTGATGGAACGCGCCTCGCCGTTGCGCACGACGCATCTGCGGGACCCTTATGGTCCGCCGATTCTGTTCGGCAGCGAATCCTTTATCGACGAAATGGCGGCTGCGACCAATGCCGACCCGGTCGATTTCCGGATGCAATATCTCAAGCACCCGCGCGATCGCGATGCGGTGCGGATCGCGGCCGAGAATTATGGTTGGGAGAAGCGTCCGTCGCCGCGCAACGACCGGAAGGATGCCGATGTCGCCATCGGTCGCGGCATCGCCTTCCGCCGGCATTTCACCACCTTCATCGCATTGATTGCCGAGGTTCGGGTTCATCGCCGCACCGGCAAGCTCGATCTCTTGCGTTATGTCTGCGCTCATGATGTCGGCATGATCGTCAATCCGGATACGCTGCGCCATGTTATTGACCGCCAGCTGGTCTATGGCACCAGCCGCGCCATGATCGAAGAGGTGCGGTTCGATGAGAACATGGTGACCAGCGTGGACTGGGAGAGCTATCCGGTCATGCACATGGACGGGCTTCCGGAGCGCATCGATATTGTGTTGATCCGGCGGCCCGAGGAGCCGCCGTCGGGCGCTGCTGAAATGGCGCTCGGGCTCGTCCCGGCGGCCATCGGCAATGCGGTGTTTGACGCAACCGGTGTGCGGCTACGCCGCGTGCCGTTCACGCCGGAGCGCGTGAAGGCCGCGCTGGAGCGGGCCTGAGCGGCGTCATCGACCAAACCAAATGAGGAACGGCGGGCCGCAATGCCCGTCGGCGAGATTTGATGTTGAAAACCGACCCCGCGCCCAATCCAAACATTGTCATAGGCGATGTGCGTTTTGGCAACGACCGGCCGCTCGTTTTGATTGCGGGTCCCTGCGCGCTGGAAAGCCGCGCGCACGCACTGGAAATGGCGGCCGCACTTAAGGAGATCGCGTCCAAGGTTGGAATCGGTTTGGTCTACAAGACATCGTTCGACAAGGCCAATCGCACCAGCGTCAGCAGCAGCCGCGGCATCGGCCTCGACCAGGCGCTGCCGATTTTCGCGGAAATCCGCCAGAAGATCGGAGTGCCGGTTCTGACCGACGTGCATGAGGCGCAGCAATGCGCGCGGGTCGCCGAGGCGGTCGATGTGTTGCAGATACCGGCGTTTCTGTGCCGGCAGACCGATCTCCTGATCGCGGCGGCGGCCACCGGGCGCGTCGTGAACGTCAAGAAGGGGCAGTTTCTTGCGCCGTGGGATATGGCGCATGTCGTCGCTAAGATTACCGGCGCTGGCAACCGCAACGTGCTGGTGACGGAACGAGGCGCGTCGTTCGGTTACAACACACTGGTATCGGACATGCGCGCGCTACCGATCCTGGCGTGCACGACCGGCGCGCCGGTGATCTTCGATGCCACCCATTCGGTGCAGCAGCCGGGCGGTCAGGGAGCGTCCTCCGGTGGCGAGCGCGAATTCGTGCCGGTGCTGGCGCGCGCGGCGGTGGCGGTTGGCGTGGCGGGGGTGTTCATCGAAACCCATCAAGACCCCGATCGGGCGCCCTCCGATGGCGCCAACATGATCGCATTGAAAGATGTGGACGAATTGCTGCGGACGCTGCAAGCGCTCGATCGTATTGCTAAGGCGCTGGGATGAACCACGGCCCCGCGCGGGCGGCTTAGCGGGGATGCTGCGAGGTATCGCGAACGTCGGAAGCGGCGCACTCATTAGCTGGCTGGGTTGCGCAAAACCCTGTTGCAAATGGCCTGCGCGCGTTGTCCATGGCGCCTACGCAGTTCGTTTTCGGAGGCTCCGGCCGACCGAATTTGAGCGGCCCCGACCCGAAATCAAGCGAGGACGCCCATCCCGCCTATTCTGAAAATCGTTTGTCTGGTCGTCTTTGCCGCAACGCTGTTCAGCCGCGTGGTCGATCCGGTCGTGCCGCAGATCGCGGCCGACCTCGCGGTCGATGTCGGCACCGCCGCGCTGCTATCGACGGCGTTCACCTTGCCCTATGCGCTGATGCAACCCGTGCTCGGGACCTATGGCGATTTCTTCGGCAAGACGCGACTGATGAATTTAAGCCTGCTGTTTGTTTCGATCACCGCGCTGATCTGCGCCGTGGCCACGAGCTTCTCGCTGGTGTTCGCGATGCGGGTTGCGGCGGGCTTGGTGGCCGGCGGCGTGTTTCCGGTGGCGATGGCCTTGGTCGGCGATCTGGTGCCGGTCCATCAGCGCCAGGTCATGATCGGCCGGCTGCTGGCGGTGGGGTTGACCGGCAATGTGGTCGGCGCGGCAATTGCAGGCGTGATCGGAGATTTTCTGGGTTGGCGCGGGATCTTCGCGGTGATCGGCGCGTTTGGATTGATCATCGCGATTGTCGCGTTTTCCGCCTTCCGCGGCTATCCGACGGTGGCGCCGTCAGCGCCGTTCAATCGCGCCTCGGTGATCCAGAGTTTCCGCGGAATTTTCAACGAGCCACGGGCGAAGATTTGTTTTGGCTCGGTGTTCTTCGAGGGCATCTTCATTCACGGAATTTTTCCGTATGTGGCGATTCTGTTGCTCGCCGCTGGCGAAGCACGCGCCTCGATCGCCGGGCTGGTGATCGCGGCCTTCGGGTTTGGCGGCGTGATCTATTCGCTGTCGGTTCCAGCGCTGGTGGGTCGTTTTGCGGAGCCGCGGCTGATGCTGACGGGCGGCATCCTGGCTGCGATCGCGTTGGGCCTCGCGGCGGTGCATTTTCCCTGGTATGCGCAGATCGGCGTGTTCGCTCTGTTCGGGTTCGGATTCTATCTGATGCACGGCTGCATCCAGGTCCATGTCACCGATCTGTCGCCAACCGCGCGCGGCGCGGCCGCGTCATTGCATTCAAGCTTCTTCTTCGCCGGGCAGGCGACCGGGCCGGTGCTCTATGGCATCGGATATGCGCATGGCAGCCTTGAATGGCTGATGCTCCTGGGGGCGGTGGTCATTATTGTGATTGCCGTGATCTGCGCGCGGTTCCTGCGCCACCGCAATGCCTCGCCGGAGCCTTGACAGCGGACTTGTGAAACCGCACCAAAATGCCCATTATGAAGCACTACGGCCTGGGGTGCCGCGCAATCGCGGCTGAGATCAAACCCATCGAACCTGTCTGGGTCATTCCAGCGAAGGGAGCCGCCTCGTGACCACGGGTTCTGCACGCATCGGTTCATCGCTGAAGGTCGCCATTATTGGCGCCGGGGTGATCGGGCTTGGCATTGCCTGGCGTCTGGCGGCCAAGGGCGCCAAGGTTGAAGTCTTCGATCGTGGCGCGGCGGGCAGCGGGGCGAGCTATGCCGCCGCCGGCATGCTGGCGGCCTGCTGCGAAGCCGAACCCGGCGAAGACGCGCTGGTCGCGCTCGGTCGCGAAAGCCAGGCGCGTTGGCCGGCGTTTGCGGCGGAGCTGCGAAGCCTTACCGGCGTGGACGTCGAATTGCGCGATGAGGGAACGCTGGTCGTCGCGCTCACCGCCGACGATCAGGCGCGTATCCATCATCACCTTGCGCACCAGAAAAAGCTCGGCTTGCCGCTGGAATGGATATCGGCGGCCGAAACCCGCCGGCGCGAGCCGCATCTCGCCGGCAAGCTCGCGGGCGCGGTGTGGTCGCCGCAGGACCATCAGGTCGACAATCGCAAACTCGCGACGGCGTTGCGGCTGGCCGCCGAAGCAGCCGGCGCGGTGGTTCATGAGCACAAGCCGGTCGCGGAAATTGCAATCGCCGGCGGTCGCACCCATGGGCTCGTGCTTGCCGACGGAACAAAAGTCTCGGCCGATGTGGTGGTGCTGGCCGCGGGCGCCTGGTCGCGCGGCATCGCGGGTGTCGCGACCGAACAGCGCCCGCCGGTGCGGCCGATCAAGGGCCAGATGCTCGCACTCAAGATGGATCCGGCGGCGCCGTTGATCAGCCATGTGATCTGGGCGCCGGGGGTGTATCTGGTTCCGCGCCGCGACGGTCGCCTCATCATTGGCGCGACGGTCGAAGAGAAGGCATTCGATACCACGCTGACCGCCGGCGGATTGTTAACGCTGCTGGAAGCTGCGTGGCGCACCGTGCCCGCGATCGAAGAGCTTGCGATCGACGAGATGTGGGTCGGGCACCGGCCCGGCAGCCGTGACGATGCGCCGATCCTTGGTCCCGGTCCCGCGCAGGGACTGATCTATGCCACCGGACATCACCGCAACGGCATTCTGCTGGCGCCGGTGACCGCCGACGCCATTGCTAAACTGGTGTTGGAAGGTGCGACCGAGCCAGCGATCCGGCCGTTTGGGATCGACCGGTTTGCGCCGCCGCGTGCCGCCGAATAGGGTCGGGCCATGACGCAGATTGCTGTTAACGCGCATATTCGGGTCAACGGCCAAGACGAGCCGCTGCTGGTCGCGACGCTGTCGGCGTTGCTGGCGGAGAAGGCGGTGGATGTCGGTCAAAAGGGCATTGCGGTCGCGCTCAATGGCGCGGTTGTGCCGCGCGCGGACTGGCCGACGACGCGGCTCAACCCTGGCGACAGCGTCGAAATCGTGCGCGCCCGGCAGGGCGGTTGAACGTTCTAGTGGTCTGATTCTAACATTCGCATCCCGTTTCCGCGGGAGATTTTGCGAATGTTTAGAATCAAAGGACCACTAGCAAGTATATACTGCTAGTGGAGTTTTGGATTTGACATTCGCATCGTGTGCTTGCTGCCGGGTGGGTAGCGAATGTCAAATCCACTCCACTAGCGATCTGGAGTTGATACTATGTCCGATCCATTGATCATTGCCGGCCGGGCGTTTGGCTCTCGGCTGTTCCTTGGCACCGCCGGCTATCCGAACCGCAAAATCATGCTCGACGCGATTGCGGCGAGCGGCAGCGAGATGGTGACCGCGTCGATCCGTCGGATCAGCCTTGCCGGCGATGATGAAAGCCTGGTCGATCTCATTCCCAAACACATCAATTTCCTGCCCAACACCGCCGGCTGTCAGACCGCCAAGGACGCCATTCTCACGGCGGAACTGGCGCGTGAGGCGCTCGGCACCCATTGGGTCAAAGTCGAGGTAATCGGGGATCGCGAACTGCTCTATCCCGACACCGAAGAACTCATCAAAGCGACCGAAGCCCTGGTGGCGAAAGGCTTCATTGTGTTGCCCTATTGCACCGAGGATCCGGTGGTGTGCCGCAAGCTCGCCGACGCGGGCGCCGCGGCCGTGATGCCGCTGGGCTCGCCGATCGGATCGGGGCTGGGCATTTGCAATCCGCATCTCATTGAACTGGTCTGCGCGCGTTCGCCGGTACCGGTGGTGCTCGACGCCGGCATCGGGACTGCATCCGACGCCACGCTGGCGATGGAACTCGGTTGCTCGGCGGTGCTGCTTAACACCGCGGTGTCGAAGGCCCAGGACCCGGTGTTGATGGCGCGCGCGATGCGCGCGGCGGTCGAAGGCGGGCGCGCCGCGCGGCTTGCCGGGCGGATTCCGAAAATCGCGCATGGCGAGCCCTCGAGCCCGCAACTCGGTCTCGTTGGGACGTGAGACTGCCGCACCCAGCGCTGCTGTTGGTGACTGACCGCCGGCAGGCGCGCCAGCCGCTCGCTCAGGTGGTGACGGCGGCGTTTATAGCCGGCTGCCGTTGGGTGAGTGTGCGCGAAAAAGACCTGCCCGAAGACGATCAGATCGGTTTGGTTCGCATGCTGCTGCCGATCGCGCGGCGTCATGGCGCGCTGGTGAGTCTGCACGGCAGCGCCGCCTTGGCGAAGGCCGCCGGCGCCGATGGCGTGCATCTTTCGGCCGGTAGCGACGCCGCCGCCAGCCGGCAATTGCTCGGGCCGGATAAGCTGATCGGCGTTTCGATCCATACCGCGACCGAGGCGGCGGCCCTCGATCCGGCTTTTGCCGATTATGCCATC
Organism: Xanthobacteraceae bacterium; assembly: GCA_022841625.1. Taxonomy (GTDB): domain Bacteria; phylum Pseudomonadota; class Alphaproteobacteria; order Rhizobiales; family Xanthobacteraceae; genus VAZQ01. Next base: position 11,707 of record JALHRD010000032.1, read on the forward strand.
GCCGGGCCGGCTTATGAGACCGCGAGCAAGCCCGGTTACGGCCCCGAGATCGGCCGCAAGGGGCTCAGTGACCTGGCCAAGAGTTCGCGCGTTCCACTGGTCGCGATCGGCGGCCTCAACACCACGCGCGCCGCCGAAGTGCTGGCGGCTGGCGTTGCCGGGATCGCGGTGATGGGATCGATCATGCGCGCCGCCGATCCGGGCTTGGAAACCAAGGCGCTGGTGGCGACGCTTGCTGGCGCCGCGGGAGCGTCGGGGCGCTAACCGCGTCCGCGATAGGGCGCAACGCCCTGGTCCGGCACCCAGAGATCCTTGGGTAGTTTGCCCGCCTGCCAGAACACGTCGATCGGCATGCCGCCACGCGGATACCAGTAGCCGCCGATCCGCAGCCATTTTGGCGCAAGCAGAGCGATAAGCCGCTTGCCGATCGCCACCGTGCAGTCCTCATGAAAGGCACCGTGGTTGCGGTAGCTGTTGAGATAAAGTTTGAGCGATTTCGACTCCACCAGCCAGGCGCCCGGCACATAGTCGATGACCAGATGCGCGAAATCTGGCTGTCCGGTGATCGGGCAGAGCGTCGTGAATTCGGGCACGGTGAAACGCGCGACATAATCGGTATCGCTATGCGGGTTCGGCACGCGATCGAGTTCCGCTTGCGCGGGCGAGGGCGCCAGCACAGTGGGCTTGCCAAGATGACGCGGTTGCTTAACCATCAATGATATCTCCCGACCGCCAGAATAGTGGAGCCGGCGGCACTTTGCACCCCAGTGTCCCGATTCCGAAGTTCGTATCGCTTCGCGGCGGCCTCGTTTACGAACTTCGGAATCGAAGGACACCAGGAACCATTGATTCTAGCGTGGCTTTGGTTCAGAAGTCCGCTATTCGGTGACGCCGCGAGAATGGTGCGGACTTCTGAACCGCCACACTAGCAGCCGATCCTGTAGAAGCACCGCCCAAACCACCGATTGCAAGGACATCATGACCGCCATTGTCGATATCGTCGGCCGCGAAATCCTCGACAGCCGCGGCAACCCGACCGTCGAGGTCGATGTCCGCCTGGAAGATGGTTCGCTGGGGCGCGCCGCGGTTCCTTCGGGAGCGTCGACCGGCGCGCATGAGGCGGTGGAGCTGCGCGATGGCGATAAGTCGCGCTATCTCGGCAAAGGCGTGCGCAAGGCGGCGGCCGCGGTCAATGGCGAGATTTTCGATGCCATCGGCGGAATGGAAGCCGAGGGGCAAGCCAAGATCGATGAAACGCTGATTGCGCTCGACGGCACGCCCAACAAGGCGCGCTTGGGCGCCAATGCTATTCTCGGCGTGTCGCTGGCCGTCGCCAAGGCGGCGGCGGTCGCCAACGGGCTGCCGCTTTATCGTTATGTCGGCGGCACCGCCGCCCGCGTGCTGCCGGTGCCGATGATGAACATTGTCAATGGCGGCGTGCATGCCGACAACCCGATTGATTTTCAAGAATTCATGATCATGCCGGTCGGCGCGCAGAGCTTCTCCGATGGCTTGCGTATGGGCGTCGAAGTGTTCCAGACGTTGAAGGCCGCGCTCAAGGACGCCGGTCACAACACCAATGTCGGCGACGAGGGCGGCTTTGCGCCGAACCTGAAATCGGCCGACGATGCCTTAGGCTTTGTCATGAAGTCGGTCGAGAAAGCCGGCTACAAACCTGGCCATGACGTTGTCTTGGCGCTCGACTGCGCTTCGACGGAATTCTTCAAGAAAGGCGTCTACGACTATGAGGGCGAGGGCACCAAGCGATCGCGCGAGCAACATGCAAAATACCTCGCCGATCTTGTGTCGCGCTATCCGATCGTCTCGATCGAAGATGGCATGGCGGAAGATGATTTTGAGGGCTGGAAGATGCTGACCGATTTGATCGGCAAGAAGTGCCAGCTGGTTGGCGACGACCTGTTCGTTACCAATGTGCTGCGGCTGGCCGACGGCATTAAACGCGGACTGGCCAATTCGATCCTGGTCAAGGTCAACCAGATCGGCACGCTGACGGAAACCGTCGCCGCGGTCGAGATGGCGCACAAGGCGAGCTATACCGCTGTGATGTCGCATCGATCGGGCGAAACCGAGGACGCGACTATCGCCGATCTCGCGGTGGCGACCAATTGCGGGCAGATCAAGACCGGCTCGCTGGCGCGGTCCGATCGCACCGCGAAATACAATCAGCTTCTCCGCATTGAAGAAGACCTGGGTCCGCAGGCGCAATATCCAGGCCGTGCCGCGCTTGCGGCGCTGCGATAGGGGCTTGTCGCGGCCGCAAACGCGGTACACCCTGTTTAAAGGTAAGTTTTGCTGCTGGGGCGTTCAGCATGGATCAGTCGACCATTCCGCGGGCAAGTGAACGCCAACAGGCGGTGGTGGAGCTGGCGCGGGTTGTTGCGTCGGCCATTGACGCCGCGCGGGTCAAGCAGGAACCGTTCTTTCATCTGGAATTCGATCGGGTGTTCCCGGACGACCTATACCGCCAGATGCTCGACGCCATGCCGCGCACAGCTTCCTACCGCCATAGCAGCAGGAAGGATGACATCCTGCCGGATGGCACGGTGACGCGATTCAAGATCGATCTGTTTCCCGAATACATCCGGGTGTTACCGCCGGAGCAAAGAGAATTATGGGGCGTGGTCGGCGAGGCGCTGCGCTCGCGCGCCGTTGCCGACGCGATCACGCGCAAGCTCGAACCGGCCCTGGCGCGCCGGTTTGGGCCGCGGCATCGCGGGGTCGGGCTTTATCCCATTCCAACCCTCACCCGGGATGGGCCGGGCTACACGATCAACACGCATTCGGATCATTTTTCGAAGGGCGTGACGGTCCAGTTCTACCTGCCACGCGACCTGTCGACATCGCATATTGGGACGGTGTTCCATTCGGAGCTTCCCAATGGCGAACGCCCGCCGGTGGGCAAGAAGGTGTTTGCGCCGAACAGCGGCTATGCCTTTGCGGTGGATCGGGATACCCACCATTCGGTCGATACCGTTGGACCTGAGGTCCGCACCCGCGATTCAATTCTGCTGACCTATTACGTCGACACGCAGCCGTTCAAATTCCTTCGAAACCGCGCCAAACGTTTGGGCAATTTCCTGCTCAATGAACTGCGCTTTGGGGTACGGCGCTAAACCGCAATTAGGGTTGCTTTAACGCAATCGGCTGCATGCTTGCGCCATGGTTTCCCGTCGGCGGCTCAAGGGGGTTTTGACGACGCTCGCCCTCTATGTCGGCGCAGCGCTGCTGATCGGGTATTTTGGCGTTAATGCCTATACCGGCGATTACGGCATCAATGCCCGGCAAGGCCTGGATTTGCAAATGGCGCGGCTGGTGGCGGAGCGCAATACGCTGCGGGCCGAGCGTCAGCGATGGGAGCGCCGCGTGGCGCTGCTCAAGCCCCAACACCTTGACCCCGATATGCTGGATGAGCGCGCGCGGGCGCTGCTGGACTATGTGGATAGTCGCGATGTCATCCTGATGACGCGGCAACGGTAACGTCCTGGCAACCGCAGCGAGCGCCTGACGCAGGTTATTCAACAAAAACAATCCACTTGGTCGCCCCTGCGCTTTAACCCCGCCGGGAATTCAGCTATGGGAGGGCGGCCAATGGCCTAGTGCCCCGTTGCCGCGTATTAGAAGTGGTGAGGTACTAGTAACGTTTTGATTCTAGTGCCGCTTTTCGAGGATCTCGATGGCCATTGCCAGCAACAAAGCCGCCGCCCAATCGGGGTCAGCTCGTAGGGAAACCGAAGTGCCCCCCGACCTGACCAAAGACCAGGAAATCGCGGCGTTTCGCGACATGCTGTTGATCCGCCGTTTTGAGGAAAAGGCGGGTCAATTATACGGCATGGGTCTGATTGGCGGATTTTGTCACCTCTATATCGGTCAGGAGGCGGTCGTCGTCGGAATGCAGATGTCGCTTAAGGCCGGGGACCAGGTCATTACCGGCTACCGCGATCATGGCCACATGCTGGCCTGCGGCATGGAATCCAGGGGGGTGATGGCGGAGTTGACCGGACGGCGCGGCGGCTATTCGAAAGGCAAAGGCGGCTCGATGCACATGTTCTCCGTGGAGAAGAGCTTCTACGGTGGGCACGGCATTGTCGGCGCCCAGGTGCCACTCGGCACCGGGCTGGCTTTCGCCAACAAATATCGCGGCAACGACAATGTCAGTCTGACCTATTTCGGCGATGGCGCGGCCAACCAGGGGCAAGTCTACGAAAGCTTCAATATGGCGAAGCTTTGGAATCTGCCGGTCATCTACATCATTGAGAACAACCAATACGGCATGGGCACCGCGGTCGCGCGGGCGTCGGCGACCACCACACTGGCGACCCGCGGCAGCGCGCATGGCATTCCCGGCGAGAGCGTGGATGGGATGGACGTGCGTGCGGTCAAGGCGGTGGGTGAGAAAGCCGTGAAATGGTGCCGCGATGGCAACGGGCCGATCATTCTCGAGATGATGACCTATCGCTATCGCGGTCATTCCATGTCAGACCCGGCAAAGTATCGCACCAAGGAAGAGGTCGACAAATATCGTACCGAGCGCGATCCGATCGAACAGGTGCGGGCGCGGCTGCTGGCCAAGAAATTGAGCAGCGACGAGGCGCTCAAGAAGATCGACACCGAAGTCCGTGCTATCGTCAACGATGCGGCCGAATTTGCAACGAACGATGCGGAGCCCGACGCTTCGGAACTCTATACTGACGTATACGCCTGATCCGGACACCCATGTCGCAGGTTGCATACATCGTGGCTGGTCTTGCCGTCATCGGGGCGGTCGCCAGTTGGGTCGTGGGTGCCTTGTTCTATATTCGAACGCTGCGGGCAATTTCGGCGACCGCACATTCTTCCGGCTTGTTGCTGCGCGCCATTGTCGCTTGGCCATTCGTACTCGGCCGCTTGCGTGGTGAGCCTGCTGCCTCGGCTGCAATCGTCAACAAGGCGTTGATTGCTTTTCTCGCCTGCCTAACTGTCTTTGTTTCTGCACTATCGGTCGCGACCAATCTTGCGCGGGTTTATCGGTAGTGTGCTTATGCACCTTGCGAAGTTCTGAACCGTCGCCGCTGTCCAACGGAATGTTTTCATGCCGATCGAAGTCCTGATGCCCGCGCTCTCGCCGACCATGGAGCGGGGTAATCTTGCCAAGTGGTTGAAGAAGGAAGGCGACACGGTCAAATCCGGCGACGTCATCGCGGAGATTGAGACCGACAAGGCGACGATGGAAGTTGAGGCGGTCGATGAAGGGACGCTGGGCAGGATCCTGGTGCCGGAAGGAACCATCGATGTTGCGGTCAATACGCCGATCGCCATGATCCTGTCGGCGGGTGAAGATGCCGCTTCGCTGAAATCCGCCAGGCCGACGGTGCGCACGCCCCAAACTGCGCCCACGGTCGCTGCGCGCGCCGATGAATCCCATCCGCCGGCGGCGCTACGCGTGGCTGTGCCGGATGAGCCCGACCTGCCGGCCGGGGTTGAAATGGTGACCATGACGGTTCGCGAAGCGTTGCGGGATGCCATGGCCGAGGAGATGCGCCGCGATCCGAACGTGTTCGTGATGGGCGAAGAAGTCGCCGAGTACCAGGGCGCCTATAAGGTGACGCAGGGACTGCTGCAGGAATTCGGCGCAAGGCGGGTGATCGATACGCCGATCACCGAGCAGGGGTTTGCCGGCGTCGGCATTGGCGCGGCCATGGCCGGTCTCAAGCCGGTGGTCGAGTTCATGACTTTCAATTTCGCCATGCAGGCGATGGACCAGATTATCAATTCCGCGGCGAAGACCCGCTACATGTCCGGTGGACAAATGACGACCTCGGTGGTGTTTCGCGGGCCCAATGGGCCGGCGGCGCGGGTAGCGGCACAACACAGCCAAGATTTCACCGCCTGGTATTCGCACATCCCCGGCCTCAAGGTGATCGCGCCGTACACCGCCGCGGACGCCAAGGGGTTGCTCAAATCCGCGATCCGCGATTCCAATCCCGTGATCTTCATCGAGAACGAAATCCTCTATGGGCAAAGCTTCCCGGTGCCCAAGCTCGATGATTTCCTGGTTCCGATCGGCAAGGCGAAGATCGTACGCAGCGGCAATGATGTAACCCTGGTCGCATGGTCCGTTGGCATGACCTATGCGCTCAAGGCTGCCGACGAACTGGCCAAGGACAATATCAGTGCCGAAGTCATCGACTTACGGACGCTACGGCCGATGGATGTCAATACCATTCTGGAGTCCGTGAAGAAGACCGGCCGGATCGTGACAATTGAAGAGGGCTGGCGACAATCCGGCGTCGGCGCCGAAATCGCGGCGCAGGTTGTCGAGCATGCTTTCGATTGGCTCGACGCGCCGGTGCTGCGCGTGACCGGCAAGGATGTGCCGATGCCCTATGCTGCCAATTTGGAGAAGCTCACAATGCCGTCGGTCGCGGACGTAGTCGCGGCGGCGAAAGCGGTCTGTTATCGGTGACGATCATGCGCGTGTGTGCTTTGGCGTTGTGCGTTATGTGCGTGGTGAGCCTTTGGCTACCGGAACGCGCGGCGGCGCAGCCGACCCTCCTTAGTCCAATGAATGTGGAAAGCTATCGCGTGCTGCAACGGGTGTCGCGCAATGCGGGTTGGGCATCGACCGCCTATCGGAATTATCTCGTCGGTTTGTTCGAGGGGCTGCTGGGCCCCGAGGCGAAAGCGACCGACGATCGACGGCTATTTTGCTTGCCGATCGATCGTGGCCGGGTCTCGATCGCGGAGACGTTTGAATGGATGGAACTTGAATTGAACAAGGTCGTTGCGAATGCCCAGCCAAGCGATCTTGTGGCGCGCATTTACGTCGGGCACCTGACCGCGAGCTACCCATGCAAGAGTTAGATGATAGGGGAGAGCTTATGGATCCGGAAAAGGCTGCGCCGGTTTTCGAGTCGCTCCATGTTCCACCGGTCGTGCTTGCGCAGGGTGGCGTCGAGGTCTTGCGGGCGATCATTGTCGATGGCGATCTCCATGTTTCGCTGCGGCGCGCCTTTGACGATCCGGAACCATGGGGCATGCTGATTGCGGACGTGACGCGCCATATCGCGCGCATTTACGCGACCGAGAGCAAACTGACCCCGGACCAGGTGATCGAGCGCATCCGCGAAATTTTTGACGCCGAAATGGATCGTCCGACTGATCCCGGTACCACGAGCGCGATCAGCTAAGAACAAGAGCACCGCCATGCCCGTGAACATCTTTATGCCCGCGCTGTCGCCCACGATGGAAAAGGGCAATCTGACGCGCTGGCTCAAAAAGGAAGGCGATGCCGTCAAGGCCGGCGATGTCATTGCCGAGATCGAGACTGACAAGGCGACGATGGAATACGAATCCATCGACGATGGCGTGCTGGCAAAGATTGTCGTGCCGGCCGGCACGCAGGATGTTGCGGTCAATCAATTGATTGCGGTGCTGGCGTCCGAGGGGGAGGACGTGAAGGGAACCGCCGCTGCTGCCGGCAAAAGTTCAGCGGCGCAAGCAGCGGCGCCTGCCGCGCCAAAGCCGGCCGCAACGCCGCGTCCATTTTTGGCGCCGCAAACCCAAGGGGCCCAAGTGGCCCAAATGGCTCAAGTGGCTCAACTGGCCCAGCCCGCAAACCGCATTTTCGCCTCGCCCTTGGCGCGCCGGCTGGCCAAATTCGCCGGCATCGATGTTGGGAGCATGCGCGGATCGGGGCCGCATGGACGGGTGATTGCGCGCGATGTAGAGGCGGCCAAATCGGGTCCGGGGTCGATGGCCTCGGGCGCGCCGCTTGCCGTGCAGGCTCAGTCCGATGACAAAATCCGTGCTTTGTTCGAGCCCGGCAGCTTCGAGGTCGTGCCGCACGACAATATCCGCAAGGTGATCGCGCGCCGCCTGATCGAGGCCAAACTCACAATTCCGCATTTTTATCTGACGCTCGATTGCAATATCGGCAAGCTCATGGCCGCCCGCGAAGAGATCAACGAGGCTGCGCCAAAGGGCCAAGACGGCAAGCCCGCCTACAAAGTGTCGGTCAATGATTTTGTCATCAAGGCGCTGGCGCTGGCGTTGCAGCGCGTGCCCGATGCCAATGTGACCTGGACCGAAGGCGGCATGCTCAAGCACAAGCATTCCGACATCGGCGTCGCGGTCTCGATCCCCGGCGGGCTGATCACGCCGATCGTGCGGCATGCGGAGATGAAGTCGCTGGCGGTGATTTCCAATGAGATGAAGGACTACGCTGTGCGCGCCCGGGCAAAGAAACTGCGGCCCGAGGAATATCAGGGCGGCTCAAGCGCAGTCTCCAACCTTGGGATGTATGGCATCAAGGATTTCGCCGCGGTCATCAACCCGCCGCATGCGACCATTCTTGCGGTCGGCGCCGGCGAGGAGCGCGCGATCGCAAAGAACGGCAAGATCGAAGCCGCCTGGATGATGTCGGTCACGCTCTCGACCGACCATCGCGCGGTCGATGGCGCGCTCGGCGCGGAAATGCTTGGCGCATTCAGGCATCTGATCGAAAACCCGGTCATGATGGTGGTGTGACGCAAGACGAGAAAACCCGCCGTCCTGGACGGCTGATAGGGGAGAACGGCCATGAAAGCTAGAAACGTAAATTTCAGGTCCACAACGCGCCGTCAGGTTCTCGCGGGTGGGGCGGCATTTGGCGCCGCGACGCTGCTCGGCAAACCGGCATTGGCACAGGCCTGGTCGCCAACCAAAACCATTCGCATTGTCGTACCATTTCCGGCCGGCGCGACCACCGACATGCTGGCGCGGCTGTTTGCCCAGCGCATGACCGAGACCCTGGGCCAGACCGTGCTGGTTGAGAATGTCGGCGGCGCCGGTGGCGCGTTGGGCGCAGATCAGGTCGCCAAGGCGGCGCCGGACGGCCATACGCTGCTGTTTCACAACATCACATTCACCACCACGACCACGACTTTGCAGCTGGCGAAGCGCTCGCGTCATGACATCGAGGCGGATTTCACGCCGGTCTCGGTCGGCGCCTATGTGCCGTTCTGGCTGCTGGCGCATCCATCCGTGCCGGCCAATGATCTCAAGGAGTTCGTGGCCTGGGCGAAGCAGACCAAGGACAAAGTGAATTACGGCTCGACCGGCCCCGGCAGCATCATGAATCTGATGGGTGAAGTGATTAAGCGCGACGGCGGTATCTCAATGCAACATGTGCCGTTCCGTGGCGCGGCTCCGTTGGTGACGGAAATGCTGTCGGGCCGGATTCAATTCGGCGGCGATCAGCTTTCAAGCTCATTGCAACATGTGCGCTCCGGTGCGCTCAAGGCCATGGCGGTTGCGACGCCATCGACGGCCATGCCTAATGTCCCGACCGTGCGGCAGCTTGGGTTTCCCAATCTCGAACTGCAAGGCTGGAACGGCTTTCTCGCGCCCAAAGCAACGCCGGCGCCGGTGGTTGCACGCCTCCAGCAAGAAATCGCCGCGGCCAGCAAGCATCCCGACGTGCGCAAGCGGATGGCCGAAGTCGGCGCTGAGCCGTCCGGATCGACGTCCGCCGCAATGGGCGACATGCTGCGCGACCAGATTGCCAAAGTGAGGCCGATCGTCGCCGATCTAAAACTCACGATGGAGGAATAGCGTTTCGGCAATGAGCGAACGCGAAACCAGGGTCCGAACGATCCTCTGCACTTATTTCCCGATGTTCATCGCGACCTTGTCGCTGGTGACGTCGATCTGCAATGGTTATCTGAATGCGCGGTTTGTCGACATCATTCAGCGCAATCGCGGACGCGGTCACGCGGCTCGGCGCGCTCGGTACTTATCTGGCGAATTTGCGCGACGAATCCGTGCGGGCGCGCTACACGGAACTCTTGAGAGTGGTGGCCGTTGCCGATGCGCGCAAGACCGAGCCCGCGGCGCTCGAAAAGCTGTTCGAGCCAGCGGACCGGATTTTTGCCGGTCTTAATGCCGATTGCGTTAAGTCGGCGATGGATCGTCCGATGTTGGTGTAATGATCGCGCGGCGCACCGGCGATCCAACGCAGGTGCGCCCACAGGGCGCTCGACTGTATGGAACTGATGAAAAATGGCTGACAAGAATTTCGACATTGTCATTATTGGATCGGGCCCCGGCGGCTATATCGCCGCCATTCGGGCGGCCCAGCTCGGCTTCAAGACCGCGATTGTCGAGCGCGCGCATCTCGGCGGCATCTGCCTCAACTGGGGCTGCATCCCGACCAAGGCGCTGCTGCGCTCCGCCGAAGTGTTTCACTATCTGCAACACGCCAATGACTACGGGTTGTCGGCGCAGAATGTGGGGTTCGACGCGGCGGCGGTGGTCAAGCGCTCGCGTGCGGTGTCGAAGCGCCTGAATGACGGCGTCGGTTTCTTGATGAAGAAGAACAAGATTTCGGTGATTTGGGGCGAAGCGACTATTGAGGCTCCCGGCAAAATTTCGGTTAAAGCCGGCAAAGCGCCGCCGCCGCCGGGCGCGCTCGGTGCGGGCGCCTATCAAGCCAAGCACGTTATCGTGGCGACCGGCGCGCGGCCGCGCGTCCTGCCGGGGCTCGAGCCGGACCAAAAGCTGATTTGGACCTATTTCGAGGCCATGGTGCCCGAGCGCATGCCGAAGTCGCTCCTGGTCATAGGCTCCGGCGCGATCGGGATCGAGTTCGCGTCGTTCTATCGCACGCTTGGCGCGCAAGTGACCGTGGTGGAAGTGCTGCCGCAAATCCTGCCGGTCGAGGATGTGGAAATCTCGGTGTTCGCGCGCAAGGCATTCGAGAAGCAAGGCATCAAGATTCTCACCGGCGCCAAGGTGACGAAGCTTGACAAGAAGGCCGATAGCGTCACTGCCACCATTGACGACGGCAAAGGCGGCACCCAGTCGCTCACCGTCGACCGGGTGATTTCGGCGGTCGGCGTTGTCGGCAATGTCGAGAATCTCGGACTTGAAAAACTCGGCGTGAAGACCGACCGCGGCGCGATCGTGGTTGATGGTCTCAGCCGCACCAATGTGGCCGGCATCTACGCCATCGGCGATGTGGCGGGCCCGCCATTGCTGGCGCATAAAGCGGAGCACGAGGGCGTGATTTGCGTCGAAGCAATCAAAGGCCTCAAGCCGCATCCAATGGACAAGCGGCTGATCCCGGGTTGCACTTACTGCTCGCCGCAGATCGCCTCGGTCGGGCTGACCGAGCAGACCGCCAGGGAACAGAAACGCGACGTGCGGATCGGCCGGTTCCCGTTTGCCGGCAACGGCAAGGCGATAGCGCTTGGTGAGGATCAGGGGCTGGTCAAGGTGATCTTCGACAACAAGAGCGGACAGCTTCTCGGCGCCCACATGATCGGCGCGGAAGTCACGGAATTGATCCAGGGCTATGTGGTGGCGATGAACCTGGAAACCACCGAGGAAGAATTGATGCATACGGTGTTCCCACATCCGACCCTGTCCGAAATGATGAAGGAGGCAGTGCTGGATGCCTATGGGCGTGTGCTGAATGCCTAGGTTCCATCCCACCAAGAATATCCCGGCGAGGGCCGCTGCCTTATGAACTGGCTCGCAATTTCTGAATTAATAAGGAATTTTGGATTAGTGATTGGCGGCGTCGTCGGTGGCACGATTGGAATTTACCTTGCGTGGAAGCGCGTAAGCGCCTCTACGCGACAAGCAGATGCATCGCTTCAACAGGTAGAGCTTGCGCGCCGCGGTCATGTTGCCGAGTTGTTTAACCGTGCGGTCGGTCAGTTAACCGATGCAAAACTGGAGATTCGGCTGGGTGCGGTATATACTTTGCGTCAGATTGCGCGAGATTTTCCCGATCTTTCGGACCCTACCGTGGAACTCTTAAGTACCTATTTAAGAGAAAGCGTAAAGAGCTACGGTGATAACGACCCTCCGGTCGATGTGCGAGAGATTATGAAGTTCATCAGAGATAGGTTGGCACAATGACGAAGACCTGGGCAGGTTCTGCGAACGATGGCTTCAAACTTGACGTTCGGGGCGCGTTCTTGCGCCGCACGGATCTCAGTCGTGCGAGTTTGAGGGGGGCCAACTTGTCGAATGCGGATTTTAGTAATTCGATTTTACAAGGCGCTGATTTCGAGGGGGCTGTTTTAGAAGGCACCATTCTCAAGGGCGCAGATTTGACCGGTGCGATAAATCTCAGCGCAAAGCAACTCGGGCAAGCAATACTCGACGAGAATACCAAGCTGCCTCCTGAATTCTCGCTCTCGGACTTCTTGCCGGCGGCCGCGAGTGCGGGCCGCTGATCTCATGGCCGTCATCATCGACACCATCACGTCCGACCAACGTGCGCGCCATCCCGAAAAGGCGCATCGCGTCGATGCGCCGGTGATGAAGAAGCCCGAGTGGATCCGCGTCAAGGCGCCGGTTTCGAAGGGTTATGTCGAGACCCAGCGGATCGTGCGCGACAACGGGCTGCATACCGTGTGCGAGGAGGCGAGCTGCCCCAATATCGGCGAGTGCTGGGAGAAGAAGCACGCCACGTTCATGATCATGGGGGATACCTGCACGCGCGCCTGCGCCTTCTGCAACGTCAAAACCGGGCTGCCCGCGCCGCTCGATACCGGGGAGCCCGCGCGCGTCGCCGAGGCGACGGCCAAGTTAGGCTTGGCGCATGTCGTCGTCACGTCGGTCGACCGCGACGATCTCGACGATGGCGGCGCGGCGCACTTTGCCGCCACGATCCGCGCCATCCGGGCGGGCTGCCCCAACACCACGATCGAAGTCCTGACGCCCGATTTCCTGCGCAAGGACAGCGCAGTTGACGTTGTCGCCGCCGCGAAACCCGATGTGTTCAACCACAATCTGGAAACGGTGCCGTCGAAATATCTCACGGTGCGGCCAGGCGCGCGCTATTTCGCGTCGATCCGCCTGTTGCAGCGTGTCAAGGAGATCGATCCGACGCTGTTCACCAAGTCCGGCATCATGGTTGGATTGGGCGAGGAACGTAACGAAGTGATGCAGGTGATGGACGACCTGCGCGCCGCCGGCGTGGATTTTCTGACGATCGGTCAATATCTCCAGCCGACCCGCAAGCATCACGCGGTGGCGCGTTTCGTGCCGCCCGAAGAGTTCAAGGCTTACGAAACCATCGCCTACGCCAAAGGATTTCTGATGGTGTCGGCGTCGCCGCTGACGCGGTCGTCGCACCATGCGGGCGAGGACTTTGCCCGGCTGCGGGCCGCACGGCAGTTGCGCGCGCTCTAGCGATGCCGCGATTCTCCGACAAGCGGCGGGTCCGGCACACGGCTGCCGACATGTTCAATCTGGTTGCGGATGTCGAACGCTATCCGGAATTTGTGCCGATGTGCCGCGAACTCAAAGTCCGGCGGCGATCGGCGGAGCCGGACGGGGTCGAAATCGTCGTTGCGGACATGACGGTCGCCTACAAACTGGTGAGCGAGACATTTTCCAGCCGGGTGACGCTCGATCGCCCCAATTTGCAAATCCTGGTCGAGTATCTTGAGGGGCCGTTCAAGCACCTGGAGAATCGCTGGAGTTTTCAACCGATTGCCGAGAAGGCCAGCGATGTTGGGTTTTTTATCTCCTACGAGTTCAAGAACCGGATGCTTGGAATGTTGATGGGGGCCATGTTCGATATTGCGTTTCGGCGCTTCGCGGAGGCCTTTGAGCAGCGCGCGGACCAGATTTATCGCGGGTAAGCAGGGGTTAACGCCTGCCCATTAAGGTTCGGTCTCGATTCCTGGGACCCGAATGACCTCAGTCCAGCCAACGCTCAGGCACTCTCCTTCGCAGGCCGGCGCAGCGACAGGCTGGGCGCCGGCGCTCTTTGCCACCACACTGTTCGTGTCGGCTTTTCTGCTGTTCGCCATCCAGCCGATGTTTGCCAAGATGGTGTTGCCGCGGCTTGGCGGGGCTCCCACCGTATGGTCGGTGGCGATGGTGTTTTTTCAGGCCGCGCTGCTGATCGGCTACATTTATGCCCATCTGCTGATCCGGTTTCTGCCGCTTGGCATCGGGGCGCTGATTCATCTTGCGGTTATGGCAGCGGCCGCTGCCACTCTGCCAATTGGCATTGCGCTGGGATTTGAATCCCCGCCGACCAGCAACATCGCAATCTGGCTCATTGGCCTGTTCTCGATCTCGATCGGCTTGCCGTTCGCGGTGTTGTCCGCAAGCGCGCCGTTGCTGCAAGGCTGGTTTGCGGCCAGCGGGCACCCGCAGTCGAGCAATCCCTATGTTCTCTATGCGGCGTCCAATCTTGGGTCGTTTGCGGCGTTGATTGCCTATCCCGTGGCCATCGAACCGTGGCTGTCGCTGCATTGGCAAACGCGTATCTGGTCGTTCGGCTTCGGCGGACTGGCGCTCCTGGTGGTGGTCGCAGGGCTCTGTGTCTCCGGTCGGCCACGCCTAGCTAATTCGGTGAAGCACGCGCCACCGGTGTCAATGCGCGATCGACTGGCTTGGGTGGCGCTTGCCGCAATTCCCGCTGGCCTCGTCATTGCGGTGACGTCATATCTGTCGACCGATGTGGCGGCCGCGCCGTTTCTCTGGGTGTTGCCGCTCGCACTCTATTTGCTGACCTTTGTCAGCGTATTTCGTGACCGCCCGTGGATTGACCACCAGACGATCGTGATGGTGGTGCCGTTTCTAGTCGCGCCGCTCGCGGTTTCGCTTCTCGGTTTTAATCAGCCATTTTGGCTGGCAACGATTGCGCTCAACCTGATCGCATTCACCTTGCTCGCGCTGTTGTGTCACGGTGAGGTCTATCGTCGGCGTCCCGCGCCGGTTCGCCTCACCGAGTTTTACCTGTTTGTATCGCTCGGCGGCGTGGTCGGCGGCGTCTTTGCGGCGCTGATTGCGCCACTGGTTTTCTCTCGAATTTACGAATATCCGATCTTGATTGCCGCCGCCGCCCTGGTTTTGCCCGGGGTTTGGTCGGGCGGCGTGCGGCGTTGGCTGATCCAGGCGGGGCCGGCGCTCCTGCTTATCGCTGTTGCGATCGGCGCTAAGGTTGCCTTGGGTGCGCAAATGCCCGCGGTGTTACTGGTGCCATTTCAGATTGCTCTGATCGGTCTTGCCATTTTGATGATCCTGCTACGCAAACAAGCGACACGATTTGTCTCGCTTGTCATTTTGGCCTTCGTGTTGACGGCAATTTGGCAACCCGGCTTGAACAGCATCAAAACCGTGCGCAGTTTCTTTGGTGTCCATCAAGTCGTCATTCTTGAAGGCGGCCGGCATCATGTTCTTCTGCACGGGACGACGATCCACGGTGCGCAACGCTTGGATGACAAGGGTGCGCCGGCGTCGTCTCCACCGGAGCCACTGACCTATTATTATACGGGTGGGCCGATTTGGCAGACCATTGACGCTGTGCGCACCATCCGGCGCGGGCTCGCGCGTGTGGCGGTTGTCGGTCTTGGCAGCGGTAGCCTAGCTTGTCAGCGACGCGGCAAGGAAGCATGGACTTTTTACGAAATCGATCCCGAGGTGGTTCGAATTGCAAGCGACCCGCGTTTGTTCGGGTTTTTGTCGGCGTGTGCGCCAAAATCCGAGATTGTTATAGGCGATGCCCGGTTGACGCTTACCACCGCGCGCCAGCGCTACGATATGATCATCATCGATGCTTTTTCGTCCGATGCGGTTCCGGTCCATCTTTTGACCCGCGAAGCGGTGGCGGGATATCGATCCCGCCTGACCGATACCGGTGTTCTGGTCATGCATATTTCCAACCGGCATTTGGAGCTGGCGCGGGTGGTGGCGGCGATCGGTGCGGCGGAAGGCCTGGTGACTTTTGTCCGCACTGATGATCGTCCGGTCGACTCGCTGTCGAGCTTGAAACTGAATGCAATCGTGGCGGCTCTGGCGCGCAGCCCCGCACATCTTGGTAAGCTGCCGCAGCAGCGTGGATGGGCGGAGATCAAGCCGGATCCGCGGGTGCCGGCATGGACCGACGACTATTCGAATATTGTTGGGGCCATAATCCGAAAGAAATTCGGGTCCTAACGCGACCCGACTACCGGCTCTCGGCCAATTCGCGAAGCATGGCCATGGCTTCGATCGCTGAGGCGTGCCGCACTTGGGCGCGACCGATGTCGCCAAAGCGGCGTTCACGGTGAATCAAAGCGCCGTTTCGCGCGACGGCCGCGAAATGCACCAATCCGACAGGTTTGTCCTGGGTTCCACCGCCAGGGCCCGCGACCCCGGTGACCGACACCGCGAGTTCAGCTTGCGAGCGCGCTAGTGCGCCCGCTGCCATGGCTTCGGCGGTTTCTCGGCTGACGGCGCCGAAAGTCTGCAAGGTGGCGGCGGGAACGCCCAGCATGGCCTGCTTGGCGGCATTGCTGTAGGTCACATACCCACAGTCGAGGACGGCGGAAGAACCGGGGACTTCAGTCAGCGTGGCGGCAATCAGCCCGCCGGTGCAGGATTCCGCGGTCGCGATCCGGAGATTGCCGCGACGGCAAAGATCGATCAGGGCGGAAGCTTGCGCGATCAGCGTCGTCATCCGTCGCCCCAAGGCAGCCGGACGGTCGCGGTGGCAAAGGCGACAATGCCTTCGCTGCGGCCGGTGAAGCCGAGTTTCTCGCTGGTGGTTGCTTTGATGGCGACGCGCCCGGGCGACAGGCCGGCGATCTGCGCGATCCGTGCGCGCATGGCGTCGCGGTGCGGGCCGACGCGTGGCGCTTCGCAGACCACGGTGATATCGAGATGAGCGATCAGTCCGCCGCGGGCACGCACCCGCTCGACGGCAAACGCCAGAAAACGGTCGGAGGAGGCGCCACGCCATTGCGGGTCGCTGGGCGGAAAATGCACGCCGATATCGCCCTCGGCCAATGCGCCGAGTATCGCATCGACCAGGCTGTGCAACACCACATCGGCGTCGGAGTGGCCGGTGACGCCGCGCGCATGGGGAATTTTCACGCCGCCAAGCCAGATATGGTCGCCATCGGCGAATTGGTGAACGTCGGTGCCAAAGCCGGTGCGAACGTCACCGAGTTCGGCCAATTTTTCGATCTCTATGCGCAGGAAATCCTCCGGCGTGGTGAGCTTGATATTGCTGGCGTCGCCGGCGAAGGTTGCGACCGTCATGCCGGCCCATTCGGCAAGCGCGGCGTCGTCGGTGAAGTCGTTGCGCGCGGCCTGGTGCGCACGCCGATGGGCGTCGGCGATGCTGGCAAATCGGAATGCTTGTGGGGTCTGCACCGCCCGCAGCACAGCGCGCTCAAGGGTGCCGGTGACAAAGCCCTGGGTATCGACGGTCTTGACGGTGTCGGCGACCGGCAGCACCGGGATCGCCGCGCCGGTCTTGGCGGCCGCGGCGACGGCGCGTGAAATGAGCGCCGGCGAAGCAAATGGCCGCGCTGCGTCATGAATCAGCACAATATCGGGTGCGCGCGCGGCGAGCGCTTCCAATCCGGCGCGGACCGAGTCCTGCCGGGTCGCGCCGCCCAACACCGCTGGCAACAGGCGGAACGCCGCCGTCGCACGCGCAAAGGCGTCGCGATCATCGGGATGAATGACCGGCTGCACCAGGGCAATCTCGTCGTGGCCCGAAAACAATGCCAGCGACCGTTCGACCGCGGTGCCACCGGGAATCGGACGGTATTGCTTGGGGACGCCCCCCCCGGCGCGCAGCCCGCGCCCGGCGGCGACCACCACAGCTGCGACCGTTGGCGGCATTCCTGACGTCCTCTGCAATGGGTGAAGGCCAATTATCGGAGGCCCGGATTAGCGCGTTGTGCGGCGCGCGCAAACGGTAATTCCACGGCCCAGGCCAAATGCGCCCGGTCAAACATTGTCGCAGTGCAGCACTTGCCTCGGACAAATGATGTGGCTAAACTATAGGCAGAGATATATGAAGCTTAATTCATAGGCATTTTAACGCAGTGCTGCAAAAAATGAGCGGATTTACTTCAAGTCCCCTGACGATCGGCGGACTGCAGGCCCTCAACCCGGTGGTTCTGGCTCCGATGTCCGGGGTGACCGATGTGCCGTTCCGGCGGGCCGTGGCGGGGCTTGGTGCGGGGTTGGTGGTATCGGAAATGACCGCCTGCTCCAAGCTGATTGAGGGGCGGCGCGACGCGGTGCTGCGGGCCGAAGGGCAGGGGATCGGGCTGCATGTGGTGCAACTCGTAGGTTGTGAAGCGCGCTGGATGGCGGAAGGCGCGCGGATCGCGCACGCCAATGGCGCCGCAATTATCGACATCAATATGGGTTGTCCGGCGCGGCACGTCACCGGCGGCGAGTCCGGATCCGCCTTAATGCGCAATCTCGATCATGCCCTGACGCTGATCGAAGCGACCGTTGCCGCCGTGACGGTGCCGGTCACGCTCAAGATGCGGCTTGGCTGGGACGAGCGCACGATCAACGCGCCGGAACTGGCGCGTCGCGCCGAGGCCGCCGGTGTGCGCATGATCACGGTACATGGTCGCACACGCTGTCAGTTCTTCAAGGGTCGCGCCGATTGGTCGGCGGTGCGTGCTGTCAAGCAAGCGGTGACCGTTCCGGTGGTCGTCAATGGCGACATCGTAACATTCGACGACGTCGATACCGCGCTTGCACAATCCGGCGCCGACGCCGTGATGATTGGGCGCGGCGCGCAGGGGCGGCCTTGGTTTCCAGGTCAGATCGCGCGCTATCTCGCCACCGGCCATCGTGAAGGCGCGCCGCCTTTGGCGGCGCAGCTTGTGCAAATCCTCGCGCTGTACGACGAAATGCTGACTCACCACGGCTTTATCGGTCTGCGCCATGCGCGCAAACATCTCGGTTGGGCGCTGGACGCTGCGGCGGCAACCGCGGGTGCGGCCGCGCCACACCTCAAAGCGCAGCGCGACTCCGTTCTCACGCAAACCGATGCCAATGCGGTGCGCCGTCGCCTGATCGCGGCATTCGATGAGTTCTCGGGCACGCAGAAGGCCGCGGCATGAATAAACGCGAGCCCATGCCGACGCTGCCGTCCGGAACCGCCGATGCAATGCTCGATGCGCTGCCGCATCCGGTCGTTTTGGTGTCGCCGGATGGGCATATTGCCAATGCCAACGCGGCTGCCGAGTCGTTCTTCGACGTGTCTTTGTCGGTGATGCGTCGTCATTCGCTCGACGAATTGGTGCCGTTCGGCAGCCCGCTATTGACGTTGATCGATCAAGCGCGCGGTCGTGGCGCCGCGGTCAACGAATATAAGGTCGATCTATCGACCCCGCGCAATCCGGGCGAACGACTGGTGGATCTGTATGTTTCGCCGCTCCCAGAGCGTCCCGACAGCGTTGTGGTCATGCTTCAGCAGCGAACCATCGTCGACAAGATGGGTCGCCAACTGACCCATCGTGGCGCGGCACGCTCGGTGACGGCGCTCGCCGCCATGCTTGCGCATGAAATCAAAAATCCTTTGTCGGGCATTCGTGGCGCCGCGCAGTTGTTAGAGACGAATGCCGGCGCGGACGATCGCACGCTGACAAAGCTGATTTGCGACGAGGCTGATCGGATCGTCAAACTGGTCGATCGCATGGAGGTGTTCACTGACGAACGGCCGATCGAGCGCGAGCCGATCAATATCCATGTCGTGCTCGACCATGTGAAACGGCTTGCGCAGTCCGGATTTGCACGAAATATCAAGCTTGTCGAGGAATACGATCCATCATTGCCGCCGGTTTTGGCCAATCGCGATCTGTTGATCCAGCTGTTTCTCAATCTGGTGAAGAACGCCTCAGAGTCCATCGGGGAGGGCGCGCCGGATGGCGAGATTCATCTCACCACGGCGTTTCGTCCGGGTGTGCGGCTGGCGCATCCCGGCAGCAAGACACGGGTGTCGCTGCCATTGGAATTCTGCGTGAAGGACAACGGACCGGGCGTGCCCGACGACCTGTTGCCGCATCTTTTCGAACCATTCGTGACGACCAAGCCGACCGGCACCGGTCTGGGGCTGGCTTTGGTGTCGAAGATCGTCGGCGATCACGGCGGTGTCATCGAATGCGAGTCGCAACCGCGACAGACGATTTTTCGCGTGCTCATGCCAATGTACCGAGACAACGTCGCCGAGCCGGGCGGCGCTGCCTAGAGGGGATGCCAATGCCTGCCGGAAGCATTCTGGTGGCCGATGACGACGCCGCAATCCGCACGGTCCTGAACCAGGCGCTATCGCGTGCTGGTTATGAGGTTCGCTCGACCAGCAATGCCGCGACCTTGTGGCGCTGGATCAGTCAGGGCGATGGCGATCTCGTCATCACCGACGTCATCATGCCGGACGAGAGCGCCTTTGATCTGTTGCCGCGCATCAAGAAGCTGCGGCCGGATCTTCCGGTTCTGGTGATGAGTGCGCAGAATACCTTCATGACCGCGATCCGCGCTTCGGAGCGAGGGGCGTATGAATATCTGCCAAAGCCGTTCGATCTTAAGGAACTGATTGCAATTGTCGGGCGCGCGCTGTCGGAGCCCAAGCAGCGCAAGCCGGTGGCCGACAAGCCGGACGATTTTGATTCGATTCCGCTGATCGGTCGTTCGCCGGCGATGCAGGAAATCTACCGCGTGCTGGCGCGTCTGATGCAGACCGACCTCACGGTAATGATTTCCGGCGAATCCGGTACCGGCAAGGAACTGGTGGCGCGGGCGCTGCACGATTACGGCAAGCGTCGGAGCGGTCCGTTTGTTGCGGTCAATATGGCGGCGATCCCCCGCGATCTGATCGAGTCGGAATTGTTCGGGCACGAGAAGGGCGCCTTCACCGGCGCTAATTCGCGCAGCGTCGGGCGCTTCGAGCAGGCGGAGGGCGGCACGCTGTTTCTCGATGAGATCGGCGATATGCCAATGGAGGCGCAGACCCGGCTGTTGCGCGTATTGCAACAGGGCGAATACACCACCGTCGGTGGGCGCACTCCGATCAAGGCCGATGTTCGCATCGTCGCCGCCACCAATAAGGACCTGCGGATATTAATCCAGCAGGGGCTATTCCGTGAGGATCTGTTCTTCCGGCTCAATGTGGTGCCGCTGCGGTTGCCGCCCTTGCGTGAGCGACTTGAAGACGTGCCGGATCTAACCCGCCATTTCCTAACAATGGTGGCGCGCGAGGGCCTGCCGTTGAAGCAGATCGACCAAGCCGCGCTTGATCGGCTCAAGCGCTATCGCTGGCCTGGCAATGTGCGTGAGCTCGAAAACCTTGCGCGGCGCTTGGCCGCGCTCTATCCGCAAGACATGATTACCGCTTCGGTCATTGATGCCGAGCTGGCGCCGCCCGCGCCATCGCACGACGCCGACGAGCCTCACCCGAACGAGGGGCTATCGGAAGCGGTAGAACGGCACGTGACAGCCTATTTTGCGAGCTGCGGTGAGGCGCTGCCGCCGCCTGGGCTCTATCACCGCATTCTGCGCGAGATTGAGCAGCCGCTACTCAGCGTCACGCTCGCGGCGACCCGTGGCAACCAGATCCGCGCGGCGGACCTGCTGGGTCTTAACCGCAATACCTTGCGGAAGAAGATCAGAGATTTGGATATTCAGGTGTTTCGCACCAGCGGTTAATGGTCAGATTCCAACATTCACATCCCATTTCCGCGGGCAATTGTGCGAATGTTAGAATCAGAGGACCACTAGCAAGTAATTGCTGCTAGTGGAGTTTTGGATTTGACATTCGCATCGCGTGCTTGCTGCCAGGTGGGTAGCGAGTGTTAAATCCACGCCATAAGTGTTGTCGACGCTGTCGGGGCCCTCGGGTTGCCAAGCTTTAAGTATTATTATGATTGGGCTTGGATAAGCCGATGCGGCCCCGGAATTGTCGCAATCGGGCAACATTTGTTGTATTAAAGCATCACCTCCGGGCGCTTGCCGAGAGTTCATCGTCACTTTCTGGCAACACCTAAATTCCCGTAACACCCAAGAGATCACCCAAGAGATTACGAGCAGGCGTTATGACGGGTCAGGCTGCCACAGCCGAACTTGCAGCCAGCGCGTCCGTTAGTTCCGGGCGGTTCGCGCGCGTGCTTGGCCTGTTCGCGGTTTTTCTGGCTTTGCTGTCGGCGCTCGCCACGTTTCTGGTTCTCGCCAATCTTACGCCGATTGTGCCGACCCATGATACTGTAATGGCCTTGCTGCTCGGCAATGCAGCGACCGTATTGCTGTTGCTTGGGGTCATTGTCCGGGAAGTCTGGCGGGTGTTCCAGGCGCGCCGGCACGGCCAGGCCGGTTCACGCTTGCATGTCCGGATTGTCGCGTTGTTTTCGATCATTGCCGCGGTTCCGGCCATTCTGGTGGCGGTGGTGGCGAGCGTAACGCTCGACCGCGGCTTTGACCGGCTGTTCTCGGCGCAAACTGAGCGAATGATCCAGAACGCCCTGATCGTGGCCAATGCCTATCTGCGCGAGCAGGCTGGGATCGTACGGGCCGACACCATCGCGGTTGCGATTGAGCTAAATCGTGCCAAGCCGATGTTTGATGAAGATCGTGACGAATTTAAAAAATTTATTGAGTTCCAGGCCAACATCCGCGGGCTTTCCGCGCTGATGATCTTCGATCGCGAAGCCAATGCGATCGAGCAGGTTGCCACGAGGGCCGACAATCCGAACTTCATCTTGCCGTCGCGGCAGGTGCTTGGCTCGATCACGGAAAACGAGCCGCAAATTGGCATGTTTCTGGCGGACCATCATGTCGCCGGCCTGCTCAAGCTGCGCGGTTATGCTGAAATTTATATCTATGTGGCACGCGCGATTGATCCACGGGTGATCGCGCAATTGCAGGCGACCGAGAAAGGCGTTGAGCAGTTCGCCAATATCCAAGCGGTGCGGCCGGGGCTGCAAGTCGCGTTCGCCTTGATGTATGCGGTGATCGCCCTAATCGTGCTGTTTTCGGCGGTCTGGATCGGGTTGAACTTTGCAAACTATCTGGTCGCCCCGATCCGGCGTTTGATTGGCGCCGCCCAGGTCATTTCAACCGGCAATCTCAATGTACAGGTGCCGACGCGACGGTCCGAAGGCGATCTCGCCCAACTCGGCGAATCCTTTAACAAGATGACCCAGGACTTGCGCAATCAGCGTGACGACATTGTGCGTGCGCGCGATCAGATCGACAGCCGTCGCCGTTTCACCGAAGCGGTGCTGGCCGGCGCCAGCGCGGGCGTGATCGGGATCGATGCCGAGGGTCGGATCGGCATCTTGAATAGATCCGCTGAACGGCTCATCGGGCTTACCGAGGGCGAAGCGCTCGGCCGGCCGATTGGCGAGATCGTGCCGGAATTGTCCGATCTGTTCACGACCGCCAGATCGGGCGGGCAACGCTTGATCCAAGGCGAGGTGACGATCAGCCGTGGCAATCATCAACGCAATATATCGGTGCGGGTAACCCGCGAGCAATCCGCCGATACCGACCACGGCTATGTTGTCACGCTGGACGACATCACCGATCTGGTCAGCGCGCAGCGTACCTCCGCGTGGGCCGATATCGCGCGCCGTATCGCGCATGAAATCAAAAATCCGCTCACGCCCATTCAGCTCTCCGCGGAGCGCCTGCGCCGCAAATACGGTAAGTCGATCACGGAAGATCCGGCGGTATTTCTGCAATGCACCGATACGATCATCCGTCAGGTCGACGACATCAAGCGCATGGTCGACGAGTTCTCACAGTTCGCTCGCATGCCGAAGGCGGCAATCGGAAGCGAGGACGTCGCCGATACGCTTCGTCAGGTCGTGTTCCTCCAGCGCGTCGGCAACGCGGATATTCAGATCGATGCTGAAATGGCGGAAGATCCAATGCCGGCGCGTTTTGACCGCCGACTGATTTCGCAGGCGCTGACCAATATCATCAAGAACGCCACCGAGGCGATCGGCGCGGTGCCGGCGGCGGAGCGTGGCCAGGGCCACATTCGAGTGTCGGCGTTTCGCGACGGCGGCGATATCGTTATTGACGTGGTCGATAATGGTATCGGTCTGCCTAAGGAGAGCCGCAGTCGATTGCTTGAACCTTACGTGACGACGCGCGAGAAGGGCACTGGCCTTGGTCTTGCAATCGTCGGCCGGATCGTTGAGGAGCATGGCGGTCGGATCGAGCTTAACGATGCTTCCGCCAAGATACCGGGTCAGCGCGGCGCGTGGATCCGATTGCGATTTGCTGCGGAGGCTTTGCCGCAACAGCAAGCCGCTACCGAAAGCAAGCCCCCCGTAGTCCGTGAACCAGTAACGCCATGATCGCCGACATCCTCATTGTTGATGACGAAAGCGACATCCGGGAGCTCGTTTCCGGAATTCTGCAGGACGAGGGCTACCAGACGCGCACTGCGCGCGATGCGGACGATGCCCTAGGCGCGGTGACAACGCGGCGTCCGAGCATGATTTTTCTCGATATTTGGCTGCAAGGCAGCCGGCTTGACGGGTTGCAATTGCTGGAGACACTCAAGATACAGAATCCGGACCTTCCGATCGTCATGATTTCGGGGCACGGTAATATCGAGACCGCTGTCGCAGCGATCAAGAAGGGCGCCTACGACTTTATCGAAAAACCGTTCAAGGCGGATCGGCTGGTGCTGGTCGCCGAGCGGGCTCTGGAGAACTTGCGGCTCAAACAAGAAGTGCGGGTGCTTAAACAGCTTGCGCCGGCGCCCAGCATGATGATTGGGCAATCGTCGTCGATCAATCAACTCCGGCTGACTCTCGAAAAAGTAGCGCCCACCAATAGCCGGGTGATGATCGTCGGGCCTTCCGGCGTTGGCAAAGAACTGGCGGCGCGCACCTTGCACGCTATGTCGCCGCGCGCTCAAGCGCCATTTTTGGTGATCAATGCCGCGGCGATGACGCCGGAGCGGATGGAAATCGAATTGTTCGGCATCGAGGTGCCGGACGGCGCTCAGGAGCGCAAGGTTGGCGCGCTTGAGGAAGCGCATGGCGGCACGCTGTTCGTAGACGAAATCGGCGATATGCCGCGCGAAACGCAAAACAAGATCCTGCGGGTGGTGGTCGATCAAACTTTTCAGCGCGTTGGCGGCACCGGCAAGGTTTCCGTCGATGTGCGGATCGTGTCGTCGACCACGCGCAATATTGAGGCGGAGGTTGCGGCCGGAAAATTTCGCGAGGATCTCTATCACCGGCTCTCGGTCGTGCCGGTTTGGGTACCGCCATTGGCCGACCGTCGCGAGGATATTCCGGAACTGGTGCATTACTTTATCGAGCAGATTACGGCGACCACCGGACTACCGCGGCGCTTGATCGGCGAGGATGCGATGGCGGTGCTACAATCGCACGATTGGCCGGGCAATGTGCGCCAGCTTCGCAACAATGTCGAACGCCTCCTGATACTTGCCGGGGGTGAGCCAGACGCCACCATCACCGCATCGATGCTGCCGCCGGATGTCGGTTCGATGGTGCCGATCATGCCCAATGGCGCGGGCGGCGAGCATTTGATGGGGCTGCCGTTGCGCGAAGCGCGCGAGGTATTCGAACGGGAATACCTCGTTGCCCAGATCAGCCGCTTTGGCGGCAATATTTCGCGCACCGCGGAATTCGTCGGGATGGAGCGTTCGGCGCTGCATCGCAAGCTTAAAGCGTTGGGGATCGATTAGGGCGGCGGTGGCGCGTCCCGGTCGCCCGGCAATTCGCGCGGACGGATCAGCCAAAAGACGCTGAGTGCGAGCAACATCAGGATTGCGACGGAGAGAAACGCCAGTCCCCAGGCGATTTGCGACATGCCGCCGGCAAGGTCGAGCGTCCATCCGATCAGTAGCGGCCCAACAAAGCCGCCCGCGTAGCCGAACGACGAATGCACCGCGAGCGTCGCGCCACGTTTGGAGGGATCGGCGGTTCCGGCCGAACCCGCTGTCAGTGAGGCCGAATCCAGCCAGACGATGGCGCCATAGATGAGCAGCAGCGCCGCCGCCAGGGTGTAGGACGAGGTTCCGACAAATCCGATGCTGGCGCCGAACAGGATCGATGCCGCCATCGCGCTCTGCACGAGCCGGCGCCGGCCGAGACGGATGGCAGCCTCGTTGCCGGCGACGCTTGCGGCCGTACCGATCAGGCCAAGTCCGGTTGCAATCAGCGCCGGCGAGATCGATGGGTCGCCAGTGCTTGCCGCGACGAAGACCAGGAAGGCGACGCCCCAGCCGCGCAAGGCGCTCATTTCAAGCGTATGGACGCAATATGCGATCGCGTACGCCATTGACGAGCGGTTGCGAAACACTGGCCGGAAATCGTAGAGGCCATGGCCGCCCGATTGCGCGAGTGCCGGTTTGGCCGGCACCGCGAATGCCACCACGATCCAGGCAAGCGCCGCGGCGAGCGCCGCCATGAGAAAAGCGCTCTGCCAGCCAGCGAGGCCGGCGATGAGGTCGCCGCAGGCGAATGACAGCGCTCCGGAAATGCCGATGCTGGCTGCATGGCCGGCGGCCGCGCGTGACAGCATTTTTGTGTCGACGTGATCGGCCAGGAGTTTGAGGCCGGTCATGTAGGTTCCGGCCCAGCCGACTCCGGTGAGGGCGCGCGCCGCGAGTGCCGACCAGAATCCATCCGCATAAAGCGCGAATATGAGGTGTCCGGCGGCGGTGGCCGCCACGCCAAAAAGATAGACGCGTCGCGGATCGATCCGGTCGGTGATCGTCACCAGTACCGGCACCGCGAGCATATAGGCGCCGTAGAAGATTGCTGTAATCCAGCCGGCTTCGCTGTTGGTGAGCGACCACATCGGCATGATGGTCGGCAGCAGCGCGGGCCAAAAGAACGCGCCGATCTGCACCATCACCTGCGCGGCGCAAACGGTCGCCACCAGGCGGCGGGCGGCATTGGGATCGGGCTTCACCCCGGGACACCGCCATGTGCGGCGTTGGACGGATCCTGTTCGCGCCAAAATCCGAGTTTTTCTTGCGCGGCACGATCGGAGAGCGAGAACAGCACACAGCCATCGCGCGCCGCGAGACGATAGGGCGTCCATGCCGGCA
This sequence comes from Xanthobacteraceae bacterium, assembly GCA_022841625.1. Taxonomy (GTDB): domain Bacteria; phylum Pseudomonadota; class Alphaproteobacteria; order Rhizobiales; family Xanthobacteraceae; genus VAZQ01. Next base: position 38,552 of record JALHRD010000032.1, read on the forward strand.
CCACGAACACGTCATGCGGTTCGAACTCGAAGGTCTGGTCGCCGATGTGGGCGGTGCCATAGCCTTCGACCACGGTAAAGGCCGTGCCATCGGTTGCGCGGTAGCTCTGGCCGGAAAATTCCGCCGGTAAATATTGGATGAACACGGCGATGGTTGGGTAGACATAGCCACCATCAAGTGGATTGGCGTAGCGCATCTTGACGCCGTGCGAAGGGTGCCGCGGTCCCGTGCGCGCCAGTTTTAGCAGCGCCTCGCGGGTGCGGTCATACGGGTACACCAGGATCGGGGAGGACGGCCGCCCACTCCGGTATTCGAGCGGCATCAGATTTGCACCGTAGCGCATGGCGGCGTCACCATCGGGAAGCGATGGCGCCTGCGCATCATCAGGATAGTTCTCGCGGAAGATCGCCCCGAAGAACTGCCCGAACGGATTGTCGAGCGCATCGAGCCAGATCACCGGTGCGTCGCCGAGATGACCGTGGTCGTGCCAGGTCCAGCCCGGCGTCAGCACGAAATCACCGGGACGCATGGTGACTCGCTCACCTTCGACGGTGGTATAGGCGCCTTCGCCCTCGATGATGAAGCGCAGTGCGTTGGGCGAGTGCCGATGTGCGGGCGCGATTTCGCCCGGCTTGATTACCTGCAATCCGCAATAAAGTGACGTGGTAATGTAGCCGGTGCCGGGCAGGCCTGGGTTCTCCAGCATGAATACCCGCCGCTCGGCTTCCTTGGCGGTTATGAGCTCGATCGCGCGCAAAAGGTGCGGCCGCAGGTCCCGGTAGCGCCAGAGGGTCGGCACGGCCGGCGTGCCCGGGCCCATGCGCTGGGTACGTTCCCAGAGCGGGCGCGCATTGAGGCCCTGGATGTTGCGGGAGAGCTTGGCGAGGTCGCTATCGTGCGCCGCTGTGGTCATGTTCATGGCTTCGCTGCTTTCGGTTGAGAACGCATTGTAGTCCAATTGCACCTAGTGGAGTGGATTTGACATTCGCTATCCACCTGGCAGCAAGCACGCGATGCGAATGTAAAACCCAAAACTCCACTAGCAGCATATACTTGCTAGTGGTCCTTTGATTCTAACATTCGCAAAATCGCGCGCGGAAACGGGATGCGAATGTTAGAATCGGACCACTAGCCTACACGGCCCTCCGCAGCCGTCCCTAAACACCGAAGGAACCCATGTCCCGTATCGCTTATGTGAATGGCCGCTATCGGCCCTGGCGCGACGCCATGGTCCATGTCGAGGACCGCGGCTACCAGTTCTCCGACGGCGTCTATGAGGTCTGCGAGGTAAGGGGTGGACGCTTGGTGGACGAGCGCCGGCACCTGGCGCGGCTGGCGCGCTCGCTTGAGGCGTTGCGTATCGCGATGCCGATGTCGCCTGCCGCGCTCGGCGTCGTCATGCGTGAAACCGTTCGCCGGAACCGGGTCAGCGATGGAATCCTCTACCTTCAGATGACCCGCGGCGTGGCGCGGCGCGACCATGCCTTTCCGCCGCCGGGCACGGCGCCGGCGGTGGTGGTCACGGCCCGTTCGCTCGACAGCGCCGGCAACGACGCTTCGGCCGAAAACGGCGTTGCGGTCATAACCTTGCCCGACAATCGCTGGGGCAGGGTCGATATCAAATCGGTCGCGCTCTTGCCCAATGTGCTCGCCAAACAGACGGCCCGCGAGCAAGGCGCGCGGGAAGCCTGGTTGGTGGATCGCGACGGCAACGTGACCGAGGGTTCCTCCAGCAATGCCTGGATTGTTACCGGAACTGGAAAGGTGGTCACCCGCCCTGCCGATTCCGCCATTCTTCGCGGCATTACCCGCGACGTGCTGATTGGCGCCATTTCGGTGAAAGGACTGACCTTGGAAGAACGGGCGTTTACGGTGGCGGAGGCTTTGGCGGCCAAGGAGGCTTTTCTGACCTCGGCAAGCCAGATTGTGATGCCGGTGGTGCGGATTGACGGCAAGCCGGTGGGCGACGGCCGGCCCGGGCCGGTGGCGCGGGCGCTGCGTGCGGCGTTCTACCGCTATGCCGAATCCAGTTGATTGCACCGATTTTGAGCGATTTCGACCCGATTGGCCCCAACTTATGCTTGCACCGCCCATTAGCCTGCCCTGTAATACCAACGTCCAGGCCTCCGTGAGCAATATCCAATAACCAGGGGCACGGCGGCCCGGCAATATGCCCGCGGTTTTGACAGGCGGGCCAATAAAACTGGGACAACGACAATGGCGGCTGACCGCTCACAAAACTTACAAGACACCTTCCTCAACCATGTCCGCAAAGGCAAAACCCCGCTCACGATCTTTCTGGTGAACGGAGTCAAGCTGCAAGGCGTCGTGACATGGTTCGATAACTTCTGCGTTCTGTTGCGGCGCGATGGTCATTCGCAACTCGTCTACAAGCACGCCATTTCGACCATCATGCCGGGACATCCAATTCAGTTGTTTGACGGCGCCGACGAAGCGCCAGAAGCAGCCATCGTCGCGGATAAAGTCTAGTGCCGCTGCACTAGAATCATAGCGTTGTAGTGCCCCTTGGTTTCCGAAGTTGGTGTCGGAATGTGCTGCGGGCATAGCGCGATTTTTGGAAACAGGACACCCGTTGGAACCACGCCGGTTTGACCAAGATACCGATCGGCCGAGCCATCATGATGGTGCGGCGACCGGCCGCGCTATTGTTATCGAACCGCTTGTGCGAACGCGCGCAGCGGCGGGATCGCGCCCGCTGCTAAGCCAGCGCTCCGCCGAATCCAAACTTGACGAAGTGGTCGGATTGGCGCGGGCGATCGAGCTCGATGTCGCATCGTCAGGCATCGTGCCGCTGGGTAGAGTTCGACCGGCGACTTTCATCGGCAGCGGCAAGGTCGAGGAGATTGCCGGGATTGTGAAAGGCGAGGGCGCCGGCATTGTGGTGATGGACTGCGCGCTGTCGCCGGTCCAACAGCGCAATCTCGAAAAGGAATGGCAAGCCAAAGTCCTCGATCGCACCGGACTCATTCTTGAAATTTTCGGACGGCGCGCACACACCCGCGAAGGCTCGCTGCAAGTCGAGCTGGCGCATCTGACTTATCAGAAGAGCCGCCTGGTGCGCTCTTGGACCCATCTCGAACGCCAGCGCGGCGGCTTCGGATTTCTCGGCGGGCCGGGTGAAAGTCAGTTGGAAACCGACCGACGCCTGATCGAAGAGCGCATTGCGCGCATCGAAACCGACCTCGAAAAGGTCAAGCGCACCCGCAAACTGCACCGCGATAGCCGCAAACGGGTGCCTTATCCGATTGTCGCGCTGGTGGGCTACACCAATGCGGGCAAGTCGACGCTGTTCAACCGTCTAACGCGCGCCGGCGTTTTGTCGGCCGACATGTTGTTCGCCACGCTCGACCCGACCTTGCGCGCGGTCGATCTGCCGCACGGTGCGCGCATTATTCTCTCGGATACGGTCGGTTTCATTTCCGATCTCCCAACCATGCTGGTCGCGGCCTTTCGCGCGACGCTTGAAGAGGTCATCGAAGCCGATGTGATCCTGCATGTGCGCGACGTTTCGCACGACGACGCGGAAGCGCAACAATACGACGTTCAAGACGTGCTGCAACAGCTTGGGATCGATCCGGGCGAGGGCAAGCGCGTGATCGAGGTCTGGAACAAGATCGACCGGCTCAGCGAGAGCGATCGGTCTCGGATCGTCAATCTTGCGTCGCGCCGCGACGCGCAAAACCGACCGGTGCCGATATCGGCCGTCACCGGGGAGGGGATCGATCGCCTCACCGACATGATCGAAACGCGCATTGCGCAAAATCGCACGGTGCTCGACCTGGTGCTTGACGGTGCTGATGGCGCCGGCATCAGTTGGCTGCATCGCAATACCGAAGTGCTGTCTCGCAGCAATCAGGACGACGGCATGGTTGCCATGACGGTGCGCATCGATCCAACCAAAGTCGGCGTCGTGCGCGCGAAATTTGGCGCACCACAGGCCGGCCATTAAGGCAGATTAATAGCCGCGCCCCCAACGCGCCGCGATTGCGACGGATGTATCGCCCGGTAATTTCTTAACGCGGTCGCGAATAAACGAAACGGCCTCGCGTCACTTCTCGGCCGCCTTCGCCGCATCCCAAAGCATGTCCATCTCAGCAAGCGTCGATTGCTCCGGCGTCTTGCCGCGCGTCGACAAAGCTTCTTCGATCGCCGCAAAACGCCGCTCGAACTTCATGTTGGTGGCGCGCAGCATTGCCTCCGGGTCGGCATCCAGATGCCGCGCGAGGTTCACCACCGCAAACATCAAATCGCCGACCTCGGCGGCCGCGCCGGCACGCTTGCCGGCCTGCAAATCCGCTTCGATCTCGGCGATCTCTTCGCGAATCTTGGCCAGGACAGCCATCGGATCGTTCCAATCGAAGCCGACCTTGCTGGCTTTCTGTTGCAGCTTCAATGCACGGGTCAGGGCAGGCAGACCAATCGGCACATCGTCAAGCGCCCCACGTGCCCCTGCTCCCTTGGATGTTGCCTTGGATGCCTCTTTGGCGGCCTTCTCCTCGCCCTTGATCCGCTGCCAAAGCCCCGCCACCGCCTGCGCCGACAACCCACGCTGGTCGCCAAAGACATGCGGATGGCGCCGGATGAGCTTCTCCGTGATGGCCTCTACGATCCCACCAAAATCGAACGCGCCTTGCTCCTGGGCCATGCGGGCATGGAACACCACTTGCAGCAGCAGATCGCCCAGTTCGTCACGCAGATCGTCGAGATCGCAACGCGCGATGGCATCCGCGACCTCATAAGCTTCCTCAAGCGTGTATGGCGCGATACTCGCAAATGTCTGCTCAAGGTCCCAAGGACAACCGCTGCCAGGGGTGCGCAGCGCCGCCATGATTTCAAGCAGTCGGGTGATGTCGCGGGAAGGGGACATGGCAAAGCTCGGCGTTGTGATGCTCAGACCAGTCGTATCAGAGCGGCGCGCACCAGATCGAGCATGCGTTGCGCAAACCCGTACCAACCCCTTAGATTCGCATAAGGTATATTATGGAATATCTCTAAGGGTGTAGAATGGGGCCTTTTAGCGGGGAAAACCGCGCAAAACTCACGCGTCGGCGAGTTCGATGGTCAGGCCGTCATAGGCCGGCTCGACATGCGGCGGCAGCCGGCTGCGCAGCTCGTCATAGTCGAGATCGGTGTGCAGATTGGTCAAAATAGCGCGTTTCGGTTTGAGGCTTTCGATCCAGTCCAGCGCCTCCGAAACGCATAAATGGCTTGGATGCGGCTTGTCGCGCAGCGCATCGATAATCCAGACCGACAGCCCTTCCAGCGCCGTGACGCTGTCGGCCGGCAGGCCGTTAAGGTCGCAGGAATAGGCCAGCGTACCGAAGCGGAAGCCTAGCGACGTGATATCGCCGTGGTCCTGCAGGATCGGCAGCGCCTCGATGGTTCCACCCTGCCCCTCCACCCTGATCGTCCGGTAGGCTTCCATGCGGTGCTCGCGGACCATCGGCGGATATTCGCTGCCGGGCGCGGCGGTGAAGCAATAGCTGAAGCGTGCATGCATAATTTGCGCGACGCGTTCGTCGAGCCAGACCGGAACGCGTTTGCGGCGGTTGATAAAGAGGCCGCGCAGATCGTCGATGCCGTGGGTATGGTCGGCGTGCTCGTGGGTGAACAAGACGGCATCGACCCAGTCGACATTGGCATCGAGCAATTGTTCGCGCAGGTCCGGCGATGTGTCGACCAGGACGCGGGTGACGCCGTCAGGTCCGCGCCGCTCGACCAGAAACGAGGTCCGGCGGCGGCGGTTTTTGGGATTGTTGGGGTCGCATACGCCCCAGCCCAGCGCCGGTCGCGGGACCCCGCCGGATGAGCCACAGCCGAGGATGCTGAAACGCAGTGTCATGCGACGGCCGCCGTGTGGGGGCGCGGAACTTTATTAAACAGCCGGAAGAAATTGTCGGTGGTTTGACGTGCGAGTTCGTCGAATGCGACGCCGCGGGTGTCGGCCAGGACTTTGGCGGTTTCAACCACATGGGCCGGTTCGTTGCGCTTGCCGCGAAAGCGCCCGGGCGCGAGATAAGGCGCGTCGGTTTCGACCAGAATACGGTCGGCCGGCAGGCTGGCGGCAATATCGCGCAGTGCTTGCGAATTTTTGAAGGTGACAATCCCGGTAAAGGAGATTGAGAGCCCGAGCGCGATGGCGCGCCGCGCTAGATCGGGACCGCCGGTGAAACAATGCAACACCGCGGGGAACGCCCCCTTCCCGGTTTCTTCTTCCAGGATCCGCGCCATATCGTCGTCGGCTTCGCGCGAATGGATCACCAGCGGCAGGCCGGTCGCGCGCGCCGCGGCGATGTGATTGCGAAAGCCCCGCTCCTGCGCATCGCGCGGACTGAAATCGTAGTGATAATCGAGCCCGGCCTCGCCGATCGCCACGACTTTCGGATGGTTGGTGTAGGCGACCAAGTCGGCAGTCGCGATGTCGGGTTCTTCGTGGGCGTTATGCGGGTGGGTGCCGATCGAGCAGAAAATGTCGGGATAGCGCTCCGCGATGCTGACGAGCTCCGCGTGTTTTTTCACGCGCGTCGAAATCGTCACCATCCGACCGACGCCGGCTTGTTTGGCGCGCTCGACAATGGCGTCGAGTTCGCCGGCGAAATCCGGAAAATCGAGATGACAGTGGCTATCCACCAGCATCGTCACGTCGCGGCGACCTCGGGTTCGATATAGCGCGGAAACACTGCCGCGGGCGCCGGCAGGGCCGTCTGCGGCGCGATCCGATGCGCTGCGCCAAGCGCGGCAAAGCTGCGCGCACCAACCGGAATCGCCAACAGATCGAGCAGTTTTGCGGCCGCGGTCGGGACGAATGGCTGCGCCAGGATGGCGACCTGACGAATCGCCTCGGCGGTCACATAGAGCACCGTGCCCTGGCGTTGCGGATCGGTCTTGGCCAGTGCCCAAGGCGCTTCGCCGGCGAAATAACGATTGGCGTCGGCGACCACCGCCCAGACCGCATTGAGCACCTGGTGCAATTGCTGGGTCTTCATGGCGTCGCGGGCCTTGCCGATCATGGCGTCGGCCGCCGCCAGAATGGCGCGGTCATTGTCGCTGAACGCCCCCGGCTGCGGCAGCACGCCGCCGCGCTGCTTGCCGATCATCGACAGCGAGCGCTGCGCCAGATTGCCGAGGTCGTTGGCGAGATCGGCATTGATGCGATTGACAATCGCTTCGTGGCTGTAGTGGCCGTCCTGCCCGAACGGAATCTCGCGCAGCAGGAAGTAGCGCAATTGATCGACGCCATAGGCGTCCGCGAGCCCGAATGGATCGACCACATTACCGAGCGACTTCGACATTTTCTCGCCGCGGTTGAACAGGAAGCCGTGCGAAAAAATCCGCCGTGGCACCGCAACCCCGGCCGACATCAGGAACGCCGGCCAATAGACCGCGTGAAAGCGCACGATGTCCTTGCCGATGACATGGAGGTCGGCCGGCCAATAGCGCTTGAACTTCGGGTCATTCGTATCGGGGAAGCCGACCGCGGTGATGTAATTGGTGAGCGCGTCGACCCACACATACATGATGTGTTTCGCCTTGCCGACGTCAGCCTTGCCCGGCACCGGAATGCCCCAGTCGAACGTGGTGCGCGAAATCGAGAGGTCTTGCAGGCCGCGCTTGACGAAGCTTGCAACTTCGTTGAGCCGCTCCTTGGGCAGCACAAAATCCGGCACATTTTTATAAAGCGCGAGCAGCTTGTCTTGATAGGCGGACAACTTGAAGAAATAGCTCTCCTCTTCCACCCACTCGACCGGCGTGCCCTGTGGGCCAAGCCGAACGCCATTCTCGGCGACGCGGGTTTCAGCCTCGTCGTAATAGGCTTCGTCGCGCACCGAATACCAGCCGGAATATTTCGACAGGTAGATGTCGCCGTTCTTCGCCATGCGCTGCCAGATCGCTTGCGATGAGCGGACATGCCGTTCGTCCGTGGTGCGGATGAAATCGTCGTTCGAGCAATTCAGGCGTTCCACCATCGCCTGAAAGCGCGGCACATTGCGCGCAACCAGATCGCGCGGCGTGACGCCTTCGCGATTGGCGGTTTGCAGCATCTTGATGCCGTGCTCGTCGGTGCCGGTCAGGAAATAGGTGTCGTAGCCGTCAAGCCGCATGAAGCGGGCGATCGCATCGGTCGCGATCGCTTCATAGGCGTGGCCGATATGCGGCGCGCCATTGGGATAAGAGATCGCAGTGGTGATGTAGTAACGCGGCGCCGTGGCGCCGGCGGGTCGCGGCGAGGCCGGCCGCGATGCTGACTGCGATGCCTGTCGCGGCTTGGACCTACCGACCTTCGGCGCTTTGGATTTGACGGCGGCGCGCTTCGATTTCTTGGCGGCAGACCGGCGCGAAGCACTTCCTTTGACGGATGCCTTCCGCTTCTTATTTTTTTGGACGGCCTTCTTTTTCGCGGCTTTGGCCGGAGCGGTTCTCCGCTTGGCCCTCTTGGTTTTCGATGGTTTTTTCTTAGCCATGACGGGCCGAAAATCTCGCGAGCACTGGGTTGAGCGAAGCGGACGCCAAGCGCGGAGCGCTTGGTTCCGTGCGCGGTCCAGCCATGACGATTCCGTCCCCGGGTGTCAACGGCGCTCGACCTCGGCCAGCCAGCCGAAGACCGAAAACACCAATGGCTTGCGGTCGAGATTGTAGGTGTCGGCGTCGCGCGCGGCCCGGTTGACCTTGTCCCAGGCTTCGGCGATCCGCATCAGCCGACCGTTCTCCGCCGGCCCGTTGGCGGCCCGCGTTTCAAGCCAGGCATTGACGGCGTCGACAAAGGCTTCGAGCCGCTGTGGCTCCGAGCCGCCGAGCGCTTCGCCCAGCGTATGCAGCGCACGCGGATCGAGCGCCGGCAACCGCTCAAGCTGCGCGGCAACCTGCCGGCGCAGTTCAAGCGCCGGCCCGTCCAACAGCGACAGCGCGCGCCCAATGCTGCCGTCGGCCTGCGCCGCGGCTTCGCGCAATTCGGCTTCGCCGGCATCGCGGCCGAGGACGCGCGCCACGCCGGTTGCCACCTCGGTTTCCGACAATGGACGCAGGATCAGGCGCCGGCAGCGCGAGCGGATCGTCGGTAGCAGCCGGGCTGGCGCGTGACTCACCAGCAATAGCAGCGCATGCGCCGGCGGCTCCTCAAGGATTTTCAAAAGCGCATTGGCGGCTTGCGGATATTGCAGTTCGTCGGCGGTGTCGACAATGCACACCCGCCAGCCGCCCTCGCCCGCGGTCGAACCGAAAAATCCCACCGTCTTGCGAACGTCATCGACCCGGATCACGGTGTATAGCTTGCCGGTTTTTTCGTTGATCGTGCGTTCCAGCACCAAGAGGTCGGGATGCGCTTGGGCTGCGATCCGCTGCGCGATCGGGTTATCGGTGGCGACGGCCAGCGATTTCGCCTGTTGCACCGCCGCGGCCGTGGGGTCGCGATGCGCCAGCACGAAACGCGCCGCGCGATAAGCCAGCGTCGCCTTGCCGATCCCGGCCGGGCCGCCGATCAGCCAGGCATGCGGCATGCGCCCGGAACGATAGGCGTCGAGCATGATCCGTTCGGCGTCGCCGTGTCCGAGGAGTTCGCCGGTGTCGCGTGGTTGCGGTAGCGCGTCGTCGTCCGCTGCGGCGCTCACGGCGCGATGCCTTCAAGCCGCACCGGCGCGGTTGCCGGGTTAAGCCGCTTGCTGACCACCGCCCAGATTTGCTCCGCAATCGCCTCACGCGAACCGCTGGCGTCGATCAGCACGCAGCGGTTCGGTTCGCTCATCGCCAAAACGCGAAAGGAGTCGCGCAGCCGCTCGTGGAACTCTTGCCCTTCGTCCTCGAAGCGGTCGACGGCATCGCCGCCACGACGCTGGGCGGCGCGCGCTAACGCGATTTCGATCGGCGCATCGAGCACGAAGGTGAGATCGGGCCGTAGTTCGCCCACTGTGACGCGCTCCAGCGCCCGCAGCAATTGCTCGTCAACCCCGCCGACCGCGCCTTGGTAGACCCGCGTTGAATCGACGAAACGATCGCAAATGACCCAGCGGCCGCGCGCCAGCGCCGGTTCGATGGTGTTGCGGATATGGTCGTCGCGGGCGGCGGCAAACAGGATCGCCTCGGCCTCCGGCCCCAGTGGCTTCGCCGCGCCCGACAACAGCACATGGCGAATGATTTCGGCGCCGGGCGAGCCGCCGGGTTCGCGCGTCAGAACGACACCGACCCCGAAGGCGCCCAGTTTCTGCGCCAGCGTCGCGGCATGGCTGGACTTGCCGGTGCCCTCGCCACCCTCAAAAGTAATGAAACGTCCGCGCATCCGCGATGACCGATCGGTTTGGTGATTGCCGTGAATTATAGCCGCTGGGTGCCGGCGCGAAACAGCCCGAGGAACAATTCGCTGGCCGCATCGAGCGCGCGGCGCGAGAAGCCGCCGGGCGCCACGCTGTCGGCGGCTTGCAACGGCACTTCGAGCACCAGCAAGTCGCCGCGCCAGATCTTGAGAACGCCGATCTTTTGGCCTTTTTCGACCGGAGCGCGCACCGGCCCCATATAGACGGCGCGCGCCAGAATACGGTCGCGTGCGCCGCGCGGCACCATCAGCTTGACTTCCTGTCCGGCCACCAACGGGACCTGGCTGCTGCCATAGACCTTGGCGTAAGCAATCACCTGACCGTCGGTGAACAAGGTGCTGGTCTGGAAGCTGTTAAAACCCCAGTCCAGCAGCTTGCGGGCTTCGTCGGAGCGTTCCTTTTCGCTTTTGAGCCCGCTCACCACCACGATCAATCGTTGGTCGTTTTGCACCGCGGAGCCGACCAGACCGTAGCCGGCTTCACTGGTAAAGCCGGTTTTGAGGCCGTCGGCGCCGATGTTCAGCGCCAGCAATGGATTGCGGTTGAACTGGCGGATCTTGTTGAAGGTGAATTCGCGCTCGCTGTAGATCTTGTAGAAGTCCGGATAGGTCCGGATGATGTGTCGCGCGAGCCTTGCGAGTTCGCGCGTGGTCATGAGTTGGCGGGGATGCGCCATGCCGGTGGCGTTGCCGAAGGTCGACTTGGTGAGCCCAATTTCGCGGGCGCGCGCCGTCATCATGGCGGCGAATTTGTCTTGATTGCGCGCAAGACCCTCGGCCAGTGCGATGCTGGCGTCGTTGGCCGATTGGATAATGACGCCGCGCAACAGGTTTTCGACCGTGACCCGGCTGTTGATCGGCGCAAACATGCTGGAGGTGCGCGAGGGCGCGCCGCCGGTGCGCCACGCATTCGGGCTGATCATGAACTCGTCGTCGAGTTTAAGTCGGCCCTGAGCGATGGCGTTGAACACCACTTCCGCGGTCATCAATTTGGAAAGGCTCGCCGGCGGGATCAATTCGTCGGCGTTGCGCTCAAACAGCACCGTGCCGCTTTGCGCCTCAATCAGGATGACCGATGTGGCCGCGGTGTTGAACTCGCCCTCGCGGCGCGGATTGGGCCCCGCCCAGGCCGTGGCGGTGAGGCTCACGGTCAGCCAGGCCACCAGCCCGAGCCGCAGGGCCGGTATGCGTCGCGTTCGATGGGCGGTCATGGCGGGCATGGGTCTGGCGTCGGATTGCGGCAATTCGGCGTGGTCGCTCGGGCTGCGCACAGGTTGTGCGCCGCTTGGTCGACCTTGAGCCGCGCCGTCCCGTCTGATTAGCAAGCCCGGCGCGGGGAGAGCAATGCCGGTATTGAAATACCGAACTTCGGGGATCAATAAAGGCCGCGGCCGCTCATCAGGCCAAGCGTATGGATTCGATCCTGGATCCGATCCTGGGGCCGATCTTGCGGCGCCATTGATGGCGCGTTGGGCGCGCGTGGACGCACCGGGGCGGGATCGGGAAGGTTCGCAGCCATCGGCGCGGTTTGCGCGGCGACCCGGACCAGCGATGGCGCCGGTGCAGGGTTACCATGCCGCAGGGTGGCCAGCAGCATCGCATCGTCGCTGCCGGCGAGCGCGGCACGGCTAACATATTCAACGCGGACCGGCGCCAACCCCTGCCCGAGACTGCCAAGCGCTTGAGCGGCTCCGGTCGATAGATCGATGATCCGGCCCTTGGCATAGGGCCCGCGGTCGTTGACCCGCACAATGATCGAGCGGCTGTTCTCCAAATGGGTGACTCGGGCATAGCTCGGTAGCGGCATGGTCGGGTGCGCCGCCGAAATGGCGTTCATATCGTAGATCTCGCCATTGGCGGTCTTGCGGCCATGGAAATCGCGGCCGTACCAGGAGGCGATGCCGTCCGCGCGATAATTCGGGTCGTGGGCGGGATAATAGGTCTGCCCATTGATGGTGTAGGGATTGCCAAGTTTGAACGCCCCGCCGCCGCGCGGTATCCGCTCATTGGTTGCAACGGTCGGAGGCGCACGGCTGGCTTGGGGCGTTGCGACCTGGGGCGCTGCGACCGCGGCGGGCGCAGTATTGGCGGCGAACTGTGCGCGGTTACCGGCCGTGCCGCCAGCACAATTGGCCAGCAGCAACGCCAGCGCCGCCGCGGCGCCGCGGCGCCCAGCCACCGTCAGCCCAATCGTTTCGGACCGATCCCCCATTCGTCCCCTATACCCCGCCTCTTGCCACCATTTCGCCCGCAGATCACGGCCGGAATGGGGCCGCCGCTCCTATAATGCAGCGACGCGCTTGGCAAATCCGGGGTTGTGGAGCGAAATCCACGCAGCCATCGGTTTGTTCGACCCGGCCGCGCCTTTGTTTATGACCAAGCCGTGACGAGACGGTTGAAAAACAACTGTGCGTAGCGCACCCTCGCCTTGCAAACCGCCGCCACTTAGGCCCAGAATCGTAGGGTGATTTGCAGCAAAGAACGAGGGGAAAGTCCCATGACAATGAGCCGAATGTTACAAATTTTCAGCGCGGCGCTGGTGCTCAGCGCGGTGGCTTATGGCGGGGTGTCGGCCGCCGAGAAAAAGAAGGAAGCTGCAACGCCGGCCGCCGCCTGCAAGAGCATCAAGGTGGAAGCAACCTGCGAGGCGCGCACGGACTGCACCTGGGTGGCGGCGTCAAAGAAGGGCAGCAAGCAGAAACGTGACGCGCACTGCCGCGCCAAGCCGCAAGCCAAACCCAAGGCCAAGAAAACTTGATGCAAGCTTGATGCAGGCCTGACGATCGCTTGCGAGGCTGGATTTGAAATCAAGGCCGCCGCTGTCGCAGCGGCGGCCTTATTTACGTTCATCGTTATACGCGTTCATCATTCGCGCTTTCGAGCCCAAACCGCTCGACCACGCTCGGCTGAATGACGCGGGCGGTTAGCGTGAGCAGCACCAATTGTGCGTCGAGACTGTCGCCGGCGATCAGCGCCGCGTCGATCCGGCGTTCGACCGCCAGCGCGCGCGCCACATCGTTGGCGCCGGCGAACGCCTCCTCCCCAACCATGCAATAAGCCAGGATCTCAGCGGCCGGCCCATAGGCCTGTGGCGGTAGATCGTTGCGCGCGGCGTCATCCTTGAGTAGCGCGCAGACCGTGAGCTTGACCGCTTCCGGCACCAGTTTGGGATGCAGATCGACGGCGCGTAGCGCGGCATCGAGCGCGCGCAGATCGCCCGAGCGACCGAACATCCCCATGAAGCCGATCGATGAATTGCCGCGCGCCATGGCGATCAACCCCGGCAGCTAACATCCGGTGGTGTTGTCACCGACGCGGGCCATCGGTTTGCCATTGATAAAGACATTGCTCGATCCGCGTGCGATCACGCCGCAATCGGTACGGTCGCCCACCCGCGCCGCCGGCCGGCCATTAATGAAGACATCGCTTGAGCCTTCGCGCACGCCGCCGCCCGGGGTGGTGGTGCCGTCGCCCGCGCGTGCCGCCGGCAGCCCGCCCGACTGTACTTCCGGACTGCCCTGCACCACCACGCCGGGGGTCTGCGCGGAGGCCGCGCCGGCGATGGTTACGAGGACGCCAAGGGCGAGCAAGGTTTGATGCAACGGCATGGCGCAAATCCCTGGTTCGAGTCGTTACGACGCCGAGTGAGACTCTTGCCGCTCTTTAGGGTCAATGCAAGGCGGGCACGCCGATACGGCGAAGCGAAATAAACCGTGGGTGACCGGGCTTGGGTTGCGCCGTGACCATGTGAAATTAAAAATTAGGCATAACGAGCAATTGGTTAGTTAGGCTGTTCCGGCTCGATTCCGAACCAGCGGTGGCATTGCGCGCGACCCTTCGAACCTCCTGAACGCGCCCCGCGACTTAAGTGTAGGCGGCGGACGCTACCGCCGTACAGACACAGCCTATCAACCGATGGAGCAGCCTATGAAGACGGTGCTTGGAGCGCTGATCGTGGTGGCGGGGACGGTGATGTCGCAAGGGGCGGACGCCGCCTCGTACGGCGGCGCGCGGTTCCTCGGTCCGGCTTACCAACCCAAGAGCCACAACGGCCAAGTCGGCGGCGTGACGTATTTCGGTGCGCCGCCCCGCACTCTGCCGACTCGCAACGGCCAGGTCGGCAATGTGACTTTCCTCGGCGGTGCGCGGCCGCATGCGCTTCCGAGCCGCAACGGCCAGGTCGGCAACGTGACCTTCATCGGCGCACGACCGATGGGAACCGTGCCGGTGCGGACGATCCCGGTGCCCGGCATCGTGCCAGTGCGGCGTGGGCCGTGACGGAAAACTATTGAAATTTTCAGGAGCAAGAGCCCTCGGCATTCGTCACGTCGAGGGCTCTCGCATTGAGGGTTCTGTCGGCGATCGCGTACGACGCGGTAAGGCGCAATACGGTCAATACGGTAAAGCAGAATTCGCACTCCGCCGTGGACCACAATCGCGGTGTTTTGGCCCTCGCTGGACAAAAAAAGCGCCGCCAATTCCAATATCAGATTCCATTGTTACGATAAGTTTATGCTGGGAAGGGTGAGCGGCGATGGTTGTTTTGTTATAAATGATTGGAGTAAGTGCGCCGCGCATTGTCATCGCGGCAACTCCGGAAATCCCGCCGAAGAAATTCAACACAAATATTGGAGACCCAGCATGCGTTTGACCGCCACCTTTGCCGCCCTGACGATCGGCTTCGCGGCAACCGCGGCCAACGCAACCGGCATGGCAACTTGCGACTCCGGTCCGGTGTCCGGCTGGCGGCCGGAGGCTGAGCTGGTGCAGAAAATTTCCTCCATGGGCTGGAAAATTCGCCGGATCAAACCGGACGGCGGCTGCTACGAGGTCTATGCCTTCGATAAGGACGGCAAACGCATCGAGGCCTATTTCCATCCGCTGACGCTCGAAGTGGTGCCGACCGCGCGCTATCCATAATCCGGGTGCGGCGCGCGCGCCAATGAGCAAATCCGTGACGGTATGGGATCCCTTGGTGCGCGTGCTGCATTGGGGGCTCGCGAGCAATGTCATCGTCGCCTATTTCACCCATGCCAGTTTCGAGCGCGTCCATCTCATCACGGGCTACGCCGCGCTTGGGTTCCTGGCGGTCAGGATCGTCTGGGGATTCGTTGGCCCCGAACACGCGCGCTTTCGTAATTTCATCGTTTCGCCATTGGCGGTCTGGCGCTATACGCGCGCGCTGCTCAAGGGCCAAGAGCCGCATTATGTCGGGCACAATCCGCTCGGCGGCTGGATGATCGTCGCGTTATTGGTGACGGTTGCCGGCGCTTCCATCAGCGGTTGGATCTACGACACCGACGCCTATTGGGGCGATGAGCGGGTCGAGGCGGTGCATTGGTTCTTCGGCAATTTGATCCTGCCGCTGGTCTTGCTGCATGTCGGCGGCGTGATTTTCACCTCGATCCGCCAGCGCGAAAATCTGGTGGCGGCGATGATCCACGGCCGCAAGACGGTGGAGCGGTGAGGTCGATCATCGGCGGGCCACGCCCGACGATGATGAGCACGACGTCTACGCGATCGCCCTATGCGTTGCGCCCGACAGAGCTGGCCGTCCAAAATGTGGTCAATTCCGGTCGCGCTAAGGGACGTTGCTGTTCCCGAGATTGCTCGCCGCCGGTCCCGCGGCCTGCATTTCCCACGGCCCGGCGGGTTGGAAAGTGCTGGTCAAAATGCCTTTCCGATGATAAGTTACATGTAACCGTTTCTTGGAAATAGGTTTCTTGGAGATAGGGTGATGGCTACTGCATCAAACCCCAAAAACCCCAAGCCGTCGCGCTTGAAGGTGCGCGCGCATCGCGAGCGATTGCGCGGCCAGGGCCTGCGCCCGATCCAGATCTGGGTACCCGACGTCCGCGCGCCTGCCTTCCGGTCAGAGGCGCGCCGCCAATCGCTGGCCGTGGCCACCAGCCCCCATGGTTTCGAAGATCAGGCGTTCATCGACGCGGTGTCCGCTATCGATTGCAAAGAGGGCGGCGATGCATGAGGCGGGGTGACATTTGGACGGTATCCGGCGGTAAGGGCTATGCGGGCAAACCGCGCCCCGTCGTCATCGTGCAGGACGATAGCTTTGACGGTACTGACTCCATCACCATCTGCGCCTTCACCACCGATAAGACTGACGCACCGCTGTTCCGACTGCCGGTGGAGCCAAACGAGCGGAATGGCTTGCGCACCGAATGCCGCATGATGGTCGACAAGATCACCACCGTCCCCAAGTCGAAGGTCGGCGCGCGCGTCGGCAGGCTCGATGACGAGGATATCCTGCGCCTCAATCAGGCCGTGCTGGTGTTCCTTGGGCTGGCGGCTTCGTCAAAGGCGAGCCGAGAGGCGCGATAAGCAATGCCGAGACCTCGGCAAGAGCGTTCCGCCGTCCTGATGGTCCGGTATCGACACGCAGACTTATTATATGAGCGGCCTGAGACATAGGTGACATTTCGTACCGGACACATGGGTAACACTTTTCGCCATTTGGCGGGAGGGGTGGGTTTCGAGCCCACGAGAGGCGTTAACCCCTGCCGGTTTTCAAGACCGGTGCCTTAAACCACTCGGCCACCCTTCCTAAACTCGCCGGTGAGTTTGCAGAGGCCGACGCGGCCGGTAAGGCTGTCGGCGATGGGGTACGATGAGGTAAGGCTCCATTCGCTCGCCGCCCTTCTCGCCGGAAATCGTGCGGATTTCGCCGCAACGGGATGCGCGCGCCGGCCGCCTCACCATGCGTAGCGGACGGTGCCGGTGCCGGCGAGGGTGTGCGCACGGCCGGCGAACGTGCCGTCGAACTTGCCGGACAGCGTCACGCCGCCGGGCATGCGCAGTTCGGCAACCGCTGAAGTCAGTGAGGCATCGCGCGGCGCTACGGCGCCATCGGCGGTGAAGCTGGCGCCGGGAAGAGTCTGGAACACGGCCTGGATGCGGGAACCCGGATTGAAGTCGTGCACCCAGGCGGCGCGGGTGCGCAGCGCCAGTTGAGCGCCGTTCGCGAGCGTGTGCCGGGTGTCGAGCCAGAAGCCCAACTCGCTGCGGGTGTCGGTGGCGGTCTGCGGCGCGTAGCTGAGCGCGAACTGGTTGGAGCCGGCGCTCGCGCGCTCGCTGTAGCCCGGCGTGCGCAAGCGCTGCACCTGCACCGCGGCATAGGGCGTCAATCCATACTGCGCAATGCCAAAGCGCCGGCCGCCCTCGATGCGCGCGCCGAAACTGGTGGCGTCGAAGCCGGCCTCCAGCCGATCGGTGCCGGCGATGTTGAGCGTGCGGTCGGTCGCGGCGCGGTGCCAGGCCAGCGCTGCCGCGCCCGCGAGATAGAAATCGTTCCAGCGCGTCGTGGCGTAGCCGCCGAACTGCGCCACGTCGGCGCGACCGGAGCCGAGGCCGGCCACGTTCCAGCGCGTCTCGCCAATGGCGGTGGCGGCGCCGATCGTGGTCGACGGCGACAGGCGATAGTCGGCGCCGGCGGCAAAGCCCGCCGCGTTCGCCGTGCGATCGTTCGAGCCCACCGCCGCGTCGCCATCGGTGCGGTTGCGCCCGCCATAGGCCGCGCCCCACACACTCCAGCGCTGCTCGAATGTGGGCTCCCGCGGCGGCGCCTTCACCGCTAGCGCCGAAGCGAAGGCATCCGCCGCCGGCACGCGCGCCGGCGTTTCCGGCGCAAACGCCAGTGCCGCGCCGAAGCCGCCATTGCGGCCGTCGACGAACGGGTTGAGCATGGTGTTGAGGAACATCCCCGTCGACAGGAGGCTCGACTGCTGAATCCCGCTCGCGCCCTCGCCCGAGAGTTGCGTCAGCGCATTGCCGAGCGCAGGGCCAGTCAACCCAAACACCGTCAGGAAGCCGGGCGGCATCGTGCCGCCGCCATTGGCGAAATTGTTGATCGCGTCAGCGACGTTCTGCTGGTTCGGGTTGAGCGTGCCGCCCATGCCGAGCGCCGCAGCGAGATTCAGCACGACGTCTGTTGCGGTGTAGCTCAGGCTGGCGTTGAAGCCCGGCGTATTGGTGGTCAGATTGCCGAAAGTCGTGCCGCCGAGCCCGCCGGTAGCGGAGAGGATGGTGTAGCTCCGCGCCATGTAACTGCCAGGCAAGAAGATGGCATTGACGGTGCCACCGAGCGCCGCCGTGCCGCTGACATTGGTGCGGTCGGCCGCCGATGGCGAGACTTCGAGCAGATAGGTTGCAGCCGACGACAGCACCAGGTTGCCCTGCACCGTGATGGTGCCGATCGAGAGCCCCGGCGAGAGCCTGCCGCCATTGACTTGCGACGCGCCCACCGTGCCGGTGCCGCCGAGCGTGCCACCGGCGTTCACCGCCACCGCCGAATTGCTAATTGAGCCGTTCACCAGCAGCGTGCCGCCGTTTACGCTGGTCGCGCCGGTATAGGTGTTGGTGCCGGTCAGCGCCTGCGTCCCGGCGTTCAGGATCATGCCGCCGGTGCCGCCGATGGCGCCGGCGAATGTGTCCGCTGCGTTCGATAGCGTCAGGGTGCGGGCGCCGAGCGCCGCCGTGCTGCCGGCGGCGCCGGCCAAGCTCTTGATGGTCGCGCCCGCCGCCGTGCCCGAAATATCGAAACTGCCGGCGTTTATGGCGGCGCCGTTCGACCCCGCGATGCTGCCGGTGCCGGTCAGCGCCAGCGTGCCGGCATTGATCGTCGTGAGCCCGGTATAAGTGTTGATGCCCGCCAGTGTCAGTGTGCCGGCGCCGGTCTTAGTCAGGCCCCCCACGCCACCGATGGCCTGCGAAACCGTGCTGACGAATCCGTTGGTGTCGATGGTGCCGCCGCCAGCATTGAGCGTGATCGCGCGCGCGTTGGCTAGGTCGAAGCTGGCGCCAAACCGTAACGTGCCGCCGCCAAAGGTCAGGCCGCCGGTGGCGGCGCCGAGATTGGCGTCAGCGTCGGTCGCCAGCGTGCCGGCATTGATCGCGGTGCCTCCGCTGTAGGTGTTGGTGCCGGAGACGGTGAAGATGCCGGTGCCGATCTTCACCACCGCGCCGCCTGGCCCCGCGATCGTGCCCGAGAAGGTGGTGGACGTACCGTCGCCGCCGGCGGACAGGACGTTGCCGCCGAGCGTGACGGCGCCGCCCCCGGCGAGCGAGCCGATCGCCTGGTTGAACCCATTGAGATCGAGCGTCGAACCCGCCGCCACGGTGTGAGCGGAGTTCGCCGAGAAGGCATTTACCGCGCTTGCCCGCAGCGTGGTGTTGCCGGTGATCGAGGTCGGTCCGGAATAGGTCGCGGTGGCGATGGTGACGGTCGCACCGCCGATGAGGGAGAGCCCGCCAGTGCCGGCGATCGTGCCGGTGAAGTTGGCATTGGCGGCGAGCGTGTCGATGGTGCCGCCGCCGACGTTCAGCGTGATTGCGCGCGCCGAATTGAGCGTGTTGACGGAGCGCAGCGTCGCCCCGTTGGCGAACGTGAGACCTCCGGCCGTGCCGCCAAGGCCCGTGTCATTGAACACCACCAGCGTGCCGCCGGCGAGGCGCGTGCCACCGACATAGCCGTTGCCGATCGCAGTCAGCCGCAGAATGCCGGCGCCTTGCTTGGTGACGCCGCCGTCGAGTCCGTTCGAGGCGATGGTGTCCAACATCACGACGTCGCGGCCGGCGTCGGTTTCGAAGGTGACGCTCGCGCCGTTGTGCAGGAAGAAGCCCGTGCCGAAGCCTTGACCGGGGTTGGAGCCCGCGCCGCCTCCTGCCACGCCGCCCCCTGCTCCGCCGCCCGAGGCGATGGTCTCGGTGCCGCTCACACTGCCTCCATTGCGGACGAGGAGCGTCGCCCCGTCCATGACGAACACCGCGCCGCCGAGCCCCGCGCCGCCGCCGCCGCCTTCGAGACCGCCGGTGCCGGCGCCGAAGCCTCCGGGGCGCCCCAATAGGCCGCCGGCACCGCCCCCGCCACCGAAGCCTCCGTCG
>JALHRD010000033.1 GCA_022841625.1 Xanthobacteraceae bacterium
TCGCTCCCCGCTTCCTTCACGCCGACCTCACGGTTAGACGCTCTGCGGTTCGCTTCGCTCGCTGTGACCAGCTCACGAGAGGACTTTCACCTCCAAGTCGATGCCCATGCCGGGCGCACCCACGAACGGTCGCCACCAAACTTGGGGCGACCGTTCTCTAGTTGCTTGTGCGGACTGTCCTCAAAGGAAGAAACATTTACTGCTTGAAGAAGCGCAGTCTTTCCCGAGTTGTTCTGTCCAATGATGACGTTAAAACCCGGGCCAAATTCGATAGACCCAGAATCACGATAGCTTTTGTAGTTCTCAATCCGAAGGCTGCGGATTTGCATCCCACATAGTATACTTGACCACAACCGCTGGTCTACATCGCCTTGACGATGTTCTCCGCCATCTTCTTGGCGTCGCCGAGCAGCATCATGGTGTTATCCCGATAGAACAGCGGATTGTCGATGCCGGCATAGCCCGACGCCAGCGAGCGCTTGATGAACATCACGGTGCCGGCCTTCCACACTTGCAGCACCGGCATGCCGTAGATCGGCGAGGTCTTGTCGTCTTCGGCGGCCGGATTGGTGACGTCGTTGGCGCCGATCACAAACGCGATATCGGCCTGCGCGAATTCCGAATTGATGTCCTCAAGCTCGAATACCTCGTCATAGGGCACGTTGGCTTCCGCAAGTAGAACGTTCATATGGCCGGGCATGCGGCCAGCGACCGGATGGATGGCGTATTTGACCTCGACGCCCTCTTTCTTGAGATGGTCGGCCATTTCACGCAGCGCATGCTGGGCTTGCGCCACCGCCATGCCATAGCCCGGCACGACAATCACCTTCGTCGCATTCTTCATGATGTAAGCGGCGTCCTCCGCCGAACCGATCTTCACCGGACGTTGCTCGGCAGCGCCAGCCGCCGCCACCTCGCCGCCGAAGCCGCCGAGGATCACCGAAATAAAACTACGGTTCATGCCCTTGCACATGATGTAGGACAGGATCGCGCCGGATGAACCGACCAGCGCACCGGTGATAATCAGCGCGGAATTGCCGAGCGTGAAGCCGATGCCGGCCGCCGCCCAGCCGGAATAGGAATTAAGCATCGAGATCACCACCGGCATATCGGCGCCGCCGATTGGGATGATGATCAGAACGCCGAACGCGAACGATGCCAGCGCCAACAGCCAGAACGCCAGATAGCTCTCGGTGCGCGCAAACCAGACGGTCAAAAGCACGATTGCGACCGCAAGCGCGATATTGACGACATGGCGCGCCGGCAAAATGATCGGCGCGCCGCTCATGCGGCCGGAGAGCTTCATAAACGCAATCACCGAACCCGTGAATGTGACGGCGCCGATGGCGGTGCCGATCGCCATTTCGATCAAGCTCGCGGTATGGATGCGGCCAACCGCGCCGATGCCGAAAGCGGCGGGGGCGTAGAGCGCGCCAGCTGCGACCAGCACTGCCGCCATGCCAACCAGCGAGTGGAAGGCCGCGACCAGTTCCGGCATCGATGTCATTGGAACCCGCCGCGCGATCACCGCCCCGATGCCGCCGCCGATGCCAACGCCAAGACCCACCAGAATCCAGGCGCCAAAGCCCGCCGGCGGATGCGCGGCGAGCGTGGTGACGATCGCAATCGCCATGCCGATCATGCCAAACAGGTTGCCCTGGCGGCTGGTCGCCGGGCTCGACAGCCCGCGCAGCGCCAGAATGAACAGGACGCCCGCGACCAGATAGAGCAGCGCAGTGATGTTGGCAGTCATCGGCGCGTCCTATTTTTTCTTCTGGTACATGGCGAGCATGCGCTGGGTCACCAGGAACCCTCCGAAGATGTTGATCGACGCGAAGATCAGCGCGATGAAGCCCAACGCCCGCGCCCAGATCGGGCCGGCGTCATTGGCAACCAGCGCCACACCGACGGCGAGCAGAGCACCGACAACGATGACCGACGAGATCGCGTTGGTCACTGACATCAGCGGCGTGTGTAGCGCCGGCGTCACCGACCACACCACGTAATAGCCGACAAAAACCGCCATCGCGAAGATCGAGAACTGAAACACGAATGGATCGACACTGGCCGCGCCGGCGGCCTGCAGCGCGCCGCCACTCACGGCCCCAACGATGTCGAGTTGCGCGAGCAAGACATCGCCGGTTGCCGCTTTCGCGAGGCCGGCCGGTGCGATCATCGGCATCGTGGATCTCCTCAGGCCGCGCTTTTGGGCGCAAAACTCGGATGAATGACGGCGCCGTCGCGGGTGAGCACGGTCGCCTTGACGATCTCATCATCCCACGGCACCGCGAGTGACTTGGTGGCCTTATCGATCATGAGTTCGAGGAACGTCAGAAGGTTCTTGGCATAAAGCGCGGATGCAGTGGCGGCCAGTCGCCCGGCCACGTTCAGATGGCCGACGATCTTGACGCCATTGACGGCGGCAACTTCGCCGGGCTTGGCACCTTCGACATTGCCGCCTCGCTCGACCGCGAGATCGACAATGATTGAGCCCTGCCGCATCGACGCCACCATGTCCTTGCTGACCAACCGCGGCGCCGGCCGGCCTGGGATCAGCGCGGTGGTGATGACGATGTCCTGCTTCTTGATGTGATCGGCAACCAACGCCGCCTGCTTCGCCTGATACTCTTTCGACATTTCCTTGGCGTAGCCGCCGGCGGTCTCGGCCTGTTTGAATTCGTCGTCCTCAACGGCAATGAACTTCGCGCCGAGGCTCTGCACCTGTTCCTTGACCGCCGGGCGGACGTCGGTCGCCGTGACGACGGCTCCCAGCCGGCGCGCGGTGGCGATCGCCTGCAAGCCGGCGACGCCGACGCCCATCACGAATATCTTGGCGGCCGGAACGGTGCCGGCGGCAGTCATCATCATGGGCAGCGCGCGGCCATATTCGGCGGAGGCATCGATGACGGCGCGATAGCCGGCGAGGTTGGCCTGACTTGACAGCACGTCCATCGATTGCGCGCGGGTGATGCGCGGCATCAACTCCATGGCAAACGCTGTAACGCCGGCATCGGCCATTGCCTTGAGCGCGGCGTCATTGCCATAGGGATCCATGATGGCGATGACGACGGCGCCTTTCTTATATTGCGCGAGTTCGATCGCATTCGGCCGGCGCACCTTGAGCACCACGTCAGCGCCCTTGACCGCGTCGGCCGCGACGGTCGCGCCAGCGGCGGTGTAGTCGCTGTCCAAAATGCCCGATTTAACGCCGGCGCCCGGATCAACGACCACGTCCGCGCCCAGACTCTTCAATTTCTTGACGGTGTCGACTGTTGCTGCGACCCGATCCTCCGCTGGATCGGATTCGCGCGCGACGGCGATGCGCATACTGCCCGCCTCCTTCAGTTTGACGGCGAACGCAACGACAAACGCACGCTAAGCGGCGGCAAGCGCGAGGGCGAGCAGCGAGAGGACAATCATGACCCCACTCGGGGCTTTCGCGCCGGTGGCGAAACCATGAATGGCAACAATCGGCGCAAACAAGAAAATAATCGGGAGCGCGATCCCCCAACGGCCGGTGGTCCCGCCGATGGCGAGGCCAATTGTGATGCAGATGACCAGCGCGCTCCCAATAAAGGCCAACAGCAAGAAATTTTCATAGGTCGATTCATGCGCGGGCACATCGTTGCCTGTTGCGGTCGCGTATTCGACCGGGCCGTGGTCAGCCATAGAGTCCTCCGATTGGTCCGTCTGGCGCGGGAATTAGCGCAAATAGGGCGCGAGAGCAACGGCCGGCGACGGATTCGGGCTGAATTGCAAACCTATTTTGCAGGAATTGGCGCGAGCCCTGCCGCCGCCAGCGCCCGCGCCTGCTGCGCGGCCACCCGTTCAACCGAAAAGTCCTGAATTGCCTCATTGAACAGCCGATAGAAGTTGAGTTCCGCACGCAAATGCAGGAACACCGATCCAAGGCCGATTGCGGCGCGGTCCATCAGGACGAACTCCTGCGGCACCGTCACCGGCCCCTTCTCCCTGAGCGCGGTGTGAACCAGATAGGCTTGGCGACGGCCATAGTCGGATGGTTTGACCCCGTCGGCGATGCTGCGCACCCGATCGTCCATCAGCGGACCGTAGATAAAGCGTGCCCAGATGTTGAGCGTATCGATCAGATCGCGACTGAGCCGCTTGAACCCCCAGGTTTCATAGGCGTGGACAACGCGTGCATCGTCGCCATCCTTCAGTCCGTGATAGAGGTCGACCACGGCGCCGACGAATGACGGTGGGAAAATCCGAATACAACCGTAATCGAGCAGATTGATGCCGCCGGCCTGGCCATCGCATTCAAACACCGAATAATTGCCAAGATGCGGGTCGCCGTGAATTACGCCGACGCGGCTGAACGGAAACCACCAGGCCGTGAACATGGCACGCGCCAGCCGATTGCGGCTATCGAGGCTGTCCTCGGTGTGCGCAAGCATCGCGTCGCCGTTAAGCCAATCGAGCGTCAGCAGCCGCCCAGTCGACAATTCCGGCCACGAACGCGGCACCCGAATAAGGTCGATGTCGGCGAGCATGGCGCGGTAGAGCGCCACATGCTTGGCCTCGCGCTGATAATCGAGCTCCTCGCGCAACCGCGCGCCGATTTCCTTGGCGATTTCAGTGGTGTCGATGGCAGGATCCATGCGCCGGTGAATGGCAAAGATCAGACCCAATTGCTTAAGATCGGCTTCGACCGCCGACTGCATGTCGGGATATTGCAGCTTGCAGGCTAGCTCAGCGCCGTCGCGCGAGCGTGCGCGGTGGACTTGGCCAAGCGACGCCGCCGCCGCCGGATGATGCTCGAAGGCGGCAAACTTCTGCTGCCAGTCCGGTCCAAGTTCGGCGATCATGCGCCGTTTCACGAATGCCCAGCCCATCGGCGGCGCCTGGCTCTGCAGCTTGCTCAGTTCGGCGACATATTCCGGCGGCAGCGCATCGGGAATGGTGGCCATGAGCTGCGCCACCTTCATGATCGGCCCCTTAAGGCCGCCGAGCGCCGCGGCAAGTTCCAGGGCATTGCGGCCGCGATCGAGAGTCAAACCGAAGAACCGCGCGCCCGCCATCCGCGCCGCGACGCCACCAACATTGGCGCCGATCCGCGCATAGCGCGCGACACGGGCGGTAAGGCGGTTGCGTTCGGTGTCGGTCATGGGGCTAAGCACACTCAATCATTCTTAAGACAAGTAGGTATTCCGCCAGGAAATATGATTGCGCAAAGAGCGGCAACATCTGCATCGATGGAAACTGAGCGTGTTTACGACTTCGGCCAATTGTCGCGGATCCAGCGCGCGAGGCTTTCCTCACTGACCTCGCCGGCGGCAAGCGAGAGGATCATGGCGGCGGCCATCTCTTCAGCGACGATGAAATCGACACCATTCACGCCGAGGAAAGTGTACAGCGCCAGCAGCGAGGTGCGCTTGTTGCCGTCCACAAATGGATGATTTCGCGCGATCCCAAACGCATAGGCCGCAGCAAGTTCGGGCAGTTCGACGCCTTCGTAGGCCCATTTGTTGCGTGGCCGATCAAGCGCCGACTCCAGCATGCCGGCGTCGCGAATTCCGGGTAGTCCGCCATGTATCGCCAGCTGCTCATCATGAATGGCAACGATCATAGCGACCGTCAGCCACGCCGGCTCGTTCATTTGGCGAGTTCCGCAAGCGCGTTGCGATAAATCTTCATGCCGCGCCGCGCGACCTCCATGGCCCTTTCGAAATCGGGGTCATAGGGCGTCAGCCGAATGCCGCCCTCCGGCGTCAGGGTGGCGTAAAACGTGTCGCCGACGCTGAGACGAAGGCGCGCCATCACGTCTCTGGGCAGGATGACGCCCGCGGAGTTTCCAATTTTCTTCAGCTTCACGGTCGCTACAACTTGGCCCTTCGGATCGGGTTCGACCTTCTTTTGCACGGTCATTGCCGAGGCTCCTTCGTTATACAAAATGTATAACGGAAATGGTGCCATCGTTCAACAACGGTTTGTGGAAATAAGTAGCTGTTTTGATAAATAAAATTTGGTTCAGATGTCACGCGCGCCTAGTCCAAACCCTCCAGCTCCGCGATCATGCCCTCGATCACCCCCAGGCCGCCCTGCCAGAAGGCCGGGTCGCTGGCGTCGAGGCCGAACGGCGCCAGCAGTTCCGCATGATGCTTGGTGCCGCCGGCGGCGAGCATCTTGAGATAGCGATCGGCAAAACCCTGGTTCGAGCGCTCATAGACCGCGTAAAGCGAATTCACGAGACAGTCGCCGAACGCATAGGCGTAGACGTAAAACGGCGAATGCACGAAATGCGGGATATAGACCCAAAATGTTTCGTAGCCGGGCCGCAGATCGATCGCGGGGCCGAGGCTCTCGCGCTGAACCTCCATCCAAAGCTCGCCAATCTGATCGGACGTCAATTCGCCGTTGCGGCGCTCGGTGTGCAGCCTGTGCTCGAAAGTATAGAACGCGATCTGCCGCACCACGGTATTGATCATGTCCTCGACCTTGGCGGCCAGCATGGCCTTGCGCTGCTTGCGCTCGGTGGTCTCGGCGAGCAGCTTGCGGAACGTCAACATTTCGCCGAACACGCTCGCGGTTTCCGCCAGCGTAAGCGGCGTCGGCGCCATCAACGCGCCGTTCGGCGCCGCCAGCACCTGATGCACGCCATGGCCCAGTTCGTGCGCGAGCGTCATCACGTCGCGCGGCTTGCCTTGATAATTGAGTAGCACATAGGGGTGCGCCGACGGCACGGTCGGATGCGCGAAGGCGCCGGGCGATTTGCCGGGACGGACCGGCGCATCGATCCAATTGTTGTCGAAGAACTGCGCGGCGACATCCGCCATATCGGACGAAAACGCACGATAGGCGGTGAGCACCATCGCTTGCGCTTCGCTCCACGGGATGCTGCGGGTCGCGACTTTCGGCAACGGCGCGTTGCGATCCCAATGCGCCAGCCGCTTCTGGCCGAACCAGTGGGCCTTGAGCGCGTAGTAGCGGTGCGAGAGCCGCGGATAGGCGGCGCGCACCGCCGCCACCAGCGCGTCGACCACCTCCGACTCGACGCGATTTGAGAGATGACGCGAATCCGCGACGTCGGCAAAACCGCGCCAGCGATCCGAAATCTCTTTGTCCTTGGCGAGCGTATTGGTGATGTGCGTGAACTGCCGGATATTGTCCTTGAAGGTCGCTGCCATCGCCTGGGCCGTACCCTTGCGTATCGCGGCGCGCGGATCTTGCAGCAATTTGAGCGTCGGCTCGATCGCCAATGATTTGCCGCCAACCTTGAAACGCAGTTGCGCGATGGTCTCGTCGAACAGCCGATTCCAGGCCGCGTAAGCGGTCACCGATTTCTCGTGGAAGAGCTGCTCGACGCGATCCTCAAGCTGATACGGCTTGTCCTTGCGGATGTCTTCAAGCCACGGCCGATAATGCGCCAGTTCGGAATTGGCCATCGCCTTTTCGAGCTTGGCGTCGTCAAGACGATTGAGCTCCAGCACAAAAAACAACAGATGGGTCGATGCACCGGTGAGGCGTTCCTGCACATCGCCATAGAACTTCGCGCGGGCCGGATCGATGGTGTTCTCCGCATGGACCAGGCCCGCATAGGAGGCGAGCCGGCCCAAAAGATCGTCGAGTTGCTCGAAACGCCGGACCGCTTCACACAGCTTTTTGCCGGCGTCCGGACGCGCTACCAAAGCCGCAAGCTTGCCCTTGAAATCGTCCTCAAAAACAACGCAATAGCGGTCGGCGCTATCGAGGTCGCGCTTCACCGCCGGATCGTCGATGCCAGCATAGAGCGCGCTCAAATCCCATTCCGGCAATTCATTGCGCTTCGCCGCGGATTTGACGGCCTTGCGGACAACGGCAGATTTCGATTTTGCGGGCATGGCGTCTAGTCGCTTCGGATCAGAAAGGTCGGGTGCGCACCAAACCCTGCGCCTATGGCGAAGCCAAGGCCGGGCATCCGAATCGGCGGGCAGAATCTATCGCTCCGCCAGGGCGCGAGAGCAACTCTGAATCGCTGCTGCACAGTGTCACGTTGCGGTCTGATGCCAAATTATGGCCCGCGCCATCGGCGATGGCGCGGGCAACCTGGACGTTCCGCGGTTGGCGCCTCACGCGCTATCTCGAAACGGCCGAGCGCAAGGCGCTTTAACACCGCCTTAAGCCTGCTGCGGCACAGTGACCCAATTCGGTACACGCGTAGTGGGTGCGTCCATGGTTGAGCGAATTCTTGTCGTTGACGACGATCCGGTGCAACGACGCCTTCTGCAAAGCATGATCGCCCGCAACGGCTATGAAGTTCTCCTTGCCGAAGGCGGCGACGCGGCAGTCACGATGCTGATCGGCCCGACCGCCGACAGCGCGCCGATCGATGCCATTGTGCTCGATCTGGTGATGCCCGATCTCGACGGGCTCGGCGTGCTCGGTCGCATCCGCGAGGCCGGACTGGCGATTCCGGTGATCGTGCAGACCGCCCATGGCGGTATCGATAACGTGGTGTCCGCCATGCGCGCGGGCGCCGCCGATTTCGTGGTCAAGCCGGTCAGCGCCGAACGGCTGGAGGTGAGCCTGCGCAATGCGCTCGCCACCAAGGCGCTGGAAAGCGAAATTCAACGGCTCAAACGCAGCCGCGCCGGCACGTTGACCTTCAAGGACATCATCACCCGCAGCCAGCGCATGAACGCCGTGCTGCGCCAGGCGGAAAAGGCGGCGGGCTCCGCGATCCCGGTTTTGATCGAAGGCGGATCGGGCGTCGGCAAGGAATTGATCGCGCGTGCCATCCACGGCACCGGCGAACGGCGCGCCAAGCCCTTCATCGCGGTCAATTGCGGCGCCATTCCCGAGAATCTGCTCGAGTCGACCCTGTTCGGGCACGAGAAGGGCGCCTTCACCGGCGCAACCGATCGGCACAGCGGCAAATTCGCCGAGGCCCATGGCGGCACTTTGTTTCTCGACGAGATCGGCGAGTTGCCACTGGCGGCGCAAGTCAAGCTCCTGCGCGCGATCCAGGAGGGCCAGATCGATCCGGTCGGCTCCCGCAAACCCGTTAAGGTCGACGTGCGGCTGATCTCCGCAACCAACCGCGACCTCGCTGCCGACGTTAAAACCGGTCGCTTCCGCGAAGACCTGTTTTATCGCCTGCATGTCTTCCCGATCAGCGTGCCCTCGCTGGCCGAACGGCCGGAAGACATCCCGGAACTCGCACGGCACTTCTTGGCGCGGTTCGCCGCCGAGGAGGGCAAGCGCATCCGCCGGTTCGATGGCGAAGCGCTCGCACTGCTGTCGCGCTACCGCTGGCCCGGCAATGTGCGGCAACTTGAGAACGCGGTGTTTCGCGCTGTCGTTCTGGCCGACGGGGACGAAGTGAGTGTCGCCGAGTTTCCGCAGATTGCGGCACTCGACCAACGCCCCGAGGTCGCATCCCCGGCCATTGCGCCGGTTTTTGTCGAACCCGTCGGGCCAGTTGCCGCGCCGCCACCGCTCGCAAAACTCATGCCCGCGGATAACAGTATTGCACCGCAGCACACCGACACTGGATCCGCGCTCCCGCTGCTAAACGACCGCGGCGAGGTCCGCCCGTTCGACGAAGTCGAGGCTGAGGTGATCCGCTTCGCGATTTCGCATTATCGCGGGCAGATGTCGGAGGTCGCCCGGCGGCTTCGGATTGGCCGCTCGACCCTTTATCGCAAGCTCGACGCCCTGGGGCTGAACCGCATGGCCGAAAACGATACGGACCCCGTTGTCGCCGGGTGACACGCCACGGGAAATCGATCAAATTCTACGTGATCCGGTCGCGTTCCGTATTGCAAGAACGGCAAAATTATCGTCTGTTTACGGCCGTTCGCATGGGTGGAATTTGACGGCGGGGTTGCCGCATTTGCGGTCATTTCCGCATTGAGACGGGAGACGACTCCAATGCGCGGCCTTCGGTTTGACCGCCAAATACGCGGCACCGCCCTGGTGTTACTATCTACGGTTGCTTTGCCCATTTCGGTTGCGGGCGCCCAAACCAGCACCCGGCCCCCGAATCCGGCGGCAATCGAAGCCGCGGTTCCGATGCCCAGGCCGGCCAATGTGCCCCCGCCAAGCGCGTTGGACGTCGCGGTAACGACTGAGGGCGTTGGGGGTGGTACGGAAGCAACGCCCGGCACGGCTGAGCCCGCTGCGACCGCAACCGTCACACCAATCCAGACAGCGCCAGCCGACCCATTCGCTTCGCTGGCGCCGGCCGACCGACCGATCGCCGAGCGGTTGCGTGACCTTCTGCCGCGGGCGGACCGTACGTTTGCCAGCCGCAAGGAGCGGCTGGCAATCGAAGCCTTCTACCAAAAACGCAATTATGCCCCGCTCTGGTTCGAACGCGGCGCCGCCAGCGCACGGGCCAATGCGGCCATTACCCGCATCCAGTCCTCGGCGGCCGACGGTCTGATCGCGGCCGAATACAGATTCCCGGAAATGGCGAACGCGGCCGCCGACGCCCAGGCCGAAGCCGAACTGCGCCTGACGGCGACGCTGATCACCTTCACGCGCCATCTCCAGGCTGGACGTTTCCCTTATGCCCGTATGGGCGGCGAGATCATGCTGCCGCAAGAACCGCCGGACATTGCCGCAACGCTCAACGCAATCGCCGGCGCAAGCGACGTTGCTGCCGCAATCGATGCGTTCAGCCCGCCGCAGCCCGGTTATCGCGCGCTGAAAGCCAAGCTCGCGGAACTGCGCGGGGCGACCGGCGAGGAGCCCAAGATCGTGCAGATCCCGGAGGGTCCGACGCTACGGCCGGGCACGGAAGATGCCCGCGTTCCGTTGCTTCGCCAGCGGCTCAATGTTGCAGGCGATGCGACCGGCCTCCGTTATGACGAAGCGCTTGTCGTGGCCGTGCGGACCTATCAGAAATCCAACGGGATGAACCCCGATGGGCTGATCGGCAACGCCACACTGCGCAGCCTGAACGCCGTTGCAGCCCCGCGCCGCAGCGACGTGATCGATACCGTCATCGCCAATATGGAGCGTTGGCGCTGGATTCCCCGCGATCTCGGCAAAGCCCACGTCATGCTCAACATCCCGAATTACACGCTTCGGGTCATGAATGACGGGCGGGAGGCCTGGACGACCCGGGTTGTGGTCGGCAAGCCGACGACCGCGACGCCGCTGCTTACCGAGACGATGAAATTCATCACCGTCAATCCCACCTGGAACGTTCCGCCTTCGATCGTTCAGAACGAGTACCTGCCAGTGCTGTCGCAGGATCCGGGCGCGCTGTCACGCATGGGCATCAAAGTCGTTAACAACCGCGACGGCAGCGTGCACATGTTCCAGCCGCCTGGCGACGGCAACGCGCTTGGACGGCTGCGGTTCAATTTCCCGAATCGTTTCCTGGTTTACCAGCACGACACTCCGGATAAGAACCTGTTCTCGCATGATCGTCGCGCTTACAGCCACGGCTGCATGCGGGTGCAGGATCCGGTCAAATATGCCGAGGTGTTGCTGTCGATCGTGCTCCCTAATGGCGGCTACACGCAGCAGCGTATCCGTTCGCTGTATGGCCCGGCCGAACACAATATTCAGTTCCCGACACCGATACCGGTGCACATCACCTATCAGACTGCCTTTGTCGACGATGCCGGCGAACTCCAAGTCCGTCCGGACATCTACGGGCTCGATGCCAAGACGCGGAATCTCATTCGCAGCGAGCGCAGCGTGGTCGAACCGGCCAATGAGCGCCCGGCACCAGCCGCAACGACCCAGCTCCGGCCGGCTCGCCCGAAGGAAGGCACACGCACCGTAGGCTTCTTCGAGTCGCTGTTTGGCGGCGGTGGCAGCGCTGCGGCAGCGCCGACCCCGAAGGCGCGGGTCCGCTAGACCCGTTATCGGCCATGATAGCGGTTATGCCCTAAAGAGTTTGGCCGCCCCGCCCGGGGCGGCCCACCGCCAACGTTTTATCCACATAGCGGTGTCTGTTAACCACTGGACCGCTCTTTAGTATTCCGGTGGCCACTTTTCGCCACAGTCCCTGTATAGTCATAACAATATCGGGGGGGACTGGGCTGTCCGCGCTTACCGCGCATTAACCCATCCCTATTAAGTATGCGTTTACCATGTTTGTCGCGGCAGGTGCCGTGGCTGTTTGGTTTATTGCAGCTTTATAGCGAGAAACGAGTGCCGGTCGGTCAAACGCGCACAAATTCCAGGTTTTCGAAGACCCTTCGGGCCGGGTGCTGCGGCAGTGTGGCTGCCGTAGCGGTGCTGTTTGGCGCCGAATCAGTGCAAAATGCGACCGCCAATGGCGATACCCGCACCATCAGCTTTCACCACATTCATCTGAAGGAAGACACCACCGTCACCTACAAGGTGAATGGTCGCTACAATCAGGCTGCCCTTCAAAAGATCAATTACGCACTCCGCGACTGGCGCTCCAACGAACCGACCAATATGGACCCCCACCTGATCGACGCCCTGTGGGAGATCTATCGGGAAAGCGGGGCGCGGGAGCCGATCCATGTGATCGGCGGCTACCGGGCACCGGCCACCAATGCGATGCTCCGTCGCCGCTCAAGCGGCGTCGCCAAATTCAGCCAGCACATGCTGGGCAAAGCCATCGACTTCTACATTCCGGACGTCGAGCTTGAAACGGTTCGCGACGCCGGGCTGCGGCTGCAACGCGGCGGCATCGGCTTCTATCCTTCATCCGGAGCGCCGTTCATTCACATGGATGTCGGCGGTGTTCGCCACTGGCCGCGGCTGCCGGAAGCACAATTGGCCCGCATCCTGTCGAAGGGTCCGCCGACACAGCTGGCATCCAGCAGTCCGGCCGCGCAGAAGCAAACCGCCAGACCGGCCGTGGTCGCGTCGCGCAATGTCCGCGACGAGGACGAGGATGCCGAAGTCTTTGCCAGGCCCGCGTCACGGGCACGCGTTGTAGCGTCTGTTACCCCCGAGCAGACGGTCGCCGCCGTACCGACGCCGCGGGCGCGCCCGAACATCTCGACCGAACCGGCCCCATCCGGATTCAACCTTGCCGCTGCGTCATCGCAACCGGCGCGGTCGCGGCCGGCGCCGCCTGCGGAAGAGGCCGCGCCCTCCGGTTTTGGCTTGGCTTCGATTTCATCGCAGCCGGTTCAATTAGCGCCGGCACGGCCGGCGCAGGCCGCGAGCCTGGTTCCGCAAGCCACCGCTTCGGCGAACGACGTGATCAACCAGCGCGGCTTCTGGCAAGGCACAGCCGACACGTTTGCGCGGCCGGTACCGCCCGCCGATATTCCCAATATGCGGACCGCGGCCGCGGAAACACCGATCACCGGCAGCGTCGCGCATGGCAGCCTGGCGCCGTGGCCAATGCATGACCGCGGCGCGGCGCCTGATGCCCTCGCCTATGCGCCGGCCAATGACTCGGTCGACACCCGGTTGGCGCCAAAGGCACGCGTCGCAGCGCGTCCCCCGGCGCCGCAACGCGACACAACAACGCCGGTCCCCGCGACCAAGTCGGCGGCGCTTCCGAGCGTCAAGGTCGGCGAGCGCTTCAACAATCCATGGATGCGCGCGATGATCGTGGCGCCGAGCGCGCTTGAGTTCATGAGTTCATCACTCTACGGCGCACCCGACACCGCCGGCCTAACGCCGCATCTTCAGAAGCCTGCGGCCATGGTCATGATGACCTTCTCCGACGATCCACATCTCGGGATGTCGTCCGACGAATTCCGGGGCAACGCCGTGGTGTTCGTCGCAACCGTCACGTTCAACCAACGCACCGCAATGCTGCGCTGATCCTGCGCCCGCACTAAACGAGAAGGCCGGGACCAGCGCCCGGCCTTTTTTATTGGTCACGCTTAGGGGAGCGGTGCGCCAATATCCGGAACGGCGTCAGTTCAACATGCCGAGCGCCAGCATGTAGGTCTCAAGAATCGCCTCATGCTCCTTGCGCTCGTCGTTGTCTTCTTTGCGCATCCGAATGATGGTGCGTAGCGCCTTGATGTCAAAGCCCATCGATTTGGCTTCGCCATAAACGTCGCGAATGTCGTCGGCGAGCGCCTTTTTTTCCTCTTCCAACCGCTCGATCCGCTCCACAAAGGCCTTGAGGTGATCCTTGGCAAACCGGCTTGCCGGCTGATCCTGTTGATTTTCGGCGGTCGCAGTCGACATCGGTGGCTTCCTCCATTCACGCAACATTGCGCGACTAGAAGGACCGGGAGTCGGGGTCGGAGGTCAAGGGCGGATGGGTTTGCCCCCATGGTCATCCACAATGGGGGACGATAGTTCTGGACAATCAGTGTTTGTGGCTTGCCTTTTCAAACGCAGCCTTTTGCTCAGCGGTGGCTTCCTTCTGGAATTTCGCCTTCCATTCCTCGAATGGCATGCCGTAGACCGCTTCGCGGCTCT
Organism: Xanthobacteraceae bacterium; assembly: GCA_022841625.1. Taxonomy (GTDB): domain Bacteria; phylum Pseudomonadota; class Alphaproteobacteria; order Rhizobiales; family Xanthobacteraceae; genus VAZQ01. The sequence goes on from JALHRD010000033.1 coordinate 14,332, forward strand.
GATCCTTGCTCATCGCCACGCCCTTGGCATCCGCGGCGTCCTTCATCCAATTGGACAAGCAATTTCGGCAGAAGCCGGCGAGGTTCATCATATCGATGTTCTGCACATCGCTGCGCGTCCGCAAATGCTCAAGCAGGCGCCGGAACGCTGCGGCCTCGAGTTCGGTGCGGGTCTTGTCGTCCATGGCAATATCCTTTTTGGGTTTGGCGACCAACATAGCCACTGCCACCGCCGGATTGAAGGGCCGATCGACCGGTCCGACCGTCGCCCTGCCGCGATTATTCCCGGAGCAACGGGCCAAAACGGATCGCATCGGGGCGAATCTCGGCGTGGAACTCCGCCGGGCTACTCAGGCGCAGATCCTTGCCCGGGCGTAACAGCCGTTACTTCATATCGCGGGTTTGCCTGAGCGTCGCAATGTCGCGATGAGCGTTGCGACCTCCGGGCGCAAAGTCGCCACCGGCTAAGCCAGCGCCGCCTTGACCCGGTTCGGCGTGAACGGTGCGTTGCGCAGCCGCCGTCCGGTCAGCGCGAACACCGCGTTGCTGACGGCCGGCACCACCCCAGGTATCCCAAGTTCACCGACCGGCAGCGGGATATCGCCGCTGCGGATGACTTCCACGGCGATTGGCGGAATCTCCGACAGCCGCAAGATTTCGTAGTCGTGGAAATTGCTCTGCTGCACCACGCCATCCTGGATCGTGATCCGTTCCTTGAGCGCGCTGCCGAGCGCAAAGATCAGCGAGCTTTCAAGCTGCGCCACGATGTTGCCGGGCTGCACCGGCAGCCCAACATCGGCCGCGCACCAAAGGTTGTGACACCGGATCCGTCCGGTCGACCGGTCGACCGACACCTCGGCCACGGTACCAACCAGCGAGAAGCCGATCGGCGGCAATCCAAGTTTTCCAAACGAGATTCCAAGCGCCGTGCCGTCGCGCTTGCGGCTCCAATCGGCCATCTTGGCCGCCGCCTCGACCACCCGCCGCGCGCGCGGATCCTTGAGCAACGCGAGCCGATACGCCAACGGGTTCTGGCCGGCGAGCTGCGCGAGTTCGTCGATCACCACCTCGACGGCGAAATTGGTTGCGCCAGCGCCGATCCCACGCCAGGGCGCGGTGCGCACGCCCCGCTCCTCATAGATGTGGTCGGCGATATGGGTGGGCACGTCGTAATGCGGCACGTCAGCGCCGGCAAAGACGATGTGGTCCACACCCTTCTGGGCATCCATCCGCGCTTGGCCATAGAGATACGGCACCACGGTGTCGGCCGCGATCCGGTGGCGCCAGCCGACAATCTTGTCGCTGGCGTCGAGACCGACTTCGATGCGTTGCGCATACATTGGTCGGAACCGGCCATGAACAACGTCGTCGCCACGGCTCTGAATCATCTTCACCGGCTTGCCCGCCGCCTTGGACAGGTTCACGGCATCGATCACATATTCGACAAAGATGTTGCGGCCGAACGAACCGCCCATTTGCATCTGGTGCAGCGTGACTTTTTCCACCCCGACGCCCGCGGCCTTGGCCGCCTCGGCAACCGCGCGGGTCTGCCATTGCGTTCCGGTCCACACCTCGACGCCGTCGGGCTTGACCCAGGCCACGCAGACATGGGGTTCGATCTGCGCGTGATAGACGTAGTCGCAGGTGAATTCACTGGCGTGGACCTTGGCCGCGCCCGCGATCGCCGCAATGGCATCGCCGGTGGTGCGGCCCACGACACCTTTGCGGGCGGGATCGCGCACATGGGCAAGATATTCATGCAGGTTTGCGGCCGAATCGACCTTCGAGCCCGGGGCGTCACGCCATTCCGCCTTAAGCTTGCCGCGCGCGGCAAACACCGCCTCGACCGTATTGCCGATTATTCCGACGCCGTTGTCGAGCGCCACCGCGTCAAGAATATTCGGCAAAGCCTTCAACTCATCGCGATTAAACGAAATCGGACCTGAGCCACGCACCGGTGCGCGCGCCAGCGTCGCGTAGACCATGCCCGGCACCTGGACATCCATGGCATAGAGCGGCTTGCCCGACGATTTATCGACGACATCGGGGCGCGGCACATCCTTGCCGATCAGCCGGAATTGACTTGCCGGCTTGAGTTCCTCCGGCTTGACCTCGGGAAGTTTTTCCGGGACCTGCGCAAAGGCTGCGACTTCACCATAGCCAATGCGGCGCTTGGATGCCGCATGTACCACCGTGCTCGGCTCGGTCGTGAGTTCCGTGACCGGCACCTTCCAGCGCTCCGCCACCGCATTGAGCAGAACGCGGCGCGCCTGCGCCGCCGCTGTCCGGCACGGGATCCAATAGCCGCGCACCGTCAGGCTTCCCACCACCATTTGCTGCTGGAGGATCGGATGGTTGAAGACCGCCGCGACCGGCGCCTGCTGCACCCTGACCTTCGACCAGTCCGCGTCGAGTTCCTCCGCGATGATCAACGGCAGCGCGGTATTGACCCCCTGCCCCATCTCCAGCGCCGGAGAGGCGATGGTGATGGTTCCGTCCTTGGCGATCGTGACATAGGCGTTGAGCCGGCCGCCGGACTGAGCAAAGGCGTCGCTCTCCCCGAACAAGGACGGCGCGCCAACCGCAAAGGCGAACGACAGACCGGCCGAACCGGCGAGCATCTCACGACGGCTTAGTTTGGCCTTGCTGTGACGACGGTTCATGTCACGCCTCCCGTGCGGCGCGTTCGATGGCGCGAACAATGCGGGGATAGGTTCCGCAACGACAGAGATTGCCGTCCATATGCGCAACGATCTGCTCGCGTGAAGGCTTCTTGTTGGTGGCAAGCAATTCGGCCGCCTGCATGATCTGGCCGGACTGGCAGTAGCCGCATTGCGGCACCTGTTCGGCGATCCAGGCGCGCTGCAGCGGATGGTTGGCGTCAGCCGCAAGGCCTTCGATGGTGGTCACCTGTTTGCCCCCGAGCTGCGATGCGACGACCTGACAGGAACGAACCGCCCTGCCATCGACATGCACCGTGCAGGAGCCGCACAGGCCGGTGCCACAGCCATATTTGGTGCCGCTGAGCTTGAGATGCTCGCGGACAATCCACAACAGCGGAGTATCGGGTGCGACCTCGACCTTGGCCGGCCGACCGTTGATCGTGAACGCAACTACTGCCATCGATGTCCTCCCTGGCGCGATCCCGTTTTGGAACCTTTTGTGGAATTCTATTATTATATATTTGGGCGGACAACAATGCGCGCCGCCGGGCGAGACCGGCACCCCGGGCTCCCCCCAAAACCGTGGGATTTCACTTGCCAACCCACCGCCACTAAGGAGTAGCTGAAACTTGTCGGTGCCTCGGCGTTTGGATCGGATTCGAACTGGCAGGACGCTATCGTGACGACACCGCACCGCACCTTCCTGGAGGGCTTGTTCAACAGCGCGGTGGCTGCCGCCCATCCGCGCCATTGCCTGCCGCCACATTTACCCGAGCCGCCACCATCCGGCAGGCTGATTATTCTGGCCGCCGGTAAAGCCGCCGGCGCCATGGCCGAAATCGCGGAGCGGCATTATCGCAACGACCGCGGCGTGGCCGCACATCGGATCGATGGGCTGGCCGTCACACGCCACGGCTACGCGCGTCCAACCCACCAGATTCGAGTGATCGAAGCTGGGCACCCGGTTCCCGATGCTGCCGGACTTGCTGCGACCGCCGATACACTGTCGCTCGCCGACTCGGCGGACGTAAACGACCTGGTCGTCGTGCTGCTGTCCGGCGGCGCGTCAGCCAATTGGATTGCACCCGCCGCCGGCATCACACTTGCCGAAAAGCAGACATTGACGCGCGCGTTGCTGGCATCGGGCGCGTCGATTACCGAAATCAACACGGTGCGCAAACATCTCTCGCGCATCAAAGGCGGCCGTCTCGCCGCACGGATCCACCCGGCCCGGTCGGTCACGCTCGCCATTTCCGATGTGCCGGGCGACGACCCCGCGGTGATCGGATCAGGCCCGACGGTGTCAGACCCGAGCACGCTCACCGACGCACGCGCCACACTGGCGCGCTATCGCCTCGACGTGCCGGCGGGGATTGCGAGCGCGCTAACGAACCCTGCCAACGAGTCCCCCAAGCCCGGTAATCCGATCTTCACCAGAGCGTCGTTCGCACTCGCCGCCCGGCCGGCCGATGCGTTCGATCAGGTCGCCGCTGCGGTGCGCTCGGCTGGCTATGATTGCGTGCTGCTCGGAAACCGGATCGAGGGCGAGGCCCGCGCGGTCGCGGCCGAACACGCGCGCCGCGCGCTTGAGCTACGCGCACAGGGCCGGCGCGCAGTGCTGCTCTCGGGCGGCGAGTTGACCGTCACCCTACGCAGCGGTGGCCGCGGTGGCCCAAACCAGGAATACGCCCTGGCGCTGGCCATTGCGCTGGCCGACGCCGCTGGGATCGCCGCCCTGGCCGGCGATACCGATGGCATCGACGGCGGCAGCGGCCGGCCCGACGATCCGGCCGGGGCCTTTATCGATTCGACGACATTGCCGCGGGCGCGCCGGCTTAACCTCGATCCCGCCGTCTTCCTCGATGCCAATAATTCGACCGAATTCTTTGAAAAGCTCGGCGATCTCGTAAGGCCCGGCCCAACTTGCACCAATGTCAGTGACTTCCGTGCTATCCTCGTTGACAGTCCTTAAATCTTCACGCGTTATCACAGTGCCGGAATATGACGGATGTCATGACCGATAAACCAGCCGTCGCGTGTGCTGGCCGTGACCGGCTCATGCACGGCATGCGCAAAGGCATTGTGAGCGTGGCGATGGCCTGTGCGATTGCTCTTCCCGCCGATAGCGCAGCCGCCGATTTCCGGATCTGCAACAATACCGGCAGCCGTGTCGGCGTCGCACTCGGCTATAAGGACAGCGAGCAGTGGACCACCGAAGGCTGGTGGAACCTCTCCGCCCGAACTTGCGAAACCATTTTGCGCGGCGCTTTGGCGGCGCGCTTCTATTACGTCTACGCAGTTGACTATGATCGCAGCGGCGAATGGGCCGGCCGCGCATTCATGTGCACGCGCGACCGCGAATTCACAATCCGCGGCACCGAGGACTGTCTTGCCCGCGGCTACGACCGCACCGGATTTTTCGAAGTCGACACCGGCGAACAGCCGTCATGGACGGTGCAGCTCACGGAATCGGCCGATCAGGCACCACAGCAGCCGTTGCAATTGCGCGTGCCGCTGACTCCTTTCCCTCCAGCAACCGGACGGCCGAATACCCCGCAGCCAGCTCCGGCGCGCAAAAACTGATGCGTCGTCAACGCCGAACCAAGATCGTAGCCACTCTCGGTCCCGCCTCCTCCGATCGCGCGGCGATTGCCGCACTGTTTCGCGCTGGCGCCGATGTCTTCCGCATCAATATGAGCCACACCTCGCATGACAGCATGCGGACGCTGGTCTCAACGATTCGCGCAATCGAGCTCGAGGTCGAGCGGCCGATCGGCATTCTGGTCGATCTCCAGGGCCCGAAGCTACGCGTCGGCCGCTTCGCTTCGGGCCCGGTCACGTTATCGAAGGGAGCAACGTTCACGTTCGACGAGGACCCGGCGCCCGGCAACACCGCGCGCGTCCAGCTGCCACATCCTGAAATCTTCTCCGCGATCGAACCCGGTCACTCGTTGCTGCTTGACGACGGCAAGCTGCGCCTGACGACTACGGCGGTTACGCCGGGCAAGATCGTCACCCAGGTAAACGTCGGCGGCAACCTATCGGACCGCAAGGGCGTCAGCCTGCCAGACACCACGATTCCATTTTCCGCGCTGACGCCGAAGGATCGCTCCGATCTCGAAGCCGCGCTCGATGCCGGCATCGATTGGGTGGCGCTGTCCTTTATCCAGCGTCCCGAGGATATCGCGGAAGCCAAGAAGATAACCCGCGGTCGCGCCGCGGTGATGGCCAAGATCGAAAAGCCGCAGGCGGTGAACCGATTGGCTGAAATCCTGGAAATCGCGGACGCCTTGATGGTGGCGCGCGGCGACCTCGGCGTCGAAATGCCACTGGAACGGGTTCCGGGAATTCAAAAATTCATGACGCGCACCGCGCGCCGCGCCGGCAAGCCGGTCGTGGTCGCGACTCAGATGCTAGAATCGATGATCAACAGCCCGGTGCCGACCCGCGCCGAAGTATCGGATGTCGCCACCGCCATCTTCGAGGGCGCGGACGCGGTCATGCTTTCCGCGGAATCGGCGGCAGGAAAATTCCCCGTGGAAGCGGTCGCCACCATGAACCGCATCGCCGAGGAAGTGGAGCGCGACTCGATCCACCAGACCATCGTGCAGGCGCAGCGCACCGATCCCGAACCGACCGGCGCCGATGCGATCGCGGCCGCGGCGCGCCAAATTTCCGAGACACTGGAGCTCTCTGCGCTCATTTGTTGGACGACGTCCGGTTCCACCGCTTTGCGCGTTGCCCGCGAGCGGCCTCGCGCGCCGATCGTTGCGATCTCACCGATCTTGGCAACTGCGCGGCGACTCTCGCTGATTTGGGGCGTACATTGCGTGGTGGCGGAAGACGCCCACGACCAGGACGACATGGTGGAGCGCGCCTGCCGGCTTGCCTTCAAGGACAACTTTGCCCGGGCGGGACAGCGCGTGATCGTGGTGGCTGGACTGCCGCTCGGCACTCCCGGAGCCACCAACATGCTGCGCATCGCATTTGTCGGTGCCGAGGCGGGCCGCACGCTATAGACTACGAATCGATTGAATCGGACCGTGGTCTGACCTCATTTGTTCAAGCATGATATTTCCCGAAAACCGGTTCCCGCTTTTCGGGATCATGCTCAAGCACAACGCTACAAATTAGATTTTGCGGCCGTCGACGGTTTCGGTCAGCCGTTTGATCAAATCGGGAATCCGCTCCATCCGCGGATAGAGGTCAACCGCGCGGCGGAATGCGGTCAGCGCGCGCGACTCGTCGCCCACATCGTTGAGAATCATGCCGAGACCAGCCCAGGCGCCAAAATGTCTCGGCTCGCGTGACAACACAACGCGCAGATCGGCCATCGCCGATGTGTAATCGCGTTTGTGGAAGTAGAGCGTGGCGCGACGGTTCCAGGCCTCAACATAATCCGGCTTGATGTCGATGATCGCGGTGAGAAGTTTGATCGCGAGGTCGACGTCTTTGCCTTCGGTTGCGGCCCGCACCCGGCCCATCAACAGCGCCGCGGTATCGCCGCCGGTGGCAGCCCACGCCGCCCAAATGCGACCCTCGATATACTTCGCGCTCTCCGCAGTCGGAGCGACCTTGAGCGCGGCAAACAACCGATCGAGATTTTGCGCAGCGTTACCGCCCGGCGCACGCGGTAGGTCGGCCGGCGGTTCGACCGGCCGCGGCGGCTCTATGCCTGGCGGCGCAATCTCGGGCGTCTGCGCCAGCGACGGCACAGCCAGCACCGCGGCTGCCGCCACGAATGCCAAGCCAAGCCAAGGACGGAATCGGTGAGACATGCGACCGGAATTTAACGGCTGGAACGACCGTAGCAAAGCCCGGGATCAAGGCGGTGTCGCGGCAAGGCGACCGCAAGCCTAATTTAGCCCTGCCGAGCCTTAAAGCGCTTGTTGGTCTTGTTAATGACGTAGACCCGGCCCTTGCGCCGCACCAAGCGGTTGTTGCGGTGGCGGCCGCGCAGCGATTTCAACGAGTTACGGACTTTCATGACGGGCTCCGGGGGGCTCGCGCGGCGCGGGCTCGGGGTTGGATGAGTTGGGCCGTTTCATAAGGGGGGCGCGCCGCGCCGTCAATTGCGTGATTCTCACGGCCTTCGAATCCGACCGCCAATCGAAAGCCGGACCAGGTCGATTCTCGATTGACAGTTTCCCAAACGTTCGTAATGTTATAACAATACGTAATATTATAACATGCTGGTTGAGGTGTCGGGGTGGACAGGTGGGGTCGGGGTGCCGTTCTCGGCGGCGCTGTGGTTTCGATGATCGTAGGCGTGGGGCGGCAGGCCCCGGCGCAGATATCGACTGCATTGCCGGAGATCGTGGTCAATGCGCCAAGTCCGATCGTGCGGGCACGGCCGCGCCCTGCAGCCCCGGCGGCGGTAACGGCTCCCGCGCCCGAAGCGCCACCTGCCCCGGCCGAGCTGCCACCGGGCTGGCTTCCGATCGTCGCCGACCAGTTCGCCACGGTGACCGTCGTCACCCGCGAGGAGCTCCAACGCACGGGCGGCGGCGCGCTCGGCGACGTCCTGTTCGCCAAGCCCGGCATCACCGGGTCGAGCTTCGCGCCCGGCGCGGCGAGTCGGCCGATCGTGCGCGGGCTCGACACTTATCGCGTGCGCATCCAGGAGAACGGCGTCGGCTCGAGCGGCGTGTCGGAACTCGGCGAGGATCATGCCGTGCCGCTCGATCCTCTCGCGGCGGATCGAGTCGAGGTAGTGCGCGGCCCCGCGACGCTGCGCTGGGGCTCGCAGGCGATCGGCGGCGTGGTCAATGCAACCAACAACCGGATCCCGGATGCCCTCCCGTGCCGCGCCTACGCGCCGACAACTGGCTATGGATTCCCTACCAAGACCGTTGCCCCCGGCGTGGCGGCGGCGCCGTGCTTGAATTTCGAAACGCGCGGCGCCGCCACCACTGTCGACAACGGTCTCGACGGCGCCGTCATCCTCGACGTCGGCGCCGGCAACTTCGCCTTTCACGCCGATGCATTCGGCCGGCGCGGCGATGACTACCGCATTCCTCGCTATCCCTATTTGCCGCCGCGCGACCAAACGCTGCCGTTCAACGGACGGCAGCCAACCTCATCGATGCGCACCGACGGACAATCGGTCGGCGGCTCCTACATCTTCGAGCAAGGATTCGTCGGAGTTGCGGTCACCCGCAACACCAGCCTCTATCGCGTACCTGGCCTCGAAGCGACCGAAACCAATACCCGCATCGATATGGAGCAAACCAAAGTCACCAGCCGCGGCGAATACCGCGTGCAGTCCGGCGGCGTCGACACAATCCGGTTCTGGCTCGGGCACACCGACTACAAGCACAACGAGCTCGCGAACGAAGGCGGCTTTGACGGCGTCCAGCAAACCTTCACCAACAAGGAGCAAGAGGGCCGCGTCGAAGTCCAGCTCACGCCGTTCGATCTGCGCTTCGCCACACTCACGACCGCGCTCGGCGTCCAGGGCATTCACCAGCGGCTGAACGCCCCGGGCGCCGAAGGCGGCCTGTTCGATCCCAACCGCACCACCACCATCGCAGGATTCCTGTTTAACGAATTCCGCTTCGCCGAGACATTGCGGGCGCAGGTCGCAGGCCGCATCGAGGAGACGCGCGTACGAGGCTCGGTGCCCAATCTTCTTGTCGATCCACTCACCAATATCGAGCGCGACCGCCGCTTCACGCCGAAAAGCGCCTCCGTCGGTCTCCTCAAGGACCTCCCATGGGACATCGTCGGGAGCATTACCGCACAATACGTGGAACGCGCACCGCGCGCGCCGGAATTGCTATCGCGCGGCGTGCACGAAGCCACCGAGACCTTCGACATCGGAAATCCGAATCTCAAGATCGAGGCCGCGAAGACCGTCGAAGTCGGCATCCGGCGTCCCCGCGGACAATTCCGCTTCGAAGCGACCGCGTTTTACACGCGCTTTTCCGGATTCATCTTCCGCAACCTGACCGGCGAGACCTGTGACGAAACCGTCGACACCTGCACCGGCGCGCCGTTCTTCGGCGCTGGCGGCGACCTCAACCAGGCAATTTATTCACAGCGTGACGCGACGTTCCGCGGCGGTGAATTCCAAAGCCAGCTCGACGTCGCGCCGCTCTGGGGCGGCATTTTTGGGATCGAGAACCAGATCGACATCGTACGCGCGACCTTCACTGACGGCACCAATGTACCGCGTATCCCGCCGGTGCGTGTTGGCGGCGGCGTATTCTGGCGCGATGCCAAATGGCTGGCGCGCGTCAACCTCCTGCACGCGTTCAACCAGAACGACATTGCGATGATGGGCGAGACGACGACCCGTGGCTACAACCTGCTCAAGGCCGAGCTCGTCTATACCACGCCACTCAGGCCAAACGATTTTGGTGCGCGCTTCCTGACTGTCGGCATCGCCGGCAACAACTTACTCAACGACGACGTCCGCAACCATGTGTCGTTCAAGAAGGACGAGGTACTGATGCCAGGCCGCAGCGTGCGCATGTTCGCCAATCTTAGGTACTGAATGGCATCCGCCGACGCTATGAGGGAATCAAACGATTCGAAACGAATGCTCGATTTTCTCCCCATTGCAGCAGCTTTCAAAAGCCGATGAATCATTCGTGCGCCGATGGCGACGCCCGGCGAGAACTGACGCTGAGCAGCGATCCGAACCGGCATTATCTCGTTCTGGTGGCGCATGACCCTTTGCCATCCGTGGCCGCCGATTTCAGCAACGTGGTGCCATTCACGCACCAGCGCGCGATCGAGGCAAATTTTCCATCGGCGACGGCCACGGCCGCAGATCGCCCGGCACTGTCTCCGCTGGATTATGACCTATGCCGGCGCATCGCGCTGCTTGCCAGCTCATTCTTGCTGCACGGTCTATTGCTGGCGATGTTCCGGCAAGACGTGACGCCCGCAGCGAGCGTTGGTATCGAATCAATCAGGGTCGAGATTACGCTCGGTGCCACTACTGCCGCGGGCCGCGCGCTCCAGCCGGGCGAACAGGAGATGGAACCCGTAACAATGCCGGAAGAGCGCGCGCCAGACGAACTCACGACCTCGCAACCTCGCGTTGCGACCGTCATGTCGCAGGAGATTCCCGTGACGGCTCGGGATGCGGCACCAAGGGCGATACCCCAGCAGACACCGCTGGATTTTGAGACCGCGCCGGAGCAGCGCACGCCGGTCGCCGAACTGCCCGAACGGAAGGTGCAGCAAGCACCGGAACATACGCGCATTGATGCGCTCACGGAGAAGATGGCTGCCCAAAAGAAGCACGTCGCTGCGGTGCCAAGCGATTCCGCCAGCGGCATCGGCCACGGCCGTTCGGACGTTTCCTCCAACTACAATGGCTTGGTCGCGGCCCATCTCCAACGCTACAAGCAATATCCTGCGGCCGTGCGCACGGCCAGATCTCAGGGAACCGCCACGGTCTCCTTCACAATTGACGAGTTCGGCCGCGTCACGTCAGTGCGACTGGCGCAGGCGTCCGGCACTAGCGCTTTCGACCAGGAGGTTGTGGCAATGGTACGCCGCGCTTCGCCGTTTCCCCAGCCGCCAGACCGCCACCGCCGCGAATTCACGGTGCCGGTGAGATTTAGTTTGCGCTGATAGAGCTGAACGAAGAGCGAGATTTTATCGAGCTGCTAAAAGAGGCCCATAAAAAAGGGCGATGGTCGCGAGCACCCCTTGCGCACCGCTCGCACTACAATCTTGTTTTTCCGACAAACGCGGGTGTTGCGCCGAGCCAAGGAATCCTGTCAAGCGAAAGCTCAACCGTCAGCACGCGGTACGTTTCCTCGGCCGGAATGCTAGTGATCTCTTCAAGCGGATAGCTGCCGACGCAGCTTTCCGCTATCCATCGGCGCAGCGATGCACCAGGCAGCTCCTTGAGACGAGCCTCAACTTGAGCGGCAAGCGGCCTGCCGGGTTCGATCGAGGTTGCGACGGCGCCGAGCCAAGTGTCAGCGGCGGCATAAGCGCGGCGCGTCCCCGCATCGCGCGCAAAACTACGGATGCGGCGCACCCAAGCGCCTTTGTAGGCGACCGACGCCCGCACCGCGAAGCGGCCAGCAAGCGGCAACGTCCCCGCGATACGGATCAAGCGCCGGTCGGCATCGAGATCGGGGGCAATGGCGATGTAGGCTTCCTCGGCGCCGCCAAGCCGCGCCTGCTTTTCGACCAAACCAGCGACCGCGCCGGCATCGACCGAGTGCGCAGCGTCAACCTGATCGAGCGCGGTATTGGCAAGCGCGTCGGCGCGCGTAATCAATCCGCGCTCTGCCTCATCGATGGCGCATCGCGCGTCGGCGAACACAGCCCCCATGTCGATGAGCTCGACGCCTGGCGCCGCGTCGATGATTTCATCATACAGGCCCGCCGGCAGGCTGTCGTAATTCAACACGCCAACCCGCTTGCAGCCGGCCTGCGCAATCCGTTTGCCGACCGCGGCTCCGGGCTTCGGCGTGTTGACGATCTCGCTCAGCGAATCGGTGGTGCGGATCCAATTCGCGACGCGCTTCGACAGCGCGGTCGCAAACACCGGCGCACCCTGGCCCGGCAGCATCAGCATGCCATCCGACCAATAGGGCGTGAAACCGGTCAGCCATGTCACCGCGCTCGGCTGCACCAGATTTGTGTAAAACAGCGCCGCATCGAGCCGATTGTGTTGCAGCGCCGCGCGCAACCGCGCGATACGCGCCTCAAGCGCCGCCTTCGGCAATTCTGCGGCATTCCATCCCATCAAACCGCGACGCATGGCTCAGTCCTTACGCCGGTACGCTGAAAAGCTCGCGGGCGGTCTTGGTGAAGACCTCGCAGCCGGTCTTGGTGACGGCGACCACATCGCCGAGCACCAGATAGCCCACCACCGGATGATAGGTGTTGGGATGCACGATCAACGTCATCCCCGCGTCAATTCGCGTGGTGACATCTTCGAGAATATGCGGCTTGCTGTCCGCAAACAGCCCGACGCCATGGCCGCGCACGCGGGTATATTGATCGGTGACGTAGATTCCGAGTCCTTCGCGACGGAAAATGTCATTCTCGGCGCGCGCAATGTCGGCGGCGGTCACACCGTCACGAACCGCGGCGATGCCGGCTTCCATCGCCTCGCGGTAAAGCGCAAACGCCTTGTTCTGTTCGGCATTGGGCTCGCCAACAACCAGCGTCCGGCAAATCTGAGCATAATAGCCCTCGACGCAGGGCGTAAGTTCGGTGGTCACGAGGTCGCCGGCCTTGAGCCGCTTGCCGCTCGGTGGCGCCATGCCGCGCACCTCAGGTCCGCCGACGCCGATGATCTGGAAATTGTCATCGACGCCCTTTGAGCGAAAAAACGCTTCAGCCTCCGCGATCAATTCGTAGTCGGCGCGGCCGGGCTTCGCCGCATCGCGGAACACCGCATAGCCCTCGTCCGCCACACCGCAGGCGCGGCGAATGGCATCGACCTCGGACGCCAGCTTGCCCATCAGCAGGCGATCGAGAAACGCGGTGCGATCGCCGAGATTGAGTTCTTTGGCGCGCGCCGCGATCCGGCGCGGGATCAGCCGGCTCGGCGCGGTGCCGATACGGCGGTTGCTCAGACGATTGAGCGCCCGATCGACCTCACCCAGCAAATCCGGCGCATGCACGATTTCAACGCCGGAGCACTCCAGCGCCGCGCGGTCGACCTCAAGCGCGCTATCGAGATAGAGCGTGACGCCATCCTCGCGCACAACCGCCAGCGCTTGGCCTTCCAAAATTCCGAAGTCGGTGGCATAGCGGAGATAGTCGTTTTGCCAAGCATTGCCGTATAGCAAAAGAACATCGAGGCCCTCGCCCGCCATTTCCTCAAGCAGCCGCGACCTGCGGTCGGTGAAAACCGTCACAGTGTCATTCCTTCCAACGCGAAAAGCGGGCTTCGACCAAGCGCACCAGCTCATTGAGCGCCACCGCCATCAGCGCCAGCGTCAAGATTAGCGCGATCAAAGCCGATGGATTGAAGGTTTCGGCATAGAGCAGCGTAAAGAAACCGATCCCGCCCTGTGAGACAAACAGCTCCGCCAACAATACGCCCAGAAGCGTCATGGTCATCGCCAGCCGCAAGCCGGTGAATACCGCAGTCACCATGTGCGGGAACACGACATATCGTAACTGCTCAAATCGCGTCGCGCCCATGGCGGCGGCGCCGTGCATCAGCAGCGGATTGACATTGCGCATGCCGGCAATGGTGTTGACGATCACTGGGAAGATGCCGTGACTGAAGCCGAAGGCGATCTTGCCGGCCGGCCCAAGCCCGAACATCAGGACGAACAAAGGCAGCAGAATTGCCTGCGGGATGCCATAGAGCAGCAGCACGATCGGGTAGAAACTGCGCCGCCCGACATCGCTGAGCCCAACCAGGACGCCAATCAGCATGCCAAACACCACCGACATCACGAATGCCACCACCAGCTCGATCAAGGTGACGCCAATGGCGTTGAGCACCCGCGGCTCACCCAGCACTTTCGGCCACAGTTCCGCCAAGACCTGGCTTGGCGCAGCCGACAGCGACGAGGTCGCAAAGACGCGGGCATAGAACTCCCACACCAAGACGACGCCGAGAATTAGCAGCAGCCGGACCAGACGGATTTTGTGTGGTGACATGCCGCTCACTCCCGCTCGCTGCGGGTTTCGACCGCGAGCGCAAGCAGATTGAGCATCACCGACATGCACACCACAAATGAGATCCAGGCGTAAAGTTTCGCGGTCTCCATCAGCTCGGCGGCCAACGCAGTGGCGCGGCCTACCCCGGCGGTGGCCGCCAGGGTTTCGCCGCCCAGCACCGAGGCGATGCAAATGAAGAAACCGATGCGCAGGCCGGTAAGCGTCACCGGCAATGCGGCCGGCATATAGACATAGCGGAACTGCTGCCAGCCCGAGGCGCCCATGGCGCGCGACGCCCGCAAATAGAGATCGTCGACATTCGAGAATGCCGCAATCGTATTGAGCGCGATCGGGAAAAACGCATAAGTCGCGCCATAGGCGACCTTGGAGTCGGGACCAATGCCGAAAAACAACACAAACAACGGGAAGAACATCGTCAGCGGCACCGCGAACATGCCGGACAATACCGGTTCAAACAGATGCACCAGCGTGCGCGAGCGCGCCACTGCAAAGCCCACCGCGATCCCGACGATCGCCGCGATCGCATAGGCCTTGATGATGGAAACCACGGTGACATAAAGCGCCGACCACAGCTGGCCGGACCGCACCAGCACGCCCATTTCGCGCCACACCAGTTCTGGCGCCGGCAGAAACAATTTCAAGGTGCCGCCGGAACGCGTGACGATGTACCAGGCCCCGAACATCGCCGCCAACATGCCGAACTGAATGGTGCGAATGACGAGCTTGTCCTGCGCGATCATCGCTGTCACGCTTGCGCGTCGCGCGCGAGCCGCATCGCGGCAACGGTCTGCCGGATTTCATCGCGCAGGAGTCCGTAGAGCTCCTTGCGAATGTTCTGGAACGCGTCGGTCAGCATGAAGTCGGGCGAGCGTGGGTGCGGCTCCGGCACCAGAATACTCGCCTTGATCTTCCCCGGCCGCGCCGTCATCACCACAATACGGTCGGCGAGGAACACCGCCTCGGCGAGCGAATGCGTCACAAAGACGATGGTCTTGCCGCGGCGGGCGAGCAGGATCGAGAGATCCTCACCCAGCACCATGCGGGTCTGCTCGTCGAGCGCTGCGAACGGCTCGTCGAGCAGCAAGACCTCTGAACCGACGCAGAGGCCGCGCGCAAGATTGATGCGCTGCTTCATGCCGACCGAGAGCTGCTTGGGATAATGGTTGGCGAACTGTTCCATGCCGACCGCCGACAAGGATTGCATGGCACGGTCGCGCCAATTTGCTTCTTCGATGCCGCGAAATTTCAGCGCCAGCCGGAAATTTTCCAACACTGTGTACCAGGGAAACAATGTGCTCTCTTGAAACACATAGGCGATATCGTCGGGACGCGGGCTCGACACCGGTGTGCCGTTGACCGAGACGGTGCCGACGGTCTGCTGCAACATGCCGCCGATAATGCTCAACAGCGTGCTCTTGCCGCAGCCGGATGGCCCCAACAGACAGACAAACTCGCCCTTGCGGATATCGAGCGAAATATCGTCGAGCGCATGCACGCTCTGGCTCGGTTCGCGCCCGGCGAACGTCATCGAGACGTTACTGATGGTGATCGCTGGAGCCTGCACTCCGGTAGCCCTCGCCGATACGGCGTTCGCGCCAACCACATTGCCCCCGGTCATCACGTCAGAACTTCACCGGTACAAAATTGTCATTATAGATCGTGCGCGCATCCGGCAGCGTATCGAGGATGCCGAGTTCCAGGAGCGACTTACGGATCACCTCGATCGAGACCGGACTCCATGCACCGTCGCTTGAAAAGCCGCCGACCTGCGCATCGTAAATGCGCGACACGATGCTTTCCCGCACGTCGATTGCCTTGGCGGTGATCTTCACCGTCTCGGCCTTGTTGGCGCGGATGAAGGCGATGGTCTTGAACCAGCCGCGCAAGAAGCGCCGCAACACGTCAGTGCGCTTTTCAACCATGGCGTCGGTCGCGAAGATCACATGGGTATAGAAGTTCTTTTCGATGTCACCAAAGTCGACCAGAATTCGACCGCGCTTCAGTTCCTCAAGCTCGTAGCCGCTCGCCGATTCGACCACCATGGCGTCGAGGTCGCCGCGCTCCATGGCGGCAAGCCGCGCCTGCATCGAGCCAAGCGGCATCACCTGCATGCCGTCCCGGCCCCAACCCTGCTGACGCGCCATTTCGCGGCTCAGCCAGTCGGTGAGCGAACCGCCGGTGGTAACGCCGACGCGCTTGCCTTTGAGATCGGCAACCGTCTTGATCGGCGACTTGGCGAGCACGACCATCGCCAAGTTCGACGGTGCGCCATACATTGCCGCAACCCCGATCGCCGGCACGCCCTTGGCGCGAAAACCGAGCCCGGGCCCGGAGCCGAGGGCGACATCGACCGCGCCGGCAGTGAGGCCGGCCTGCATCTGGGCATCGCCCTTGAAGCTCGAAATCGCGAGATCGATGCCTTCCTGCTTGAAAATGCCGACCTGCACCCCGACATCGGTGGCGGCAAAGGCCCAGGAGTTCGGCACGGATTTGCCGATCCGGAGCTTGTCTTGCGCCAAGGCCGGCGCGCTCATGAGCAGCGCGGCGGCCAATGCCGCAATCGAGCGGCGTCTCACCAACCAAGACATCGATGCTCCTCCAAAGACCTCTGCGGTCTATACCGGCTTTTCGCCAAGAATTGTGATCCGCCGCAACAGCCGGCGTTCACCTGCGCTGAAATCGGTGCGGGCGTGCAGTGTACAGCGATTATCCCACATCAGGATATCGCCGGGACGCCACAAGTGTTCATAGATGAATCGCGGCTGCTCTTGGTGGTTAAACAGGAATGTCAGCAGTTCCTCGCTCTCGGCCGGATCGAGCTCTTCGATCCGGCGCGTCATCAGCCGGTTGACATAGAGCGCCTTGCGGCCGGTCGCAGGATGGGTTCGAACCACCGGATGGGCGTAGCAGGGCGCCCCGGGCGGAACCTCGGATTTCCGGATGGTCGCGGCGGTATCGTAGTCGTAGGCGTTAAGCGCCTTGCGACCCGCGATCCGGCGCTTGATATCCGCCGGCAGCGTTTCGTAGGCCAGGTAGGCGTTCGCGAACAGCGTATTGCCGCCCACGCTTGGGACTTCGATGGCGTAAAGCATCGAAGCCTTGGCGGGAATTTTCTGGTGGCATTGGTCGGTATGGAACTGCATCTCACCGTCGGGCAGCGCGCCGATCGGCTTGCCGTCCTCGCGAATATTGGAGATCAGCATCACCGCTGGATGTGAGCGGACGAATTGCTGGGTGTGGATCTTGGCGGGTGGTCCGAAGCGCTCGGCAAAGCGCACCTGGTCGTCTTCGCTCAGCTTTTGGTCGCGCAACAGAATGACCAAATGCTGGTGCCAAGCATCCAGCATCACCTGGGCGAGCAGGTCGTCGATATCGTCACGCAGGTCGACGCCAATGATCTCGGCGCCGATGGCCGGCGATAGCGGACGCACGGTCAATGTCGGAGTCGGTGACCGCACTGGCGTCGCGGCGGAACCGGTCGTTTCCATGGCGTCACTCCCTGACGTTTTTCAGGTCAGCCGATTATAGGGGCGATCCAAGCGAGATCAAACCACCGGCGCCGGCGCTACCGATTGCAGCGTTGGCATGACCTCGTGCGCAAACAGTTCGATCGACCGCTGTGTTTCGGCGAGCGGCAGATCGCCAAAGGCAAATTGCCCGACACAGTAATTACTGCCAGTCGCCGCAAGCTGCTCGCGCAGAAACGTTGCGACGGTGCGGGGCGAACCCGCAACCCCCTGGCCGACCGCCGCGATCCCGTCGAAATCTGGCGGCCGCGGATGCATGGCCGAATAATTGTGGCGGCGGTGGAGGTATGTGAAGCTGTGGTGCCAGCGCGGATAAGCACGGCGCGCCAGCGCCAGCGCCGCGGCATCGGTCTCCGCCACAACGATAAACCGGCCAAGCCCCATCAGCGGCAATGGCGCTTCACCCCAAGCCTCCCGCCAGGCGGCGCGGAACACCTCAAACGAGGCGCAGGTGGCGGGAACCGAGTCGAGGCTGATCACCCGCAGGCCCTTGCGCGCCGCGCGCTTGGCGCTTTCGGGCGCATGCAGACCGTACCAGACCGGAGGATACGGCTTTTGCAATGGCGCAAGCTCCATCGGCACATTGTCGAATTGAAAGAACCGGCCATGGAAGGTGAGCGTGGGCTCGGTCAGCCCCTTCAGCACGAGTTCGAGCGCCTCGGCATAGATTTCCTGCGCAAGCTTGGGATCCTGACCGTAATAATCCAATTCGATGCCGACCGAGCCGCGTCCGAATCCCATCTCGAACCGGCCGCCGCTCATTTGATCGAGCATGCAGATCTCTTCGATCATGCGGATCGGATGATAAAGCGGCAGCGCGTAGACCATCGGGCCGAAGCGCAGCCGCTGAGTTCGCTGCGCAACCGCCGCCAGAAACACGCTCGGGCTCGGCGCCAGCCCAATCGGTGTCGAATGATGTTCGGCGACATGATAGGCGTAAAAACCGAAGCGGTCGTAATCCGCAATAGTCTTCAGCCGCGCCTCGTAATAATCGGCGAGCGACAGATCGTTACGGTCGAGATGGTCGAAAACGCCGAACTGCATCATTCGTCGGTCACGTCAATCCACACGCCGCCGGGGTCGGCCATTTGAAATTTGCCGCCAGCTTCCTTGGCGAAGAATGCCTTGCGCGCCTCCGCCTCCTTGCTGCCGCCCAGCCGCATGGGCGCAACATACGGGTTCATCCCGGAAGTGGTCGCAACATGCTGCTTGAAGGCTTCGATATTTTCGACCTTGAAGCCGATGTGATCAGGACCTGGCCGCTTGATCGACATATTCTCAAAGATCGAGACCGACCACGGCAGGATCGAAAGGGTCACACGACCGTCGGTCAGGTGGTGACCGGAAGCGCTGCCAGCCCGATTCGCCGGCTTAAGCTCAAAGACATATTGATAAAAGTCCGCGCATTTCTCTGGGTTCATGGTGCGGATTGCGAACTTCGCGAGATAGCGGTCCTGGTTCCAGCCCGACGCCGCCTGCTCGGCATAAACGCCGACCAGTTTGTCGCCCTCGTCCTTTTGCGCCAGATCGAAAATATTGCCGTCAGGATCGTGGCCGCTGTAATTCGCAAATGGCCGCGTCGACGGCCGCTTGACGATATTGGCCTGCGGAAACTTTTCGCGCGCGCGCTTGAGCACGGTGTCGATATCGTCGACCACCAGTCCGAAGTGGTCGAGCCCGCCAACATAGCCGTCGCGCAGTGGATTGATGTTGAGGCCAACATAACCGTCGCCGACCGTGACTGCATTGAGCGGGCGACTGGTCTTGCCAGAGCGTTTGAGCCCGAAAAACGCCTCATAAAAATTCGCCAGCATCGGATAGATCGGGCTGACCATCGCCATGTGATTGATTTTCGCAAACATCCTCAAGACCTCGATAATTCGATCGAACGGGTCACTATATCCGGCGGGACATCGAGGGTCTGTTCTATCAGCTTTTGCAGATCGTCACCCGACATCGGGCCGAATTCGAGATTGCGCTTGTCCATCTCCGCCCTGAACGCCGGATCGGCCAGCATCGCCGCCACCGCGCGCCGCAGCACCGCCAGCCGGTCGGCCGGAATATCCGGCGGCGTCATCAGCGCGCGACCCACTTCGGCGGTACTGCCGAACAGATTGAGCACTTGTTTGTCGGAGGACGTCTTGCCGAACTCGACCATCGCCGGCACCGCGGCAAATTGCGGATGGCGGCGCTGGGCATATTGCACCAGCACGTTCACGGTCTTGTCCCGCAACCAAGCCGGCCGGCCAAACAGCAGATTTTCCAGCGTCGCATGCGCGCCTTCGGTTTCGCCGCGCTCCATTGCCAGCAGCGTGCCGGTGGTGCCGGGATAGCCTTTGACGATCTTGAACCGCGTGCCGGCGAGCTTGTTCATCAGGCTCGGCATCATCTCGGTGGTGGCGCCGGCACTGGTTGCTGCCATCACAGTATCGCGCGTCATGGCGTCGGCGATCGATTTGGTCGGCGACGTCTGCCAGGTCAGCGAGACTTCAATGATCGGCGTAAACCGCCCAAGCCAGCCGAACCGGCGCATGTCATAGGCCACCGCCGGATCGCGCAGCGCCTGGGTCAACGCCAATTGCTGGCCGATCATCCCGATGGTGAGCCCGTCCTTGGACGCCTGGCCGAACAGATAATTGGCCGCCTTGACGCTGCCGACGCCGGGCATGTGCTTGACCGCGATGGTCGGATTGCCCGGGAGATATTTCGGCAGCAATTGCGCCGCAAGCCGCGAATAAACGTCGTAGCTGCCGCCGGGATTGTATCCGACGATCAGCGACATCGGCTTGCCTTTGAAAAACTCCTCCGCGCTCTGGCCGCGCGCATGCGGTGTGAACACAATAGCGGCGAGCGCAATAACGACGATTTTTCCGTACAGTGAGACGTGCGGCATCGGACTTCTGCTACCTCCCGGATGCGACGCCGCCGCGATTCCAGCCGCGCGCGCCTTCGCCATAAATTTCGAAGCCAGTGTCGGTCACCGCAATGGTGTCCTCAAGCTTAATGAAGCCGCGCTTGGGATGCATCAGCGTGGTTTCCACCGAGACCACCATGCCGGTTTCGAGCGGCCGTGTCGCGTCATAGGCATCGTAGGGCACCGGACCGGTGGCGGTCAGTCGCGGCGCCTCATGGCTCACCAGCCCCATGCCATGCGCCAGAAAGTGCATGTGATTGTGCAGCTTCGATTTGGCCAGCAGCGCCTCGGCGGCGGCATAGATTTCACCGCCCATCACGCCGGCCTTCGCCGGCTTCATCGAGGCGCGCTGGATCGCCTCAATCTCGGCCAGCATATCGACCAGCTCCGCATCGGGCTCGCCCAGGATCGCCATGCGCGCGAGATCGCCGATATAGCCATGATAGTTTCCGCCGGAATCGAGCGAGAGCACATCGCCAGCCTCCCAGCGCTGCTCGGACGGCGCGCGGTTGTGGCTCGCGCCGGCGGCGATCAGGCAATATTCGAAGGTCAGGCCGCGGTTGGTTTCCTCGACCTTGAGCGCATCTGCCAGTTCCTGCTTGGTGGCGCCGGCCTGGTGGCTGGCGATCACCGCCTGCATCGAATCGATCACCCGTTCGGAAGCGATCCGCACCATTTCCAATTCGGCCGGCGATTTGCGCGCCCGCAGCCGCTCCAGCACAAACAGCGCGTCGACGATCTCGACTTCGGGCATGGCGCCGCGCAAGGCCGCCGCCGAATCCATCGGCAGGAACGCCATCTCGACCGCGATCCGCCGCGCCGGCCCGATCTTCTTGAGATGATCGACCGCCTTCTTGATCACATCGATCGAGCCCGACGCGGTGCAATTGCCTTCCGGCGTCCAGAACGATTTCACCTCGCGCTGGTGGTTTTCCAACCGATGGCCGAAAAACGCCGCCTTGTCGGGCGCGCCCTTCGGGTAGATCATGATCGGCAGGTAACGGCTCAGCCCCATCGCATCCATATAGTCAAAGAAAAACGCGCGATGGCCGCCGAGCAGGTACTGCACATTGTGTTTCGAGCTTGCGAGCAGCGCATCGATCCCGGCCTCCTCCATGAGGCGGTCGAGGCGCGCGGCGTCGAACGGGATTGTCGATGCCGCCGGCTTGACAGTGGTGAGCATGACCAAGGCTCCTGCTGGTTGTCGCGGCGACGCGCGCCGCATTCTTTGACGATAGTGGGCTGGCAACAATGGTGGGCCGGGCGCGCGGCCAAAACAAGCCCCGCCGACGCCACCCCGGAATGCCGGCCTTACTTGACGCTTGCGCGCGCGGTTGGCAACGTCATCCGCGCATCCACGGAGCAACGAACATGCGCGCCGTTCGAACCGGCATGAACCCTGTCGCACTGGCCCTGCTCGGGCTGCTGGCGGCCGCGCCGACGCCGGCCGCAAGCCAGGCCGATTTCTACAAGGGCAAGACCCTCGAACTGATCATCTCAACCGGTGCCGGCGGCGGGCTTGACGCCAATGGCCGCATCGTCGCGCGCCACCTCGGCAATCATATCCCGGGAAATCCGACCGTGGTGGCCAAGAACATGCCCGGCGCCGGCCACATCCGCGCGGCCAATTATGTGTTCAGCCAAGCGCCCAAGGACGGCACCACCATCGGCACTTTCATCCCGATTTTCGTAATGGCGCAGGTGCTCGAACGCAGCAAGAGCATCCAGTTCAATCCGGCGCATTTTCAATGGCTGGTGTCGACGTCCTCCAGCAATTCGACGGTCTATACCTGGCACACCACCGGCGTGAAGACGCTGGAAGACGCGATGCAAAAGCAAGTGCTGATGGGCGGCACCGGCGTCGGCTCCTATAATGTGATCTACCCGACCGTCTTGAACAGCGTCGTCGGCACCCAGTTCCGGCTGGTGACCGGCTATGCCAGCACCAGCGAGATTGCGATCGCGCTGGAGCGCGGCGAAGTGGAGGGCCGCGCCGGCAATAATTTCAACAGCCTGACTTCCGAACATGCCGACTGGCTCAAGGCCGGCAAGATCAACCTTCTGGCCCAGGTCGGCTTGGAGCGCGACGCTGAGTTTCCGCAGGTTCCGCTGATCACCGATTTCGCCAAGACCGACGACGCGCGCCAGATCTTGCGTTTTTTCTCGACCGACATCGTGATCGGCCGCCCGTTTGTCACCTCGCCGGGCGTGCCGGCCGAGCGGGTCGCCATGCTGCGCAAGGCTTTCGACAGCCTGCTCCAGGATCCCGCGTTCCGCGACGACTGCAAGAAGGCTGGTATCGATATCACGCCGGTCAGCGGCACGGCGATCCAGCAGATCGTGACCGATTTCATCAACACGCCGGCCGATATCGTGGTGAAGGCGAAAGCCGCGATGGAACCCCGCAACACCACCGAACGCAAAAAATGACCATCGGAAACCTGCGCGCTCGTTACTGTGTCCGTTCCCTTCGCGAGAGTGGGCACGCGATGCGAGAACCGTTTTTGTTCATGTAGCAAGTACAAGTTTGAGCCAATGAAAAAACTGCACCTGACGATTGCGACCCAGGATTACGACCATTTCCGCGATTTCCGCACCGGCGACATCCGCGCCGAGGGCATCGAGCACACCTGGCTGATGCCGGAACTGCACGAGATTTTCGCGCGCTTTACCGCCAACCGCGAATGGGACGTGAGCGAACTCTCGTTTGCGAAATTCGCCGCCCAGGTGACGCGCAAGAACCCCGACATTCTGGCGCTGCCGGTGGTCTGCTCGCGGCATTTCCGGTTCTCGGCGTTCTTCGTCAACAAGAACAGCAAGATCAAAAGCGCGAAGGACCTCAAGGGCAAGAAAATCGGCTCGCCGGAATGGGCGCACACCGCCGCGGTCTATATGCGCGGCTGGCTCGGCGACGAATGCGGCGTCAAACTCAAAGATGTCCACTGGTACCAAGCTGGCCTCAACCAGGCCGGCCGCGCCGAGAAGGTCGAGCTGTCGATCCCGAAAGGCGTAAAGCTGACCCGCGTCGAGGATAAGTCGCTGTCCGACATGCTGGCCAAGGGCGAGATCGACTGCGCCTTGGTGGCACGGCCGCCTGACTGTTTCCTGCGCGGCCATCCCGACGTGGTGCGGCTATTTCCGAACTATCTCGAAATGGAAGAGCAGTATTACGCGCGCAGCAAGGTCTGGCCGATCATGCATGTGATTGCGATTAAGAAATCGATCCTCGACCGCGACCCCTGGGTTGCCGGCAGCCTTTACAATGCCTTTACGGAATCCAAAGAGCGCAGCATCGGCCGCCTCGCCGACGTGACCGTATCGCGCTACCCGCTGCCATGGTTGACGACCTATGCCCGGCGGATGCGCGATCAGTTCGGCGGCGATCCGTTTCCTTACGGGATCGAGGAAAACCGACCGACGCTGGAGCAATTCATGCGCTACACCTTCGAACAGGGCATCGCGCATCGCCACGCCAAGGTCGACGACATTTTCCCGAAGGGCATGATGGTCGAGCATCTGACCTAAAGTGCGCGGGCGCGGCGCTATGCGCGGTGCCGATTCGTTTACCTGAACGCCAATTCGGAGCCGCGGATTAAGACTCGGGAAAACCGATTGGCGCAAAACTCTGCGCACGAACAACGCGGCATTCGGGGATGCGAGCAATGACCGACAACACCAAATTTCAGGAATTCGTCACCAATCGCATCGCCCGCAGCCAGATCACTTTTGGCGATATTCGCCGGCTTCAGCGGGACTATCTTCCGGACGGGGTTACGACCACCGCCGAAGCGGAAATGCTGATCCGCCTCGATGGCGCGGTCGAGCGCGCAGACCGGGCCTGGGCCGATTGGCTCGCCGCCGCCATTGTGGATTTCCTAACCAGCGGTGAGCAGCCCGAGGACGGCCGCGAGCCCCGTGAATGGCTAAAGCGCCTGTTGGCCGAGCTTGGCGCCTCCACCAAAGCGACGCGGAAGATCGCGCGCGAACTTCGCGCCGAGCGCGCCAGGCAGCCGATTGCTTTCCTGGCGATTGACGATAGCGCGGTCGCCATGTTCCCGACCGTGATCGAGCCGGCCACGAACCAGCTTGAGATGGCGGCGTAGGTTCGGCGAACCGACGCCCACGACCTCATTCGCAAAACGCGACTTGAGCTTATCGATAGAAATGGTGGGCGCGACAGGGATCGAACCTGTGACCCCTACCATGTCAAGGTAGTGCTCTTCCGCTGAGCTACGCGCCCTTGTGGTGCATCGTCTTATCGGCTCCCCCGGAGCGAGGCAAGCCGCCGGGTCGGGGCCGAGAGGGGTCCCCTTTAGAGCGTGATCCGGCCGGAATAACGGTTCCCGCTTTTCGGAAACGGGCTCTCAGGCCGCCAGCATTTTCTGCACTTCGTTGACCAAATCACGCAGATGGACCGGCTTCGACAGAACCTTGGCGTTCTTGGGCGCCGCTGAATCTGGGTTGAGCGCGACCGCCGCAAAGCCGGTGATGAACATGATCTTAATGTCGGGATCGAGCTCGGAGGCGCGGCGTGCGAGTTCGATGCCGTCCATTTCAGGCATCACGATATCGGTGAGCAGGAGGTGGAACGGCTCCTCGCGAAGCCGCTCATAGGCCGCGAGCCCATTGTCGTAAGAAATCACCTCATAGCCGGCATTCTGCAGCGCCTTGACCAGAAAGCGGCGCATGTCGGTATCGTCTTCCGCCAGAAGAATCTTCGACATCTCTTTACTCATTGCAGCCGGCGTCCCTTGATTGTCCCGAACCCATAAGCCGGATACGGGGTAAATATCGGGTGAACCCGACAATATATTGGCAGTGGCCCCACGGCCATGGACATTCGCTGGGTTCGCGGCATAGTGGTGCGGCTTGAACGGGCGCTCCGCCATCGAGGCAAACGTTATCCATGCGCGTTAGCCAGGACGAACTGGATCCACCATTCGAAATCCTTGAGCCGGACGCATGCTGCGGCCCGGTTGTCTTCAACTCCCCCCATAGCGGCTGTGTCTACCCCCGCGAATTCCTGGCGGCCTCCCGGCTCGACGTGGCAACGCTGCGCCGCTCCGAGGATTCCTTTGTCGACGAGCTGCTATTTGGCGTGCTGCGCCGCGGCCATCCACTGATGCGGGCGCACTTTCCGCGCTGTTATGTCGACGTCAATCGCGAGCCCTATGAGCTCGATCCCCGGATGTTCGAGGGCCGCCTGCCCTCTTTCGCCAATACCCGCTCGATGCGGGTCGCCGGCGGGCTGGGCACCATCGCCCGGGTGGTCGGCGATGCCCAGGAGATTTATGGCCAGCGCATTCCGATCGACGACGCAATCCGCCGGATTGAAAGCCTTTATAAGCCTTATCATCGCGCCCTGCGCCGATTGTTCACCCGCATCCATCGCGATTTCGGTGCTGCGGTCTTGGTCGACTGCCACTCCATGCCGTCGACCGCCGGCGCCCGGGACGACCACCCGCGCGCCGACGTGGTCTTGGGCGACCGCTACGGCACCAGTTGCGTGCCGGCGGTGGCCGAGACAATCGAAACGACATTCCGCCAATTGGGCTACGTTGTCAGCCGTAATAAGCCTTATGCCGGAGGCTTTATTACCGAGCACTACGGCAATCCGACCGCCGGCCTGCACGCCATCCAGCTTGAATTTAACCGCGCGCTGTATATGGACGAGCGGCGCTTTGAACGCACTGGAGCGTTTGTAACCCTCGCGGCGGACTTGGAAACATTAGCGGCGCGGTTGGCCAGTATCCCGGTGCAAGAACTGCGGCCCTACCGGGCAGCAGCGGAGTAATTGGAAAGCGTCAGTACTGGTGATCATAAAAAAGGGGCCGCGGCGAACCGCGGCCCAAGTCTAGGGAGGAAACGCCCAAGGAGGGCAGCGATATCGCAAAGCGATACCGCGCTGCAATATAATACATTGCATCGCACAAAGCGCAAGTGCCGATTAACGCTTTCGGCAAGGGGCATACAAGCAATTGTAATATAAAGAAAAAAGGCCGCCTGCTTGCGCAAGGCGGCCCAAGTCTAGGGAGGAAACGCCCAAGGAGGGCGTAGCAGCAACGCAGAGCGCTGCCGCATTGCGATGATGTGGTATCTCCGAGCGGAAAAAGCAAGCGATGCTGACCTAACTTGCTATGCAGAAACACGAATATGGTACGCTCTGTGTTTCATAGGCCACAGTTCGGATTGGACGATAGCCAGAGGGATAATCGTTTGAGATCAAATACTTGTAGTCACCGAACATGCCAAATCTCACCCCGTGCTCCGAACGGTGGCGGCGAAGCGCCGCAGCGCCGGCTATGACTGCGATCGATTTCGCAACCTTTGTGGACGAACTGGCCTCGGTTTCCAGCGAGACCATCCTGCCGTTTTTTCGGACCTCGCTCAGCATCACCGATAAGGGCAAGGACCGCTTCGACCCCGTCACCGTGGCCGACCGCTCCGCCGAGACGGCCATGCGCACAATGATCCGCCGCTCCTTCCCGGCCCACGGCATTGTCGGCGAGGAGTACGGACCCGACCGCGCAGACGCCGAATATGTTTGGGTGCTCGACCCAATCGACGGCACCAAGTCATTCATCGCGGGAATGCCGGCCTGGGGTACGCTGATCGCACTGACGCGGTTCGGCGAACCGGTGTTCGGCCTGATGAACCAACCCTTCATCGGTGAACGCTTCAGCGGCGACGGTCTCGCGGCGCGCTATCGAGGGCCGGCCGGCGAACGCGATTTGCATGTGCGCGCCTGCGCCACGCTCGCCGAAGCGGTCTTGTTCACCACCAGCCCGCTCTTGATGAACGACGCCGACCGCGCGTGCTTTCGCAAGGTCGAGGAAGCGGTCCTGCTCTCGCGTTATGGCGGCGATTGCTACGCCTATTGCATGCTGGCCGCGGGCCATATCGATCTGGTGATCGAAACCGAGCTCAAGCCTTACGACATTATCCCGCTGGTTCCGATCATCGTCGGTGCCGGCGGCATCGTGACGACCTGGGAAAATGAATCGCCGGTGGCGGGCGGACGCATCGTCGCGGCCGGCGACAAACGCGTGCACGCCGCCGCTTTGGAGTTGCTGAGGAAAGCGAATAGCGAATTGTGAGTAGCGAATAGTCACCGAAAGGGGCTTGGCGACTGCCCCTCCTTTCCTATTCGCTATTCGCTATTCGCTATTCGCTATTCGCTATTCGCTATTCGCTCAAAACGCGGCCGTGCCCGGCACAAAGGCGTCGAACGCAGCCAGCACTTGCCCGCGGTAGCGATCCTGTTCCATCAGCAATTCGTGCCGCGCACCCGGAACGATGAGATGCGAGCCCGCGCGCAGGCGGTATGCGAACTCATCGATCGCTTGGGTCGATACGACTTGGTCATGACCGGCGGCGATCACCAGCATTGGCTGGCGTATCTTGATGGCGTAGCTCGGCTCGGCCAGGAGGCTCATCATCCGGAACACGGAATCGGCCCATGCTACCGTCGGCCAACCAAGCGCCAGCGACGGTTCCGCATCGAGCACCGCGACATTGCGCGCATAGCGCACCGGATCCGACGTCAGCAAATTGCCGATGAACGGCCGCTGCTGCATGACCGTAGCGTCGCCACCCGGCACATAGGCACCGCCAAGGCCGAGCAACCGCAAGGCCCGCACCGCGATCTTAGTCGCCATTGACTTGCGAAGGCCCGGCAATCCAATCAGCGGCGCCAACAGCACCATGCGATCGAACCAGCGATGCCCTTGATGCGCGGCGCGCAGCAACACCGTGGCACCCATCGAATGGGCGAGGCCGAACACCGGCGGCGGACAGTCCGGCAGCACCACTTCCTGCATGAAAGTTGCAAGATCGATTTCGTAATCGGAAAACCGACGCACATAGCCTTTGCGCGGATTACGCAATTGGCGTTGCGAGCCGCCCTGGCCGCGCCAATCGAGCGCCGCCACTGCGAAGCCGCGCGCGCGCAGGTCACGAACGGTTTCGAAATATTTTTCGATGAATTCGGCGCGACCGGGAAACAGACACACCGTGCCTTTTCGTCCCGACGGCGGCGCCCAGCGCGCAAAACGCAATGACACCCCGTCCGGCGTTTTCAGCATGCCGGTGACGACGTCCTCGGGTACCGGATTGGCGGGGATAGAAATAAGGTTCATGGCTGGGGTTTCGCGCGCAGCGGCACTCTGTCGCGCTTATAGCAGCCCCCGGCCGCGCCTCAATTAAACCAAGGCTTGGTTTCGCAAGACTTTCATCGCTCTCCCGGGTATTCTTAATTTTATTGAAAAATCAAATACTTATATCCTCTTGCGCTGCCTCAAAGCGCCCCCATATGGAAAGTTGTGCAGGCCCATTGTGGATGCACACTAAACCCGGTCTGGCCCGGATGGGCAGATCTCACTGCATGTCGCTTTAGGAGGATATGCCATGCGAACTTTCGACCTAGCTCCCCTCTATCGTTCGACCGTTGGTTTCGATCGCCTGTTCGATCTTTTCGATCAGGCCGCCGGGCACGATGGCGCACCCGGGTACCCGCCCTATAACATCGAGCGGACCGACGAAAATAACTACCGTGTCACGGTTGCCGTCGCCGGCTTCTCGGAAGCCGACATCACGATCGAAGCAAAAGAGAACACGCTGACGATCCGCGGCGAGAAGCGGGCCCAGACCAACGAGCCCAAGGGCGAGACGCTTTATCAAGGCATCGCCGCCCGCGCGTTCGAGCGTATCTTTCAGCTCGCCGATTACGTCCAGGTAAAGGGCGCGGCACTGGAGAACGGTCTCTTGCATGTCGATCTTGTGCGCGAAGTCCCCGAGGCTAAGAAGCCGCGCCAGATCAAGATCGGCAACGGCCTGCCCAAGGTCGTCGAACAGCAAGCCGCGTAAGCAGCCTGCCGTCCGCAATTGGCGGAAGCGCCCCGGCTCAACAGCCGGGGCGCTTTCATTTCTTACCGACCGCGGTGATGGCGTTCGCAACCCATGCGTGCGGCGCGAACCGGGAACGTGCGCTCTCGCGAGAGCGGCATGGAATCGAATACTCCCCCAGGCGTGCAGAAACCGGGTGGAACCGGGCGCTGTTGGCGGCGATCCTGCAGGCCGGGAGGCGATCCAATGCAGCAGCAGCTATCGGGCCGAACCGCCATCGTTACCGGTGCAAGTTCCGGCATCGGATATGCGACAGCGAAGCGGTTCGCGCGCGAAGGCGCAAAAATTGTCGTTGCAGCAAGACGGCGGCCGGAACTCGACGCCCTGGTCGCCGATATTCGTAATGACGGCGGCGAAGCCGTGGCAATCGCCGGGGATGTAAGGGACGAGACCTACGCCCGCGCGCTTGTGAATGTTGCCGTTGATGAGTTCGGCGGTCTCGACGTGGCTTTTAACAACGCCGGTACTTTAGGTCAGCTGGGATCAGCGGCCGCGATGACCCTGAAAAACTGGCAACACACGCTAGACACCAATCTGACCAGCGCGTTCCTCGCGGCCAAGTATCAAATTCCAGCGATGCTTGCTCGCGGCCGTGGTTCGATCATCTTTACCTCGACATTCGTCGGCTCGACCGTCGGCTTGCCCGGTACCGCGGCCTATGCCGCGAGCAAGGCTGGCCTCATCGGTCTTACCCAGGTTCTCGCCGTCGAACTCGGTCCCAAGGGCATTCGCGTCAATGCCATCTTGCCCGGCGGCACTCATACGCCGATGGCACGCAGCATGGCAGGCAGCCCGGAGACGCTCGCCTTTGTGGAAGGCCTCGATGCCCTCAAGCGCCTTGCCAACCCGGATGAGATTGCGGACTCCGTCCTGTATCTTGCCTCGGATGCGTCGAGTTTCACCACCGGGGCAGCGATTCTGGTCGATGGCGGTTTATCGATCAACCGGACATGACCCACCGTCATGCGGTTGAGAGCGGGAGCAACAGGGCACTGGCGCACTTTGACCATGCCAGAGCGTTTACATCGACTTAAGACAATTGGGCTTCGCACGGCCTAGTCGAGCGGGGCGACTGGAACCATTTGCGTTTCGGTGGGCTGCACAGGCTTTACCGCGGTAATCGGCGGACTCGTTGCGGGTCGGCCCGCGGGGGCCATCGCCGCAGCGGCGGGCACTTCCGGTACCGATTGAATCGCCTGAGGCACCGCCTCGTTCGCCGCAACCGCCGGCCGAGGACGTGGCAACGGCGTTGGCGTTGAACGCGTCGGCACCGAACTCGTGATGTCCGGAGCGCTCGCGGGCCGCGGATCCTGTGGCGCACTCACCGGCAGTGCCGGTGCCCGCGCGGCGCGCGGCGGCTCCGTAAGGCCAGGCGGTGGCAGCACTTCACGCGAGGGCGCTGGCGCCGCTCCGTATGGGGGCGCGACCGGGATGTAGCCGCGCGGACGAACGGCATAGTACGCGAAACGGGGATCGTGGGCCGGCGATGCATGAAGAATCCGGCGGTTGGCGCCGACCACGACACGCAATTGACCGCCCATATTGTCGGAGGCAAGCACGACATAGTTTGCGCCTTGGCGCGCCGGCTGGGTCAAAGGCGTCAACCCGGACGCACGCACAATCGCCAGAACCTCAGCACTCGAAAGCCCCGGGTGAGGTGACGGCACAATCGCCGCGCGCGGCGGCTCGACCTGCGCCTGGGCCTGCGAGACCATGACAACACCGAGCAGCGCGAGCCCGATGCCAATCGCGTTCCAGTGTTTCAAGACGCTGTCCCCTATTTCATTGTCTCGTTATGGAGCAAGCCTAAGTGGGGCGGACGCCGAAATTCGGGCAGAACTAGCCACGGCAACGCCATAAAGACCGCGGTGCTCGTATCGCCGAACTTCGGCCCGGCGGCGGCGCCAGCTCCATGCATCTTGGCGCGCCTTGGAGAGCGAACTGAAGGCAATGCGGCCGACGCGGATCGTCGAGACCCAATTTTTGGGCCAGGAAACCGAGAAACCGGCATTTTAAACTAGGTGATCCCTTGTATCCGCGACTAGAATTTGGCAAGGTATGTTAGGTCAGCATTGCTGTCCCACTTGGTGGTAACGCTGTGGTGAGCCCAACCGGGCTTCGGGCGAGCGCCAACAGGTACGGCTGGACATTGGCCATCCACAGCGGGCGAAACGGCCGTCAATTTGACGCGACACCGGCGGCTCCTTGGCGAGGGGCGGACGTTGCTGCGGATTGCGAACCGCCCGCTTGGCAAACGCGACGGTCATTGAACCTGACCAACGGAAAACACGAAGACGTTCGGGATGCAGACGAAGGCGAAACGCAAGCGGGAGACGAACGGACGGCGCCGCAGGCTGCCGGCCGCACGCCATGCGTTTGCGCTTCCGCTCGGCGACACCGCCGATCCCGGACTGCCGCCAGCGCAGGGTCTCTACGATCCGGCGCACGACAAGGATGCTTGCGGCGTTGGCTTTATTGCCGACATCAAGGGACGCAAGTCGCACAAGCTGATCGAGGACGCGCTTGCGATTCTTTGCAACCTCGAACACCGCGGCGCGGTTGGCGCCGATCCGCGCGCCGGCGACGGCGCCGGCATCCTGGTGCAGATTCCGCACGCGTTCTTCGCCAAGGCGGCCGACAAAAATGGTTTCGCACTGCCAAGCCTCGGCGAATACGCGATCGGCCAATTGTTTATGCCGACCGATCCGGATTGGCGTCAAATCATCCGCGACATCTATGCGCAGACCATCAAGCGCGAGGGGCTGGTGCTGCTCGGCTGGCGCGATGTGCCGACCGATAACTCCACGCTTGGCGAAAGCGTCAAGCCAACCGAACCGGTGCACCAGCAGGTGTTCATCGGCCGCGGCAAGAAGATCAAGAACGAAGACGATTTCGAGCGCCGGCTCTACATCCTGCGCAAGTCGATATCGAGCGCGATCTATTCGCGGCGCGAGCGCCGCCTGTCGAATTACTATCCGGTGTCGATTTCCTGTCGCACGATTGTCTACAAAGGCATGTTCCTGGCCGACCAGCTTGGCACCTACTATCCGGACTTGCGCGACCAGGATTTTGTGAGCGCGCTCGCACTCATCCATCAGCGCTTCTCGACCAACACATTCCCGACCTGGTCGCTGGCGCATCCCTATCGAATGATCGCGCATAACGGCGAGATCAATACGCTGCGCGGCAACAACAATTGGATGGCAGCACGGCAGGCGTCGGTGTCCTCGCCCTTGTTCGGCGATGACATCAACAAACTCTGGCCGATTTCCTACGAGGGTCAATCCGACACCGCCTGTTTCGACAACGCCCTCGAGTTTCTGTCGCAGGGCGGTTACTCGCTCGCCCATGCCATGATGATGATGATTCCTGAGGCATGGGCGGGCAATCCGCTGATGGACGAAGAGCGCCGCGCGTTTTACGAATACAACGCCGCGCTGATGGAGCCATGGGACGGGCCGGCGGCCATTGCCTTCACCAATGGCCGCCAAATCGGCGCCACGCTCGATCGAAACGGACTTCGCCCGGCGCGCTATTTCGTCACCCGCGACGATCGCATCGTCATGGCTTCGGAAATGGGCGTGCTGCCCATCGCCGAAAGCGAGATCGTCACCAAATGGCGGCTGCAGCCGGGCAAGATGCTGCTGGTCGATCTCGACCAGGGCCGGCTCATCCCGGACGAGGAACTCAAGTCGACGCTCGCCAAGAGTCATCCCTATCGCGAATGGCTCGAAAATACGCAGATCGTTCTGGAAGATCTGCCGGCCGCGGCGGTCCAGCCGGCGCTATCCAATTTGGCGCTGCTCGATCGGCAGCAGGCGTTCGGATACACCCAGGAAGACATTAAGATCCTGATGACGCCGATGGCGACGCTGGGCGAGGAAGCCGTCGGCTCAATGGGCACCGACACGCCGATCTCGGCGCTGTCGGACAGGGCCAAACCGCTATTCACCTATTTCAAACAGAACTTCGCACAAGTCACCAACCCGCCGATCGATCCGATCCGCGAGGAACTGGTGATGAGCCTGGTCTCGATGATCGGACCGCGGCCGAACCTGCTTGATCTCGAAGGCACTTCGCGCCTCAAGCGCCTGGAAGTTCGTCAGCCGATCCTGACCAATGAAGACCTTGAGAAAATCCGCTCGATCTCGGAAGTCGGCAATGGCCATTTCAAGTCGCGCTTTCTCGACATCACCTGGTCGGCCGAACAGGGCCCTGACGGGCTGCGCGACAAGATCGACCGGCTTTGCGCGCGCGCCGAAGCCGCCGTGCGCGAAGGCATCAACATAGTCATCCTGTCCGACCGGCGCGCCAGCGCCGAGCGCATTGCGATGCCATCACTACTCGCCTGCGCCGCCGTGCATCATCATCTGATCCGGCAAGGCCTGCGCACCTCGGTCGGCTTGGTGGTTGAATCCGGCGAGCCGCGCGAGGTCCACCACTTCTGCTGCCTCGCCGGCTATGGCGCCGAGGCGATCAATCCCTATCTCGCGTTCGAAACGCTGATTGCGATGGCGGACAAGCTGCCACAGAAGATCGAGCCGAAGGACATCGTCAAGCGATACATCAAGGCGATCGACAAGGGCATACTCAAGGTGATGTCCAAGATGGGCATCTCCACCTACCAGTCCTATTGCGGCGCGCAGATCTTTGACGCGGTTGGGCTCAAATCGGATTTCGTGGCCGAGTTCTTCGCCGGCACCGCCACCCGCATCGAGGGCGTCGGCTTGGCACAGATTGCCGAGGAATCCGTGCGGCGGCATCGCGACGCCTTCGGCGACGCGCCGATCTACCGCAACGCGCTTGACGTCGGCGGCGAATACCACCTTCGCGTCCGCGGCGAGGATCACGTCTGGAACGCCGGCACGGTATCCGCCCTGCAACACGCCGTGCGCGGAAATCTGCCTGAGCAGTACCGCGCCTATGCCAAAGTCTCGAACGAGCAGACCGAGCGGCTTTTGACAATCCGCGGCCTGTTCCGCATCAAATCCGCCGAAGATGACGGCCGCAAGCCAGTGCCGCTCGACGAGGTCGAACCGGCCAAGGAAATCGTCAAGCGTTTCGCCACCGGCGCGATGTCGTTCGGCTCAATCTCGCGCGAAGCGCACACCACGCTCGCAATCGCCATGAACCGCATCGGCGGCAAATCGAACACCGGCGAAGGTGGCGAGGAAACCGACCGCTTCAAGCCGCTGCCCAATGGCGACTCAATGCGCTCGGCGATCAAGCAAGTGGCGTCGGGACGATTTGGCGTCACCACCGAATATCTCGTCAATTCGGACATGATGCAGATCAAGATGGCGCAGGGCGCCAAGCCCGGCGAAGGCGGCCAACTGCCAGGCCACAAGGTCGACCAGACCATCGCCAAGGTCCGTCATTCGACGCCGGGCGTTGGCTTGATTTCGCCGCCGCCGCATCACGACATCTATTCGATCGAAGACTTGGCGCAGCTCATTTTCGATTTGAAGAACGTCAATCCCAGTGGCCAGGTGTCAGTGAAGCTGGTTTCCGAGGTCGGGGTCGGAACCGTCGCGGCCGGCGTATCGAAGGCGCGCGCCGACCATGTCACGATCTCGGGCTTTGAGGGCGGCACCGGTGCGAGTCCCTTAACCTCGATCAAACATGCCGGCTCGCCCTGGGAAATCGGACTGGCCGAGACCCATCAGACGCTGGTTGCAAACCGCCTGCGCGGACGCATCGCGGTGCAAGTCGATGGCGGCATCCGTACCGGACGCGATGTCGTGGTGGGGGCCTTGTTGGGCGCCGACGAATTCGGTTTCTCGACCGCGCCGCTGATCGCGGCCGGCTGCATCATGATGCGCAAGTGCCACCTCAACACCTGCCCGGTCGGCGTCGCGACCCAGGACCCGGTGCTGCGCGCGCGCTTCGTCGGCAAGCCCGAGCACGTCATTAATTTCTTCTTCTTCGTCGCCGAGGAAGTGCGCGAGATCATGGCGGCGCTGGGCTACCGCACGTTCAGCGAGATGATCGGCCAGTTGCAGATGCTCGACAAACGCCAGGTGGTCGAACATTGGAAGGCCAAGGGCCTCGATTTCTCGAAGCTGTTCCACAAGCCCGCCGCCGGCCCAGGCGTCAGTATTTCCAACAACGAGCGGCAGGACCACAAGATTGCGCACGTCCTCGACCGCCGCCTGATCGCACAATCGCAGGCAGCGCTCGAACACCGTACGCCGGTGCGTATTACATCGGCCATCAAGAACACCGATCGCACCGCGGGCGCGATGCTGTCGGGCGAAATCGCCAAGCGCTACGGCCATGACGGCCTGCCGGACGACACCATCCATGTGAAATTCACCGGCACCGCCGGGCAGAGCTTCGGCGCCTGGCTCGCGCGCGGCGTGACCTTCGAGCTTGAAGGCGACGCCAACGACTATGTCGGCAAGGGCTTGTCGGGCGGGCGCCTTATTATCAAGCCCGCGCCCGACGCAGGCTTCGTTCCGGAACACTCCATCATCGTGGGCAACACCGTGCTTTACGGCGCGATCGAGGGCGAGTGCTATTTCCGTGGCGTCGCCGGCGAACGCTTCGCGGTCCGCAATTCCGGCGCCATCGCGGTGATTGAGGGCGCCGGCGATCACTGCTGCGAATACATGACCGGCGGCATTGTCGTCGTGCTTGGCAAGACCGGCCGCAACTTCGCCGCCGGCATGTCGGGCGGCATCGCCTATGTGCTGGACGAGGACGGCACCTTCGAGCGGCTCTGCAACATGACTATGGTCGAGCTTGAGCCGCTGCCGGAGGAAGAAGCCGCGGCCGCGACGATCTATCACCATGCGCAGGATCTCGAAACCTCGGGCTGGGTCGAAGTGCTGGGCGACATGACTCGCTTCGATCTCGAACGCCTGCAACTGCTGATCGGCCGGCATGCCCGCCTGACCGGCTCGGCCCGCGCCGCGACAATCCTGGCGGAATGGGACCGCTATCGCCCGATGTTCCGCAAGGTGATGCCGGTCGAGTACCGCCGCGCGCTCGCCGAACTGGAAAAGGCGCGCACCATGCAGGCGGCGGAGTAATCCGAGCGATTCATGGGCAAGATCACCGGCTTTCTCGAATACGAACGCAATGACCGCGACTACGCGCCGGTCGAGGAACGCGTTAAGCATTGGCGGGAATTCGTGCTGCCGTTGTCCGAGGAGGACAATAAAACTCAGGCCGCGCGCTGCATGGATTGCGGCGTGCCCTATTGCCACGGCAGCAATATCGTTACCGGCGCGCCGACCGGCTGCCCGGTCAACAACCAGATTCCGGATTGGAACGATCTGGTCTATCGCGGCGATTGGGACGAGGCCGCGCGCAATCTACACTCGACCAATAATTTTCCGGAAGTGACCGGCCGCGTCTGCCCGGCGCCGTGCGAAGCATCCTGCACCCTCAACATCGACGACAACCCCGTCACCATTAAAACCATCGAATGCGCGATTGCCGACCGCGCCATTGCGCAGGGCCTCAAGCCCGAACCGCCGACGGTAAAGACCGGCAAGAAGATCGCGGTGGTCGGCTCCGGCCCCGCCGGAATGGCCTGCGCCCAGCAACTCGCGCGCGCCGGACACAACGTGCATGTGTTCGAAAAGCACGCCAAGGCCGGCGGCCTGATGCGCTACGGCATTCCCGACTTCAAGATGGAGAAGCACCACGTCGATCGTCGCGTCGCACAGATGGAAGCCGAAGGTGTGACGTTTCACTACAATGCCCATGTCGGCGTGACCGTCGATGCCGCCAAGCTGGTCGCCGAATACGATGCGGTGGTGCTGGCGGGCGGCGCCGAAAACGCCCGCGACTTGCCGATCTCCGGCCGCGATCTCAAAGGCATCCATTTCGCGATGGACTTCCTGCCGCAACAGAACCGGCGCGTCAGCGCCGAGCCGCAGGCGACCGATGCCGAACCGATCCTTGCGACCGGCAAGCATGTTGTCGTGATCGGGGGCGGCGACACCGGCTCCGACTGCATCGGCACTTCGTTTCGCCAAGGCGCCTTGTCGGTGACCAATTTCGAAATCATGCCGCAGCCGCCGGCGATCGAGAACAAGCTGCTCACCTGGCCGGACTGGCCCTGGAAGCTGCGCACCTCGTCAAGCCACGAAGAAGGCGCCACGCGCGATTTCGCGGTCGGCACGCTGGCCTTCGCGGGCGAGAACGGCAGCGTCACCAAGCTCACCTGCGCGCGCGTCGACAACAAGTTCCAACCGATTGCCGGCACCGAATTCGACGTCAAGGCCGACCTTGTGCTGTTGGCGATGGGCTTTGTCTCGCCGATGCATGACGGCATGATCGCTTCGCTTGCGCTGGCGCTCGATCCGCGCGGCAATGTCAAAGCCGACACTGTGTCTTACCGCAGCAGCAATCCGAAAATTTTCGCCTGCGGCGACATGCGGCGCGGCCAATCGCTGGTGGTGTGGGCGATTCGCGAAGGCCGTCAGACCGCCCATTCGGTCGATCAATTCCTGATGGGATCGACCAATCTGCCGCGTTAGCGATCCGATTCTAACATTCGCATCCCGCGCAAGCCGCACCGGGAAAGCGAATGTCAAATCCACTCCACCGGTGGCGTCAAGCTGCGACGCGAACTCTCAGCGCAGCAACGGCAATGGCGGCCGTGGCGCATTGTCATTGCTCGCGCGCGGTGGTGGCGGCGGCGCCTTGCGTTGTTGCGGCGCGGGTTGCGTCGGCTGTGTCGGTGGCGCCGGCTGCGCCGGCAATATGCGGGCGTCGCCAAACGGCCGGGCCGGTGCCTTGGGTTGCGGCGCCGCGGCCGGATTGGACGGTGGCAGCGCCGCTTTTGGCTGCGGCGACGGCGCCAGTTGCGGCGTCGACGTGCGCACCGGTGCGGGCGGCTGAACCTGCGGCTCCGGCCGCGCCACCACTGGCAGCGTCGGCAATTCCTCGGGCTCGCCTTCCTGCACCAGGGCGACGCCGTCGCGCGGCCAGGCGAAATTATCGGCGCGTCCCGCCGGCGCGGTCACCGGCTCGCCGCGCACCAGCACACGCGTCGCTAATGGATCGCTGGCGCTAGGCCGCGCCGGGCCGCCGCCCAGCAATTCACTGCCGCCACCGATCGACGCCGTCAGCGGAATCACCGGACCGACCAACGGCCGCGCTGCGCCCGGACGGCCGGGCTGCGTCGAGGGCTCCGGCGCCGGAAATGCAATCGGCGTATCGCGGCCGAGCAGGCTGCGCAGAATTTCGCGCTCGACATAATGGGCGAGTTTGCGGGCGCCAGCGCGCGTGAAATAAAGGCCGTCACCGGAACGCAACCGGCGGCTCTGGCCTTCAAAATCCGGTCCCTGCACCGTGTAGCGTCCGGCCTCGTCGACAAAGCCATCCCAAATATCGACATAGGTGATCCCGGCGCGTTCGGCGCGGCTGCGGTAGAGCTCGTTGAGATAGGCCGCATCGG
Organism: Xanthobacteraceae bacterium; assembly: GCA_022841625.1. Classification (GTDB taxonomy): domain Bacteria; phylum Pseudomonadota; class Alphaproteobacteria; order Rhizobiales; family Xanthobacteraceae; genus VAZQ01. The sequence continues at coordinate 53,376 of JALHRD010000033.1, forward strand.
CCGACTGCCGCGCCACCCGCTGCGGCGGCAGGCCGACCCAAAACACCGGCACGTTTGCACTCTTGAGCGCGGCGATGGTGGCGTCGATGCGCCGGACATAATTGGCCTGCCAGGCTTCGCTCTGGAACTCCGCCGGGCCGGTGGCCGCCGCGCGCGTTTGTTCGGGCGTAGCGGAGGGTGCTGGCGTGGTCTTGCGCAATTCGGCGTTCTGCGCTTCGGCGCTCGCACGTGCGCGGCTCTCCGGCGAATCCGGGTCGTGATATTCGGCATCGTCGGGCTTGGTCGCGGCCGGCTGCGCCGCGCCGCGTCCCGGCGGCGTCGGCGCTGCGGTTTGCTCGCGGATCGCCTGACGATCGTGGAAGCCGACCATCATCACGATGAATTTCGGCTTGTCCGCCGCGACCGCCTCGCGCACGACCTGCGGCCATTCGATGTCGCGCCGCGTATCGTAACGGATCAGGCCCGCATAGGAGCGATGCTTGCGCACAATACCGAATTCAGGCCGCTCGGCAAAAGCTTCTTCCAATCCCAGCGCGAGCCAGTCCGCCATCGCATCGCCCAGCACCAGGACGGGTGTGGTGATGGCGGCAATCGATTCTGGCGAACGGCGCGCCGGCGGCGGCGCCTGCACATTATCCACCTTTGGCTGTTGCTGCTGCTGCTGTTGTCCCGGCCCCAAACCAAAGCCCCCGAACAAGGCGCTGAATGGATTGTATGGCTGCGGCGCCCGCTGCGGCAGTTGCGACGGCGGCTGTTTCCCCGGCGGCGGCGGCGCGGGCCGCGAACCCAGGTTAAATGGATTCCAAATCTGCGCGACCGCCGGCGCCAGCAAGGCAAAGCTGAGCAGCGCGACCGCCGCCAATGGGGCGAGCACGCGAATGGCCTTGCGGAAGCGGATGTGCCGGTATGTGACCAATCGACTGGGTTCCATTGGGTTGCGCGGCTCGCCGCCGCAAGAGCGACTAACGGCATGCCACCGCGCCAATACTACGGCAAAAATGTCAATTGCGGGACCACCTCCGGCGGTTGTTAACGATTGGAATTAACCGGCTTTGGCCTTGGCCAATCCACCTGCCGGCCGCGATCTTTCAGCGTCTTACAGCATGCTGTAAGATCGAAAAACGCGGAATTCAGTTGTTTCTCCAAATACTTGAATTGTCGATCTTACTCAAACGACGTTTTTTTTGTGCACGCCGCCTGCGGCGTGCCGATTTCTTCCGGGGCGCCGCGCCGTCGAAAGCCCGAACGCGGAAACCCTGGCACAGCAATGTGGTGGGTCAACGAGGCGCCATGCAACGCTGTGAACGCATGAGCACCGGCTCGGTGCATAACGTCGGGCGATGCGCGCTACAAACGCATGAGAAGTGCCGGTGCCGTGCGGCTGACACGCGCTTTGCGCCATATCCACATAAATCGTAACGGACAGGCGCCGCCGCAGCGCCGAACGGCGGATGACCGAAGCGTCTGCCGCGTCTCGGTGCGCGGCATAAGGCCGGTTACGCCTTCGGCTACCCACCAACGAGCGACGACTGTGCTACCATTGGGTTCTTACCGGGCAACATTGCAGATGCACCGGCGATGATAACAATCACGGGAGGGCTGCGATCATGGAGACCGACAGACGCACCATACTGACATCGGCCGCCGCGGCAGCGGCGACCGCCGCCGCGCCGCAGGTGTTTGCGCAGCAGGCTGGGCAAGCCGGATTTTCGTTTTACGAAAAAGGCAATGTCCGCATCCGCTACACCGAGACCGGCAAAGGCTTTCCGATCTTGGTCACTCCGGGCGGCGGCTTGAACTCGCGGATCAGCAATTGGCCGAACGCGGTCATCAACGTGATGGAAGAGTTCAAGCACGACTTCCGCTGCATCACCATGGACCAGCGCAATGCCAATGGCGGCGAATCGAGCGGCCCGATCCCGGTCGACGACCCCTGGGGCGCCTTCGCCGACGACCAGTTGGGGCTGATGGACCACCTCGGCATCCGCCAGTTCTTTTTCTTCGGCAACTGCATCGGCGGCCCGTTCGCGTTGAAGCTGATGGAACGCGCGCCGCAGCGCGTGGTCGCGGCCGTGCTGAGCCAGCCGGTCGGGCACCGGCCGGACAATCCGGACGTGATGTATAATTCCGGCAAGAATGTCTGGGCCAAGGAGTTCCGCGAACGGCGGCCCGACGTGCCGATGGAGACCATCGAGAAATACCTGCACAATCTTTACCGCGTGCGGGCCGATTTTGTGTACAGCGTGTCGCGCGACTTTGCGCGCGCCTGCCCGACGCCGATGCTGGTGCTGCCGGACGACACCCCGGCGCACCCGCTCCAGACCTCCATCGACATCGCCTCGCTCGCCCCGAACGCCGAGATCACGGTGTTTCCCTGGAAGGAGCCGGCCGACCTGAAGGCCCGCACCATCAACCGGGCGCGCAGTTTTCTGAAGACGCGGCAGACGGTGTGAGACCTAGGGTGGGCATAGCTCGCCGCGCAAAGCGAGCGAGCGTGCCCACCTTGTGATTGAATCGACCGTCGAGGCGCCTTGGTGGGCACGGCGCGAAGGCGCGCCTTTGCCCACCCTACAGGCGACCCCAACGTCTGTAGCAAGTAGATGGGGTAACGGGCCCTCGCCAAGCAAGCCGCTTGCTCGCTACAGCGCTGTGTGGGGCGCGCTCGCTCGCGGCTTGCATGGTGAGGCGGTCGTCCCTCAAACTGATGGTGTCAA
>JALHRD010000034.1 GCA_022841625.1 Xanthobacteraceae bacterium
CGGCTACGCCAGCCAGAAACCATCTGGCCCCAAGACCATCCATGTTGGCCTCATCGAGTTCCAAGCCCTCGCCCAAGGTTGGCTCCTATGCAAAGAAGAAGTGTGAATCCCGTAGCCCGTTTACCGGGGAGGGTTGGATGGGGGAAAACAGCTTCGGGTCGAACCGACCTTCGAATTCGTAGGTGACCGGCCCGGTCATCAGCACATGATCGTCGCGCTCGCGCCATTCGATCAGGAGATCGCCGCCCGGCACGCTCGCGGTCGCTATCCGGTTGACGCGCTTGAGCCGCGCGGCGGCCACCACCACCGCGCAGGCGGCGGAGCCGCAGGCCTTGGTCAATCCGGCGCCGCGCTCCCAGGTGCGCATGACGATGCGTTCGCGCGTAACGATATGCGCCAGCGAAATATTGGCGCGCTCCGGAAACAGCGGATGATTCTCAAGCAGCGGCCCAATCTTGCCGAGGTCGTAGGCGTTGACGTCATCGACCCAGAACACCGCATGCGGATTGCCCATGTTCACCACCGAGGGCGAATGCAGGATCGGCTGATCGATCGGCCCGATCTGCAACTCAATGGCGCGGGTGTCTTGGAACTTTTCCGCCAGCGGAATCTCGTTCCAGGCAAAGCGCGGCTTGCCCATGTCCACGGTGGAGGTCAGCGGCGCATCGCCCTGCCAGCAATTGATCAGCCCGGCCTTGGTTTCGAATGTCAGGGCGGCCTTGCCGGTCTCCTTGAACACGATGTCAGCAATGCAGCGCATACCATTGCCGCAGGCGCCGGCCTCTGAACCATCGCTGTTGAATATTCGTACGAAGGCGTCGGTGCCCGCAATGCGCGGCGCATGCAGCACCATGAGCTGGTCGTAGGGCACGCCCTGCACCACGGCGCGCGCGTCCGTCGCGGTGACCGCGCCCGGCTCGCGGCGCAGATCCACCACCACGATCTCGTTGCCGAGGCCGTTCATCTTCACAAAGGCATGGTTGGCGAGCGCGCTCATGATCGGTTACCGCCCGCCTTATATGGGAAACCCCGGAGTCTTGGCCAGTGCGACGACTATTCCATCACCTTTTTGCCAACCGCGCGCACGTCGTCAGGTGCGTTAAATTTGCGGGCGACAATGGCGGCGATCTCATCACCGGTCAGCGGCTCGACATCGAGCCGGGCGCGGCGGGCGTCGTCGAGGAAGGCAGCATCCTTCATGGTCGCGGCGAAGGCCGCCCGGATCGCGGCGACCCGCTCGGCCGGCACGCCCGCCGGCAGGAAGAACGGCCGCCCCATAGCCGGCACCAGGCACAGGAATTCGAAGATCTCCCGGTGCTTGGCGTTTTCGGCGAGGTCCTGCAGCATACGCACCTTGGGCAATTCGGCGGACTTGCGCAGCCCGAATTGCAGCATCACGTTGGCCCTGCCGGCCGCCACCCAATCGGCGGTGATCTTGAGCGAGGTCCAGCTTACGACCCGGCCGCCGACCTCGCCGTTCTCGATGGCGTAATCGAGTTCGTTGGAGCCGGGATAGCCGGCGACGACCTTGAACCTGGTCCCGAGCAGTTCGTTCATGATCCGCGGATAATACGTCGTCGGCGAACCGGGGCCGGTCGCGCCGACCACGAACTCACGCGACCGCGCGTCCTCGATCGTCTTCACCGGATTGGTGTGCCAGCCCCAGAACACGTTGTTGTCCTCGACCGGACTGCCGATCCAATGGAACCGCCGGGCGTCGAACTTGACGCCCTCGGTGCCGAGCGCCTGATCCATTGCAATGCCCTGGTTTGGCAACCCGATCGTGGTGCCGTCATGCGGCCCGACATTGGCAAGCGTATTGGCGAGCCGGCGGCTGCCGGCGCCGGGCAGGTTCTGCACGATAACCGTGGGATTGCCTGGAATGTGACGGCCGATATGGCGCGCCACCAGCCGCGCATAGAGATCGTAATTGCCGCCGGGCGTGAAGCCGACCGCAATCGCGACCGTGCGCTTGCCATAAAACTCCGCGACCGCCTTGTCGTCGGCGGACGCCGCGGACGGAAGAACAAGCGTGAGTAGTGCAGCAATCCCGGCGCGATACATCTGCTTGGCCCTCAAAGGCTGTCAGCATGAAGCCGATCGGCTATCACAGCAAGTATCAGCAGGAGAGACAACCATGCCCGCCTACAACACCATCACCGTCACCCGCGACGGACAGGTCGCAACCCTCACCATCCAGTCGAAGGACCGCAAAGCGCTGACCGGCCCGCATGTCGAGATCGGCGCGGCGGTGGCGGAGCTGCGTTACGACAATAGCGTGCGGGTGGTCGTCATCACCGGCAGCGACGATGCTTTCTTCCTGCCGCCGAAAGGCTCGCCCAAGGCGTCCGGCCACACGCCCGGGCACGATTGGGACCTCACCCAGGGCATGCACCGCACCTATCAGTCGATCATCGAGATCGAGAAGCCGGTGATCGCCAAGGTCAACGGCAATGCCATCGGCTTCGGTTCGAGCCTGGCGTTTGCCTGCGACCTCATCGTCGCGAGCGAAGAGTCAATCTTTTGCGACCACCACCTCGCCATGGGCCAGTCGATCCAGGGCGGCCGCACCGATTTCGGCACGGTGCCGGGCGATGGCGGCACGGTGTTCGTGCCACTACATATGACGCCCTGCTTGGCGAAGGAATATCTCTGGCTGGCGCGGGAGATGACCGGGAAAGAACTCGCGGCAGCGCGCATCATCAATGCGGCGGTTCCGGCCGACAAGCTCAACGCCACCGTCGACGCAATGGCAGCGGCGCTGCTCCAACGCACGCCCTATTCACTGGCGCTGGCCAAGCGCGCCGCCAACAAAATGCACGCCGAGCGATTCAACCTGAGCTACGATCTCGCCTGGAGCTATGAGCTGCTCAACTTCTTCCAGCACGGCCAGCATGTCGACGAGCGGGGCGTGACGACACTGTAGAAATTACCGGCCTGGCCAGAGCCCGTTCGCCTTCAGAAACTCTACCACCGCGCCATCGAACACTGCTGGGTCCTCGATGCAACAGGCGTGGCCGGTATCGGGCAGCACCACATGCCGGGCGCCCGGGATCAGCGAGGCGGTCTCGCCGCCACGCTGCAGCGACACGTCATACGCGCCGTTGATAACCAAAGTTGGCGGCTTCATTGCCGCGAGTCGATCGCGCATGTCGCAGGCTTCACGCGCCCGAAAGATTTGCGCGATGCAGCGGCCGGACAGCGTGTCCGCATTTTCCGAGAACAGATCGAGCACCCAGGCGCCAAGCCTGGTGTCGCAAAAGCCCGGTGCGACCAATTCGCGGATATGAGAACGCTGGTAGCCGCGCAGATCGGCCGAGGTATAGCCAGCGACCCGGCCGGCAATATCGGCGCCGCCTTTGCTCGAACCGCCCACCAGAATGATGGCGTCGCACATCTGCGGCCGGTCGAGCCCGATCAACAGCGAGATTCCGGAACCGACGCTCACGCCCATGAAGATCGCGCGCGCAATTTTTTCCTGCGCGCATACCGCCAGCACATCCTCGGCCATATCGTTGAGCGTGAACGGCGTTTCCGGCTTGTCGGAGCGGCCATAGCCGCGGATATCCATCGCCACCACACGGAAATAGGGCGCGAAGCTTGCAAGCTGATAGGTGAACAGCCGATGGTCGAACGGATTGGCATGCACAAGCACCATCGGCGGCCCGTCGCCACAGGTCTCATAATAGACGTTGATGCCGCAATTGTTTGCAAAAGGCATTGCTGCGTTACGACACTATTGACTGCCCGCGATGCCGGCCTGCTGCACCACCTTGCCCCAACGGGCAATCTCCGATTTCACGAAGGCCTGCAAGCCCGCGACCGAGGTCGTCTCCATCGGCAACATGCCGGTCTTGGCGACCTGGCCCGCGATCTCGGGGGTGGCGAGCAGGTTCCTGAACTCGGCATGCAGCCGATCCACGATGGCGGGCGGCGTCTTGGCCGGCGCGACGATCATTTGCCAGGACGCCACATCGAAGCCCTTCACGGTGTCGTTGACCGGCGGCACGTCGGGCAGCGTCGGGATCCGCGCCGCCGTAGAAACCCCGACCGCGCGCACCTTGCCTTCGCGGATGAGCGACAGCGCCGGGCCGAGATCGACAAACATCAGCGGCACGTGGCCGGCGATTACATCGGTGATCGCAGGCACGCTGCCCTTGTAGGGTACCGGCGACATTTCAATGCCGGTCATGCTCTTGAGTAGTTCCGCGAACAGATGGTGCGGCACGCCCGCTCCTGCCGTCGCGTAGGAGACCTTGCCATTTTGCGACTTCACGTAAGCGATCAGGTCGGCGACCGAATTGATCGGCAACGCCGGATTGACCACCAGTACGAATGGCGTTTGCGCCGCCATTGCGAGCGGCACGAAATCGACAACCGGATCGTAAGGCAGCTTTTTGTAGAGCGTGACATTGACCGCCATGGTCGGGCTCGGCGCGATCATGATGGTGTGGCCGTCAGGCTCGGCGCGCGCGGTCGCAACCGCGCCGATGACCCCGCCTGCGCCAGGCTTGTTCTCGACCACGAACGGCCGGCCGAAGATCTTTTCAAGGCGCGGACTCAAGATGCGCGCCAGAATGTCGCCAGCGCCGCCCGCGGCAAATGGAATGACCATCGTCACGGGCTTGGTCGGGTAATCTTGCGCCGCGGCCGGCGTCGCGAACAGCGCCAAGGCCAGCATAGTTCGTGCAATTATTTGCATGCCGACATTCTCCTCACCTATGGCAATGGATGCTACTGGGTCCCCTTGGCGCCAGCGGCTTCCACCACCTTCGCCCAATACGCGATCTCGGATTGCACAAAGGCCTGCAACTGCACAACCGACGGCGTCGCGATGGCGATGTGACCGCGGCCGTTGATGTCGTTCATCACCGGCGGCTCACGCACAATGGCATTGAGTTCGGCATTCAACCGATCGACGATAACGCGCGGCGTCTTCGCGGGTGCGACCAGCATCTGCCAAGCGGAGGCGTCGTAGCCGGGCACGCCAGCTTCCTGAAGTGTCGGCAGGTCGGGTGCCGCGGGCGCGCGATCCTTGGTCGAGACACCGAGTACGGTCAGCTTGCCGGCGCGGATATGCGGCAGTGCGCCAAGAAGATCGGAAAACATCACCGACACATGGCCGGCGATGGTGTCTTGCAGGCCGGGCGCGTTGCCCTTGTAGGGAACCGCCGTCATCGGAATGCCCAGCGCATTCTGCAACAGCACCATATAGAGATGCGCCGCCGAGCCGGCGCCGGTCGATGCATAAGCGAGACCGCCCGGATTGGCCTTGGCCGCGCGCACGAGATCGGCAATCGACTTCATCGGCAAGGCGGAATTAACCACCAGCACGAACGGCACGCCTGACACCAGGGCGACCGGGATGAAATCATTGGTCGGGTCGTAAGCCAGATTCTTAAACACGCTGACATTGATCGCCATCGTGGTCGACGTGGTCATCAGCAGCGTATGGCCGTCAGGCGGCGCTTTGGCGACCGAAACCGCCGCCACGACATTGGCCCCGCCGGGCCGATTTTCCACCACGAAGGTACCCTTGAGGCGCTGTTCGAGCTTCTGCGCCAGCATACGCGCGAGCCAGTCGGTCGAACCGCCGGCCGGAAACGGCACGATCACATTGACCGGCCGCGTGGGGTAGTCCTGCGCGGCGCCAGGAGGGGCGCCCAGGGCCAGCAGCGCGGCGAGGATCGCCCCGCCAAAACCAACGAAATTCATGCCTATCCTCGAATTTTCAAGCGCAGACCGGCCACCCGCCCAGTCCCCAAAGATTGACAGTAGCGCAGGAATTTGGCCGCTGTCAGTGCGTTTCCTTGACACGGCCGGCCCCCATCGCCATAAACCCCGGCTTAGGCGCGGGTTTTGCCGTTCGCGCCGATTGGTTGCGGGCCTTGAGGCTTCGCAGAAAACCCCAAACGACTGGAAGAAGCCGGTCCGGACCTCGTGCCGCACGCCGGAATCGAACACAAGGGAAGAACGATGTTCGCAGTCATCAAGACCGGCGGAAAACAGTATCGGGTCGCCGCCGACGACGTGCTCAAGATCGAAAAGATCGTGGGCGAGCCCGGCGAGATTATCCAGCTCGGCAACGTGCTGGTGGTGGGCGGCGACAGCGTCACGCTGGGCGTGCCAATTGTCGCTGGCGCCTCGGTCGCGGCCGAGGTGCTGGAGCAGGGCCGCAACCCTAAGGTCATCGCATTCAAAAAGCGCCGTCGCAAGAATTCGCGGCGCAAGCGCGGCCACCGGCAGGAATTCACCCTGCTCAGGATCACCGAAATCCTGACCGATGGGGCAAAGCCGACCATGACCGCGCGGCCAAAACACGTGCGTAAGCCGAAACCGGTCGACGTCGCCGCTGAAGCGGGCGATGATGCCCCCGCCAAGGCTCCAGCCAAGGCGAAATCCGCCAAGAAGCCGGCAACCAAGGCTCAATCGCCAGCAAAGGCCAAAGCTGCGGCCAAAGGTAAGCCAAAGTCAAAGAAGTGATGATTTCGTCACAAAGTTGGACTATATAACTCCCGACTGAGGACATTTATTATGGCTCACAAGAAAGCAGGCGGTTCATCCCGCAACGGGCGCGACTCCAACAGCCAGCGCCTCGGCCTGAAGATTTTCGGCGGCCAGAATGTGGTGGCCGGCAACATCATTGCGCGCCAGCGCGGCACCAAGTGGCATCCCGGCAGCAATGTCGGCCTGGCCAAGGACCACACGCTGTTTGCCTTGACTGACGGCCACGTCGCGTTCCGCACCAAAGCCAAAGGCCGCATCTTCGTGTCGGTTGTTCCGATGACGCAGGTAGCAGCCGAATAGACGGCGGACGAAATCAAGTTCCGCCGGCATCCAGTCGATCCGGCGGAACCCATAGGGTTCCCATGAGGGGAGACCGGATTGCCGGCTCCCCTCTTCGCTTTTGAGGAGCCCGTGTCATGACGTTGCAAGCGCAAGGTTCGACCGAACCGCCCCGAAGAACCCATAGCCCGGCGCTCAAGACCCGGCGACTTCTGCTGCGCGCACCGCGTCCCGACGATGCCGAAGCCATGGTGGCGCTGTTGAGCGACCGTCGCATCGCGGAGAACACCGCACGCATTCCGCATCCCTATAGCACGGCCGACGCCGAGACCTTCATTGCCCACGCCGCGGATGGCATCGGACCCTCGTTCCTAATAACGCTGACCGACGGCCAGATCATCGGCGGCTGCGGCATTGCCACGTTGCGCGCCGACGGCCCCGAAATCGGCTACTGGATCGGCGTTCCGCATTGGGGCCATGGCTACGCCACCGAAGCGGCGCGGGCGGTGGTCGACCACGCCTTCCGGGACCTCGGACTGCCCGAACTTCGCGCCGGCGCACGGGTGTCCAATCCGACGTCGCGGCGCGTGTTGGAAAAATGCGGCTTCCAATGGACCGGCGTGGTCCTGCAGCGCGTCGTCGCAATCAACTCGTCGGCTCCCTCCGACCGATTCCGGCTCGATCGCCCCCTGTGGGCATCACTGCGAAATTGGGGCAAAGTGCGATTGGTTGCCTGACAACGGGAGCTTTGATGATGCCCGCGCCTTTTACGATTATCGGTCTCGATCACGTGGTGCTACGCGCCCGTGATCCAGCCGCGCTCGAAAAATTCTATATCGAGGTGCTCGGCTGTAGCTTCGAACTACGGCAAGGCAACCTTGCGCAGCTGCGCGCCGGACGAGCGCTGATCGACATTGTGCCCGACAATGAGGCCCTCGCGTCCTCGCGCATGGCGGGCGCCAATCTCGATCATCTGTGCCTGCGCATCGAGCCTTTCGACGCCGCCGCTATCGCCCGCCACTTCGACGCCCACGGCGTCGCGTGCGGCGCGGAAAAACCGCGATATGGCGCGGAGGGGCGCGGCCCATCGGTTTATCTTAACGATCCGGAAGGAAACGGCGTCGAGCTCAAGGGTCCCGTGCAAGGTTGACGCGATCCAAATCCGCAGCGCGCAATGCCCGCGGACAGCCATAACGCTTCCTTCCAGGCCGGCCGTAAGATTCGATAGCACCGTTAAAATGTGCCGCAACGCAACGGGAACACCGGCCGAACAAACCGCAAGACGCGACGAACAAGGCGCGCACATCACCCCGCGGCAACGGTAATGAACCGTCACCGGTTGACCGCGGCCATGGCTAATGTAGCGTTCATGGTTACGGCACTATCCCGGTGATGGAGGACAGAAATGTCTTACGGTCTCGATCAGTTCATCGCAGATTGCCGCGGCTTCCTGATGCGCGATCCCGGCCCCAAAGGCCGCGAGCAGGTGCGGCTGCATCTCGAACAGTTGCTTCACAATCCCGACTTCGTGCGCGCCCATTGTGCCGATGATGCGCCACGCGGATTGAAGGTGCTCTACGAGGATCCTGAACTCGGCTTTCAAATTCTCGCCCACCTCAACGATAGAGCACGGGTTTCGCCACCGCACGACCACGGCGCCTCCTGGGCGATCTACGGCCAGGCATCGAAATACACTGACATGATTGAATGGGAGCGCGAGGACGACGGCAGCGACCCCAAGCAGGCCAAGCTCAAGCCGGCGAAAAAATACCGCCTCGATCCCGGTCACGCCGGCATATACCAAGACGGCACGATTCACTCGATCGACTACCCCGACCGTGCCGTGTTCGTTCGCGTCACCGGAACCAATCTCGACAAGATCAACCGCATCCGGATCGACACCAAGACCGGCGAGGTCCACCAAATGACGCCACAGCAGGCAACCTAGCAGCGGGCATCGCAACCATCCTCATGCGGCCGGTCGATCCCCACGCCGTCAAAGCCATGCTCGCCGACGGCGGCGAGCTTGCATTGCTCGACGTGCGCGAGGAGCTGATCTTTTCGCAGAACCATCTGCTGTGGGCGCGCTCGGTGCCGCTGAGCCGGCTGGAGCTGCGCTTTCCGCGCCTGGTGCCGCGCAAGACCGCGCGCATTGTGTTGTGCGACGACGCTGACGGATTGGCGCAGCGCGCCGCCGATATTCTAGCGTCTGCCGGCTATACCGATCTGTCTGTGCTTGACGGCGGCGTCGCAGCATGGGCTACGGCCGGCTTCGAATTGTTTTCGGGCGTCCATGTGCCGAGCAAAGCGTTTGGCGAGTTCATCGAACACGCTTGCGCGACACCGAACATCGGCCCCGATGAACTGCACCAGTTGATCCGCGACGGCGCCGATATGGTCGTGCTCGACAGCCGTCCGCTTGACGAGTTCCGCAACGTCTCGATCCCGACTGCGACCAGCGTACCCGGCGCCGAATTGGTGCTGCGGGTGCGCGAACTCGCGCCTTCGCCCGACACCCTGGTAGTGGTCAATTGCGCTGGCCGCACCCGCAGCATCATCGGCGCGCAATCGCTGGTCAATGCCGGTGTGCCCAACAAAGTGGTGGCGCTGCGCAACGGCACCATGGGCTTCACGCTCGCGGGCTTCGCTTGCGAGAGCGGCAAGGACAAGCGCGCGCCGGACGTGTCGGACGCTACCCTCGCCTGGGCAAGAGCGGCCGCGACGCGCGTGGCTGAGCGCTACGGCATTGAACGCATCACCCGCGAAACGCTGACGCGGTGGCAGGCGGACGAAACCCGCACGCTTTATCTTTTTGACGTGCGCGACCCACCGGAATACATCGCCGGCCATGTTACCGGCGCGATTTCTGCGCCCGGCGGCCAATTGGTGCAGGCCACCGACCTTTATGCCGGCACGCTCGGCGCGCGCATCGTGCTGGTCGACGACGCCGAAGTGCGCGCGGTGATGACCGCGTCATGGCTCAAGCAGATGGGCTGGAAGGACGTGTTTGTGCTGACGGAGAAGGGTGCCGAAACCGGCATGCCAAAGGACATGGCTATGGGCTCGGCCCCGCCCGCAAACGCAATCCTCGACTGTGAGCGGCTTGCCTCGCTTTTGGATCGCGACCAAGCCACGGTTGTCGATCTTTCCCTCAGCCCGAACTACCGAAAGGGTCACATTCCCGGCGCTTGGTTCGCCATCCGCTCGCGCCTTGCGCGAGCGCTGCCTAAGATTCCGCTGCATGACGAGTTGGTGCTCACATCGGAAGACGGCATTCTGGCCGGCCTTGCAGTCGCGGAAGCCGCGGCAATCGCCGATCGTCGGGTGCGATACCTCGACGGCGGCAATGCCGCCTGGCAGGCGGCCGGCCTGCCGTTTTCGGTAGAAGCCAGCATGGCCGATGACGCCCTCGACGTGTGGCTCAAACCCTATGAACGTGGCGGCGACACCAAAGGCGCGATGAGCGAGTACCTGTCCTGGGAGATCGATCTCGTCGAACGCATCAAACGCGACGGCACCTGTCATTTCAGTCGGTGACAGCTTCCGCGACGCCCTCATGAGGCATGATCCACCCTGACCTACCCTGGCCCCTTCCGGCGAATGCGGGCGCCTGGCCCGGATTCTCAGCCCCGACCCCGTGACGGAAAGGCGGGGACCTGTTGGAGCGCCCCGTCAACCATATTAGCTGTGCGCCCTCCCCTTTTCGCCGCCGCTACCCCATATTGCCCTCACCATGAAGTTCCTCGATGAAGCCAAGATTTACATCCGCTCCGGCGACGGCGGGAACGGCTGTGTCGCGTTTAGGCGCGAGAAATACATCGAGTTCGGCGGTCCCAGCGGCGGCGACGGCGGTAAGGGTGGCGATGTGTACGCGGTGGCGGTCGAGGGTCTCAACACCCTGATCGACTATCGTTACCAGCAGCATTTCAAAGCCAAGGGCGGCGTCGGCGGCATGGGCAAGGATCGCCATGGCGCCAATGGCAGCGATATGGTGCTCAAAGTGCCGGTCGGCACCCAGATCTACGAAGAGGATGGCGAGACCCTGCTGGCCGATCTCGCTAACCTTGGTGAGCGCGTCCTGCTTGCCAAGGGCGGCAATGGCGGCTTCGGCAATGCCCGGTTCAAGACCGCGACCAACCGCGCGCCACGCAACGCCAATCCTGGCCAGCCCGGCGAAGAGCGCACCATCCGGCTGCGGCTGAAGCTGATCGCTGACGCCGGCGTGGTCGGCCTACCAAACGCGGGCAAATCGACCTTTCTGGCTGCGGTGAGTGCGGCGCGACCAAAGATCGCCGACTATCCTTTCACCACGCTGCATCCGCAACTCGGCGTGGTCGAAGTTGGCGACCGGTCGTTTGTGCTGGCCGACATCCCCGGCCTGATCGAAGGCGCCCATGACGGCGCCGGCCTCGGCGATCGCTTTCTCGGACACATCGAACGCTGCCGGGTGCTCTTGCATCTTGTCGACGGCACCGGCGAGCACGCCGGCGAAGCCTACAAGACCGTGCGGGCCGAACTCGACGCCTATGGTGAGGCGCTTGCCGACAAGATCGAAATCATCGCGCTCAACAAGGCCGACGCGCTGACGCCGGAACAATTGAAGCAGCAACTCGCGCGGCTCAAACGCGCGGCCAAGACAACGCCCTTGGTGATTTCCGCAGCGACCGGCGCCGGCGTCCCAGAGACACTGCGAGCGATCCTGCAGGTGATCGGCAGCGAGCGGTCGACGGCGCGCGGCCGCGAAAACGCCGAAGCGGCCTGGCAGCCGTAGCACCAGGCGCCGTTAAGCTTGGTATCATTGACGGCTTGGCGCTAGGCGCTGCGCGCGTGCTAAACACTGTAGCAACGCAGCCGTGGCAGCCGCAGCGCCGGTAAACAATGTCCGCAAAACTCCCCACTATCGCCGACTTCCGCCGCATCGTCGTGAAGGTCGGCTCGTCGCTTTTGGTCGATTCCAAGGCCGGCCGGGTCAGAGAGGATTGGCTGGCCTCTTTGGCCGCGGACATCGCCAAGCTGCACAAGGCCAAGCGCGATGTGCTGGTGGTCTCCTCGGGAGCGATCGCGCTCGGGCGCGCCGTGCTCAAGCTGCCCAAGGGGCCGCTCAAGCTTGAGGACAGCCAGGGCGCTGCCGCTGTCGGCCAGATCGCGCTGGCGCGGACCTGGGCGGAGGCGCTGTCGCGCCACAAGATCGCTGCCGGCCAGGTGCTGGTGACGCTGCAGGACACCGAGGAGCGGCGGCGCTACCTCAACGCGCGCTCAACCATCGAGCGCCTGTTGGCCTGGCGCTCGGTACCGGTGATCAACGAGAACGATACCGTCGCCACCAACGAGATCCGCTACGGCGACAATGACCGGCTGGCGGCCCGTGTCGCCACCATGGCGAGCGCGGATCTGCTGGTGCTGCTCTCGGATGTCGACGGTCTTTACGACGCGCCGCCCGACAAGAATTCCAAGGCAAAGCGGATTGCGCTGGTGGAACGCATCACCCCGGAGATCGAAGCGATGGCGGGCGCCGCCGGCTCGGAACTCTCCCGCGGCGGCATGCAGACCAAGATCGAAGCCGGCAAGATCGCGACCCAGGCGGGCACCCATATGGTGATCGCCTCGGGCCATGTCGATCATCCGCTCAACGCGATTGCGAAAGGCGCCGCTTGCACCTGGTTCCTGACCGCGGCAAATCCCGTCGCCGCGCGAAAAAAATGGATTGCCGGATCGCTCGAACCCAAGGGCGTCCTGACCATCGACAAAGGCGCGGTCGCCGCCCTCAATAGCGGCAAGAGCCTGTTGCCGGCCGGCGTCGTCAGGGTCGAGGGCGCGTTCGCACGTGGCGACGCGGTGGTGATCCGAGGGCTGGATGGCGCCGAGATCGCGCGCGGGCTCGTCGCCTACGACGCCGAGGACGCCGCCAAGATCAAAGGCCGGCCCTCATCCGACATCCCCGCAATCCTAGGCTTCGACGGACGCGCCGAAATGGTACACCGGGATCACTTGGTCGTCGGCCGATCCTGACTTTCGACTGCGCCGCAGCAAAGCGAGTCATTTACGGCCGGCCAACCGAATGCGCGGACGCGGACGACGCATCGCCTCCCGCACACCAGCCTCGGCCGGCAACTGGACCTGGCGACCATTCGGGAATTCAAGATACCGCGAATTCACCCGGCCATCCCGGCCCTCAATCACAAAACGGGTACCAACCGGAAAACGGCTTGGCAAACGCATAGCAGACGAACTCATGGAAACCCTCCTGGGGATTTGCTCCCCCCGATGGTACTCCAATGCCAAATCAAAATGACAAGTCAGGGGCAAAGCTCAAAACCGTCGAGATTCCTGTGGATCAGTGTGAACAGGCGCCTGAAAGCGGCGCGTTCCTAGCCGCTTACAGGACAAATCCCGAAGCCTCGGCCAGCGCCTTCAGCGAGGTCTCCGGCCGCGCGCCCATGTGTTGGATCACTTCCGCCGCCGCCAGTGCCCCGAGTCGGGCACAATTGCGATGGTCAGCGCCACGCGCAAGGCCGACCAGAAACCCGGCAGCAAACAGATCGCCTGCCCCGGTTGCGTCAACCACCCGATCGATGGGTTCCGCCCGCACCGCGTCGTTCTGCTCGCGGGTTATCACGAGACTGCCCTTTTCGCTGCGCGTGACGACCATAAGCTTGGCATCGACGCGCGCGGCATTGACGGCGGTGTCGAAATCCGCGGTCTGGTAGAGACTGTGCAGTTCACGCTCATTGGCAAACACAATGTCGATTGTACCGTTGCGGATGAGACCGAGAAATTCATCGCGATAACGGTCGACACAAAACGCATCCGAGAGCGTCAGCGCGACGCGACGGCCGGTGCCATGCGCAATTTTCGCCGCCTTCAGGAACGCCTCCTTGGCGTGCGGCGGGTCCCACAAATAGCCCTCCAGATAGGTGATCTGGGCGGCAGCGATGGCATCGGGATCGATATCGCGCGGGTGCAGGTCCTGCGCCGCGCCGAGAAAAGTATTCATGGTGCGCTCGCCATCCGGCGTCACCAGCACATAGCAGCGCGCGGTCGCGGGCCCCGCTGACGCCGGCGGCGTATCGAACGCAATGCCCGCCGCCCGAATGTCATGGACAAAGGTGCGGCCGAATTCATCGTCCCTCACCTTGCCTATAAAGGCGCCGCGGCCGCCAAGGCTGGCCACCCCGACAATCGTGTTGGCCGCCGAACCGCCCGAAACTTCGACCGCCGGTCCCATGGCATCGTAGATCGCTTCCGCCCGCGCCTGGTCGATCAGCGCCATGCCGCCTTTCGGCATGCCTTGCTTGACCAGGAAGTCGTCCTCGGCGCGCGCCAGCACATCGACGATGGCGTTGCCAATGCCGAGAACGTCATAGCGAAGTACGGACATGATTTGACCTGCGTGATTGTGGGTGGAGAAGACCGGCACTATACCGGCCATATCCGCGGAGGCAATTGATCCATGTCCGATCCATGTCGCTAGTACGCGACGTTACAACGGTCAGCGGCGCCACCTTGCTGTCGCGACTGCTCGGCTTTCTGCGCGACGTAGCAATCGCGGCGGTGCTCGGCGCCGGCGCCCTGGCCGACGCCTTCTTCGTCGCACTGCAGATCCCCAATCTGTTCCGCCGCCTGCTGGCGGAAGGCGCAATCAATTCCGCTTTCGTCCCGCTCTGGCTGCGCTGCCGCCAGGACGGCGGCGACCAATCCGCACATCGTTTCGGCGCGGAGGTTCTCGCCACACTCGGCATAGCGTTGGCGGCCGCGGCAGCGCTGTGTGCGGTATCGGCGCCAGTGATGATCGCTGTGCTGGCCCCCGGCTTTGCGAACGAGCCATCCGTGCTGGGCGCGCAATTCCTCCGGCTGGCTGCGCCCTATCTCGCCATCGTCGGCTTGGTCGCGGTGCTTTCAGCCATATTGAATGCCGCCGGGCGCGTCGGTGCGGCCGCCTACAGCCCGGCGATTTTCAATCTGGTGATGATCGCCACGGCAGTAGCCATCATGCTCGGCGGGCTTGCAATGGTACCGGCCGCGGGCGCCATTCTCGCGGGCGCAATCGTGGTCGCGGGCCTGTTCCAACTGCTGCTGGTCGGTGGCGCGACGTTGCGGCTGCCCGGCGCACCGCTGCTAGCGCGACCATCACTATCAAGCGATGTCCGCTGTTTCTTTCGGATGCTGCTGCCGGGCGTAATCGCCGCTGGCCTTCCACAACTCACGCTGATCGCCGGCACGATCGTCGCATCGTCATCGCCGGCCGCGGTATCGTGGCTGACCTATGGCCACCGGCTCTACGAACTGCCACTGGGCCTTATCTCCGTTGGCGTGGCTTCGGTCATGACGCCGGCCATTGCCGCGCATATCCGCGCGGACGACCGCGCCGCATCCGCCGCCGTACAATCGCGCGCATTCGAACTTGCCTTGGGCCTTGCACTGCCCGCGGCCCTTGGCCTGGCATTGCTGGCTGAGCCGATTGTCGCCGGGCTGTTCGAGCGCGGCGCATTTGGCGCACGTGACACGGCTGCGGTCGCCGGCGTTGTCGCCGCGCTGGCGTTCGGCATTCCCGGACATGCGCTGGAGAAAGTCCTGGCCTCGGTGTCGTTCGCCCATGAGGATACCCGAACGCCGATGCTCACCGCGCTCGCCGGGCTGGCGACCGCAGTTGTCGCCGCATTAATTCTATACCCGCGGCATGGCCATGTCGGAATTGCGCTGGCCATGGCGGCTTGCGGCTTTGTTAGCGCGGCACTGCTCGGCATCGCGCTTTATCGTACCCGACGGCTCGCGACCGATGCGGCATTCCGACAACGGCTTCTGCGCATGGTCTTGGCGACCGCCCTGATGGGGATTGCGATTTTAGGGTCGCGTTGGCTCATGGCGACGCCGCGGGCCGCTAGCACGTCGTCCATCCAATTGCTCTTAACCATGATGGCGCACGTTTCAATTGGACTGCTGGTGTACGTCGCAGCGCTACGATTGCTTGGCGTGGTTACGTTCACCGCGCGACCTGACGCACGCAAGCCGTGAGGCGCCGCCCTTGCGCGGAGCCGCCGCGGCGTGGCATTGGACAACCGCATATTGAAGGGCCGCCGTCATGACCTTTAAACAACGCGTGTTCTCGGGTGTGCAGCCAAATGGCAACCTGCATCTCGGCAACTATCTCGGCGCGGTGGTGAAGTTTGTCGAATTGCAGACCAATTACGACTGCATCTATTGCGTCGTCGATCTCCATGCGATCACGGTTTGGCAGGATCCAAAAGAGCTGCCGCGCACGATCCGCGAGGTGACGGCGGCCTTCATCGCCAGCGGCATCGATCCGAAGCAGCACATCGTCTTCAATCAAAGCCAGGTCGCCGAGCACGCCGAACTGGCTTGGATCTTCAACTGCGTGGCACGGCTCGGCTGGCTTAATCGCATGACCCAGTTCAAGGAGAAGGCGGGCAAGGATCGCGAACGTGCGTCGGTCGGGCTCTATGCCTATCCTAACCTGATGGCTGCCGACATTCTGGTGTACCGCGCGACACACGTGCCGGTCGGCGACGACCAGAAGCAACATCTCGAACTGTCGCGCGACATTGCGCAGAAATTCAACAACGACTTCGGTGAGTCGATTCGCGCGCATGGATTTGGCGACGCTTTCTTCCCGCAGCCAGAACCGCTGATCCAGGGACCAGCGACGCGCGTGATGTCGCTGCGCGACGGCACCAAAAAAATGTCGAAGTCAGATCCCTCCGACCAATCGCGCATCAACCTCACCGACGACGCCGACACCATCGCGCTGAAGGTGCGGCGCGCGAAGACCGACCCGGAGCCGCTGCCCAGCGAGGTGACAGGCCTCGAAGCGCGTCCAGAAGCCGACAATCTGGTCGGCATCTACGCCGCCCTCGCCGGCCAAGCCAAGGCCGATACACTGACCGAATTCGGCGGCGCGCAGTTTTCGACATTCAAGGCGGCGCTGACCGACCTTCTGGTCGCCAAGCTCAGCCCGATCACCGCTGAGATGCGGCGGCTGGTGGCCGACCCGATCTATGTCGATTCGGTCTTGGCGGATGGGTCGGCGCGCGCGCAGGTCATTGCCGCCGACACCATGAAGGCGGTCAAGGATATCGTCGGCTTTATCCGCCGATAATCCGGTTTGCGGCCCCGCGACCGGCTTGTCCCGCGCCCGCGTGCCGTGCAAGATTCATGGTATGAGCATTAAGCGCCGAAGCTACGAGGCCGGCCACTCGCCGAAGTTCCTGGTGGTCATCGACGATACGCCGGAATGCGACCGCGCCGTCTACTTCGCCAGCCGTCGGGCCCTTCGCACCGGAGCGAGCGTGATCATGCTGCGCGTCATCGAACTGCAGGATCGCAACCAGCAATGGCTCGGCGTTGCCGACATCATGCGCGCGGAAGCGCATGAGGAGGCCAATGCGGTGCTTGACCGCCATGCCGCGCGCGCCGCCAGTATCACCGGGGTTATGCCGGAGCGGGTGATCCGCGAGGGTGAGAAGACCGAGGAAATGCTCAGGCTGATCGAGGACGATGAAGACATCGCTGTCCTGGTCCTGGCCGCCGCCACCGGCAAAGAGGGTCCTGGACCGCTGGTCGCGGGCTTGGCCAAGAGCGCTGGCGAGTTTCCCATCCCGATTGGGATCGTCCCAGGCCATCTGAGCGACGAGGACCTCGATACCATGTCTTAATGGCGCTCCCCGGAGGCGTTAACCGCTGCGTATGGCGCCAAAGACTTGAACTTCCTCTGCGCCGCGCCACCTAGTAGCATAGCAACGAGTGTGGGCGCCTGGGGCAGGCGGCATTGGGCACATGGGGCACGCGTTCGCCAAGGAGCACAGGATGTTCATTCAAACCGAAACGACGCCGAATCCGGCGACCCTCAAGTTCCTGCCAGGCCGCACGGTGCTCGCGCACGGAACGCTCGATATGCGCGATGCGGCAGCGGCAGCCCAATCGCCGCTCGCCGAGCGGCTGTTCACGATCAACGGCATCGCCGGCGTGTTCCTTGGCTCCGACTTTATTTCCATTACCAAATCGGAGGGCGAGTGGCAGCAGCTCAAGCCGGCGATCCTCGGCGCGGTCATGGAGCACTTCATGTCGGGCAGTCCAATCGTGCACGACGAAACCGGCGCGGGAAGCGCCGAAGCTGAGTTTTTCGAGACCAAGGACACCGAAACCGTCGCAACCATCAAGGAGCTGATCGAGACGCGCGTGCGCCCGGCAGTCGCCAATGATGGCGGCGATATTACATTCCGGGGTTTCCGGGAGGGGATTGTGTATTTGGACATGAAAGGCGCCTGCGCCGGCTGCCCCTCGTCCACCGCGACCCTACGCCATGGGATCCAGAATCTGCTGCGCCACTACGTTCCGGACGTGGTAGAAGTCCGGCCCATGTCTTAAGACTGCCGCGAGTAATCGGGATCGCTAGGTAGCCTTCGGGCAGAAATCGTGTGCATCCGCCATCGCGGATGACAGAGGCGTCGATCGACCGTCAAGCCGACCATGCGTGTTCTTGCCATTGACACCGCGCTCGCGGCCTGCGCCGCCGCCGTGCTCGACACCAATCACGCTACCTTGGTCGCAAGCGAGACGCTCGCGATGACGCGGGGGCATGCGGAAGCGGTGATGCCGTTGATCGCCCGCGTGATGCAGCGGGCAGGCATGGATTTCGCCGGTCTCGACCGCATCGCCGTCACTACCGGCCCAGGGAGCTTCACGGGCCTGCGTGTCGGTATTTCGGCGGCGCGCGGTATTGCACTTGCGGCCGGCAAGCCTGCTATCGGGCTTTCAACACTGGCGGGACTTGCGGCGCCCCATATCGCCGAGGATGACAGCTCCACGGTCGTTGCCGCGATCGACGCCCGGCACGACCATGTCTATCTTCAAGTGTTTGGCGCCGGCGGACGAACTGTCGTGGCGCCCCGCATCGCTCCACTGCAAGAAGCCGTGCGCGCGGCCGCAGCCGCGCCAGCGCGCATCGTCGGCTCAGGCGCGGGACTCATTTTCGCGCAATGGCCAAAAACGGCGCCGCCGCCGTTGTTGGTCGAACAACTCGCCGCGCCCGATATTGGCTGGATTGCACGGCTCGGCGCCGCCGCCGTCGCCGACAGTCTCGATCCTCCCAAGCCGCTCTACCTGCGCGCACCCGACGCGCAGCCACAAGACGCCGCGCGCCTGCCACGCCGATGATTGGCCTTCTCACACGCCTGTTCTCCCGCAATGAACCCGTGCTGTCGGAAGCAACGCCGCGCGACGCCGCCGCGATCGCCAAGCTTCATGCCGCTTCTTTCAACCGAGGTTGGAGCGAGGATGAAATTGAGCGCCTCCTGCTCGAACGCGATGTGCTGACGCACCGCGCCGTGACAAACGGCCGGACGGTCGGATTCATCATGTCGCGCATTACGGCAGGCGAAGCAGAGATCCTGTCGGTCGCGATCTCGACGTCATACCGCCAACGCGGACTTGCCCGTCGCATGCTCAACCTGCATATGGGACGACTCGCGGGAATGGGCGTATGCGTTATCTTCCTTGAAGTTGACGAAGGCAATGTCGCCGCTCGCCGGCTCTACCAACGCGCCGGTTTCGCCGAGGCGGGCCGCCGCGCAGGCTATTATGCAAATGCCGACGGCAAACCGGCGACCGCCTTGGTGCTGCGCCGCGGTCTGGCGTGACACCCCAGCCAACCGCGCCGGGCGATGGATTTTGACCCCCATGCCGTGATATGCGGAAGCCTGGAGACAGGTCGTGACCGAATCGAAAAACAAGGACATCGAAGCGCTTTGCGCTCAAAAGGGCATGCGCATGACCGAGCAGCGCCGCGTCATTGCGCGGGTGCTGGCGACAGCGGACGATCATCCCGACGTCGAGGAACTCTATCGCCGTTGTTCCGCCATCGATGACCGCATATCGATCTCAACGGTCTACCGCACCGTCAAGCTGTTCGAGGACTCCGGTATCATCGAACGGCACGACTTCCGCGACGGCAGAGCCCGCTACGAGCAAATCCCCGACGCCCATCATGACCACCTGATCAATCTTCGCACCGGCGAGGTCATCGAGTTCCAGTCGGAGGAAATCGAGCAGCTGCAGGCGGAGGTGGCGCGGCGGCTCGGCTACCGGCTGGTCGATCACCGGCTGGAGCTTTATGCCCTGCCGCTTGACGACAAGCCGCGGCGTTCGTAGCCACCGCCGTCATGGCCAATGCTTCATATCTTTGATAATATTGTTAAATACTGTTTCCGGGATGGCCCCGGACGAGCAAGGTCGACCACACCGGCATGAGCGGAGCGCGCAAGGTCTATATCAAGTCATTTGGCTGCCAGATGAACGTCTACGATTCGCATCGTATGGCGGACACGCTGGCGCCCGAAGGCTTCACCGAGACCACCGCGCCGGACAATGCCGACCTTGTCATCCTCAACACGTGCCACATACGCGAGAAAGCCGCCGACAAGCTCTATTCCGAACTCGGGCGTATTCGGGTGATGAAACAAACGGCGGCGGACGCCGGCCGCCAGATGACGATCGCTGTTGCAGGCTGCGTCGCTCAGGCCGAAGGCGCCGAGATCTTGCGACGGTCAAGCGCGGTCGACCTGGTGGTCGGACCGCAAAGCTACCATCGCCTGCCCTCGCTCTTGGCACGCACTGCACGTGGCGAAGCTGTGGTCGACACTGAATTTCCGCCCGAAGACAAGTTCGATATCCTCAAAGCACCGAGTCGCGCGGCAACGCGCGCGCGGGGCGTCAGCGCTTTCGTCACGGTGCAGGAAGGCTGCGATAAATTCTGCACCTTTTGCGTCGTGCCTTATACCCGCGGCGCGGAAGTGTCTCGGCCGGTGACCAAGATCGTCGCCGAAGTTGAGCGGCTCGCCAATGCCGGGGTGCGCGAAGTTTCGCTGATCGGACAAAACGTCAACGCCTATCATGGCGAAGGCCCGGATGGACGGCCCTGGACGCTGGGCCGCTTGCTGCATCGCATCGCCGACGTGCCTGGCATCGCACGGTTGCGCTACACCACCAGCCACCCTTGTGATGTTGAAGACAGTTTGGTCGACGCCCATCGCGATCTGCCGGCGCTGATGCCGCTTCTGCATCTACCGGTGCAGTCGGGTGCGGATCGCATTCTCGCCGCGATGAACCGGCGCCACACCCGCGCCGACTTTCTTGCCGCCATCGCGCGAAGGCGCAACCAACAAGCCGCGATGGCGTTTTCCACCGACTTCATCGTTGGCTTTCCCGGCGAGACCGATGCGGATTTCCAAGCGACTCTGGCACTGGTGGACGAAGTCAAGTTCGTCAGCGCTTATACGTTCAAATACTCGCCGCGGCCTGGTACCCCGGCGGCGGAGATGCCCGATCAAATTCCAGAAACCGCCAAAACCGAACGATTGCACACGCTGCAATCCGCGATCGCGCGGCATCAGAAGGCATTCAATGCCGGCTGCGTCGGACAGAGCTTCGACGTGCTGTTCGAAAAGGCCGGCCGCTATCCCGGCCAGGTCGTTGGTCGCTCGCCCTATTTGCAACCGGTTCAGGTCATGGCCCCGCCATCGGTCATCGGTTCGGTTTGCCGCGTGACCTTCACGGAATTAAGCACCAACAGCCTGTTTGGAAAATTGACGACAGAGACCGAGCGGACCCGCGAACCGATGGCGATGGCAGCAGGAGGTTAGCAACGTTGCGAACAACCAAATCGAACACCCGGACAACAGTCGCGACCACGAATTCAATCGAGGCCGGCGCTGCCAGCCATATCGTTTTGACTTTCGACGACAACCGCCTGGCGTCACAGCTGTTCGGCCAATATGGGCAAAATCTGGCGTTGATCGAGCGACGGCTTGGCACTGCCGCCGACCAACGCGGCAATCAGGTGACCCTTGAGGGCTCGCGCGACGCGGTCGAGCAAGCGCGCCGCGTGCTTGACGGCCTTTATGAGCGGCTCAAGCGCGGCGACGAAGTCACGTCGGGCGATGTCGAGGGCGCCATCCGGCTCGCCATCTCGCAGGGATCTCTGTTCGATTACGATTCGGCTGCCGCGCGACCGAGCTTCGATGAGATCAACCTGCGCAAGCGGCTGGTGCGGGCCCGCACGGCGGCGCAGGACGCCTATATTCACGCGCTGCGGCGCCACGAACTGGTCTTTGGCACCGGCCCCGCTGGCACCGGTAAAACTTGGCTTGCTGTCGCGCATGCGGTGCTGCTGTTCGAGCGCAAAGACGTCGATCGTATTGTCCTGTCCCGGCCCGCGGTCGAGGCCGGCGAGCGGCTCGGCTTCCTGCCAGGCGACATGCGCGAGAAAGTCGATCCTTATCTGCGACCGATCTATGACGCACTCTACGACCTGATGGATGCCCGCATTGTCGAACGCGCGCTGCAAGCAGGCGAGATCGAGATCGCGCCGCTCGCATTCATGCGCGGCCGCACCCTGTCGAACGCGGTGGTGATCCTGGACGAAGCGCAGAACACCACCTCGATGCAAATGAAGATGTTTCTCACCAGGCTTGGCGAGAACAGCCGGATGATCGTGACCGGCGACCCAAGCCAAGTCGACCTGCCGAACGGCCAGATCTCTGGACTGGCGGAGGCGACGCGCCTGTTGGCCGGCGTCGGCGGAATTGGGCACGTTACCTTCACCGCGCAGGATGTGATCCGCCACGAATTGGTGGGCCGCATCGTTGAGGCCTACGATCAGGCCGCGCTCGCCGCGGTGCGAGACCGAAAGCCGTGAACGACGACCCTGCCCCGACGGTCGACAGCGTGGAAGCTAATGGCTTGACGCTGGAGATCAGCATCGCGCCGGCGGCCGCAGCCTTGGAAGCAAGACTTTCGACCATCATTGCGTCGGCCATCGCCGCCGCGAACCAGGCCGTCGGATCGGAGCCGGGCGTGGCTAGCGTGATCGTCGATGACGACCAATTCCTCCGCCGGCTCAACCTGCGCTGGCGCGGATTCGACCAACCGACCAACGTCTTATCATTCCCCGCCCCCGAAACGCCGCCCGGCCCCGAGAGCCATATCGGCGACATTGCCATTTCCTTTGAGACCGCGGCCCGGGAGGCGGCCGACGACGGCAAGTCGCTTGCCGACCATATCGCTCACCTTTCGGTCCATGGCTTTCTTCATCTGCTGGGCTACGATCACGAATCAGACGACGATGCCGAGGAAATGGAAGCGCTCGAACGCGTCATTCTTGCGCGGATTGGCGTTTCCGACCCCTACCTTGCGCATAAGATCCAGGGCTAACATCAAATCCCATGCCCGACACTGATTCTCCAGGTTCCAGCACCACCGGCTCGAACGATCAGTCTGCGGCTGGAACGCGCAATCTACCGGTGCCGGTTCCGGCCCCGTCGGCATACGCTATGGCGCGCCCGCATCGCGAAAACTGGTTCACCTCTGCGATGCGAGCCTTGTTCGGGTGGCGGCCAGAGCTGTTCCGCTCCGATCTGCGGAACGTCCTTGAAAGCCGCGCCGGCGACATCGGTCTTTCGCTGCGCGAATCCGCCATGCTGCGAAATATTCTCGGCCTGCGCGAACGCCGAGCCGTCGACGTCATGGTGCCGCGCACCGACATCGTCGCGGTCCAGAAGGACATTGCAGTCGGCGAATTGTTGAAGGTCTTTGAGAGCGCCGCACATTCACGACTCGTCGTCTACGATGACACGCTAGACGACACGATCGGCATGGTTCACATTCGCGACCTCATCGCCTATATGACCGCGCACGCCGCCGCCAGCGCAAAGGCGAATGTCAAACGCAAGAAGCCGTTTCCAGCCGATCTCGATCTCAAGGCAATTGATCTTTCGATATCGCTGAGCGCTGCGAACCTTATTCGCGAGATGCTGTTCGTGCCACCTTCGATGCCGGTAATGGATCTGCTCGCACGCATGCAGACAAGCCGCATTCACCTGGCGCTGGTTGTTGACGAATATGGCGGTGCCGACGGCGTCGTCTCGATCGAAGACGTTGTCGAGCAGATCGTCGGTGATATTGCCGACGAACACGACGAAGCCGTGGCGCCGCGGATCGTGCGGCAAACCGACGGATCGTTTCTCGCGGATGCGCGCGCCAATCTTGAGGACGTGAGCGCCGTTGTTGGCCCTGAATTTGAAGTCGGTGAAGAGGCCAAGGAGGTCGACACCCTCGCCGGCTACATCGCGACGCGCATTGGTCGCGTACCACTGCGCGGCGAACTTGTCCCCGGACCGGGCCGTTTTGAAATTGAAGTGCTCGATGCCGACCCTCGGCGCGTCAAAAAGCTAAAGATTTTCATGAGCCCCGATTTGACCGATCGCCGCAATCGCGACAGTCAAAGGAGCGCAGCGCCGACCGGGCCGGCAACCGTTACGTCAGCCGCGACGCCGATGCCGTCCGATCCTCCGGTCAACCGCGATGCTTTGGTGAAACTTTCGCCCGACGATCCGCCTTCGAAGGCTCAGCGCCAACCGTGAAGTCCATCGCACATTCCATCATGCTGGCTTGGGGCTGGCGACGGGCGCTGATTGCGCTGTTGGCGGGTGCCGCAACGACACTTGCATTGCCGCCGTTCAACCTGTGGCCGATTCCGTTTCTGACATTTCCGGTGCTGATTTGGTTGATCGACGGATCGGCCGCGGGGCGACTGGGTGGCTTTATGACCGCTGGCATTGCCGGCTGGTGGTTTGGCTTCGGCTATTTCTTTGCCGGTCTCTATTGGGTGGGGCACGCGTTTCTGGTCGACGCCAAGACCTTCGGGTGGCTGCTACCGTTCGCGGTAACCGCCTTGCCCGCCGGGCTGGCGCTGTTCGTGGCAGTCGGAGCGGCATTGGCGCGGATGCTGTGGGCGCGCGGCGCAGTGCGAGTCGTCGCGTTAGCCGTGGCGGTTACCGCCGCCGAGTGGTTGCGCGGCCACCTGCTGACGGGGTTTCCCTGGAATACCTTCGGTTACGCACTTGCGACGCCATCGGTGCTTGCGCAAACCGCGTCCTTGCTCGGCATCTGGGGGCTCACCTTCATCGCCGTACTGGTTTATGCCGCGCCAACGACCTTGCTCGACGATCGCGCCGATACCCGCCGGCCTTGGCTGGCACCCGCATTCGCTTTGGTGACGCTTGCGGGGCTCGCCGGCTACGGGATTTGGCGACTTGACCGAACCCCGACGACATTTGTCGATGGCGTGCGGTTACGGCTGATGCAGCCAAGTCTACAGCAGGACCAACGCTTCAACTATTCCCAGCGACAGGCGGTAATGGCGCGCTATGCTGCGCTCTCTAATAGCGTCAGTGGGCCGGACGCCGCCAGCCTTGCCGAGATCACCCATCTAATCTGGCCGGAATCGGCATTTCCCTTCTTCCTCACGCGCGAACCGGACGCGTTGGCGCAGATCGACAAATTGCTACCTGAAGGTACGGTGCTGATCACCGGGGCGGTACGCGCTCCCGAAGGCGTTCCGAGCGAAACCATCACCCGCGCCTACAATTCGATTTACGTTCTTGACCACGATGCGAGCATCCTGTCGATCTATGACAAGGTGCATCTCGTTCCATTTGGCGAATACCTGCCGTTTCAAAACGTTCTGGAGCGGTTCGGCCTGACGCAATTGGTTCAGGTTAGGGGCGGATTCCTTCCCGGTAACCGCCGCCGCGCCATTGCAGTGCCGCGCGCACCGCGCATGCTGCCGCTGGTCTGTTACGAGATCGTATTTCCCGGCCAAGCGGTACCGCGTGGCGAGCGTCCTGGCTGGATGCTCAATCTGACCAATGACGGCTGGTTCGGACGCAGCCCCGGACCCTACCAGCATCTTCAACAGGCGCGCATGCGTGCCATTGAGCAAGGATTGCCCCTGGTACGTGCAGCCAACAGCGGCATATCGGCGGTGATCGATCCGGTTGGCCGGGTGATCCGCGCACTGCCGCTCGGCGCCGAGGGGGCGCTCGACGCTCACCTGCCGCGCGCCCTGACACCAACCGTCTACGCCCGCTGGGGCGACGGTCCGACCGGTCTGATGCTGGCCGCAGGACTGATCCTTGTGCTTCTTCGGCGCAAACCGCGCGTTTAACGGGCCGCGCCGGCGCCACGGCTTGGTCATAAACGGGCCGCGAATTTCGACGTTAACGTTGCCCCCTGACCTCAAGATACGGCAGACCATTTCCACAAGAGCGATCCTTCATAGGAGATCACAACGCCATCAAATGCGTATATTTTTGTTTTGCTTCAAAGGGTAGCGATGCAGCGGATTGATTTCACAGCAACGGCATGACCTATTGAAAAGTCAGTGCTGGAGTTGAGGAGAAAGTTATGGCGAAGAAGGCCCCGAATCCCATCGATCGACATGTCGGGAGTCGGGTGCGCATGCGCCGGATGATGCTGAGCATGAGCCAAGAAAAGCTCGGGGATGCGCTCGAACTGACGTTCCAGCAGGTTCAAAAATATGAGAAAGGCACCAATCGCATCGGCGCCAGCCGACTTCAGCAGATCGCCCATATTCTGCAAGTTCCGGTCGCGTTCTTTTTTGAGGGTGCGCCTGATTTGCGGCCCGATGCCGGTGGCAAACAGATCGAAGCCCCTTCCCCGGCCTTTGTTTCGGACTTCCTCGCTACATCGGAGGGCCTGGCACTCACCAAGGCCTTCATGCGCATCAAAGAAGCCAAGTTGAGGCGGCGCATTGTCGATCTGGTGGAGGAGATCGCCGGTGAATAACCCGGGGCGTCCCACCGCCTGAAAGCCTGAAAATCCGCCCTATTCGGACGCGCATCTTGACCGCGCGGGGGGACACTGCAAGAACCACGCCCGCAGGCGCGGCCGACCCGGCCCGAGATGACTCTGAAGGGGAGATTCTTAGGTGTCACGCACAAACTATCTGTTCACCAGCGAGTCCGTTTCCGAGGGTCATCCCGACAAGGTCTGCGATCAGATTTCAGACGCTATCCTGGACGCCTTCATCTCCAACGACGTCAAGCTCGGCATTGCCGACGACAGTCTGGTGAATACCCGGCTTGGCTGCGAGACGCTCTGCACCACCAACAAGATCGTCATCGCCGGCGAAGGTCGTGGGCAGAAGCCGTTGTTCAACAAATATGGGAACCAGGCTCATATCAATCGCGACCTGATCGTCCAGATCGCACGCGATGTGGTCAAGGACATTGGCTACGACCAGGAAGGCTTTTCGTTCCACAGCGCCGACATCGAGGTGCTGCTGCACGGCCAGTCACCAGACATCGCCATGGGCGTCGATGCGAAGAAAAAGAAGAGCGGCGAGCAGGAAGGCGCCGGCGACCAAGGCATGATGTTCGGCTTTGCCTGCAACGAAAGCGAAGTCTACGAGAAGGGTTCGTACATGCCGGCCCCAATCTACTTCGCCCACAAGATCCTCAAGGTTCTATCCGACAAGCGCCGCGCCGGCCAATTGTTCGATCTCCAGCCCGACGCCAAGAGCCAAGTCACCGTCAAATATGTCGACGGCAAACCGGTCGGCTGCACCAAGGTCGTGGTCTCGACCCAGCACAATGCGCAAACCCGCAACGGCAAGAAATACACGCCCGGCATGGTCAAGGACCTGATCGGAGATGCCGTCGCGTCAGCGCTGCCCAAAGGCTGGATGCCGGCGAAAGACTCCGATTTCCTGGTCAACCCCACCGGCAATTTCGTAGTCGGCGGACCGGATGGCGACTGCGGGCTGACCGGGCGCAAGATCATAGTCGATACCTATGGCGGCTACGCCCCGCATGGCGGCGGCGCCTTCTCCGGCAAGGATCCGACCAAAGTGGATCGCTCGGCCGCTTACGCGGCGCGCTATCTCGCCAAGAATGTAGTGGCCGCCGGCCTCGCCGACAGTTGCACCATCCAAGTCGCTTACGCGATCGGCGTCGCCGATCCCATGTCGCTCTATGTCGATACCCATGGAACCGGCAAGGTCGACGAGCAGAGGCTCGCGAAAGTGCTGCAGGAACTGTTCCCATTGCGGCCAACTGCAATCCGCCGCAGTCTCAAACTCAATCGACCGATCTATCGCCGCACCGCGGCCTACGGCCACTTTGGCCGCGCGCCTGACAAAGATGGCGGCTTCTCTTGGGAACAGATCAACCTGGCGAGCCAGCTCAAGGGCGCCTTCAAGTAGCGGGACCGCGCACCAGTGCGGCGGTTCAGAAGTCCGCATTATTCTCGCGGCGAGTCCGAAATGCGGGCTTCTGAACCAAAGCCACACTCGATTCAAAGAGTCGCTAGTGTCCTTCGATTCCGAAGTTCGTTACTGAGCGCGCTGCAACATGATACGAACTTCGGAATCGGGACACTAGGGTGGAACCGAAGCGCCCAGGCGCATTCTTTGGCCGGCGCAAGGGACACGCACTCAAGTCCCGGCAGGCGGCCCTGTTCGAAACCTTGCTGCCACGCCTAGCGCTCGATCTTGGCCGCCCGCCGCCATCCGACCTGCGGACCTTGTTTGGCGGCGCTGACGCGGTTTGCCTGGAGAGCGGCTTCGGCGGCGGCGAACATCTGGTGGCAGAGGCCGAGTGCAGCCCGCAAACCGGCTTCATCGGCATCGAGCCATTCGTCAACGGCATGGCGAAGGCGCTCGCCGCGATCGACGACCGCGGTTTGACCAATATCCGCCTGCACCACGGCGACGCCACCGACGTGCTCGGCTGGCTACCGGCAGCAAGCCTCGCGCGCTTTGATCTGCTCTATCCCGATCCCTGGCAAAAGCGCCGCCACTGGAAGCGCCGGTTCGTTCAACCCGAAAGCCTTGCCGCGATCGCGCGCCTGCTACAGCCAGGCGGTGTGTTCCGATTCGTAACCGACTGGCCCGACTACGCCGCATGGACGCTGCGGCTGCTTGCCGAATCTCCAGATTTCACGTGGACCGCCGAACGCGCCGACGATTGGCGCAAGCCCTGGCCGGGCTACACATCGACGCGCTACGAAGCCAAGGCCAAGCGCCAGGGCCGCGTGCCCTGTTACCTGATCTTCCAGCGCCGTTGAATTCGATCCGCCCGCGACATCCCAGCCGCAATTGTTTCGGGGGAGTTATGCGGTCTCGCCAGATGGCCGCGCTTGCCAGAATCGCATGACGCGTTGCGCGGTCGCCGGCGACAAACGTTCGAAATTCACAAATGCGTTGTCGAGGCCGGATGGCGATGCGCCTTTGCTGCCGGGGCGCGCCAAAATCAAGGTCTTGGCCGTTGGCCACTCCCAGCCAGCCGACTTGCAGAGGATCAAAACCGGGTCGGGGCGATCCCCACCCATCAGGCGATCCACCACGTCGATCGGAACCTCGCTCAGCTTGGCCAACGCGGCGACAGCTTCTTCGTACTTACCGGTCTTTGCAAAATTCAGCAGGGCCGCCTCATTGAGCAGGCCCTGCCGATGCAGCATTTCGACATGTTCCTGCGCAACCGCATAGTCGCGCGACTTGGCACTGCCGACTTCGTTTGAAACACGCGCCAGCACACGCCGGATCTCCGCCTGCGTCTCTGGCTTGGCGGTTACGAGCAATCGCCGTTGCACGACTTCCGTCGCCTTCAGTACGAGTTCACGGAACAAAAGCGGCGGAATGTCAGGCCGCGCGCCAACGGTCTCCGCAAGGGCACCGTCGTTTGCCGCGTGGCCGACTAATGTAGTGAACCCGCGCGCCGACAAGCGCGCCTTCCGATTGCCGGCGACTCTGTGCACGACTTCGCGGTCGCCGCGGCGGATCAGTTCATCCGTAATCGGCTCCGCAATGCCAGCACGCCCGGAGATGGCCAGTAAATGTTCTTGGCTTTGGGTTCGTGCGATATCGACCAGGTCGGCCTCGCGGAGCCCCGGCGAGCGCTCAAGGACGGGACGCGCCACCGTGATGTCATCGTTCTTGGCGAGACGCCGAACCGTCTCAATCGGCGGACTGCTCAAATGCGCCAAGCTGTCCGAAAGCTCGGCGAGCGCCTTGGATTCGATTTCCTCGATCAGACGGGTGAAAACGCCGTCGAACAGGCCGATGTGTTCTTCGCTGTAGCGATCGACACTATTGAGAAACAGTGATGTGATCCGCTGCAGGGTGCGCGTGCGCCGCTCAACGGAACCATTTTGGAGCACATCCTCCAATTCCGGGATTAGCGACGCGGGCACGGCCATACGCATTCCTGACACATCGAGGGGAAATCGGCGGCGACCCCCGATTGACCCCTGAAATTAGGCTTGGAATCTGAACGAAGGGTTAGCCAAACCACCTGACGGCCCGGCCGGGCGGCCTTGCATGGCGGCCATAAATCGCTATATTTGCCAGGTTCGTTAAGGACACCTCATAACGGTCGATATTCTTCGATCGGTTTTTGAGAGTGGGTTCCCCCCGGGACCCGCTCTTTTTTATTACCGCGCCTGAGGCGCGAACCCGACGAAATCCCGGGGGTATGTATCGCAGAGACCGCGGACGAATGACCCAAGCGTATCTGAACCAGGCGGCCCCCGAGCCGCGCCTGATCGTCGAGCAAGGCGTGGCCGCCCGAATTGCCACCCTCGCCGAGCCGATCCTGACAGGACTTGGCTACCGGCTGGTCCGCGTCCGCCTGTCCGGCCTCGCCGGCTGCACCGTCCAGGTTATGGCCGAACGGCCGGACGGCACCATGCTGATCGAGGACTGCGAAGCGGTGTCGCGCGCCCTGTCTCCGGTGCTCGACGTCGCCGATCCCGTTGAAGGCGCCTATCAGCTTGAGATTTCATCGCCCGGCATAGACCGGCCACTTGTGCGCCGTTCGGATTTCGAACGCCATGCCGGCAGCCGGGTCCGAATTGAGATGGCCGATCCGGTCGAGGGTCGCCGGAGATTTCGCGGCGTGTTGATCGGAGTTGAAGGCGATGTCGCTCGCGTGCAGCGCGACGATGCCGCCGAGGGCGAACCTCAGAACGTGCTGCTGCCAATCGATGCAATGGTGGACGCCAAGATCACGCTCAGTGACGACCTCATCACCAAATCGCTCCGGCGCGGAAAACACGCCGAGCGCGCGACGCACGAACGCGCCGAACGTCAACCGAAGCGGAGAGGGCCGGGCAAATACCGGCGTTCCGAAGAATTACAACCGCCGCCGGCGCATAGCCAGCGCGCGGTCCATCAAGAGGGAGAGTAACCGATGGCCGTCAGCGCCAACCGGCTCGAATTACTGCAAATCGCCGACGCGGTTGCCCGCGAAAAATCAATCGATCGCCGCATCGTGATCGGTGCCATGGAGGACGCGATCGCAAAAGCGGCGCGTTCGCGCTACGGTGCCGAGACCGACGTTCATGCGGAAATTGATCCGAAGAACGGCGAGCTTCGACTCCTGCGCCACATGCTCGTGGTCGAGACCGTGGAAAACTCGGCCAACCAGATCAGCCAGGAGGATGCGCGGCGGCGCCACCCCGCAGCGCAAGTCGGCGACACCATCGCCGATCCGCTGCCGCCCCTGGAATACGGGCGCATCGCGGCGCAGTCTGCAAAGCAAGTCATCGTGCAGAAAGTGCGCGAGGCGGAACGTGACCGCCAATTCGAGGAGTACAAGGATCGCATCGGCGATATCGTCAACGGCATCGTCAAGCGCGTTGAGTATGGCAACGTGATCGTCGATCTTGGCCGCGGCGAAGCCATCGTGCGCCGCGATGAAATGCTGCCCCGTGAAGTGTTCCGCAATGGCGATCGCATCCGCGCCTTTATCTACGACGTCCGCCGCGAAACCCGCGGCCCGCAGATTTTCCTTTCACGCACGCATCCGCAATTCATGGCTAAGCTGTTCGCACAGGAGGTGCCCGAAATTTATGATGGCATCGTGGAGGTCCGGTCGGTGGCGCGTGACCCCGGCTCGCGCGCCAAGATCGCCGTGATCTCACGGGATTCGTCGGTCGACCCGGTCGGCGCCTGCGTTGGCATGCGTGGCTCGCGCGTACAGGCTGTCGTCAATGAACTCCAGGGCGAGAAGATCGACATCATTCCATGGACCCACGATCCCGCTAACTTCGTAGTCAACGCGTTGGCGCCGGCCGAAGTCGCCAAGGTCGTGCTCGACGAAGATCGTCAGCGCATGGAGGTCGTCGTTCCCGACGCGCAATTGTCGCTTGCCATCGGCCGGCGCGGCCAGAACGTCCGGCTGGCATCGCAATTGACCGGCTGGGACATCGATATCGTTACCGAACAGGAAGAATCGGAAAACCGCCAGGCCGAGTTCGAGAAGCGGACCAAGCTGTTTATCGATTCGCTCAATGTCGACGAGGTGGTGGGGCAGTTGCTCGCGTCGGAGGGTTTCAAGTCGGTCGAGGAACTGGCAATGGTCGATGAAAAGGAAATCGCCGGCATTGAGGGCTTCGACGAAGAAACCGCCGCCGAGCTGCAGAACCGCGCACGCGAATTTCTCGCCGCGCAGGAAGCCGAGCTTGACGCCAAACGGAAAGCTCTCGGCGTCGAGGACGCGATCAAAGACGTGCCCGGCGTCACTACGGCAATGCTCGTCAAATTGGGCGAAGAAGGCATCAAGACGGTCGAGGATCTCGCGGGCTGCGCCACCGACGATTTGTCCGGCTGGAGCGAACGCAAGGACGGGGAAGCGAAGCGGCACCCTGGCATTCTCGATGGCTTCGATCTGTCGCGCGACGAAATTGAATCTCTGATCATGCAAGCGCGCGTCAAGGTCGGCTGGATTAAGGAAGAAGACCTTGCACCGCCGCCGGCCGAGGAAACGCCAGCCGACGCCGAGCAAGTGCAGGCTTGAGAGACCGAACGGATCGACCCATGCTGACGCAACCGACCGAGAATTCGCTCGACCAGGGGCCGCGCGCCGTAAAGCGCGGCTCTGAGCGGACCTGTGCGGCAACTGGCGAAGCACGATCGATCGAAGACATGATCCGGTTCGTCGTTTCGCCGGAAGGCGCCGCCGTTCCCGATCTAAAGCAGCGGCTGCCAGGGCGCGGCGTTTGGATCACAGCGACACGATCCGCCGTGAGCCGTGCGGTGGCGCGCAAGGCCTTTGCGCGCAGCTTTAAGCGCGATCTGGTGATTACGGCGGATCTGGTTGCGATGACCGAGCGGCTGATCGAGCGCGCGGCCCTCGATGCGCTCGCCATCGCCTACAAAGCGGGCCGGGTGACTGCTGGATTTGCCAAGGTCGAGGCCGCGTTGTTGCAAGTCGAGGTCGTCGGCTTGCTGCATGCCAGCGATGCGGCCGCCGATGGTGTGCGAAAGCTCGATGCGGTCGCGCGCCGTAGCGCTGAGGGCTTCCGGCCCATTATGGTTCTTAATGCATTCACCTCATCGCAATTGGATTTGGCATTGGGCCGGTCAAATGTGGTACATGCTGCGCTGCTAGCCGGTCCCGAAAGCAATGCGTTTTTGGCGCGCGCTGCGCGCCTCGATCGGTTTCGGACCGGGACGGTGGGCGCCGAAACGCCCGAGAAATGGGAACGGAATGGCTGAATCGTCGGAAAAATCGGGCGAAAAGAAGCTCAGTATCGCCACCACCAAGACGTTGACCCTCAAACCACGGGGCAGCGAGACTGGGGTGGTGCGCCAGAGCTTCAGCCATGGCCGCACCAAGTCGGTCGTGGTCGAGAAGGTTCGTAGCCGGACGCCCGGTAAGGCCAAGGCCGAACCGCCGCCTCCCGCCACCCCAACTCCCGCCCCAGCGACCGCCAAGCGCTCAGCCGGCGGGAAAGGCGCTGCTGCCTCGGCCGCCCCTGCGGTTACGCCGGCAGCGGCACCACCCAAGTCGTCTGGCGTCGTGCTGCATACGCTGACCGACGAAGAGCGCAATCGACGGGCGCACGCCCTCGGGGACGCCCGTTTGCGGGAAGCGGAAGAACGCAAGATTGCCGAGGAAGACGCCTTCATCCGCGAGCAGCGCGCCGCCGTCGAGCGCGCCGAGCGCGTCGCGGCCGAAGCCCGCAAGCGTGAGGAAGACGAGCGTCGCCGCCAAGACGATCAGATCAAGAGCAAGGCTGACGAGGTCGCCAAAAAGCGCCTCGGCGGCGAGGAGACCGCTGCCGCCAGACTGGGAGTCCGCCCGGTGGTGGTCGCCGAGGAAGACGAGGACGCTCCCCGCCCGCGCCGAGCGGGTGCTGGACGCCCGGTCCTGGCGCCCAAGCCCACGCGCACCGTCGTGCAACAAAAGCCGCGCGGACGGCTTACAGTCGTTACCGCCTTCAAGGCCGACGAGGAGCCCGAGCATTCGGTTGCCGCCTTCAAGCGCCGCATCCAGCGACGCAAGAAGGAAATCGCGGCGGAGCCCAAGGAAAAGCTCATCCGCGAGGTCATCATTCCCGAGGTGATCACCATTCAGGAACTCGCCAATCGTATGGCGGAACCGGCGCGCAGCGTCATTGCGATCCTGATGAAACAGGGCCAGATGCTCAAGATCACCGATTCAGTCGATGCCGACACCGCGCAGCTCATCGCCGAGGAACTGGGCCATACCGTCAAACGCGTGGCCGAATCCGACGTCGAGGAGGGCCTGTTCGACACCGCGGACGATCCGAGCACGCTGGTACCGCGCCCCGCGGTGGTAACCGTGATGGGCCATGTCGACCACGGCAAGACTTCGCTGCTGGACGCGATCCGCCGGACCGAAGTCGCAGCCGGCGAAGCCGGCGGCATCACCCAACACATCGGCGCCTACCAGGTGACCTCACCCACGGGCGCCAAAATCACCTTCATCGATACGCCTGGCCACGCCGCCTTCACGGCGATGCGCGCCCGCGGCGCGCGCGTGACCGATATCGTGGTGCTGGTGGTGGCGGCCGACGACGGCGTGATGCCGCAGACGGTCGAAGCGATCAATCACGCCAAGGCAGCCAAGGCGCCGATCATCATCGCGATCAACAAGATCGACAAGCCGGATTCCAAGCCCGAGCGTGTCCGCACCGAGTTGCTGCAGTACGAACTCCAGGTCGAGTCCTTGGGCGGCGATATTCTTGACGTCGAAGTCTCCGCCACCAAGAAAATCAATCTCGATAAGCTGCTCGAAGCGATCGCGCTACAATCGGAACTCCTCGAATTGAAGGCCAATCCGTCACGGCCCGCCGAAGGCACCGTGATTGAAGCGAAGCTTGACCGCGGCCGCGGCCCTGTCGCGACCGTGCTGGTACAGCGCGGCACGCTGCGAGCTGGCGATATCGTGGTTGCTGGCGCCGAGTGGGGCCGCGTACGCGCGCTGGTTTCCGATACCGGCGCGCCGATCGCTTCCGCCGGCCCATCGACGCCGGTCGAGGTTCTGGGATTCACTGGAACGCCTGACGCCGGCGATCGGCTGGCGGTGGTGGACAGCGAAGCCCGCGCCCGCGAAGTCACCGACTATCGCGCACGGCAGAAGCGCGAGCGGACCGCCGCACGCGCCAGCGGCATGCGCGGCTCGCTCGAGCAGATGATGGCGCAGGTAAAAACCAGCGGCCGCAAGGAGTTTCCGCTGGTTATCAAGGCCGATGTACACGGCTCGATCGAAGCCATTGCCGGCGCATTGGACAAGATGGGAACCGACGAGGTGGCGGCGCGAATGCTGCATTCTGGCGTCGGCGGCATCACCGAATCGGATGTGCGGCTGGCGGAAACATCGGGTGCGGCGATCATCGGCTTCAACGTGCGCGCCAACAAGGAAGCCCGCGAAACCGCGGAACGGGCCGGCATCGAGATCCGCTATTACAACATCATCTACAATCTCGTGGATGACGTGAAACAGGCGATGTCGGGTCTGTTGGCGCCGACCATTCGCGAAACCATGCTCGGCAACGCGCAGATCCTCGAAGTATTTAAAGTCTCCAAGGTCGGCAACATCGCCGGCTGCCGCGTTACCGACGGCAATGTGGAGCGCGGCGCCAATGTCCGCCTGTTGCGTGACAATGTCGTGATCCACGAAGGTAAGCTCTCGCAGCTCAAGCGCTTCAAGGACGACGCGCGCGAAGTCGCCGCCGGACAGGAGTGCGGCATGGCCTTCGAGAATTACCAGGACATGAAGGCCGGCGACGTCATCGAGTGCTACCGGGTCGAATCGGTGCAACGCTCGCTGTAAGGCGGGGCCGACCAATCGACGCTCGATCATTGTCCGGTTCAGGCCGCCATATGACCATGGCGGCGCGCACCCCGACGGAGACCCCATGGCGCGCGGAGCCCGCCGCGATCACCCATCAGGCCCATCGCAACGCGTGCTGCGCGTCGGCGAACTGATTCGGCATGCGCTCGCCGATATGCTGACGCGCGGCGAGATTCACGATCCAACGCTTGAGGGCCACATGATTACCGTTCCGGAAGTCCGCATGAGCCCAGACCTTAGAGTCGCGACGGCCTATGTGATGCCGCTCGGCGGTCGCGACGTCAAAACAGTGGTTGCGGCGCTGGAGCGCAACAAAAAATTCCTGCGCGGCGAGATCGCGCACCGCGTTAACCTGAAATTCGCACCTGAGATTCGATTCCGCGCCGACGAACGATTCGACGAAGCGGAACGGATCGAGAAATTACTGAGAACACCCGCGGTCCAACGCGATCTTGGACCCCGAAAGGATGGCGATGAGCGAAAGTGACGCGCGAATCGCCGGCGCCGAGGCGCCGCCGCGGCCCAAAAATGCCAAGCGCGAGAAACGCGACGTTAACGGTTGGTGCATTCTCGACAAGCCAATCGACATGACTTCCACCCACGCCGTCGCGGTGGTGAAGCGCCTGTTCTCGGCAAAGCGCGCCGGCCATGCCGGTACGCTCGATCCGCTCGCAACTGGTTTGCTGCCAATTGCCCTTGGGGAAGCGAGCAAGACCGTTCCCTATGTGATGGAGGGCCGCAAGACCTACCGCTTTACCGTGCGCTGGGGCGAGGAGCGCGATACCGACGACAACGAGGGCCGCGCCACTGCGCATAGCGACACGCGCCCGGCACCCGACCAGATTCGCGCCCTGCTGCCGCGCTTCACTGGCACCATCGCGCAGGTGCCGCCGCGCTACTCGGCAATCAAGGTCGATGGCGAACGCGCCTATGACCTCGCCCGCAGCGGCGAAATCGTCGAGCTCGCGGCTCGTCCGGTCGACATCCACCGGCTTGAACTGGTCGATACGCCCGACGCCGACCATGCCGTGCTGGCGGCGGAATGCGGCAAGGGTACCTATGTGCGCGCCATTGCCCGCGACATGGGCCGCGCGCTCGGGTGCTACGGTTTCGTCTCGGCGCTGCGACGGACCGCGGTTGGACCGTTTCAGGAAACCGACGCAGTGGCGCTTGCAAGCCTTGATGCGGCGGCACCTGCCGCGGGCGGCGACCGGGCAGCGCTCACAGCGCTGCTCCAACCGGTTGACGCCGGGCTGCGGCTGATTCCGTCGGTCAATGTCAGCCGCGCCGACGCGGCGCGGCTCGCTCGCGGCCAAGCGGTGCTTTTGCGCGGCCGCGATGCCCCAATCATGCGGCCAGGAGTCGTGGCGGTATCGACCCACGGCGAATTGGTCGCGCTGGCGGAGTTTGCGCAGGGCGAGTTACGGCCGCGGCGCGTCTTTAACCTGAACGTCGCCAGCTGAATTTCCGACAACGGACGATAATTCTCTTTGTTTTTCAATGATTAAAGCAATACGGCAGGCGATAGAGCCCTTGACCGAACGTGCTGCTTCCTATATCTCGCCGATGCATGCGCCATAGCTGCGCATTGTATGTAGCGACCGCGCTGGACGACATCCCGGCCCTGCCGCAATCCGTAACCCTCAGACAAAGGAAACCCGATGTCGATCACGACC
Organism: Xanthobacteraceae bacterium; assembly: GCA_022841625.1. Lineage (GTDB taxonomy): Bacteria > Pseudomonadota > Alphaproteobacteria > Rhizobiales > Xanthobacteraceae > VAZQ01. Next base: position 37,439 of record JALHRD010000034.1, read on the forward strand.
GCGCGTAAAGCGGAACTCATCAAGTCCTATGGAACCAAATCCGGTGACACCGGATCGCCGGAAGTACAGGTCGCGGTCCTATCGGAACGCATTAACAACCTGACCGAGCACTTTAAGAGCCACGTCAAGGACAACCACTCCCGTCGTGGATTGCTCAAGCTTGTGTCGCAGCGGCGTCAGCTCCTCGACTACCTCGCCCGTACCGACGAGGGTCGTTACAAGTCCCTGATCGGGAAGCTGGGCATTCGCCGCTAAATTCGTCGCGCGCGGCTATGTCCGCGCGTTTCTGAGCGGATAACCAAGACAAATCCGCCTTTCATCCGGCAGCGAAATCGTTGCCGATACTGCGACGGAGCGAATTGTTCGCCCGTCGATGCACAGAAGGCCCGGAGGCCATGGCAGGATCGCCAGACGCTGTATGTTCGCGGGATGTCGCCGCACCGCACAGCTTCTCGCCGTCTTGCGCATGGCTTTCGCCCCTTCGCGAAAACTGTGAGAGACCATCGCAATGTTCAATATTCATCGAGTTGAGCTCGATTGGGGTGGGCGCAAGCTCGTCCTCGAAACCGGTAAGGTAGCGCGTCAGGCCGACGGCGCGGTGATCGTGACCTATGGCGACACTACCGTCATCGCGACCGTGGTCGCCGCCAAGCAACCCAAAGTCGGCATCGACTTCTTGCCGCTGACCGTTAACTACACGGAAAAATATTACGCGGCTGGCCGGATTCCCGGCGGCTACTTCAAGCGCGAGCGTGGCCCTACTGAAAAGGACACGCTAACCTCGCGTCTGATCGATCGCCCGATCCGACCTCTGTTTGCCGAGGGCTGGCGCTGCGACACGCAGGTGATCGTCACCGTGCTCTCGCACGACATGGAAAACGACCCTGACATAGTCGCAATGGTAGGGGCGTCGGCGGCGCTGACGCTCTCGGGCGTGCCGTTCCTGGGTCCGATTGGCGGCGCGCGCGTTGCTTTTATCGACAATGAATATGTGCTCAATCCGACGCTCGACGAGACCAAAGAGAGCAAACTCGACCTTGTGGTCGCCGGCACTCAAGATGCCGTTCTGATGGTAGAATCCGAAGCCCACGAACTGACCGAAGAGGTCATGCTCGGTGCGGTGATGTTCGGCCATCGCCATTTCCAGCCGGTCATCGAAGCGATTATTCGCTTGGCGGAGAAGGCGGCGAAGGAACCTCGTCAATTTGACATCCCGGATACCTCCGCACTTGAAAAGGAGATGCTCGGCATCGTCGAGGCCGATCTGCGCAAGGCCTATGCGATCCCGCGCAAGGCCGAACGCCAGGACGCCGTCGCCGTCATCAAGAAGAAGGCGATGGCGCATTTCTTCCCGGATGGCACCGACAATCCGGAACGCCCGATGCAGCAGGTCGCCGGCGTGTTCAAGGAACTCGAAGCCAAGATCGTTCGTTGGAACATTCTCGACACCTCAAAGCGCATTGACGGCCGCGATCTCGTGACCGTGCGCCCGATCGTCTGCGAAGCGCCGTTCCTGCCGCGCACTCACGGTTCGGCCTTGTTTACCCGCGGCGAAACCCAGGCGATCGTCGTCGCAACGCTCGGCACCGGCGAGGATGAACAGTTCATCGACGCGCTGCAGGGAACCTATAAGGAAGCATTCTTGCTTCATTACAACTTTCCGCCATTCTCGGTCGGTGAAACCGGCCGCATGGGCGCGCCGGGACGCCGCGAGATCGGCCACGGCAAGCTGGCCTGGCGTGCAATACGCCCGATCCTGCCGTCCAAGGAAGAGTTCCCCTACACCATCCGCGTGGTCTCCGAGATCACCGAGTCCAACGGCTCATCATCGATGGCGACGGTGTGCGGCACCTCGCTGGCGCTGATGGACGCCGGCGTGCCGCTCAAGCGCGCCACCGCCGGCATCGCCATGGGGCTGATCAAGGAAGAGCAGCGCTTTGCGGTGCTCTCCGACATTCTCGGCGATGAGGACCATCTTGGCGACATGGACTTCAAGGTCGCCGGCACCGAAGTCGGCGTGACGTCGTTGCAGATGGACATCAAAATCGCGGGCATCACCGAGGAGATCATGCGGGTTGCCCTCAACCAGGCCAAAGGCGGTCGCCTGCACATCCTCGGCGAAATGGCCAAGGCGCTGAACACGGCACGCGCCGAGCTCGGCGAATACGCGCCGCGCATCGAATCGTTCAAGATCCCGACCGACAAGATTCGTGAAGTCATCGGCACCGGCGGCAAGGTGATCCGAGAAATCGTCGAAAAGACCGGCGCCAAGATCAACATCGAGGACGACGGTTCCGTGAAGGTCGCATCCGCCAATGGCGAATCGATCAAGGCTGCGATCAATTGGATCAAGTCGATCACCTCGGAGCCTGAGATCGGCCAGATCTACGACGGCAAGGTCGTCAAGGTGATGGAGTTCGGCGCATTCGTGAACTTCTTTGGCGCCAAAGACGGCCTCGTGCATATCAGCCAGCTTGCGCAGCGCCGGGTGCAAAAGGTCACCGACGTGATCAAGGAAGGCGACACCGTCAAGGTGAAGCTCCTCGGCTTCGACGAACGCGGCAAGACGCGGCTATCGATGAAAGTCGTCGACCAGCAGACCGGCGAAGACCTTGAGGCGAAGCAAAAGGCGGAAGGCGACAGGCAGCAGGAACCGGTTGCCGGCGAATAGCGGCACGCCCCGTAACTTGACGTGCAAAAGGCGGCCTTCACGGGCCGCCTTTTCATTTGCGCGCTCGACCACGATTCGATTGTATCGAATCGTGGTCTGATTCCATTGTTTGAGCATGGTCTTTTCCGAAAACCGGCTCCACTTTTCAGGATCATGCTCTAAGCCTGCTCGCGCAGCAGAAAATAGCTCCGCACCGCACCGACGCCTTTTAGTTCGGCGGTGCCACGGTCTTCGAACGCGAAATGACCGTGCGTCAGCGACCGGAAACTGTCGCTGACATGGATCTGGCCGGGCTCCCCATTTGACTCCATCCGCGACGCGACATTTACGGCGTCGCCCCAAACGTCATAGGAAAATCGCATATCGCCAATAACGCCCGCCGTGGCCGGGCCGCAATGAACGCCTATGCGCAACCGCAGCGCCCGCGCTCCGAGCATTGGCTGACGTCCGATCGCCTCCCGCATCGCCAGCGCCAACCGACCGATCGCCACCGCCCCGTCATGCCCGCGGCCATCGAATCCGGCGGCCGCCATATAGCTATCGCCGATCGTCTTGATCTTCTCGACGCCGAATTGTTCGCTCAGGGCGTCGAACGCCCGTACCAACCGATCGAGAAAGTCGACCACTTCCTCCGGCGGCAGATGGTGGGCAGCCTCGGTGAACCCGACCAGATCCGCGAACATCACGGTCAGGTTATCGATCCGATCTGCGATGCGCTCTTCCTTGCCGGACTTCAGCCGCTCGGCAATTGCCGCCGGTAGCACCGCGGTGATCAGCGCCTCAGACTGAAGCTCGGCCCGCCGCAATGCGGATAGAGCGTAAAACAACAGGATCGCGTTGATCGTAATGGTGTTGACCATCGCATGCGTCGACAAAAACTCGCGCAGGTCACGGTCATCCGGCGAGATGAACCCGTCAAATGGCGCAAGCTTCATCGCAATCACCAGCGCCGCCAGATAAAGGACAAAGACAACGAGAAACAGGCGCCAGTTCTGAACGCCCACCAGCAACAGAAAGGCGCTCGCAAAGGTGAAGTAAACGTGCAGATCGCTGGCGATTCCCATCGCCCAAACAATGAACATATGCGCAACCAAGACGAGCAGCGCGAGCGCAATGGCGCCGACATTCTCGCCCAGGCGGTGCAGGCACACGATTAAGAGCGGCGCAATCGACATCGCCACATTGTAAAGGTGGACTGGGAGCAACCCCTGGAAGTCATAGATCGCATTGAAGATCAGGTGAGACGCAGCGTTGGCCGAAACCGCAAAGATACCGACATTCACCAGCCGCTGGCGGCGCGCCACATCGGTTTCGGTCGAAACGATACCGGCGGCCAACAGCCGATCGAGCCAGGGCGGCAGGCTTAAGCCACGTTTCAATTCCTGACGGAGTAGAACATGTCGTTGCATGTTGGGCTGTGCGACTCGATCCCGGGGGCGAAACCGGTCGGCAGGATACCAAGTCCCGGGGGCCGCGACCCGCCGAAAACGTGATTTCCGCGCATTTACTTTTTCGCCGGCCCGCAACAATCGGCATTTGCGTGACGGCCATCACATCCCCGAGGAGCGCCAGAGGACACTGATGGGTACCACCAGGGCGATGGTCGCCCTGGACAGCCCTGGAGAAGTCCTATGAAGCGTACGTTCCTCACTGCCACTGTCGCCGCTGTCGCACTGACGGTCGCGTCTCTCGCCACGGTGAGCGATGCCTCCGCCCACGGCAGAGGGCATGGCGGTCATGGTCATCGTGGTCATGGTCACGGCCATCACGGCCATCACGGCCATCACGGCCATCACGGCCATCACGGCCATCACGGCCACCACGGTCATCGCCACCACGGTCACCGCCACCACTGGCACCACGGCCATTTCCACTATGGCTACTCGTCGTGCTGGGTGTGGGTGCCGCAGTTGGGCCGCCGTATCAACGTCTGCTACGCCCCATACTAACAAGCAGACCGCGATCAAGGACCCGCTCGGTCGTATTCGCCCGGGCGGGTTCCTTTTGGTGCGGCCTGCACCGAACCCAACCGTTCACGCGCGCGCGAAATGACAGCTAACCCAGACCTAACCCAGACCTAACCCATGACCGTCTCGCAAAAACTCCTCCTCGCTGCCATCGCCGTGATTGCCTTGGCCACTGCCATGGCCGCGACCATCAACGAGGCCTCCGCCCGCGGCCAACGCGGCGGCCACCATCACCACCATGGCCTTCGTCATCACCAACTTGGCCACCATCGCGGCTCGGTTCGGCAACCGCTGTTCACCCGACACATGCCATGCGTGGTTTGGACCCGGCAGGGTTGGACCAATGTCTGCGGAATCCCGCGCTGATCGATGCGGGTTGGCCATATGCCAAGCCAGATCGTTGCGGTACTCTTTCGACCTTCGTTCGCAAATGAGGACCGATGACAAAGTCCCCGATGACCAAGCCCCCGCCAACCGATGTCCTGTCGGCATTGCCGACCGAATTGACCGCCCCGCTTTTTGCCAAGGCGCGGGTGGTGTCGCTTGCCGCCAATGAGACGCTATTTCTCGCGGGCGATTCCGGCGATGGATGCTACCGCGTCGAAGACGGCCTGCTCAAGGCGAGCATTCTGTCGCCATCCGGCGGAGAGCGCATTTTGGCCATCTTCGGAGCCGGCGCGGTGATCGGCGAACTATCGATGCTCGACGGTGCGCCGCGATCGGCAACGGTGAGCGCACTACGCATCGCAAAATTGCAATTTATCAGCCGCATGACGTTCGATAGTTTTGGCGCCACCAATCCGGACGTCTACAAACATATGGTGACGCTATTGGCCGGTCGATTGCGCGATACCAACGGCGCGTTGATCGCGACCAGTTTTTTATCGGTGAAGGGCCGCGTCGCGCGCGCGCTGCTCAATCTCGCGGAGGCCTTCGGGCACGATGTCGGCCAGGGTCGGACCCTGGTGCGCCAGAAAGTCACGCAAAGCGACCTCGCCGCAATGGCGGGTATCGCCCGTGAGAATGTCAGCCGTGTGCTGCAGGAATGGACGCGCCGCAAACTGGTGAGCCGACTCGCGGGCTATTATTGCGTCGAGGACCGGCGCGCCCTCGCCAAGGAAGCCGACGTCTGAACCGTCGGCGCGCGCCGCGACGATGCAGCACCCACTGTTTCGATTATGAGCTTACCCAGCGCGGCGAAATCGGGCTTTCGTGGCGAGGTACGCCGCCACGCCAGCCCAATGCTGCGACCGGGCGGCGGCGACGCAAAGCGCAAGAGCTTCACCCGATCGTCCCGCCCTTCCACGGCGACCGCGACCTCCGGCAACAACGTCACGCCATAGCCGTTGGCCACCATTTGCATGACCGTGGCGAGGCTGGTGGCGCCAAGTCCGATCGCGCCAAGTCCTGTAGCAGCAAGTCCTGTAGCAGCAAGTCCTGTAGCACCAAGTGCGATCGCGCCAGACCTGATGGATCTATTCCGGCCCGCATGCGCACAGAACGCCAGAGCTTGATCGCGCAGGCAGTGACCTTCTTCCAGCAAGATCAGTCGATCATGCTCGATATCGCCCGCGGCAATGCGCGCGGAGCGCGGCCGTGGATCGTCGGCGGGAACTGCGAGCAGAAACGGATCGTGAAATAGCGCCATGGTCTCGATATCGGGCTCACCTATTGGCAACGCCAGCAAGATGACGTCGAGCTGCCCGGACGTGAGTTCATCGAGCAAGACCTTGGTTTGGGTTTCCCGCAACTCTACTTTGAGTCGCGGATAGCGCTTCTGAAGCTTCGGCAGAATGAGCGGAAGCAAATAAGGCGCGATCGTCGGGATCACGCCAAACGAGAGCCCGCCCACAAGAACCTGGTTCACATGGCTCGCCGCATCGACCAGATCGCGCGCCGCCGTGAGAATTTCACGACCGCGCGCCACCACATCCCGGCCGACCGGCGTCAGGATCACATCGCCGGGACGGCGCTCGACCAGCGGAGCATCGAGCAGCATCTCGAGTTCCCGGATTTGCATGGAGAGCGCAGGTTGCGTGACTGAACAGGCGTCGGCCGCCCGACCGAAGTGCCGGTGCTCGGCCAAAGCCATCAGATATCGCAATTGGCGGAAGGTCAGCATAGCGATCAAATATTCTTACCAATCCGATCCGTCAATTCGACCTGACCTGACCGATGCGGCCATTCGCGCCGCGGCGCCATCGCCATGCTGCCAGCGACGCGCGCAACGAACTAACCAGGACTTTTGATTAGCCCAACCGATTGAACACCAGGATCGCCACGACGATGCCGAGCGCTAGCAACGCGGTCGCAACCTTGAGATACGACTTGCGAATCCAAATATCGCGCATTGGCGCTACTGCGCTGCGTCTTTGGATGCCGCCGGATCGCCGTTGCCCGCTTCGGTATCGTTGCCGTTGGCGAGCATCGAAGGCTGCGGCATGGTGATGATATTATAGCCAGAATCAACAAAATGGATGTCGCCGGTTACGCCGGTCGAAAGGTCCGATAGCAGATAGAGCGCCGCGCCGCCGATTTCGTCGAGCGACACACCACGGCGCAGCGGCGAATGGCGCTGCTGGAAGCTGAACATCTTGCGCGCTTCGGCGATGCCGGCGCCGGCCAGGGTGCGGATCGGGCCGGCTGAAATCGCGTTGACGCGGATCGCGGACGGCCCGAAATCGACCGCCAGATAGCGCACTGAGGCCTCCAACGCGGCCTTGGCCACGCCCATGACATTGTAATTCGGCATCGCCCGCTGGCCACCATTGTAGGTCAGCGTCACCATCGCGCCGCCGGCCGGCATCAAAGCCGCCGCGCGCTTGGCGACTTCGGTGAACGAGAAGCACGAGATCAGCATTGTACGCAGGAAATTGCTGCGCGTGGTGTCAGCGTAACGGCCCTTGAGCTCGTTTTTGTCGGAAAAGGCGATGGCGTGGACCAGGAAGTCGAGCGATCCCCATCGTTCCGCAATCGATGTGAAGGTGGCTTCGACCGAAGCGACGTCCTCGACATCGCATGGCAGCAACAGGTCGGCGCCGACCGACTCGGCCAAAGGCTTCACGCGCCGACCCAGCGCCTCGCCCTGGTAGGTGAAGGCCAGCGTGGCGCCATGGTCGGCGACCATCTTCGCAATGCCCCATGCGATCGAGTGGTCGTTGGCGACCCCCATGATCAGCCCGCGCTTGCCCTGCATCAGCCCCGGCATGCCCATCATGCTCCGCCCATCATGCCGACGCACTGCATTGCTAGGCCTCCAGCCGCTTGAACACGACGGACGCATTGGTGCCGCCGAAGCCGAACGAATTCGACAGAACACATCCCAGGGTCACGTTATCGCGCCGTTCGCGCACGATCGGCATATCGGCGAATGCCGGATCGAGCGATTCGATATTGGCGCTCTCACACACAAATCCGTTGTTCATCATCAACAGCGAATAGATCGCCTCCTGCGCGCCGGCCGCGCCGAGCGAGTGGCCGGTCAGCGACTTGGTCGCCGAAATCAGCGGGCACTTGTCGCCGAACACGGCGCGGACCGCTTCGATTTCCTTGATATCGCCGATTGGCGTCGAAGTGGCGTGCGGATTGATGTAATCGACCGGCGGTTTGACGCCCGCAAGTGCCATCCGCATGCAGCGCTCCGCGCCCTCGCCGGACGGCGCGACCATGTCGTGCCCGTCCGACGTCGCGCCATAACCCGCGACCTCGGCATAGATCCGCGCACCACGCGCCTTGGCGTGTTCGAGCTCCTCAAGCACCAAGACGCCGGCGCCGCCGGCAATGACAAAGCCATCGCGATCGACGTCATAGGCGCGCGACGCCTTTTCGGGCGTCTGATTGAATTTCGAGGACATTGCGCCCATGGCGTCAAACAGCACCGACAGGGTCCAATCGAGCTCTTCGCTGCCGCCCGCAAAGATAATATCCTGCTTGCCCCACTGGATGATTTCGGCCGCATTGCCGATGCAGTGGTTCGAGGTCGCGCAGGCCGACGAAATCGAATAGTTCACGCCCTTGATTTTGAACCAGGTGGCGAGCGTCGCCGATGCGGTCGAAGACATCGCCTTAGGGACCGCGAACGGGCCGACGCGCTTGGGACCCTTGCTGCGTGTCGTGTCAGCGGCCTCCACGATGGCGCGGGTCGATGGCCCGCCCGATCCCATAATAATGCCGGTGCGCTCGTGTGAAACTTCATTGTCGGCGAGGCCGGAATCGCGGATCGCCTGCTCCATCGCAACGTGGTTCCACGCCGCACCGCCGCCGAGGAAACGCATGGCCCGGCGATCGACGGATTCCTGTGGGTCGAGCGTCGGCGCGCCGTGCACTTGGCAGCGGAAGCCAAGCTCGGCATATTTGTCGGCACGCACCAAGCCGGACTTCGCCTCGCGCAGGCTCGCCAGCACTTCCTGGGTATTGTTGCCGATTGATGAGACGATACCCATCCCGGTAACGACAACGCGTCTCATTAAAAACCTCGTCTCCGTCCTGAGCGTGGCACGATCGCGCGCCGCACGTCGCAGTTTAGGACTTGCCGGGCTCGGCGTCCTGCCGAAACAAGCCGACCTTGAGGTCGGTCGCCCGATAAATGACCGTTCCGTCGGCCGATAGCCAGCCATCGGCGATCCCGAGCACGAGCTTAGAGCGCATCACGCGCTTGATCTCGAGGCCATAGACCACCTCCTTGACGGTCGGCAAAACTTGGCCAGAAAATTTGACTTCGCCAAGGCCAAGCGCTCGACCCCGGCCGGGCGATCCAAGCCAACCAAGAAAGAAACCGAGCAACTGCCACATTGCATCGAGACCGAGGCAGCCCGGCATCACCGGGTCGCCCTTGAAATGGCAAGGAAAGAACCAAAGGTCCGGCTTCAGATCGAGCACCGCGCGCACCAAGCCCTTGCTGTATTCGCCACCGGCTTCGGCGATGTCGGAAATGCGATCGAACATCAGCATGGGAGGGAGCGGAAGCTGCGGCCCCTCGCCAAACAACTCACCGCGCCCGCAGGCCAGGAGATCCTCATAGGTGAAGCTTGTCTGCCGGTTTGTCATCCCCATCCCATCTGCTTGACCGCCCGCATCGCGTGCGGTGCCAAACTCCTAACATAGGCATCGCAGCCCGCAAATCTCACACGTCGATCCTGCGGCGTTACCCCCGTCAGCGTGTGGAGACCCCAGGACAGGGCCGCTTGACCGGCTATTTGCGAGCCGGTTGCACCTTCCCGCCAATATGTTACAAATGAAACAATCATACCTTGAGTGTCCCGATGACCGCGCTGCGGACCATGGTCTTTACGAACATTGCCGCCAATGCGGACACGGCGCAGCCGGCCGCATTGACCGGCTGTCCGTGGCATGACGTCAAGGCCATGTTACGGCAAGTCGGGTTGCGTCCCACCCGCCAACGCATGGCGCTGGGTTGGCTTCTGTTCGCAAAAGGCGACCGCCACATCACCGCCGAACTGCTTTACGAAGAGGCGGTCAAAGCCAAAGTGCCGGTGTCGCTTGCGACCGTCTATAACACTTTGCATCAATTTACCGATGTCGGCCTGCTCCGCCAGATCGCGGTCGACGGTTCGAAGGCCTATTTCGACACCAACGCTTCACAGCACCATCATTTCTTTGTCGAAGGCGAGCATGCGCTGCTCGATATTCCGCATAGCGACGTTTTTGTCGGCAAGACGCCGGCGCCGCCCGAGGGCTACGAAATCGCGCGCATCGACGTGGTGGTCCGGCTTCGCCGCAAGGATCGCTAACTTCCATCCAGTTGCCAGCCGGCGCCCAAACTGCGTCATCGCGGCCGCTTGCGCGCCACACATGATTGTCATCAACTAGCAAGTATAGGTTTCTGGTGGAGTTTATGGATTTGACATTCGCTTCCCGCGCAAGCCGCACAGGGGGGCGAATGTCAAATCCACTCCACTTGCGGGTTCCGGCCGATGGAGGAATGCCATGATCGCGACAATTGCTTCACGCACAGCAGCGGCGATCGCTTTGACGCTGGCCGCAACCGCCGCCGGGTCGCAAGGCATCGAAAATCGCCTGGTCATTGTCACGTCGTTTTCGAAGGAGGTCACCGACCCCTATCGACTGGCCTTCCAGAAGAAATATCCCGGCACCAGCGTCGAAGTGCAAAACCGCAATACCGCGGCGGCGGTGACCTTCATCCGCGAGACCCGCTCGAACCCGCCCGACATGATGTGGGCGTCCGCGCCGGACGCCTTCGAGGTGCTCAAGAAGGACAAGCTGCTGCAAAGATACCAGTCGAAAGCGACCGGCATCGCAACAAAGATCGGTTCATACCCGGTCAACGATCCGGAAGGCTATTTCACTGGCTTTGCCGCGTCTGGATACGGCATCATGTACAACACGCGCTATCTCAAGGCCAACAACCTGCCGGCACCGAAGGAATGGGGCGATCTCAAGCGACCGATCTATTTTGGCCATGTCGGGATTTCGGCGCCATCGCGTTCAGGCACCACCCACCTGACGGTCGAAACCATCTTGCAGGGCGAGGGCTGGGACAAGGGCTGGGCGACGCTGCTCGAAATCGGCGGCAATCTCGCGCAGGTGTCCGACCGTTCGTTCGGCGTTCCGGACGCCGTCAACAGCGGCCAATATGGCCTTGGCATTGTGATCGACTTTTTCGGGCTGTCCGCCAAGGCGTCCGGCTTCCCGGTGGAGTTCGTTTATCCGACCGTCACGGCGATCGTGCCGGCCAATATTGGCATTATCGCCAATGCCCGGAATCTGCGGGCGGCCGAAGCCTTTGTCGAATTCCTGCTGTCGGATGAAGGTCAGCTGATCCTGCTCGATCCGAAGATCCAGCGGTTGCCGGTGCGGTTCGACACCTATGCCAAGGCGCCGGCGGACTACCCCAATCCGTTCAAGGATGCGCGCCTGGCCAAGGGCATCACCTTCAATTCCGACCTGTCCGAGCAGCGCTATGAATTGCTTAATTCGCTCTATGATCGCGTCGTGACCTTCCGCCTCAAAGAGCTCAACGCCGCCTGGCGCGCGATCCACACCGCCGAAACCAAACTTGCCGGCAAAGCCAATCCCGCCGCCAGCGAGCTCATCGCCGAGGCGCGCGCCCGCGCGTCGCGCGTGCCGATCACCGAGAAGGAAGCGCTCGATCCTGCGATCGCCGGCGCCTTCCAGGTATTGAAGCCCGGCCAGACGCCAGCCGGCCGGCAGGCCGAATTCGAGAGCCGCTGGGACGCCGCCGCGCTGAAAAACTACACCGAAGCGCGAACTCTGGCGGAACGGGCGCTGACGGCGAAGTAGCTGCGCCGACAAGCCGAGGATAGCACCGCCAGCGCTATCAACTTCGCACGCCGAACGATATCATCAGCGCCATGACGTCTTTGTCGACCATAGCAACGGCGCGGCCTTCGCTCTCGTACCGCCTGGGCGGCAGCCCGACCCAGATCGCGATTCTGCTCGGCGTTGCGCTGTTTCTGATCGCCTTCCTGATCGTGCCGATTGTGCGCGTGATCGTGGTTGCCTTCACAAGCCAGGATGGCGGTTTCACGCTCATCCACTTCAAAGATTTTCTCGACAACGCGCTGCTGCGGGAATCGTTCTGGAATTCGCTCTATGTCGCCGCCATGACGGTCGTGCTTGCGAGCCTGATCGCAGTGCCGCTCGCGACCATCATTGCGCGCTTCAATTTCCGGGGCGCAGCGCTGATCCATACGCTTGGCGTTGTGCCCTTGGTGATGCCGCCGTTTGTCGGCGCGGTCGCGATGCAACTGATTTTCGGGCGCAATGGCAGCATCAACCTTCTTATGATGGAGTGGTTCGGCTTCCGGATTCCCTTCATGGAAGGGCTTAACGGCGTCATCTTCGTCGAGGCGCTGCATTATTTTCCGTTCATCTTGCTCAATCTCTCGGCGTCGCTGGCCAATATCGATTCGGCCATGGAGGAGTCCGCGCAGAACCTCGGCGCGCGCGGATTCACGCTGTTCTCCCGCATTGTGTTCCCGCTGGCGCTGCCGGGCTATATCGCCGGCGCGGCGCTGGTGTTCGTCAAGGTGTTTGACGACCTTGCCACCCCTTTGCTGCTTAACGTCACCAATATGCTGGCGCCGCAGGCTTACCTGAAGATCACCTCGGTCGGCATCAGCGATCCGATGGGCTACGTGATCTCGGTGATCATGATCGCCTGTTCGCTCGGCGCCATGGCGCTGGCCGCCTTGACGCTGCGCGGCCGCGACTTCTCGACCCAGCAGCGCGGCGGCGGCGGACTGTCACGCCGCACCATGGGCCGCGGCGGCAACATCGCCGCCGGCGTGTTTATCGTATTGGTTCTGCTGCTGGTGCTGTCGCCCCATATCGGCATCTTGCTATTGTCGATCGCCACCGTCTGGTCGTTCGCGGTGCTGCCCGACGCCTTCACGGTCGCGCATTACGTCACCGTCGCGCGTGAGGCCGGCCCGCTGATCTCCAACACCATCCTGTATTGCGGGTTGGCCGGATTGATCGACATCGTGCTGGGCGCCGCGCTCGCTTATGTGGTGCTGCGCACGCGGCTACCGGGCCGCAAGCTGGTCGAGCAGGTCGCCATGTCGGCGGTGGCGGTGCCGGGGTTGGTGCTCGGCATCGGGCTACTGCGCACCTTCCATGATATTCAACTGCCATGGTCGGGTGAATCGCTAGCGACGTTCTGGTTCATGCTGGTGATCGCCTATGCCGTGCGCCGCCTGCCTTATGCGTTGTCGGCGGCGACCGCCGCCATCCAGCAGCTTCATGTCAGCCTGGAAGAAGCCGCCGAGAATCTCGGCGCCGGCAAAGTCACCACCCTGACACGCATTGTGGTGCCGCTGATGACCGGCGGGCTCTTGGCCGGCTTCGTCACAAGTTTTGCGACCGCCGCGGTTGAATTGTCGGCCACGCTGCTGTTGGTCGCCCGCGCGCCGGACGCACCGCTCTCCTACGGCATCTATGTCTATATGCAATCGGCAGCCGGCCGCGGGCCCGGTGCGGCGCTTGGCGTCATCGCTGTCGTGGTGGTCGCGGTCGCCACCTATCTGGCCTACCGCGTAGCCGAACGCGAACGCGGCCTGAAATCAAGGACGTTCTGATGGCTTGTCAGGCTTGTAGAATAATGGACTCGCGATCGTGGCAAACATTGCAATTATTCCGGCCATTCCGGCGACATATGACAATTGAATGTAACTGGGCAAAAACGTCATGAGCGACCCGCCTAGTCCCGCAAAGACGACGATCAATGCGTACTTTCTGGCGCTCTTTTTTCGATCGCCTAGTGCGGGACGAGCGACTGGTTTACCGCTCTTTCGGTACCAATTCGTTAGAACCATCGTAATCGTTAGGAGCAGCCCCGCTGTGAATCCCCATGTTAATAATCGGAGAAATTCCGGCATAAAGATGCTTGCCAATACGAGACATGCCCCCACACCGATGGCGAGAAATGTGAGCTTGATGCCGCGTATCACCAGGGGATCGTTCATGATTCAAGCTTATGATTTTTTGCGAGATTGGCAATCCTCTCTTCAACGCAAAGCGGCAGTCGAATGCTGTCAATAAAGATCAGCTGGATTCGTTGAGGACGTTCTGATGGCCCGCGGTGTCACCATCGATGGCGTGACTTTCGGCTACGGCGCAACGCCGGTGCTCGACGATGTTTCGCTCGAAGTCGAACGCGGCCAGTTCTTCGCCTTCCTTGGGCCCTCGGGTTCCGGCAAGACCACGCTGTTGCGCCTGATCGCCGGTTTCGGGACGCCGGCGAGCGGCCGCATCCTGATCGGCGACCGCGATGTCACGCGGCTGCCGCCGTGGAGCCGCAACGTCGGCATGGTGTTTCAGAGCTACGCGCTGTGGCCGCACATGAACGTCCAGCGAAATGTCGCCTTCGGCCTGGAACGACGCCAGTTCCGCCGTGAAGCGATCGAGCGCAAGGTCGCGGATGCGCTGGCGTTGGTCGGCCTGTCCGAATTCGCCGACCGGCGGCCGTCGCAGCTATCCGGCGGGCAGCAGCAGCGCGTCGCGCTGGCGCGCACCATCGTGATCGAGCCGGAAGTGCTGCTGCTCGACGAGCCGTTATCGAATCTCGATGCCCGATTGCGGGTGGAAATGCGCGTCGAGTTGCGGCAATTGCAGCGCAAACTCGGCATCACGGCGATCTACGTCACCCACGACCAGGAAGACGCCAACGCGGTCGCCGACAGCATCGCGGTGCTCGACCAGGGCGTCATTCAGCAGATCGGCACGCCGATCGAACTGTACGACCGGCCGGCCAACCGCCTCGTCGCGACATTTCTCGGCACCGCCAATTTGATCGAAGGAACAATCGAGGCCGGTGGCCGTTTTGTTGCCGATGGATTTGCCCTGGCATCGATCGGTGGCGCGCCGGGCCGCGCCTGTATTTCAATCCGTCCGCAGGACATCATGATCGGGCCTGCCGATAGCGGCATTGCCTGCCGCATCACGGAGCGCGAATTCCTTGGCGGCATCGCGCGCTACCACACCGCGGTCGGGCCGCATTCAATCCTGGTCGACGTGCCGCACCGGCGCGGCGGCCGGGTGCACGACGTCGGCGACACCATCGGCCTGATCATCATGCCGACGCAGGTATCGGTGCTAAGTTAAATTGGATCTGCCGAAACGCACCGTTTGCCCTAACGCACCGTCTCGTTCGGATAGACGCCCCACAGGCGCTCCTGCGCGATCCAGCCGTCAAATCCCGTACCGCCGATTTGGCACCATTTGCCGGAGCACTTGCGTACCAGCGCGGTGACGCCCGGCTGCAAGCGCGCCACCACCGGACTACGCTCGTTGTCGGCGCCAAACAGTGGGACAAGTTCATCCTTGGCCTTGGCGGTCACCAAAGCGGTGCGCCGGCCGGACAGCATTGCGTGATAGACCCAGCCCTCGGAACCTTCCCAATCGCGGATGCGCCGCCAATTGTCGGATTCGGCGGTAATTTCCACCGGCAATCCGGAGCGCGTGAACTGCCAGGTCACGTCATGGTTGCGGGTCGGACCGGCGCGCACATTAACCTTATCTGGTTTTAGGCTAACAAAACGCGGCACCGGCAGGCCGGACGAGGGGCCCATCGCAAGTTCCGAATTGGCCGTCGCCGGCGACAAGGAAACCGCCGCAGCCACCGCCAGCGTCGCCACATAACTGATAAGCACAAGTTTATTCATGTATTTCCGCTTCATCACCAGCGATGCCCCGACCACCCATTCAGGTCGAACCGAGGCCGCACGCCCCCAGAAAATCTAGATGCAGTGTTGAAGATCACCCGTTAAAGAGACCTGAACGGACCGCAGAAAGTCACGCCCGTACGCGCCGGAGCAACGCGATGCCGAAATCGAAAAGGCCGCTGGTCGTGCTGACGCGCAAACTGCCGGACAGCGTCGAGGTCCGCATGCGCGAATTGTTCGATACGCGGTTAAACGCCGACGACATGCCGATGTCGCGGGCGGACCTCGTTGAGGCGATCAAAACCGCCGACGTTCTGGTGCCGACCGTCACCGACCGCATCGACGCCGCGCTCCTGGGCAAAGCCGGCGAGCAATTCAAGCTAATCGCGAACTTCGGCAACGGTGTCGACAATATCGATGTGGCAAACGCGGTCGAGCGCGGCCTCACGGTGACCAACACCCCCAACGTCCTCACCGAAGATACCGCCGACATGACCATGGCGCTGATTTTGGCGGTGCCACGACGGCTTGTCGAAGGCGCCACGGTATTGACCGGCGATCAGAAATGGACCGGGTGGTCGCCGACCTGGATGCTCGGCCACCGCATCTCCGGCAAGCGGCTCGGCATTGTCGGCATGGGCCGCATTGGCCAGGCGGTGGCGCGCCGCGCCCGCGCCTTCGGCTTGCAAATCCACTACCACAACCGCCGCCGCGTACCGGCGAAGATCGAGCAAGAGCTTGCCGCCACCTATTGGGATAGCCTCGACCAGATGCTCGCGCGCATGGACATCATCTCGATCCATTGCCCGCACACGCCAGCGACCTATCACCTGCTGTCGGCGCGCCGGCTCAAGCTGCTCCGGCCGAACGCCACCATCGTCAACACCGCACGCGGCGAGATCATCGACGAGAACGCCCTGGTGCGCCTGCTCATCGACGGCAACATTGCGGGCGCCGGCCTCGACGTGTTCGAGCACGAGCCGGCGGTCAGCCCCAAGCTGGTCCGGCTGGCGCGCGCCGGCAAAGTTGTGCTGCTGCCGCATCTCGCCTCAGCCACGATCGAAGGCCGCATCGACATGGGCGAGCGGGTGATCGTCAACATCAAATCGTTCCTCGACGGCCACAAGCCGCCTGATCGCGTATTGCCGTCGATGCTGTGAGCGCGGGCAACCCACGACAACTTGCTGTCACCAAGCGCGCCACTTGCTCGGTCACCCTCTCCCCTTGCGGGAGAGGGTGGCGAGCGAAGCGAGCCGGGTGAGGGGTACGCGCGAAACTGCCAAGTTAAGGCACCCCTCACCCATTCCATTGCGCTGAAATTCTGAGTAGCCCTCTCCCGCAGGGGGCTACGGCGTTCACGGATTTTCGTGAGTCTTTTGAGTCGCTTGGGCCCGATGTCGTGAAGCCCATGGCCTGGGGTATTTGCATGAGAGGACTCGCGTGTGATTCTGTTGATGCCGA
>JALHRD010000035.1 GCA_022841625.1 Xanthobacteraceae bacterium
CGTATCCGGCACGGGAGAGCCCGGTGCACAACGAAAGGTGCACGCCGGGTTCGGGAACGGGGGCTGGGGAAACCGGCGGGGGCAACCCCGATATCGGCGCCTCGCCCCCACGTTCGCTGCGCTCGCATGTGCAACGCGGCCATGGCGGCCTCGCCAAGCTCGACCCCAGGACCGAAAAGCTCGACATGTATGTCCCGCCGACCACGATGTCGGGCACCGCCGGCACCATCGACGCCGACATGAAGGGCAATATCTGGGTCACCTCGCCCGACGGCGCGCTGCGCTTCAACATCAAGGAAGAAAAGTTCACCGAGTTCAAATCGGTGACCTACAAGGACAAGCACGGCACTGCGACCGTCTATGGTCTGGCCGCCGACCGCGCCGGCAACGGCTGGTGGCTGTTGATGACGCACGACCTCGTCAATTACAGCGACATCACCACCGGCAAGACCCATCAGTTCAAGCTACCGCCCGAACAGGCGGTGATGGAAAACCTGACGCCGGAACAGCAAAAGCTCTACGAGAGCTTCGTGGTGCCGGATTTCAACACGCCATTCGCCTGGGCGCAGGCGCCGCGCCGCATGGGCGCCGACAAGAACGGCAACCATGTCTGGATCGGCAATTCCTTCGGCGGCAACCTCGCCAAGGTCGACATCAACACCAAGGAAGTCACCTTGGTGCCGCTGCCAAATCCGGAAGCGCATCAGCCGTATCATGTGGTGGTCGACAAGAACCATAATGTCTGGACGCATTTGTGGAGTACCGACAAGCTTGCGAAGTTCAATCCGAGCACCTCGCAATGGACGCTGTTCGACCTGCCCAACCGCGGCACCGAGTCACGCCACATCGCGCTGTTCGAGCGGGATGGCCAGCCATTGCAGGTGATCGTGCCTTATTACCGCACCCGCAAGGTCGCGGTGATCACGCCGCGCAGCGAAGCCGAGATCGATGCGCTGCAAAAGCAGGCCGGGCGCTAAAAGCGCCCAGCATTGATATCGATTCACCGATTGGCGTGACGCCAATCGCACGGGGCGCAAGCGTGCTTTAACGGCGCTCCGCCGGGGAGGAGTACTATGTTCAAACGTTTGGCTGTGGCTTGCGTCACTCTGAGCTTGCTCGCACTCGCCGCGCCCGACACCTGGTCGCAGGCCCGAACCATCCGCATCGTGGTGCCGTTCCCCGCCGGCGGCAGCGCCGACATCCTGGCGCGGCTGTTGGGCGAGCAGATCGCCAAGGCGCAAGGACCTTCCGTGGTGATCGAAAACCGCCCGGGTGGCGGCGCTTCGATCGCCTATGAATCGGTGGCGCGCGCCGCGCCGGACGGCAACACGCTGGTCATCAACGGCAATTCACTGGTCATCAATCCGCATCTGCGCAAGGTGAACTACGATCCGCTGACCAGTTTCGAACCGGTCTGCTACCTCTTGAGTTCGCCGCAAGTGTTTGTCGTCAACAGCGATTCGCCGTTCAAGACGCTGGCCGACCTGGTTGCGGCGGCGCGCGCCAAGCCCAAGGAACTGGTGTTTGCAACGGTGGGGCCTGCGACCACCCAGCATATCGGCTACGAGCAATTCCGGCGCATGGCGAATGTCGACTTCACCTATGTGCCCTATCCCGGCGGCGCGCCGGCGATGACGGCGCTGCTCGGCGGCCATGTCACGGCGTCATTGACGAATTATTCGGAAGCGGTCGAGTTGCTTCATAGCGGCAAAGCCCGCGCGCTCGCCTCGACCACGCTCAAGCGCATTCCGCCACTGCCCGGCGTGCCGACCGTCGATGAGCTCGGCTACAAAGGCTACAATGTCGCGGTGTGGTTTGGCGTGGTGGCGCCCGCCAAAACGCCGCGCGACGCGACCGCGCAGCTGGCATCCTGGTTCCAGGCCGCGCTCAAGGCGCCTGAACTGGCGCCGCGGCTGGAAAAGCTCGGGCTTTATCCGGTCGGGACTTGCCTCGACGATTTCGGCAAGCACATCCGCGACCAATATGACGACTATGGCCGCATCATCCGCGAAGCCGGGATCAAGGGGTCATAGAACAAATCAGCGCACGACGCTCAAAACCGCATCGCCTGGCCTTCGATGGTCAGCCGGCGCATCAGTCGCGGTTCCTCGCGCGGGAAGTCCTTGCGCGCGTGGATCGAACACCAATTGTCCCAAATCACCAGATCGCCGAGTTTCCAGGCGTGCTCATAGACAATGGCCGGATCCTCGGAGAGATCGAACAATTGCTCCAGCGCCGCTTCGCTCTCCTCACGGGACAGCCCGAGCACCCGCGCCGACATCAGCCGGCTGATATAGAGCGCCTTTCGCCCGGTCGCCGGATGGGTGATGAAGATCGGCTGCTCGTGGTGGCGCACGCTGCTGAGATCGATCTTGTCGATATCGAGCCGCTCGCGCCGCTTATAGTCGTGGACTTGCAGCACCTTCTTGCCTTCAAGCTTGTCGCGCAGCACCCGCGGGATGTTTTCGTAGGCCTTGTACATATTGGAGAAGCAGGTGTTGCCGCCCCACGACGGCAGTTTCATCGAATAAAGCAAAGTCGCCCGATGCGGCTCCGGATAATAGCTGGTGTCGTGGTGGAACCACATCTCACCGTCGCCGAACACGCCGATGGCTTTGCCGTTTTCGACGATATTGGTGACCAGCATGAATGGCGTATCGAATTGGCCGCCCGGGTCGCGGGTGGTGACGGGCTTTCGCCGGACATGGACCTTGCCGAAATAGCTGGCGGTGCGCTGCTGATCGTCCTCGGACAATTCCTGCTCGCGAAACACAACGACAATATAGCGATCGAAAGCGTCGCGGATGGCCTGTACCGCGGCGGCGTCCAGCGGCTGGCGCAGGTCGAGCCCGGTGATCTCCGCACCGAGCGCGTCGGATAACGGCGTGATCTTCATGGGCTTACCTCTTTCAATGTCGCCTCACGCACTATCGCGGAGCGCCACGTCGAGAAGTCTGCGACATTCGGCCAATTCATGCAACGCAGCTTGCAACCGCCGCAGATCTTCCCGTGGGATTCCGGTCGAGCCGGGCACCGGTGGCACCGGCCGTTGCAACGACGCCGGTAATTCGGGTCCAAGGTCGACGGCGGAAAACTCCGGCGACGGCGCACCGTTGCGATCGCCCAACAGCGATGGCAGCAGCGCGAACAAGCCGCGGCTGCGTTCACCATCGCCGGCAACCTCAGAAGTCTCGACCTCGTCGATCAGTTCTTCCGATTCGCTGTCGTTCTGCGGGGCCTCGATAGTGGATTGCCCGTCAATATTGGATTGCCCGGCGGTTTGTACGAATTTGATGCCCTGCTCGCGGATAATCCGCTGCACGCCCCGGATGGTATAGCCTTCGCCATAGAGCAGCTGACGGATACCGCGCAGCAGCAGGACATCTTCAGGACGGTAATAGCGGCGACCGCCGCCACGCTTCATGGGTCTGACTTCGCGGAAGCGACTTTCCCAAAATCGAAGCACATGCTGCGGCACGTCAAGATCGACCGCCACTTCGCTGATGGTCCGGAAAGCGTCCGGCGATTTTTCCACCGCTATCTTGCCCCGACTGAATGGTCTGAAACTACTCTTGCACTGCGCCTTCGGCCTCGCCGTTGATGCGCTGCTTTAAGATCGCCGACGGCTTGAATACCATAACGCGGCGCGGCGAGATCGGCACTTCCTTACCGGTCTTGGGATTGCGACCAATCCGCTGGCCCTTTTTGCGCACGACAAAGGAGCCAAAGGAGGAAAGCTTCACCGTTTCACCCCGTTCGAGGCAATCGGTGATTTCCTTCAGGACCAGTTCCACAAGTGTGGCAGACTCGGTACGAGACAAGCCTACCTTTTGGTAAACTGCCTCGCAGAGGTCTGCGCGTGTGATGGTTTTTGCACTCACGTTCCCGCCCCCCGGCGATTATCATATCCCTCTGTTATTTCAAACGATATTAGCTTGCAACGGGTCGGTCAACCGGGACTTCTGCGGTTCAACCGAAGCGACGCCCTACCAGCGGATCAGGGTCGCACCCCAGGTGAAGCCGCCGCCCATGGCCTCAAGCATCACCAAATCGCCACGTTTGATACGGCGATCGGCGACCGCGTCGGTGAGCGCCAAGGGAATCGAAGCCGCCGACGTATTGCCATGCCGGTCGAGCGTCAGGACCACTTGATCGGGCTTCAACCCGAGTTTGCGGGCAACGCCATCGATGATCCGCTTGTTGGCCTGATGCGGGACGAACCAATCGATATCTTCCGAGCGGAACCCGGATTGCGCCAACGCGCCCTCGACCGCCTCCGATATGGCGCCGACCGCATAGCGGAATACTTCTCGGCCATCCATGCGCAGGTGGCCCACGGTCTGGGTCGATGACGGTCCGCCGTCGACATAGAGCTTATCCCGGTAACGGCCGTCGGAGCGCAGATAGGAGGTCAGGATACCACGATCCTCTTTGGTGCCGGGCTGCTCTTGGGCTTCCAGCACCACCGCGCCTGCGCCATCGCCGAACAACACGCAGGTGGCGCGATCCTTCCAGTCCAGAATGCGCGAGAAGGTCTCGCCGCCGATCACCAGCGCGCGCTTGAAGGAGCCCGTGCGCAATAGGCCGTCGGCGGTCGCAAGGCCATAAACGAAGCCCGAGCAAACCGCCTGAAGGTCGAAGGCAGCGCCGTGATGGATCCCAAGCCCGGCCTGCACGGTGACGGCGGTCGCGGGGAATGTCTGGTCGGGCGTAGACGTGGCCAGCACGATCAGGTCGATCGACTGCGCATCCACCTTGGCATGCGCAAGCGCGGCGCGCGCGGCATGCAGACTGAGATCGGAGGTCAATTCACCGGGCGCGGCAATCCGACGTTCATGAATGCCCGTACGCTGCACAATCCACTCGTCAGAGGTATCAACCGTTCGCGCCAGCTCGGTGTTGGTCAACACGCGCGCCGGCAGATAGCTGCCGCAGCCCAGAACCACCGAACGGATCGCACTCACGACCGGCCTCCCCCGGTGAGACGGGGCGGTACTAAGCTGTCACCCTTACCCACGAGCGTTTGGCCAATTTGCGCCAACAGATCGTGCCTGATCATGTCGTAGCCCATATCCACCGCATAAGCGAAACCTTCAGCATCGGTGCCGCCGTGGCTTTTAATAACGACACCGTTCAAACCGAGGAAGACCCCGCCATTGGCCTTGCGCGGATCCATGCTCCCGGCCAGCGAACGAAGCGCATCTTTGGCGAATAGATATCCAATTCTCGTCCAGATCGAGCGACCCATGGCCGCCTTGAGCAGATGGGCAATTTGGCGGGCGGTCCCCTCGGCGGCTTTTAGCGCGATATTGCCAGCAAACCCCTCGGTAACGACGACATCGACAACGCCCTGGCCGATATCGTCCCCCTCGACGTAGCCGGTATATTCGATGAAGGGAAAATTGTGCTCGCGCAAGATTCGGCCGGCCTCCCGCACCGGCTCGAGACCCTTCACTTCTTCGACCCCAATATTGAGCAGCCCCACCGTCGGCCGTTCGCGCCCGAACAGTATCCGCGCCATCGCGCCGCCCATCACCGCAAGATCGACTAAGTGCGCCGCATCGGCGCCGATACTGGCGCCAAGATCGAGCACGATCGATTCACCGCGCACCGTCGGCCAGCGCGCAGCGATCGCCGGCCGGCTAATTCCGGGCATGGTCTTGAGCTGGAATTTCGCGAGCGCCATCAGCGCGCCGGTATTGCCAGCGGATACCGCAAGATCCGCGTCACCGCGTTTGACGGCGTCAATGGCGAGCGCCATCGACGACTTCCAGCGCCCTTGACGCAATGCCTGGCTCGGCTTGGCGTCCATGGCAATTGCGATATCGGTATGCACGATGCGGCTGACCGCCTTGAGCCGCGGCCTGGCATCAACCAGCGGTGCGATCAAAGCGCTGTCGCCGAACAAAAGGAATTCAACGCCAGGATGCCGCTCAAGGCAGAGCTGCGCACCTGGTATCACCACGGCCGGGCCAATGTCGCCACCCATGGCGTCAAGCGCGATACGAACCCTATTCGGCATGAATGACCTTGAACGCCCGTCCATCGCCGCCGGAGATTCGGTGGCCGGGAAGCGGCGACTCGCAACGATAATAGCCCGCCGGCCATGGCGGTAGCCAGTACGGTTCAACGGCCATCGCCGCCCTGCCCCTTCTTGAGCGCCGCTAAAGCAGCGAATGGATGCTCGGAATCGTCCGCGGTCGCCGGCACATCGAACGTCGCGCCTGGTTTTCGCGGATAGGGATCGAGCCCCAAGGTCAAGAACTCGGTTGCCACCGCGCCAAGATCGATCGCGCCACCGATCAGCGGCTCCGGCGCCTCATCGGGCGCGATCATGTTGTCATCCGTGACGGCGCCAGCCAGATCGGTCCGCGCCGCCGGAGGGAGGAATAAAAGATCGACTGTTTCATTGACGTCACTCTCGACCGGCTCAAGCGTGACCACGCAGTCTTGAGTGACGGTTGCGGCGATGTCGCCAACGACGCGCAAACCGCCGCGGCCGTGCCTACTGACCTCGAAGTTGGCCGCCAAGCGCGACAAATCACGCAGGCCGACGGCACGTGCGATGGCCGCGCGCGTGCCGGCATCGGCCGCGAGTTGGAACTGCCGACCGGTTTCCGGCACCTGGTGGATGGCGACCGGCACGCTCCACGGTGGCGGGCCAACGCGCTTCATGCCGCACCCACGCCACGCGGTTCCAGCAGCGCTTGCGGATCGGGAAATTCGACCCGCCCGCCAAGCAATGCCACGCCCTCCGCCTCGCTTAGCTTTCGTGTCGCCGCACGCATGTAAAGCGCCAATGGCTCCATGCTTGGCGCACAGGTACTTGGCGCATCACTTGGCGCATCGCTTGACGCATCAATTGGCGCATCGGCGGCAACCGCCCGAACATTGCGGACAAGCGCGGCCACCAGCGCTGCAAGCCCCGGCGCCGCGATCGCGGCTTGGTAGGCCCGTTTGCGCCCATAAAAGGCTTCCGCGATGGTCTTCATCTTGCGGGGAACCGCCATGTCGCCGACCCCCATTTCCCGCAAATTAGCGTCCATATCGCTGCAAAAATGATCGAATAGCAATTGGCCGAAGCGTTGGCTGGACCCACCCTCGGTTTGCAGGCGTAAAAGCACCAAAACCGCATGGAGGATAATCATCTCCAGCCGGCCATTGGCGGTATCGGGAACGCCATAATGTGCATAAAATGCCGGTTGCCGGGCTTGCGCCACGATCACGCCATAGAGAGCAGCGATGCTATCGTCACGCGGGGAGCGCTGAAAAAGCTTCAAAATCATCGGGATAGCTCATGGGCCATAACGCCCAAGACAACGACCTAGAACGCGACCAGAGATGCGATCAAGGACCGGATCGGTTGCAAAAGGCGGCGCTGCCCGGTACGTCAATGGCCGCACGATTGCAATGGGCTGTGGGTATGTTTGAGGCTTTGCTTAAACTTCGGCCGGGCAGTTGGATTGCCGCGCGGACCATCGCCGCCACGCTGGCGCTGGCGCTGCCGCTTGGCGGCTGCTTTTCCGAGACTTACCAAAAAGGCTACGTGGTTCCCGAAGGCGCGCTGGAACAGATTCCGATCGGCGCGAGCCAGGAACAGGTCTTGATCCTGATGGGCACGCCATCGACGGTCGCAACCGTCAGCGGCGAAGTGTTCTACTACATCTCGCAGCGCGCCGAGCGGCGGGTTGCATTCATGCCGCAGTCGGTCGTCGACCAGCGCGTGGTGGCGGTGTACTTCGATCGCAACCGGCGCGTCCAGCGGCTTGCGAATTATGGAATGCGGGACGGTCGAATCTTCGACTATGTCAGCCGCACCACACCGAGCGGTGGCGAAGAAATCAATTATCTCGGCAGCGTGCTCAAAGCCTTCACCAGCTTCTGAGCGTCGGGCTTATACTAATCGTTGTAGTGCCTGACACTTTCCACGTCATGGCCGGGCATAGCCCGTCGAAGACGGGCGTAAACGCCCTGGTGTCCCGGCCATCCATGTCTTTGATTCGATTCATGATTTAAGACGTGGATGCCCGCGACGAGCGCGGGCATGACGAGTCAAATTTTGTGCGTCTCAGTATTACCCGCCGCGTCAATCGTCGTTCTGGCTTACCGGGCCGCGCACGAGATGCATAATCTCAATGACATTGCGATCCGGATCGAGAAAATAAGCGCTGCGGCCCTGGAACGTGCCGGCGCCCCGGTCTTCTTCTTTGAAGATCTCGATACCCTTTGATGCCAGGAACGTCTTGGCCCGATCATATTCTTCCGCGGTCAGCCGAAACGCGCTGTGGATTTCGTGCTTGCCCGCCGGATTGGGATCGATCGGCTTCTCGGAAAAAGTGAGCACAAAATTGTCCTTGCCGGCGGCGCGCAAGAACACCATGTGGCCGGTGCGCCGAACTTTTTCCATGCCGAGAATCTCGGTGTAGAATTTCTCCGACCGGTCGAGATCCTTGACCGGTATGGTGAAGTGCAGAACGCCCTCGGTCTTCAGCATTGTCGTCTCCCTGGCAATCGTCGCCGTTCCGGCAATTCAGGCGATGGCCATCAACCTGGATTCATGATTTTCCGCAGCCGCGCAATCACATGCTGCGGAGTCTGCGTGTAGACTTTTTGCAGTAGCGCTTGCAACTCCTGGCCGCTGCGTTGGGAATTGACATCGAGGCGACGCTTCGCGGCTTCCTCCAGGAATGCCGGGTCCTTGAAAGTGTCCATCAACGCCTGACGCATGGCTGCGACACGATCGGCGGGCGCGCCGGGTGGCATCAGGAACGGCCGCCCCGCAGCGAGCGGCCCAGCGCCGGCTTCGATCAGGAGTCGGTCGTCGGCATTGCTGGCAAGATCGAGCGCCGACGGCACGTCCGGAAGGGCCCGCTCTTTCTCAAGACCGATCTGCACCAGCAGCTTCACCTTTTTCTCTGGCAACCAGTCTGGGCGCGTCGATGTCAGGGCGCTGTAGAACACACTGGGATAGCCGTCGACTTCGCCACGCTCCATCGCGAGAAAAACCCGGCTCTGCGATTCATAACCGACAATCAGCTTGAGCTTGAGGCCGAGCGTTTCGATCAGCAGGCGACCGTAGAAGCTCGGGGTCGAATTGACGCCCGACGAGCCCATGGTGATTTCGCGGGTGAGCACATCCTTCCAGCTGCCAACCGGCGTCTGGTGCCACACCGTCAACAGCGCGGTTTCGATCGAAGGCGTGCCGAGCCAATTGAACTTCAGCGGGTCGTACATCGCCTCCTTGGTGCCGAACAATGGTTCGAATGGCGTATTGTTCTGCACATTGCCGATAACGGTGCCATCCTTGGTGGCGACATTGAACAGGTGATTGACCGCGACAATGCCGCCGGCGCCCGACATGTTGCGCACCACGACGGACGGATTGCCAGGAATGTGGCGCGCGAGATGCGGCGCAACCGTGCGTGCGAGCGCATCATAGCCGCCGCCCGGCGCCGAGCTGACAATAAGGGTGACGGTCTTACCCTTGTAGAATTCAGCGACCGGCTGCGCGCCCGCGGGCGAGCGCATGAGCGCCAATGCGGCAATCGCCAAGTTCAGACTCAAGATCAGAGCGCAATGCACGCGATTGTTCTGCCGTTCTTGCACAGATGTCTCCCACTGGGGCCGCCACCATAGTCAACCGGTTTACGCGCGGCGACAAGTCACCCCATGGCCGGCGGCCAAGGCTGGCACAAGGCTTGCGGGCACGCGTCCGCGCCCACACAATGCCCGCCTTGCCGTTCAGGAGCCCGACCATGAACCGACGCATTGTTTCGATTGCCGCGCTCGCGACGGCATGCGCGCTCGCAGCGGTTTTCTCCCAATCTCTGGCGCAGGATCGCTACCCCAACCGGCCGATCCGGCTGGTAGTGGCATCCGCGCCAGGCGGCGTGCACGACGTGATCGCGCGGCTGTGGGCCGACGGGCTCAATCCTTCGTTCGGCACGATCGTGATCGACAATCGCGGCGGCGGCGGCGGCGTTATCGGCATTCACGAGGCCCAGCGCGCCGCGCCGGACGGCTACAATCTGCTGTTGGGCAGCAACAGCACACACATTTTGATTCCACTGATTTCCAAGCAAGCCGGCTTCGATCCGCGCAAGGATTTCGACTTGGCGACGGTGTTCTCCATCACAGCGACCGCCATCGCGGTTGAGCCGGGCTCGCCGTTCCGAACGCTCAAGCAATTGATCGACGCCGCCAAGGCCAATCCGGGCAAGTTTTCGTTTGCCCATGCCGGCGTTGGGTCGATCAGCCATGTCGCCGGCGAGATGTTCAAACAGCTTGCGGGCGGACTCGACATCCTGCCGGTGCCCTATAAGGGCATGGGTCCCGCCCAGATGGATGTCGTCAACGGCACGGTGTCAATGTTCGTGCCCAACATCACCGGCGCGGTGATCGGGCTGCACCATGGCGACAAGATCCGCATCCTCGCCGTCAACGCGCCGACGCGGCATCCCGGCATGCCGGAAATTCCCACAGCGATCGAATCCGGGCTCGCCGGAATGATCACTCAGAATTTTTTCGGCATCTATGCCCCGGCCGGTACGCCCAAAGCATTTCTCGACCGGATCAATGAAGCAACCCAACAAGCGCTCGCCGACCGAGGGTTTCAAGATCGGCTCGCCAAAGCGGCGTTCGACCCGGTTCGCGGCCTTGGTCCGGAACAATCCAAAGCCTATGTGGCGGAAGAATTCGACCGCTGGCGCAAAGTCGTCGAGGCCGCCGGAATCAAGCATTGAGCGCGGCAACGACGCTGTTCTGGAAAAAGAAAGTCCCGGGATGCCGTTCGGCAACCCCGGGACACAGTTCGTATAGAAACTCGTTTCGCTTCTGTCGTTCGCGGGTACGCAATACCAAACCCGCGGTAGCGGCTCACTCCGCAGAGCGGCCGCAATCGTCTAAACCGTTCAGCCGACCAGAACCCAACAGATGAAGAAACCGACCAGAAACGGCGTCATGTATTTCTGCATTACACGCTCCGATGCGCGCATGTCAGTGTGGGGCGTCGGCGCAATAGCTTCTTTGTCAGTCTTGTCGGCCATTGTGTGACGCCTCCACGATTATTTTGCGATTACCGATTACACCTTCGCTTCGATCAGTAACGGGCCACCAGCGGACCGCCGCCGAAGCGGTAATTGATGCCGGCCTTGATCAGGTGGATCTTCTGGTCGATGTCGACATTCGCGGTGCCGATTCGGTACCTCCCCTTCATCAGTGGGAACGCAATGTTGTCGCTGCCGAAGTCGATGTAGTTGTATTCGATCTTGGCCGACCAGTTTGAGGTGACGGCGTATTCAACGCCGGTGCCAAACATCAGGCCAGTGCGCGTGTCGCTGGCGCTGGCGCTGATCGGGCCCGCGGTGAACTTGTAGTTGCTGTCCGCCCAGGCAGCGCCGCCCTTGACGTACCAAAGCGCCTTGTCGACCGCCAAACCGAACCGGCCGGCGAGGGTCGCAACCCAGTCGACCTTGGTGGAGCAAGCCGCAACGATTAAGCAGGGCGTGGTGCCGTCGATATTGGCGGCGCTGAGTTGGCCCTCGACGCCGAACACGACCAGACCGGACTGCCAGTTCACACCGACCTGACCGCCGCCAAGAAAGCCGTTGATGCCGTGCGAGGAGAGCGGCAACGATCCGGAGCCGAACCCGTTGAACCCGTTAAACCCTCCCTCATAGTCATAGCCCGACAATTTGGTGAGGCTCGACTCAACCGTGCCCCAGGCCGCGCCGACATGCGCGCCAATGTAGAACCCGCTCCAATTATGCGGTGCCGCTACGGCGGCGATAACCGGCGCCTTGCGCGGCATGTCCGCGGCTTGCGCGACGCTGGTAAAGGTGAAACCGGCGAGCGCCGCAGTGAGTAACGAAACCGTTCTGGTACGCATGACTAATCCCCACACTCAACTTCGAGATCGCGTCCTGCCATCTCGTGTAAGGAATTTTTAACGCATCCCGACTCAAAATGTGTGCTAAAAAAGTCACGTCAAAATGAAAAATGGTAAAATATTAACCTTTTCTGTGGACAACTTATCTGCCGAAGAAAATCAGTTTTATTATGATATTTCAATTATATAGAGAGTTATCAACAAGAATAGCACCAATGTTATCCACAGGTGCCCGGGTATTCTTTGTACTCCTGGTGTAATTCGGCAAAATCGTCCGACCCATTGACGCAAGAACGTCACCCGACGATTCGTTCGCGCGCAATCGATCCGCGACGGGGTTCCAGCAGCCGGCATTTCCGCAAGCGGTCGATCGAAAAAGAAGCCCCGCAACCTGCGGGGCTTCGAAACGTCGAGCGTCGCGCCAAGCGTTGCGCTTAATGCGCCAACACTGCCAACAGCAGGAGCGCCACGATGTTGGTGATCTTGATCATCGGGTTCACCGCTGGGCCGGCCGTGTCCTTATAGGGATCGCCGACGGTATCGCCGGTCACCGCGGCTTTATGGGCTTCGGAGCCCTTGCCGCCATAATTGCCGTCCTCGATGTATTTCTTGGCATTGTCCCAGGCGCCGCCACCGGAGGTCATCGAGATCGCAACAAAGATTCCGGTGACGATGACGCCGAGCAGCATCGCGCCGACCGCCGAGAATGCCGCCGACTTGCCGGCCGCGCCACCACCCGCAACGAAGAAGATCACGTAGTACACAACGATGGGCGACAGCACCGGCAACAGCGACGGCACGATCATCTCTTTGATCGCCGCCTTGGTGAGCATGTCGACCGCCGCGCCGTAATCCGGCTTTTCGGTGCCCTTCATGATGCCTGGCTTGGCGCGGAACTGCCGGCGCACTTCCTCGACGATCGCTGAGGCGGCTCGGCCGACCGCGGTCATGCCCATCGATGCGAACAGATAGGGCAACAGGCCGCCAAACAACAGGCCGACGACGACATAGGGATTGCTCAGCGAGAAGTCGAGCACCACGCCTTTGAAATAAGCGTGCTGGGCCGAATTGGCGATGAAGTGCTTGAGATCCTCATTATAGGCTGCAAACAGCACCAGCGCGCCAAGGCCAGCCGAGCCGATGGCATAGCCCTTGGTGATGGCCTTGGTGGTGTTGCCGACCGCATCGAGCGCGTCGGTCGACTTGCGCACCTCCTTGGGCAGACCGGCCATTTCGGCAATGCCACCGGCGTTATCGGTGACCGGACCGAAGGCATCGAGCGCGACAATAAAGCCGGCGAGTGCCAGCATGGTGGTGACCGCAATCGCGATACCAAACAGGCCAGCCAGCGCATATGTAATTAGAATGCCGGCGATGATGACAATGGTCGGCAGCGCGGTCGATTCCATCGACACCGCCAGGCCCTGGATGATGTTGGTGCCATGGCCGGTAACCGATGCCTTGGCGATCGACTGCACCGGGCCATAATTCGTGCCGGTGTAGTATTCCGTAATCCACACGATCAATCCGGTCACTGCGAGCCCGACCAGGCCGCAATAGAACAGCGCGGTGCCGTTGAACGTGATGCTCGCGACCTTGATCGGCGTGTTGAAACCAACCAGCCAATAGATCACCAGCGCCAGCGCAAAAACCGAAAGCACGCCAGTCGCAATCAGGCCTTTGTAGAGCGCACCCATGATCGACTGACTAGGCCCGAGCTTCACGAAGAACGTGCCGATGATTGAGGTAACGATGCATACGCCGCCGATTGCGAGTGGCAGCGTCATCATGCTGAGCAGGTGCGGCGTGCCGGCGAAGAAGATCGCTGCCAACACCATGGTCGCGACCGCGGTCACCGCATAGGTTTCAAACAGATCGGCGGCCATGCCGGCGCAATCGCCAACATTGTCGCCGACATTGTCGGCGATGGTCGCCGGATTGCGCGGATCGTCCTCCGGGATGCCGGCTTCGACCTTGCCGACCAGATCGCCGCCGACGTCGGCGCCCTTGGTGAAGATGCCGCCGCCAAGCCGGGCGAAGATCGAAATCAGCGAGGCGCCAAAGCCGAGCGCCACCAGGGCGTCGACCACCACCCGGCTGCTGGCGGCGTAACCAAAGGGCCCGATCAGAATCACGAAATAGACCGCGACCCCAAGCAGCGCGAGGCCAGCCACCAGCATGCCGGTGATGGCGCCCGCCTTGAAGGCGAGTTCGAGGCCGCCGGCCAATGAGCTAATGGCGGCCTGTGCGGTGCGCACATTGGCCTGAACCGAAATATTCATCCCGATGAAGCCGGCCGCGCCCGAAAGCACCGCGCCGATCAGGAAGCCGATCGCCACCAGAAATCCCAGGAAGTACCAGACCACGACAAAGATCGCCGCCCCGACGATCCCGATGGTTGTGTATTGCCGCTTGAGATAGGCCTGCGCGCCCTCGCGCACCGCGCCAGCAATCTCCTGCATGCGCGCATTGCCCGGATCGGCCTTCATGACCGACATGGTCGCCCAGACGCCATAGGCAATGGCGAGCAGACCGCAAACGATAATCACCCCAAGAGCTGTCATTTGATGGGAATCCCGGTTGTTCGTGGCACCGGACAACCCCTTGTCCGGCTTAAGGAATTTGATGTCGACGGGCAATGCCCGTCAGAAAGTGCGCGGACATTGCCAAAAACGCCCGCTGCGCGCAACGTTTGTGGGGCACTTGTCCCGGTCGGAAGGTCAAATAATCGACCTCACGCCGCCTGCGGTCGTCCGCGCATAGCCTGCCAAATCAGCAGGGCGGCGGCGGTCAGGATGACCGGGAACACGATATTGTTGACCGCGGCCCAACCAAAATGCGCCAGCACCGCGCCCGATGAGAACGACCCGATCGCCATTGAACCGAACACCAGGAAATCGTTGAACGCTTGAACCTTGTTGCGCTCTTCCGGGCGATGACACTGGGTGACCATGGTGGTGGCGCCGACAAAGGCGAAGTTCCAGCCGACGCCGAGCAGGCAAAGCCCGATCCAGAAATGCCAGAGCGAGATGCCGGCAACGCTGATGATCGCGCTCAGCACAATCAGGCCGAGCCCGAGACCGACCATGCGTTCGACCCCGAACCGCAGGATCAACGACCCCGTGACCAGACTGGGCACAAACATCCCCATCACGTGCCATTGGATGCCAAGGGTGGCCTCTGCCACCGAGTGATTGCACTCGACCATGGCGAGCGGCGCCGAGGTCATTACCATGTTCATCATCGAATAGCTGGCGACGCCACAAACCACCGCCACGACAAAACGCGGCTGACGCGCGAGTTCGGACAGCGGTCGCCCTTGATTGGTGGCGGTGCGCGGCGGCGGTTTTGGAATCTTCACCAGCGCCAGCACCGCGGCGGACACGATCGCAACGACGGACTGCGCGAGATAAGTGCCGGCGAACAAATATGGCTGCCAGAGATCCTTAGTTCCAATGATCAGCTGAGGTCCGAAAATGCCGGCGAAAATGCCGCCTACCATCACCCAGGAGATCGCCTTCGGCCGGAACTTGTCGCTTGCGGTGTCGGCAGCGGCAAACCGATACGACTGATGCGCCGAAGCATAGAACCCGCTGAACACCGCAGCCACGCAGAACAGAACGAATGACGCGGACAGGACCGCCGCGCAGGCGGCCAGGCCAGTCAAAACACCAAAGGCTGTGCCGGCGAAAAACGAGGTCCGGCGGCCGTAACGGCGCGCCAACCATCCGATTGGCAAGGTGCCCAGCCACATGCCAAGCACATAGATCGAGACCGGCACTGTCGCGAGGCTGCGATCCGGCGCCAACATCGCCCCGACCAGCGCGCCCGTGGCGACCAGCACCACATTGTTGGCGCCGGCCAGCGCCTGCGCGAACGCCAGGATAATCGCATTGCGCCGGGCGAGCCGGTCGCCGGCCGCCGCGGCGTCGATCGATGTTTCGGCCACCGCCGACATTCATTGTCTCCGAAGCGCAAGACGAATCCGCCAGGCGGCGCTCTGTCTATCGGTCCAGGCGCGAAATTGCCACCTCGGGATGCGCGGGACAGCAATGCCGACCGCGCGGCGTCCTTTGAAGCTTAGCTTCGTTTGCGGCGACGCCAGCTACCGGAACGCCCCTTGATGCGTTACTATTTAATGATGAGCACCGTTGAAGATATCGAAAAAGCCGTCACCAATCTTTCGCCCGACGAGCTTGCCCGTTTTCGCCGCTGGTTCGAGGAATTCGACGCGGCGCGGTTCGACGCCAAGATCGAGCGCGATGCCCGGAGCGGCAAGCTCGACCGGCTGGCCCGATAAGCGCTTGCCGCGACGCAAAGCGGCCGCGAGCAACGCGCGTCGCATTTGTGTCAGAACTCCGGAAACGCCAGCGCGCCGGGATGCCGGATCACCCCCTTGCGCGCGTCGGCTGGCGATTGCGCGCCGATCTGGCCGAGCGAAGCACGGGTCTCGTCAATCATGAGATCAAGCACATGCCCCGGCCCTTTGCCGCCGAGCGCGCCCAGGCCCCACAGGAACGCCTTGCCGGCAAACGCGGCTTGCGCACCGAGCGCCACCGCCCGCACCACATCGAGGCCGCTGCGCACCCCTGAATCGAACAGCACCGTCGCGCGGGCGCCGACCTGCGCCGCAACCGCCGGCAGCACATCGATCGGCGCCGGCAGCGCCTCGATCTGGCGACCGCCGTGGTTCGACACCCAGACACCGTCGATGCCAAGCGCAATCGCACGTTCGGCGTCGGCCGGATGCATAATGCCCTTGAGCACCAGCGGCTTCTTCCATTTATCGCGGAACCGCGCGATCTCGTCCCAGGTGAAGGCGCCGCCGATCTCGTTGCGCGCAAAGCTGATGACATCGTTCACGCTGGCATTGTTGCCGGCATAATTCTTGATGTTGGCAAATCGCGGCTGGCCGCGCTGCCATAGCGACAGCAACCAGCCGGGCGAACGCAACATCTGGTAGAGCATGCGCGGCCCCGGCGAAAACTTGCTGCCGCCAAGCCCAACCACAACCTCGCGCGGTCGCACGGTGCGAACCGGCACGTCGACCGTCATCACCAGAACATGCACGCCCGCCGCCTCGCAGCGGCGCATCAGCTCAAAGCCGAGCCAATGGTCGTTGCGTGCCATGCGGTAGAGCTGAAACCACAGGACGTCGGGCGCGAGCGTCGCCGCCTGCTCGATGGTGATGCCGCCGACCGTGCCAAGCGTATAGGGCACGCGGGCGCGCTGCGCCGCCACCGCCATATAGGAATCGGCGCCGGGCCACACGATCGCCGGGCCGCCCATTGGCGCGATGCCGATCGGAGCCGCATATTTCCGGCCGAACAAAGTGATTTCGACCGGCGGCAACGCCGGCATCACGCCATAACGCGGGACCAGTTCCACCGCGTCGAGCCCAGCCCAATTGCGCCGGATGCCGCCATCCGTTCCAGCGCCACCATCGCTGTATTCGAACGCAAAGTGCGGAATGCGCCCGCGGGCGCGGCGGCGCAGATAATCCACGGTCGGATAATGCTGACGTAGCTTGGTTCCGCCCCGATAGGCAGCCTGCTGGCCGGCGGGAACCGTTGCCGCCGCGGTCTTGTCATCCATGGGACTCTCCGTGGCCGCCTTCAAAAATGGCTGAAGGAGGTCTGCTTGAATACCAGTGGCCGGCCATCATGGCCAAAGAACTCCGGCGCGGCCCCGTCGGCGGTGACATGTCCGACTTCCACGATCGGCACGTGCGCGGCGGCCGCGGCGGCCCGGAACGCGGCAAGCCGCTCGGGCGGAACGGTGCAGACGATCTCATAATCGTCGCCGCCGGTGAGAATTTTCTCGATCGATGTCGCGTCCGACGCAATTACTTTCGCCGCCGCATCCGACAGCGGGACGCGCGTCACATCGATCTCGGCGGAAACCCCGGACGCGCCGCACAGTTTGGCAAGGTCGCCGACCAGCCCATCCGAAACATCCATCGCCGCACTGGCATGCAAGCGAATTGCCTCCGCCAAAGCGCTGCGCGGCTGCGGCAACAGATAGCGGCCGAGCAGATGGTCGCAGGCTTGCTTGTCGAGCTTCCAGCGCTTTGCGCTATCGGCCGACGCGCGCAGCGCAAGCCCCAACGCCGCATCGCCAATCGTGCCGGTCACCATCACGACATCGCCGGTGCGGGCGCCGCTCCGGCGCACCATCGAACCCTTCGGTAATGCGCCAAACGCGGTGATCGAAATCGTCAACGGGCCGGGCGTCCGCACCGAATCGCCGCCGAGCAGCGGACATCGATAAAGCGTGGCGTCGGCGCCAAGACCCCGCGCAAAGCGACCGATCCAACGCTCTTCCACTGTTTTCGGCAGCGCCAGCGTGAGCAAATAGCCAAGCGGCTTGGCGCCCTTGGCCGCCAGATCGGAGAGGTTTACGCGTAACGCCTTTTTCGCCACCGCGTCGGCGGGATCGTCGGCGAAAAAATGCACGCCCTCGACAACCGCATCGACCGTCAGCACCAGGTCGTGGCCGCTTGGCGGCGAGATCGCCGCCGCGTCGTCGGTCAGGCCGAGCGCGCCGGGATCGGTCGCCAGCGGACGAAAATAAGTCGCGATCAGGCGATCCTCGGCCGATTGCGGTCGACGGGCGGCCATCTACCCTGCCCGCTCGAATTCGCCGGCGCGCAATTGGCGAGCGATCTGATCCAACACCGCATTGGCCATGCCGGTCTCGTCGCGTCCGACAAAGGCGTGTGCGATATCGACATATTCAGCCACCACGACGCGCGCCGGCACGTCGCGCCGCTGATCGAGTTCATAGGCGCCGGCGCGCAGCACCGCGCGCAGGATCGTTTCGATGCGCTTGAGCGGCCAGGACTTCGCCAGGGCATCGTCGATCATCGGATCGAGCTTGCGCTGTTCGCGCACCACGCCGCCAACCACGTCGCGGAAATACGCCGCCTCCGCCGGCAGATATTGCGCGCCTTCGACTTCACGGCCGATCCAATGGCTTTCGAATTCGGCCAGAATCTCGTTAAGCCCGGTCGATGCGATGTCCATCTGGTAGAGCGCCTGCACCGCCGCCAGACGCGCCGCGCCGCGCCGGTTGGCCTTGCGCTCCTCGGTTGGTTGGGTCTGCGCCATGGCGCTATTTGGCTCGGTGTTTGAGATGAATGAGTGCGAGCGCGGCGCGCGCCGCATCTCCGCCCTTGTCGCCTTTATCCATCGACGCGCGTTCGCGCGCTTGCGCATCGGTATCGACGGTAATGATGCCGTTGCCAATCGGGATCAGGCGCGCCACCGACAGATCCATCAAGGCGCGCGCCGATTCAAACGATACGATCTCAAAATGCAGCGTCTCACCGCGAATGACGCAGCCAAGCCCGACCGCGCCGGCGAATGGCTTGCCGGCCCGCTCGGCCGCGTCGAGCGCAATCGCTATCGCGGGCGGCACTTCCAGCGAGCCAGGCACGCTGACCCGCTCGAATGTCGCACCAACCGCTTCAATGGCGCGCGCGGCGCCAGCCAGCAGCGCGTCGGCGATATCGTCGTAGAAACGCGCCTCTACGACCAAAAGGCGCACGCCCTTTAGGTCGCCGGCGTCGACGCCGGTCAAGCGACGCGGTTCGGCCATTCGCCTCTCTCCAGGTGTAGGGCGAATTCAGTACAAGCGGATCGCGGTAGCCGCAAGGGCGGCTGGTGCCCCGTTTCCGAAGTTCGTGATACGTCGCAGCAACCACTGACACGAACTTCGGAAACCAAGGGGCACCAGCAACTCCATGAATCCAATGCCGCTTTTCGATTTGAAGTTCCTAACCGAATTTGCAGCAAGCAGCGTAGGAACTTCAAATCGGCGGCACTGGCTCGCCCGCCGAATTTTGCCTAAGCTTGCCAAAACCGGCCAAGGATAGGCCGGCAAAGTTAATGGGAGGCTCGCAATGCGCGATTGGCTGGCAGGATTGGCGCTGATTGCCGGATTATCGGGGCTGGTTGACCAGGCGTTCGCCAAGGTCCTCTGGTTCGAGGTGGTCCGGATCGAGCCCGCCTATGAGGGCCGCGTGTTCGGAGCGGTCGGCAGCTATGAGCGGGTAATTGCCCGCGTCACCGTCGCGCTGTCGCCGAACGATCCGCGCAACGCCATCATTGTCGATCTCGATCGCGCGCCACGCAACGCCCAGGGCTTGGTGGAAGCGGTCGCCGAGGTCGAAATCCTGCGCCCGAGCGACCCGACCCGCGGCAACCGCCGGCTGCTCTACGACGTCGTTAATCGCGGCAATCAGCGCGCACTCACACATTTCAATGACGCGCCGACCAACAATGATTTCTCAAAGGCCGCCGCCGCCGGCAACGGCTTCCTGATGAACCGCGGCTACACTTATGTGATCAGCGGCTGGCAGGGTGACCTCACCCCGCGCGCCGCCTGGAAAACCATCACAGTCCCGGTGGTGCCGAATGTCACCGGCGTTTCCCGCGAAGAATTCATCTTCGACCATGCGCGCAACCCAGCGGTCGCAACGCTGACATATCCGGCCGCCGATCTCGATCCGGCAAAGGCACGGCTGACGGTGCGTCAACGCGAGAGCGATCCGCGAGTCACGCCCGCCGATCTCCGCTTCAGCTTCGATGGGCCGGACAAAATATCGATCGTGCGGCCCGCCGGCTTCGACGCTGCCGCGATCTATGAGCTGATCTATCAGGCCAGGGATCCAAAGGTGCTGGGCATGGGCTTCGCGGCCACGCGCGACATCATCTCGTTCCTGCGGCGCGACAATGCCGACCAAACCGGCGCGGCAAACCCACTTGCCGGCCGCATCGACTACGCCTTCGCCATGGGTGTGTCGCAAAGCGGGCGGTTCCTGCATGATTTTCTGTATCTCGGTTTTAACGATGACGAAGCCGGCCGCATGGTGTTCGACGGGCTGATGCCCCACATCGCCGCCGCCAAGACAATGTTCACCAACTACCGTTTCGCGCAGCCCGGCCGCAACATGCAGGAACATGCCGACTCGCTTTATCCGGGCACCGCGTTTCCGTTCAGCTATCCGGTAACGACCGACCCGATCACCGGCCGCACTGACGGCTGGCTGGCGCGCTGCCTCGCGAGCAAGAGCTGTCCGAAGATCATGCAGACCGACACCGATCTGGAATTCTACCAGTCGTTCGGATCGCTGGTGACCACCGACACCAATGGCGCGCCGCTCACCATGCCCGATAATGTACGGCTGTATTATTTCGCAAGCCTCCAGCATTCCACGACCGCGAACGCAAAACCACAACTGCACCCGCACTGCACTTACCCGACCAATCCGCTCTATGCCGGACCGGTGTTGCGCGCGTTGCTCATCGCCATGGAAGCCTGGACCGCCGACGGCAAAGCGCCGCCGACCAGCCGCTATCCGAGCCGCGCCGACGGAACGCTGGTGACGCCCACCGAAAACGCGGCGAACTTTCCAAATATCCCCGGCTTCCGTTACACCGGCCTGGTGCATCGGCCGACCGTGGTGGACCACGGCGCCATGCCGCCAGTCAGAAAGACCGCCTATCCGGTGTTCGTGCCCAAGACCGATGCCGACGGCAACGCCATCGCCGGCATCCGGCTGCCGACGCTGGTTGCGCCGGTCGCGACCCATCTCGGTTGGAACCTGCGCAAGACCGGACTTGCCGAAGGCGCCCTGTGCGGCAATTTCGGATCGATGCTGCCGTTCGCTAAGACCCGCGACGAGCGCATCAAGTCGAACGATCCACGGCTGTCGCTGGAAGAGCGCTACCCGACCGCCGCCACGCGCGCGGCCTTGATCGAAAAAGCCGCACGGCAATTGGTGCAAGACCGACTACTGCTGGAGGACGATATCGCCGGCTATTTGCAACAGACCAATTGACGCCGGCATGCGCGAGACGCGCGTGGTCGGATTCTAACAGTCGCATCCCGCGCAAGCCGCAAAAGGCTAGCGAATGTCAAATCCACTCTACCAGAGCGTGGACTCATTGACGCGCAGCCGTAAGCGAATTGACGCGCGTTGGATGAATGCGAGGTGGTTGGCCGCGCATTTATCATAGCGCGTTGCGACTCGACGGACTGCGGTCGCGGTGCACCCGAAAGCGGACCTATTATGCTCACTGCGAGTTTTGTCGGTTATGACCCTGAACGGACTCGGGGCCAAATGGCAGCACAAGTAATGCCCGGGACAAACCAGCGGCTTCAGTGACAAACGATGGGGTACCATCCGCTCCAGCTACGACTACGGTTGACTAACGATGGGCCACCATAGCTTCTGCTCGCTATCAATGAACTGAGCCAGCTCTGCCCCGAACAACGGCCGGAACGGGGTGCCGATCTCCTTTACCCGCTTCTGGACCTCGGGTGCCTCGAGTGCCTTTCGCAGGTCATCGGCGATCCGACGTGTGACCGCCTCTGGCGTCCCCTTGGGTGCGCTCAACACATTCCACCCGATTACGCGCAGCCCAGGCACAGTCTCGGCCGCCGTGGGCAACTCGGGAAAGATGGGCACGCGCTCGGATGTCATGACGGCGATCGGCTTCAGGTCGCCCGAATCGATCCAACCCTTGAGGGCGGGCAGGGCATCGATGACCACGTGGACGCGGCCGCCCATGATGTCCTGGATCGCCGCATTCGTACCGCCGGTCGAATAGGGCACGATCGTCATTGGCGCACTCGATTGCGCGACAATCAGCTTGGCCGCGAGATGCGTTAGCGATCCTGCAGGATTGGTGCCGATCACGAGCTTCTCCGGCTCCTTCTTCGCCCTGGCGATCAGTTCGGCAAGGCTGGTGACGCCAAGCTTCGGCGACACGGCGATCACCATTCCTTCGGACACCATGGTGCCGATCGGAATGAGATCGCGATTGATGTCAAAGGGCAGCTTGTTCTCCTGCGCTGGCAGGATCGTGAAGATCGATGCCGGGCCGGCGAGTAGCGTATAACCGTCCGGAGCTGCCGCAAGGACGGCCCGCGTGCCGATGACACCGCCACCGCCCGGGCGGTTCTCCACCACGACCTGCTGGCCAGCAAACTTCGTGAGGGCCTCGGCCACAATGCGAACACGAATATCGGGGGACGAGCCGGACGGCAGCGGCAAGACGATCTTGATGGGGCGCGAGGGGAATTTGTCCTGGACTGACTGCGCAAGCGCCGAGCAACCAAGCGTGGCAAATGTGGCGCCGAGTGCCGTCGTGGCGATCAGAAGAGCGCGTCGGTTCATCGTTGTCTTCCGTTGCTTTCGAGACCAGACTCCCAACTGGTGTGCGGCTACATGGCTCGCTTCATCACTACTTCAACTTTCCCACCGGTGCCCGCTGGGTTGCTGAGCCTCAGCTCATCCCCCGCTACAGCGATGGAGCGTGCCGAGTCCGTCCCCGCCAAGTTTGGGAACATGTTGCCCTCGGTGCGCAGCGTGAGAATCATGCTCGCCTCATCGACTAACCAGGTGCCAAAGTGAGCGACGGTTCCCCTCACTACTGCCGTGTTTTCCTCTGGAGTGCCCCCCAAACGGTTGTTGGATTTGAACTTGGGAACGTCGGATCGCGTCAGCACTTGAACATATCGCCCACTAACATCGAAGATAAGGATGCCTTTCGGATTGGCACCAAAGAGCGACCGCTTGGAGCCATCCGGAGCAATGCTGTCCGAGGAGACAAGCGTCCAGATCCCGGTGACCTGCTCCTTGAGAGACTTTTGTTGGGCGACGGTGCTGCCTGGCAGCAAGGCAAGCCCCAACGCGGTGGTCGCAAACAGACTGAAGATGTTACGTCGATTCATTGTGTCGCTCCCTGATCATTGATGCTGCGCGCATACGCGCAACCAGACCTACCCGTCATACCCCGAAGCCACATATTCAGATAATATGGAAGTGTGATACTGTTATAAGTGTAGGGAATGGATGTCAGCCATGCCGTGGAATGATCGTGTCCGCCGCCGCCTACGACTGCGCGATCTCGATATCCTGATGGCCGTCGTCAACGCAGGAAGCATGACCAAAGCAGCCACGCTCTTCAATATGACCCAGCCTGCCGTCACGAAAGTGATCGCCGATCTCGAGCAGACCTTGGGCGCCCGTCTGCTCAACCGTTCCAGGCGCGGCGTCGAGCCCACGCCCCACGGCCTTGCACTGGTGAAGCGCGGTACTGCCGTCTTCGATGAGTTGCGGCAGGGCGTTCAAGACCTCGACTTTCTCTCCGACCCGACAGTGGGAGAGCTCCGCATTGGCTGCACAGAGGTGGCAGCCTCTGCCATCGTCTGGCCGGTCCTCGACCGCCTGACGCAGAAATATCCGCGGATGGTCTTTCATGTCGTCGCGGCCAGCTCGCCGGGGATGCATCGCGACCTTTTGGAGCGAAAGTTCGAGCTGGCATTGTCGCGGGTCGCGGTTCCAAACCCGGACGAGCACACGGAAATCCTGTTTCAGGATCGCATGGTGGTGGCCACCGGGGTGCAGAACCCGCTGACGCGCCGCCGCAAGATCGCACTGGCCGATCTTGCCGATCAGCCGTGGCTTCTGCCATCCGATAGCATGTTCGCCGCGGCGGTAGCCGGCAGCTTCCGCGCATCGGGGCTCGCGCCACCGCAAATGACCGTGTCGACGTCGTCGATCAACCTGCGAAACGAGCTTTGGGCGACCGGCCGCTTCGTGACAGTACTTCCCGGCTTTGCGCTTCGGCTGCCGCGCCGCCATCCCCTATTGCGCGCCCTCCCGGTGGATCTTGCCAACGCGCAGCAGCCGGTTGCGATCCGAACCTTGAAGAACCGCCAACTTAGTCCCCTCGCGGAGATGTTTTGCGAGCGGGTGCGCACCATTATCAAACCGCTGGCAAGAACCGTAGTCTGACGCTGAAGACGTCAGGTCTTGGCCCAAAGCGGCGGTTTTCCAATGTCCGCTTTTCTACCGCTTCTGGGGTTAAGCGGACATGGCGAATTTATGAATACACGGCCTCGCCAGACGAAACCGACGTCCGACCCTTAGCGCGGCTCCATCAGCCGCGCCGCGTAGCGCGCCATCAGATCGACTTCCAGATTGAGCGCATCGCCGGCTGTTAGCGCACCCAGTGTGGTGACCTTCAGCGTGTGCGGAATAATCAGCACGGTGAAGATATCGCCATCGACCGCATTCACCGTCAGCGACACGCCATCGAGTGTCACCGACCCTTTTGCCGCGATGAAGCGAGATAGCGCGTGCGGCGCACGCAAAGTCAACCGCGCCATTTCGGTCAGATCCTCGCGATGAACCAGAGCGGCAAGCCCGTCGGTATGTCCGGCAACGATATGGCCGCCGAGCTCATCGCCGACTTTCATGGCGCGCTCCAGATTGACCTTGGTGCCGTGCCGCCACTGCCCAACCGTGGTCAGACGCAAGGTTTCGGCGGCGGCATCGATCGAGAACCAGGTCCGGCCGTCGTCTTCACCAATCGCAACCACGGTCAGGCACACGCCGGAACAAGCAATCGACGCGCCCTCGACGATCGACGCACGCGGATAGCTGCACGCGATCTTGAGCCGGTGCAGTTCGTCGCCGCGCGGACGCACCGCGACCACCTCGCCGATATCGGTTACGATGCCAGTGAACATGCTAGTGTCCCGATTCCGAAGTTCGTATCATTTTGCAGCACCCCCGTTTACGAACTTCAGAATCGAAGGACACTAGCAACTCATTGAGTCTAGTGTGGCTTTGGTTCAGAAGTTCGCTACCGATCCAGCCGCAATGTATAGCGA
Source organism: Xanthobacteraceae bacterium (assembly GCA_022841625.1). GTDB lineage: Bacteria > Pseudomonadota > Alphaproteobacteria > Rhizobiales > Xanthobacteraceae > VAZQ01. The sequence goes on from JALHRD010000035.1 coordinate 25,577, forward strand.
ACTTCTGAACCGCCACACCAGCCCTCACAATGCCGGCATCAGTTGACGCGATTGCAGAAACTCAATCACCAGGCGATCGAACCCGGCCGGATCTTCCAGACAGCAGGCATGCCCGGTACCGGGCAACACTTTATGAATGCCGCCCGGCACCAAGCTCGCGGTTTTGCGCCCCGCCGGCAGCGAATGATCGTGTTCGCCATTGATCACCAGGGTCGGCACTTTCATGCTGCCGAGACGATCGGTTGTATCGGTGTGGTTGCCGGCCATAAACACTTGTGCAATCGCCTCACCCGCAAGACGCGGCTCGCGTTCGACCCACATATTCAGAAGATGCCTGCCCAACGGGCTGTCGGCAAAGGCCGGCGCAACCAATTCGCGCAAATGCTTAATGTGATAGGCGCCGAGATCCGTGCGATAGCCGTCAATACGGCCCTGGTAGCGCGCGCTTGAGCCGCTATTGCCGCCGACCAGGACCACCGCGTCAAACAGCTGCGGATGATCAAGCGCCAATAACAGCGCAATCGAGGAGCCAACGCTGCAACCGCCCAACACCGCGCGCGCAATTCCACAGGCCCGCATGACGCCGACCACGTCGTCGCACATGTCCTTCAGCGAATAGGGCTCAGTCACTTTGGTGGACCGCCCATAGCCGCGAATATCGATCCCGATCACCTTGAACCAGGTCGAGAAATGCGCGCTCTGATACATCCAGAGATCATGGTCGAACGGATTGGCGTGGATCAGCACCATGGCCGGGCCGTCGCCCTTGACCTCGTACCAGATGTCGATCCCATTCACGCGGCAAGCCGGCATCGCAACCTCACGCCAGTGCCGCCGATTTGAAGTTCCTACAGCAGTTGCCGCAAACGCGATTAGGAACTTCAAATCGAAAAGCGACCCTGGACACAGTCACGTGCCCGTTTGCTTCCGAAGTTCGTGTCGGTGGGTGCTGCAACATATCACGAACTTCGGAAGCCGGGCACGAGGGCCTTGAGCACCGCCGTCGGGTGCTTGTGCCAAACCAGATCGACCGCGGTGAAGCCCGCGACCCTCATGGAGTGTTGGTGCAGCGGCACGCCGCCAAAATTATCGAAATGATCGTAGTCGAGAAAGCAGCCGCCGGGCTTGAGCAGCCGGCGCACCGCTTCGTAGCAATCGGCCATCGCCGCCAGATCCTTGAGATTGTGAATCGCAATGCCCGAAACCACGAGGTCGAACGGCCCGCCGACTTGCCGTGACCAAGCCGGATCCTGCAGATCGCATTGCACGTAAGCGATTGCCCGATCGTGGCTTGCGAACCGTTCGCGCGCGCGTGCCAACATCGGCGCGGAGAAATCTTGCACGGTCAACCGCGCGGCTGGAAACGCATCGAGCAGCGCCTCGGCGACCGCCCCCGCACCGCCGCCGACATCCAAAACATCGATCGCGACATCGGCGGGAAACGGCACTGCCGCGACCAGCGCTTCAAGGATCGGCTCGCGTTCGGCGATGCGCCGCGCATCGCGCGCAATCCAATCGGCGGCATAGTGCTCGGAATGCCAATCGTGGTCGTGGTGGTGATGGTGGTCGTCACCATGGTGGTGGTGATCGTGGTGATGGTGGTCGTGACCATGATGATGGTCGTGGCCATGAGAATGGCCATCTTTGGGGTCGTGCGACATCTGCAATCTCCTCACGGCCATTGATCACCCGGCGGCGGCAGAGGTCAACCGGGCCGCCGCAGGAAGCTTTCGGCCGTGTCATCGCCGAGGGTTTCCGTCCCAATCTGGATCAGCCGCGACGACGCGCGCAAAGCGTCAAGCGATAGCCCTTCCAAGGCGTCGATCCCGTCCGGACCGATGACCTTCGGGGAGCGAAACAGCACCGCCTCGTCGACCAGATCGGCCGCGATGAAGGCGGCCGACACGATTGGCCCGGCCTCGATCATCAAACGGGTGATCCCGCGCTCCGCCAAGGCCTGCAATACCGCAATGAGATCGCGCTTGCCGTTCGCCGAACCAACCCGCAGCACCTCGACACCGCGCGCTTGCAGGGCGCGTTCGCGGTCGGGCGCCGCCGCTTCTGTGGCAATGACCCACAGCGGCGCCTGCCACGCCGTCGCCACCAACCGTCCCTCCAGCGGCAGCCGCAGCTGACTATCCAGGATCACCCGCACCGGCGAAGCCATGCCGGGTAACCGACAGGTCAGAAGCGGATCGTCGGACAGCGCAGTGCCGATGCCGCTGAGAACGGCATCGCTCATCCCGCGCATCCGGTGGACCCGATTGCGCACGGCCGAACCGGTAATCTGCACCGGTCGCCGACCGGACAGGCCAGCTTTGCCATCGGCGGACACAGCGAGCTTGAGAATGCTATGCGGCCGGCCGGCCGTCATGCGGCTGATATGGCCGGCATGGTCGCGCCGCGCCTGGTCCGCGCCAAGGCCAACTTCGACGGTCACGCCATTTTCCGCAAGCCGCCAATGCCCGGCGCCCGCGACTTGCGGATTGGGATCGGCAAGCGCCGAAACCACCCGCGCAATGCCAGCCTGCAGGATTGCTTCAGCGCAAGGCGGCGTTCGGCCCTGATGCGAGCATGGCTCCAACGTCACATAAAGCGTGGCGCCGCGCGCGGCTTCTCCGGCCCGGCGCAAGGCCTCGGTCTCGGCATGCGGCCGCCCGCCCGGCTGCGTCCAACCGCGTCCGACAATCATCGGGCCGGCGTCTCGATCACGCACCACCACGGCGCCGACCGCCGGATTGGGCCAAGTTCGCCCAAGGCCGCGACGACCGAGCGCCAGCGCCAACGCCATGAAATGCGCGTCATCGGCGGCAGAAATCATGTGATCCTTGTTGCATCCCGCAGTGGCATCCCGTGAATTAGCTCATTCTCGCGCAACCCGCGAAGTCATTGGCCGGTGTCTTGCGACTCCAATGCCTTTCGCAGCTGGCGCCGCATCGCTTCCGAACCGACAAAGAGATCGCTTGGAAATTTGCGCGTTCGCACCAACTCCTCAAAGATCTCCGCGGCCAAATACGACGTCGAGCTCATTCCAGCCAGATATTGCAGCCGCAGATTACGGTCGGTGTTGATCTGCGCATCCTTCAACCAATGCTCCAGGCCGCTCGCCCGGTTAAGGTAGGTTGCCAACAGAGCTGTCGCGGAGTGAAGGTTGACCTCCGCGAGGGATTCTTTCACGCGCGGGGCGCTATCAAGGTGCCGCTGAATGCGATCGATGTCGATTGGCATCGGGTCCACTTCGCCGAAAACGACCGTGTCGCTGTCCGCGCGCTGGCCTTCGTTTCCAAAAATGACCGCACGGGGAAATACGCCGAAGAACGTCGCAAGCTGGCTCTTCACCACCTCAGGCGCGCTTTCGTAGAGCGGCACCCACTGGGTAACCACGCCACCGGGGTTGAGACGTCGCTTCACCAGCTCGAAATAATCCCGCGTGGATAGCGTCGCCGCGCCCTTGACCCAGGGGTGAATCGGGTCAGACGTGATGATGTCGAACTTCTCCCGCGTGGTGAGCAGGTAATGACGGGCGTCGTCATAAATGACCTGAACCCGGGGATCGTTCAAAACCGCGTAGTTTTCCTTGCTGAAATGGGTGGAGACGACCTTCGGAATCAACGGCTCAAGCTCGCAAATAACAATGCGCTCGATGTCCGGATACTGCGTGAACGCACCGGCCGTGACCCCGGCGCCGAAGCCGACGATCAACACCGAGCGCGGTTTACGATGCAGCAGAGCGGACATATGCCCCAGCATGCGCTGCACCCGCATGTCGTGCGGGCTGTTTGAGGCCTCAGCCCGCCCACTGACCAGAAAACTGCGGATACCCTCGTCAATTTCCGCCACCGCTACCGTCGAATTGATCCCCTCACCCACAAACAGGACCGGCGGCAAGGGATTCAACTTCAGCAATTCGCGACCAAAGGCGAGCACGCCCGGCGCCGGCGCCGGCACTATCCAGATCAGTGCCGCCGCAGCCGTCATCGCGGCCAACCCACCGGCCATCCCGCCACGAGCCGACAACGGCGGCTCACCTTCTGCAGCGACGCTCCTTCGATCCGGCATGAGCGCAACTAACATCAGCAGACCTGCCAACAGGCATATCCCGATGAGCAAGCGCTGCGACTGAAACGTACCAATGGCGGGAATTAGGACGATACTGAAAACCAGCGCGCCGACGATGGCTCCGACCGTGTTGGCGGCATAGACCGCGCCCGTCAGCCGCCCCGGATCGTCGCCGGGAGCGGCGGCGGCCGCGAGCGCCAGCGGAAAGCTCGCTCCCCACAGACATGCAGCCGGGAAAATCGCCCATAGCGCGCGCAGCAAGTCGAGTTGAAAATTGAACCAAGGGCTTCGGGTGAGTGCCTGGTCGATCGGCCAATAGGGCAGCGACGCATTGATGACCGCCGCGGCCCAGGCGACGCCGGCCACCAGCAGCAATTGACAAACGGCGAGCGCGAGGCGCGGCTTGGCGCGCGTGCGGGCAAGACGCGATCCAATGCCGCTGCCGACCCCAAGGCCGATCAGGATCACCGCCAGGATGATCGAGAACGTGTAGACGGTTGCACCCATCAGCAGCGCCAGCACACGCGTCCATACCACCTGCGCGCCAAGCGCCGTCAATCCGGATAGACCGATCACGACATAGACCACCCATGCGCCGGACGAACGCGCAGCGGGACGATCGGCGGCCGGTGTTTCGGTTGCAGCCCGATACGTCGTCGTTCTGACCAAGGCGAACGCGATCGCTGCGAGAGCCACATTGATCGTCACCGCAACGAAAGTGGCGACCGCCATATCATGAACTCGGAGCAAGTAGAACCCGGCGAGCAGGCAGCCGAACACGCCACCGGCGATATTGGCGGTGTACAGCGTCCCCAACCAGGACATGCCCTTGGCCGAGCTTTCGACCCACCGCGCCATGACCGGCAGCGTCGCACCCATCAAAACCGTGGGAGGCAACAGCAGCAGCGCGCAGATTCCACCGCGCATAACAATGTTTGCCAGGCCGTAATCGGCGTAGGCCACATATATGCCCGCCACCGACGGCAGACCCAGCAACACCGCGATTGCGGAAACGCCGATGCCGAGTTCCAATATGCCGTAAACTAGCAGCGGGTGCAGCCGCGCGGGCGCCACGCGCGGCGCCGCAAGGCTGCCCAAACATAATCCGCCCATAAACGTTCCGAGCAGGATGCCGAGTGAGACGGAAGACGAACCGATGACCAACTCGAGCAATTGAAACCAGACAATCTCGTAAATTAGTGCCGCGGCGCCGCTGGCAGCAAAAAACAATAGCAGCAGCGGCAGCATCCTTTCGGACGCGGATACGCCTGTCGTTTGTTCCGCGCCCGCCATTCCAAAACACTCCCGTTATCACTGTGAACGCCACTACTAAGCGAAGTATCCCGCCGCGCGACCGGACATGTCCAGCACCAGTGATGGCGCAATGGTCGCTGACGGAGCGATTCGGCGGTCTCACCGACCGCAGGCTTTGTTTTCAGGACACGCGCCACACATATGAAGACGGGCGGCCAGGACCGCCCGTCACAACAGGATGGTACCTCGCATTTTGCGCCGCAGCCGGCGTAAAAGCGTGCGCGTCAGTTGCCCGTCGGCTGCCCGCCGGCGACCAGCCAGTGCTCCCAAGTCTGGAACGGCGCGCCAATGCGATCATAGTTGACCCGGAGATAACCGTCGTCACCGCGCACGACCGCTTCAGGCCGCACGGCCTGGACCTCCTGCGCGACCACGCCGACATAGGCCTGATCGCTCCAATGATACCGGAAGCGATACAAGCCAATCCCGTTAGCCAGCGTGTCGATCTTGACCACGTCGTGCTTCAACTGGATGTCCGATGGAAACGTCGGACTGACCGTCGGACTGACCGTCGGACTGACCGTCGGACGCAGCGTCGGACGCAACGTCGGACGCAACGTCGGACGCAACGTCGGACGCAACGTTGGCCTGATCGTGGTGCCCCCTCCCGTCGGACGCAGCGTTGGGCGCACCGTCGGAGCGAGAGTCGGACGCAACGTGGGGGCCAGGGTCGGACGCAGCGTTGGGCGCACCGTCGGAGCGAGAGTCGGACGCAACGTGGGGGCCAGGGTCGGACGCAGCGTTGGCCGCAGCGTCGGGGCCAGGGTCGGACGCAACGTCGGCCGCAGGGTCGGGCGCAACGTCGGCCGCAGCGTCGGAGCCAAGGTCGGGCGCAGCGTTGGACGCAACGTCGGAGCCAAGGTCGGACGCACAGTCGGACGCAACGTCGGAGCCAAGGTCGGACGCAGCGTTGGACGCAATGTCGGAACCAGGGTCGGCCGTAGCGTCGGCCGCAGCACCGGTCTGATCACCGGCCTAAAGGTCGGCCGCAGCGTCGGGGTCGGAACCCATCCATGACCGGGGAACCACCAATTGTTCCAGAACATCGGGCCGCCCCAGCCGATACCGGGCGTAAGATATTGGCCGCATCGGTACCAACCGGAACCATTCCAACCGTCCGGGTACCAGCAATAGCGATGGCCTTCGCGCCAATAATATACCGGCTCGGGATGGGTTTCGTACACGACGCGGGCGGCGCCAGCCGGGCGCACGATCGGACCGCTCAGCCAGCCCTGGGCCGGCGCTTCCTGGCATTCATCCAGGATCAACGGCACCCCGGGACCAACCGAGGTGCCCGCGACGGTGACGCACAGACCAGCCGGGTTGACGATCGCGAAGATGTTTTCCGCGCTCTTGAACGGATGCAACTCCCAAACTTGGTTATCGCTGCCGACACACTCGGTAATGCCGGCCGGATCGCCGGCGCTGGCAGCCGGTTGACCGCTCCGCGATAGACCGTCAAGGCACAGGCCACCGGCGATCAGGTTGATGCCGCTTTCATAATTGAACGCCTGATTGGGCGCTCCCGTGCAACTCGCGATCACCAAACCTGTGCCCGGCTGATAGCGCGATCCCGGAATATCGATACACCAATTTGCATTGCCGGAAGAAAGCGCGGATCTGAAATTGTAGTACTGCTCTGGGGCTGGTACTTGAGCCTGCGCCTGAATACCGCCAAGGCAGTAAACCATTAAGGCAATTGGCACGGTAAACCGAAGCCCAGCAATCAATCTGCCAATTTGGCTGGCTGCGTAGCCGACAAGCAATCCTATGAATTTGTCGCGCACTGAATGATCTCCCGGATAAGATTTACGGGCCACCAATACCACCCTAACACCGAAATCACGCCGTCGACTAGACCTCCCGGCAGCGAAGTCGAGAAATTCATCGACGACGCCATCACTGCACATTCATCACTCCGGTCCGTTCGGTTGCCGTCCGCCTTCGGAAAGAATGCTGCGCCGCAGAACAAGACAATTGACAGTGCCCAGCCCGCCTCACCGGCTCTGCTAGCGCGTGCATTCCGTATCCCGTTGAACTGCCGACCGCCAATCCACTATGATTGCAAACATTGCCGGACGCTACGAACCGAGGAGCAACTGGCTTTGCTTTGCAACCCATTCGATGCAAGGAAGGCGGCGGCGACCCGCGAACGAATTTCCTGCAAAGCCTGTAAATCCAATTTTTTCAGGAGCCGGCAACCTTGATTGCAGAACCATGGCGGCGCCGTCTGACCTACCTGGCGATGTCAATGGTCGTCGCATGGCATAGCCTTGCCATTATCATTGCACCTATGCCGACCGACAGCGTCCTGGTACAAACGCTCCGTGACCTGGTGCAACCCTATCTCTCATTGTTCCGGCTAGACAATAAATGGAACTTTTTCGCGCCGCGGGTCGAGAAGCACACCCAATTCCGCTACATCGTCGAAGACGCCGCCGGCAAACAACACCTCTTCATCCCCGTTCAAGATGCCAGCGAGTCCATTCCGCATTATGTCATGTGGCGCGAGTTCAAATACTTCTTTGAAGGCGTGATGGAGTCTCCCGACGTCCGCGGCCGGCCGATCAGCGCCCTGCTCTGTAAGAAACACGCCTCGCTCAAGCCGGCTGCAATCTCCTTAATCCAAGTGCAGGAACTGGAGTTCTTGCCGGACGACTATTTGCAGGGTCACCGCCCTCTGGATCCGGAATTTATTGCCGTCCATCCACTGGCAAAGCACAAATGCTGAAATGAACCGTGCTAAGGTATTGGAAATGCTCTCGCACGATCGCGATCGTTTCACGCGAGTAACCAACAACGTCCGATGTCCATGCTAGCCACCCTCGTGCGCATTGCCCAAGAAACGTTTGCCGGGCTTGGGCGCGCATGGACCCAGATTTGGTTCCAGCCCGGCGCCACAACACAACTGGAAATCATACGCATCGGCGTTGGCTCGGCGGTCCTCCTCCACTACGCCATGGCGACGCCCTTTCTTTTCATGTTCTGGGGCGACACCGACTGGATGCCACGCGAAGTAGCGCGGCAGTACATCGAAGGACCGTGGATGCAATCGGTCCATTACTATTTTTCAGCGCCCTGGCACTGGATCGCCTTTCACGCTCTGTTTCTGTTTTGCGGCACTGCTTTTGTGGTGGGATGGCGAACAGCCTGGGTTAAGTGGGTCGTCCTGGTCGGCCACATTTCATACGACTACCGCAACATAACGGTCTCGTATGGCGCGGAGAGTATCGCAGCCTGCTTATTGCTGATCCTTTGTCTCGCGCCGGTCGGTCGCGCCATGAGCCTGGATCGCGTGCGCGCCGTGCGCCGTGCCAAGCGTGGCAATCTCGCAGCGACGCTCCCGCCATACGTTAGCCCGTGGGCCTTCGCTTGCACGCGGCTGGTGCAGATCCAAATGGTCGCGCTGTTCTTTTTCAGCGGCGTCGAAAAAGTACGCGGCGACGAGTGGTGGTCCGGCGATGCGGTGTGGCTCGCCTTCATCACTAACGAGTTCTACAACGGCCCAATCGTATGGCTGATGGCGCACCAATACTGGCTCGTTCCGGTGGCGACATACGGCACTATTCTTATCGAAATTGCTTTTGCATTTTTGATCTGGCAACGTAGCACACGCCCGTATTTGCTTGCGGCCGCCGTCTTCCTCCATCTCAGCTTCGGCTTGGGTCTGGGGCTGATTTATTTTTCCTTTATCATGGTTTGCGGACACATGAGTTTCCTGCAACCCGAATGGCTTGCGCATCTCGCTGCGTGGTGGAAGCGAAGAACCGGCGCCATGGAGATGATCTACGATGGCCGCTGCGGATTCTGCGTGCGGTCGATGGCGTGGCTGTTGGCATTTGATGGGCTGCGACAGATATCGATCCGCGATTTTCGCACCAATCCGTCGCCCGTCGTTACCGATGCGCAGATGGAACGGGCGCTCTACCTGGTGCTACCCGATGGCCGGGCACTGCCCGGCTTTGATGCCTATCGATATGTCGTTCTGCGCGTGCCCGGACTGTGGTGGCTGGTGCCATTGTTCTATGTGCCGGTGCTGAGCCGCCTGTTCGGTCGCCCGATTTACAATTGGGTCGCGGCAAACCGCAGCCGCCTCTCGGCCCTGCGGTTGAGTAAGCCATCGCCGTATTCAACCGACCGAACGCCATCGTGACCACAGGAAACCCAGCGCCATGCCCCCGAGCCCGGACCTGCGATCTGAATGCGAGGTGATGCTGCGACGGTACGGTACACCGGCGTTCGGCGTAGCACGAATTGTCGGATCGGAGGTCGAGCCGGTCTGCTGCTTGGGCGAGCGACGACATGGCTCGGGCATCGCGGTCAACGACGGCGATCTCTGGCATATCGGTTCGTGCACCAAGTCGATGACCGCAACCTTGCTGGCGCGTTTTGTCGAGCAAGGCACGCTGGAATGGGACGCACCGCTCGCACCATTGTTCGAGGCATATGGCTTTGAACTGCATCCGGGTTTTGCGCAACTCACGCTGCGGCATCTCATGAGCCACCGTTCCGGCATGCCGCAGGATCCATCGTCGACGGCCGTCGACTCATGCTTTGCATACACCGCGATCTTGGAGCAGCGCGCGGCGTTCGCAGGCGCGACTTTGCTGGACGGCCCAACCCAAAGACTGGGCGAGGCCTATTGCTACTCCAACCCGGGCTACATCGTTGCCGGCGCGCTGATCGAAGCGATGACCGGGATGACCTGGGAAACATTGATGCAACGCGAATTGTTCGCGCCGCTTGGCTTGACGACCGCAAGTTTTGGCGCACCGGGCAAGTCATCGCGCGGCGTGTTCGCGCGAATGTTTGGCGGCAGCACCGTCACGCAACCATGGGGCCATTTGGCGGGATCGTCGGGCAGTCGGTTCACCGAACTCAGCCCGGATGACGAACAAGCCGACGGGCCGGCCATGAGCGGACCGGCCGGGACCGTTCACTTGTCGCTGCCCGACCTTGCTCGCTATGTCGCCTTCCATGTCAGCCGCGGCGCCAATGTGCCTGGCTATCTCACCCCGGAAACCATCGCGGCGCTGCATACGCCGGCGCCTGGCGAGGACTATGCGCTCGGCTGGTTTGCGCCGCCGGTGGACGCAACCGGGCTTGGCAAACGCGCGGTCTGGCATGAAGGCACCAACAGCGCATGGTATGCCGGCATGTTGCTGATCCCCGAAGATGAGCGCGGGCTCGCTTGGGTCAGCAACGCATGTCCCGATTCGATTCTTGACCCGACCACCGGCGCAATGGCGAGAATGATCGAGGAAGTCTATCCGCGATGGACCAATCCACGCGCTTGAACGTCGGCGCGCGATATCTTCGGCAGCGCCCGACTGCTTGGAGGACACATGAATCGCAAGGCCGTCAGCTTTCTCAGCATCGTCGTGCCGGCGCTCATCATCGGCGCTTCGGTTTCCGCCGAAAATCGGCGGACCTCCTATACGCGCGTCAAAGTCGCGTTGATGCCCGCCCACACACCCGACGCGGCATTCAACCGCTTTCGTAAGCAATTCATCGAAGCGACCTCCAAAAAAAATGCCGATGCATTGTTCGCGCTGGTGGCGCCAGGATTCGTCTGGACCCACGGCGACAATGTGCTGAGCGGTTACGACCCGGGACGTGACGCGCAACATAACTTTAAGGTGGTGTTTGGCTTTCGCGCACCCGACAAGGACGTCGATGGCCCAGTCGAAGGCGGACCATTCTGGGATGTCCTGACAGCCTTTGCCAACGACGGCACCCACTATCGTTTGAGCGAGACGGGATCGCTGGTTTGCAGTCCGATTGCCGCCTCGATCGTCGATCCCACCGCATTTGAGCGCGCACGCACGCGGATTGACCCGCTCGACGACGTGCTCGGCTGGTACTTCAGCTTGCGCAGCACACCGGTTACACACCAGCCCGCCGAGAAGAGCACGCCGATCAGCACTATCGAACTGGAAGCGTTTCCGGTCGTGAACGTCCACCCATCCGCCGGCGAAGGCGCGAGCCCAACGCATTACCAAATATTGCTGCCATCGGGCCGCAACGGCTGGATCCCGGCGAGCGTGGCGCGCCCCATTGTTACTGAGCGATTATGCTACGCGCTAACCGCGAATGGCGATTGGAAGATCGCGATCTTCAGCATGGTCGATTAGAGCGGCCCGGCCGGCTCAGCGCTTGGCGGTGCGCGGCTCGGCGCCCGTGGCGGCGACGATGGCCTGGTATGCATTGACCAGACCCGCGCCGAAATCGCGCGCGCGCTCGCCTTGACCGAGCGATTTCGCGGTGCGCGTCAAAATTCTGCGAACGTCGCTTGGCGTTAATTTGGGATTGCGCTCGATCAACAGCGCAGCAATGCCGCTGACATGGGCGGCCGCCACCGAGGTTCCGGTGGTGAATTGATAATCGCCATTCGGCGCCGGCACCAGGATATCGACGCCCGGCGCCGCCACCGCGATATGCCCGCCCCGATTGGCGCCAGTAAACAGCCGATCCTCAATGTCGGTGGCGGTGACCGCGACGACATTGCGGTTGGCCGCCGGATAAAGCGGCGGCGAATTCGGCCCGGCATTGCCGGCCGCGGCAATCAATACGACGCCGCGCTTTGCGGCGCGCTCCAGCACATCGTTGAGCCGCGGATCGGACGGTCCGGCAAAGCTCATGTTCACAACCCGCGCGCCGTTTTCAATCGACCAATCGAGGCCTTTGATGATGTTGAAGGTGGTGCCGTCGCCACCCGTGCTGCGCGGGTCGAACGCCCGCACCGCAAGTACGCCGACCCGCGGCGCGGCGCTGAGCACGTTGCGGCGGGCTGCGATCGCACCCGCCATTCCGGTACCGTGCGGATGGGCCGGACCGCTGCCGGCGGCATCGAAGCTGCGCACCACCGCGCCCACCAGATCCGGATGCGACGAATCAATCCCAGAATCAATCACCGCCACCAGCACGCGGTTGCCGGTCGCCAGCCGATGCGCCTCGGTCAGATTAAGCTTATCGGGCGCATATTGATCGCCATTGATTTGCGGGAGCGGTTCCTGCGCCAGCGTAAACAGATAGTTCGGCTGCGCGCCGGCAACCTGCGGCTCGTGCGCCGCCAGTGCGCGGATCATGTCGGCGACGTTGCCGCGACCGTCGATCCGCCAGCGAAACATCCGGCGTCCGCTGAGCCGGAAAGTCTGGGTCTCGATGCGGGTCATCGCATGACGCGCCGCAAGCGCGTTAAGGTGCGCCTCCGACACGCTCGTGGGCACGTCGAGGATTATTTCATTGGGCACAAAGCGCATTTCGCCCACAGGCGGCAGGTCAAAGCCCTTGCGCGCCACCGGCCCGGACTTGGACTTGGGAGCGCTCTTACTCCTGGCGGGCGGTGGCTGATTGTCGGCTAAGGGCGGCGGGTCGCTCGGCGGCGGTTGCTGCGGCAGACCACGCTCCGGCGTTGGAAACAGCCGCGACGCGATAAAAACGCCAAGCCCAGCAGCAACAACGCCGCCTAGCGCATACCAGACGTGATTGCGATTGGAGTCGGATGGCGCCGGCGTTGGAGGTGGACTTGGCGGGCAGGCAAACGTGCATTGCGCCCGCGCTCCCGCAATCGGGAGCGTCAGCGCCAATACCAATGCAAGCAGCATACGCAACGGCATCGTCAAGGCCATGCGGCCCCCAAATACGCGGTTACCCCAGCAACACTGAAAAGCGCAGCCACCCGCTCGGGCAAATGCCGGAATCCAATGGCAAAACTGTGTTGTCCATCAAAGGGCCTGTGAATAGTTAGCGCCGCGGCAGCGGGCTATTGATTGCCTGTCACATAGGCGGTGCGGACCTTGGCCAGCATTTCAGGTGACAGGCCGCTCACGGTGCCGATGAGCCTTTGCAGAGCGTCGCCGCCCATCGGACCCACCGTCAGCTTGATCTTGGCGGCATCGGCCAGGAACTCCGGGTCCTTCATGGTGGCATCAAACGCCGCGCGCAGCGCGGCCAGCCGTTCCGGCGGCACGCCCGGCGCGGTAAAAAACGCCGAGCCGATCTCGGCCGCGACCATAATCGCACTCAGCACCTGCCGCTCTTCGTCATTGCGTGCAAGCTCGACCGCGGTCGGGATTTCCGGCAGTTCCGGATGCCGCGTCAGCGAGAACTGCACCAGAATCGAGATCGTTTTTTTCGGCCACCAGTCCGGATGGCCGACCTTCACCGCGGTCCAAGAGGTCGAATGGCCCTCGACCTCGCCGCGCATCACCGCAAGCTGCGCTTCCGCCGATCCCTTGTAGCCCATGATCAATTTGAACTTGGTCCCGAACACATTATTCATCACGGTCGGATAGATCGAGACGGTCGAACCGGCGCCCGTCCCCGACAGCGTCGACTCATATTTCTGCGCATCGGCGAAGGTCTTCACCTTCGACGTATGCCACATGAACACCATGTTGATCAGCGAATCGATGCGGCCGACCCAATTGAGTTCGGAGGTCTTGAACCGCACATTGGCGGTGCCAAGCCGCTCGTCGAGCGCGAGGGTCGGCGCGCCGATTGCCAGCACGGTGCCATCCTTGGGCGCAACGCTGTAGACGTGATTGACCGCCAGGAAGCTGCCGGCGCCCGGCATGTTCTTCGGGACCACATTGGGTTGCCCCGGAATATGCTTGCCGATGTGGCGCGCCAGCGCCCGCGCATAGGTGTCGTTCGAGCCGGCGGGCGGATAGCCGATAATAATGTCGATCGACTTGCCCTTGTAAAACTGCTCGATCGCCGGCTGCGCCAAGACTGGCGCGCCAAGTCCAGCCAAAGCGGCAAAGGCTATAGCTGCTCGAACGGTCAACTGCATCATCGGTCCCTTTTCTACCGCGCCGAGCCGCACAGGCTCGGCGACGAATCGCTTGCCCAATCGGCGAGCGGTTTTCTGACCGCTTCCAAGGGCACCTGCTGGCCCCGCGACGGCATCGAACAGTCGCACCCAAAGCCTGCCAGCCATCGTCTAGGCCGGAATTCATAGCAAGAATTGCCGCACGCGTGCGAAAGTCTTTTAACCCCCCCGTATCTCTACTGACAAAGGTTTCCCGTGCCGCTAAGGTCCCGCCCGGGCGGCAGAATTCCCATTGTATCCTTGGCGCACAGCTTGGCGTCACGCATTTGCTGGAGATGGTAATGAAGTTATCGCATGCTCTCGCGCGATCGCTCGCGCTTTCATGTTTAACGATCGCAATCGTAGCCAGCGCCGCGCTTGCCGAAAAATTCGAACCGCGTGTCGGCCAGCCCGGCCGCGACGTGGTCTGGGTGCCGACGCCGCAGGCGCTGGTCGACCGCATGCTCGACATGGCCAAGGTTACGCCCGGCGACTTCTTGATGGATCTCGGTTCCGGCGACGGCCGCACCGTTATCACCGCCGCCAAGCGCGGCGTGCGCGCGGTGGGCGTCGAGTTCAACCCGAACATGGTCACTCTGGCGCGCGACAACGCCAAGCAGGCCGGCGTCACCGAACTCGCCACCTTCCAGGAAGGCGATCTGTTCCAGGCCGACATTTCCAAGGCGACAGTCATCACGCTGTTCCTGTTGCCCGATATCAATCTGCGTCTGCGCCCGAAGATCCTCGACCTGGCGCCCGGAACGCGCATCGTGTCGAACTCCTTCGACATGGGCGATTGGTCTCCCGACCAGACCATTCAAGCCGGCGCCGATTGCACATCCTGGTGCCGGGCGCATCTTTGGCTGGTTCCGGCCAAGGTCCATGGCACCTGGAAGCTGCCGGATGGCGGCGAGCTGACGCTCGACCAGAAATATCAGGTGGTCACCGGCTCGCTGCGGAGCGGCGCGAGCACCATGACCATCAACACCGGCAAGGTGATCGGCGACCAGTTGACCTTCACCGCCGGCGCCCAGCAATACACCGGCCGCGTCAGCGGCAACGCCATCGAAGGCATTGCTCAAAGCTCAACCGGCTGGCGCGCCACGCGCTAACCCGCCGCGCTTGCGATCTGCGGGTGGGATCATCGGTCCCACCCGATCATTGTCCGCGTTAGTGGAGACAACCATGAACCGATCCCGATCATTTGCCTGGTCGCTGCCGGCCACCGGCATCGCGGCGATCGCAGCGCTCAGCCTTGCGATCGCCGAACCGAAAGCGCCGTTCGAACCGCGCGTCGGACAGGCCGGCAGGGATGTGATCTGGGTGCCGACCGCGCAGGCGCTGGTCGACCGGATGCTCGACCTCGCCCAAATCACGCCGGCGGACCTGGTGATGGATCTCGGTTCCGGCGACGGCCGCACCGTCATCACCGCCGCCAAACGCGGCACCCGCGCCATCGGCGTCGAATATAATCCTGACATGGTGGAGCTATCGCGGCGCAACGCCAAGGAAGCCGGCGTCGCGGAGCTCGCGACCTTCATCCGGGCCGACCTGTTCGCCACCGATTTCTCCAAGGCAACCGTCGTCACCATGTTCCTGTTGCCCAGCATCAACATCAAATTACGCCCCAAAATTCTGGAGATGCGGCCCGGCACCCGCGTGGTGTCGAACTCCTTCGACATGGAAGACTGGCGGCCGGAACAGACGGTCGAGGCGCAGGGCGACTGCTCGTCCTATTGCCGGGCGCATTTGTGGATCGTGCCGGCCAAGGTCGAAGGCATCTGGAAACTGCCGGACGGCGACCTGCGGCTCGAACAGAGCTACCAAATGCTGCTCGGCACCCTGCGTAGCGGCAACAACACCATGAACATTACCGACGGCAAGGTGATCGGCGAGACGATTTCGTTCGTGGCCGGCGACAGCCGCTATATCGGCCGCGTGAGCGGCAACACCATCACCGGCATCAGCCAGACCGCGGTCGGCTGGCGCGCGACGCGCGGGAACTGACCGGCTGGCCGACATCGCGACCCTGCGCCGGCACGCACCGACACCCGCCTTTCTCGCGCACACAGTTTGCGCGTAACGGCTGCGGCTGTGCTATCCTCTCCGCACTTGTATTGGGAGCTCGTCATGGCACGCGATTTTGAAGACCACTGCTGGCAAGACGTGATCGATCCGGACACGCTGCGGATCTATCAGGCCTATCAGCGCAAGCTCTATGTCGGCAGTAATCCCGCCGTGTTGGCGATCGATCTCTACAACAAGGCCTATCTTGGCGGAAACCGCCCGGTGATCGAGGTCGATCGTGAATTCTCCGGCTCCTGCGGCGAAAACGCCTGGCGCGCGCTGCCGCATACCCAGAAACTGTTCGCGGCGGCGCGCCGCGCCGGCGTGCCGGTCATTTACTCGACTCGCCATGTCGACACCGGCGGCGTGCAATCGACCAACCGCAATCTGGAGCGGTTGGCGCCCGACATCTATGACATCAAGGCCGAGCTTGCGCCGCAGCCGGGCGAACTGGTGATCTACAAGGAGCGCGCCTCGGCGTTTTTCGGCACGCCTTTAATTGCGCATTTACAGATGAAGGGCATCGACAGCCTGATCATCTGCGGCGAGAGCACCTCCGGCTGCGTGCGCGCCTCGACCGTGGACGCCTATTCCTACGGTTTCCACAACACCGTGGTCGAAGAGTGCACCTACGACCGTTCGATGATCACCCACAAGGTCAATCTGTTCGACCTGCATCACAAATATGCCGACGTGATGCATATCGAGGAGGTGCTGACGCATCTCGATGGGCTGGCGCAGCAGCGCAAGGTGGCATGAGCGTTACGCGATCCGAACAACACCAACCGGTGCTCATGACTGCGCCCTCTCCCCTTGCGGGAGGGCCCAAGAAAGAATCCACGCACACAAATTGGGTGAGGGGTATCTTCGGAAGAGACCCGAGTTGTCGGGACGACACCCCTCACCCAATTGAGTTTGCCGATACCGTTGAGCTGCCCTCTCCCGCAAGGGGAGGGCACATTCATGCGCACCCTGCATCTTTGCTTGCGCGCTATTTCGGCACTTTGATTTCCTGCGTGTGCTCGTCGCGCGGCTGCAACGCGACTTTCATGCGGTCGCGCACATCCTGCGGCGCGTTGAGCAGGCCGAGAATGATCTGCGACAGCACCTCGGCCGACTGCGGCCTGATCTCCATATTTTCCTTTTTGGCGGTGGCGATGAATTCCGGGTCCTTGACCATTGCGTCGAAGGCGCGGCGCAGCGCCGCGACCCGCTCCGCCGGCACGCCCGGAGTCGTGGCCAAGGGCCGCCCAACCGACGATGAATTCGCCATGAATTGCAACAACGGCCGGTCCTCGGCGCGCACTTTCTGATCGACGATCAGCGGCACATCGGGCAGCGCCGGCTCCTTCTCGACGCCGGCCTGCATCAACGGAATGATCTTCTTTTCCGGTATCCAGGTCGGCTTCGACGCCATCCAGCCGGAATAGGGATTGGTACCGCGGCCTTCGACCTCGCCACGCTCCATCGCAAGGTCGATATGCTGGCCGCCAGGATAGCCGAACACGATTTTGAACCTTGTGCCGAGCACATTGTTGTAGAACGCCGGGTACTGCACCGACGACGAGCCGGCCCCGGTGGTGCCGACAGTGGTGACGCGCTTTTTTGCGTCCTCAATCGTCTTGGTGGGCGAGGTGTGCCAAACCACCAACAACTGGTTGGAATGGACCACATTGGCGATCCAGCTGAACTCGCGCAGATCGGCCTTGAGCTGCGGCGAGGATGCCAGCGCCTGATCGACCGCCAGCCCTTGGCTGACGATCCCGATCACCGTGCCGTCGCGCGGCGCAATTTGCGCCATGTAATTGGCCGCGGTAATGCCGCCGCCGCCCGGCATGTTGACCACCACCATGGCCGGATTGCCCGGGATGTATTTGCCCATGAATCGGGCGATCAAGCGGCTGTAGTGGTCATAGTCGCCGCCGACTGTGGTGCGCACCACAAATCGGATTTGTTTGCCCTTGTAGAAATCGGCGACTGCATCGGCCGAGGCCGGCCCCGCGCCGAGACCAAACGCACATACCAAACTCGCAACGACAATCCTGATCATTGAGTTCCGCTCCCTCGCCGCTACTCAGCGGCCGCCCGCTCCGAAGCGTTCCTGGCGAACCGGCTTACCGGCCGCGGCAGTCCGAGATTCTCGCGCAGGGTTTTACCCTCATAGGCGGTGCGATACAGCCCACGACGCTGCAATTCCGGCACCACCAACGCGTTGAAAGCCTCAAGCGAATTGGGGAAGAATGGCGGCAGCACATTGAAACCGTCGGCGCCGCCGGTCGTGAACCATTCTTCCATCAGATCGACCACATCCTTAGGCGAGCCAACCACCTGGAAATGGCCGCGGCCGCCGGCGATGCGTTGATAAAGCTGGCGGATGGTCAGACCTTCGGCGCGCGCGGTTTCGCTCAGCAGTTGCGAACGCGACGGTTGGCCTTTCTGCTCGACAACCGGCACCGGGCCGTCAATGTCGAGGCCCGTCAAATCGCAGAACAAATATTTCGACAAAAGCGCCACGCCCACTTCGGGATGGATCAGATCTTGCAGCTCTTGATACTGATCCTGCGCCTCTTGCCGCGACGGCGCCACCATCACACCGAGCCCGGGCATGACCTTGAGATGATCGGGGTCGCGGCCGTAGCGCGCCATGCGCTGCTTGACGTCGCGATAATATTCGCGTGCGCCGTCGGTCGACTGGTGCGCGCAGAACACCACCTCGGCGGTTTCCGCCGCCAACTGCCGGCCATCGTCGGATGCGCCGGCCTGCACCACCACCGGCTGACCCTGCGGCGACCGCGACACCGTCAGCGGCCCCCGCACCTTGAAGAATTCGCCGGCATGGTCGAGCACATGGCGGCGGTCGGGTTCGTAGAAGCAGCCATTGGCCTTATCGAACACAAAGGCGCCGTCGTCCCAGGAATCCCAAAGGCCCTGCACGATATCGACAAATTCGCGCGCCCGGCGATAGCGCACTGCTTTCGGCAAATGATCTTCGCGGCCGAAATTCTTCGCCTCGGCATCGTTGGCGGAGGTGACGAGATTCCAGCCCGAACGGCCGCCGCTGATCAGATCGAGCGACGCAAAGCGGCGCGCAATGTGATAGGGCTCGTCATAGGTGGTGGTCGCAGTGCAAACGAGGCCAATATTCTGTGTCACCGGCGCCAGCGCCGTGAGCAGCGACATCGGATCGATCCAGGCGACATAGCTGGTGCGTGACAAGGTTTCGCGGTCGTAGCGCTCGCCGGTCAGCGCATCGGCGGAAAATAATAGGTCAAACAGCCCGCGTTCGGCCGCCTGCGCGGTTTCGACATAGCGCCCGAAATTCAGGCCGCCATCGGCCCAAGCATCCCGATGCCGCCAGCCCGCAATGTGGTGGGCCGCCGGACGCAGGAACATGCCAAGCTTGATCTGACGCCGCGCGGTCATCGGTTCGCCCATTCGTTCGGCATTAGATTGTGCCGCTTCCGGGGCCTTGGCAAGAAGGCGCAAAAAGCGCCCCAAATTGGGACCTATCGCTGCTGACAGCGATGGTCCGGCCGGCTAAGGTCGCCAACGGCGGGCAATAATCGCGTGGCGAAAAACGCCGCGCATCGATCGGAGGTATCCATGCGTTTCTCTCACTTGGCCGCGCGGTCGCTGGCGATTGCCGGCGTTGTGGCAACCGTCAGCTTGAGCTTCGCGCTGGCGCAAAACGGCAAGAAGCCATTCGAGCCGCAGGTCGGCCAGGCCGGCAAGGATGTGATCTGGGTCCCGACGCCGGAGGCGCTGGTCGAGAAGATGCTCGATCTGAGCAAGATCACAGCCAACGACATTCATTACGATCTCGGCTCCGGCGATGGCCGCACCGTCATCGCCGCGGCCAAGCGCGGCGCCCGGGCCTTCGGCGTCGAGTACAATCCCGACATGGTCGAACTTTCGCGCGCGGCCGCCGAAAAGGCCAAGGTCAGCGATCGCGCCACCTTCATCCATGGCGACATCTTCAAGACCGACTTCTCGAAGGCCAATGTCATTACGCTCTATCTGCTCACCAGCCTGAACGCCAAGCTGCGCCCGACCATCCTCGACATGCGACCCGGCACGCGGGTTGCTTCGAATTCCTTTGACATGGGCGAATGGCGGCCGGACACCACCGTCAACGGCTTTGACGGTTGCCAATATTGCACCGCGCATTACTGGATCGTTCCGGCGAAGGTGGCCGGCACCTGGAAACTGCCTAATGGCGAATTGCGGCTGGAGCAGCGCTTCCAGGTGGTCAACGGCCGCGCCGTGATCGGCGGCAAGGAAATGCCCATCAGCGACGGCAAGCTGACCGGCGCCGAAATCAGCTTCACCGTCGGCGGCACCACCTATACCGGCAAAGTCGACGGCAACAGCATGGAAGGCACCGCCGGCGGCGCGGCGTTCAAGGCGACGCGCGGCTAGGCGGACGTTCCGCTCGATTTCGATCTCTCCTCCGCTCATTCCCGCGCACGCGGGAATCCAGAAATTTCTTCTAGTCCTGGGTCCCCGCTTTCGCGGACGAGCGGAGAAGATCTCACATTGAACGGGAATTTGTAGTGGCACTTCAGTTCTGAATGGCTACATAAAAGCGGGAGCGAAACTCCCGCCTTTCGCCGTCCGGCCCCGGAGGATGTCATGCAGACCAAGCAATACCCGGTAACCCGCACCGACGCAGAGTGGCGCAAGCTCCTGACGCCCGAGCAGTATCACGTCATGCGCGAGCACGGCACCGAACGACCCGGCAGCTGCGCACTCAATTACGAAAAGCGCCCGGGCACCTTCGTCTGCGCCGGCTGCGAGCAGCCGCTGTTCACGTCGGGCAAAAAATTCGATAGCGGCACCGGCTGGCCAAGCTTCAACGACCCGCTCGCCGGCGCGGTCGAAACCACCGAGGATCGCGCCTATGGCATGTTGCGCACCGAAGTGCATTGCAGCCGCTGTGGCAGCCATCTCGGCCACGTCTTTCCGGACGGTCCGCCGCCGACCGGGCTGCGCTATTGCATCAACGGGGTCGCAACCGATTTCCGGCCGGAGTAGCCGCGCTCAGACACCGAGGCGCTTGGCCAGCGCGTGGACGTAGCGACGATCGTCGTTGTCGAGACTGCCGTCGCCAAGCTGGCGTTTCATTTCAAGCAGGTCCTGGCGCAGATCGTTGGACACGCCCTTGCGCAGCAGGCGATCGATCAACCGCAAGGTCTCGGCGCCGTCGGGACTGGGCGCCGCCACGACCTCGGCCTCGTCATCCCCGTCATCCTCGGCCTGCCGCTCCAGCGTAATCAGCTCGTCCCAGGACAGACCGGCTGCGGCGGCCGCGCGATGCAAGGCACGCGCCGCCTCCAGCACCGCGGCGTCGTCGTCGGAACCGAGGCGATCCAACAGCGTAATCAGCGCAACGCGATCCACATTGGTCATGGCCCGGCCCTCAAACATTTGGGAACACAGCGATTTGGGAACACAGCGATTAAGGTGGCTTTGCGTTACGCGCAAGCCCCTCCTGCCAAGATGATTGGGTGCGGCAATATAATCCGCCCGGCCTTGCGGAACCGCGGCATCTTCGCCTATTGTTATCGCCGTGTCCTGGTAACCGTGGCAGCGAACCAATAGACGCCATGCTCCGACGCGCCCTCCTTCGCCTCTTTCCAGCGCTGCTTGCGCTGGCGGTTCTATGCGGAACGCCTAGCCCGTCGATGAGCCAGCCGGGCGTCGGCGCCACTTCCTGGAGCGCCCCCACCGCGCCGTCGCTTCTTGGTCGTGGCAACGTAGCCCAGGACAACCCAGACGGCGCCATCGTTAGCCGCGCCGATCAAGACGATACCCCCAACGACCGCGTCGCTCAGCCGTCCACCGCGGTTGTCTGGCCCGACCGCGCTCCGAATGTCGCCTTGCTTTACGCGAGCTGTGCATTCGACCGCAGCCACCGGCCTTGCGCCGCCCGGCCGCGCGCGCCCCCGACCATCTAAAGCAGGATCGCGGCCAGCCCGACTGCGGGCGACCGCGCGCGTAATCCGCGTCCTGCGCCCACCCGACCTGCACTGATCCCATCCATCGCGCCGTCATTGCCGGCAGGACCGAGTCCGGATCGACGGCCATTAAAGCGAATGCACCGCGCTTTGCGCGTGTTGTCGCGTCGCTTGGAGCAAACACCATGAAGTTGATGACCTATTACGTCGCGCTGGCAATGCTCGGCAGCACCGCCACCGCCCTGATCTGCATCGCAATCGAAACCTACTTGGCGCCTTGGCTCGGCCTGCCGCTGTTCCTGACCGCGTTCTTCCTGATCCTGTGGGGAGCATGGGCCTGGGCCGTAAAGCTCACCGAACCGAAGCCTGCATCTGCACCGATTATTGGTGCCACGAGCGACCAGCCGGCCTGAACCTCCCTCTCAGGCTTCGCTGGAACGGCGGGGAAGCCGGTTCACTGGCCGGCTTCCCTACCGCCGCCCCGACCACCTTTGGCATGATCGACCTTTCCGTCGCGGTGTCCTATTCTGGGGATCGATTTCGAACCCCACACAGGCGCAGGAGGATGCATGTCGGAGCCGGTCTGGACCAAATTTCTCACCGAACGCGATCGCGCGGTCTTCGAGGCCTCCGGCTACGGCACCCGCGGCGGCTTCGGCAATCGGCCCGCGCTCATTATCATCGACGTCAACTGGGCGTTCTGCGGCGATCGGCCGGAACCGATCCTTCAGTCGATCAAGCGCTGGCGTAATTCCTGCGGCGAGGACGCCTGGGTCGCCCTGCCCTATATCCGCTCGCTGATCGACAAGTGCCACCAGAAGGGCGTGCCGGTGATCTACACCACTGGCGTACGGCGCGACGACAATTGGGATTCCGGCTCCTGGAGCTGGAAGAACAACCGCAATAGCGAGGATGTCCACGCGCTGGTGCCCAATATCGATGGCAACGAAATCGTCACACCGATTGCGCCGTCGCCGCAGGACATCGTGATTTACAAGCAGAAGCCGTCCGGCTTTTTCGGCTCCAACCTGGCAAGCTATCTGACGCTGCTCGGCTGCGACAGCGTGCTGGTGACCGGCACCACCACCTCGGGCTGCGTGCGCGCGACCGTGCTCGATGCGTTCAGTCTCAATTACCGGGTGGCGATCGCCGAAGAAGGCTGCTTCGACCGCTCGCAGGCAAGCCATGCAATCAACCTCTGCGACATGAACGCCAAATATGCCGACGTGGTGAAGACCTCCGATATCCTGAGCTTCCTCGATGGACTGCAACCCGGCCAGTTCGATTTGCCGAAGGGCTCCGGCCACCGCGCCCCCGGCGCACGCGACAAGCTGAACGCGCAGGCCTGACGACGGAACGAAGGATGGCAATGACTGCGCGATCGGCGCTGCTTGCACCGGCTTTTCTGGCGCTGCTCGGCGCGCTTGCCGGCGACCGCGCCGCGGCACAAAGCGTGGCGGAATTCTACAAAGGCAAGCAGATCGACCTGTTCATCGGAACGCCGCCCGGTGGCGGCTACGATCAATATGGCCGCGTGTTGGGCCGTCACATGACGCGCCATATTCCCGGCAATCCCGCCATCGTCTACCGCAACATGCCGGCGGGCGGCGGCCGACAGGCGATGAACCACGTCTACAATGTCGCGCCCGGCGATGGCACCGCCATCGGCACAACGCTGCGCAACATCGCCTTCGACCCGCTGTTTGGCGAAGAGGCGACCCGGATCGACGCCGGCAAGCTTAGCTGGATCGGCAGCCTCAACAGCGAGGTCAGCGTGTGCGTGGCCTGGCACACCGCGCCGTTTCGTACCGTCGCCGATCTCCGGAAGGCCGAAATCCTGATGGGATCGAGTGGACCGACCTCATCCGACACCATCCAGGCCCGGCTGATCAACCGGATCGCCGGCACCAAACTGCGGCTGGTGCATGGCTATAAGGGTTCGATCGAAGTCCATGTCGCGATGGAACGCGGCGAGGTACAGGGCCGCTGCGGACTCGGCTGGGATTCGATCGTCGCGCGCTACCAGCATTGGATCGACGACAAGAAGGTTGCTGTGCTAGCGCAGTTTGCGCTGCGCAAACATCCCGATATCCCCGAGGTCACCGCGATCCTCGACCTGGCGCAGAAACAAGAGGATCGCCAGTTGGTCGATGTCATGCTGGCGCCGTTGGAAATGGGCCGACCGTTCTACGCGCCGCCGCATGTGCCGGCCGACCGGGTCGCTGCGCTGCGCCGCGCCTTCGACGCCACCGCCAAGGATCCCGAATTCCTGGCCGACGTAAAGAAGCAGAAGATGGAGCTCTCGCTGCTGACCGGCGAGGAGGTTGCAACACTGGTCCAGCGCATCTACCGCACCCCCAAGGCGGTGGTCGATGTCGCCAAACAAATCGCCAGCGGCGGTTAACACAGAGATTTTGACCATGACCATCGCACCAACCGAATCCGCGATACCGACGCAGGTGTTCCGGCTGCGCACGCCGCTCCTGAGCCAGGGCCGCAGCCACACCATCCTGGCTTCGAGCAAGGCCGCGACCGGCGCAATGAACGTCGCGATCAAGTGCTACGCCGAGGGCGGCGAGAACGAATTTCACGCCCACGCCAAGGAGGACCACACCTTCATCGTGCTGCAAGGCCGCGCACGGTTTTATCAGCCGGATCAGGCCGCGCGCGAACTCGGCCGCAATGAAGGCATTCTGATTCCCGCCGGCGCGCTCTACAAGTTCGAGGTGTCGTCCGACGAGCCGCTGGTGCTGCTGCGCGTTGGCAATGTCTGGCAACCGGTCGCCGGCGAAGCCGCGGCCGGCAATAGCGGCCGGCAGGACACCGACGGCGCGGAATTCGGCTCGCAAGCCAAGGCCAACAAAGGCGCCAAGGGCGTGCCGATCCCCGGTACGTTCTACGAATAATCCCACGGAGCATTGCCAGCATGAGCGCCAACGGCCGCATTCGCGCCGCCTATATGCAGCAATTCGCCAAGGACGAGCTGTTCCCCCTGCTGGCGCGCAATCCCGCGCTGGAGGTTGCCGCTGCCCGCAACGCAGCCGAGCTGCGCGCCATTCTGCCCGGCGCTGAATTATTGATCGCCAACAATCGCTTCTACGACGAGGAAGTCGGGCGCGTGGTGCTGGAGCACGGCAAGGATCTGCGTTGGATCCAATATTGGACCGCCGGCATCGAACGCGGCATCCGCTTTGGCATGCCGCGTGGCATTCCGGTGTGCGCGGCGCCCGGCGTCAAGGGACCGACCGTGGCCGAACACGCCATGCTGTTGCTACTCGCAAGCTTCCGCCGGTTCCGCGCCATCGAACAAGCCCGTACCAAGCGAAAATGGATCCGCGACCAGATGCACGAGACCGCGCGCACGCTCGAAGGCGCCACTTTGGCGATTGTCGGATTCGGCGCCATCGGCCAGGAGATTGCGCGCAAGGCCAAGGCGTTTGACATGCGCGTCATCACCGTGACGCGCGCCGGCCGCGCCGGACCGACGGTCGATCAGGCGGTCGCGCGCGACCAGATGCATGCCGTGCTGCCGCAGGCCGATGCGGTGGTGCTCTGCCTACCGGTCGAACCGGACACCATCGACCTGTTCGGCGATCAAGCCTTCGCCCGGATGAAGCCGGATGCGCTGCTGATCAATGTCGGCCGCGGCGAACTGGTCGACGAGGCGGCGCTGGCGCGCGCACTCGCGGCCGGCCGGATCGGCGGCGCCGCGCTCGATGTCACCGTCGTCGAGCCCTTGCCCAAGGACAGCCCGCTCTGGGGTTTCGACAACGTGCTGATCTCGCCGCACTGCGCCGGCTGCGGCAAGGACGGCTCCGAGCGCTTCAACGCAATCTTTGCCGAAAACCTGCGCCGCTACCGCGCCGGCGAACCGCTGGTCGGCGCGATCGATTGGGAAAAGATTGCCGATGGAGTGTAGCGGGTGGTGCTGGAGGCAAGCTTGCTTTTGCGGACAAAGCGAAAAGCATTCTTGGCGACCGCATCCGGCCCTGCCACGCCGCCGCTGCAGGGCTGCGCCCCGCAACGACGCCGCGCCCCGACGGATGGACGGCATGCCCCAATAGAAAAATCACTAGAGCGTTATGAGTTTAGCCTGAATCGATTTGGGATTCCCAAATCAGAACGGTTCTGATTCAACATGCTGGCTGGGATGGAGGCCAGCATGGATGGGCAAACCTTATTCTGTCGA
>JALHRD010000036.1 GCA_022841625.1 Xanthobacteraceae bacterium
GATCATCCTCTCAGACCAGCTACTGATCGTCGCCTTGGTGAGCCGTTACCTCACCAACA
Organism: Xanthobacteraceae bacterium; assembly: GCA_022841625.1. GTDB lineage: Bacteria > Pseudomonadota > Alphaproteobacteria > Rhizobiales > Xanthobacteraceae > VAZQ01. The sequence continues at coordinate 60 of JALHRD010000036.1, forward strand.
AGCTAATCAGACGCGGGCCGCTCCATCAGCGATAAATCTTTCCCCGTAAGGGCGTATCCGGTATTAGCCCAAGTTTCCCTGGGTTGTTCCGAACTGATGGGCACGTTCCCACGTGTTACTCTCCCGTCTGCCGCTGCCGTATTGCTACGGCCGCTCGACTTGCATGTGTTAGGCCTGCCGCCAGCGTTCGCTCTGAGCCAGGATCAAACTCTCAAGTTGGATGAGATCTGATCTCGGCTGGTTATATCACGTTTTGACGAGGTCCCACTCTTGTACGTACGCGCTCAAGCATGCACGTGATTGCTCACGCTTATACCCGCCGCTTTACGAGCAAGGGTGTTGACCTAAAACGTGTACCGCCGAAGTCTCGTCCACCGCACCTTGATCGAGGCACAAGTCCCCAATCGAAGACGCGGCGCGCAAGGACTCCGCCGTCCACGTTTCTCTTTCTTCCTATTCACTTGTCAAACAACCCGGAACCGTAGCGGTCCCGCTCCCCGGAAAACCGGGAAACCGTCGAAGCACAAGGCCCCCGATCGAGATCGGAAGCCGTTTTCACTATCGTCAGTGAGGAGCTTCGAAGGCGCGCAGTCGCACCGTTAAGCGGACGGCGCGCCGTACGGCCGATATATAGTCGCGGCGGCATTCGGGTGTCAACACCTAAGCCAGCAAAATTGCGGATTTTCGCACTGCGGCATGACCCATACGCGGGCGACCGCAGCACCGATATTGGATATCCTTGAACGGCCGCAGGAATCACGGATTTTGCGCTCCTCAGCCGCTGTAAACGGGGTGCCGCACTTGGGCCACATTCATCCAACCTACTTTGCTCTGGCAGAAGGTGTCGGTTCGGGGGGGGGTGGTCGCCGGCGACCTATCGGTAGTGTCGGTTTGTACTTCCCGGAATTAAACGAGGACGAAGGGGCTCGGTTCGTTGACGAACCGCGCCAACCCAAGATCATAGCTCGGCTTGGGGGATTGTTTGTCGGCCGCGTTATGGGCACTTTGCGTTTGAGTTTTTGACAAGCCACCCGCCGATTGCGTGTGGAGGGGTCAGTTTTGGATCACGGCAGGCGACGCGGCGCATATCGCACAAGTGGAGAGGCCGATCGCATTGATCTTGGCTTCGAGCCACCGCTGTCCGTCGATGGCGAATCGCACGATATCGTCGACCGTCGGCGCGTTTCGGTGCAATGGTTTAGCGGAACGATCCTGACTGGCTTGTGCGGCGCGGCTTTAATGGGCGGCGCCGTTTTTGCGTCGCTTGACGGCCAGAGTAATTTTGCAACCGTCCCAGAGCGCGTACAGCCCGCGCTGCGAAACTCGACCGATCGCCCGATCACTGCCCGCAAGGCCGACCGTTTGCCGCCACCCACTGAGTCCGAAAGCCAACGTCGGGTGATCCGCGATACGCAGACCAGCCGCGTCGGCAACCGGGAAATCGTCCGCGTGCGCGCCTTCGTGCGCGTCGCCAGCAATCTTGCGCTTTCAACATCTGAATTGTCGGCGAACATTCCTCCGTTCAACCCACTGCGGCTGCAGGCGGCGGAATTGACCGATGTGGCCGCCGCTGACAACGCCCCCAATGCCGAAGTCGACGCGGAGGTTTCATTCGTCACCACCGACCTCACGAGCGTGCTGCCACGCGCCAAAGTCGCAGCCGTTTTGACAATCGACGATGTGCTGGGCCGCGTGCGCGAAGCCGTCAATTGGACGGGCAGCGTACCCTCACGGCAGCTCCCGCCCGAGCTTAATCGCGGTGCGCGCTTGGCTTATGCGGTCGAAGGGAACCAGGATCCTTATGCTGGCTTTGAGGCTCGCATTGCTCCCGAGAACGTAACGCTGGCGCCCAAGACAACGACACAAGTTACCGGCGGCACCTCATGGACCGAGCGCACCATTGCCGTCCGCAAGGGCGACACGGTCACCAGCGTCTTGCGCGACCTCGGCGCGCGCGCCGACGACATTAAAGCCATTACGGCGGCGCTGGGCGCGCGCGGTCGCGAAGGCGGGGTTCGAGAAAATCACAAGCTGCGCATCTTGCTGGCGCCCACCAGCGATCCAAAACTCATGCACCCGATCCGGGTCGTGATCGCCAATGACAGCACCGTTGAGGCGGTCATCGCCTGGTCCGAACAGGGTCGCTATGTTCCGGTCGATATCCGCAATCTTGAGACCGAGGTTGCGCGGTCACGCCAGCAACAGCAGCAGGAGGACGAAGAAGACGACGGCAGAGGCGTGCGTCTCTATCAAAGCATTTATGAAACCGCCCTGCGCAATCATGTCCCGCGGCCATTGATCGAAGATATCATCCGGATTTATTCATACGACATCGACTTCCAGCGCCGCGCACAACCCGGCGATTCAATCGAGATACTGTTTTCCGAGGATGAAGGCGGCGAAGGCAAGAGCGAAGTGTTGCTCGCATCGCTCACAACCGGCGGCGAGACCCGTCGGTATTATCGCTTTCAGTCCACGGACGATGGCCTCGTCGACTATTATGACGAGACCGGCAAGAGCGCCAAGAAGTTCCTGGTTCGCAAACCGCTCGCCGAGGGCATTATGCGATCCGGTTTCGGTAGTCGAAATCACCCGATTCTCCGCTACACTAAAATGCATACCGGCGTAGACTGGGCAGCCCCGATGGGAACGCCGATCTACGCTTCAGGCAATGGCATTATTGAAAAAATGGGTTGGGAAGGCGGCTATGGCCGCTTCATCCGCATCCGCCATGCCAACGGCTACCAGACCGCCTACGGCCATATGTCGGCCTTCGCCCGCAACGTCGACGAAGGCAAACGCGTCCGCCAGGGCCAGATCATCGGCTATGTCGGCTCGACCGGCCTTTCGACCGGCGCGCATCTACATTATGAGATCATCGTCAATGGCCGTCATGTCGACCCGATGAAGCTCAGGCTGCCACGTGGCCGCGTTCTTGAGGGAACCGCACTTGCGAGTTTCGAGCAGGAGCGCGGGCGGCTCGACAACATGATCACCCGCGCCGGCCCGACACGGACGACCCCGCAGCGGGTGTCGCAGATCGCCCGCTGACAATTCGTAAACGTGCGCCACAAATTTGACGGCACACCACGCGCGACCGGTTCCGCGGTTACTTGCTCCGACCGTCCAGAACCTTGAGATCCGGCTTGGACCTGGTCGCCTCCGCGAGCCGCGCGATCAATGCCTTGGGCGTCGCGTAGACATCCGCAAGCACCTTTTGCATCTCTTCGCCGGTGAAAGGATTGATCTCCTGGTTGAGCTTGTCGGCATCCGCCAGCAAGGTCTTGTCCTTCATTGCCATATCGAACGCGCGACGCAGCGCCGCGACACGATCGGCGGGAACGCCATCGGACACGAAATACGGCCGACCGAGTTCGAAGGCGGTGAACTGAACTCTCAGTACCCTACGGATGTCGGGCTCATCGGCGAGATCGAGCACCAGTGGGACGTTGGGAATATCGGGATGCTTGCGCAGGCCTTGCTGGTAGAGAATGACGAGCTCGCCGGTATCGACCCATTCCTTGAGATGAGGTTTGAGGCTGGTCCACGAGAACGTGCCGCGACCATCGACTTCGCCGCGCAGCATGGCGAGGTTCATTTCGCTGCCCCCGGGATAACCGGCGATTACGCGAAACTTGAAGCCGAGCAAGTTGCGCAGAATATACGGCACCGTGACGCTTTCGGTGCCGATTCCGGTGCCGGCGACGATCACATCGTTCTTGCGGGTTCTCAGGTCCTGCCACACCTTGACGTCGGTCCGCTTATGCACGACCGCAACGCTGGTGTCGGTGTTGGCGCTGCCAATCCAATTGAGCTTGACCGCGTCGAATTTCGCGTTCGAGTGATCGCCCAAGAGCGGTTCGAATGGAATGCCGCGCTGCGGCGCACCGATATGCAGGCCATCCTTGTTCGCAACATTGGCGACATAATTAGTCATCACCAAGCCGCCGCCGCCAGGCATGTTGCGCACGATGACCTGCGGATTGCCGGGGATGTATTTGCCGATATGCCGCGCCACCAACCGCGCATTGACGTCGTAGCCGCCGCCGGCGGAAAGACCTACATAAAATGTGACGGTCTTGTCCTTAAAGAACTCCGATGGAGCTTGCGCGAGCGCCGGACCAACCGCCACCGTCGCAACACCAAACACCGCCAAGAGGCGCGCCAGATGGAGGTTCATGTCTTCGTTTTCTCCTAGATAATGACCGAGAGGCCAGTGTCGACACCCCCTCTATACCGTATCCCGTCGCCGATCGGCGACGGGATTATCAGCAGCGTCATGAAGTCGCTCAGGCGGCCGCGGCCAACTTGCCGTTAAAGGTCAGCCCTTGCTTTCCGGCCGAAATCAACACCCGGTCGCCGTCCTTGACCGTGCCGGCCAGAACCAATTCGGCCAACGGGTCCTGGATCGCTTTCTGGATCGCCCGCTTGAGCGGCCGCGCACCATAGGCTGGGTCCCAACCTTTTTCAGCCAGCCACTCGCGCGCCGTCGGCTCCAACACAATCGCGATCTTGCGGTCATCCAACAGCCGGCTCAGCCGGCCGATTTGGATATCCACGATCCGGGTCATCTCGCCGCGCTTGAGGCGATGGAACAGGATGATCTCGTCAATCCGGTTGATGAATTCCGGCCGGAAGCTCGCCCGCACGGCCGCCATCACCGGCTCCTTGACCGCATCGGTATCCTGGTCCTCCGGCTGATCCACCAGGAACTGCGAGCCGAGATTCGAGGTCATGACGATCAAAGTGTTGCGGAAGTCCACAGTGTGGCCTTGCCCGTCTGTCAGCCGGCCATCGTCGAGCACCTGCAACAGCACATTGAACACGTCCGGATGTGCCTTCTCGATCTCATCGAACAACACGACCTGGTACGGCCGGCGCCGCACCGCCTCCGTGAGCGCGCCACCTTCCTCGTAACCGACATAGCCAGGCGGCGCGCCGATCAGCCGCGCGACAGAGTGTTTCTCCATATATTCCGACATATCGATGCGGATCAGCGCATTCTCGTCATCAAACATGAACTCCGCCAAGGCCTTGGTCAGTTCGGTCTTGCCGACGCCGGTCGGACCGAGAAACATGAATGAGCCGATCGGGCGGTGCGGGTCCTGCAAGCCGGCCCGCGCGCGTCGCACCGCGGTCGACACCGCCTTCACCGCCTCGGCCTGGCCGACGACCCGCTTGCCGATCTGCTCCTCCATGCGCAGGAGCTTTTCCTTCTCACCTTCGAGCATCTTGTCGACCGGCACGCCGGTCCAACGCGATACCACTTGCGCGATATGATCGGCGGTCACAGCCTCTTCGACCATGGCCCCTTTACCCTCGCCGGCTTCGACCGCCTTGAGCTTCTTTTCAAGGTCCGGAATGCGGCCATAGGCCAATTCGCCGGCGCGTTGGTACTCGCCCTTACGCTGCGCATTGGCGAGTTCGATGCGCAATCCGTCGAGCTCGGTCTTGAGTTTCTGTGCGTCGGACAGCTTGTCCTTTTCCGCCTTCCACCGCGCGGTCAGATCGGCCGACTGCTTCTCCAGCGCAATCAACTCGGCTTCGATATTTTTCAGACGCGACTTGGAGCCGGCATCGCTCTCTTTCTTGAGCGCTTCCTGCTCGATCTTGCGTCGCACGATCTCGCGGTCGATGCTGTCGAGCTCCTCGGGCTTGGAATCGACCTGCATCTTCAGCCGGGCGCCGGCCTCATCGACCAGATCGATCGCCTTGTCCGGCAGGAAGCGATCGCTGATATAGCGATTGGACAACGTCGCCGCAGCGACGATCGCGCTATCCGTGATGCGGATGCCGTGATGCGCCTCGTATTTTTCTTTCAGTCCGCGCAGGATCGAGATGGTATCCTCAACCGTCGGCTCGCTCACAAACACCGGTTGAAACCGCCGCGCCAGCGCCGCATCCTTTTCGACGTGCTTTTTGTATTCGTCGAGCGTCGTGGCGCCGATGCAATGCAATTCGCCGCGCGCCAGCGCCGGCTTAAGCAGATTCGAGGCATCCATGGCGCCGTCGGATTTACCGGCGCCGACCAGCGTGTGCATCTCGTCAATGAACAGAACGATGCCGCCATCCGACGACGTCACTTCCTGCAGCACCGACTTAAGCCGCTCTTCGAACTCGCCGCGGTATTTCGCACCGGCAATCAGCGCGCCCATGTCGAGCGCCAAGAGCTTCTTTTCCTGCAGGCTGTCGGGAACATCGCCATTGACGATCCTCTGCGCCAGCCCCTCCACAATGGCGGTCTTGCCGACGCCGGGCTCACCGATCAGCACGGGATTGTTCTTGGTCCGGCGGGACAGCACCTGAATGGTGCGTCTGATCTCCTCATCGCGACCGATCACCGGATCGATCTTGCCGTCGCGCGCCGCTTGCGTAAGGTCGCGGGCATATTTTTTCAATGCGTCATAGGTATTTTCGGCCGATGCCGAATCGGCGGTGCGCCCCTTGCGCAACGCCTCGATCGCAGCATTGAGATTTTGCGGCGTCACGCCTGCGCGCGTGAAGATTTGCCCTGCCGCATTGTCTTTTTCGAGTGCCAACGCGAGCAGCAATCGCTCGACTGTGACAAAGCTATCGCCAGCCTTTTCGGCGATCTTTTGCGCCTGGTCGAAGACGCGCGCCAATGCGGGATCGAGATAGACCTGACCAGCGCCCGCGCCGGAAACCTTTGGACGCTTGGCAAGCACCGCCTCGACCGCCGACAGCGCTTCGCGCGAGCGACCGCCGGAGCGGTCGATGAGCCCGGCGGCAAGCCCTTCGGGATCGTCAAGCAGCACCTTGAGCAGGTGCTCGGTGGCGAATTGCTGGTGACCTTCGCGCAGCGCCAGAGATTGCGCGGATTGAACGAAGCCGCGAGCGCGGTCGGTGTATTTTTCAAAGTCCATTTGCTGCTCCCTCAGCCTGCCCCCTCCGCCCTTGCGCGGCGCGGGAGGAACATCGTCAATGGGTAACCCCGATTTGCGCGGACCCCGTAAGGCATCCACCGCAATAATGTGGTGGACCGCCGCCGCATCCGGAAGAGGGTGCGGCAAAGGATTTCACCGGGCTCTTTTCATAGTTCCCCGCCACGGTTAACAAGACCGGTATGGCGGACGCCGCAATCCAATCGATCTACCGCTATCCGGTTAAAGGCCTCTCACCGGAGCCACTGGATGGCGTCACACTCCTGGCCGGGCAAACCCTCCCGTTCGATCGGCACTATGCGATCGAGAACGGTCCGTCCAACTTCAATGCCGCGGCCCCCCGGCACCAGCCAAAAATGCGCTATCTCATGCTGATGCGGAATGAGCGGCTAGCGACGCTGCGCACCCGCTTCGATGACGCAAGCCATACCCTCGCCGTCGAATATGAGGGCCGCGAGGCCGCCCGCGGCGACCTGCGCACCGCCGACGGCCGGGCGGCCATCGAACAGTTCTTTGCCTCGTTCAGCGCCGGCGAATTGCGCGGCCCTCCCAAAATCCTGCATGCGCCCGGCTTCAGCTTCTCGGACGTAGCGGCCAAGGTCTTGTCCGTCATCAACCTGGCTTCGGTTTCCGACCTTGAGAACTATGTTGGCGCACCGATCGATCCGCTGCGGTTTCGCGCCAACCTCTACATCACCGGATGGCCGGCCTGGCAGGAGTTGGCGATGGTTGGTCGCCGGATAGCGATCGGAAGCCAGGTGCAGGCCAAGATCGTCAAGCGCATCGTGCGCTGCGCCGCCACCAACGTCGATCCGGCGACCGGGGCGCGCGATCTTGCAATTCCAGATACGCTGATGAAGCAGTTCGGCCACGCCGACTGCGGGATCTATGCCGAAATTATAGCGCCTGGCACAGTTGCGGTCGGCGACTGGCTCACGGGCTGAGCGCTACCGCTAGGTCGAACCGAAAGTACGTTGGTGTAGAACCGGTTAGCGACCCATTGAAATTTCCACCCCACACCATAATTAAAAATCCAGGTGTGCCGGGCGATCCCATCCCCCCGAATCCCCCGTCGTCCGGTGCGTATGCCTGATGGACCCCAAGCGGCGAAAGCCGTCTTGGGGTTCATTTTTGGGGTTCATTTTTGGGGTTCATTTATTTGCCGGTTTGCTCGCTGTTCTTGCGGCTCAACAGGAACACCGCCTGTTCGCCGAACAGGTTCCAGAACCACCACGGAACCTTGAGTCGGATCGGCGAACCCCAGGCGTTGAGCGCCACCGACTGCTCCATCTTGGCGCCGGCCACCATGCAGAGATCGCGGAAGTCCTTGATGGTGCAGAAATGGATGTTGGGCGAATCCCACCAGGCATATGGCAGGTTGTCGGTGCGCGGCATTTGGCCGCGGAACAGGATCTGCAGCCGGATCCGCCAATGCCCAAAATTGGGAAACGATACGATCGCGTGCCGGCCGATCCGCAGCATGTGTTCCAGCACGACTCGCGGCTGGCGGGTCGCCTGCAGCGTCTGGGACAGGATTACATAGTCGAAGGCATCGTTCGGATAATCCGAGAGGTCGGTATCGGCGTCGCCCTGGATTACGGCGAGCCCCTTGGCGACGCCTTCATTGACGCCTTCGCGCGAAAGCTCGATCCCGCGGCCATCCACCTCGCGGATTTCCGCCAGCAGCCGCAACAGTTCGCCGTCGCCGCAACCGATATCAAGCACTTTCGCTCCGCGCGCGACCATGTCGGCGACCACCAGCAAGTCGACGCGCGAGCCGCCGGGCATGCGCGCTGCTTCGGCCATGGTGAGGTCGCGTTTGAGGCGTGATAACATCATCGGCGTTGCACGGCGGGAAGCCCGCGCGCCTTTGCTGCACCCTCAAGGAAGCCGCGCACGATCGCAAGCAGTTCCGGCTCGTCGAGCAGAAAAGCATCGTGCCCTTTGTCGGTCACGATCTCGGCGAACGAGACCCGCGCACCGCCGGCATTGAGCGCATGCACGATGGCGCGGGATTCCGCGGTCGGAAACAGCCAATCCGAGGTAAACGAGATCACGCAGAAGCGCGTCGAGCTTCCCTTCCACGCATTGGCCAGGACCCCTTCGTAATCCGCGGCCAGATCGAAATAATCCATGGCGCGCGTAAGGTAGAGATAGGAATTAGCGTCGAAGCGCTCGACAAACGAGATGCCCTGGTGGCGCAGATAGCTCTCGACCTGAAAATCCGCATCGAAAGAGAACGTCGGATTATCGCGATCCTGAAAGCGCCGGCCGAATTTGCGGTGCAAGGCGGCGTCCGAGAGGTAGGTGATGTGTGCGCCCATGCGCGCGACCGCGAGACCTTTGCGCGGATCCTTGCGCTCGGCGAAATAGCGACCCTTGCACCATTCCGGGTCAGCCATGATCGCCTGCCGGCCAACCTCGTGGAAAGCGATGTTCTGCGCCGAATGGCGCGTCGCCGCGGCAATTGGCAGCGCCGAAAACACACGCTCAGGATAGCTTGCGGTCCATTGCAGCACTTGCATGCCGCCCATCGATCCGCCGGCGACCGAAAATACCGATTCGATGCCGAGGTGATCGAGCAGCATGGCCTGCGCGCGCACCATGTCGCGGATGGTAATGACCGGAAAATCGAGGCCCCAAGGCTGGCCGGTCGCGGGATTGGTCGAAGCCGGCCCCGAACTACCCATACAGGCGCCGATCACATTCGGGCAGATCACAAAATAGCGCTCGGTGTCGATCGGGCGGCCGGGCCCGACCATAGTGTCCCACCAGCCGCCCTTGCCGGTGACCGGATGAACATTGGCGACATGCTGGTCGCCGGTCAGCGCGTGGCAGATCAGCACCGCATTGGTCCGCGCGGCGTTTAGCGTACCGTAGGTCTGATAGGCAATTTGAAAGGGCGAAAGGTCAACGCCGGCGTCAAGCCGGAGCGGCTTGTCCGACCCAAAACGGACCACCTCGGAATGCGGCTCGTCCGTCTCGCGGACGCGGTCGACAGGAGCCAGCACAGCCTCAACCATCTCCGACACCTTGACAGCCATCGCCTTAGAAGGCGGCCGGTTAACCATCGGACTGATATTAGCGTACCGCCGTCCCGTTGACTTTAGCTGTGGCGGACACTTTATGCCCGGCATTTGGCAGGCATCGAGCTTAGATAGGGGTCTGCCCAAATCTGTCAATGTTTTCTTTGATTTCCTGCTAACCGCCCCCTATCAATGTCCGCGCATGCCGACCGTTTGAACAGCGCGCCATGGCCAAAACGCCCACAACCGAAACACCGTCGCTCGCAGACCTCCGCCGCGAGATCGACCGCATCGACGAGTCCATGCACCGCCTGTTGATGGAACGCGGCGATATCATCGACCGGCTGATTTCCGTGAAACAAACGCAGGAGAACGGCTCCGCATTTCGCCCCGCACGCGAGGCCGAAATGATGCGACGGCTGGTCGAGCGCCACAAAGGCATTTTGCCGCTCGACACCGCCGAGAGCATCTGGCGCGTGATCATTGCGACTTTCACCTATGTTCAGGCGCCGTTCGCGGTGCATGCCGACCTCTCCGCCGGCGAGCCCCATATCCGCGACAGCGCGCGCTTTCACTTCGGTTTCACCGTGCCATTCGTCCCGCATATGGGCGCGGCCAGCGTGGTTGAGGCGGTGGCGGAATCCAAAGGCGATCTCGGCCTGGTGCCAGCCTTCGCGGTGGCCGGCGCCAGCGCATGGTGGAGCGCCCTCGAATTCGACGCCGCCCCAAAGATCATCGCACGGTTGCCGTTCATCGACCGCGCCGACCATCCGGCGGCGCTGCCGGTTTTTGTGATTTCGCGCGCCGCACCCGACGCCATGGTGCGTGAGGTTTCGACGTGGAGCATTCGCGTTTCGGGTTGGAGCGCAAAGGCTGCCAATGCCCTCGCGCCGATCGCGGAAGCGGTGGCCGTACCTGACGCCGCCTTTGATGGTGCAGCGCTATTGGTTTCGATCCCCCATGGCGGCGCCCTGTCCGCGGTCAATAACGTTCTGGTTAAGGCTGATGTAACGGTCCGCGCGACGGCCCTCGTCGGAAGCCACGCGACCCGCTATAGGGTCCCGTCCGGGCCGCGTTGAGCCCCCGGCACGACGACTGGAAGCCCTCGACAGAAGTATTCGAAAATGACCGCCAACAGGCCACAACCGCGTCCTGGCGTCCTCGCCATCGATCCCTATGTGCCAGGCAAAAGCGCGGCGCAGGGTGTCGCGCGGGTTTTCAAACTGTCATCCAACGAGACCCCGCTCGGCCCCAGCCCAAAGGCGATCGAAGCCTACCGGGCGGTTGCCGCCCATCTCGAGGATTATCCCGATGGCGCCGCCACCCCGCTGCGCGAGGCGATCGGCAAGCAATTCGGTCTCGATCCCGCGCGCATCGTCTGCGGCGCGGGCTCCGACGATCTCCTGAACCTGTTGGCAGACGCCTATCTGCAGGATGGCGACGAGGCGATCTACACCACCCACGGATTCCTGGTCTATCCGATCGCAACGTTGGGCTCGGGCGCGACCCCTATGGTCGCGGCGGAAAAGAACTACACCGCCGATGTCGACGCCATTCTCGACAAGGTCAGCGAACGCACCAAGATGGTGTTCATCGCCAATCCGAACAATCCGACCGGGACCTATATTCCGATCCAGGACGTGAAGCGGCTGCAACGTTCGCTACCGCCGCATGTGCTGCTGGTGCTCGATGCCGCCTATTCGGAATATGTCCGGCGCAACGATTACGAAGCCGGAATCGAACTGGTCGCTACGTCCGACAATGTGGTGATGACGCGCACATTTTCGAAGATCTACGGGCTCGCGGCGCTGCGGCTCGGCTGGATGTACGGACCGGCACCGATCGTTGACGCGATCAACCGGATCCGCGGACCGTTCAATGTCAACACTGCGGCGATGATGGCCGGCGTCGCGGCGATCAATGATGTCGCGCACGTCGAAAAGGCCCGCCTTCACAATGAAAACTGGCTCGGCTGGTTGATCGAACAAGTGCGCGCGCTGGGGCTTGAAGTGACGCCGAGCGTGGCGAATTTCCTGCTGATCCACTTTCCGCGCACCAAGGGAAAAACCGCAGCCGAGGCGGACGCATTCCTGACCAGCCGGGGCCTGATCCTGCGCCGGGTGACGTCCTACCACCTGCCCGATGCGCTGCGCATGACGGTGGGCAGCGAAGAGGCCAATCGTTTGGCGGTCGCGACGCTGGCCGAATTTATGGGGCGCAAGTGATGGGACGCAAGTGATGGCCGCGCCAAAGACCACGCCGCTGTTCAATCGTCTGGCGCTGATCGGCGCCGGCCTGATCGGCTCTTCGATCGCGCGCGCCGCGCGCGAACAGGGCGTGGTGAAGGAAATCGTCGCCACGGCGCGGTCGCAAGCAACGCGCCAGCGCGTAGTCGCGCTCGGCATCGCCGACACGGTCGTGGACAGCAACGTCGCCGCCGTTGCCGGCGCCGACCTCGTGATTGTGTGCATTCCGGTGGGCGCCTGTGGCGCGGTCGCCGCCGAAATCGGACCGCATCTCAAGGCCGGTGCCGTCGTCTCCGATGTGGGGTCGGTCAAGGGCTCGGTGACGCGCGACATGGCGCCTCATTTGCCGGCCGGCATTCATTTCGTGCCGGCGCATCCGGTGGCGGGAACGGAATATTCCGGCCCCGATGCCGGCTTCGCCGAACTGTTTGTCAACCGGTGGTGCATCCTGACGCCCCCGGAAGGCACCGATCCCAAGGCGGTCGAGCGCCTGGCTGCATTTTGGAGCGCATTCGGCGCCAAAGTCGAGACCATGACTGCCGATCACCATGACCTGGTGCTGGCGGTGACCAGCCATTTGCCGCATCTGATTGCCTACACCATCGTCGGCACCGCATTCGCACTGCGCGAAGTCACGCAGTCGGAAGTGCTGAAGTTCTCCGCCGGCGGCTTCCGCGATTTCACCCGCATTGCCTCGTCCGATCCCACCATGTGGCGCGACATTTTCCTCGCCAACAAGGAAGCCGTGCTGGAAATGCTCGGCCGATTCAACGAGGACGTGTCGGAACTCACGCGGGCAATACGACGCGACGACGGCCAAGCGCTGTTCGACATTTTTTCCGAGCGCCGCGCCATCCGGGGCAGTATTGTCGCGATGGGTCAGGATTCCGCCGCGCCCGATTTCGGGCGGCCGCATCCGAACCTGCCGGCCGATCCCTTGCCGAAGCCTTATGCAGCGGATCAAGATTAAATTCATGCCACCGATTGGACCAGCGACATTCCTTTGCCGCGTAAGTTCGCGCTGGACCCCGATAGCCGCAGCGCTGGCACTTTTGCTGGTCAGCGTCCCACATGCATCCGCGCAGGTCTGCACCGATCCGACGCTGATGCAGTTCGCGGTGACCGGCAAGATCGTCCGCAGTCGCGTAGGCTTTACGCAAGGCTTGGAGTTTCGCGACGGCCTGCTCTACGAGAGCACTGGCAATGTCGGCGGCACCACGCAACTCAACACCATCACCCTCGACGGCAAGGTGACGACATTGGCGGATCAAGGCCGCAAGGTATTCGGCGAGGGCCTCACCATTCTGAACGACGAGGTAGTGCAATTGACCTGGCAGGAGCGGCAGGTTTTTGTTTACGACCTCAGCGGCAAGCTGAAACGGCAAATGCGTAATCCGCGCGACGGCTGGGGCCTGTCCCACGACGGCACCAGCTTGCTGTTCACCGACGGCGGCCCCTCACTGTTCTATGCCGATCCCAAGACATTCAAGCTCGGGAAGACGGTAGCAATCCGGGCGGGCAAGAACGAAGTCGCTGGCGTCAACGAACTCGAACGCGTCGATGGCAAACTTTACGGCAATATCTTTACGACCCGCTCGATCGTGCGTTTCGATCCGGCGACTGGCTGCATCGATGCGGTCGCCGATCTCGCGATGCTATGGAGTGTGATGACCCCCGACGAACGGGCGAGCACCAACGATACCGAGAATGTGCTTAATGGCATCGCCTATGACGGCGCGACCGGCCTGTTCTATCTCACCGGCAAACGCTGGCGCGCGATCTTTATCGGGCGCTTCCGCGATCTGAAATAGCCACGCGCGGTGCGGCCTTTCCGGATCGCGCCCTCAGAACAGCGACGGCGCGCGGCCGACCGGAAGCGGACCGAGCATGATCCGTCCGTCTACGAATCGCAGCGGCACACTCAGCGCCGGCTTGCCCTCAAGTGTGGTGCGCTTTCCTATGGCATCGAGCCCGACCATGATGCCGGGCGCCACGTTCTTGCGCGCGATATTGCCGAGCCCCGGCAGCAGTCGATCGAGCTTGTCGATGGCGGAACCGACCCGGCCCTGCGAGGCGATGGCTTCGAGATCGAGTTGCTTGAGCACATGCTCGATACCAACCACCGTCAATTGCAATTGACCTTCGAGATTGCCGCTCTCGGTCAGGCCGAGCGTGCCGGAGCCGACGGCAATGGTCTCGCCCTGCTGCAACCGTCCATTGGCAATTTCAAGCTTGCCACCGCGCGCCTGCAATTCCCGCAGACGCGCCGACCATGGCTTTGGCGCAAAATCGGCAAGCCCACGAACGATCGCGGAAAGCTCAAGATCGATCGGCGCCGTCATAACGGCGTGGACCTCGGGCGCGGTGGCGGCCGTGGTGCGTACGCCAAGTTCAATCACCGGATTATCATTGACCGCGCCGCTGACCATCCGGCCATGCAGTTCAAGCCTTTTGGCGCCAAAGCTAACCTTGCCACCGCCCGGTTGCTGCACATCGAGATTGTCAAACACCATGGCGCCACGCTGCGGGGCCCGCGGCGTCCCGCGAACACTGGACTGGCCGAGCGTCCAATTCGCAACATAAGCCGGTGGCTGGCCCGCCTCGGCAATGGTCAACGGGCTCTTAAATTCGCTGATCAGGTGAGTCGGCTGATAGACCTGCGCCAATACGACGAGATCGGCCCCCTTGAGCAGCAGCGGCGCGCCCATGCCGCGCAATTCGACACTGGGCGTGCCGCAGCGCACTTCAATGCGGAACGGAAATCCGCTGATCGATTCGGAACCGCAGGCATAGACACGGCCCGATTTCGCCTCGCGCGCCCGCCAACCGGCAAGCGCCTGTTCGGCCTTGCCGACGGCAAAGAACCAGGCGCCGGTCCAGAGCCCCGCAAATACGACCAATAGGCCGAACGGCACGAATATCGGCCACCGGCGGCGACGAGCTGCGGACTGGGTATCGGGCATCGCTGTTGCGCTCACAATTTGCGCGTATCGTCGCGCGTTGGGTCTCGCTTGGCTTGGGCGACGTACCCGGCTGCGCTTCTCAAGCCCGTCGAATAAGGCGTTTGCAAGGAAATAATACCCCCGCGTGGCGTCTCTACTACAGTCTTCCAGCCAGAAGACCAAACAGCCGCGGCGGCGTCACCGGATACTCGCCGATCCGCACCCCGAACGGCTTGAGCGCGCTTTCGATCGCCGACACAATCGCGGCGGCGGCCGGCACGCAGCCGGATTCGCCGACCCCCTTCACGCCCAGCGGATTGAGCGGCGAGGGATAAGCGGCGAACGTCACCTCGATGTTTGGAACCTCCATTGCGCCGGGCAGGAGATAATCGCCAAAGGTGGTCGTGGTCGGCTGCGCCTGATCGTCATAAGCCATCAGCTCAAACAGCGCATTGCCGATGCCATGGGCCACACCACCAACAATCTGACCTTCGACAATCATCGGATTGATCACCCGCCCGCTGTCGTTGACCACCACATAGCGCAGAAACCGCACGCCGCAGGTGTCGATGTCGACCTCAAGCTCAACCGCGTGACAACCGATGCCATAGGTCAGCGTCGGTGGAATGAAGTTCTGCATGCTTTCGAGACCCGGCTCAAAATTGCCAGGCAGCGAATAACCCGGCACGCCGGACACCGCCTCCGCCACCATCTGTAATGTCACGCCGCTGCCCGGCACGCCGGCGACTTCGATACGGCCGGCACGTATTTCAAGATCGCCGGGACTTGCTTCCAGCATGTGGGCTGCGACCGCCAGCGCTTTCTCACGCACTGCCACCGCGGCGAGATGCACCGCCGAGCCCGCGGTGATTGTCTGCCGGCTGGCAAAGCCGCCCTGCCCGTGTGGAATGACCGCGGTGTCGCCCGCAACCACCGCGACCGAATCCGGCGCGACGCCGAATTGCTCGGCGCAGATTTGCGCAAGCGCGGTCCGGATACCCTGCCCCATTGGCATGGCGCCGGTATAGACCGAGATGCGGCCGGAACGGCCAATGCGCACGATACCGGATTCGAACGGACCGCGGCCGGTGCCTTTCATGCCGCTGGCAAGACCAAGACCGATGTAACGCCCCTCGGCGTGCGCGCGCGCCTGGCGCGCGGCGAAGCCTCGGTAATCGACCGCGTCCATCGCAAGCTGCTGGCAGTGCGGAAAATCGCCGCTGTCGAGCGTGATCGCCGATCCGGCGCGTGTCTTCAGCGGCGTGGTGTAAGGAATTTTGTCGGCCGGCACCAGGTTTCGCCGCCGCACTTCGGCGCGGTCGAGCGCGAGTTCGTCGGCAATAGCGTCGAGCAGGCGCTCCATGGCGAAGGCGCCCTCAGGATAGCCCGCGCCGCGCACCGGCATGGTGGCGACCTTGTTGGTCTCGACCACCTGCACATCGAGTTCATAGGCCGGCAGCACATAGGGCCCTGGCAACGCCGTCGACGCGTTAAACGGCAGATTGACGCCCTGCGGCGTGTAGGCGCCCTCGTCATGAATCATGCGGCCGCGCACGCCTAGCAGCCGGCCATCGTTATCGAACGCGACCTCAAGGTCCCAATATTGATCGCGCTCCTGGATTGCCGACAGAAAATGCTCGCGACGATCCTCGATCCATTTGATTGGCCGCCGCAGCATCAGCGCGGCCGCTGCGACCGCGACTTCTTCCGGATACATGACGAATTTGGCGCCAAAGCCACCGCCGACTTCGGGCGCGACCACCCGCACCTGATTTTCATCAAGCCGCAAAAGCGTCATCAGAAACGCTCTGACCTCGTGTGCGAGCTGGGTCGACGACCACACCGTCAGGCGGTCTTCATTGGAGTCATAGGCCGCCAACACGCCGCGGCCTTCGATCGAATGGGCGCCGCCGCGATGCTGCTTGAGGTTGATTGCGGCCTGGCGCGGCGCGCGGACAAACGCGCCCGCAACGTCGCCATAGGACTGCCGAAACGCATGCATCAGATTGCTGGATTTTTTGCTGTGTGCGCGCGGCGCGTCCGGCGCCAGCGCGGCGCGGCAGTCCGACGCCGCCGGCAGCGGCTCATAATCCACCGCAACCAGGCTCATCGCGTCCTCGGCAAGGTAGCGCGTCTGCGCCACCACCATCGCCACCGCCTCGCCAACAAACGCGACTTCATCCTTGGCCAGGACGAATTGCGTGATGTCTCCGGGCAAGGCGGCGGTGCGAAATTGCAGCGGAATGCGCTCTTGCGACAGCCATGGCGCGAGATCGGCCAATGTGAATACCGCGTGGACGCCGGGCAACCGCCGCGCGGCGCTCGCATCGATGCTGCGAATCCGCGCATGGGCATGCGGGCTGCGCACAAACGCCGCCTGCACCATATCCGCAATCTGCAAATCGTCGACAAAGCGGGCTTGACCCCGCAACAGGGGCCGATCCTCGATCCGAGGTACCGATTTTCCGATGTAATGGAGTTCCGTCATAGTCCGCAATTTGGCTGTCAGCGCATCTTGAGTTTCCAGCGGACAAGGTCAATCGCTATTTGACGCCCAGCCCGGCATGCGCAGGCAGACCGTGGTTGTAACTTCGATTGCAATTAAAACTACGATGACCCTCATTCTCCGATGAGACGCGGTCTTCGGGCAATGTCGTCAAAGACGCAAACATCGTCTAGGATTGAAAGACGCCGATCCTCAAGACGCCTCAACCAATCACCGCGTGAGATGCTGTTATGCAGCAACCGTGTACGTATTGGCGGAGGGAGAGGAACTGGGATCCAACATTCTCCTCGTAGGCCAGCGGGCTCCATCGTAGGCCACCGTACAGGAGCGAATGGCGTAGAAGTGCAACCGCTCTCCAACAATCTCCCAGTACTATCGCGGCGCGCATGCGTCGCTCGAACGTGACTCGAATATTGACGGATATTTCGGGATGCCGGCGGCGGACTTCCGCGGCCTGATGCGCTTGACAATCCGGCGCGTTGGGTCAGAATTTCATTTTACCATCTCCGGCTCGGAGGTTGACATGGCTCCATCCAGTCAAATGGCCGCGATGATTGCTGCGGCGCGCGTTTGGATCGCAGCATAGCGGCAAGCACACGAACGGTGCGCCGGGAGCGACCATGGTGGGTTGATCGGTTGGGCCAGATGCCCCCCACTGGCCGATAGGCACGACTCCACATTGGCCGCTCCCGGCGGCGCGTCGATTCGGTTTGCATTCGCGATCGTTCTGCATACCAGCGCGCGGCCATTGCAGGCTTGCGTCAATGCGCCAGCAAGACGGGGCAGACCGGCAGAAGCTGTTTATTGCGCAGTGAGGCGCGCGAAGCCGGACCATAAGTTCATCATTTGACATGGGTCGGCGACACCGGCCGATGCTCGCTTTGGAGTTGGCGGCGTCGGTCATACACCGCTAGTTCAATTGAGGTTGGAGGACTCTCCTGACCATCATTGCAATGACCCGAGAGATGGGATCACGCGGAAGAGATGTGGCTCTTGGCCTTGCAGATCGTTCGGGATTGGAAGTCATTCACCACGATCTTGTGGAATGCGACCTTGCCAAGCGCACGCACCTGCCTGAGAGTCAAGTGCATCGGTTCCTTGAAGGGGGTTTTCGCTGTGGGATCGCTGGGCCTTCGACCGCACGCGTTTCGCTATGCGCCATCCCATGCACAACCCGGTGTCCCACAGCTTGATCGAAGCGAACACCTGCTGCGTTTCAAGCCAATCCAATAGAAAGGTGACCGCCGAACCGTGATTATCGGTGTCGATGGTACGACTATCCTGCGATTGTCCCGTATAGTCCTTGAAGGTCAAATTCGTACCGCTCAGACCGACGCGATCCACTTTTCCATCCAGCAGCCGCCGCAACGGTTCACCTTCATCATACAGCGCAAACCGGATGCTCGATGAGCCGCCGTTAATCGTTAAGAGAGAACGCGACTCGCAGCTTGCCGCCGAGGTTTTAGCGTGTGTGGCCAATCCCACTGGGCTTGTTGACCTCTCAAGTGATTATTGAGATGAGCATGTAAGGATTTTACTTTGAGCTACGATCACTTGATTCAATAGCCAAAGGTTCGTCTGCGCCGAAATACGGGGCACGAATTTCAGCGACGGGACGCAAGGACAGCGATGCCGACGACGGCCAGAACGAGCACAAGCAGGCCGATTCCTCCGAACCCACCCATTCCCCAGCCCATCCCCCATCCTTCGCCCATCATTTTCGTTCTCCCTCAAAAAGGATTCCGCATATTCAGAGCAATATCAACGCATCGGCACGACGACTTTACGATTCTCGCCGAGATTGGGTTTCTCGCCGGTCCATGCCACCTTGGCGAATTCGAAAGCCACGCCCGCCGCACTCGACGGCCCGTCCCATAGTTCGGCCATGATCGGCTCTACGCGAAGCAGGCGAACATTCGGATCGCCCGGCCCGCCCATCAACCAGATGTCGTCGGTCTTGTTCCAGATTTCGTTCGCCTTAACAGTGTCGCGCACCACGGAAGCGCGGCCGGTGATGGAGAGATAAGCGCGAGCGGCCTCATCGTAGAAGACGAGCCCGATGTCATGGGCCGCGTCGATCTCGTCGTCCTTGGCGCCGCGCACATCGGTCACGAACCAAATGATGCCGGCGTCGCGGTCGGCCCGCGCTTCCAATGGCCGCGCGCGCAGGCCGCCGGCAAATCGCGTCGTTAGCATGCCAACGGGCGCTTTCTCGATAATATCCCAAACACGGGAGATGGGGTTCTGCTTCGTCATATGAACAGAGTTCCTTACATAGTGAGTTCAGCCGTTGGGTTTTCCGGCGATGGGAGCGTTCGTTTCCGGCGGACAATCGTCGCGCACCTCGACGGACTGACCATGGCGCTGCACGGTCGGCGCAGCGGAGGAAGTCTCCCCGCCGACAGACGGCAGAATGATGCTTTTCTCAGCGGCCTGAGAGTCCCAGGCGGGTGAGCCGTTGGAAGGTGGATGGCAGTTAAGCATTGGCTTTGGCGCACCGTCCTGCGCTGATGCCAATCCGCTCAACATCAGCGTCGTCGCTGCTGCAAGCACAAATAATTCCGTCATCGCTAAAGTTCTCCTCAAATTTTCGGATTGCGAGGCGAGGCCGGAACGACCTCCGTGCTTCTCGAATACGGGGGCGCTCGGTAGCCAACTCAAAAATCCCGCTTTGGTTCCGGAGCACTGCAAACAAAATTGGAATGAAGACCGCCACTCGCCGCCACGACGGTCGAACATGGCGTTTCTAGGCCTTCATTGGTCTATTTTCCGAGTCGCACGTCTTCCCTCAGCCGCTCAACTGCGTGACAGTTACGCGGCACCCGCCACAAAAAGTGGCGGGTGCCGCTATCTTTCCTCGGCTTACTCAACCATGCCCATGGCTTTTTTCATTTGCATCATGCAGCCCTGCATATCCTTCTTCGCCATCATGCCCTTGGCCATGTCCATCTCCTTCATGGCCGCTGCCCTCTTGGTGGCGTCTTTCATCTTCATCATGGCATCGCTCGCTTTCTGCATGCTTGCCTCGGAGCAGTCCATGCTCGTCGTGGCACCGGGGGGTTGCGCAAGAGCTGGGACAGCAGCAAACAACGCGGCGGAGAGAGCGACACAAGCCAGCGGATGGATCGTTTTCATTGGTGATTCCTCCTGAGGATTATTTCTGATCGAATGATCAGAGATCAACTAAGGCGACATACAAATGCTAGAAGCTTTGGCAACGGTGCGTCTGTATAAAATTGACCACTAATTTTCTTCGCTTCGAACGGCCTCAATGCGAAATCCCGGACTCCACTCCCCCACCAGCGCTGTTTTCATATTCAACGCCGTTCAACGCCGGGGTGTGATGCGAATGTGTGATGCGAGTTCTTGGGTGGCATGCCAGTAACTCAGAAGTCCCGCTTTGGTTCCGGAAACCCGCAAAAAAATTGGATCAACAGGCTGTGATCAACACCAGCTGGCTTGGTCGCCACCGGGCACACGCAATAATTCCTGAATATTTGCTTCGATGATCCGGAAGCCGACATCCCCGTAAAGCTTCTGGCGTCCCTCGTTCAATACGAAGCTTGGACTGCCTTCGATGCGCATCTTGTCAGCCTCTTGGTAGTCCGCAGCCAACCTGGCAAATGCGGTTCCATCGTGAATGCTTTTTTCAATCGCGCTTATATCAACGCCGAGAGCTTCGGCCAGTTCGCATTGAACGTCCCAACGCGCGACGTTGCGGCAATCCCGGAAAAACCCACAACGGAATGCCCACATCACCTTATCGAAAATTGATGCCGCCGATCCGCTTTGGCCTTCTTCCCCTCGTCCCTGCTGCCAATGCTGGACCGCCGTCATAAACAAATGCGCGCTTGCCGACGTTGGCGAGCGTACTTTCAGCCAGATTTCCGGATGGACTTCGATATGCGGAAACTGTTGCGCCACTTTTCGCAAATGTAAATTGAACCCGGCATATTCACCCTTGTCTCGCCAAGTCGAAGCAATCTTGCGGGCGGTATCGCCAAAGACGGAGCAGAACCGATAATCCAATCGAACCGTGTCGCCGAATTTCTCTTTGACCGCATCGATACGAGCCTGCGCGGCATATGCCCAAATGCACAATACGTCTGAAAAGTAAGAAACCTGGACGACGCTCATCTGATCGGCCCTTCACACGGGCTCCCTTCGGTCTCCGCTGGCTGATAAACCGGGGCCATGACTGTCGCCACCGCGCCGCCGATAAGGATGATGAATTCTCGCCGTCTCATTATACCCACCAAGGTTTGGATTTCGCCGGGTCCACCAGAAAAACTACCACATCAAGCCCTGGACTTGTGTGCCCTGGAATGGGCAAAGATCCCACTGCGTATCGCTTCGGTCTTGAGTTCCGCCCTGGGTCACTGAACGAACCCACTCGCGCGGGAGCGGGTTCGTTCAGTGCTCCGAAAGCGGCGTCATAACGGACATGCCAGCACTTCACGATCGAGCTACGATCGATCAGTCCACGACGCGTCGGCGCAAGCTGAGCCGCCGGGACTATCCCGAGCGAAGGTCCAGTGCGGGAACTTTCGACGCATCGGCCGGTCCGCAACCCGGGAACCATTCCACGCCCGGCGTTCGCGACGATGTCCGCATTGGCATTGGCATCAATTGAGTTGCCGGATGGCTCCAAAACCTAAAGTCTCGTCATGCTTGGCGCGAAAAATCATCTCCTCCGGCTTCGCGTTGCGATTAAGGGCGTGCGATCGAATCTGGTCGATTGCAAGAGCGAAGTAATTGTTGGGTGCGGGTGGCAGGCTCCCAAGCCGATTCTTGACCGCATCGAATTGACCGAGCAATCGATCGAGCTCAGCAGCGATAATCGAGGCAACCCACCAATCTTCCGAGCGACTGGAATCGCTTTTTACGAAAGCGTCAAACTTTTCAATTGCGAGGGCCCGATATAGTTGAACCAATGCGGGTTTATCTGACTCGGCTTCCCAGCTTGCTTCTAGATACAGGTTGCCAAGATCGAAGTTATTGTCTTCCAAGCGCTCTTTCACATAGGCGACCATATAGCGGTCCGTGTGTTCGCTTCTTGCTTGACGGTACTCGGCGGTCAGTACAATGGCCTTGATCGCCGTAAGTTCGCGGACTGAGAACTCATTTTCGTACATAACGAACCCATTTTCGGGACACACTGGAAGCGGATTTGGCGCCGTCAGTGATCCGAGCGGCTTGGAATCGAGGCGGGTGCCTTGCTGGTAAAACGAACCAACCATTGTGGCCATGAATTGTTTGCCGTCGATTGGGCAAGCCACTTGCGCTTGGAATCTTGTAAGTGCGCTCGCCCCTTGCGTCGCCAATCCTAGGCTTGCCGCCATGGAAATGACGACGAGAACCGCCTTGGTGGGGTGGCGCATTGGACCGTTCGATAAAGTCGTCGGCGAAGCCATGATCAATTCCTTAATCTGAACTACGTAGCTTTGAACTACGTAGCTTTGTGCTTCAATGACTAGGGTCGCGACTCATGTCATGTCCCAGTAAGCAGCCAGCCTGCTTTGCGCCGCACGCCATTGGCTACCAACGCTTTCCCCAATTTCCGCGCCAACCACCTCGCGATCCGGCGCTACCACGAACGAACCTGATGATTAACAACAGGATCAACGCGCCGATCGTGGCATTGATGATCGCCGCGACGATGCCGGCGCCAAGGCTAATGCCGAGTTGAGGAAGCAGCCAACTACCGATAAGGGCGCCGATGATTCCGATGATGATGTCACCGACAATCCCAAATCCGGTGCCTTGCACGACTTGGCCAGCCAGCCATCCAGCAATGAGGCCAACCACCAAAATAATCAGCAGACTTTCACCCGACATGTACATCTTGATATCCTCCGTTCGACTATGCTGCGCTTATGCAAAAGTGAAAAACCTTCTCACATCACCAATGACCGAAGCTTCACAAACGAGCCCACCGGGTTTCACGCCCGGCGGGTCTGAACTTCAGTTTCAACATGATGTCTGTGGCTAGTAGATCCCGAAGCCGAACGGGCCGACGCCAATGCCCACACTCGGCCGGTCATAGCCGCGATGGCGCCGCTCACCATAGTAACCGTTGTTGTAATAGCCATTGTTGTAATAGCCATTGTTGTAGTGCCGCGGCGCGACATAGCGCTGTGTCTGGCGGTAGGCGCGGCGATTCGTGTTGTAGCATCGTCCATACTGGTCGCAGACGACGCGAACATCCCGCACGTGGCTTTCGCCCAGTGCAGCGGACATGTTGTTGAACGGCATGGCGGAGGCACTGCCAATCGAGATCGCGCCAATCGCTGCCGCCGCAAGCAAAGTCAGGGTGACACTTTTCATAGTCGATCCTCCGGTACATTTGCAAAAGACTGCTACAAACGTTTTCAATTCAAATCGTTGCACAGTCGGTATGTAGGGAAACGCAGCTGCGCCCCATTTGTTCCAAATCGATGAAGTGACAGAATGAGAGGGGCGCGCGTTCGTTTTGATCTGATGAAATTGCCACTCGCGACGGGCGTAACAGGCAATGCCCACGACCGGTGCGGTCGTGCCTACCGGTCGGCCGAAAGTGCTAGCGCGCCGACTTCAGCAATTACTTTGTTTAAGCCGACGATCGGAAAAAAGTGCACAGGAAGCTTGGAACCAAGGCGTGCCATTCGAGTTATCATGGCAACCGGCCTAGCCCCCCCCCCCCCCCGCTCGGGCCGGCCTTGATGGGCGTAGTCGCGTTAGCGACTGCGCCCATCCTTTGTTCCCGTGAGCGATAGCGACAGTCATGCAAACGGCTTGGCTATGCTTCGATTTCACAATTCACAAAGACG
This sequence comes from Xanthobacteraceae bacterium, assembly GCA_022841625.1. Classification (GTDB taxonomy): domain Bacteria; phylum Pseudomonadota; class Alphaproteobacteria; order Rhizobiales; family Xanthobacteraceae; genus VAZQ01. The sequence goes on from JALHRD010000036.1 coordinate 24,491, forward strand.
ATTTTCAGCGGATGACCGCTAGCTGCTCCTGGGGTAGTAGGACTTTGCAACTCACACCTTCGGCTGGGAACGCCAAGTCGACCTTGGTATCGAGCCCACGACTGAGATAGCGCTCGATAACCATGCTTCCAAATCCGCGATGCGCGGGCACTTTCACGGCGGGGCCGCCGCTTTCGACCCAATTTAGCTCGACCCCATTGCTGTCTGCCTCAGGCAGCCGGTGCCATGCAATGGACACCCGACCCTCAGGCACCGATAGAGCGCCGTATTTGGCGGCGTTGGTGGCGAGTTCGTGCAAGGCAAAGCCTAGATTTTGCGCCGCGTCAGGCTTGAGCAACACGATTGGGCCTTCAACGGAAACCTGGGATTCGAATCGATCGAGATATGGACCAAGCTGCAAATGCACCAAATCGGCAAGCGAGGCACTTTGCCATTGCTCATTGACCAGGACGTCATGCGAAGTCGAGAGCGCCAGCAGGCGCGCGTTGAACTTTTCGAGAAAGCTCTCCGTTGAGCCCGAGTAGTGCGCGGTTTGTCGCGCCATCGCCTGGATTACGGCGAGCAGGTTTTTCGAGCGATGGGTGAGCTCCCGCATCAAGAAGTGCAATTTGGCCTCAACCTCCTTGCGCTCCGTGATATCGCGCGCTGCGGCGAACACACCCTGCAGCGCGCTGCCCCGATCATAAAAGGTGGTCGCGTTGTAGGACACCACCGTTTCCTTGCCGTCGCGGGCGCGCGCCGTCAATTCATAGTCGGTGACCTTCTTTTCGCTCAGCACGCGCTTGATTCCCGCTTCGGCCCGCTCCGGATCGGTGAAAAAGTTCTTGAACGGCGCGCCGATCAATTCGTCGCGCGTGCAGCCGGTAAGCGACTCCATCTGTGTGTTGACGTCCGTGATGATGCCGGAGGGGTCGGTGGTCATCAGCGCGTCGATGTTGGATTCGATTAGTGATCGGGTATAGAATTGCTGGTCGCGCAGGCGCTGATCGAGCTTTTTTTGCTCGGCTTCGACCTGCTTGCGCGCGGTGTTGTCGGTGCCAATCAACAGATAACCGATGATGGCCTCTTGGGCGTCGCGCAGCGCCGTCACCGACACCACCGCCGGGAACCGGCTGCCATCCTTGCGGATGTAAGTCAGCTCGTAGATGTCCTCGATTCCGCGCGAAGCCTTGAACACCAGGGCCTCGAAGCCCGGCGTGATCAGGGTTTCGAGTTCGGCGCTGAGCGCTTTAGCGCGCGCGATTACTTCCCGCGGATCGGAAATATCGGCAGGCGTGATCTTGTTCATCACTTCGGCGGCGGTGTAGCCAAGCATGCGCTCGGCGCCGACATTGAAGATTTGAATGATGCCCTTAGCGTCGGTTGCGATGCTTGAGAAATTGGCGCTATTGAAGATCGCGCGCTGCAGGGCTTCTGTCTTAAGCGGCTCCGTTTCCTCAAGCTTGCGAGCCGTCACGTTCTTTACATCAGCCGCAATCACGCCGACACACGGCTTTTACGCTGCCGTGCGTTGCGTCCAAAGAAAAGCGCCTGGCTTGCGATTGCAGATACCATCGCCGGCTGGAACGGTTTCGAAATCAGGAAGGTCGGCTCAGGGCGTTCTCCAGTCAGGAGGCGCTCAGGATAGGCGGTAATGAAAATGACCGGAACTTCGAAGGAGCGCAGCAGCTCGTGCACGGCATCCAGACCGGAGCTTCCATCCGCAAGCTGAATATCAGCTAGAATGAGGCCTGGTGTTTTCGCTTTCGCGAGCTTGATCGCCTCGGCGTGAGTTCTCGCCACGCCGATCACTTGGTGACCGAGATCCTTGACCAACGCTTCGAGGTCGAGCGCGATGAACGCCTCATCCTCAATAATCAGCACATCGGTCGCGATTTCGGCGGCAAGCTCGCGCCCGGCCTCCTCGACCAAGTGTCGCAATTCCGCAACGTCACAGTCCAGAATGCGCGCCGCCGCCTCTTCTCGGAATCCTTCAAGCGCAACGAGCAGGAAGGCCTGACGCGGTAACGGGGTCAAATTGGCGATCTTTTGTTCGGGCAGGCTGGCTTCATCGAAGCCCACTGCCGTTCCGTTGAGCGAAATCGAGTTCCAAAGCTTGGTGAACAGCCGGAACAAAGCGACCCGCGTATCGTTATCATCAAGAACCGACTGGTCCTGGATCAGGGCTTCCAATGTGGCAACGACATAGGCGTCTGCGGATGCCTGATGACCCGTCAGCGCCCGTGCGTAGCGTCGCAGGATTGGCAAATACTGTTCAACCCGTTCCGATTTTGACACGAATCCTCCCCTCAGGAAAAAGTGAGCTACTTATAGAACGCCTGAAACCAGAAAAAGTTCCGCGCCGATTGAGGGAACTATTGTCCGGGTTCTCCGTTATAGTCGTACGCTAAAAGTGTGCAGATTGACGAATTTGCATGGTTTATCAAAGGATTAATCCAAATGAAAGGGCGAAAACCGGGCAAAGCCGGTCAGCAAAAGATGAATATTGCAGACGCCCCTCCATACGGTAGCGGAACGCTTGGCAGCGATGTCCAGGACGTCATCGGCAAGCAATTGCGGGCCATGTACGACGATCTGGTCAATCAGACCGTGCCGGATCGTTTCAAGGAATTGCTGCAAGAGCTCAATAAACGGAAGAATAAAGGAAAATCTTGATGGGCATCGAGGCGTCGATGCAAGACAAAATTCTTGCGACGCTGCCACGCCTTCGTGCGTTCGCTATCTCATTGTCTGGGAAAGTCGACCGTGCGGACGACCTCGTCCAAGAAACTCTGGTTCGCGCGTTCACGAACATCAACTCATTCCAGCCGGGGACCAACCTCCAGGCTTGGCTGTTCACCATCCTGCGCAACCAGTTTCGATCGGAATATCGCAAGCGGCGCCATGAGGTTGAAGACGTTGACGGCCGCTTTGCCGAGAACCTGACCACACCTCCGGAACAGCAAAGCCGCTTGGAATTCGAGGAGTTCCGGCAGGCGCTGACCGAACTCCCGCTCGACCAGCGGGAAGCTCTGATCCTGGTCGGTGCATCCGGATTTTCCTACGAGCAAGCCGCACAGATCTGCGACTGCGCCATCGGCACCATCAAAAGCCGTGTCAATCGCGCGCGCGCTCGACTGGCCGAAATTCTGTCAATCGAGAGTGCGGACGACTTTGGTCCGGATGGTGACATGCAAGCGGCTGTAGCGAGCGCAAGAAGTCGCTGACAAAGCAATTTGGATTGACAAGCGAACATTCACTTGCAGCTTGGTCACCTTTCTCGATGGAACCTATTTTTCCGGCATTCGTTGTGCTGACAGCGCCGGTCTCAGGTTAGCTTTCATCCAATAAGGAATGGACATGGACAGAATGGAAACGGACCGATTCGTCTGTGATCGGAATCTGGAAAAGTTTCGAAGGCTTGCGTGCGCCGCCAATACCGGGGCGGAGCGAGAAATACTTATCGGTCTGTTGGCGGAGGAAGAAGACAAATACTTGAGCTGCAGAAGGCTGAAACCGATCCATTCGGAGGCGTGAGATAATCGCCATCAAGACCGCAACTGCCGCAACCGCAGTGATGCAGATCTGCTCGTAGCAGGGGCCAACCGCTCTGTGACCATGCAACTCCCTTCACCAGCGCAGGAAGACGGTCACGCTCGGCGGAGCATAGTACCAATAATCAAGTTCGGCGCGAGGTCAAATTTGGTCAATTGCTCGACCACATGTCGCCTTGCTTTGCTATCTGGTTGCCTCAGAACCGCAAGATTCGACCGACGATCCAAGCGGCAACCGCCCAGCCGGCGCCGGTGAAGAAGCCTACGCAGAACCAAACACCTATTTGGTAAAGGCTGATGATAGACGGCATGATAGATTCTCCTGATGTGACAAAGCGGAAAACTGACGACGCCCTTTAACCGAGCATTGAACCGCGTCGCACTCGACTATGAGGGCCTTGATCGGCACCTTCCGGATCACACCCTATTAAGGGCACCATTCAGGAACTGCCGGGTTACTTTTTCTCGATGAAAATGCCGCTCTTGCCGACATTGATCTGGATGCCGGTGGTCTTGTCCTCGGCTATCCGCGGATCAAGCCGCTTGGATTCGATGGGACAGAGATTGGCGGTGGGCACTCCTAAAGCTTGCCGAGCAAAACCAAGACCAACACGATAACGAGTACGAGGCCGAGCCCGCCGCCGCCGTAGTAACCGGTCCCATAGAAAGGACCGCCCCCCAAGCCGCTAAAACCCCCAAGTAACGCGATGATCAAGATGATGAGCAGGATGGTTCCGAGCGACACGGCATTATCTCATTGGTTGGGATGTGAACATCACTCGTCCGAGCAGCGGTAAAGCCGCATCTGCGGGACGCACTTTGATAATTAGTAATTGCTCCGACCACTGATGTCTGAGCAAAATTGCACACTTTCGCCGTGAGCGCGTCTGTCGGGCCGCCAATGGCGTTCTGAACCTTGCCCTTCATTTTGTCGGTCACGCCACATGCCGCAACTTCAACCGCAAAAGTTTTCATGATAATTGACTGCTTACGCTTCAGATATCCGCAGCACAGACGTAGAAAGACGTAGAAAGACGTAGAAAGGAGAGCCATTCGTGGCGGTCAAACGCAAAAAACTATTTGATCCGAAAGCATTTCTCGCCAAGATCGGCGAGGGCCGGAGCATCGATAAATACCGCAAGGGCCAGATCGTCTTTTCGCAGGGCGAGCCTGCGGACGCGGTCTTTTACATCCAGAAAGGCAAGGTGAAGGTCACCGTCGTTTCGGAACAGGGCAAGGAAGCCGTCGTCGCAATTTTGGGAACGGATGAATTCTTTGGCGAAGGATGTCTCGCCGCGCAGACGCAGCGCATCGCGAATGTTACGTCCATGACGGACGCTATCATCATGCGCCTGGAGAAAGCGGCAGTTGTCCACGTGATCCAACAGGAACCGGCGTTCTCCGAGTTGTTTATTGCCCGTCTTCTCAGTCGGACCATCCGCGTTGAAGCGGACCTCGTCGACCAGCTGTTTAATTCGAGTGAGAAACGTCTCGCGCGCTTGCTCCTGCTGTTGGCGAATTTTGGCCAAGAAGGGCCGCCGGCACCGCTGATCGCAAAAATTAGCCAGGAGACGCTTGCGGAAATGATTGGAACGACCCGGTCGCGCGTGAGTTTCTTCATGAACAAATTTCGCAAACTAGGCTTCATCCACTACAACGGCGGCATCGAAGTCCACAGGTCATTGCTGAATGTCGTTCTGCACGACACGCCGCAGATCAAGACCAAGACCTGAATCAACTCATTTTGCTGTGATGGCGCGGTCAAGGTGCAGAGTCCGATCTAATAAAGTTAGCAAGGCGCGGATTGCGATGATCGCTGGTGAGCGATTTTATCCGGCCACCGCTTGGTCGCGGAACTGTGCCTGACAACAAGTAAGCATCTTCGCTACCTAAACGAGGCGACGGTCGCAATGGGACAGCACTAAACTCGCATACGCGGGCAGCATTTTTATCTCCTAAAGTGAGCAATTTTGCACAGCTTAAACCCTGGCAAGCGCATAGCGTCGCGCATATCCGGTGGCGAAAATACGTCTCCCAGAAGTTGGAGTGTGACAATGGAGATTCTTATTCAAGCGGTCGCGCAGCTGGAAAAACTGATAGTTCAAGCCCAATTGGGCGACGATAGGAGTGTCTTGCAGGGCCTGATGGACGCCCAAGATTGCTTGCTTGAACAAATCTGGCCCGCGGCCAATCAGGCGGATAACGATGAAGTCTGTTCCCACGAAGAGTTTGATCCGGTCGACTCAACGACGCATGACACACGAACGAAGATAACAATAAGCTGACGTCCTGTTTTTCGAGATCAGACCGCCAAGAAGCTTGACGGGTCTTGCAGGGAGCGACTTTCGCTCCCATCGGAATGTTCGCGCCCGCTCCGCCGATATTGTCGATGCACCAGTTTTTGGCGGATTGTCGCTTTTGACCTCGATCAAAACGACCTGGGCTGTCGTTCGGTATGGTTTCCACGAGAAGCGGGGCTGTCCGCAGCTTATCATTGTAGTCGCAGTGGTTATCTTGGCTTTAGATGGACCGATCTCCGCGTCTAACGTTGCTTTGTGCCAGTAACTCCAGGAGGCGTTCATGAGTAAAAGAATTACGCGGATAGTACAGGCGACAGGTGCGCTAGCCATTGCCGGCGCGATTGGCTTCACATCGCCCAGCCTTGCGCAAGGCGATGCGGCTGTGGGCGCAATCAGGCTTGCCGAAGCTGGCCAGGCAGAACAAGGAAAAAAGGCGGGCGCTCCGCGACAGGGCGCTCCGAAACAGGACGCCGCGCCAAGGCGGGCTGTCACTCCGAGGCAGGTTGACGCTCCGAGACGGGACGTTGCCCCGAGGCGGACGGTCACTCCGAAGCAGGATGGCGCACCCAGGCGATCTGTCACTCCGAGGCAGGTTGACGCTCCGAGACGGGACGTTACCCCGAGGCGGACTGTCACTCCGAAACGAGAGATCACACCAAGACGGACTGTCACCCCAAAGCAGGATGTTGCACCCAGGCGGACTGTCACTCCGAAACGAGAGGTCGCGCCAAGGCGGACGGTCACCCCAAAGCAGGATATTGCACCACGCGTTGTTGCTCCGAGGGACGGCAGCCCGAGGATCGGTACTAGCGGCCCCGGGTTGCGCGCAATCGGTGCTCGCAGCACGGGTAGAGTCTTCGTGCGCGGCCAGAACTATACCGTATGGCGGGGTTCGCACCGTGTGCGTTATGGCAATAGGTGGAGAACTTTTGGCCCGCTGAGCGCATTGAGCGTTTTGTTGATTGGCGGCGCATCTTACTACCCTTACGCCTACCTTTCGACGCCCCGACGGGTCTGCGAAGGAGAAACCGAGGACGGCTGCATCCTGCAATGGCAGGAGGTTCCGACGCTTGAGGGTCCAAGATTGTACCAGTGCGTGGCCTACTGTCCGTGGCAATAGCAAGGCGCGCCGGATCGCTTCTCAACCAGGCGATCCGGCGCGGCATTAGACGATCACGTTTGCCCGGTCCCAACGAATGGCTGTCGAAGACGAAAGACGGGCGAGCATGCAAATTTCTAGAATCACAAAATTCGAACGCCGCGGCCACCCGCTGATCCCGCCCCACCGTTTCGTAGGCCGAATGCTAAAAGCGATCGGACTATGGTTGGCACTCGCCGTTGTCGGTCTGGGGATCGGGATGGTCGGCTATGCTCAATTCGAGCACATGTCGCTCCCAGATGCATTTGTCAACGCGGCCATGATTCTGTCCGGCATGGGCCCCCTGGGAGAGCTGAAAACAACGGCTGGAAAAATCTTTGCAGGGTCCTACGCGATCTTCTCCGGTCTCGTGATTGTCATCGCGACTGCATTCGTATTGGCTCCGATCTTCCACCGCGTGCTACATCGTTTCCACGTGGAGACCGGTGAGGAAGATTGATATGCGCGCGGATGATGGACATTTGTCCGTTCTGTCGAGCAATCAAGGCGCGGAGTCGCAGATTAATCGGAAAATCGGGCGTGCTACCGGCCGAGGCTGGTGACCGCAGCAGCACAGGAGGCGATTATGCTTTCAGTCTTAATTGGGGTTCTGATTATTTGCATTGTTGGTGCAATTTGTTTTTGGGCCATCGACAAGTTTGTCAATGATAGTCGGTTAGCAAAACTTCTCAAACTGCTGGTGGTGCTGATTTGCATTGCGGCGATCCTTCAACGGGTACTGCCACTGGCGGGAGTTAATTGGCTGTAGCCGCGGCTCATGCATTGGTCTGCAATCTTCAAATGCCCCCCTGCGAATGAAAGGTCTGATCTATGCAAGCCACCGACCCAATCGTGACGTTTCTCCTGGTTCTCGTCATCGGCATCGCCGCCGGCATTCTCTTCGACCGGCTGGCAGGGCCGTCCTGGCTTGCCCGCCAATTCTCCGGATCGACACGCGGCTCCATCACGAGTGCGCTGGTGGGCGTTGCTGGCGCATTCGTCGGCTATCATATCGCCATATTGCTGGCGCTGGGCGGAGGACTGGTGACGTCGGTTATTGCAGCGGCGGCCGGCGCCGCTGTGGTGCTGTTCGCCTGGCGGATGGCTAAGTAACAAAACATGGCTTGGCTCGCTTTGGCGCGGCCAGCCAAAGGCCACGCGTGGGGGTTGGACGACCGCGTCTTACAATCAATGCGGGTCAAGCCTGAGCCGCGCTAGATCTATGCAGTTGATCGTTACTCGGCCATGAAAGCCTTAGCTTTGATCCGGCGGTCGCGGTGAACGTGCCAACTTACTTTACGAAATGGTAGATGCCGTTGAGCCCCACCAAACCCACCACGATGAGGTAGATGGCGACGATGAAAGGCAACAGCCTCGGTATGATCAGGATCAAAATGCCGGCGATAAGGGCAACGAGCGGCGCGATGTGAACGGTGGTGAGAACCATTTCAACTCCATAGCTCGTGAAAGCAGGACCGCAATAAGAGCGTGCTGAGGGCAGAATCGCAATCCACGGTCGGCGCACGCACAGGATTGATCGGTATCTCACGCGCCGGTTGAGCATTCTGCGAGCGGACGGTCTCGTGCACCATAGGCTTGCTTACATTGATGAGCAGCCGGTCGCCCTTGAGTGTGCGGTCGACCAACTGCAGCGGAGCGGGCGCGGCAGAGTTCCCGGGAAGCGCAATGCTCTCGACCTTGGCCAAGACAATCGTCAGCAAGACCGGCACCAGCAAGGCCGGAAGGCCGCCGATAAGCATTGTTTTCAAAATGCGCATGGTCCCCCTCAGAGCTGCAAGTCAGTGCCACATCCGGCATCGTTGAATGATCGCGGGGGTAACGTTGGAGTGTCGGGATTGGTTCCATAGAAAAAGCTATGGAACTTCATGGAGCACCGAAGCCTCAAGGTCTCGGCAGTACTCCGCGAGATGCGGCGTCGCGCTGAAGCCAGTCGAATATCGATAACGCCGAAGCAACCGGAACAGTTCCGACGCTCTTCTAAATTTTGCCGTTACAGGGAACAAAAGACCAGGAACGGAATTGGTCAATTGATCACCCTAGATGACGAACGTTTAAGCGACCCTCATTCAAAGCAGCGTCGCTATGTAGATGGATTCGTGCAGGACGAAACTGCGACATTGATCCACATGTTCGTGGGTCTGGCTCTCGGAGGTCGCGTTTTGAGCAGGCTTGTGACGACGAGGCGTTCAAATCAAGAAGCCGCTCATTGATGATTATTCTGAGGCTGCCAGGGCTGGCAACTACAAACGAGGCGCTGAATGGACCAGCCGTTTACGTTCGGGATCGAAGAGGAATACTTTCTGGTCGATGCGGAGACGAAGCTTGTCGCCCGCCGCATGCCGAAGGGGTTTCTCGCCGCCGCACAGAAAGCCACCAGCGGCCACGTCGCCGGTGAGTTTCTACAGTCGCAGATCGAGGTTGTATCGTCGAAACACGACAACAGCGCGGACGCGCGCGCGGAGTTGAGGCATCTTCGCCAAACGCTGGCAATGGTTGCAGCCGAGCACGGCCTCGCCATCCTAGCCGCCGGAACGCATCCGACCGCGTTCTGGGCCAGCGCGCTGCAGACGCAGACGGGTCATTACGACCAGGTGATGGAAGACCTGCAGATGATCGGGCAGCGCAACATGCTGTGCGGAATGCATGTGCATGTCGAATTGCCTGATCCGGACGAGCGCATCGATGTGATGCGCCGGATGCTGCCGTACCTGCCGCTGTTCCTGGCCCTATCGACATCCTCGCCGTTCTGGCAGGCTCGCCCAACCGGACTGAAGGGTTACCGGCTCGCTGCCTATGATGAACTGCCACGCACCGGCGTGCCCGAATTGTTTCGTACCAAGGAGGAATTCGACTGCTATGTGGCCGCGCTCGTGCGCGCCGGGGTAATTGAGGATTCAAGCCATGTGTGGTGGGCGATCCGCCCCTCGCTCAAACATCCGACGCTCGAATTGCGTGCGCCCGATTGTTGCACCCTGGTCGAAGATTCGATTGCGATCGCCGCGCTCTATCGTACCGTTGCGCGCCACCTCTATCACAATCCCTGGCGTAATTTGGACATCGACACGGTGTCCCGCGCCATCGTGGTCGAGAACAAGTGGCGCGCCCAGCGCTATGGTGTATTTGGCACATTCGTGACCGAAGAAGGCGCTCTAACAGTTGGTGAGATGCTTGACCGCGTGATCGAGGAAACCTCGGCCGATGCCGCCGCGCTTGACTGCATTGACGAGGTCACACGTTGCCGCACGATCGTCGGCGAAGGAACTTCGGCCGATGCGCAGCTTGCGGTGTTCGAAGCCCACAAGGGCAGAAAGAATCGCGAGGATGCACTGAGGGCCGTTACCAACTGGCTCGCCAGCGCGACCTTGCAGTGATGTAAATGAGACGGCGTCGCACTCGTCTCTGATTGCGTCATCTTCGCGGGAAAGCTTGACATTGCAGACCCAATTGACATTGCAGACCCAATCTTTTGAAAGATCGGCGGAGGCACCCCGACGGTAATGAGTGGCAAAATCCTGCGCTAGCCGATGGCGCGCCCGACCTGCGTTCCAACCGGCAAGGTTTCCAGAATCACGCCACCGGGCGTTTGGGTGGTGAGGTGCTTGCTGCATCGGCGAGGTCGGTGGCTTTTTCGAAACCCCTGTCGTATCCGCCTGTCCGATAATCGTCGCCTAATTTTTGTCTTTTTGCATTTTTGGGCAAGTCCCCCGCTTTGGGCGGAACGTCAGTGGTTTCCCCGCCGAGCCATTTTCGCCAGTCGAGCATCTGGCGGAAAGCCCACGCGCGCGGCCCAGGTTGCAAGCCCAAATGCTCCAAATGCTCGTCGCGGATCAATTCGGCGCCCTTCGGCCGATGCTCCAGCACCAGCTTGCGGTTGTGAAAAGCCTCGAGCTCGGGCCGGTGGCCAACGCTGATCACGGTCGCGTGTGGGAGACGCTCGTTAATGAGATGCATCAGGCGCTCTTGGCTTTGGGGATCGAGCGCGGACGTCGCTTCGTCCAGCACAATCAAGTCGGGCTTATGGATCACGAGCCGCGCGAATGCGAGCCGCTGCTTCTCGCCGCCTGACAGGGTCTGATCCCATGGCTGTTCATCGTCCAGCCGGTCAACGATATGGCCGAGACCGACTGCTTCAAGTGCATCCTTGAGGTCTTCGTCCTTGATCAAATCTGCCGCCAGCGGGTAGCTCGCAGCGCGCCGCAGTGAGCCCAGCGGCACGTAGGGCCGCTGCGGAAGCATCTGCAGCTTGGCATCGCGATGCATGAGAACCTGGCCTTCGCCCCATGGCCAGAGACCGGCGATGGCACGCACCAGAGTGCTCTTACCGGTGCCGGATTCGCCGACGATCAGTACGCGTTCTCCGGGCGCGATCTCCACGTCGGTTTCGTGAACGACGCAAGTGCCGTCATCGAGCTGGACCGACAGGCCTTGCAATTTGAGCGCAGGGGCGTCGTGGTGGCCGCGGTTGATAAGGGTGATGCCGCCAGCTTTCTCGGCGCGCTCAAGCGCCCCAAGGGAGGCGACCAACGAAGCCACACGCCGCGAATTGGCACTCCAGCTTGCAAAACGCGGGTAGTTGTCGACCAGCCAGCCAAAGGCGGTCTGCACGATCACGAAGGCCGATGCCGCCTGCATGACCTCGCCAAGCGACATTTGGCCGTTGAGGTATTTGGGCGAGCACAACAGGATCGGGAGCACGCCCGCGACGTACCCGCTTGTCTGCGACACGAACGTCGTGCGCATCCACTGGCGCATGATGAGCCGCCATGCATCGAGCAGATTGGCGAAATTGCGCGATAGTCCGGCGCGTTCCTCTGTCTCACCGCCGAGCAGCGCGATACTCTCGCCGTTCTCCCGCAAGCGGGTCAGAGCATAGCGGAATTCAGCTTCTCTCTGGTTCTGAATTTCGGAGACTCTCATGAAGCTCTTGCCGATGATCAGCATCGAGCCAGTGCCGAACATCGCATAGACAAACGCGGCGATGACGAGGAAGCCGGGAATGGTGACTTGCGTGCCGCCGAGCGAAACCTCAAGCGCGCCGCCGACCGACCAAAGCACAAAAATGAAGATCACCGCGGACAGGAACGCCGACAGTATTCCCGCGACGATATCGACCGGCGCTTCGGTAGCGAGGCGGGTGTCTTCGCCAATGCGGTATTCAGGATTGTCGTGATCGCCCTTCACAAGATTGAGGTGGTAGTAGCGGCCTTTCGACAGCCAATGATCAAGCAGGCGATTGGTCAGCCACTCCCGCCACAGCCGTTGCAACGTCATGCGGGCATAGACGTTCACGATCACAAAGAACACACCACCAGCAAGCAGCGGGATGTAGATCATCGCCTGGAGGAAAGTCCCGGCCGCGTCCTTCTTTTCGAGCGCGTCGAACAGTTCCCGATTCCAGGCATTGATCCGGTAAGAGATGAAGAGCTGGATCAGTACAATTGCAACGACCAAGATGGTAAGGATCCAGGCTTTGCGATCGCCGTCCGAGCTCCAGAAGCCGCGGGCGATACGCCAGAATTGCCGGGTCAGACGCCGGCGCTGCCCTTCGTCCATTTTTATGGATCGATTGGCATCGACAGCAGCAGCATCCACTGTGGGCTTAGCTTGCATACCCCCGAGGTAACCTCCCGATATACTTTTCGCTGGCGGTGTGCCGCTACAATGAGTCGTGAAACTTTCAGTGCGGCGCTCCGCCTGTCAGATCAAAGCCTTCCGGTGAGAACCAGGACGACGAGAATGATCACGATGACGCCGATGACACCGATGCCGCCGTGGCCGTAGCCGTAACCGTAGCCACCGAAGCGGCCGCTGAAGCCACCGAGCAAGAAGATGATAAGAACGATGATAAGAATGGTTCCAAGCGTCATGGCTTATCTCCTTTTGGCAGAACTTAATTGGCCACAGTGCCGCTCCAGAATCTCCTGGAGACTCGAACGGCTGCGACGCCTATTTCCTTTTGAACATATCTTTGACCGTGTCTTTGAAGCCTCCGATGGCGTTCTGAACCTTGCCCTCGACCTTGTCGGCCTTACCCTCCGATTCCAGCTTCGCGTCACCAACCGCTTTGCCGACCGCCTGCTTGACGGCACCTTTGACTTGTTTCGCCGATCCGGCGACCCGGTCTTTATCCATGATTTCTTCCTCCAATACCCAACCCCTGAACGGGAAGGGAAACCGATGATGAACGTTGAGCTTCTATGCACTCCGACTGTGAAGCACTTGATTGGCATTTTCCGGATGACGCTTTATTACAGCGCAATCCGGGAATTACAGGACTACCTTTTCTCGATGGAAATGCCGCCTTTACCGATGTTGATCTCGATGCCAGTGGTCTTCTGCCGTTCCTGGTAGAGTTGATACCCGAAGACCGCGGAGGCGACGGCAAGCACGGCGATTACGAGGTAAAGGACGTTGCGATTCATGATTTGACGGACTCCGTCTCAATTTCCAACTGCGCGCGGTTCCAGTGCCACCTTGACTCGTCATGACTGCCGGTCACCGCTTCGAAAAATGCTCCGGGTGTGCCTGCATGAGCCAGTGGCCGTGGTTCTGCGATAGCTGAGCCGATCCGCAGCAGTGCCCTCGCAACGCTCGGGGCATTCGCGGGCTTCAGTACCACCGACTGGAAATTCATGACGTGCCCCCCTATGCACTACAGTACAGGGATAAGTCTTTGCGACGGCGAATGTTCCAGATAACTGTATTGAATTTGAACAAATAAGCATTTGAGATGGCTCAAAGACGCCGTCGGGCGGCTGGCCAAAGCTTTGGAACAGTAAGCGGCCACCAATAGGGTGTTTTTCATTTGTATCCCTCCAATTTGGCACACTTCCTGCTCTCGGTCTGCTATTGGTATTATTGGAAGGAACGGTAGGCAGCGGGCATTCCGCTGTTTTTTGACCTAGGGCGCGTTAGTTATGTCTTGGTGGCGGCAAGGTATCCGGTCTCGCGCGTTCGCGTATGGTGCCGCTGCGGCAATGTCTGTTGTCGCCACGGCCGTGCCTTTGACCTTCGGGCTGTTCGGCGTCCACACTCTGTTTTTCACCCCATATTTTCCTGCCATCTTGTTCGCGACACTGCTCGGCGGAGTCGGGCCCGGCGTTGTCGCCCTCGTGCTTGGCATCGGCTTTGAGTGGTGGGCCTTCCTGCTTCCAAGTTCTTTCGGATTTGCAGCACCAAACCTAGGCCAGATGCTGCACCTCGCGTTGTATGTCATCGCGGCCTCATTCGTGATCTGGATCGCCGAAGATTATCGACGTCTTCTGGCTGTCAGCCGGGGCGAGGAAGCGCGCCGGCACCTTTATCTCGGTGAGCTTCAACACCGAATCCGCAACATGATGGCCGTCGTGCAGTCGATCGTCAGCCAGGCGCTCCGCGGGAACAAGGACGCTATAGAAAGAATCAACGGCCGGATCGCTGCGCTCGTTGCAACCAACGACCTCCTCACCCGATCGGAAGAGCAGACTGCCGATCTCAAGGACATTGTCTTGGCGGAGCTGGAGCCGCATGGATCGACACGCATTTCGCTGCAAGGCGATACGCACTCGCTTCCTTCAAACCTCGCCGTGGCGTTTGCGCTTGTCATTCATGAACTAGCAACCAATGCCGTCAAGCACGGCGCGCTCTCGCAAACTCAGGGGAAAGTCGTTGTCACGTGGCGGATCGAAAGAGACCGCCGCCTGGTGCTCGAATGGGTCGAAAGCGGCGGCCCCCCGGTTACAGCGCCGGTGCATCAAGGACTCGGAACGCCCCTCATTGCGCGGCTGGTCAGCAGTTTGGACGGCGAAATTACCAACGACTTTCGGCCATCCGGATTGGCGTGCCGGATCGCATTCGATATTCCGAAACCGCGCGGCCAGCATTGAAATTATCGGGGTCGGCGCGATCTCATGCGCACTCGGGTTAACCGGCCTGGAACGGCCAAAACACCGCGATCAGCGGGACACCGACGAGCACCACCATGATCGAGAGCGGCAAGCCCAGCCGCCAATAGTCGCCGAATCGGTAACCTCCCGGCCCCATCACCAGCGTGTTACATTGGTGGCCAATCGGCGTGAGAAAATCGCAAGCGGCTCCAATCGCCACCGCCATCAGAAAGGCATCCGGTCCATAGCCAAGCTTGCTGGCAAAGCCCGCCGCGATCGGTGCCATCACCAGAACGGTCGCTGCGTTGTTGAGAAACGGCGTCACCGCCATCGCGGCGATCATGACAAGGCCAAGTGCTCCGACCGGAGGCAGCAGATTGCCGGCGCTCGACAACCAGCCAGCAATAAGCTCAGTGCCCCCCGTAGTGCGCAGTGCATCGCTGATCGGGATTAGCGCTCCTAGCATGATAAGGATTGGCCATTCGATCGAGTCGTAGGCTTCCCGCAGCGTCATGGCTCGTATCAACAACATCGCGACGGCAGCACCGAAAAACGCGGTCGCCACTGGAACAAGATGTAAACTGACCGCAATCATGGCGACGACCAGCACCAGCAGAGGAAAAATACTGTGCCGTCCGGCGCCGAGACGAAGGTCGCGCGCCGCCAGCGGGAGGCAACGCAACTCGCCAAGCGTCTCCGGCATGGTGTTAAGGTTGCCTTGCAGCACGAGCACATCGCCTGGCTTGAGCTGGACGGACCGCATCTGACGCGTAATCCGCGAACCTCGGCGGCCGACCGCCAAAAGATTCACCTGATAACGCTGGTAGAGTCGCAACTGCGCCGGTGTGCGATCGACAAGCACCGAATCCGAAGAGATTACCGCCTCCATCACGCCGATATCGTCCTGTGGTGTATCGATCGCGAGCTCTTCTTTGTCGCGCACAAGCTTCAGCGCGGCTTGGCCAACGACGCGCTCCAGCGCTTCAGGCTCGCCTTCGAGCAGCAGGATGTCGTTGGCCTTGAAGCCGGCACTATCCGGCGGATCATAACGTCGCACATGATTACGCAGAATCATGAGCACATCGACTTCATTCTCAAATAAGTTTTTTATTTCCCCAACGGTTTTGCCGACGATGGAAGAGTTTTCTGTGACCAGAACTTCGGTCGTGTATCCTTCAAAGTCGAAGGCGGCATCCATCGGCGCCTGTCCCTTGCGATCTTGCGGCAGAAGCCGATATCCGACGCTCAGGAACAGCACACCGACGACTGCCAACGTGATCCCAACATAGGCAAAGTCGAACATGCCAAATGGCTGGCCAGTGAGCTCTTGGCGCACTCGCGAGACAATGATATTGGGCGACGTCCCGATCAGGGTGACAATTCCGCCGAGCAACGAACCGAATGCCATGGGCATAAGGAGCGCAGACACCGGTTTATTGTTGCGCCGAGCGATCTGAAAAGCGACCGGCATCATCATGGCCAGCGCGCCAATGTTCTTGACGAAGGCAGAGAGCACCGTCACCGTCGCGGTGAGCACAACGACCTGCACACCGGTTTGCGTCAGGTACGGACCAAGCGGCCGGATCGCGCGTTCGATGATGCCGGATCGCGCAACAGCTCCGCTCACCAGCAGCGCGCTCGCAACGATGATCACGATGTCGTCGGAGAATCCCGAAAATGCCTTGTCGTGAGGCACGATGCCCACAACGATCGCAACGAACAAGCCAACCAATGCAACCAGATCATAACGCAGTTTCCCCCAAGCGAACATCGCCATCATGGCGAACAGGATGCCGAACGCGAGAGCCTGGGGAAGAGTCATCGGGACACCTCTAGGGCCGCGTACCAGTGACCAGAGCAAGCGCGAAAAACCGAAAGTTCCGTGCTTTCGCGCTTCGCTGCAATCGGTGAGCGGGCGCCTGACCGAACAGGTTGGTTCTAGTTTGCGGGCATGCCCGATCATAGGACAAACTCCGACGCCGCCCACTCGAAAATGAACTGGTATGGAACCTACCCGGCTCCTTGCCCGTTATCTCGTTGCGTCGGTTCATAACCCTGCAACTGTTGCTTCCCGAGGAGGAGTTCGATGACATTTTCGCTGCCGGAGCTGCCCTATTCTCATGATGCTCTCGCCCCCTACATGTCGCGCGAGACGATCGAGTATCATCACGGCAAGCATCACCTCGCCTACGTCAACAACGGCAACAACCTGCTGAAGGGTACCGAGTGGGAGAACAGGCCGTTGGAGGACATTGTGAAGGGCTCGCACGGCAAAAACGCCGGCCTCTTCAACAATGCGGGCCAGCACTACAACCACCTGCACTTCTGGAACTGGATGAAGCCGGGCGGCGGCGGAGACAAGATTCCGGGAATTCTTGAAAAAACGATCGCTGCGGATCTGGGCTCGGTCGCCAAGATGAAAGAAGCCTTCGTCCAGGCCGGCGTTGCTCAGTTCGGCTCAGGCTGGTGCTGGCTGGCGCTCAAAGACGGCAAAATCGTTGTGACTTCGACCGCAAACGGAGAAAATCCTCTGGTGCATGGGGCAAGACCGATTCTCGGCTGCGACGTGTGGGAGCACTCCTACTACATTGATTACCGCAATCGCCGGCCGGAATATCTCACGGCCTTTGTCGATCACTTGATTAATTGGGACTATGTCGCCGACCTGTTCGAGGCGGCGAAACCATAGCCGATGAGCAAGCGCAGCCCACGTTCAGCCGCCCAAGGGCCGAGAGCCATGATTGCCTCTGAATTGTTGTTTGCGATCGACGATTCAACTAAGTCCGCCGAAAAGCCAAACCAATAGAATTATCGGAAGAGGAATGCCGATCAGCCACAACAATGCACCGCGTCCCATTGCAGTCTCCTATTTCTGTCTGAAATGTAACGAACTCAAGCAACCTTTCGAACGGTAAAGACGTCTATTTTTTCCTTTTGAGCATATCTTTGATCGTGTCTTTGAAACCGCCGATGGCGTTCAGAGCTTGGCCCTCAACCTTGTCGGCCTTGCCTTCCGATTCCAGCTTGGCGTCACCGGCCGCTTTACCGACCGCCTGTTTGATTGCACCGTTGACTTGCTTCGCCGATCTGGCGACTCGATCCATGTCCATGATTTCTTCCTCCAATACCCAGCTCCTAAAAGGGAGAGGCGGGCGACGACGCTTGGGCACTGGTCGAACCACTGATCTAGTGATCAATCGGTGCAACCGCCCACGCCTAAACTCTAAGCAAACTGAGAGCGCCTTCCGGTGACGTCGTTCCGGAAAGCGCTCTCAACGAATGCAGAGCTTACCTCACTGAAGGCGTCGCTCGTCCGGTCGTCGCCGGTGTCTCCGGCATCCATACCATGGTGGAACGGTCGTACTTGAACGCCGATGCGCTGTTCAGCGCCTCCTTGGTCGAGTTCATGACCAGGTGCCATTTGTTACCATCTCGGGTCGTGACCCGTACTGCATTGTAGGGCACGGCAACGTGCCTCTCGCCGATCCCGAGGAAGCCGCCGACGCCGATAACAAGCGCGACGATCCTGGCTTCGCTATCCACCAGCACATCGTCGATCTCGCCGATTCGGTTGTTGGACTGATCGTAGACCGGCTGCTTATGCCAGTGCGTGATCGTTGTGGCGTTAGCCGGAATGCTCGTCAGCATTTGCACCGCGGATGTCGCCGCGGGCGCCGCCTGCGGCATCGATTTTGGTGCCGGCTGGGATGGCGGCGCGGGTGGTATCGTCTGAGCGCCGGCGATGGTAGTCGCAAACGCCAGCAGGATTGCGGTTGAGGCGAGTGTACGCATGATTATCTTTCCTGTTTGCAGGGATGATAAATTCATCCACCACAGGAAACGCGACGAGCGATTGGAAGTTCCCGTGACGCGGCAAAATTGTTTCTGTGCCTCCGGGTCAACAAGTTGATTGCATTCAAATTGCCAATGTGCGCGGCAGGCAACACCGCGTACGCCCCCCCCTGAACACAGCGCATGCGCGGCAAGCGAGCGGTCGCCAATGCATATCTGCGATTCTCAGCTCAAAACGCCGAAAGCCCAGAGCAATAGAACGATCGGAATTGGAATTCCGATCAACCATAGCAAGAGACCTTTGCCCAAAGCGCGCTCCTATGCCCTGCGAAAAGCCGGTATCCTCAATCAGACGCGACGGCGGTTATGCCGCCTTGACCAACTCGGCAAGCCGCTTGCGCGCGTAAAACATGCGCGTCTTCACGGTCGGCACTGAAATACCGACAAGATTGGCAACCTCTTTCACCGATTTGTCCTGATAGTAAACGAGATCAATAATCTGCCCGTGCTTGGGTGAAAGCTTAACGAGGCAGCGGCGAATAAATCTGTTTCTGTCATTATCCTGCAACGCGATTTCAGGATCATCCGATTGGTCTACGACCAGCTGGGCAGATTCGACGTCCAGCACAACCTCTTTGCGGCAGCGCAGCTCCGACATGGCTTTTAGCCGGGCAATTGCCATAAGCCAAGTCGAGACCGTCGCCCGTGCCTCATACCCGGCGGCAGCCCGGCGCCAAACATCAAGAAAGACCTCGCTGACTAAGTCTTCTGACGTAGAATCGTTTCGCACAAATCGCTGGATGAATTTGTGCACGCCGACTCGATGCCGGGAGAAAAGTATGCGCATCGCGAGGGTATCGCCCCGTGCAATTCTCCCGATCAGTTGTTCATCCGATAACGTTTCAGCCTGGCCAACCCATGCCGACGATTCGGCGACAGCGATCATAATGACCTCATTCATCCACCATTTACCAAGATAAGCTTTGACGCCTGAAAAGGTTCCGCGCGTTCAAACGTGACGTTCCAATACGGCCATGGCGCGTTTGGTTGCTTCGAACAACCGTCCGGGCTCTGTGCTATTGCCGCATACTTTGCGGGAGCCGGCAGAGGGTGACGTTCGCCGCTTCGCGAACGTTTCTGCGGGAATGAAGTCAAACATTGGAACTTCCAACCAAAGTAGGCGTTGTCACTCCAAGCGCATGAGGCATCCAGGATTCACAATGCTCAGATCCTTCACCGCCAAATTGATCGTCGCCATTGCCGCTACCGTCCTCGCGGGGAGTTTGGCTGCTTTTTTGAGCTCAGTCGTGCCAGATGCGCATGCTGAGTCACAGCCTGAAGGCACGCTTCATCAACCTCATGCCAGGGGTGGCCAACTTCCCGCTCTCGTGAACGGAGCCGCATGTTCGTCGCGCGCTTGGCCTTACTACGAGCAGAGCTGCCAGTTCGATCTCAGAAGGCCCGCCAACGAAGTGCCGACGATCCGGATCACTGCAATACGATAGTGACCTTATTTCTTTCAACTGGTAGTGGTTTAATTGTCCACCAACACGCTTCGTCCACGCGTGAAAGCATTTTCAGAAAAATAGAATCTGGTTTTCCGTTCACGAACTTGGCCATTCCGGGGATGGTGTCCATCTGCCCGCAATGCGAAAGAATTGGTAGCTCACTTCGCATACTGAGCCGCACGGTTGCGGGTCTTGCGGGGCACTAGCTCGTCGGCGATCGGCGTCACCGTCTCAGGCTCTGGCTGCCGCGTCACCTTTGTTGCCGCCAGGCGGCGACCCAATTCACTCGATGTTGGTTTGATTGGCGTGAACTTCGCGGTCTTGGAACTCTTGCCCCGGTAGGTCGCCAGACCCTCATTGAGCACAACGATGTCGCCCGGACGCAGCGTGGGATCGGCGCCTAAGCTTAACCGCGCCACACCAAACCCGTCCCTGCCGTTGCAGGTGCAATTATCGACGATTTTGGTGCGAAAGGCGAAGGCATGTTCGAGGTCTGCGTAGCGCGTGCCATTGACGGACACCGCGCGATCGATCGTGCTGCCGGAGAACACCATGGTCTTGGTGGCCGGGCAGAACGACTTGCAAACTTCGGCGTGTGAAACACCAGCGTGTTGCTGCACCGGAAAGAAGCGGCCGTCACAAGTGCGCACACAGTAGGTCATCGAAGGCCTACCCACAGGGCCCGCCGACGGGGACGGCTGACTGCCCAGGCCGAACGGATCGGCATAAGGCGACGCCCGCGGCGGTTCTCCGCGCTCAAAACCGCCGAACAGGCTTTGCGCGGATGCTGGCTGGACCATCACCGATACCGCCAATGTTAAAGCTGCAAGTATAATCCCCGATGTTCGCCGCAAAACTGTCATTGCCCACACATTCTACTTTTTCTGCGCGCCTGCGCTCGCGGTCATGCACCGCACGTTACCCACTAAACGCGGTCGGGCCGCAAAAGTTGCATGGATTTGAGCGCGCGCTGACCAAGCTCTTGATTTCAAGCAAAGCGGTAGCATTCTAAACGCAGGAACCGTTCCGCCTGCTCACGCATTGAGGTCATGGCGATGCTCGGGACGGTTCGTGCAAAGCGTAACCGGCAGATCACCTCAATTAGCGCCATAAGGAAACCAAGTGGAATTTTGGCGTGCTCAGCGTGAAAGGCGTTTCGAACTCGGTATCCGCGATCCAAACCCGATCAAAGAGGTCGGCGACATTTGGACATCAACATCGCGAATGGCGACGATCGGCACCTTTCTGCTGCTGCTAATGGCTGTCCTCTATTTCTCTCGCGGCCTATTGTTGCCAATCTTAACTGCGGTTGTGATCGGCACGACGCTGGCGCCGCTTGTCAACAAGGGCTTCGGTTATGGAGTTCCCCACTGGTTGACCGCCTTATTGCTTGTAGGCTTGGTCGTCGGCGCGGCATCGATTGTGATCACATTGCTGGCGGGGCCGGTCACCGATTGGGTGGCGCGGGCACCGGAAATTGGCGCGATTATCAAGCAAAGACTATTTGTGTTTGACGCGCCGCTTGCCGCCTTTCACGCGCTGCAACAGTCGGTGACACCAGGCGACAGAAATTTAGTGAAAATGGATTCAGGATTGGCGGATTTCATCACGCCAGCGGTCGCGTTCCTGACACCTGCCGCAGGTCAAACCGTATTGTTCCTTGTCACCCTTGTTTTCATGCTGGTTGGACAATTGCACTTTCGGAATTTCATCGTGATGCTATTGGATGGTCACGACGCCAAGCTGCGTTTTCTGAGGATCAGCAACGACATCGAACGCAATCTCGCGGGCTATCTGACCGTGGTGACGGCAATCAACCTCGCGCTCGGCGCGAGCGTCACCTTGGGGACATGGCTGATCGGCTTTCCCAATCCATTGATTTTTGGATTGTTGGCGATGTTCCTGAACTACGTGCCCTTTCTCGGCGCGGCCGTCATGGCGTTAATTCTATTTGCCGTCGGTCTCATCTCGTTCCCGACACTCGGCCACGCGGCGATTGCACCGCTTGGATTCGTTGCCCTTGCGACGATCGAGGGGCAGCTCATCATGCCCATGATCATTGGTCGGCGCCTTACGCTCAATCCGCTTGTGATCTTTCTCGCCGTTGCGTTCTGGGCGTGGATGTGGGGACCAGTCGGAGCATTTCTTGCGGTCCCGCTGTCGATTATCGGGCTGGTGACAATGAATCATATTTTTCCACGAACGGACGATCCAAAACTGCCGGAATGATGGAACCATTTTTCGTGACAGCCGCTGGAGGAGCACGCCCTCACATAAATTGCAGGAGTTACTGCCATGACCACTCGATCGTATGGTTCAGAGTCCAAGACCAACGGCAACATGAAGCAGGCGGCGGTAGCCACCTCGCAGGACATTCAGCAAGACTTCCAGGCGCTTCAGCAGGACGTTGCGAAGTTGAGCGAGCAATTGGCCGGAATGGTGGCGGCCAAAGGCAGCGAAGCCTGGACGCTCGCCAAGGACAATAATATTGACGGTTTGCTCACCGCCGCCGGCGGCAAAGGCAAAAAAGCTGCCGACGCGGTTGGTGAAATACGTGACAACCTTGCAGTGGCCATCGAGGATTCGATCGAGCATCGACCGTATACCACGTTGGCGCTGACACTCGCGGCCGGATTCGTCGCCGGCGCCATGTGGAAGCGATAATCGTACGCGCAAGTTGAGCAAATCGAGGCGGCCTAAATGATTGAAAACTTGATTCATGGCATCGTCCTGAAAGCCAAAGCCAATACCGGCGCCAACGGAGAGTTCATTGCTTGGACCTTTGCCGGGGTCGTATTATCAGTAATCGCTGTCGTATTCTTCTCTTTGGCGATTTTTATCTGGCTTGCCGGCCTCTATGGCGGCGCGTTGGCCGGGCTTGTCGTTGGCGGCGTCCACCTCGCGATGGCGGCCGGCATCATTATGCGGAGCATCTCGGTTCGCAGCCACAACAGACAACGCGCGCTGGCGCAAATCGAAATCGCCGCGAAGCAACCGGGTTGGCAGATCGATCCAGGCTATGTCGCAATAGGAATTGAGATTCTCAAAGTCGTCGGTGTCCGCAATCTCATCCCGCTCGCCGCCGCTGGTCTACTGGCGGCCGGCTTGAGCGCCACTCGTAGCAAGCCGGCCGCCCATGGCCGCGCGCCATGAGGCGAACGGCGTCGTGGTTGGCCCCGGCTTCTTTTGCGCGCGCAGTTTTCGGCACATGACCTTGATCGCCTTTTTCATGCTCGCGCTCCGAACACCCGATGGCCCACTGTCAGGTGATTATGATCTCAGAATAGCGCTCCGGTCGGGCCTATTCAGGAATGCTGAAGAGATCGGGTTCATTCGGAACGGCGGGCGTTGATATACGACTCCGGCTCGCCGGCGTGAAGCCAAATTCGGACGCAATCCGCATCATGATTTCGGCTTGACGGTTGGCGATCGAAACGTAGGGCGATTGGATCGGATAGCCCGATGGCGATTTCACCATTGTGCCGTATTTCTGGATCGCCTCGGTGGCTTCCACCCATAGGGCGTAGGCGCCACAATAGGCGGCAAGCGCGGCGCGATCGAGGTTGGTCAGAAGATGGAGAGACGC
>JALHRD010000037.1 GCA_022841625.1 Xanthobacteraceae bacterium
GCGCTACACTCTGTCGGCATCGGGGCGATCCTCGAATCGTTGGAAAGTCGTTGCGGCACAACAACTTTCGTTGATTCGACGTCCCGATGCACTCAGTTCTGTGAGATATGCGGGCTAGACTCGCCAAGGTTTCGAAGGCTGCATCCCACACGCCGAGCTTGCTCCAGCGGGTGAAGCGCACATATACGGAATTCCAGTTGCCGTATCGTTCTGGCATGTCGCGCCAGGGGGCGCCGGTGCGCAGCACCCAGAGAATGCCGTTGACCGTGCGCCGCTTGTCCGGAATCGGCGGACCACGTTCGCCACGATCGGGCAGTAATGGATCGAAAATGCTCCATTGCAAGTCCGTTAGATCGCCCCGACTCAATGCTGCCTCCTTCAGAAAGGCAGTCTTGAATCAAAACTCGATTCATCTGTCAAAAACCGTCAACACGGCCTAGTGTCCTTCGATTCCGAAGTTCGTTACTGATCGCGCCGCAAGATGATACGAACTTCGGAATCGGGACACTAGCGCGCGGCTAGGCCGCAGCCGCCGATTTACGCGCCGCGATGATCTGATCGGCGGTGCGGCCGGTCAGTTCCGCCATATGGTCGAACTTGAAGGTAAAACTGCCGACCCCGGCGGTCGCCGAGCGCACCTCGATGATCAGGTTGCCGATCTCGGCTTCCGGCATCTGCACCTTCACGATATCCCAGCCGTCCCAGCCTTCGCGGGTGTCGAAGCCAAGGATCTGGCCGCGGTGGCCCGACATCAGCGCGTTCATCTTGGCGGTCGCTTCCGACGGGCACACGATATCGACCTGGTAGATCGGTTCAAGCAGCACCGGCTGGCATTGCGGCAGCCCTTCATGGATCGCAAGCCGGCCAGCCAATTGGAATGCCATGTCGGAGGAATCGACGGTGTGATAGGAGCCGTCGACCAGCTTCACGGCAAGATCGACCACCGGGAAACCGAGCGGGCCGTGCTTGAGCGCATCCTGCACGCCCTCCTCGACCGACGGGATGAAGTTGCGCGGCACCACGCCGCCTTTGATCGCCTCCTCGAACACAAAGCCGGCGCCGCGTGGCAGCGGCTTGATATCGACCACCACATCGCCGTACTGACCGTGGCCGCCGGACTGCTTCTTATGGCGGCCGCGCTGCTGAATCGGCTTTTTGATGGTCTCGCGGTAGCCGACGCTGGGCTTGCCGGTGACGATGGCGACGCCAAACCGGTCGGCCAGCCGCTCGGTCGAGACCCGCAGATGCATCTCGCCCTGCCCCCACACCACGACCTCATGCGCCTCGGGGTTGTGCACCACGCTGATCGACGGATCCTCCTCCTGGAGCTTGTGCAGCGCCTGGCCAAGTTTCACGTCGTCCTTGCGTTCCCGGGTGGCCACCGCAATGGCCAGCACCGGCGGACTGGGCGCCACCATGCGCAAGGCCGCATGCGCCTGCTTGCCGGCGGTGATGGTGTCGCCGGTCATGGCATGTTCGAGCTTGGCGAGCGCCACGGTTTCGCCGACGCCGGCGGCGCCACGCTTTTCGGTGGCCTGGCCCATCAGCTTGAACACGCCGGCGACCCGGCCAGCCTCGCGCTCGGGCGTCTGGAAGGTCATGCCATCGCCGATCTGGCCGTTGAGCACGCGCGCAATCGACATCTTGCCGCCGTGCGCGGTGTGCAGCGTCTTGAACACATAAGCGATCGGATCGCTGCCGGCCTTGAAGCCCAGCCGTTTGACGGTTGTCGCGGCATCGGGCGCCTCGTGACGCAACGCCTTCATCAGGCGCAGCACCCCATTGGTGCGGGTCGCCGACCCCATCAGCACCGGACACACCAAGCCGCCGCGCAACTCCTTGGACAGATCGTCAAAGACCTTGTCCTTCGGCGGCTCAATATCGCCGAGCAGTTGCTCCATCAATTCGTCGTCATGGTCGGCGAGCGTCTCAAGCATGGAGAAGCGCGCGGTCTTTTCGCGATCGACCAGTTCGCCGGACAGCGGCACGACTTCCGACGCGGCGTGTTCCTTATAGACAAAGGCCCGCTCCAGCGCGAGATCGACAAAGCCGCTGATGATGTCGCCGTTGAAGGTCGGAATCTGGCGCAGCAGCAGCTTCGAACGCGCCGCCGGCTGCAACAGCGCGAGCACGTCGTGGATGGTGGAGTCCGCCTTATCGATCTTGTTCACGAACAGAAAGCGCGGAATCTTCTGATCCTCGAGTTCGCGCAGGATCAGCTGCAATTGCGGGATCTTTTTTTCGTCCATCTCGCAGACAATGACGGCGGCGTCGACCGCCGGCAGCGCCGC
The DNA here is from genome assembly GCA_022841625.1 of Xanthobacteraceae bacterium. Classification (GTDB taxonomy): domain Bacteria; phylum Pseudomonadota; class Alphaproteobacteria; order Rhizobiales; family Xanthobacteraceae; genus VAZQ01. The sequence continues at coordinate 2,292 of JALHRD010000037.1, forward strand.
GCGCATGTCATGGATGAACTCGACCGAACCCGGACAATCGACAAAGGTATAGCTCTCGCCCATGAAACTGGTCGTCGCGACCGCGAGTTCGACGCTCATGTGGTGGTGGCGCGCTTCCTTGCTGGCGTCGCCGACAGTGGTGCCGGCATCGACGGTGCCCTGGCGCTGAATCGCGCCGGTGCGTGCCAGGATTGCTTCGAGAAGAGTGGTCTTGCCGCTTTGGAATGGGCCCACCAGCGCGATGCACCGGGGACCCGTGGCTCGTGTGCCGTTCTGCGCCATCGGTCCGCCTCCTGAGATGACTGACAATCTGGCCGGACCGCCATCGTTTCAAATCTACCGGGGGATTGGCAAGAGGCGACGCGTCGCAGCACCCACAATCATCGCCACGGGAGCATGCGCCGAGGTTGGCGCACGCGCGTCCTGTTGCGCTTCGCAAAACGGCCGCCCGATGGGCGGCCGTTGCAGCAAAACCGGCGGTTTGTCGGACCGTCAGCGGCCCGGCCGCAGGCGCAGATCGGCAACGCCGACCGCGAGATTGAGCCCGACTTGTCCACTGACCGATAGTGGCTGCAGCGCGATCTGCCGGTTTGAACCGCCGACCAGCACATTGGCGCCAAGGCCGACCGCAATGGAAGCCTCGCCGGCAGCCCCGACATATTCGCCCGCCAGCACACCCGGTCGCGGACCGGTATATTGGGCAAACACCGCCCAAACCATGTGGCCGCCGGCGGTGGCGCCGATATCGAGGCCGAATCGCGAGATCGTGCCGGTATAGACTTCCGCCTGTCCGCCCTCCGGCGAAAACGTGCAGATCACCGACCGTTGCGAACCGATGATGAATCCGAAGCCCGCCGAAACATCGCAGTTCAGCACTCCAGCTCTGATGCGCTGCGCGGCGGCAGGATCGAATGCCGCGAACGCCATGAGCAGTGTCGCGGCAGCAATAACCTTGCGATACATGATGTCCTCCTGGAACCTGGTCCCATGCCGCGCGAGACCGAGCACGGCCCGCGCGCAGACGCAGTAAAGCTATCCTAACGGATCGCCGCCCGGGAGTCGTTAACGTATGCCGTCAACAATGGCGGCGACGCGTCGCCAAATTACTTCAAATTCCCGCAAAACCGCTGAATTCGGCGGCAAGCCTCTTCGAGATCCTGGGTTTTCACCGCATACGAGATGCGGAATGCCGGGCCGAGCCCAAACGCCGAGCCATGCACCACCGCGACGCCTTCCGCCTCCAACAGTTCGGTGACGAAATCCTCGTCGGTGGCGAGCATCTTGCCGGTCGGCGCCGTCTTGCCAATGGCGCCGGCGCATGACGGATAGACATAGAACGCGCCCTCCGGCGTCGGACACTTGATGCCGTTGGCCTGATTGAGCATCGACACCGCGAGATCGCGGCGCTCTTTGAAGATTTTGTTGTGCTTGGCGATGAAATCCTGCGGCCCATTGAGCGCCTCGACCGCCGCCCATTGCGACACCGCCGCCGGATTGGTGGTCGACTGCGACTGCAGCATCGCCATCGCCTTGATCAAGGGTTCCGGCCCGCCGGCATAGCCGATGCGCCAGCCGGTCATGCAATAGGCCTTCGAGGTGCCGTTGATCGTGAGCGTGCGCTCATAGAGCGACGGCTCGAGCTGCGCCGGGGTGAAGAACTTGAAGTCGTCATAGACCAGGTGCTCGTACATGTCGTCGGTCATGACATGGACATGTGGATGCTTCACCAGAACGTCGGTCAGCGCCTTGAGTTCGGCGCGCGAATAAGCGGCGCCGGTCGGGTTTGACGGCGAGTTCAACAGAAACCACTTGGTCTTCGGGGTGATCGCGCGATCGAGCGCGGCGGCGTCGATCTTGAAGCCGTTCTCCATGGTGCCGACCACCGGCACCGGCTTGCCGCCCGCCAACAGCACCATGTCGGGATAGCTCACCCAGAACGGCGCCGGCACGATCACCTCATCGCCGGGATTGAGCGTCGCCATGAATGCGTTGTAGAGCACCTGCTTGCCGCCAGCGCCGACCGTGATCTGCGAGGTCTTGTAGTCGAGCCCGTTCTCGCGCTTGAATTTACGCGCCACCGCTTCCTTCAACTCGACCATGCCGTCGACCTGGGTGTATTTCGACGCCTTGCCGGCGCGGATGGCGGCAATCGCCGCCTCCTTGATGTTGTCGGGGGTGTCGAAATCCGGCTCGCCGGCGCCGAGCCCGATGACGTCGCGGCCAGCCGCTTTCAGCGCACGCGCTTTGTCCGTCACGGCAATGGTCGGCGACGGCTTGATGCGCTTGAGCTGCTCGGCGAGGAAGGCCATCCTTGTCTCCTGCTCTGTGGCCAAATCTTGGTTCGCGGTTGGCGGACGGCCCCTCTCCTAAGACCCCCAAGCGAGTCCGGCAAGGGCAAGCGGCGATACTGCCACACGGAATCGACCGAAATGACGGTTTCTCAGGCGGCCGAGCGATTTAACCGCCTGTCAATTCCACCCTGATAGCGATGCACCGCCCGGAACAGCCGCGGTTTGCCGCGGCCACCGCCCCATATTGGAGCTACCGGCCGATGCGCGGCTTGCTCGAACGACTGCGAACCGGCGACTGGCTGACCCGCGAGCGGACCCGGCTGATCGCGTTCGCCATGCTGATTGGCTCGGTGATTGCGCTCACTGTGCTGGTTATAAAATCAGACAACTATCTCGATTGGCGCGGCCATCCGATCGGAACCGATTTTGCCAATGTCTACGCCGCCGGCACGTTTGTTCTCGAAGGCCGGCCGGATGCCCCGTTCGACCCGGCCCAGCACCATGGCCGGCAGCGTGCGATCTTTGGCGACAATGCGCCATTCTATGGCTGGCACTATCCGCCGTTCTTTCTGTTTCCGGCGGCAGCGCTCGCGCTGATGCCCTATGGCCTCGCGCTGGCCGTCTGGCTCGCAACCACATTCCTGCTTTACCTCGTTTCACTCCGCGCGATCCTGGCTGGCCAATTGACGCCGTCCGGTGTTCCGGCCGAAGGCAATCTCAGCGGCTGGTGGTGGCTGCTGTTTGCAGCGGCGTTCCCGGCGGTCTTGGTCAATGTCGGCCACGGCCAGAACGGATTCCTCACCGCAGCCTTGGTCGGCAGCGCGCTGCTCATTCTCGATCGGCGTCCGAGCCTGGCCGGCATCCTATTCGGATTGCTGAGCTACAAACCCCAGTTCGGTCTTTTGATTCCGCTGGTGCTGGTCGCCACCCGACGCTGGCGCGCGTTCAGCTTTGCCGCCGTCACCGTGGCAGCGCTTGTGGGCGTCAGCACGCTGGCGTTTGGCCCGGAGGTCTGGAGCGCCTTCTTGGCCTCGACGGAATTCAGCCGCGTCGTGGTGCTCGAAGAGGGCAATACCGGCTGGCAAAAGATCCAAAGCGTGTTCTCCTGGATCCGGATGTGGGGCGGATCGATCGGCCTCGCCTACGCGCTGCATGCCGCCGTCGCGGCGGTCTTTTGCGTCGTCCTGGTTAGGCTGTGGCGAAGCGATCGCCCGTACCCGCTCAAAGCCGGCGCGCTGATCATCGCATCGATTCTGTCGACGCCTTACGCGCTCGATTACGACATGATGGTGTTGGCGCCCGCCATTGCGTTCTTGGCAATTGACGGATTGCAGCGCGGCTTTTGTCCCTGGCACAGAACCGCACTCGCCATGCTCTGGATGACGCCGGTCGTCGCACGAAGCCTGGCCGATGCCCTGCTTATCCCAGTTGGCGTATGGACGATGATCGCCGTGCTGATTCTTTCGGTGCGCGGCTCAGTCGACCGACCGATCGGAATGATCGCAGCCGCGGGCAAAACCCACTCAGCGGCCCGGTGATCGAAGGATAAATCCACTGCGCCTTTACGCGCATCGCGAAAACTTTCCCGCGGCATCCCGTTGCTTTGACACCCCCGCAAATTGAGACGACATGGCCGCCGACATGCCATAGTCTCACGGTGGCTCGCCGCCAATCGCCTTGCCAAATTGGTCAAGATGTCTGGGACACCATGTTCACCCTCTATTCAATGCAGCGGTCTGGCAACAGTTACAAAGTGAGGCTCACCCTCGCTCAGCTCGGCTTGCCGTATCGGCTGGTGGAGGTCGACATCCTCAAGGGCGAAAGCCATACGCCGGAGTTCCTGCAGAAGAACCCCAGCGGCCAGGTGCCGCTGCTTGAAGTGGCACCCGGGCGTCACATCGCGGAATCGAACGCCATTCTTTGGTATGTCGCCGGCGGCACATCGCTCGCTCCTGAAGATCGCATCGATCGCGCCGAAGCGCTGCAATGGATGTTCTTCGAGCAGCACAGCCTCGAACCCAATCTCGGCGCGGCCTATTTTTGGCTGGCTTTGGTGAAGGGCGGCCGCGAATTGCAGAGCCACGCAATGGACGACTGGATGGAAGAAGGCTACCGGTCGCTGCGCGTCATGGAAGATCACCTCAGGCGTAGCGACTATTTCGCCGCCGGGCGCTACACCATCGCCGACATCGCGCTCTACGCCTATACCCACCTCGCGCATCGCGCCGACTACGACCTCGACTCGTTTCCGGCGATCCGGCGCTGGCTTGACCGGGTGGCCGCCGAACCGCGGCACATCGCCATGGACTGGCAACCGATCGCCGTTGAGACGTCGCAGTGACGCGCGCCGCTTCGGTTTTGACCTCGTCCTGTCAATGTCTATGCTGGCGATCCACGAATTAAGACTTAGGAGTTATCGGATGCGCGCCGTCGCGTTGCTTGTCGCCACGCTCGCGGCCCTGCCGTCGATCCAAACCGTGCGCGCGCAGGACTGGCCGACCAAGCCGGTACGCATTGTGGTGCCGTTCCCGGCCGGCGGCAGCACCGACCGGATGACGCGGCTGGTCGCAGAGGACCTCAGCAAGGTCTTCAAACAGCAATTCGTGGTCGAGAACCGTCCCGGCGCGGGTGGCGCCCTCGGTGCGGCGCAAGTCGCGCGCGCCGAACCCGACGGCTATACGCTGCTGGCTGGCGGCTTCGGCCCCCACATTCTCGGGCCGGCCAGCGGCGTGAAGGCCGATTACGACCCGATCGCCGACTTCAGCCATATCGTCATGATGGGTGGTGAGACCTACATCTTCGCGGCTCATGCCACGCTTGGCGTGCAATCGCTGGCCGATGTCGTGCGGCTGGCAAACGACAAGCCGATCAATTTTGGATCGCCGGGCACCGGCACGCTCGGCCAATTGATGGTCGATCAGTTTCGCCTGAAGGTCGGCGCGAACCGGATCAACCATGTGCCCTATCGCGGCGGCGCGCCGTTGCAGACCGATTTCATCGGCAATCACGTACCGCTGGCAACGCTGCCGATCGCACCGATGCTCCCGCACATTACCGCCGGCACGATCGTACCCCTCGCAGTCAGTTCAAGCGAACGCAGTTCCGCGCTGCCGAACGTGCCCACGCTCGCGCAAAGTGGCTATCCGGAAATTGGCGGCGCCATTTGGTTCTGGCTGACGGGCCCGAAGAATCTACCGCCGCCGGTGGTGAACCGGCTGAACCAGGAAGTACGGCGTTACCTTGCGACCGCGCCAGTGAGAGACATCTTCGCGCGTGACGCCTTGATGACCATGGATGCGGGTTCCGCCGCGCTCACCCGCTTCATCGCCGACGAAATCAAACGCTGGAGCGCGATTTACCGCCAGCTCGGACCCGACAAGTAACGCGCGCGCCACGAAGCATTAACGCCTTCGTAACCCGATTCACGAAATCGCCGTCATTCTTCGCCGTCTCCGCCAAAATCCCGACCAAGTGGCGCCCGCATCCGTGCCAATGGTCCGCGCAAGGACGACGACTGATTCGTTGGAGAAAGTCATGACTGCCATGGAGAGGACGCACTGCGCCGCCCGCGATACGGCGGACTCGCGCCGGCGTCCCGTTGTTGTTGTTGAGCTGGTCGCGACCATTGCACTGGCGTTTTCGACACTGATCGCGGTCGCCGCAATATCGATCGGCATGGCGCGCGCGGACAGCCTGACCTGCGTGTCGCTTGTAGCGTTGTGCCAGTAGCGTGATTTCGTCTGTGCGAATTGTCAGTCAGTGTGGTGTTGGAATCCTCCCGGGCGGTGCATAATTGTGACCGCATCCCAATGCGCCGCCCGCGGAGACCTCCCATGCGATTGCCGGCAACCGTCGCGCTGCTGTTTGTTGCCATCGCGCCAGCTTCGCAGGCGCAGCCGCAATTCCGGCCGACCGGCGCCCCGCCAGCGGGCAACCTGACGGTCGAGACCGCCGCCGGCGGCCTCGCCAATCCTTGGGCCATCGCGTTCCTGCCCGACGGGCGCATGCTGGTGACCGAGCGCGCCGGCCGGCTGCGGCTGATCGCACGCGGCGGCAATCTTTCGCCGCCGGTCGCCGGCCTGCCGCCGATCTTCACGCGCAACCAGGGCGGCCTGCATGACGTCATCCTCGACCGCGACTTTGCCAAGAACGGCGCGATCTATTTCTGTTTCGCAACGCCGGTGAATGGCGGCGGACAGACGGCGCTGGCGCGCGCCCGGCTGGTCGAAGGCGCGCCGCCGCGGCTCGACGATATGCGCGTCATCTTCCAGCAGGACGGGCCACCGTCCAACGGACTGCATTTCGGCTGCCGCATCGTACAGGCGCGCGACGGCAATCTGTTTCTCACTACCGGCGATCACGGCGGCCATCGCGACCAGGCGCAAAATCTCGGCAATCATCTGGGCAAAGTGATCCGCGTCACGCCCGATGGCCGCGCGCCGCCGGACAATCCGTTTGTGAAACAAGCCGACGCCAAGCCGGAAGTCTGGAGCTATGGCCACCGCAATATGCAAGGCGCGGCCTTGCACCCGCAAAGCGGCAGGCTGTGGACGCACGAACACGGCGCGCGCGGCGGCGACGAGGTCAACATTGCCGAAGCCGGCAAGAATTACGGCTGGCCGATCATTACCCACGGCATCGACTATTCCGGCGCCAAGATCGGCGCCGGCACCCATCGCGACGGCATGGAGCAGCCGGTGAAATTCTGGGTGCCGTCAATCGCACCGTCGGGCATGGCGTTCTACACCGGCAACCTGTTTCCGAGCTGGCGCAACAGCCTGTTTGTCGGCGCGCTTGCCGCCCAGCTCGTGGTCCGGCTCGAACTCAATGGCGAGAAGGTCGTCAGCGAAGAACGGCTCCTGGAAAATCTGCGCGAACGCATTCGCGACGTGCGGCAAGGCCCCGACGGCGCGCTCTATCTCGCGACCGACAATGCCAATGGCCGGATCTTGCGGGTATCGCCGGGCAAATAGCGTCGCATTGGCACTATAGCCAAGCGGCCCGAGCGCCTGTAATCACTGGCCATGTTTTCGCGCTTCGAACGTTTCCTCAAGCCGACGGCGGTTCCCGATCATCCGGAGCCGCCGGCTGGATTGCTGGCCTTCCTGTGGCATTTTGCGCGGCAGGCCAAGCCGCTGTTCATCGCATTGTTCGTGGTCGAATTCTTCGTGGCGATCACCGACGCGGCGATCCCTTATTTTATGGGGAAGATCGTCACCTATGTGTCGCAGATCCCGCCCGACCGCTTCCTCGCCGAAACCTGGCCGTGGCTCCTTGGCATGCTGCTGATCGTTCTGGTGGCGCGGCCCGCTGTCGCGCTGGCGCGCTATCTCATTACCAATCAGGCGATCGCGGCGCCGTTCTCCAGCCTGATCCGCTGGCAGGCGCATTGGCATGTGGTGCGCCAGAGCTGGGCATTCTTCCAGAACGACTTCGCCGGCCGCATCTCCAACCGCGTGATGCAGACCGGACCGGCGGTGCGCCAGACTTTGGTCTCGTCGGTGACCGCGGTCTGGTACGTCCTGATCTACGGCATCACCGCACTGGTGATGACCGCGGCAGCGGATTGGTGGCTCACGGTTCCGATCCTGGGCTGGTTTGCCGGCTACATTGCGCTGCTGTGGTACTTCGTGCCGCGCATGCGCGACCGCTCCAAGGTCAATTCCGAAGCGCGTTCGGCGCTGATGGGCCGCATTGTCGACAGCTACACCAATATCCTCACAGTGAAATTATTCGCGCGCCCGCGCGACGAAGACAATTACGTGCGCGACGCGGTCGACCGCCATGTCGACGTGTTCCTGGCCGCGCAGCGGCTGCTCACCATGTTCGGCACCATTCTTAATTTTCTCAACGCGCTGTTGATCGCCGGCGCCGGCGCGATGGCGCTGCTGTTGTGGCAGAAGGGCTTGGTCGAGGTCGGCACCATTGCCATGGTGCTGCCGCTCACGCTGCAACTCACCAATATGTCGCGCCAAATCGCGGTGCAGATCACCGATTTGTTCGAGGAAGTCGGCATCGTGCAGGAAGGCATGATGACCATCGCGCGCCCTCTGCAACTCACCGATCCGCCCGACGCCAAGCCGCTGGTGGTGAAAGACGGCGCCATCGCATTCGACAATGTGCGCTTCGGCTATGGCCGCAAGACCTCCATTCGCGACGACGGCCGGCCCTATTCGGTGCTTGACGGTTTTTCGCTCACCGTGCGGCCGGGCGAAAAGATCGGCCTGGTCGGCCGCTCCGGCGCCGGCAAATCGACCGTGGTCAATCTGCTGCTGCGCTTCTTCGACGTCGAAGAAGGCCGCATTACCATCGACGGGCAAGACATCGCGCGCGCCACGCAGGAATCGCTGCGCGCGCAGATTTCGGTCGTCACCCAGGATACTTCGCTGCTGCATCGCTCGATCCGCGAGAACATCCGCTATGGCAAGCCGGATGCGACCGACGCTGAAATCCTGCGCGCCGCCCGCCTTGCCCATGCCGACGAATTCATCGACCTCTTGGAAGACTGGCGCGGCCGCACCGGCTATGACGCGCAGGTCGGCGAGCGCGGCGTCAAACTGTCCGGCGGCCAGCGTCAGCGCATCGCGATTGCCCGCGTCATCCTCAAGAATGCGCCGATCCTGGTGCTCGACGAAGCCACCTCCGCGCTCGATAGCGAGGTCGAGGCCGCGATCCAGCAGAGCCTCGACACGCTGATGGCCGGCAAGACCGTGATCGCAATCGCGCACCGGCTGTCCACCATCGCCCGCATGGACCGGCTGATCATTCTCGATCATGGCCGCATCGTGGAACAAGGCGCGCATGATGAATTGCTGCGCCTGAACGGCCATTATGCCGCGCTATGGCAACGGCAGTCCGGCGGATTCCTGCTCGACACCACCGACACGCCACAGGCGGCGGAGTAGTGCGGTGCCGGACCAACGGTTCAGTCAATCCGAGCTGGCCGTTGTCCGTCGCGCCTTCGCTCGCCAGATAATGGCGCTTGCCGGCGTGCAGGATGAGCGCGTGGAGCGAGCGTTCGCCACCGTCCGACGCGAGGATTTTCTGGGCTCTGAACCCTGGCAATTTGTGCGACGACCGCCAGTGCCGGCTTTGCAACGGAACGACCCGGCCTGCATCTATCAGGACGTGGTGATTGCCCTGCAGCCAGGCCGCGGTGTGAACAACGGTAGTCCTTCGTTGCACGCGCGGATGCTACACGATCTGGCGGTCGAGCCCCGGCGCGCTGCTCGTTCAGTTTGATACGGGCCGTTGCCGTACTCGTCCAACTCATCGACGGCGACATGGAGTGAACCGCACGATCAGAACTCAATCGCGTCCAGATCGCGCGCGCCGTGCAGGACTCGCACGATTTCAATGAATGTATCGTTGACGCAGTAGAATACGATCCAAGACATGACGCCAACGCTGCGTATGTTCGCCTTCAATTCAGATCGTTCGCGTCCCATTTTTGGGCGCGTCGCAATGAGTCTGCACACGCGCTCGATCTCGTCCAGAACTCGGTCCGCAGCGTTAGGATTGCGTTCCGCGATGTAAAGCCAAATCTCGATGAGGTCGGCCCGCGCTTTCCGCGATCGGCGGATCGCAAGAGGACCGTCCGGACTCATTCAGCAGTTTTGCGGGCGGCAAGCAGCGCCCGGCCCTCGCGTTTGATCTGTTCGAATTCGTCAGAGGCCATTTCCTCGGAGCCTGATGCAAATCCTTCGCCGATTAACTCTCGAAGTCGCTCCAGTTTCGCAGCTCGGATTTTCTGCTTGACCTGCCAGTCTTGCAAAGCGTCGATAATTACGTCGCTTTCCACGGCATATCTTTCGCCATCGACCGCGTCGCGGACCGACCTGGACAATTCGGGCGGGAGCAGAATGGACAACTTGTCGAATTCAGCCATCAGCGACTCCGTCGTCGGTAGCCGCGCAGGTTAGCATGGGATCGACGGTAGGTCTCGCGTCCGTTCGATACGCCCCGCTTTGGCCGTCCGGCGGATCTCGACCCCGGCGAACCGGCACAGGCGGCGGAGTAGCGCCCATTAGCCGCTCCAGACGCCGAATAGGCGCCGATCGGCAGAGAATTCCGTGCTGGCGCCGCGACCGCCACTAGCACGTTCGTTTCGACCGCCTTTTCAAAAACAGAACGAGATTTTTAATTGCGGCAACCACCCTTCAACACATTGCGTTGACACGACAAATGGCACAGTTACAGGCGTCGGAACGGTCTCAATCGTCCCCCGACCGATCCATTGACGTGAGGGTGTTATGGCGGCAGCGGTTCCGGAAATCGTGCTCTATGCAGGGTTCCTGATCGGCGCGGCGTTCGGCGCGGTCGGCCTATTGAGCGGATTTTGCCTGCTGAGCGGCCTGCGCAATTGGTGGACCGAAGGCGACGGCCGCGGCATCCGCGCCTTCGCGCTGGCGCTGGCGGTCGCGATTGTCGGCACTCAGATTCTGAGCGCCAGCGGCCTCGTCGATCTCGGCAAGTCGCTTTATCTGCAACCGTCGTTCTCCCCGAGCTTGCTACTGATCGGTGGTTTGCTGTTCGGCTATGGCATGGTGCTGGCCAATGGCTGCGCCTCGCGCGCGCTGGTTCTGCTCGGGCGCGGTAATCTGCGCTCGCTGGTGGTGATCCTGGTCATTGGCGTCGCCGCGCAAGCGACCCTCAAGGGCGTGCTCGCGCCGGCGCGCGTTGCGTTCCTGAACTGGTCGGCGCAATCGTCGTCGACCATTTCGCTGCCCGCCGCGCTGGCGACGCTTGGCCTGGATGCCGGCATTGCCCAGGCGCTTGCGGTTGTCGCGGTGAGCGGCGCGCTTTTGGTGTTTGCGCTGACGCACGCGGGATTTAAGCAAGCACCGGGACAGATCGCGGCCGGCGTCGCGGTCGGCCTGCTGGTCTGCTTGGGCTGGTTTGCGACCGGCTATCTCGGCGCCGACGACTTCAATCCGGCGCCGGTCACGACGCTGACTTTCATCTCGCCGATCGGCGATACCGTGCAATACGCGATGCTGCCGACCGCTCTATCGTTGAACTTTGGCATCGCGCTGGCGATCGGCACCCTCGCCGGCAGTTTCCTGGCTGCCTTGTTCGCGCGCCGCTTCCAGCCCGAAGGCTTTAGTTCGCGACAGCAAATGCTGCGCTCGATCGGCGGCGCGGCGCTGATGGGCATTGGCGGCGCATTGGCCTATGGCTGCTCGATCGGGCAAGGATTGACCGGGCTCTCGACCCTCGCATTGCCCTCGCTTATCGCGGTGACCGGGATAATCCTCGGCGCCGCGGCCGGCTTGCGCGGCCCGATCCGCGTGCCGGCGCTGCCGCGCACCACCACTGCCAAGGCCGACGTATAAAGTCGCGTCAGGCGCCCGCGGCCCCGCGCGAACCGCGCCATCGCCCGGGCTTTCGCCTTTTCGGCCTCGACATCGCGATTCCGCGGCGGAGCGGTCGTCTGCAACGACGCCTACAGGCGTGCGGCGGCGGACTGGACAAGCGCGTCATACCTCACCGGCACGTTGGCCGGCGTCAAATAGTCCAATGAGACAAACCCGACCGGCGATGCTAACATTTCATTCGAAGGCCGCGACTTCATTTAGGATAGAAATCATGCGCAATGTCGTGCGAACAACCTCCATCATCGCAGCCGCAGCGCTGTTTGCGGGCGTCGTTGCCGCGCACGCCCAAACGCCCGAGGAATTCTACAGAGGCCGCCAATTGACCATGATCGTCTATTCGCCGGCCGGCTCCGCCTACGACATTTATGCGCGTGTGCTGACCCGCCACATGGGCAAGCACATTCCCGGCAATCCGACTTTCGTTCATCAATATGTGGTCGGCGCCGGCGGGCTCAAAGCCATCGAGACGCTGTATCGGATCGCGCCGAAGGACGGCAGCGTGATGGGCACGGTCGGACGCGGCCTGCCGTTCGAGCCGTTCCTGGGCCGCAACGAACTTAAATACGATCCGCTCAAGCTCACCTGGATCGGCAGCATGAACCGCGAGGCCACGCTCGCGATGTCATGGCATACCGTCAAGGTAAAGACCTTCGAGGATCTCAAAACCACCGAGCTCTTGGTTCCCGGCACCGGCGCCGGCGCGGATTCCGAAATCATTCCGCATGCCTTCAACAATCTGGCCGGCACCAAATTCAAGATCATTTCCGGCTATCGCAACACCACCGACGCAGCGCTTGCCATGGAGCGCGGCGAGATCGAAGGCCTCGCCTACTGGTCGTGGAGCGCGCTCAAATCGGTACAGCCGACCTGGGTGCGTGATAAGAAGGTTAACCTCTTGTTCCACACCGGCGCCAAACCGGTACCCGAGCTTCCCGATGTGCGGATGATCCGCAGACTGGTCGACAATCCGATCGACCGGCAAGCGCTGGAGTTCCTGCTGGCGCGAGAAATTCTCGGCCGCCCGTTCCTCGCGCCGCCGGACCTGCCGCCCGAACGCGCCGCGGTCCTGCGATCGGCCTTTGCCGCAACCTTGCGTGATCCTGAATTTCTGAAGGACGTCGAGAAAGCCAAGCTCGACGTCGATCTGGTGACCGGCGCCGAAGTCGACACCGTTCTCAAGACCGCCGCCTCAGCGCCGATCGACGTCGTCAACCGGCTCAAAGACGCGCTCGCGCGCAAGTAAGGCTGCGATGCAATTCGGTCTTTATGCCCCAATTCCAATGGCGACGGTCGGCTCGCCGGAAGTCGCCCAAGCCGTCACCGAGGCACTCGCACCACTGCCGCCGGGACGGCTCGATGCGCAATTCGACCTCGGCGTCGAGCTGCTGCAAGCGGCCGACGATGTCGGCTTTGAACTGGTGCTGTTCGCCGAACGGCATCTCGGTTACGACCTCTCCGCCTGGATCATGGCGAGCGCGATTGCCTCGCGGCTCAAGCGCATTCGGGCGCTGGTCGCGGTGCATCCCGGGCTGTGGGATCCGGTGATGATCGGCAAGCTTGCGGTTTCGCTCGACCGCATCTGCCGCGGGCGCATGGCGATCAACGTCGTCAACGGCTGGTTCGATGAGGAGTTCCGCATGTTCGGCGGAACGGTTCTGCAGGGCGAGGAGCGCTATCGGCGCACCACCGAATTCATCGACATTCTGCGCGGACTATGGGCGAACGAGACATTTTCTTACGACGGCCAGTTCTACAAGATCGACAAGGGCCAACTCCTGCTTAAGCCGGCGTCGCCGGCGCTGCCGGAAATCTATTCGGTCAGCCGCAGCGACCGCGGCCGCGATTTCATCGCCGCGCATTGCGACTGGTGGTTTGTCGATTTTCCCAAGACCGCCGAAACCACCGACGACACCGTGCGCGGCATCGAAGACGCCATCGCCGACATGAACCGCCGCACCGCCGCTCTCGGCCGTAAGGTGCGTTACGCACTCAACCCGTTTGTCGCGCTGGGCAAGAACCAACAGGAAGCCTTCGACAAGACCCTCCAGCAAATCTTCGCCTTCGATCCCGATCCGGACACCCGCAAGATCGAAAGCCGAATGCTGCCGGCGACCAAAGCCGGCCTCATCGGCGCGCCGGATGCGGTGCTGCGGCAATTGCGACGGTTTGAAAATCTCGGGATCGAACTGATCCTCTGCAAGATGATCCCGAATGTCGACAACATCCGACACATTGCCGGCGAGATCATCGCACCGATGCACGCCGGCGCATCGGCGCTGTCGAAGGCCGGCTGATCGCGCCGTGCCACGCAAGAGAGCACCCAAGAGCCGCCGGTGAGCGAACCCATCACCATTGCCATCGCCGACGACGTGCGTGTGTCCGGCCTGTTGCAGGCGCCACGCGACGCACGCGCCGGCTATGTGCTGGCGCATGGCGCCGGCGCGGGCATGAATCACGCCGTCATGGCGGCGGTCGCCGACGAACTGAGCGCGCGAAACATCGCCACCCTGCGTTATCAGTTTCCTTACATGGAAAAGGGAAGCAAGCGGCCCGATCCGCCCAAACGCGCGCATGCCGCGGTACGCGCCGCGGTCGACGAAGCGGCGCGGCGTCTGCCGCGGCTTGCGTTGATCGCCGGCGGCAAATCGTTCGGCGGCCGCATGACCTCGCAGGCGCAAGCCGCCGCGGCGCTGCCAAACGTCCGCGGCCTGGCGTTCCTCGGCTTTCCGCTGCATCCGGCTGGCCGACCCGCCCAGGAGCGCGGCCGCCATCTGTTCGACGTTCACGTTCCGATGCTGTTCCTGCAAGGCACGCGCGACCCGCTGGCGGCGCTCGACCAGTTCAAGCCGATGTGCAAAGCGCTCGGCGCGCGCGCCACGCTTGCGGTTTTGGCCGACGCCGACCATTCGTTCCACGTGCCGGCGCGGACCGGCCGCACGGACGCCGATGTCCGCCACGACCTGCTCGATCGGCTTGCCGTCTGGATTGACGCGGTTCTGGCGGCGCAGTAATCGACCCTGCATGCCCAACCCCGTCCTGCATAAATATTTCGACCTCGGCGACCGCGCGCTCGCCAATGTCAGCTTGCCATCCGGAGACCGCGTGCTTTTGACAATCCTGCCGGCCGGCTTCGCGGTGCATCGCCTGCATTTTTTCGGTATCATTCCGGGCATCTGCCTGTTTGGCGCCAACAAGCCCGGCTACGAGCAGATGACCACCGTTCTGCTGCATGACCTCGCGCTCCTGCCGCCGCTGCCGCGCGCCAAGGGCCAGCACAAGGACGATCAACCGCCCAACCAACCGCTGTCTCTGTTCACGCGGCTCGCCTTGACCGCGCACGATGCCAACGATCTTGTCCGCCTGTTCGAGCGAACCCGCAACACCGTCGGCTGATCAACGCTGCGGCGGCTCCATCGCACTCTTGCGCAAATGCACGGCATTCTCCGGCGCCGCCATGAACGCGATGAAGCCACGCGCCAGTTCCGGCTGTTTGGAGATGCTCAAGATTCCGACCGAAAAGTACAGATACTCCTGCAAGTCGCCCGGCAACGGCCCGATATATTCGGCGCCCGCCACCGGCACGATCGCATTCGACTGCTGCATGCCGATCTCGACCTCGCCCTTGGCAATGAACACCGCGACCGGCGTGCCTTCGAGATAACGCACTTTGTCTTTGATCTGGTCAAAAATGCCAAGCCGCTGCAAGCCGCGTTCGGCAATCAACCCGCTGCCGCTTTTGGAATAGCCGATCGATTTAGCTTTGAGCATGGTCGCCTTGAACGCTTCGACCGTGCCGATGTCAGGTTTCGGCGCGCCCTGCTTGATGGCGACGCCAACTCCGGCGCGGGTAAATTCGACAACGCTGCCGGCCACGACCTTGCCCTGCTTGATCAGCCCGTCGAAGGCGTCGGAAAAATTCGCAACGATGTCGCCGGGCTCATTGCTATTGAGCGCCTTCGGCAGCGCCGGCCCGATCCGCGCCGCCACCACCACTTTATGCCCGCTGGCCTTCTCATAGGCGGCGGCAAGATCGGTCACCCCCGACAGCGAACCCATCGAGGTGAAGATGGTGATTTCAGCGGCTTGCGGCATGGTTGCTACCGAGAGACTCAAGAATGTTCCAATCACTGCGCCCGACAACGCTCGCATAAAACTCCCCCAAATATCTTTCGTCCGCAATCCAACCCAGGCGCTATTTCTTCGCCGGCTCCTCATGGACCTTGCGCAGCACCGGCGCGGCGTCCGCCGACACCATGAAGCGAAGCATCGCGCGCGCTGCCTGCTGCTGCTTGGACACCGCCAAGATCGCCACGCTGTTAGGGCACGGCTTGTTCAGAAAGCCCGGCACCGGCCCGACATAATCGGTGCCCGGTGCGCCGACCATGATGTTGGTCTGCTGAATGCCCAATTCGAAATCGCCGCGCGCCAAAAAGAAAGTAACCGGGCCGGAGCCGCCACCGGTGAGCTGAATCTTCGGCTTCAATTGCGGCGCGAGTCCAAGCTCCGCGATCCCTTGGGCGGCGTGCTGACCGCTGCAACCGCGCGAATAGCCGATCGACTTCGCATCCATCAGCGTCTTGATATAGGCGTCGACCGTGCTGATATCGGGTTTCGGCGCACCGGCGCGCACCGACACGCCGAGGCCGGCGAGCATGTAGGGCGTCGCAGTGCCGGCAACGATCCGGCCTTGCTTGGCAAAGCCCTCGATCGCCTCGGGGCCGCCGGCAACCAGATCGGCGGGCCCATTGGCGAGCCGCAGCTCCAATTCCTTGCCGGTATCCTGAACGACCGTGACCTTGTGGCCGCTCACCTGCGCAAACGCCACCGCCAGCGCATTGATCCCCGGCAGATTGCCCTGGCTCGCGACCACAGTGAGTTCGGCGGCTTGCGCCATGGCGCCCCACGACATGCAGGCAAGCATAATGCCGACCGCGCGCAGCTTCATGGCAACCTCCCCGATCGATCATTTTCGTTGCCGCAACTCTAATCGCTTTCCTAGCCCGCCACCAGTTCGCGCATGATGCGATAAAGCGCGGCCTGCCCTTCGAACCCGATGCCGGGCCGTTCCGACAAAGTGATAAAGCCGTCGGCGATGCGCGCATCGTCGGCAAAGCCGCCAAAATCGCCGAACACGCCGGGATAGGATTCCGCGCCGCCGAGCCCGAAGCCGGCGGCGATCGCCAGCGACATTTGATTGCCGCCATGCGGAAACAACAGGCTGCGCGGCCAATCGTGCCGCGCCAGCATCGCCAGCGTGCGGGCATATTGCGCAATGCCATAGGCCTGCGGCGGATCGACCTGGATCACATCGCGCCGCGCCGGCGTGAGCCCGCCGAACCGCACCAGGTTTTCAACATCCGGCGTCGAGAACAGATTCTCGCCGGTCGAGAGCGGACCGCCATAGACGCTGGCGATCTCGGCGAGCAGCGCAAAATCCAATGGATCGCACGGCTCCTC
The DNA here is from genome assembly GCA_022841625.1 of Xanthobacteraceae bacterium. GTDB lineage: Bacteria > Pseudomonadota > Alphaproteobacteria > Rhizobiales > Xanthobacteraceae > VAZQ01. Next base: position 19,417 of record JALHRD010000037.1, read on the forward strand.
GAACCAGCGCAGCTTGAACGGCGCCAGCGCCTTGGCGTAGGCCAGCGCGTCGTCGCGGCCGAATTTGCAATTGGCATCGACCGCCAATTCGGCCTGCGGCGGCAGAATGCTCTTCACCGCCGCGACGCGCTTCACATCGTCGGCGAGCGGCAGGCCGCCGACTTTCATTTTCACCATGGTATAGCCGGCGTCGAGATGGCGGCGCATTTCGTCTTGCAGATCGCTAATGGTCTGGCCCGGCCAGTACCAGCCGCCGCCGACATAACAGAACACCTTGTCGACCGTGCGCCCGCCATTGAAGCGCTCCGCCAACAGGCGATGCAGCGGCTTGCCAGCGATCTTGGCCAGCGCGTCCCATACCGCGACCTCGATGGTGCCGATTGCAATCGAACGCTCGCTGTGGCCGCCGGCCTTCTCGCGCTGCATCATGCAGGCGAGAATTTTCTCGGGATCGAGCAGCCCGGCACCATCGAGCAGCGCCTCCGGCTTGGCGGCGCGGATGCGCGGAATGAAGCGTTCGCGCATTTGCGCGCCGCAGGCATAGCGGCCGGTGGAATTGAACGCGAAACCCGCGATCGGTTTGCCGTCGCGCACCACATCGGTAATGACCGCCACCACCGAGGTCGTCATTTCCGAAAAATCGAAACTGGAATTGGCGAGCTGCGATTTCAAGGGAATCGCAGTCTCGCGAATATCGACAATACGCATGGCCTATTGGGTCTTCTGAATTTTTGCGTCTTCGATCACTTTCGACCAGCGCGGCAGCTCCGTCTTGATCCAACCGCCGAATTCCGCCGGCGTGTTGGCGACGCGGCTGAAGCCAAGGAACGTCAACCGCTCGGCGACCTCGGGGGTCGCGGTGATCTTGGCGATTTCCTGTTGCAGCCGGTCGATCATCGGCTGCGGCGTGCCGGCGCGCATCAGCAGGCCGACCATGATCTCGACCTCCTGGCCGCCAACGCCGCCTTCGGCCATGGTCGGCACGTCCGGGAACGATGGATGTCGCGTCGCCGCGGTCACCGCCAGCGCGCGCAGCTTGCCGGCCTTGACGTGCGGCGCGCCGGTCGGCAGCGCGTTGAAACTGACCTGCACATGGCCGGCGACGGTTGCCTGGATCGCGGGGCCGCCGCCATTGAACGGCACATGCACGATGTCGAGCCCGAGCGGCAGACGGAACAATTCGCCGGCCAGATGTCCGGGCGTGCCGCGGCCCGACGAGGCGTAACTCAATTTGCCGGGATTGGCGCGCGCCATCGCGATGAATTCCTTGAGGTCCTGCGCCGGCACCGATGGCGTGACGGTCAAAAGATAGGGCGATGTCGCGATCCCGGTCACCGGCGCGAAATCCTTGATCGGGTCATAGGGGATCTTGGTGTAGAGCGACGGATTGAAAATGAAACTGTTGCTGATGATCAGCGCCGTATAGCCATCCGCCGGTGCGCTGGCCGCCAGGGCGATGCCGATATTGCCGCCGGCGCCGCCGTGGTTCTCGATATAGAACTGCTGGCCGAGATTGTTGGTGAGATGCTGCGCGATCAAGCGCGCCACCACGTCGGTCGAGCCGCCCGGCGTGAACGGCACAATCACCCGCACCGGCTTGTTCGGATAAGACTGCGCATTGGCGGCGCAGGGCACGAGCGCGACCCACAACACGGCAATCGCGGCCGCCAAGCCGCTACGGCAAGACCGACCCATGACCGTCCTCCCCTGCCGCCGATCGCGGCTTGTTGCGGCCATCATAACGCGGATGCCGGTCGTCATCATCTTACACTCTTACACCGTCAAAACCGCACTGTAAGACCACCTTTCGGGAATAATCCATTCGCTTTATCAAAGACTTGGTCGATTTTTCTTACAGTCTTACAGCGAATCGCAGCATCATTTGCAGGATGCGATCTTGCTGCGGGCTGTAAGATCGAAAAACATGGAATTCACTTTCATCTTCAGATGCTTGGATCGGCGATCTTACTGAAAGAACGTTTTTTCTGCGCAGGGCGCGGAACGCGCCGTAGTCATTGCCGGGCGCCGCGAAGCGGCGCACCCTTGGCGGACAGAACGCGGAAACCCTTGCACAACAATGCGGTGAGTCAATGAAACGGTGCGCCATGCTGTGGACGTGCAAGCACCGGCTCGGTGCATAACCTTCCGCTGCGGACGTCACTGATGCATGAGAACCGCCGATGGCAAGCGGCTAACGTTGACGTCGTGCGCTATCAACAAAAATCGCACGGCGGAACGAGCAGCGAAGGCAACGGCAGCCGGCGGGGACAATCATTTTGGGCCGTGCACTCATAAATTGGCTTGATCGATCCGGCCGACGCCCGCTTATCCCCCAAGAGCGGCGCAAGAGCGGACATCGCGCCACCGCCGCTTTGGGCCAGGAACGGACTCCCACGGAATCTGACCTCGGTTTTAATCAGCTAGGGTTTCGCCAGCGGCTTCGTGAGGGCGCGCACGCGTTCGATGAAGAGCTGCGCGAGCGGGCTTAGCTCGCGATTTTTCAAAGTGATGATCGCGACCGGGTGTCGTGTATTGAGCAGTTCGACCGGCAGCGGCCGGAGAAAGGGGTGCCGGCGAGGCAGCCTGAGCGAGAACCTGGGGACCGCCGTGAGATAGCGCCCGGTCGCGAGCAGCTCGCTGCGGAGCGTAGGTGAGGCGGACGACACCGTCAGTCGTGGCGGCACAAGCCCGCTCGCTTGAAAAGCGTTCGTCACAAGCGAACCGAAATAATTTTCGAGTGGCTGCTGAACCCAGCGCTCGGCCACCAGTTCCGCAAGGTCAATCTTGCGCCGACGAAGCAACGGATTCGTCGCTCCAGTGGCCACGACCAAAGAATCATGGAATAGAATTTCAGTCGAATGATCCTCGGCAACCGGGCTGGTTACTCGCGAGATCGTAAGCTCGATGTTGCGATCGGTGACTTTGCGGCACAAGTCAAATGTGTCGCCGGTAACTACATGAAAGACCATCCGTGAATATTGCCGCGAAAGCCGGTCGACGACCGGCGCAACAATGGCGGCGGAAATAGGCTCGGTCGCACCGATCCGCAGCTCCCCCGCGGTAGGATCGGCGAGAAACTCGATGTCCTGCACGCCCTGGCGCAATTCGTTGAACAGCACGACGCCGCGCTTGGCGAGAGCGAGGCCATAGGCCGTCGGCTCGACTCCCCGATGCGAGCGGTCGAGCAGGTGCACGCCGAGCGTATGTTCCAAATCGGCGACGGCCTTTGAGACGGCCGGCTGGGACATGTTGAGACGGCTGGCCGCCCTCCCCATGCTCTTTGCGGCAATCACGGCCATCAGAATATCAAGGTCACGCAATTTGAGCCGGCGTTTGACGCGATCGTCCCACGGCATGGCGAGCACCCATTCGGAATCACTATGACCTTATCCGATGTTGTTATTATCCAGTTATGATTGGTCGGGATAGGTTCGATTTGAGCTGGTTCGCAGCGATAATCAGGGATGGAGCTTTGAGCCATGAACAGACGCAGTTTTCTAGCGACGGCGACGGCGATGGCGTTCGCCGGCAGCCTCGGCGCTTCGATCTCGGCCTTTGCGCAATCAAACCCGTCGCGGCCGATCCGCATGATCGTCCCATTGGCGCCGGGCGGAGCGACCGACCCCTACGCGCGTCTGATCTCGGATCAAATGATGAAAACGCTCGGCCGCGTCATCATTGTCGAGCACAAACCGGGTGGGAACGGAAACATAGGGAGCCAGTTCGTCGTCAACGCACCGGCGGACGGCGAGTTGATCCTGGTCGCCACTCAATCGATCACTGAGATCAATCCTAGCGCGTTCAGAGATCCGAAATGGACGTTGAACGATTTCATCCCACTCATCCGGGGCGTTACGGCCCCGCTGGTGCTGGTCACGCATCCCAGCGTGCCAGCGAAGACGCTCACCGAACTCGTGGCCTGGATCAAGAAAAATCCCGGCAAGCTAAGTTACTCGTCTTTCTCCGCCGGAACGCCGTCTCACTTCTTTGGCTTCCAGTTGAACCAACGCTTCGATCTCGATCTCGTTCACGTGCCGTCCCGCGGGGCCGGCGCGCAGGTAACCGACCTGATGGCCGGACACGTCCTCTTCGGCTTTACCCAAATGCAGGCAGCGCTGCCGCTTATCGCAGACGGAAAGCTCAACGCCATCGCCGTCACCAGCGCGGCACGGTCGCGTTTCCTGCCGAACGTCCCGACCTTCGCGGAATTGGACCATCCCGAATTCACGGCCACCATCTGGTTCGGCCTCATGGTACGGGCCGGGACGCCACCTGCGGTGCTGACGAGCCTCTTGAACGCAGCCAAAGCTGCCAATGCCGATCCGGGCGTGAAGGCAAAGCTCGAAGCGCAGGGCTTCGATATGTCGGGCCAGACCGGCCCGGAATTCGCCGCCGATATCAAGGCGCAGGCCGAGCGGTGGGCGCGGCTGGTCAAGGCCGCCGGCTTCAAAGCTGATTGAGCCTGCAGCGCTTACCGGTGTGTGAGGACCGCTCCGGGTCAGGCTCAACAAAACTCAAAGTGAGTATTTGTCGTCGGCTTGACCCCCGTTAGCGACAGGATCGCAGACATTCTGGTTTCGTCGGTCCGGCACATGACCTGACGTCTTCAGCGTCAGACTACGGTTCTTGCCAGCGGTTTGATAATGGTGCGCACCCGCTCGCAAAACATCTCCGCGAGGGGACTAAGTTGGCGGTTCTTCAAGGTTCGGATCGCAACCGTAACGGTGACAGTGCACTCAATTGCTTGCTTCCCGCCTTGGGTGTCGATGCGCGCATGGCCACGCACCACCCGAATGCGGGTCACCAGCGATCACGACGGAGGTAGACAGGGATTAAGTGCACCGTCACCGTAATTCCGGACATCGCGCCACCGCAGCTTTGGGCCAGGAACGGACTCTTGCACCGCAGCAAGTAGCTTTGTTATTCAATCCCCCCATCGGCGCTGGACTGCAAGGTCAATGACACAGCCCAGAAAGAAAGACCGCCGCGAGGCGGTCTCTCCGAAATCCGATCAGGCGTTTCGATCAGGCGGCTGCGAAAAGCGGTCGCAGCACTACTGTCGCTTAGGTACATTTGCCGTCACGATCCGGGGGCTAAATGCGAATACGTTTGGATTAGTCGGGTCCACAGTTACATGCAGCCAATGATGGTTTGGGGTGCCGATGGTCTCGACGCGCAAAAAGTTCTCGATAGCTGGCTCGCCGGGCGTTCCTTGCTTTGGTCGCTGATGAAATGGGTTATCTATCCGAAAATAGTGCGTATCGCCGTGAACAAGGACCACAGGTTTACCGAACGCCCTAACTTCCTTCTCCACTGATCCGCGTATTTCCGCAAAGCCGCTTGGATTCTGTTCTGGTGCAGACGGCGGATAAGCAGGAAAGATATTTGCCTGCGTAATGATCATAACGGCGCGACTGCTATTGCTTGATGCGTGTGCAAAGCCTTCTCGCAACCACGTCAAGTTTGCTTTGGTTCGCTCTACATATTCTTCGTCGGCTTCGGGGGTGCGTCCAAGGCCGTTGTTGCTGCCAACCACGTGTATGGTGATGAATGTCACTCCCGCAATATCCCATCGCGCGTTCTCTCGATATTTAGCAAAAATCGGATCGGTACTTCGGCTCTGGCGCACAAGCGACATTTTCTTTTTGCCAAGGCTTTGCTCGTCAGCGAAAAACACAGAGCGCAACTTCGCGAGCCGCTCAAAGGGATTGCCTCCTTTGATGCCTTGTTTGTCATGGCAGTCCGTCCATTCGTTATCGCCTGGCGTATAGATCATCGGATGGATTGAAGCATTGAACTGCGAAAGCCGCTTAGCGACCATTTCATCTGTGCATCCGAAAATTGGTCGCGAAAGATCGCCGACGTGTGCCACAAATGAGAGTGACGGATCTCTGTTCAGATCAGCGAAGACGTTGTCCACCCAAGGCTCGTGCTCTGAAAAATAACCTAGGTCTCCGATGAGGCCGAACGTGAACCGCTGCTCTTGAGCAGTCGGGCGTTGGGCCACACACAATGCGGTGAAAAAAACCGCGATCACAGCGATGATCGTGCTGCCTCGAATACGACAAAACTTTTCCATTCGTCTCCCCCTAGCGATAACGGGCCTCCCGGGGGATACCCCAGACGGCGTCTGCTCGTGAAATACTCGCCTTTTGCCGGCCTTCTCGCAAGATAGCCACGAGGTTCGGCGAACGTCGTCTGTTCGACAAGTCACCCAGTTTGCAAGGCTGGCCGAACGAGTTTTTGCAGTGCAGCAATTGGCATCTTGAGAGTCGGTGTGGGTCACGACCAACAAAACTCAAAGTGAGCATAGCAGGTCCGCTTTCGGGTGCATCGCGACCCGTTGAGCCTGGCTGCCGAGCCGTGAAACAAGACCCTCACTGAAGGGTTCATTCTGCTGACGTCCGATGCCGACGGCTTGCGGCGAAGCGCGCGCCGGGCGGGATCCACGACCTGTATCATCCGCAAACGACGCTGGATTTATGTACCATTGGGTGGTACAATAGTTCATCTGGCACGGATGCTGGTATGATCGCCTCGTTTCGCGATACCTGGCTGCGGGATTTCTTCCTGGAGGATGTTCGTTCCAAGAGGATTCCCGCCGATTTGGAGACCAGACTGTTCAGAAAGCTGCAAATGCTGGACGACGCCACCGCCGACGCCGATCTTCGCGTGCCGCCCAGCAACCACTTTGAGAAGCTCAAGGGTGCGCTTGCCAATTGGCATTCGATCCGTGTGAACCAACAATGGCGGCTGATTTTTCGATGGAACAACGGCACCGGAAAGGCCGACGACGTATACCTCGACAACCACCGTTATCGATGAGGCGCACGATGCGCATGACCAAGCGTAAGCCGGCAGGCATTGGTGAAATCCTGGTTGAGGAGTTCTTGCAGCCGCTCCGACTGACCCAAGGCGACCTTGCGAATGCCATGGGTGTCCCGCGCAAGCATGTCAACGAACTCTGCAACGACCGCCGCGCGATAACCGCGGACACCGCGCTGATGCTGGCGCGCGCGTTCGGTAACAGCGCCGACTTCTGGCTGAACTTGCAGCGCCGGATTGACCTATGGGAGGCGCTGCACTCACCGGAGCGCCGCCGCCGCATCCGACGGGCCAAGCCCGTGCGCCCGGTTGCGGCGTAGCCTACCCCACCAACCCCGCCATCGGCTTCACCGCGGCGCTATCGGGGAACACCCGCTCCGCCAAGGCCTGCTCATCGACCCGCACATGATCGTGCAACAAGCCCTTGAGCACCGCGCGCAGATCGGCGGTCGGCTTGAGGTCGCGCTTGTCATGCAGGTCGGCGTCGCGCAGGCCCGGCCAATCGGCGATCACCCGGCCGCCCTTGAGCGCGCCGCCGGCGAGGATCGCGACCGTGCCGGTGCCGTGATCGGTGCCTTCGGTGCCGTTGATGCGGGCGGTGCGGCCGAATTCGGTGACAATCGCCACCATGGTTTCGCGCCAGGCCGCGGCCATATTGGTTTCGATCGCCGCGATCGCGCCGTCGAGCGCGCCCAATAGCGCCGCCAGCCGTCCGTCGAGCGCGCCGTCATTGGCGTGGGTATCCCAGCCGTCGAACGCCAGCGCGCCGATCCGCGGGCCGTCGGGCCGCGCCAGAAAGCGCGCCGCGGCGGCGGCCGACTGCTCGAAATAGGCGCGCACTTGCGCGACCGCGCCGCGCGGCTGCGCATTCGCCGCGCCCGGCGTGCCACCGGCGCCGGCAATCGCGGCGAGCCCCATGCGTTCCTCCAGCACGCGCGCCAAAGCCGGATCGGTGTGGCGATAGAGATCGAGCAGGCGCATGACGGTGTCGTCGCCGGCCGATGGCAGCCGCGGCGGCGTCCAGGCCAGCACCGGCGCGGCGCCACGCACCACCAAGGGCGCAATCGGCCCGACCGCGAAGGCATTGCGCGCGCGCGGATTGGCGCGGCCGGCGGGCGCCAAAGTCGCCAGCGCGCGGTTGAGCCAGCCGCTCGACACCGCGCCCGGACGGGTCAGGCCGCTTTCGAGCACATCCTGGCCGTCGAAATGCGAGCGCTCGCGATACGGCGTCGCCACCGCATGCACGATGGTGGCCGCGCCGGCATGATAGAGGCGATGCAGATTTGGCATCGCGGGGTTGAGCGCGAACATGGCGTCGAGCGGCAGCGCCGGCGTTTGGCCGGCGAGACTCAGCGCCTTGTCGCCGCGCAACGGCGTCCAGTTCGGATCGCCGACCGGCGCGACCGTCGCCAAGCCGTCGAGCGCGCCGCGCAGCACGATGCAAAGCAATCGCGGATCGCGGCCTTCGGCCAGCGCGCGCTTGGGCAGATAGGCCCAGGCGAACAAGGCGCCGGAGGCCAGCAGAAGTTCGCGGCGGGTCGGGGCGTGGATCGTCATCGGCTGTCTCTCGTGTTTGAACCCGGCGCGCGCGGAGCTTGCGGCCATGCCTCGAGACGCGCCCACACAGCCAAGTTTATGCAGGCTGCGCTTGCTATGAGGCGCTCCTCAGCATGAGGTCCAGAAAAATGCACCATGGCGCGTCATCTCCGCTGAAATTCGGGCGACATCAGCAACAACACCAGCGCCTGCGAACGGCTTTCGGCGCGCGCAATGGCGCGGCGCGTGTCGTCGGTGGCGAGCGGCGCGATGGTCTGTTCGAACACCGCCTTCGGATCGGCGTCGGCATTGCGGCGCGCGATCTGGTTGGCGATATCGAGCCGCTGCGACAAACCGTCGAGCCAGGTCGCATTGTCGTCGGCGAAACCATTGGGCGCCGGCGGCCGCCACAGCGGTTCGCCGAGCAGATTGAGCGCCTGGACCGTCGGGCGAACGTCGGACGGTTTGGCGCCGACGGCGCGCAGCGCGCCGACCAGCCACTCGCCCGGACGCTTGATCCGCTGCCGTGGCGCCTGCCATGCCTCGTCCGACCCGATCAGCGCCTTGGCCAGCGCCTTGAGATCGCCGCCGGTGTCGAGAAATTGCTTGCTCAACAGCGCGACCAGCGCCGGCGCGGGCTCCTCGGCAATGAAGTGGCGCGCAAATTTGCGCGCGATATGGGCGGCGGTCGCCGGGTGGCCCGCCAGCGTGGCGAGGACGCGGCGGCCCTGCTCGACCCCGTCATCGCCATAGCGCTGGCCGATCACCATGCGCGCGCCGGGCTCATGCATGCGCGGATTAAACACAAACGCGCCGCCGCGTTCGGCGTCCTGCCGCGGCGGCACAAACGTCCAGCCGGTGATGATCTTGGCGAAATTGGTGACGTCATCCTGCGAATAGACGCTGCGCACGCCAAGCGTATGCAGTTCGAGGATTTCGCGCGCCAGATTCTCATTGAGACCACGCCGCTGCCGTTGGCCGGCGGGAGAATTCGGGCCAATCGAGCGCGCATTGTCGAGATAGATCAGCATCGCCGGATGGCTCTCGACCGCGAGCAGCATGTCGCCAAACCGGCCCAGCACATGGGCGCGGATCGCTTCGCGCTCGAACGCGCCGGCGATCGGCCGCACCAGCGCCTTGTCGGCGGACACGCAAAAATGGTTCGACCAGAACCAGACCAGCCGCTCGACCAAGCCGATGTCGGCGGCGAGCGCCGCATCGAGCCGCGCCTTGGCCTCGCTGAGGTAGATTTCCTGCGGCGCAATCGCCGCCACCGGGCGCGGCGATGCTTGCTGGTTGCCATCGGCGTTTTTGGGCTGCGCGTCTTTTGGCTGCGCGTTGTTTGTTTGCCCCTTGGCGTCGCGGCGGGCTTGCGTCTGCGCTTCCTGGAATGCCGCGGCGGCACGCGCCGCCGCCGGTCCGCTCATGAGATCGGCCGCCGCGATCCGTCCGGCGCCGTCGCGATCGAGTTCGGCGATCAACGCGCCGCGCGGATCGGCGGCGAGCGCGGCGACCGATCCGGCGCGCGGCCCCAATCCGAACCGGTGCAGCGCCAGCGCCGCCTGTGATTTGGAATCTAGTGCCATATGTCACCGTCCGACGCCGTCCGATCGAACCTATCGCACCCGCGTGTAGCTATATCATGAGTCGTGGCGACACTGCGGCGCCCGTGCTTGGCGTTGCGATTCTTTCCTGAACGGGCCGACAGATTCAACCGCCCGCGGATGCGCGCCGAACGACGGCACGGCAACACCGATTAACGCCGCTCTGCCGCGCGTTTGCGCGCGTTATCGGCATTGACCGCCCAGCCGCCGCAACGATAATGACGGTCAATGCTGGGTTAACCCTGTGGGCTTTTGCCGCCCCGCATTCGAACCCGACCGCCGCGCGCAACGACAAAGTAATGCCGGCGCAGTTGCCGGCAGCCGACGGGATGGGCGTTGGACATTAACCTCCAAGAAGAAAGTACCCGCCATGTCCGCCATCGGCTCCAACACCGCAACCTCCCGCTCGAATTCACAGCGACCGTTTCGCAAACGCCGCGCCGAACTTTTTGGCGCCACCGCGCTGTTGCTCGCGCTCATGGCAAGTCCAGGCGCGGCGCAGGGCCTACAACCCGGCGAGGCCTTTGCCACGCGCTTTTCCGGCATCACCCAAGGCCCCGATGGCGGCCCCTGGATCAATCCGCGGGGCACGGTCGGCAGTATTCTCGATCTGCGCGCGCCACTGCAACCGCCGCAAGGCCAGCATTGGATCAATGAGCCACAACGCGCGCCGATCACGGCTGCGCAAGTCGGCCAGGTGTTCGGCGTCGCCTTCGACGACGCAACGCCTCCGAACATCTACGTCACCGCCACCGCGGCGTTCGGCCTGCATCGCACGTCGAACAATGCGCAATGGATGCCCGGCATGTTCGGCGAGGGCGGCCCCGGCGCGATCTACCGGCTCGACGCATCGAACGGCTACCAGCCGCGGCTGTTTGCCGTGATCGCGCTCAATGGGCGGCCGAACTCCGGCGCGGCGCTTGGTAATATTGCCTACGACCGCTGGAACCGGCAGTTCCTGGTTTCCGATCTGGAGACCGGCATGATCCACCGGATCGGCCTCGATGGCCGCGACCGCGGCAGCTACGACCATGGTGTGCAAGGCCGCACCCGCTTTGTCGACGCGCAGTCCGGCCAACCGCGAAGCCTGCCACCGATCCTGTTCAACCCGACCGCGCAAGCCCGCATCGCGAATTGCGAAAGCCGGTTCGACACCACGCCGGAATGCTGGAACGTCGCCGAATCCAATCGGCGCGTGTGGGGACTCGGCGTCTGGCGCGGTCCCAACGGCGAAACACGCCTGTATTATTCGGTGGCGAGCAGCCCCGACCTCGGCGGCGCCGACTGGAACAGCCTGCCGGAAGACGAGAAGCGCAATTCGCTGTGGTCGGCGCGGCTCGGTCCGGACGGATCGTTCGATCCGGACGGCGTGCGGCGCGAAGCCACTCTGCCGGATTTCTTCGCCAATCCGGCTGACATTGCGCGCGCCGGCTACAGCCGACCGGTCAGCGACATCACCTTCCCGGCGTGTTCGGGCCGGCCGATCATGCTGGTCGCCGAACGCGGCGGTCTGCGCAATCTCGGCCTCGGCCAAGAGAACGCCTTCGCCACGCCGCATGAAGCGCGCACCATCCGTTACGAACTCGACCAAGGCGGCACTTGGCGCGCCGTCGGCCGCTACGACATCGGCATGTATGACCGCTCGCAGGAAGGCGCGCCGAACATCAACGCCAATTGCGCCGGTGGCGCTGCCTTCGGTCCCGGTTACACGCTCGACGGCCGCGCTGCGCCCGGTCAAGCCGACCAGTTTGTCTGGCTGTCGGGCGACCGGCTGTGCTCACCGGAAGGCCCATGCAATGTACCGGGCGGTCAAGCGCCGGTGCAACAAGTCGCCGCCCGCGGCGGCCCCGACAACATGCCGGCGGACGATTCGCAGGTGCATGGCTTGCATGGCCAGTCGGAGGACGCCTTCAACGCCGTGCAGCCCACGGGCCAACCAACACCGATCGGTCCCGATCTGGCCTACATGATCGACCTCGACCTCAATCTCGATCAAGCGGGCCGGCCGATCCCCGCGGAAGCGACGCGCAACGACGCGACCATGATCGGCGACATCAGTGTCTACCAGATCTGTCCGGTCGCAAGCGCCGCCTACTCCGTGGCCTATCCATTGATGGCGGTCGGGTTTGTCTATGACCACCATCACCGGTACTGGTCCGGCGGCCATTGGCGCTACCTCAGCCCGATCCACCGGCGGCACCTGAGCCCGATCCATCACCGGCACATGAGCCCGATCCATCAGCGGCAACTGAGCCCGGTCCACCGCCGGCAGATGAGCCCGACCCACCAGCGGCACCTGAGCCCAATCCATCAGCGGCAGTTGAGCCCAGTCCACCGCCGGCACATGAGCCCGACCCACAGCACGCAGATGAGTCCGGGTCACAGCCGCAGCCTGAGCCCGACGCATAAGCGTGGCATGAGCCCGACGCATCTCACCCATGTGAGCCAGCAGCACAGCACGGTGATGAGCAACAGCACGCCGGTACCCAACACCCATCTGCGCGCGCTGAGTATGAATCAGGTGCCGAAAAGCAACCTGACAACCCATCAGCGCGGCCTCAGCCCCGCACAACACAACCCCGCGATGAGCAATCGCAGGCCCACCGGTGGTGGTATGGGCGGCACCGGCGGAATGGGGATGGGCGGCGTGGGCACAGGTGGAATGGGCGGCATGGGCAATCCCAAGGCCCTGAACCAGCGGATCACGCCGATCCAACAACAGCAGCGGATCGGACCGCAACAGTTCCGCGGCGGTCCCGGTTTCAACCGTTGACGATCGCAGCCCCGGCCGGTTCCCTGCCCACGCAGGGAACCGGTTCTTCCCAATTAGACGAACACCGGAGCACCGAACATGACACCACCGCTTCGTACCGCCGGGCGCATGGCGCGACGCTTGCTGGCTGGAACCGTGATCGCCACCGCTTTGGTGATGTCCGCCGCCGCGACCGAAGCCAATCGGCCACGCCTTCACACCAATCAGCAGTTCGTGGAGGATCTCGCGCGCAACAACACACTCAATATCACCGATGCGGTGTCGGTATTTCAATTCGTGCTCAACAGCCTGCCCGACCGGGTCATGGTCTATCCGACGGAGAATTATTACTATTTCAAATTCAACTATGGCGGGGTGAACTACTCCGGCAATATCCGGCTTGAGAACGAACGCCGCGACCAGGGCCAGCTGCATTTCGCATTTGCGCCGGAATTCGTCGAATGGCGCGAACATGACCAAGCGGTGTTCAAGATCCTCACCCAAGCCGACGGCGTCGCCGTCGAACGGCTCGGCGCATTGTCTTATCGCGTGACGCTGGGCGCCAAATCGGTGGTGTTCGATCTCAACGATCTTTCGCAGGTCAGGCCGCCGCAGGGCACGATGAGTCGCGACGAGCGATTCATCGGGCCGATTTTCGATGAATCCGGCGTGCGTTTCCTCTTGGTCTATAATCAAAGGCTGCGGGCGTTCCACTATCTCCTGGACGAGACCGTGACGCCGAACGAGACGTTCATTCCGGCGCAGGCGACCGATCGCATCCTGATCGGCAAGCGCACCGGCTTTGCGTTCTACCGCGACCACAAGCTTAATCGCAAAATCCTGATCGGCGTGTTCGACGGCAATGCGCGGGTGAACAATTACTATGACGGCCCGTTCGACCAGTTGCCCGATAACTTCATCGATGGCGATTCGCTGCGCAACGCCATTCTCGACGTGGCGCCCTATCTGCGCGGCCGCATCGATCGCTATGGCAGTTCGTTCGACGGCGAGACCCGCTATATGATCGCGCCCTACACGCATTATACGGTGGAAGACGACTTGCTGATGTTCCACCGCTGCGCCGAAAGCAGGGACGTGCCGGCGAGCCAATACCACCTGTGCTTTGTCTACGACGAAAACGATGACACGGCGCAGAACTCACCGCCGGCCGCGCCAGCGCCCAAGAGCGCGCCAAAAAGCGCACCCAAGAACACGCTTAAGAACGTGCCCAAACATGTAAACGTCAAGAAATAGCGCCCGATCGGCCCCGGCGGCCGCGCACGGCGCCGCCCGACACATTCCTCCCGATCCCCGGATTACAGGTCCCGAATCGGTGTTATTGTAGAATGCGTGCCGCCACCCGCGGTGCGCACGGATCGCCGGACGGCCGCCCATCGGCGCGCCGTCCGCGGCAGCAGGGAGGAGACTTAAGAATGTCGATTATTCGTTTGGGGGCAACGGCCATTGCGTTGGGCACGCTCGGCCTGGCCGCAGCATATGCACCGGCCACCGCCCAGGACGCCAAGCGTCCGCAAATCCAGACCACCAAGGTCGAGGGCACCGACAACGTCTACATCTTCCGCAACGGCAACCATCAGTCGATGTTTGTCGTGACCAAGCAAGGCGTGATCGCCACCGATCCGGTGGCCTATGGCCGCCCGACCGGCGGACAGGACTACATCAACGAAATCCGCAAGATCACGCAGGCGCCGATCCGCCACCTGGTCTATAGCCACCATCACCTCGACCACATCGCCGGCGGCCAGGCGTTCAAGGACGCCGGTGCGGTCATCACCGCGCATCGCAACGCCCGCAAGCGGCTGGCCGCGATCAAAGACCCGAACACGCCGATGCCCGATCGCGTGGTCGGCGACAAAGGCGCCATTTCGCTCGGCGGCACGACACTCGAACTGAGTTATCTCGGCCTCAACCACTCGGACTCGACGCTGGTGATGCGGCTGCCGAAGGAGAAGATTCTCTTCATCGTCGACACCATCCCGGTCGGCACCATCCCCGGCCGCGGCATGATCGACATGTACCCGATCGAGACCGAAACCTTCATGAAGCGCGTGCTGGCGATGGACTGGGAGCGGCTGATCCCCGGCCACCCCGGACAGCCGAACGACCGGCTCGGCACCAAGAAGGACGTCGAGGACCAGCTCAAGATCCTGCAGGTCGCCTCGGCTGAGGGCAAGCGGCTCGGCCAGGCCGGCCGTTGCTGGGAGCCGGGCGAGAAGGAATTCAAGCTCGACGGCTACGAAAAGTGGCCGGGCTATGCCAACGGCCTGCCGTTCATTGCCCGCCGCTATTGCGGGCTGTGGGGCCGCGGCACCTGACGCGATCGACGATGGCGCCCACGCCATCCGAAACCGCCGCACCGCGCCGGCTTAGCTGCGCGCGGTGCGGCGCGCATTTTGAATGCAGCCTCGATGGCAATTGCTGGTGCGCCGCCGAGCCCTATCGGCTGCGGACGCCAAACCCAGCGATTGCAGATTGCCTGTGCCCGCCCTGCTTGCGCGCCAAGGCCGGCGCGGCGGGCCTGCACAGCTGAGCCGGGCAGTTTTTTTCTCGCCCAGCTCCCGGACCCAGCACAACCACCCGACCGCGGGCCGGCCTCCCCATAACGTATCGGCCGTGCTATATTTTCAACATGACGAGGGACCAAGTGAAAGCGGTTCTTGACCGAGTGCTGGGTTGGCCGCCCGAGCGCCAGCAAGAGGCGGCGGACATCCTGATGAGCATCGAGGCGCAGGACCGCAGCGGCTACCGTCTGAGCGACGAACAGCTCGCCGAATTGCGCCGGCGGCGGGCAGAGCGTGATCCAGAAGTCCTCAGCCTGGCCGAATTCGACGAACGCCTGCGCCGCTTCGGTGTATGAAGATTGTCGTCCGCGCGAAGGCCGACGAAGACCTCGACGGCATCTTTGCCTGGATCGTGAAAGACAATCCACGTGCCGCGGCGGAAATCATCCGACGAATTCGTCGGCGTATCGGATTGCTTGCAACGCCCGGACTTGAGCACATCGGGCGGCCCGGTATCGAGCCGGGCACACGCGAGCTGGTCGAGCCGCCGTATATTGTTGTCTATGAAGTGCACGACACGCGTGGCGAGATCGAGGTGCTTACCATCGTGGATGGGGCGCAAGATCGCGAAGGCACGACTGAGACCCCATAACCAGGCTCAGATTACTTCAAAGTCCGGCCTTGCGCCGGGCATCGCCGTCTTATTACCTTGCAAATGACTCTGCACGGCCGGGACAAGACCGCCCGGCCCTGACGATTGGAATCGCCCATGATCATCGAATCCGAGAAAGACGTCACCAAAGCCGTGCTGGCGGAACTCGCGCGCGCCCCCAATCCGCGCTTCCGCGAGATCATGACGGCGTTCGTGCGCCATTTGCACGACTTCGCCCGCGAGGTGAAATTGACCGAGGAGGAATTCCGCGAGGCGATGAATTATATCGTCAGAATCGGCCAGGCCTCGAACCCGACCCACAACGAAGCGGTGCTGATCTCCGGCTCGCTCGGCTTCTCGCAATTGATCGTCATGCTCAACCATGGCGACGGCTATTCGGAAACCGACGCCAGCCTGCTCGGTCCGTTCTGGCGCATGCATTCGCCGCCGACCGAAAACGGCGGATCGATCGTGCGTTCGCCGACGCCGGGCGAAGCGATGTTCGTCAATGCCCGATTCGTCGATGCCGACGGCAAGCCGGTCAGCGGCGCCGAGGTCGACATCTGGCATTCCTCGACCGAGGGCTTCTACGAAAACCAGGACCCGGCGCAGGCCGACATGAACCTGCGCGGCAAGTTCACCACCGACCGGGACGGCCGGATTGCGTTCCGCAGCATCAAGCCGGCCGGCTACCCGATCCCGATCGACGGGCCGACCGGCGACCTGCTGCGCGCGCAAGGCCGCCACAATATGCGGCCGGCGCATCTGCATTTTCTGGCCAGCAAGGACGGCTTCAAGACGCTGATCTCGCAAATCTATGTGCAGGACGACAAGTTCATCGACTCCGATGTGCAGTTCGGCGTCACGCGACGGCTGATCGGCAATTATGTGCGGCATGAGAATGAGCCCGCACCGGCGCCGGACGTGACAGGGCCGTGGTATTCGCTCGACTACACTTTCACCATGGAGCCCGGCGCGACCAAACTGCCGCGCCCGCCGATCACCGGCAAGGCCAAGGGCGAACGGCCGCAGATCCCGCATCTGGCGTGAACCGCCCGTGTCCCGGGCGAGCGCAGCGAGACCCGGGACCCCGGTTTCTTTAACATTGACAAAAAACAACCGGGGTCCCGGATCTGCGATGCACCGCTAACGCGCTGCATCGCGTCCGGGACACGAAGCCGCGCCTCTCGCACCGGCGCGAAATTGCGAAACCGCCAGGGAAGAATAGCGTAAAGTATCGCGCTGCTATCGCACCATGGAGGTGACATGATCGCACAATCCGTTATCAAGTGCCCCGGCTGCGGCACCGCCAAGACCGAGCCAATGCCGTCGGACGCATGCCAGATCGTCTATGAATGCACGCATTGCGGCATGAGGTTGCGGCCCAAGCCCGGCGACTGCTGCGTGTTCTGCTCCTACGGCTCGGTGCCATGCCCGCCGATCCAAGCCGAACGCGCCGGCGGCGGTGCCGCCTGTTGTCGTGGCTAGGCAGGCGATCGGCGTGAACCATCCGTGTCCCGGGCGAGCGGAGCGAGACCCGGGACTCAGTTCAACTCTCTTAAAGGAAGCCGGGGTCCCGGCTCGTGCTGCGCAGGTCCGGGACACGAGACGGTGCCTACCGCACCGCCGCCTGCACCGATGCCGCGGTCTGGCCGAACAGAATGGCGCGCTCTTCCGCGGTGCGGATGCCGCCGGCGTTCGGATTGACCGCCTTGGCCTTGTCATAGGCGCGCACCACCGCCGGCCGCGCCTTGATCGCGTCGAGCCAGCGCTTGATATGCCGGAAGTCGTCGATGGTCTGGTGTTGGCGCTCGTGGATCGTCACCCACGGATAGCTCGCCATGTCGGCGATCGAATAGTCGCCGGCGATATAGGCACGATCCGCCAGCCGTCTGTCGAGCACGCCATACAGCCGGTTCACCTCGTTGCGGTAGCGGTCCATCGCGTAGGGCAACTTCTCCACCGCGTAACTGCTGAAATGATTGTTCTGCCCCGACATCGGTCCGAGATTGCCCATCTGCCAGAACAGCCATTGAATGCAATCGGTGCGGCCGCGGATATCCTGGGCGATGAATTTTTTGGTCTTGTCGGCGAGATAAAGCAGCATTGCGCCGGATTCGAACACCGCGATCGGCGCGCCACCACCCGACGGATCGTGATCGACCATGGCCGGAATGCGGTTGTTCGGCGAGATCGCCAGGAATTCCTTGGTGAACTGCTCGCCCTTGCCGATGTTCACCGGGAAAATCTTGTAGGGCAGCCCGGTCTCCTCAAGAAAAATTGTAAGCTTGTGACCGTTGGGCGTGGTCCAATAGTGTAGATCGATCATGATCGGTTTCCTTGGCGTATGGTCGGGCGGCCCCGCGCCATTGACATAGCATATTGGCAACGCCGGTCGGCAATAAGGTGACTGCCGCCGACACAACAGCGCGACCCGCAGCGGCCTGGCGGCGCGCTGAGCAAGGCTGCTACGCGGGAATTGCATCCCGCGCCTTTCCGGCAGCGCAATACCGGGCGCTTACCGCAGCCGCGCTTGCGCTCGATGAAGCGCCGCGCGAGAATGCATCGTTGCCGTCTAGGCGCGCACGCTCCATCGGCAGGATCGACGTGAAACCAAGAACCGTGGCGTTGAACGACGTGCTCACATATTTTCGAGTTGTACTGCCTGCGGCGGTGGCGGCTTTCGGCCTGACGATTGCGGCCACACATGCCCAATTCGGCGCACCGGCGGAATTGCGCCGCATGGGGCCGACCGTCGAGGATTCCGATCCCGGCGTCGCGCCCGACCCCGCCGCCGACTTGCCCGACATCTACCGCCGCGCGCCCGTGCGTTATCGCAGCGACGAGGCGCCCGGCACCATCATTATCGATACGCCGCGCCGGTTTCTCTACCTCGTGCAGCACAACGGCAATGCGCTGCGCTATGGCATCGGCGTCGGGCGCGACGGCTTTCAGTGGAACGGCCTGTTGCGTGTAACCCGCAAGGCGGAGTGGCCGGACTGGACGCCACCGCCGGAAATGATTCAGCGGCAACCCTATCTGCCGCGCTTCATGGCCGGCGGTCCCGGCAATCCGATGGGTGCGCGCGCGCTTTATCTCGGCCAGACCATCTACCGCATCCACGGCACCAATGCGCCGCACACCATCGGGCACGCGGTCTCTTCCGGTTGCTTCCGCCTGGTCAATAGCGAGATCGAAGACCTGTATGAACGGGTCGCGGTCGGCGCCAAAGTGATCGTGCAGCAATAGCTCCCGGCATTCAACAATCCAGGTGACTGGTGTTCGGGCTCGCGCTAGCCTAACGCACGCACGCCCGCAACGGCGGCGCAATGAAGTAGCGTCCAGCAAGGACGCTCGTCGGGAGGAAGCATGGAAACGGTCAGGCGTCGCGCCTTTATGAAAGGCGCCGCAGCGGGTGCATTGGCATTCACCGTTGGCGGCACCGAAGTTTTGATGCTGCCGCGCGAAGCGCGGGCGCAGAAAGTCCCACTCAAGGTCTTGAGCGCGGAGGAGGCCGGTCGGCTTGAAGCCGTCAGCGAGGCGCTGGTCCCCGGCGCGCGCGACGCCGGCGTCGCGCATTTCGTCGATCAGCAATGCTCGGTGCCGCCGCACGAGGCGCTGCTCGGCATCCGCATCGCGAATGTGCGACCGCCATTCGTAAACTTCTACCGTGCGGCGTTGAACGAGATCGATCGCCAGTGCCAGGCGAGCCACGGCAAACCGTTCGCGCAATTGACCGCCGCCGAACAGCACGCCTTCATCGGCACCATGCGCGTCGGCAAGCATCCCGATTGGAAGGGCCCGCCGGCGCAACAGGCAATCTACGGCGCGTTCCGCACCGACGGCGTGGATGTCGTCTACGGCACCGTCGAGGGCAGCGAGAAGCTCGGCGTCCCCTATATGGCCCACATCCTGCCGCCGACGAGGTGGTGACATGGCAATTCAGGAAAAAGTCGACGTTGCCATTGTCGGTGCCGGCCCGGCCGGGGCGATCTTTGCCGATGTGCTGACGCGCGCCGGCAAGAAGGTCGTGGTGCTCGAATACGGGCCCGACTGGGATGACAATCAGCTCATCAGTTCGGAAATCTGGGGCCGCCGCATCAAGCATGCGCCGCGCTTCCAGCTCGCCGGCCGGAACAATCCCGGCCATGGCTCGAATGCCGGCTGGGGCACCGGCGGTTCGATGCTGCATTGGTTCGCGAATTTCCCGCGATTGATGCCGAACGACTTCAAGGTCAAATCGCTCTATGGCAAAGGACTCGACTGGCCGATCTCCTACGAGGACCTGTCGCCCTATTTCGACCGGATCGCCGACGACATCGGCGTTGCCGGCGACGCGGCCGCCGAACGGCGCTGGCACCCGGTAGCGAAAAACTATCCGATGCCGCCGCTGAAGTCGTTCCGGCACGGCGACATCTTTGTCGACGCCTTCAAAAAGCATGACATTCCGCTGGCGCCGATGCCGACCGGCATCAACAGCACCGAATATAAGGGCCGGCCGGCTTGTATCTATGACGGCTGGTGCCATGTCGGCTGCCCGACTGGCGCACACGCGACGCCGCAATGGACCCATCTGAAAGAGGCGCGCGCCAAGGGCACGACCCTGCGCCCGTACAGCTATGTGACGCGCGTGCTGACCAACCCGGCCGGCGACCGCGTCACCGGCGTCGAATATTACGACGCCAAAAAAGAGCAGCATGTGCAGCCGGCCGGCGTGGTGGTGATTGCCGCCTACTCCGCCGAAACGCCGCGCATCATGCTCAATTCGGTCTCCGACAAGCACCCGAACGGCGTCGCCAACCGCAACAAGCTGGTCGGCAAATATCTGATGTGCCACTCCGGCGCGAATGTGTGGGCGCTGTTCGACGAAGACGTCCAGAACTATATGGGCACGACCGCGACCTCGTGGATGTCCTACGAACACTACGACAAACGCCATCCCAAAAAGGGCTTCGGCAGCGCCTGGTATCTGTTCGGCGCGGCGATGAAGCTCAACGTCAACATCGCCGGCGCGCGGCCCGACCTTTATGGCTCCGCGCTGACCGACTTCATGAAGCGCGCCGCGCGCGGCCTGGCGCGCGTCAATGTCTATGGCGAGGTCATGCCCAACGCGGAGAACCGGGTCGAACTTGGCTCCGACAAGGACGAATTCGGCCTGCCGATCGCCCGCATCATCCACGCCTACGATCAGGACGCGATCGATCTTTACAACGACTCACAGGATCGGGCGCTGGCGATCGTTAAATCCGCCAATCCGCGGGAAGCCTGGAAGGGCGGCGGGCCGGTGCCGGGCACCATTCACCTGCTCGGCGGCACCATCATGGGGACCGATGCGAGCAACTCGGTCACCAACAGCTACGGACAGACCCACGAAGTCGGCAATCTCTATCTCGCCGGCGGCGGCCTGTTCCCGACCGAAGGCTCGGTCAACCCGACCAACACATTGATGGCGGTGTCGCTGCGCGGCGCCGAGCACATGGCCAAGAACTTCAGCGCGATCGCGAGTTGATCGCGCTGCCGCTGCGCATTGCAGCGGATGTTAATGTGCCCTCGCCCCGCTTCGCGGGGAGAGGGCAAGGCGATCTTGCAACGAGTCGCGATGGGGTGAGGGGCTCTATCGTCCGAATCGCAGCCGTGAACAAAGCCCCTCACCCAATCTCCTTTGTTGAGAGAGCATCTTGTCCTCTCCCCGCTATCGCAGGGAGAGGACACAATAAAGCCCACCGTATTTGCGGCTCTGCTCAATACCGACCCTTCCCTCGCCGCGTCGCGGGTCCCATATTGCCGGAATGGCGAAATCCCCAAAAAATCCGCCGCGCAGTCCGGCAAAGTCGTCCAAGAAGGACCCCGCAAAGCCGACGCGCGCCAAGGCGGCGCGGCCGGATTCGACAGCCATGGAACCGAGCCTGGCCGATCTCTTGAATCCGGCCATCGGCAAAGGCACGGCGGGTCTCGGCGCCCAGACCGGCGGCCTCAAGCCGCCGGCGGATAATTCGTTCGAGCGCCGCGCCGACTTCTCGGCCGCGCACCGGGCGCGCAAATCGACCAAGGGCTTCGACGAGGCGCCGCAGTCGGAATACGTCGCGAAGACGCCGCACGAGCCGGTGGCCATCAACAGCAAGCTCGCCGCCGCGCTCGGCTACCGCATGCCGGGCGACGACGACGAGGATGAGGACACCACCGCGCCGTCGGGCGTGACCGCGAGCGCCCAGGCGCTCGATCGGCTGCTGCGCGAAGGCCGCAAGGAATTCGCCGACCAGGCGGTTCAGGCCTGGACGCCACACCGCCCGCCGCGGCCGGAAAAATCCGAAGGCGGGCGCCGCTTTGTCATCAAATCCGATTTCGAACCCAAGGGTGACCAGCCGCTGGCGATCAAGGAGCTGGTGGAAGGCGTCAAGCGCCACGACCGCATGCAGGTGCTGCTCGGCGTCACCGGCTCCGGCAAGACCTTCACCATGGCTCAGGTGATCGAGGCCACCCAGCGCCCGGCGCTGATCCTTGCGCCCAACAAGACGCTGGCGGCGCAGCTTTACGGCGAGTTCAGGAGTTTCTTTCCCGACAACGCGGTCGAATATTTCGTCAGCTATTACGACTACTACCAGCCGGAAGCCTATGTTCCGCGCACCGACACTTATATCGAGAAGGAATCCTCGATCAACGAGCAGATCGACCGCATGCGGCACAGCGCGACACGTGCTCTACTTGAACGCGACGACGTGATCATTGTCGCTTCGGTGTCATGCATTTACGGTATCGGCTCGGTCGAGACCTATTCGGCCATGACGTTTGCGCTCAAGCGTGGCGAGCGCATCAACCAGCGCCAATTGCTCGCCGACCTGGTCGCGCTGCAATACAAGCGCACCTCGGGCGATTTCTTCCGCGGTTCGTTCCGGGTGCGCGGCGACACCGTCGACGTGTTCCCGGCGCACTATGAGGACCGCGCCTGGCGGATAAACCTGTTTGGCGACGAGGTGGAATCGATCGACGAATTCGATCCGCTGACCGGCCAGAAGAGCGACGAATTGGAATTCGTCAAGATCTACGCCAATTCGCACTACGTCACGCCGCGCCCGACGCTGATCCAGGCGATCGCCGGCATCAAGCAGGAATTGAAGTGGCGGCTCGACCAGCTGCATGCCGCCGGCCGGCTGCTGGAGGCGCAGCGGCTTGAGCAGCGCACGGTCTACGACCTCGAAATGATGGAGGCGACCGGCAGTTGCGCCGGCATCGAGAATTATTCGCGCTATCTCACCGGCCGCCGGCCCGGCGAACCGCCGCCGACGCTGTTTGAATATGTGCCGGACAATGCGCTGGTGTTTTGCGACGAGAGCCATGTCACCATCCCGCAGCTCGGCGGCATGTATCGCGGCGACTTCCGACGCAAGGCGACGCTCGCCGAATACGGCTTCCGCCTGCCGTCCTGCATGGACAACCGGCCGCTGCGGTTTGAGGAATGGGACGCGATGCGGCCGCAGACGGTGGCGGTGTCGGCGACGCCGGGCGGCTGGGAGATCGACCAATCCGGCGGCGTGTTTGTCGAGCAGGTGATCCGCCCGACCGGACTGATCGACCCGCCCGTCGAAGTCAGGCCGGCGCGCACCCAGGTCGATGACCTGGTGGGCGAAGTCCGCGCGGTGGCGCGCGCGGGCTATCGCGCGCTGGTTACGGTATTGACCAAGCGGATGGCCGAGGACCTCACCGAATATCTGCACGAGCAGGGCATTCGCGTGCGCTACATGCATTCCGACATCGACACGCTGGAGCGCATCGAGATCATCCGCGACCTGCGGCTCGGCGCGTTTGACGCGCTGGTCGGCATCAACCTGTTGCGCGAGGGCCTCGACATTCCGGAATGCGCGCTGGTCGCGATCCTCGACGCCGACAAGGAAGGCTTCCTGCGCAGCGAGACCTCGCTGATCCAGACCATCGGCCGCGCCGCGCGCAACATCGACGGCAAGGTGATCCTCTATGCCGACGCCGAGACCGGCTCGATGGCGCGCGCGATGGCGGAGACCGCGCGCCGGCGCGACAAGCAGCGGACGTACAACCTCGCCAACGGCATCACGCCGGAGAGCGTGAAGAAGGGCATCTCCGACATTATGGATTCGGTCTACGAGCGCGACCATGTGCTGGTGTCGACCGCCGGCGGCATCACCGGCATCGGCGACGAAAACACCGCCACCATTGGGCACAACTTCGAAGCCGTGCTCGCCGACCTCGAAACCCGCATGCGGGAAGCCGCCGCCGATCTCGACTTCGAGGAAGCGGCGCGGCTGCGCGACGAACTCAAGCGCCTGCGCGCCACCGAATTGGCGGTGGTCGACGACCCGACGGCCAAGCGGCCCTCTTCTCCCTCTCCCCGTTCTTCACGGGGAGAGGGCCGGGGTGAGGGGCAGCGCCGCGCGGAGCGCGGCGGGGTGAGGGGTTCGGGGCAACGCCGCGTGGGCGAACAACGCTCCCGCATCCACAAACCCACGCTCGACGAAATGGGCATCGCGCTGTCGCACGAGGTCGCGCCGCACCGGCCGGACGGCAAACGACCGCGCAAACCCACGCTCGACGAGATGGGCCCCGGCCCGGAAACCAAGCCTTATCGATCGGGCCCACGCTCGACCGGCGGCAAGCCCGGCCAGCGCGGCGGCTGGAAGCCCGGGGGGCGGTAGTAAGCATTCTCGGTGGAATCGATTAGATTAGGTCACATGGACAAGGAGCCCTCCCAGATTTTTGCGTCGTTGACAGCGCTTGGCTATCAGATCGAATTTCATTCTCATTCCAAGGCAATACTTTCAATTGATTTCCCCGACGCGCTCATAGAATTGGAGCGCGCGTTGGGCGGCCTTACCATTCCAATCGAGGAAATCATTGCTGGCGGCGGGGGCGAGGCAAAAGGCACCCAGCGCTTGCGGCGGGCATTGACAGCCCTGCAATGGGCGAAAACTACCTTCGAGATAAAAAAGACGATTAACGGTCGCGAACGAGAGGCAGTCTCACACGAAATCGATCACGTTCGAGAATTTACCACTGGCGTGGTGGCACTTGAGATTGAATGGAACAACAAGGATCCTTTTTTCGATCGCGACCTGGAAAATTTTAAACGCCTACACAGCGACGGCGGAATATCAGTCGGCATTATCGTGACAAGAGGAAAGTCACTTCACGACAACATGAGAGCGCTCGTCGGTCGCTTCTATGATGAGAGGCAGATTCAGAGCTTTGAAAGCCTCAAGCCATGGGGATACGAACCGACAGCGAAGCAACGACGAGCGATCGATTCGCGCATCAGTCGAAAGAGAAACCCGCTAACCTTTCGCGAAGCTTTCGTGGACAAGTTTGTCTCCGACAAATTCGGTGAGGCGACGACTCATTGGCGGAAATTGAACGATCGCGTTCATCGGGGAGTTGGTAACCCATGTCCACTGGTCCTCATTGGATTGCCCGATAGCATCGTCACTTTCCACGAAGGCCAGGACGCCTTGGCGGAAGTACTGAAAAACGAACGTGAAGATGATGCCGGCGATGAATAACTATTCGGCGGGAATTAAGCCAGTTTGCGAATGGTGTGCGTAAGTTTTCCAGGTTGGCCGGTAATCATCCAATGCCTGATGACCCCAAGCGGCCCAGCCTTCCCGCATACCTCGCGCAAAAAGCTCAAGATACGGCCCAGCGCTGCAAGCCTCGATGATCTCGTATTGCTCATCCGGCTTGCGCGAGTGCTCGCGTTTTCGCGTCGCGAGTAGGTTCACCTGACGTCGCCCCGGCGCGAGTGTGCGCGCATTCTTGCCGCGTACACCAAACAGAATCAATTCAGTGACATTGCGGAAATAGAAGCCGACCCCGCGCCCGTCCGAGCCGCCGTCCTTGCGCACCTTATGCCAGACGATATTGGACTTGTAGGTGAAACCCCAAGCCTTCATGACAGCAAGGCCGTCCGGCAACATGGCGTTCGGACACCAGAGATACAGATGCGCCGTCGGCGCAATGAGTTCAGAGATCGGCAGTGCCATGATCTCGTCGAGCTTCATCGTAGAGTAGCGCGACAGCCGACGATGCTCGGGCGCAACCTTGCCGGTCTTGTTGGTGAACTGCCACGGCGGATCGGCAAGGATGGTGGCGAAGCGGCGACCTTGCGCGAATCCCAGAAGGTCCGTGGCGGCGTCGCGGCCCAGCCCTACAGTCGGAGTTGCGCTCTTGGGAGCTGGAGAAATATCGAACAACTTTGCTTGGCGGGCATCCTCGCGCTTCCGCCCTTTGCGCGCGGCGTTCGCGCGACGACCGTTGCGCTCCTTAGTCTTCGACATAGGCGGCTCCACTGATGCCGAAGACAACAACGGGACATCCGCCGCCGCTTCCGCCGTCAAGCCTCGGACGTAGCTTCGCCATGTGAGTCGTGGAGTTGCCAAAGCTAGGCCCTCGACCGAGCTTGTTGAATATCTTCTGCAACTCCGTGCACCGCGTGATGATGACCCCAGCGTCGATGGCTCGCAGCTCGAACAGCAACCGAAAATTGTTCAGGTCGCGATCGAAGAGAGGATCCTTGTTGTTCCACTCGACTTCGAGCGCCACGCGATTCTTGTAGCAGTCCACCTTGTGGGTCGGGGTGACGTACTCGCTGTTGTCCACGACGATCTTTGTGTCGAACTTCTTTTCCACCCAGCCAAGCCTGGTGAAATGGGAGTCGAGCTTGCTGGAAATGAAGCCTTTCGAGCCGCCCGGCTTCAATACGTCGCTGCGGAGCAGCGAGAAACCGCGCAACACTTCCAGAATGTTTTCCCATTCGCTGGGGTGCGCAGCCGCTAAGATCGCCAAGCCATTGCGCCATTCGTTCACCTCATAGCGCGCTGATATGTCGGCCGGGACGATGCTTTGATTCGCCATCGCCGCATTCTGGTCCATCGGAACGCGCTGAACACTTGCCTTTTTATTGCGTTCCCGTTACGTTCTCAAGCTAATTCTTCAGGCGGATTTGCCCGGATAGTGATGGGCAGCACCGTGCTATGGGAAGCGCGACGCAAGCTCCCAAGCTGTTACGAGATCTTGACGTCAATCCCGTGCTCGTCGACGACACCGTTTACGTTGATCGAATATCACCGCATCCGTTGCGCTGCGGCTTGCAGAGGCGACTACGACCTGCGCCGCGGATCGAGAAACGGGGGGCAGGTCCTGCCGGCAGAACCGGCCGCCCACCACGCAGTGACCGCCCGCCCACCCGCCACTTGGAGACCGCATGGCCACCTACTTCATATTCGGCGCAATCGGGCAGTGCCCGCATTGCGCCGATCACCGCTTTTCGGGTCCGCCGCTATTGGCGCCGGACAAGACCGTGACCTGTCACAAATGTGGGCAGGAATGCACGGTCGCGACCGCGGTCGCCGCCGGGCTTGAAGCCGGCGCGGTAAAAAAACTCAGCGACCACCGCGTGGTGCAAGGCAACCGCGACAAAATAGGCTAAGCTGTGCCGCGCAAATCGCCATCAGCAGGAGGACATCATGGCAAAAGGTCAGATGCGATCGAACAAAGAAAAGAAAAAGCCGAAGCAGGACAAGAACAAGAAGAAGGGCTCGGCCACGCCGTCCTCGCCATTCGCGTCGGGGCAAAGCCAGGCTCCGGGGCAGAACCCCTACGGCAAGAAATAGCGGTCCCGCTGCACCGGACGCAGGCGAGGCGTCTGCCGAAGCGCGCGGCAGGCCCGTTGGAAACCAACGGGACGGCGGCCGGACGCTGCGCGGCAGCTTGCGTGAATGATTCGCGCGCGATGCGAATGCGCGTCGGCCATGGCGCGATGACACAGTCATGACGCAAACCCGTTCCGTCACACATACCCCGGTGTGGAAAACTTCGCTTTCATCGCCATTTGCCCCAACCATCCCCCGCATTTGCGCGACTTGCGCCCAAGGCGCGACACAGATCAGCCGGGATTAAACGCCACCATTAAAGAATCGCTTGCAGAGCGTTTCGGGGGCGACCTGACTGAGTGTCCCGGTTCTAACATTCGCATCCCATTGCGGAGAGCTCATTTGCGAATGTTAGAACCAAAGGGACACTAGGCCGTGTTGACAGTTTTAATCCAGAGCATTGCTGCGGCGATGCTTAGCATCGACAGGTAAGCTCTGGCAGTTTTCTCGTATCGGGTAGCAACGCGGCGGAACTGCTTGATGC
>JALHRD010000038.1 GCA_022841625.1 Xanthobacteraceae bacterium
GGCAGACGCTCGCCGCAAAGCCCATCGATCAGCCAATTGACCTTGCCGCTTGATCCGATACCTTCATGTCACCGGAGATCGCGCCACACCGAATTCCAACCACGTTCGCGACGGCACCTGATGCATCAACTCCGTTGGTCTGAGCCCCTCGTGTCATCCACCGATGAGGAAAGTCCTAGTTTCATTTGAGCCCAGTTGGCTCGGTGGTGCAACGGGACGGGGCGCGGAGCCCTCGGTATGGCGCAGCGATCGCAACTGGAAGGTCCTGAGGTACCATCGCCGAGGTGCTCGAATGAAAGGGCGCGTCTTCTCCGGCGTGTTCAACCTCGAATCCTTGGGCGTCGAAGCGCAATCGACGGCGGCGCGTTTGCCGGCGCGTTATTGAACTACATCGGTTTTTCGGAAATCCGTATTGAGCCGTGCCGGTTGCTGCACGCAGGTCGGAGAGCAAGTCATGCCCGCCAGACAGCGTGACGTCATTTCATTTTTTGATGATGTATTAAAGATGATGCAGCTTAATTAACGTTAATAAAATGCAAAACTTATGTATGTCATTAAGCATTTGACCTTAACGCTCCGTTTACTAAACTGGCATTGCTGCGGTGGGTGTTGTGCGAGGGGCAAGTGCTGGATCAAGAAAATTCGGAATCGAGCGACGCCGACGTTACATCTTTGCGAAAGTCACTGGCGTCATCTCCCGCCATTGGTACAAGCGCCCGTCCCCGCAGCAGCGGCGAGTCCGGCGTTGCCACCATTCATACCGGGCGCCCGAGCAAGGCCGCGCAAAGGCGCCGCGCCGCGACGCCCGAGACCATCCTTCAGGCCTTCAACACTTGGTCGTTTAAGCGCGAGCAGCCCGACAACGCGCCGCTCTTGCTGCAAGCGGTTTCGAGCGCGGTTCAACTCGCGCAGCCAGTGCCGTTTGTGCTTTATTGGGGCAAAGGGCCGCGCTGCGAACTCGCTGAACCGGACACCATTTGCCTGAATTTTCTGGCTGCGCTCGACGCGCGCCTGCGCCAGGTGTACGAGCCCGGCGCGGCCATCAAATTGATCTTTACCGATACGCATGCGACGTTGAACGGTCATACGCCGAAAGCCATGCGGGACTATTTCGGTGCGGTCGAACCTGTCGCGCGCGCGCGCGGCTTTAGCACCTGCTTGCTGAGCGATCTGGTTGCGCAAGCCGATGCCGCGGGTTCGGTCAATTGGGCGGCCGAACCGATCACCGATGAAGTGTTGCAAAAACTCGGCGCCTGCGCGGCTAAGTGGTTTCGTGGCGAAGGAACTCCGCTGGACGGCGCGACGCGCTATTTCCAGATGAACATGGTTGAGAAGCAGGCGGTGCAGTTGGCGTTTCCGCGCTCGATCTTTGTTACATTCAACAACAGCGAGTTTCGTTGCCTGTTTCCGGAACGAATGCCGATCTTCTACATGTACTCGTTGCGGCGCGGCACGGGCGTCAAGCCGTGGTTCATGGCGGGGCCGGGTGTCCCGGCGGTGTCGGCGCCGGCTCTGGCAGGATGACGCGGTCGCCTGCTAAGGGGCGATGCGTTGTTTTGGGGTCATGGCCGTGACCGACTACCGTTTACTTCCAGCAGGCGATACGGCGCTTATCGTTGAATTCGGCAGCCAGGTCGATCGACGGTTGAGCGGTCTGGTGGTGGCGCTGGCGGCTCGCCTGACCGAGGCGAAAATCGCCGGCGTGGTCGAGTGCGTTCCGACCTTTCGTTCGCTGTCGGTCTATTTCGATCCGTTGCTGCTGCCTTACGCCGCGCTTGCCGCGCGGATTGGCGATCTCGCGGATGGCCTGCGCGCGGCGGAGACCGAAGCGCGCTCATGGCGTCTGCCGCTCTGCTATGACGTGAGCATCGCGCCCGACCTTGATCACATCGCCGCGCATAGCGGTCTGACACCCGCCCAGGTGGTTGAGCGGCACAGCGCGGTTGACTATTATGTCTATATGCTGGGCTTTCTGCCGGGGCAGCCTTATCTGGGCGATGTCGCGCCCGAATTGACGCTGCCGCGGCGGCAGTCGCCACGGATGAAGATTCCCGCCGGATCGGTGGCGATTGCGATGAATTTGACCTGCATTTTTCCTAACGAGACGCCGTGCGGGTGGCATCTCATTGGCCGTTGTCCCGCGCGGCTCTGGGATATTGGCGGCGCTGAGCCGAAGTCGTTGCTGCGACCGGGCGATAAAGTCAGGTTCACGCCGGTGTCGCTGCGCGAATATGACGATCTCGGCGCCCGAATCGCTAGCGGCGAACTCACCATCGTTCCCGCGATGGACGATGCGGCATGACACCGTCATTGCATGTCGTGGCTGCCGGTCTGCTGACGACGGTCCAAGATCGGGGCCGCGTCGGCTACCAGCATCTTGGCGTTCCGGTCAGCGGCGCGCTCGACCCGGTCAGTCTGCACGCTGCCAATCTCTTGGTGGGCAATCCTCCGGATACCGGTGCGCTGGAAGTGGCATGCATGGGGCCGACCTTGGCGGTTGAGGCGGACGACATTCGCATTGCGGTGGTCGGCGCACGCGCCGCGATCGAGGTTCTGCCTGACGCCGCCGCGACCGCCGGCCGCGGCGTGGCAGGCATGCAAAGCATTCGCCTGCGGCGCGGCGAAGCACTGCGCATCGGCGCGCTTACCGATGCCAATGTTCTTTATATCGCCGTCGAGGGTGGGTTCGACATCGCGCCGGTGCTGGGCAGCGTTGCGACCGACATCCGGTGCGGCCTCGGCGGCTGGCAAGGCCGCGCGTTGGCCGTTGGCGACCGCCTGCCGCTGCGCCTGGCGCGCGCCGGCGAGCGCAACGAAGTTTGCTTCCAAGGGTTATTGGCTCGGCCACGACGGCGCATCCGCGTGATCCTCGGCCCCCAGGACGACTGCTTCCCGGACAGCGAGACCGCGGCATTCCTCGATAGCGAGTATACCGTCGGGCCGAGCGTCGATCGCATGGGCATGCGCCTCAAGGGACGCGCCATCAAACACAGCCACGGCTTTGATATCGCGTCCGATGGGATTGCGCCGGGGTCGATCCAGGTGCCGGGCAATGGCCTGCCGATCGTGCTGCTTGCAGATCGGCAGACGACCGGCGGCTATCCCAAGATCGCGACCGTGATTTCCGCCGATCTGCCGGCGCTCGCGCGCCTGACCGTCGGCTCTAAACTCGGGTTCGAGGCGGTCAGCGTGGACGCCGCCGAAGCCGCACGCCGCGCTCATTTGGCCGAACTCGCGGCGATGAACGACAAAATCATCCCGCTGCAGCTTGCGCGGACAAATCTTGCCCCGCGATTGCAGGAATGCAATCTCGTCAGCGGGTTTGTCGACGCGGTGGACGAATGACAACGGTGCCCGTCAGCCCGGCTGAAAAACATACCGGCGGCCTTTCGTTCAGCAAACCTGCCGACAATGTGCCGCGCGGCATCCTTTGGATGATCGCGGCAACGGTGCTGCTGGCGATCGCCGCCGCCATCGCGAAGTGGCAGGCGGAATTCTATCCGATCGGCGAAGTCATGTTCATTCGATCGCTCGCGGGGCTGATCGTCTGCGCGGCCGTGGTGTTGCCGGTGACGGGATTTGCGGTATTCGCAACCGCGCGTCCGGGGGCCCATCTCGCACGCGGCCTGTCGCAGTCGATCTCGCAGACGCTCACGGTCATCGCTGTCAGCCTGATGCCCTTGGCCGGGGCCGTGGCGATCAGCTTCTCGGCGCCGCTATGGGCTGCGCTGCTCTCGATTCTCTGGCTCAAGGAGCGTGCCGGGCCCGTGCGTTGGGCAGTGCTGCTGACCGGGTTCAGCGGTGTCATCATCGTGACCAATCCCGGGGTCGATGCGTTTCAGGTCGGTGCGCTGTTCGCGCTGGGCAATGCCATCATGTATGGCAGCGTCACCGTCGCCGTTCGCGGCATGACCGCAACCGAGTCCCCGGCCACGCTGTTGATGTGGCAGATGGTGACGATGGCCGTCTGTCACACGCCCTTGCTGCTGTTCGGATTTCGCTGGCCGAGTGTCGCGGACGCCGCGATGATGGCGTTTGGCGGCATCGCCAATGCCGGCGCACAATATGTTTGGACCAAGGCGCTGTTGATGGCGCCAACCAGCGCGGTGTCGCCGTTTTACTACCTGATGCTGGTCTGGGCGATGGTGATCGGCTTTGTCGTCTGGGGCGAAGAGCCGACTGTCGCGCTGATTGCCGGATCCGCGATCGTGATTGCATCCGGCCTGTTTCTGCTCTGGCACGAAGCCAAACGGCGCTGACGGCGCAGGCCTAGGCCGCGGCCGAAGCCTTTTTGAGTGGCGTGGCGAGCAGCGCGGCGACCTGATCGGCCGGCACCGCCGCCGAAAACAAATAGCCCTGAGCCTGATCGTAGCCCAGCGCCGCCAGGTAGTCGCACTGGTAGTCGGTTTCGACGCCCTCGGCCGTAGTGACGATTCCAAGTGCGTGGGCGATGCTGGCGACCGCCTGCACGATGACAACATGCTCGGTGCCTTTGCTGAGATCCGATATGAAGCTGCGGTCGACCTTGATCTTGTCGAACGGGAAGTGTCGCAGATAGCTCAGCGATGAATAGCCCGTGCCGAAATCGTCCATGACGATGCGCACGCCAATATCTTTCAGTTTGCGCAAGTTCGTCAACGTGCGGTCGGTGTCCTCCAGAATGATCCGTTCGGTGATCTCGATCTCCAGGCGACCAGCCGCCAGACCGGTTTCCGACAGGATTCGCTGCACGATGTCCGGAAGGTTGGGCGCGATGATTTGAACCGGCGACAAATTAACGGCGATCTGGATGTGGCCCGGCCATTGGACCGCCTGTAGGCACGCCTCACGCAGCGCCCATTCCCCGACCGGGACGATCAAGCCGGAGTCCTCGGCGACCGGAATGAACACGGCCGGTGGGATCGGGCCTTTCTGCGCATGGCGCCACCGCGCCAGGGCTTCAAAGCCGGTAATGACGCCATGCCGCAAGTCGATAAGCGGCTGATAGTGCAGTTCGAGCTGGTTGCGTTCGATCGCTTCGCGCAGGTTCATTTCAAGCTCGCGCCGATCATTGAGATCCGCGTTCATCGAGCGATTGTAGAATTTGTGGGCGCCGCGTCGTTCCGCCTTGACCGCGTAGAGCGCGAGATCGGCGGCCATCAGGAGTTCGTCGACATTGTCGCCGTCACGCGGCCCAATGGCGATACCGACGCTGACGCTTGAGCGGATCTGATAGCCGTCGATCTGGTAGGGTCGAACGACGGCGTCGACGATCGTCGTTGCCAGCGCTTCGATATCCGCGATCGATGTCAGCTTTGGCACAACGATCGCGAATTCGTCGCCGCCAAGCCGGGCGAGAATATCCGATGCCGGCAGCAAGGAGGTCAGACGTTTGCCGACCTCCTGCAGAAGCATGTCGCCGACACGGTGTCCCAGCGTATCGTTGATGACCTTGAAGCGATCGATGTCGAGGAACATGATGGCAAAGGCAACGCTGTTGCTGTCGATCGACTGCAACCGATGCAGCCGGCATAGCTCCTCGATCGTGGTGCGGAACACGCGCCGGTTTGGAAGTCCGGTCAGCGGGTCTTCGGAAGCGAGTTGCGCCACATGCGCCTCGGCCTCGCGGCGCTGCGTGATGTCGGTGAAGGTCTGCACGAAACTGCCGTCGGGCAATTGGCCGCGACGTATTTCGATGATGCTGCCATTTGGCATTGCGCGTTCGCCGATCGCCACATGCGGCGAGGATGACCGCTGCGACCCCTGAAGGTCGTCGCCTGTCGCGAATTGGGATGGCGTGCAGACGCCGCCCTGATACTCGACCAGCCGGTCGTAGCGCGGGGGGTGTTCGATGAATTCTTGCGGCAAATCGAGCAGTTCGACGCATCGTGAGTTGATGACCGGAACCTCCAGGTCGCTGGTGACCAGCATGATACCCTGGCTCATATTCTCCAAAGTGAGTTGCAACTGCTCGGCTTTCTGACGCGCCTTAGCCTCGGTTGCCAGAATGCGCTCCAGCGCTCCGAGCACGATTAATGTCAGGAGCAGTCCCACCAGGGCATTAACCCGGAATTCCGACCGGGACTCGCGGAAGATATCGCCACGGTCCAAACTGACGCTGACAAGCAGCGGGTGACCGCGAACCTGACGGAATGTCACAAGGCGGGTCCGGTCGGTGGCGGGATCCGTGTATTCGAAGGTCGCATTAGCGCTCGCTTGCGCTCGGCGAAACATTTCGGTTTCGCCGAGGTCCTGTCCCAACTCAAAGCCGCCGCTCGAGCCGCCGCTCGATCGAACCACACCGTCATCGCGCCCAATCAGGGCGATCGACGTTGCGGCGCCGAAGTCGATGCGATTGTAGAACGTGGTCAAATGCGCTGGGTTGAGCGAGGTCACGACGACGCCGGCAAATTTTCCATTGTTGTCCAGGAAACGCCGGGTCAATTGCACCGACCATTGCTGGCTCACCCGACCGATCATCGGTTTGCTGATGAACAGGCGATCTTCGGTGGTATTGAGATGGGCGAGATAGTGCTCGCGGTCGCTGAGGTCAATTCTCAGCGCCGGTTGCGGGCCGGCATTCGACGCCTGCATGATCCCCTTGGCATCGATGATGGCGACTTGAACGATAATTTCGCTGAGAAGGTCGGCCGTGTTGACGATGGTGTGGTAGTCGGCGCTGTCTTGCCGCGCCTCGACGGTGCGACGCAGATACATGAGCGACTTGTCGATTTCGCCGATCGAACGGAGGACGTTCTCCTCAAACACGATCGCAAAGTTTCGATTGATACGTTCCGCTTCGCGCTGATCGGCGCGCGTGTCCTGATGGTACTTCAGGCCGATGCCGCCCCAGATCATGGCGATGATCACAATGCCGAACACGCCCGTGCTCCGGCGTTCGGCAATGAGATTCGGAAGCTGTGCCAGGTGCAGTTTCATCGCGAGCGGTTCGTTTATGCGCGGGACCTTACGGGGTCGATTGTGCGGCATTCTCGCGGATCGATCTGAGTATCGCGTAAATTTTGCAAGAACCTGCGCGGCTTAGCTAATTTTGCATTAAGCAAAACCACATGCCGTGACTGGGTTTCAGCGCAATCGCGCCGTCAGGTCCGCATTGGAGGGAGCCTCTCCGGGGCGACGCAACCGGTCCGAGAACCCCGCGACCAGACAACCCGCGGCGTTGACCGCGTTGGCGGCGCGATGTTAGTTAAACAAAGCCAAACGCGGCGCCGTTCACTTGGGTAGCGTTCACTTGGGTAGATTGTCGGGGTCCATGAAGCTGCCGCCGTTGGAATATGCCTGTCCGACCAGCCTCTCCGAGGCGGTTGCGTTGCTTGCCGCCGGGGGCGGCGAGGCCCGCGCCCTCGCGGGCGGTCAGAGCTTGATGCCGATGCTGGCGTTTCGGGTCGTCGCGCCGGCCCTGTTGGTCGATCTGCGCAAGCTGCCGGAATTGCGTGAAATCGAGATTTCCGCCGATGGCGTGCGGCTTGGCGCCATGGTGCGGTGGCGCGATATCGAAGACGATGAGCGTCTCACGGCGGCTCATCCGCTGCTGAAGGCGGCGGTGGCGCATGTCGCACATTATCAGATCCGCAACCGCGGGACCGTCGGCGGCAGCATCGCCCATGCCGACCCCGCCGCCGAGATGCCCGGCATCGCGGTCACCTGCGACGCTGAGATTGCCGCGACCGGCGCCGCCGGCCAGCGCACCATCCGGGCGGCCGATTTCTTTCTCAGTGCGCTGACGACGGCGCTTAAGCACGACGAGATCATCACCGAGATTCGGCTGCCGGCCTGGCCAGCCAAGCGCCGTTGGGGGTTTCGCGAGTTTGCCCGCCGCCGTGGCGATTTCGCGATGGCGGCGGCGGCGCTGTTCTACGATCAGGATGCGGCTGGCAAGGCCATTAACGCCCATGTCGGGATGATTGGCGTCGGCGATCGTCCGTGCCGCCTGCCTGAGGTCGAGGCGCTGCTCAACGGCCGCACGATCGACGAAGCAACCATCGAACGCGCCGCCGAGATCACCTCCGCGACGGTTGACGCGCAGGAAGATATTCACGCCAGTGCGGCCTATCGCCGCTCGCTCGCCGGCACTATGGTCGAGCGTGCGTTGCGAAGCGCTGCCGCATAGCCCGCGACACAACCATGCCCACAAAATTCGAAGTTAATGGCAAGCCGGTCAGCGTCAATGTCGAGGCGCGCACAACGCTGGCCGATTGCCTGCGGCATCACCTGCGGCTCACCGGCACGCATGTCGGCTGCGAGCACGGCGTTTGCGGCGCCTGCACGGTCATTGTCGATGGCGATGCGGTCCGTTCGTGCCTGATGCTCGCCGCGCAAGCGGAGGGCAGCAAGGTGGTGACGGTCGAGGGGCTTTCCAATGACGAGGCGCTGACGCCGTTGCAGGCCTCGTTCCGCAGGCATCACGCGCTGCAATGCGGGTTCTGCACGCCCGGCATGATTACTACCGCCCATGCGCTGTTGAGCGAAGAGCCCGACTGCGATGCCGATCGGGTCCGGGAGGTGCTGTCCGGCAATCTTTGCCGCTGTACCGGCTATATCTCGATTGTCGAGGCGGTGCTGGACGCGCGCTCCGCGTACAAGAAGCCGAACGGCAACGCATGAAGAACGCTTTCATCGGCAGCGCCGTCGAGCGTCGGGAAGACCTTCGCTTCCTGCGCGGGCGTGGCGAATATGTCGATGACCTGCGGCCGGATGGGCTGCTTTACGCTGTCATCCTGCGCAGTTCCAAAGCCCATGGCCGGATCGTTTCAATCGATACGACAGCCGCTCTGAAGGTCCGCGGCGTCCATGCCGTCATCACCGCCCAGGATATGCCCGGCGGACCGCCGATTGTGCCAATGCGGCTGCAACCGCTGCCGGAGTTCAAGCCGTTCGAGCAGCCGGTCATCGCTGACGGCAAAGTGCGCTATGTCGGCGAGCCGATGGCGGTGGTGATCGCCGACAGCGTCGCGATTGGCGAGGATGCGCTTGAGGCGATCGAGGTTGAAATCGACGCGCTGCCGGCGGTGGCCGATTGGCATGTTGCCCAAAGCGGCCAAAGCCTGTTGTTTGAGGCGCAGGGCAGCAACCGCTCGCTGACATTCTACGCGGTGCGGGGCGACGCCGATGCGGCGTTTGCGTCGGCGCCTTATGTCCGGCGTGAAACACTGCGCACCGGGCGGCACTATGGGCTCACCATGGAGCCGCGCGGCGTCATGGCGCAGTGGGATGCCGCCAAGGGTCGGCTGACGGTTTCCGGCGCCGCCAAGGTGCCGTTCTTTAATCGTCGGATTCTTGCCAAGCAGATCGGTCTGCCGGAAGACTCAATCGAGATGATCGAGAACGACGTCGGCGGCGGCTTTGGCGCGCGCGGCGAGTTCTACCCGGAAGATTTTCTGATTCCGTTTGCCGCACGCCATCTCAACCGGCCGGTGAAATGGATCGAGGATCGCCGCGAGAATCTGATGGCGATGAACCATGCGCGCGAGGCTGAGGTCGATGTCGAGATTGCCTGTGAGCGCGATGGGACCATCCTGGCGCTACGCGGCCATATCCATACCGACATGGGCGCCTATATGCGCACCAATGGCGCAGTCGGCGCGCGCAATATCGCGCAGTTCATGGCCGGGCCGTATCGCGTTCCCAACGTCAAGCTCGACGTGTCGCTGTGGATGACCAACAAGACGCCGGTCGGCACCTATCGCGGTCCGGGCCGCTTCGAGACCGATTTCTTCCGCGAGCGCTTGATCGACATGGTTGCGCAGGATCTCGGGATCGACCGGGTCGCACTCCGCCGCAAAAACCTCATTGCGCGCACCGAAATGCCATATCCGATTGCGACCATCGCGCCGTATGAACACAAGGACGAATACGACAGCGGCGATTACCAGGAGACGCTCGATCGCTGCCTTGCGGAAATCCATTGGAGCGAGAAGGCCAAGCTGCAGGGCCGGCGCATCGACGGCCGCTATCACGGCCTGGCGGTCGGCTGTTTTATCGAAGGCGGCGCGGCGGGTCCCAAGGAGACCGCGCGGCTTGCGATCAACGAAGACGGTTCGATCTCGGTCTATATCGGCTCATCGGCGGTTGGGCAGGGGGTCGAGACCGTGTTTGCGCAGATTGCGGCCGATGCGTTGGAAATTCCGATGGATCGCATCCGCGGTGTCTTTCATGGTTCGACCGCCTATGTCAGCGACGGCTATGGCGCCTACCACTCGCGTTCCGTCGTCATGGGCGGCTCGGCGCTGCTGGACGCCGCGCTGAACTTCAAGGCGGCGCTTTGCGAAGCGGCCGCGCAGCGGCTGGGCTGCGCCGCCTCCGCGATCGTCGTGACCGAGGACAAAGTCAGCGCTCCCGGCGGAACGTCGCTGCCGCTGTCCGCCTTCGCCGGGCTGTCCAGGGAAGGCGCGTTCCTCAACAAGAAGCATACCTATAGTTATGGCGCGCAGGCCGTGCATCTGGCGGTCGACGCCAAGATCGGCCAGGTCGAGATTCTCGATTATGTCGTGGTGGTCGATGCCGGGCGGATCATCAATCCGATGACCTTGCGTGGGCAGGTGATCGGCTCGCTGGTGCAGGGGCTCGGTGGGGCGTTCCTGGAGCATCTGGTCTATGACGAGCAGGGCCAGTTGCTGACCGGCTCGCTGGCCGATTATCTGCTCCCGACCGCCAGCGATTTTCCAAACCTGCGCGCATTCACCATGGACAGGCATCCCTCGCCGATCAATCCGTTGGGTGCGAAAGGCGCGGGCGAGGGCGGTCTGATCGGCGCCGGCGGCGTGATCGCCAATGCGGTCGCCAATGCGCTGCAATCGTTCAATCCCGATCTGCGGGAACTGCCGCTGACGCCGTCGCGGGTGTGGGCGATGACCCAGCCGCGCGCATAGCGCCCGCCACGGCGCTTTCGGTCTAGATCCGCCATGCATCGCGTCGGGACGTTGACAACCCGCGAAGCCGCCATGACAGTCGGGCAAAAGCGACAACACCGTTTGGGAGCGTGTGGATGAGAAATTTGCGACTGACCCTGGCCTGCGGGCCTTATGACCGCACCCAGGCATTGCGCGATGGCACCATCAAGCCGGAGGGGATCGATCTCAATTACGTGACATTGCAGCCGGCCGAGATTTTCTGGCGGATGTTGCAATACAAGGAGTTCGATGCCTCCGAAATGTCGCTGTCGAACTACACCAGCCTGGTGAGCGGCGGCGCGTCGCCGTTCATTGCGATCCCGGCATTTCCGTCACGCGTGTTTCGTCACGGCTATTTCTTCATCAACACCGATAAGGGCATCAAGGAGCCGAAGGACCTCAAGGGCAAGCGCGGCGGCGTACCGGAATATTCGATGACGGCCGCGGTCTATATGCGCGGCTTGCTGGAGCACGAATACGGCGTCAAGCCGAGCGACGTCGAATGGGTGCAAGGCCGCGCCGACCGGCTCGGCCGGGCGCTGCCGCCCGGCATCAAGCTGACGCAGGCGCCGGCCGGCGCCGAACTCGGCGATCTTCTGGAGCGCGGCGAGATCGATTTCATGATGACGGCGAACAATCCGCTGTCGTTCCGGCGCGGCGCCGGCAAAGTCAAACGGCTGTTTCCGAATTATGCCGCGTTGGAAAAGGATTACTACCGGCGCACCAAGATCTATCCGATCATGCACACGGTTGTTATCCGCCGCGACATTTACGACCGCGATCCGTGGGTCGCGCTCAGCCTTTACAAAGCGCTGTGCCGGGCGAAGGAGTATTCTTACCATCACATTCTGGAGACCGGCTCGCCCAAGGCTTCGCTCGCCTGGCTGCAGCCGCTGCTGGAGGAAGAACAGGAGATCATCGGGCGCGATTGGTTTCCCTATGGCATCGAGCAGAACCGCCCGTCGATCGACGCGCTCCTGCAATATGCGCACGAGCACGGGCTGACCGATCGCCGTATCAAGCTTGAGGAATTGTTCGCGCCCTCGACCATGCGCGATATTCCGCTCAGCGAAGGTCAGTTGATCTGACGCGCGTACAACGGACGGAGACGTTCCATGGCCATGCGGTCGGCTATCGCCGCGCTTTTTTTGGCAGTCTTCGCTTTGGTCCACGGCGTCGCCGCGCAGGAGACCTATCCCAGCCGGCCGCTCAAGCTGGTGGTGCCCTATTCCGCGGGCGGGGCATCGGATGTGATGGCGCGCTACATCGGACAGAAACTCGGCGAGCTGCTGGGCCGCAATGTCGTGATCGAGAATATGCCGGCAGCGGCGGGCACCGTCGCCTATACCACGGTCGCGCGTGCGCCGGCCGATGGCTATACGCTGGTCTATGGCACGTCTTCGATCGCGGTGAATGCCGTGCTGCGCGCGAAATCGCCCTACGATCCGATCCGCGATTTTGCGCCGATCTCTTCGCTATTGGTGGTGCAGAACGTCTTGGTGGTGCCGATGTCGTTACCGGTCCAGTCGGTGGCGGAACTGGTCGCCTTGGCCAAGGCGAAGCCCAATGCGCTCAATTATGTGTCGCTCGGGCCGGGCTCGTCGCCGCATCTCTCGATGGAACTGTTCCGTTCGGCGGCCGGCATTACTGTCCAACAGGTGCCCTACAAGCTCACCACCCAAGGCTATACCGATCTGATCGACGGTCGGGTGCAGCTTTGGCTGGCCTCGATGCCGAGCGCGCTGCCGTTCATCCAGTCCGGAAGACTGCGGGCATTGGCGGTGGCGGGACCGACGCGATCGGCGGCGCTGCCGGATGTTCCGACGCTGATCGAATCCGGTGTCGCGGCCGAGACCACGTTCTGGCACGGTCTGTTCGCGCCGGCCGGTCTCGCGCCGGAGATCGCTCACAGGCTCAACCGCGCGGTGCATGACATTGTCGCTCAGCCCGAAACCCGGGCCTGGTACTTCAAGCTCGGCGCCGAACTGGTGGCCGGCACGCCCGAACAGCTCGGCGCCGAGACGAGCCGGGAAATGCAAAAATGGCTCAAGATCGCCAAGGACATCGGCATCCAGAGCGATTGATGGCTTTCAGGAATGCGCGGCCTCGCCGAGTTGTCCGGCAAGCGCGGGTTCATAGGCGCCGTCGATCAGAATGAATGCGACCACCGCCGGGGCCTGCGAGCGGTTGCACCAGGCATGATTGGTCCCGCACTGGACGAGAATGTCGCCGGCCTTCAAGACCACGTCGGCATCGTCGAGCAGCATCGTGATCTCGCCCGACAATACAATCGCATAGTCGATGGTCTCGGTGCGATGCATGCGCGGATGGCGGCCGCCTTTGCCGAATGTCGCGGCTTGCTCGTTGCCGAGCGCCGCGAAAGCGCGGCGCGAATCTTCCACGCTCATGCTGCGGATTGCCTCGGTCTCGGGTGGAAACTGGTTGATGCGCAGGACCGTGGCGAGTTTGGTCGGCAATTGTCGGCGCGGGCCGAGCGTGGTTTCGACGGGCATGGCGGGGATCGATGCCGGTGCGCCATCGGTGCGCCAGATATCGGTCGATTGCCAGCCCGGCAGCAGCGGATTGGCATGCACAAACGGCGCCGGCCCGTCGGACACGACAATGGCGCGGCCCGTGGCATCATGCCCGGTGACGACGCGGCGGATTGCCATGGCCGTTTCTCCTTGCGGTTGATGTTGCATCACTGTGGCAACACCTTTGGCGACGGTGCTCTAAACCAGCGTATGAC
This sequence comes from Xanthobacteraceae bacterium, assembly GCA_022841625.1. Classification (GTDB taxonomy): domain Bacteria; phylum Pseudomonadota; class Alphaproteobacteria; order Rhizobiales; family Xanthobacteraceae; genus VAZQ01. Next base: position 13,639 of record JALHRD010000038.1, read on the forward strand.
GGTTGATGCTGCCGCGTGCCGTAGGACCCATATCGTTCCCCCGAAAGGGGGCAAGCGCCGATCCAAAGACCCGGTAGGATTGGATTTTGGAACCTTAGCCGACGGGCGGCGAACCACAACGGCCGTTGGACAGGTATTTTTCGAGGGCTCAATCTTGGTGCGTTTTTGCCGCAGCCGCCCTATAATTGGCGTTAGTTTGCATTGGAGGCATGTCATGACACTGAGCATGTTGGATAAAAAGCCGCTCAGGGCGGAAACCGCGGCTTGGCCGCCCGAAATCGTGGCTGAGTTTGAGCGCGAGCAGCAGAACCCGAACGGGTGCGTGGGCCAGCGGCTGCTGTCGGAGAACGACCGCGTGCGGGTTTGGGAGATCCGGCTTAAGCCCGGTCAGCGTTTCGGCTTCCACCGCCATGTGCTCGATTACTTCTGGTCGGTCCTGACCGACGGCAAGGCGCGCGCCTATGTCAGCGATGGCAGCATGGTCGAGCACACCTACAAAGCCGGCGAGACGCGCCACGAAATCCATGCCGAGGGCCACTTCAAGGTGCATGACCTTGCCAATATCGGCGACGGCGATTTGAACTTCATCACGGTGGAGTTCCTCGACAGCGCCAATAAGCCGCTGCCGGTTCCCGATAAAGTGCGGGTGTAGGCGGTTGTGGTTAGTCGGCGCAGCCTCGACGCTGCGCCGAAGATACAAAAGACGACCGGCATCGCGATGCCATCCGGGGGGATTTGTGGAAATTCCATACGACCTGCTGATCAACGCGCTGGTCGCCGGCTTGCTGCTCGGCGCGTTTTACGCGGCTGTGACCGTTGGGATTTCGATTTCGTTCGGGATTCTCGATATTGTCAATATCGCACATCCCGGCTTCATCATTCTCGGTTCCTACATCGCCTATATCGTCAACACCCGGCTGGGCGTCGATCCCATTCTGGTCAGCATCGTGATGTTGCCGGTGTTCTATATGTTCGGCGCAATTGTTTATCAGGTCTATTATCATTCGTTTGAGAAACGCGGCGAGGATCCGTTGCGCGGCCTGGCGTTTTTCTTCGGCCTGTTGTTTGTCACCGAGGTGGCGCTCGTCATTGTGTTCGGTGTCGACTATCGCTACGTCCAGGCCCCCTATATCGGACCGAGCCTGAAATTTGGCATGGTCGACCTGCCGTTGCGCATGCTGGTGCCGGCGGTGGTGGCGCTGGTCCTGTTCTTGGCCTTGCAACTGTTCCTGACCCGCACCTTCATGGGCCGCGCGATCATGGGCGTGGCGCAGGACCAACTCGCGCTGCGGCTGGTGGCGGCGTCGCCGACCCGCATCAAGCGGTCCGCATTCGCGATTTCGATGGCGACCGCCGCGGTGGCCGGCGCGCTGCTCATCATCATCCAGCCGGTCGAGCCGTCGGTCGGGCGCGAATATATCGGGCGGGTGTTCGCCATTTGTGTGCTTGGCGGCCTTGGCAGCATTCCCGGCACTTTGGTTGGCGCCATGATGCTGGGCGTCATTGAGAGCTTCACCTCGACATTCTATGGACCATCTTGGGCGCCGGCGGTTGCGTTCGGCGTTCTGCTGCTGGTTCTTGCATTCAGGCCCGCGGGTCTGTTCGGACGATAGGGCGGGACCGTGCGATCATCAACATTCGTTCTGATCTGTACCGCCATTGCCGCCGCCGTATTTGCGCTCGCGCGCTGGTATGGCAACGAATATGCGTTTTTTGCCGGCTATGTGGTGTTGCAATTCATCGTTCTGGCGACCGCCTGGAATATTCTCGGAGGCTATACCGGCTATGTGAACTTCGGATCGGCGGCATTCTTCGCGGTCGGCGCTTATACGTCGATTTTCTTTCACAAATTCTATCCGCTGCCGATCCCGGTGCTGATTGTGCTTGGCGGCGTCTTGTCCGGATTGATCGGGCTTGGCATGGGCTATCTGACGCTCAGGCTGCGCGGCGCGTTTTTTGCGATCGGAACACTGGCGCTGGCGGTGGTCTTGCAAACGCTGGTCACCAACTGGACCTATGTCGGCGGCGCGCGCGGTGCTTATGTCCTGCGCCCGAACGAGATGGAGTTCATCGGCCCCTATATCCAATATTTGTTCCTGTTGATGCTGGCTCTCACCGTGTTCGCACTCTCGGTTGCGCGCGGGATTGAGCGCTCGCAGCTCGGCTATGGCTTTGCCACCATTCGCGACGATGAGCTCGCGGCCGAAGCATCCGGCGTGCCGACCTTGCGTCTGAAGCTGATTGCAACGACGATTTCCGGCGGTCTGATGGGAATGGCGGGCGCGCCGTTTCCGTATTACCTCGGCTATGTCCAGCCGAGTTCGGCCTTCGGGCTTGAATACGCGGTCAATGCCATCGCCATGCCGATGATCGGCGGCACCACCAGTTGGGTCGGGCCGCTGATCGGCGCCATTCTGCTGGCGACCATCCAGCAATGGGCGACGGTGACCATATCGTCGGAGCTCGGCGTGCTGATTGTTGGCGTGCTGCTGGTCGGCTTTGTGGTGCTTGCACCCAAGGGCATTGTCGGGCTGGTCGGCGGCTGGCGGCGCGGGAGGTCCGGGTAATGGCGCTGCTTGAAGTCTCCGGCCTGGGTAAGCGCTTTGGCGGGTTTGTCGCACTCGATGGTATCGATTTTGCGGTCGCTGCCGGCGAGCGCGTCGGGCTGATCGGCCCGAATGGGTCCGGCAAGTCGACATTGGTGAATTGCATCTGCGGTACGCTGGCGAACGACAGCGGTACCGTGCACTTCGATGGGGCGCCGATCGGTGGCTTCAAGGCGCACCAACGCACCCGACTCGGTTTGGCGCGCAGCTTCCAACTGCCGCGGCCGTTCATGAGCCTAACGGTGGCCGGCAATTTGCGCGTTCCGATGGTCTATACCGTCAATGCGCGCGGCGGCCGGCATCTTTCGGCCGCGGATATCGACGCGCGTTGCGCGGAACTTCTGCAATTGGTCGGTCTTGCTCCCAAGGCGGATCGCTTTCCGCGCGACCTGACGCAGGTGGAGATGCGCAAGCTTGAGCTCGCCCGGGCGATGGCGGCCGAACCTAAACTCCTGATTGCCGACGAAGCCATGGCCGGTCTGTCGCAGGCCGAAGTGTCGGAAATCGTCGCGTTGCTGATCGATCTCAACAAGCGCGGCATCACCATCATCCTGATCGAGCACATCATGCGCGCGGTGATGAGCTTTTCGGAACGGCTGGTGGTTCTGGTGTCCGGCAAGAAAATCGCCGACGGCCGCCCCGATGTCGTCATCCAGGATCCCGAGGTGGAGAGGGCATATCTTGGCCAGTAGCCTCACCATCGAGAGTGTCGACGCCGCCTATGGCGCCGTGCGGGTGCTCGAAAACGTCTCGCTCAACGTCAAGCCCGGTGAGACCGTCGTGCTGCTCGGCACCAATGGCAATGGCAAATCGACCCTGATGAAATGTGTGATGGGCATCGTCACGCCGCAGGCGGGGCGCATCACGGTCGAAATCGATGGCGAGCGCCACGATCTGGTCGGCCGTTCGACCGAAGAGATCGTCGATCTCGGCGTCGCGTTGGTGCCCGAAGGACGGCGGTTGTTTCCGCGGCTGACGGTCGAGGAAAACCTCCTGCTCGGCGCGTTCCGCCGCAAGGCCCGCGCTGCGATCAAAACCAACTTGGCGTTCTGCTTTGAATGCTTTCCGCGGCTGGCCGAACGGCGCTCGCAGCTTGCCGGCTCGATGAGCGGCGGCGAACAGCAAATGCTGGCGCTGGCGCGGGCCTTGATGTCGGCGCCGCGCCTGCTCTTGATCGACGAGCCTTCGGTTGGCCTCGCGCCGGTGCTGGTCAGCCGCACCATCGATAAGATCAAGGAGCTCAAGGAGCAATACAAGCTCACCGTTCTGATGGCGGAGCAGAATTTTCCGCAGGCCTTGCGTATCGCCGACCGCGGCTATGTGATCGTCCATGGCGAGATTGCGTTCGAGGGCCGCTCGGTGGATGAGCTCAACAATAACGACCTGATTAAGCGGTTCTATCTCGGGCTGTGACGCGTGGAGAATACAATGGGTTGCGCGATCAAGCTGGCATTCATGGCGTTGGTGTCGGCGGCGGGAGCGGTGGCGGCCGGTGAAGCGGCCAAGGCTGCTGGCATCCAGCCAAATCGATTTGCAACATAGGACTGGACCCATGCCCTATACAACAATCGACGGCGTTTCCATCAATTATGAGATTCTCGGCGATCGTGGGCCGTCGATGGCGCTATCGCCGGGCGGGCGCAATGGCTATGAAAACATCCTGCCGGTCGCCAAACGGATGGCGGCGAACGGCTATCGGGTGCTGCTGCATGATCGGCGCAACTGCGGCGCGTCGGACGTGTCGTTCGATCCGAGCCGGTCGGAATATCAAGTCTGGGCCGACGATCTCGACGCATTGCTCAGGCAGTTCGCTATGGCGCCGGCAATCATTGGCGGCAGTTCGTCCGGCGCGCGGCTGGCGCTGACCTTCGCGCGGCGTCATCCGCGATCGGTGCGGGCGATGCTGCTGTGGCGGGTGACCGGCGGTAATTTCGCCGCCACGCGGCTGGCCGAAAACTATTATGACAAATATGCCCGCCTGGCGGGTGAGGGCGGGATGGCGGCGGTCTGTGCCGAGGAGCATTTTGCCGAAGGAATTCGCCGGCGGCCGTCAAACCGCGATCGCCTGATGGCGCTCGATCCCAAGCAATTCATCGCCATCATGCGGGCTTGGCGTGCGCCGTTTGTCGCCGGCGCCGACCTGCCGGTGATCGGGACCAGCGAGGCTGACCTGCGTTCGATCCAGGCGCCGACCTGCATCATTCCAGGCAACGACCTCACGCATGGCAGCGCGACCGGGCTCAATGCCGCGCGATTGATGCCGAATGCCGAGGCGCATCGACTCAATGTCGAGGATCAGAACGTCGATCTGGTTCCGGCCGAGGAATGGTACAAGATGGTCGACGATATCGCGGCGATCTTTCTCGACTTTTTGTCACGCAAGGTTACGCGTGAGGCGGTGCCGGCGTACGCGGCCGGCGGCTGATAAAAGCAAGCGCCGCGCGGTTTCCCGCGCGGCGCTGCGGAAGCCTTCAGCGCTAGCGCGCTTTTTCGAAAGGATAGATCAGCGGCGCCGAGGCCCAGGCGCCGGGATCGACCACCTGCTGATACTCGATGCTGCGGAACTGGGCGGGGTCGTTGTTCTTGATGCCGCGGAATTGCACCTGCAACACGCGCGAATCGGCCCATTCGCCAAACTTGCCAAATGCGACGTCGCCGACAACGGTGCTGAAATTGCTCTTGCGGATATAGTCCGCAAGCGTGTTGTCGGCGAGACTTTTGGTGGCTTGAACCGCCTGTTCCAGCACCTGGAATTGCGCATAGGCCAGCGGCGCCATGTAATAGCCATAGGGGTCGATGCCTTCGGCGGGCGCGCGCTTCTGGTATTTGTCCAGCATGTCGGTAATGCCCGGGAAGTTCATCTTCGGGACCGGCAGCCAGAAATCGTAATTGGTCCAACCATTCAGCAGTGGGCCGAGCTGTGCCTTGATCGAAGTATTTTGCAGGCCGACCATGGCGCCGCCGATCAATTTCGGCCGGAAGTTCATTTCGCTGGCGGCGCGCACGATGCCGACCGAGTCCGGCGGATAGGAGCACACCACCACGATGTCCGGATTGGTCGCCGCGATCGCGCGCACGATTGGTGCGAAATCGGTGGCGTTCGGTGGATAGCGCCGGTCATAGACGATTTTCAGATTGTTCTTCTTGGCATTCTCGCGCGCGCCATCGCAGGCGTTCACGGCGAATTCGGCGTCGGCAGCGACCAGGGCGATCGTGGTCGGACGCGGATCCTGCTTCATCGCCATTTCGATGAAGCCTTTGGTGAAGGACGGCTTGGGGTCCGGTCCCGAGGGGATCATCACGAAATAATTTGGATAGTTGAACTCGGTGTTGACGCCGAGACCGAGCAAGCCGATGAACAGCTTCTTGCGCTGCATCACCAATGGCATTGCGGGCGCCAGCATGTTGGTGGCGTAACCGCCCATGATCAGGTCGACCTTCTCGACATCCAGCAATTGCGAATAGATGCCCGGAATGGTCGACGGGTTGGTCTGGTCGTCGCGGTAGATGAGGCGCACCGGCCGGCCGAGCAGTCCGCCTTTGGCGTTGACATCCTCTTCCCAGATGCGTTGTGCCAAAAGCGCGGACTTGCCGTTGGGTCCAAGCCCGCCGGTCATTGCCATGCTGAAGCCGATCCTGATCGGGGCCGCTTGCCCCATCACAGTCGTCGCGAAATGCGGCGCGGCCACTGCGGCAAGGCCGAGTTTGCCGACGGCGCGGCGTGTGATTGGTCGCGTCATATTGCTTCCTCCCGTCATTAATTTTGTCAATGTTATGCCATTTGGCCGGCTGCGCAAAGCGGGTCGCGGCCGTTTTAGCGCGCCGCCAATGCGACCGGCCCGGCAACATAAATCCGCCAGCCCCGCGCGCTGGTCTCCACCAGGCGCCAGTGTTCGCTGGTCGCGAACGGGTCCCGGCTCCAGGCGCCATCAAGCGCGGTCACGACGACGACGCGGCAGCCATATTTGGTCGCGAGGTCGCGCAGATCGTCGGGCCAGCCATCGCCGGAAAAGACCCGGTTGAACTGCGCGTCGATCGCCCGTAGCCGCTGACGCGGCATTGGCACAAATGGCAGCGCGAGATCGTATCCGGCGTAGCAGGAGCGGCGGTTCGACAACAACGCCCAGGACAGATTGCCTGGCCAAAGCGTCATTGATTCCAGCAACATTGGATTGCTGCCGACACGATCCGCCGGACCGGCATGGCGGCGCACCGCCGTCCACATCTCAGGCGTTGCGGCGAAGGCTTCGCCAGCGGGGTCGCGCGTGCCGGAATAATTGTGCGCAAGAATCGCAAAGCCGCCGGGCAGTCCGAGCACCACCGCGACGAAGCCGGCGGCGGCCAGCCGGGGGCTGGTCGTGATCCATCGCACCAGACCGGCGACCGCGAACACCGTCAGCGCGAGGCAGGCCGGCAGCACTGCGCGCCAGCCAAGATCGTTATTGCCGCCAATGGTGCTCGCTATCAGCCAGGCCACGAGCAGGCTCGCGCCGGTCAGGTGGATCAGGATTGCAGCGATCCGTTTGCGCTCGGGATCGAAAGTCCGGGTGAGTTGCGCCATCGCGATCACGCCGGCGAAGTAGATTGCCGGCAGTTCAACCACCAACAGGACCAGCCAGAACGCCGGCATGTCGAGGAACTGCTGGACTATCGGCGGAAAAATGTCACCTAGCACTTCGACAGTCTGCAACATGATCGGCGCGCCGCCGCCGCGCGCGCTGAGGGCGAGCGCCTGGTCGTATAGCAACGGCGCCGCCAGCGCGGCGGCGGCGATCGCGGCAATCGCGCACCGTCCGAGCAGGGCCAAGCGCTGCGCGGACGCCACGGTCGTCAGCAGGACACCGCCGATCCAGATTGTCGCCACCGTGAAGGTCACGCCGCCGACCCAGACCGAACTCTCGAACGCGGCGACCACGACCAGCACAAACACGCCGATCAGGCCCAAGCTTTCTCGTCGCGTTAATTCCGAGAGCAGCAGCATTGCCAGCACAACGCATGATGCGGATGCGATGTGCTGTGGCACCCAGGCGGTTTGAAACAACCAGCCCGCAAAGCCGGTCTGCGGAACGATCACTGAATCGATTCCGGGAATGTAGGCGAGCAGCGGCCGCAGCGATCCGGTCGCGCAGACCAGGATGACGACCAGTGCCGCAAGCTTGCGGCCGCTGATCCAGGTGGCGAGGCCAATCATCAGCATCAGCGACGCAAAGGCGCTGAACCAGGTCAGCGCGGCATCGGCCTCCCATCCGCTGATCCCACTGAACAGGGCCAGCCCGGCTGCGCTGAAATGGAGGAGATAATAATAGACCAGGCGCGACGGTGCGCCCTCTTCGCCAAAGAATGGATTGCCCGGCGGCAGTCCGAGCCGGATCATCTCGTCGATCATCGCGACTTTGGCATGATCGAAAATTGGCGCGGCCAGAACGACCGCGCCGTCGGCGAATTTTGGCAGGATGGCCAGCGCCGGCCCGATTGCGAGAACGACTGCGCCAAGCCAGGCCCAGGCCGGTACCCCTGGGCTGCTCCGATCGCGCTCCAAAGGCTCCGCGTGTCGCCAGAGCGAATAGGCGCTGGCGGCCAGCGTCAGCGCCGTCACCATCGCGACGGTCGCGCGGTTGAAACCAATCAGCATGAACAGGGGCAGCGTCGCAGCGCTATGGACCGCCCAACCGAGCGCGGGCGCGAGCGGTCCGATCAGCGCACGCTGCGGCAGCACCGCCCGCCCGACCGCCAGGCCGATGATGGTCCAAACCAGCAGGGCCGTAGCGGCGCCGAGAATGACATTGACGGTTGATGCCATGGGGCTCCGCTGCGGGTTATGCGGCCAGGCGCCGCGCGCCTGCCATCCGCAGCACGGCTTCGATCATGGCTTTCGGATCGGCGACGCCCTTGCCGGTAATGTCATGGGCGCTGCCGTGGGCGACCGAGGCAAACAGGATCGGCGTGCCGATCGCCAAGGCCGCCGCGGCATGGGCGGCCAGGAGTTTCGCGGCGATGTGGCCTTGGTCGTGCAGCATGACGACAAAGGCGTCGATGTTGCGCATGTGAAACATGGTGTCGGCCCCGAACGGCCCGGTCACCGCAAGTCCCGAGGCGGCCGCATCCGCGATCGCCGGCGCGACGATCTCGATCTCCTCGCGCCCAAATAATCCACCTTCGCCGGCATGCGGGTTCAACCCGCTGACTGCGATCCGGGGCGCCGTCACGCCCATCCGTTTAAGCGTGCGCGCGGTCTCGGCAATGACCCGGCCGATGCGTTCGCGCGTGATGGCGTCGAGCGCCTGCCGGACGCTCTGGTGCAGGGTCGCATGCGATATGCGGGTGTCGCCGAAGCACAGCATCATGAAGACGCTGTCTTCGGGCGTGCCGGTTTCGCGCGCCACAAAGGAGGGGTGGCCGTCGAATACAATCCCGGCCTGCGCGATCGAGGTCTCGTTCTGCGGCGCGGCTACCACTGCGTCGACGTGCTTCGCCATTGCCGCTTTCACGGCTATGCCGCAAAATGCGACCGAGGCGCGGCCGGCCGCGGCGCTGACCCGGCCCAGCGCGATGGCTTCGGGTTGCGGGCAAGCGAGCACCGCGAGCGAACCGCCGGTCCAATCGGCATTCGCGACCTGGCCAACCGGGCGCAGATCGACGGTCAAGCCGCAGGCCCTGGCATGGCGTTCAAGCACCGCCGGGTCGCTCACCAGGATGGGACGGCAGGCCGCCCGCACTGCCGGGTCGAGCGCGGCTTTCAGGCTGATTTCAGGTCCGATGCCGGCGGGGTCGCCGGTCGCAATCGCAATGATCGGTTTGTCGGATGCCATGGCGTATTCTATGTTGCGGGATGACCGAACGCCAATGGCGGCGCGGTCCATGAATTGTAGCGGCACGACAGAGCAGGGCGCATTTGAAGACAACGATTGCTTCCCCGCTCGCTGCCTTTAGCCCCGCGGAGCGCCGCTTGATCCATCGGCTGCGCACGCCGGAGGCGGTGCAGCTGTATCTCAATCGCCTGCCCTATAACACCGAGCGTGGCGGCGAAACGCTGCGAAGCTTTCGGCAAGTGGTGCGGCATGGCACCGCCCATTGTCTCGAAGCGGCGCTGTTTGCTGCCTGTATCCTGGAGCAGCATGGCGATCCGCCACTGGTTTTGACCTTTGAGTCGGTGGACGGCCTCGACCACGTCATCTTCATCTATCGCCGGCGCGGGCGTTGGGGTTCGGTGGCGCGGTCGCGCGATCCCGGCCTGCATGGCCGCAAGCCGGTGTTCCGCACGCTGCGCGCGCTCGCCATGAGCTATTTCGACGCCTATATCGATCCGACCGGATGCCTTGAAGGTTTCGCGCCGTTCGATCTGCGTGAACTCGGGCGTTACGATTGGCGGTTCTCGCGCAAGAACATGTGGGCGGTCGAGCGCGCGCTGATCGATGTGCCGCACCACCGCATCAAGGTGCCGCGCCGGCGCGTCGCGCGCATGCGCGTGCGTTACATGGCGTATCGGGAAAAATACGGCAAGAAGCCGCTGTTCTATCGCGGCCGGCAAACCTGGAAGGGGATTCCGACGGAGTTCTTATAGGCGCGCCGCGCTACTCCCACGGCAATAGCGAGGCATGGATCACGTCCGGCACGCCGCCCTTGCCGCCGACCGAACGGATGGCGAGGTCGACGTCCTTGAGCCCAAACCGATGCGTGGTGATCTTCTCCAGCGGGAAGCGCTTGGAGGCGATCTGCTCCAGCGCCAGCTCGCAGGCCTTGAAGCTATGGCCGCGCGCGCTCTTCATGGTGATGAACTTGACCGTGAATTTCTCCAGCGGGAAATTCGGGAACTGCGCCATCTCGCCTTGCGCCACGATGATGCCGGCCTTGCGCTTGAGCGCTTCGATGCCGAGCAGGATCGGAATGGTGCCGGCGCCGGCGGTGCAGTCGAGCGAGACGTCGACGCCCTTGCCGCCGGTGATTTCCATGATGCGGGCGAGCGGGTCTTCCTTGGTGACGTCGATAACGTAGTCGGCGCCCAGCTCCTTGGCGACCTTGAGCCGCGCGCCGTCCTTGGCAGTGCCGGTGACGATGATCAGCGCGGCGCCGGCTTGTTTGCAGATCACGGTCTGCGACAGGCCTTGCTGGCCGGGCCCCTGGATCAGCACAGTCGAATTATAGCCGACATTGCCGTCAAACAGCGACCACTCGACGCCATTGGCCATCGGTGTGACCAGCCCCGCCAGTTCGGGCGTCACGCCCTTGGGCACATGATGAATCACCGAGTTCCACGGCAGATAGACATATTGCGAAAATCCACCCCACAGGTGTGGCGGCTTTTCGTCCGAGGTATAGCCGTAGCGGATGGCATCCGGATTGGTGCGCCAATTGGTGTTCTCGCAATGGCGATATTGTCCGAGGTGACACCACTCACATTTGCCGCAACTGACATAGTGCTCGACAAAGACCAGGTCGCCTTCCTTGAAGCCCTTGCGCTGGGTGAATTCACGGCCGGCCTTGGCGATGGTGCCGATATTCTCGTGGCCCATGATGGTGGGCTTATTGTTGGGCGGCTCTTGGTAGAGACGCACATCGGTGCCGCAAATGCCGGCAACTTCCATTTTCATCAGGGCCGCGTCCGCCGGCACGTCCGGCATGGGGTATTCGCGGATTTCGGTTTTGCCCGGTCCGACCCGGACCGCCGCCAGCACTTTCTCTGCCACTGAAGAAGTCTCCGTTATTGCGCTTGGATTAGGTCGTCGGCACCATAGGACCGGGCCAAGTTCCGTCAAGGGCGGGTCCGCAGGGGAGCTCCGTAGGTCAGGTTAGCGCGGCCCCGGGGTGTGCTATCTTGCGCCGACATTCGTCCGCGCGTAACCCGACGACCGTCCGTTGTCGGGTTACGCGCGGATGGTCTTCCGACCATATATGGTAAGTGCAGTGCCCGCGCTAACCCGACCTACGAAGCGACCATGAGCGACTACTACACCGCCCTCAGGGCTTGGCAGAGCGGCCGCAATGAGCCGGGCGAGCGCGGCGGGATGCCGGAAGGCTTCCGGATCAGGCCGGCCCTCAAGCGCAGCCCCGAGCACGTGGCTGCGCTTGAACAGGTGCGGAACTGGACCCGGGCCCGTTTCAAGCTGCCCGAAGAATCGGCCGTGCTCGCGGTTGAGGTCGCCTGCCGGCTGCCCGGCTGTCCGCCGCTTGAGACGGTGGTGGCGTTCTGGGCCGACGACAGCCAGCGCCATCAGTTCAAGGTGTTCAAACGAGTCGAGGAGGTGGTCGAGGACGATCTGCCGCCGGCCTGGCTCAAGGGCTCGCTGGCGGTTGATGAGGACACCGACTTCGACTGCTGCTGAGCGAACTGGCACGCGCGCTCGGTCGTGGCCTTGATCCTGCAAGTCAGGGTTTACCCGATTTGCGGCGATTATCTGTTGCATAGCGCGGGCATGCCCGCGTTATGGTGCCATCCCCGTCTTTGATGATAGGCTTTAAAGTCGCAGCTGGAGCGCCCATGTCCGATCTCAAATTGAAGACCGCCACCCGCACCCAAGGCAATAACAAGCCGCTCAAGGACGGGGCGGTTAAGCCCAAGACCTTCGATTTCGCATTCGAGGAAGTCGACCCGATCATCGCCGCGTTCCGTCGCATGGTGCGCGGCAACGAGTTCGACATCTGCGAAATGGCGATCACCACTTATCTCTGCGCCAAGCAGCACGGCAAGCCGATGACCGCGGTGCCGGTGTTTCTGGTGCGCCAGTTCCACCATGGCGCGATCCTCGCCAATACTAAGCTCGGGCTGCGATCGCCCAAGGACCTCGAAGGCAAGAAGGTTGGCGTCAACCGCGGCTATACCGTGACCACCGGCGTGTGGGCGCGCGGCATCCTGCAGGACGAGTACGATGTCGACCTGTCCAAGATCACCTGGGTATTGTCCGGCGACGAACATGTGGCCGAATACAAAGCGCCCAAGAACGTCGTGCCGATCGAGGCCGGCAAGGATATCGGCGCAATGCTCGTCGCCGGCGAGCTTGCCGCCGCGATTGGCATCGAGTCGAAATCGCCGGACGTGGCGCCGCTGATTCCGAACGCCATGGAGGCGGGTCTCAAGGCGCTGCGCGAGCGCGGCCATTATCCGATCAACCATTGCGTCGTGATCAAGGATGGACTGATCGCCAAATATCCCGAGCTGGCCGCCGACGTGTTCAACACCTTCGCCGAGTCCAAACGCCAGTATCTGGCCAAGCTCAAGGCCGGCCAGATCGAGAAGCCGACCGAAATCGACAATCTGCACCAGCGGGTGATGGCGGTGACCGGCGATCCGCTGCCCTATGGCATCGCCCCCAACCGCAATGTGCTGGAAGAGCTTATCCGGCACGCAACGATCCAGGGCATCGTCACCATCCCGCTGTCGGTTGACGAATTGTTCGTGCCGTCGACGCGCGGCTTGGTGGGGTAGACCCACGACCATGCCCGACATCGTCCCCAGCCATCGCCTGACCGAGGCGGCGAGCCTCAAGATGCTCGCCGCCGGCATTGCCAAAGCGCATGCGCTCGGCTGCAAGGTGTCGCTGGCGGTGGTGGACGCAAGCTGCCGGCCGATCGCTTTCCTGATGATGGACGGCGCGCGGCATTTCTCGATCATCACCACCAAGCGCAAGGCGATCACCTCGGCGTCGCAGCGCATGCCGACCGGCTATGCGCCGGAGGAGAACGCGTTGAGCATGGCGGTACGGATGGGCGATTTCACCAATGTCCCCGGCGGCTTTCCGATCGAGGTCGGCGGCGAGGTGATCGGCGCGATCGCCGCCGGCGGCGCCACGATCGAGCAGGACGTCGCGGTCGCCAAGGCGGCGCTGGCGACATTGGCGGACGCGCGCCAGTTTTGAGACCTTCTCCTTCCGCTCGTCCCCGCGAAAAGCGGGGACCCAGAAATCAAAAAAGAAAGCTCTGGATGCCCGCTTGCGCGGGCATGAGCGGATAGAGAACTGCGATGTCATAAACGCTTGCTGCCGCGGCGAAATGGGTCGATGCTTAGCACAATGTCCAAGCGGAGTGACCGCATGACGAAATTGCACGCACGGCTGTTTGCCATTGCCAGCTTCGTTTTGGTGCTGACCACTGCGGCTCCGGGGCAGGACTATCCCACCAAGCCGGTGCGGATCGTCGTCCCGTTCGCGCCGGGCGGCATCAACGATGTGGTGGGCCGCATGCTCGCCGCCCATCTGACCGAGCGGTTCGGCCGGCAGGTCATTGTCGAGAACCGCACCGGCGCAGGCGGCGTCGTCGGCACCGAGCTGGTGGCAAATTCGCCCAAGGACGGCCACACCTTACTGATCGTTTCGATCGCTCATGCCGTCAACCCGTGGCTCTACCAACTGAACTACGATCCGTCCAAGTCGTTTGCGCCGGTCGCGCCGGTGCTGTCCAGCCAGAATGCCTTGGCGGTCAATTTGGAGCTGCCGGCCAAGTCGTTGAAGGAGTTTGTCGCGCTTGCAAATCAACAGCCGGGGAAAATCCAATATGCCTCCGGCGGCGTCGGCGGCTCGCTGCATCTGGCGATGGAACTGTTCAAGATCACCGCCGGGGTCGATCTCTTGCATGTGCCGTTCCGCGGCGCGGGCCCCGCGGTCATTGACGTGATCGGCGGCCACACCAAGGCGATCAACGCCACGATCTCGACGCTCGCGCCGCATATTCGCGGCGGCAAGCTGCGCGCCATTGGCGTGAGCGGAACCCGGCGTAGCGCGGTGCTGCCCGAGGTTGCGACCATCGAGGAGGGCGGCGTGCCGGGCTATGACGCCGGCAATTGGATTGGGGTCGCGGCGCCGGCCGGTACGCCGGACGCCATTGTCGCGCGGTTGCACAAGGAAATATCGGCCATGCTCGATCAGCCGGAGGTGCAAAAGCAGATCGCCGCCGACGGTTCCGAGATCATGCGGATGTCGCCCGCCGCGTTTGCGACCTATATGGACAATGAAATGGCCAAATGGGGCCGGGTCGTCAAGCAGGCCGGGATCAAGGCGCAATAGCGCCCGGTCTCGCAAATTGCGCGCCAGGGGCCTTGTTACCGCCATTGAATTTGCCGATGCTTGGGCTTGCGACCGTCTCGCGGCGGCGATCGCGCCGAACAATTCAATCGCCAAAGAGCGACCGTTATCGGGGAGGACCACATGCAGACACGACGCGATTTTATTCATGGTGCAGCCAGCGCGGCCGGTACGGTCGCGTTTGTCGGCTGCGACCTCTTGCACGCCAACCATGCCCATGCCGAAGGCGCGCCGCGCCGCCGCGAGGTGGTGGTCGCCGGCAAACGCGTGAAGACGATCGATATCCACGCGCATTGCGCGTTTCCGGAAGTGAACGCGATGATGGGCGTGAAGGTTGTTCCGGCTGCGCTCAACGAGACGCCCTTGCGCATCCAGCAGATGGATGCACAGGGCATTGACGTCGAGGCAATCAGCATCAATCCATTCTGGTATAAGGCCGACCGCGATCTGGCGGAAAAGCTTATTCGGACACAGAACGAGAAGCTTGCCGAATTATGCGCATCGCATCCCGATCGTTTCGTCGCTTTCGCCACCACCGCCATGCAGCACCCGGAGCTCGCGGTTCAGCAGCTCGAATATGGCGTGAAGAAACTTGGGCTGCGCGGCATGTCGGTTGGCACGCATGTTGAAGGTGAGGAGCTGTCAAATCCAAGGTTCCATCCGATTTGGCAGAAGTGCGAAGAACTCGGCGTTCTCGTCTTTATGCATCCGATCGCCTATCAGCCATTCGAAAAGCGTCTTGCCGGCAATGGTGGGCTTGTGAACGTGATCGGCAATCCGCTCGAGACCACGATCGCGCTTTCGCACATGATCTTTGAGGGCACGCTCGATCGCTATCCGAAGCTGAAGCTGTGCACGTCGCATGCCGGCGGCTACATCGCCTCCTATGGCGACCGCTCCGATGCCGGCTGCATCACCTTCCCAGATCGCTGCAAGGCCGTGACGCTCAAGAAGAAGCCGACCGAATATCTGAAGGACCTCTACTACGACACCATCATCTTCAACCCGGAGGCGCTGCGCTATCTCGCGTCGCGCGTCGGCGCTGGCCGGATCATGCTCGGCACCGACTATCCGTTCCCGTGGGCCAAGGGGGGCGCCACCGTTGACGTTATCCTCAACACGCCGGGGCTCAGCGACGCCGATAAACGCGCCATGCTTGGCGGGAGCGCCGCCGAATTGCTGGGGATCAAGCTCTAGCGTTGGGATCGGCCGCGTGATCCGCGCTGGCGGTGAGATTCCGAGGACGGAGTGCGCAAAATGGATGAGCGCAAGGGCAGCTTGACCGGCATCTGGAATGGTCTCTACAGCTATTCCAGCGGGTTGTCGGTGACGTTTGTCGCGACCTTGATCGACAGCGGCCGCGCGTTGTCGGGCGCGACGCATGAGCCGAACGTTCTAGGCACGAGGCCTGGCGGCACGCTCTACGCCTTGCTGTCGGGTAGCCGGCAGGGTGGCGCGATCAGCTTCGTCAAAACCTATGACGAACCGGGGCCACGCTTCTACGCCCCGGTCAGCTATGAAGGCGCGCTCAACGGCGATGCGACTGAGATCGAGGGCCGTTGGCGGATCGGCGACGGGACGTCGGGCAAGTTCCTGATGATCCGCTCGGGCGATCAGGCCCTCGCGCTCGAGGCCAAGAAGCGCGCCAAGGTGTGACCGCTTACTTCTTGGTCGCGCTCCACTTGCCGCCCGGTCCGCCTTTGATTTCGCCGCTCATGGCGTTGCCGTTGACCCGGCCGGCATAGGTCGCGCCGCCGGCGGTGAAGGAGATCGCTTCGCCGTTCAGGCTGCCTTCGATCGACGTGCTGTTGCCGCCGGTCGCAAGCGTGCCGGTGATTTTCTGGAAGTTCTGGTTGACGGTGAGCGTGCCTTGGCCGAGCTGCCAGGTGCCGCCGACTTTGGCCGGAACGTAGAATAGGTGGACGGTGCACCAGCTACCGCAGTCGCCCGTGGCCCGGTCGGTCTGGTCCGGGTTCCAGCCGGTGATGCTGAAGCCGTTAATGACAATGCGGGAGCTTGGCTTGAGATCGAGGAACTTCGGCATCAGTTTGTCGAGGTTCTCGGTCAGCAAGAACATCGCCATGACATTGGCCTTGGAGATGTCGGCGGCATACATGTCGCCTTGCACGAACTGCGCTTTGTCGGCGACGCCGGCTTCTTGCGCCATACGCCGCGACAGTTCCACCATGTCGTTGTTCCATTCGACGCCGACACCATATGCGCCGCGCTTGGCCGCGCCGATGATGTTGCGGCCGTCACCCGAGCCGAGATCCATCACGAAATCCTGCGGCGTCACCTTCGCCATGTCGAGCATCTTCTCGACCGTGGCAAACGGTGTCGGCACCCAAACCACGTCCTTGCCGGATTGTCCGACCACCGGCTCGAACGGCTTCTTCTCCTGCGCTGGCAATGATGACGCGGCGACGAGTACAAGGCTAACGACCGCAAGCGACTGTAGAACGCGATGAAGGACTCTCAAGGGAAGTCTCCCGGACAAGGCTTGGTAAGGGAATGGCGGAATAACGGCGATCGGCTGCCGTTATCCCTTATTGCCGAAGCAATTTCCAGCCTCCAAGGAGGCCGATAACTGCTGGGATTTAGGGAAATATTACGCCGACCGGGGTGGCGCCGTAATACTTCCGCCGCGTTACTTTCGGCTGGCCGACCAGCTTCCGCTGGCCTGGCCTTTCATCGCGCCGGTCATGCTGTTGCCGTCGACCCGGCCGGTATATTGCGTTTCACCGGCCGTAAAGGCGATCTCAGCACCGTTGAGCCTGCCATTGGCAATCGGCGTCGCTTTGCCGCCGATGGTCAGCGTACCGGTGAGCATCTGGAAGCTTTGCTTCAAAGTGAGATTGCCGTCGCCGAGCCGCCAGGTCCCTTCGACCGGCGCAGGTACGATGTAAAGGTGCGCAGTGCACCATGTGCCGCATTCGCCGGTCGCGCGCTCGGTTGAATCGGTCGTCCAGCCCGGGATGCCGAAGCCGTTGACGGTAATGCGCGAACCCGGCTGCATGGCGAGGAATTTCGGCGTTAGCTTGGCCAGTTGGTCGGGCAACATAAACAGCCCAAGGACCGAAGCCTTCGAGATGTCGGCGGCAAACATGTCGCCGCGCACGAACTTCGCTAGATGCGATACGCCGGCCTCGGCGGCCAGTTTATTCGACAAGTCGACAAGATCCTGGTTCCACTCCACGCCTAAGCCAGGCGCGCCACGCTTGGCCGCGACAATAATGGCCCGGCCGTCGCCTGAACCGAGGTCCATCACGAAGTCCTTCGGGGTCAACTTCGCCATGTCGTACATTTTTTCGAGTGTGGCGAATGGCGTCGGAACCCAAACCGAATCCTTGCCCGGCATGCCGGGGACGGGTTCGAACGGCTTTTTCGATTCCTGGGCGGATGTGTTGTAGGCGAGTGCGACAATGCTCAACGCGATTGCGAACTCGGCAAAACGACGAACGCTGATCAAGTTACGCCTCCTTGACGGGATGTGACACTGGTAGCAACTGGCCCCGCTTGGCCTCAGTCTATCAATATTTCTCCAGGAATTGCAGTAGCCTCGCGGGGGCGGTTTCTTCGGTCTGGCCGGCGACCGCCATGTCCCAATATTCGGCATTTGGCAGACATTCCTCAAGATACCGTGCGGCCGAGGTCGCGTGGGCGGCGTCGCGGCCGGGCACGATCAGGGCCGGTACCTCGGTGCGCATCAGGTCCTCGGGTTCCGCGCCGGGGGCGGTGTCGCGGTCGAACAAGGTCCGCGCCATGCCGGCGACGATCAGCCGGTACTGGTCGAGGTCGTGCTTGACATAGGCTTGGGCGAAGGCGCGGTCGTTGCGGAGTACCGCCGCCCAAGGTCCGCCGCGGGGGTCCTCGCCGAACGACTTGCCGGAACTTACCGCCAGCGCCGCCACGTCCGTCAGACTGTGCTCGTTCAGATAACCGAGATGGATCGCGAAGCGTTGGTGGCTCGACAGCCGGTATTTTGCGCCGCCCACCGGCCAGTAAAGGATCAGGCTCAGCGCGCGATCCGGATGCATGGCTCCGAAGGCCGCGACCGGGCAGCAGCCCATGCAGCCACCCATGATATGCGCCCGGTGGATTTTAAGGTGGTTGAGCAGGCCGACGCCCTGCGCGACATAGTCAGCCCAGGTAATGCGTTCGACCCGTCCGCCCGACTGTCCGGTTTCGCGCCGGTCGAAGGTGATGCAGGTGTATTTTGTCGGCAAATGATCGAGCAGCTTGATCTTGGCGTAGACGCCCTGCGTGCGCCACTTGTCCAGCGTGGCGTCGAAGCCGGCCGGCGAATACATCAAGATCGGCGGTCCGGAGCCAGTCACCTCGTAGCGGGTGGCCAGCCCATCGATGATCGCTGTGGGCATTGTTAACCTTTGATTTGTCGGCCGGCACGTGCGTCGTCGATCAAGCTTTTGAAGGCGGCGAGCGACGCCTGCGCGCCGTTGAAATAGGTGTCGGCCTTGGAATCGATCCAGCGCGCGGCATAACCGATGGCGGTGTGGGCGAGCCGCACGCGCCCGTCGAGCCAGGGGCCGCCGCCGAAACCGCCGATCACTGGAATTTTCACCGCCTTCACCACAGCGGCGCCGGCGACCGGCCCGGAATTGGTGAAGTCGAGCGCCACCGCGCCGGCGGCCTCGAGCAGTTTGGCTTCCTCGACCAGTTTGGCGGTCGCCGCGTCGGTTGCCATCGCGCTCGACGAGTTCTGCGAACTATAGGGGATGCCGTATTTCAGGGCGGTCTGCGGCGTCAATCCGAACTGCGCAAACACCGGGATGCCGGCGCGGGTGAGGGCGGTGACCACCTCCGGAAAATCGGCGGCGGCATCGACCTTGACCATGTCGGCGCCGCCTTCCTTGACGATCCGGATGGCGGCACGCAATGCGCTGTCGGTCCCTTCCTGCACCGGCCCGAACGGAATGTCGCAGCTCAGCAGCGTGCGCGACAGCGCGCGCCGCACCGCCTTGCAGCAGATCAGGATCTCGTCGACCGTCACTTCCAGCGGATTGGAATGGCCCCATAGATTGACGCCGACGGAATCGCCCACCGACACGAAATCGGCGCCGGCGCGCTCCGCAATCAGCGCGATCTGGTAGTCCCAGGCGACAAAACCGACGCTTTTTTTCCCGTCGCGTTTCATCTGTTGGAGCACGGGAATAGTGACCGGGGTGTCGCTGGGCGCCATGATTTCCTCGTTGGATTGCGGGCGCATAAGAGCGGACGGCGCCGATTGTGGCAAGGTGCGGGACACCCATTGGGCCGGCCTGCGGAGACGGTCAAGTCCGGCCCCAGGGCGGCCGTATTAGTAATTTCGCAAGCCTCGCCGCCTAGTGTGGCGGTTCAGAAGTCCGCATCATTCTCGCGGCGAGTCCGAAATGCGGACTTCTGAACCGAAGCCACACTAGATTCAAGGAGTTGCTAGTGTCCTTCGATTCCGAAGTTCGTTACGGAGCGCGCTGCAAGACGATACGAACTTCGGAATCGGGACACTAGGCTCGGCCCATGCCAAAGACCAAGCCCGTTTCCGAAACTGCGCTCTACGCGCCGGTAAAGCGCTTTCTGGAGGCGCAGGGCTTCACGGTGAAAGGCGAGGTCTGTGGCTGCGATCTTGTGGCCTTGCGCGGCGACGAGCCGCCGGTGGTGGTGGTTGGCGAACTCAAGCTCAATTTCAATCTCGAACTCGTCCTGCAGGGCGTCGAGCGGAGCGCCGCCTGCGATGAGGTCTGGCTGGCGGTCCGTGTTGCAGCGCGCAGCGGCCGTGAGAGCGATCGACGGGTGCGAAAGCTCTGTCGGCTGCTTGGTTTTGGGCTGCTCGGGGTGTTTGCGACCGGCCGGGTCGAACCATTGGTCGAGCCCGCCCCATGGCGACCGCGCCCCGATCGCAAGCGCCGCTCGCGGCTGGTCGGCGAGCATCGCCGCCGCAATGGCGACCCGGTTTCGGGTGGTGTGACCAAGATCCCGATCATGACGGCGTACCGGCAGCAGGCGTTGATCTGCGCGGCGCTGTTGCAAGACGGCCCGTGCCGCACGGCGCAGGTCAAAGCCACGGTGCCGGACGCGCCGAAGATTCTTCTGCGCAATGTCTATGGCTGGTTCGATCGGGTTGAGCGCGGGGTCTACCGCCTGACCTCCGACGGCGCGGCCGCGCTCGCGCGCTGGCCGCAGCCTTATTGAATTTTCATCACCGTCTGGGCGTCCCGCACGATCTCCGGTGGGGTCGCCAAGACTTCGCGCACCAATGTTTCGACCGCGGCGCCAGGGACAAAGCCCGTGTCCAGCCGGAATTTTTCCACCTCGAACTGGAACCCGGGATCTTGCACAACGCTGCTGATGGCTTTGCGCAGGATTTCAACGCGGTCATCAGGCACGCCCGGCATGTTGGCCACAACGAATTGCGGCTGACCAGGGATGTATTTTCCAAGATGGCGCGACAGCATGCGGGCATAGGTGTCGTAGTTGTTGCCGGCGCCCCCGAACGACACGATGGTGACGGTCTTGCCGGCATAGAAATTGTCCTGAGCGCCACCACGAACAGTACCGATTGCTGTGGCCGCAAGCCACGCCGCGCCGATGAATAACAGCCGCCACATCCGCGTTTCCCCCGATCTGGCGCGCCATCATGGCATCGAACGCGTCCATGTGCCACGCAAGCGGCAACGCGTCATCGCGGCGGGTGAGGCTTGCCAATCGGGAGGTCGCGCCCTTAGGCTTGCGCCAGCGGATAACGTGAAGGGATATAGTGTGACGATTCGAACACCCGCGGCTGTGCTGGCCTGTGCGTTGGCGGTCATGATGCACGACCCGGCCGTGGCGCAGTTTGCGGGCCGGACTGTCACGTTGACGATCGGCTATGGGCCGGGGTCCGGCAACGACGTCTATGGTCGGCTGATCGCGCGCCATCTTGGCAAACATATCCCAGGGCAGCCGACGGTCGTGCCGCAGAACATGCCCGGCGCCGGCAGTTTCAAGGCGGCCAATTACCTGTTCCAGGCGGCGCCGAAGGATGGGACCGCGCTCGGTTACATCAGCCAGACCGCCGCAACCGAAGAACTGCTTGGATCGCCAGCCATCCAGTTCAAGACCGCGCAATTCAACTGGGTTGGGCGTATCGGCTCCTACAACAATGTCATGGCGTTCTGGCATAGCTCGCGGATCAAGACGATCGCCGATACTTCGACGATGGAGTCGACCATCGGCGCCACCGGAGTTGGTTCGGCGGTCTACATCTATCCCAATATGATGAACCGGATTCTCGGCACGAAATTCAAGATCGTCAGCGGCTATCAGGGCACCGCGCAGACCTCGCTCGCCATGGAGCGCGGCGAGGTCGAGGGCGTCACCATGGGTTGGTTCCCAATCAAGACCACCAAGCGCGACTGGCTTGAGCAGAAGAAGGTCCGGTTCCTGGTGCAGTTCCTGACCGCGCGGCATGCCGATTTGCCCGATGTCCCGACCATTGTGGAACTCGCCCGCACGCCAGAGGAAAAGCAACTGTTCGCGCTGTTCGCCAATGACGGCGAAGTCGGGAAGGCGATCCTGGCGCCGCCGGGCGTGCTGCCGGCCACGGTAACGCAATTGCGCCGCGCGTTCGATGCCATGACCAAGGATCGCGATTACCTCGCCGACGCCGATAAGCTGCAGCTTGAGATCGATGCAATGCCGGGCGAGCGGTTGCAGGCGTTGATCGAAAGCGTCATGGCGACGCCGTCGCCGGTTGTCGAGCGCGCCAAGAGCTTGCTGAAATAGTAAGCGCTGCTTGCGGCGAACGCAGTTAGATCCAGCGTCACTGCATTTTGATGGTGGTGACAATGGGCGTCCAGCGCTCGATCTCCTGCCTGATAAATTTTGCAAAGCTGGCGGCGCCTGGTTCTCCCAGCACGATGCCATGCTGGTACAGGAGTTTTTGCGTGGCCGGATCGGTTTGCACGGCAAGCGTCGCGGCTTGCAAGCGCGCCACCACCGGCGCCGGCGTGCGCGCGGAAACCAGTGCGCCATACCACACTTCGGTTTGCACCGCCGGAAGTCCAAGTTCGGCGGTGGTGGCGAGCTCTGTCATCAATGGCGAACGGTTCGCGCCGGTGACCGCCAGCGCGACGAGCTTTCCAGCCTCGGCCTGCGGTTTGACCAGCGCCACGTCGCCGAAGATCGCGTCGATATGGCCGCCGAGCAGATCGTTGAGCGAATTGACCGTGCTCTTATA
The DNA here is from genome assembly GCA_022841625.1 of Xanthobacteraceae bacterium. Classification (GTDB taxonomy): domain Bacteria; phylum Pseudomonadota; class Alphaproteobacteria; order Rhizobiales; family Xanthobacteraceae; genus VAZQ01. Next base: position 36,471 of record JALHRD010000038.1, read on the forward strand.
GGGCACGTGCGTGAAGTCTACCTTGGCTTCGCGGCGGAACAGTTCATTGGCTAGGTGTGTGACGGTACCGAGGCCGGCCGATCCGATTGTCAGCTTGCCGGGATTGGCCCTGGCCTTGGCGATGAATTCCGCGACCGTCTTGACCCCGACCTGCGGATGCACCGCGAAGACCTGCGGCGAGCGCCACATCAGTCCGAGTGGCGCAAAATCCTTCTCGGTGTTGTAGCGGACCTTCTGGACTGGCGGGATCAGCGTGAGCGGCGCGATGCCGCCCATCAGCAGGCTATGGCCGTCATGATCCCCCTGGAGCGCCGCCTCGGTACCGGGAATGCCGGCGCCACCGGCCCGGTTTTCGATCACGATGCTGGTCGACGAACCGAAATGGCGCCGCAGACCGTCGGCGTAAATCCGGGCCGCCACGTCGTTGGGGCCGCCGGCGGAAAACGGGACGATGATGGTGATCGTCCGGCTTGGGTAGTCTTGAGCCTGTGTAGCGCCGCCCATCGATCCCGTGGCCATCGCCGCGACAATCGCCGCCACGACTGTGATTTTGATCTGCAAGGGCACCTGTGTCTCCATGGCTGTGCGGCCGGCAGTGGCCAAAACCGCGCGCGATGTCCGGCAGTATCCGGCAGTTTGCGCCGCGACACCAGAACCGGCTATCCGTGGGGGATGAAGTCTATGCGTGCGCTGCTCGATCCCAGGTCGATCGCGGTGGTCGGGGCGTCGCCGCGACCCGGCCCGGGCGCGCGGGTGCTCGCCAATCTCCGCGACGCGGGCTTCAAGGGGGCGGTGTTTGCGGTCAATCCGCGTTACCCGGAAGTTGACGGTTACAAATGCGTCCCTGACGTCGCGGCGCTTCCTAAGGATATTGATTGCGTGGTGGTCGCGGTCGCCGCCGAGACCGCCTGCGGTATATTGGAGGTGGCGCAGGCGCACGGCATTCCCGCCGCGATTGTAATGTCGGCTGGATTTGGCGAGAGCGGGCAGCCCGACGCCCGGGCGCAACGCGTGCGTGCGGTCGCCGAGAGTGGCATGGCGATCTGTGGCCCCAATTGCTTCGGCATTATTAATGTCCGCTCCGGCGCCGCATTGTTTAGCGGCGTCGTGCCCAAGACGATGATGCCGGGCGGCGTCGCGCTGGTTTCACAGAGCGGCAGTCTGGGCAATTTTGTGTTCGGCCCGCTGGTGCGCGACCGCAAGCTCGGCTTCAGTCATTTCATCTCATGCGGCAATCAAATCGGTACGACCGTCGAGGACTATGTCGATTGCCTGGTGGATGATCCCGCCGTTACGGTGGTCGCCTGCATTATCGAGGCGCTCAAGAACCCGGACAAACTCCAGCGGGCGGCGCGGCGGGCGCATGCGTTCAAGAAATCGCTGGTGTGCTTCCAGGCCGGCACATCGCCCGCCGGCCGGGCGATGGTTCGTTCGCACACCGGCGCGCTGGCGGGCGATGCCGAGATTCTACGCGCATTCCTGCGCCGCTGCGGGATTGTGCAGGCGGACAGCTACGATCAGTTCGTCGAGATCATTGCGCTCTATGCGGTCGCGCCCTTCGATTTGGCAATTGGCGATGAGGTTGTGCTGGTTTCGGGCAGCGGGGGTTCGGCGGCGGTCGCGGCGGACTGCCTTGATGCCGCCGGCATGACTTTGGCGACGCTCGACAGCGCGACGAGTGACAAGTTGCGCACCATCCTTCCGGAATTCGCAAATCCGACCAATCCGATTGATGCGACCGGCGTGGTCTATGACGATCCGGCGTTGCTACCGGCATTGTATGAGGCGGTGTTCGGGCAGCCGGGCCGGCCGATCATTGCCGGGACGGTGAATGTCGCGCCGGTCGACCGCTTGCGGCGCATAGCGGGCGCTATCGCTACGGCGGCGCGAACATCCGGCCGCACCATTGTCGCCTATCAATCGAGCCCGCTCGGGCCGATGGACGAGGAGATCGTGCGTACGCTGCACACCGCCAATGTCCCGCTGCTGCTCGGCATTCACAACGCCATGGGCGCGCTTGGCAAGTTGAAACAGCGCCGGGATTTCGCCCGGCGCGCAGCGATCATGCCGTCCGCGGACGCGGCGCGAATCCCGCCAGCCGGTGCGCCGCTGGCGCAGGATTTTCTGTCGGCCCGCCAAACCCTCGCGGCGGCCGGCATTCCGGTTGTTGAGGCCGCTCTGGCGTCGTCGGCGCGTGCGGCGGCCGCCATCATGCGCCGGCTGGCCCGGCCGGTCGCGCTCAAGGCGGAGGCGCCCGGATTGCTGCACAAAAGCGACCTCGGTTGCGTCGTGCTCAATTGCGCCGATGAGGACGCGGTGATGGCCGGCTATGAGGCGGTGGTCGCCAATGCGCGCGCGGCGGGCTTGGTTCCGGCAGGCGCGCTGGTGCAGCCAATGGTTTCGGGAGTGGCGGAATGCTTCGCGGGGATCGTCAACGACCCGCTCTATGGCCCCGCGATTGTCTTTGGTCTTGGCGGAATATTTGTCGAAGTCCTGCGCGAGACCGTAACCGAGCTGGCGCCGCTGACGGGGGAGGATGCGCTGCGCATGATCGCACGCGTCAAGGGCACGCAAATTCTTAGCGGAGTGCGCGGCCGGCCGGCGGGCGATATTGCAGCGTTGGCGGAGTGTTTGATCAATCTCAGTCGCTTCGCTCTCGCAAACGCCGGGCGTTTCCACGCGCTCGACCTCAATCCCATCATTGTCATGCCAAAGGGCGTGATCGCCGTCGATATCGCAATCGAACCCGTTACCGAAGGAGCCGACATACGATGAGCTACCAGGATCTGATCTACGACGTGCGTGACAAGATCGCGACTATCACGCTCAATCGACCGGAGCGCATGAATGCGATTTCCGCCAATCTCGAAGTCGAACTGCACCGCGCTTTCGACGAAGCCGATGCCGATCCGGGGGCGAAGGTCATCGTGCTGACCGGGGCGGGCGCCGCCTTCTGTGCAGGCTTCGACCAGACCTCGACGCCCGGCAGCAAACGTGGCGGCGATCCCTCGGGCAAATCGATCGCCGAGTTCATTGCCTATTGGCAGCGCAAGGATGGCGCGCGCGTCGGACAATGGCAGCATATGTGGCGGCTTGGCACGCCGATTATTGCCGCGGTCAATGGCTGGGCGATGGGCGGCGGCTTCTGGTACCAGCTCGCCGCCGACATCACGATTGCATCGGATAAGGCGGTGTTTGCCCAGCCCGAGGTGCGTCATATTTCGAATACGAGTTTTTTGTTGACCGCGCTGTGTGGCTGGAAGGCGGCGAACCGCTGGGCGCTGACCGGCGATCATTTCGATGCGCAGGAGGCGCTCCGCATCGGCATGATCAATGAGGTGGTGCCGCACGATCAATTGATGGAGCACACTTACGCGTTGGCGCGGCGGCTGGCTCTGGTGCCGGAACCGTCGCTGCGGTTGAACAAGGCGATCGCGATGCTCGGCATGCAAGCGGCGGGGCTGCACGCCGGTCTCTTGATGGAAGGCACGATTGGCACGCTGGCGCACGCTTCGCACAATGAGTTCCGCGAAGAACTGTACGAGATCCAACGCACCAAAGGCACCAAGGCCTATCTGGAACGGCGCGACGGGCCGTTCCAGCCCGAGCCGATGGGACCGCGCTCGGCCAAAGGCCGCGCCGAGCGCGCGCGCCGCGACAAGTAGCGAAAGCGCGTTCTGTTACCGCACCGCTGCCGCTCTTACCGGCGCCGCAACATTGCGTCGATGCTATAGCGGCCGGCGCCGGCAACGAAGATCAGCACGAGTCCGCCAAAGATCGATACGTTTTTGAAGAATTGGCTCTGCTGCAGGCGGAATTGCATCGGGTCGGCGAACGTCCAAAAGCGGTGCGAAGTGAATGTCGCGACGATCATGAACAGCATCATCAAGAGCGCGGCATGGCGCGTGCCGATCCCGAGCAGGATCATGATGCCGCCAATCAACTCGACCGTGGCCCCGAGCGGCCCGAAGAACCATTCCGCCGGCCAGCCACGCGTCGAATAGGGCGCAATGCCGATATTCTTGATGGTCCCGCTCAGCACAAAGATTGCACCCAGCATGATCCGGCCAACCAGCAGCAGAAACTCCCGCCATGTGTTGGCGACGTTGTCCGCGTAGGAAAGCATTGGATGTGATGATGGCGTTTCGTTCATAGCGGTCCTCCCGGTGCGATGAAATTCTTATAGACGATGTGTCGTCCGGGCCGCGCCCCGGGCGACAGTCCAGTGTAGTGCTTTATGACCTGCGCGTAAGCCGCCACGACGCATCGTGGGATAATTGTTGGGCGGCTAGAGCGTTATGAGTTTAGCCTGAATCGATTTGGGATTCCCAAATCAGAACGGTTCTGATTCAACATGCTGGCTGGGATGGAGGCCAGCATGGATGGGCAAACCTTATTCTGTCGATC
>JALHRD010000039.1 GCA_022841625.1 Xanthobacteraceae bacterium
CGAAAATGCTCCATTGCAAGTCCGTTAGATCGCCCCGACTCAATGCTGCCTCCTTCAGAAAGGCAGTCTTGAATCAAAACTCGATTCATCTGTCAAAAACCGTCAACACGGCCTAGTGTTCTGGCCCATTTATTGGAATCCCAACAGCCTGCAACTGAGACTTAGCGGAGGCACGCGAAACATAGGTAGAATGCATCGGCTTAACCCGATCGAAGAGGCTGTCGCGGTGGGGACCAATTGAATGAGTCAGAACACTAGGGCGCAGCGGCCCTCCTTAGCTTGAGCCTGGGCGGCGATTTGGCAACGAGAAGCTTTGCCCGCTGGGTATTCCGGCAGAACTGATTTCGTACAGCAACTCCTTCCTCTCAGCGAAGGCCGCTCGTAATTCGGTGACCTGCCGGTTGATGGCTTCTACATTTCGGACGATCTCCACCAGGTACAGTTCCAAAGCTTCTACACCTTCAAGTGGCATGAGCTGCCTTTGGGCAGTGGATTTGTCGGGCAATATTCCTACCTTCGCCATAGCAATCACTGCCTCCTTTGCCATTGACCGCTCAGGTTCAGCCCGATGCGACGACCTTGGTTTTGGCTCGATCATTAGAATACGCGGCTTCTTTCATGACCTTTGCCAGCATTCGGAACGCTTCGACCCAGGCGTCGCACAGCTCCGGAGTAAATTGATCGCCGAGTCCCTTTTTGAGCGTCCGAAGCAACGCGTTGCCTACGTAGGTATAATGAATTGGCATCACACCATAGCTCACGTGTTTCACGGCAAGCACTTGGGCGGGACCAACGATTTTCGATGGTGCATGCAATGATCGAATAGTCATACCAAGGGCTGTCAAGAGCTTCTTGTGCTGCTCACGCATATCGCCCTTGAACATCCGCCGTAATGATGGATCGATGGCAAACAGCTCGGAGTAAAATAGCTCCGCTACGGGCTCCCCCATTGCGGCAACCTTCTCGAAGCTCTGCTGTACCAATGCGACGTCTTTCGCGTTCACATTTACCTCCACATGCCTGTTCCTGGCTCAAGGATGACCCAGAACGATGGTCTAGAATTCCTTCCAATCCTGATCGGCGTTGACCGCAGTCGCGAGCGCCGCCTGCATCCGCCTCGCCGGTCCGCTGCCATTGCTCCCGGCGGCGGCCCGCCTGGGCGCGGCGGCCAGCAGCCGCTTCGGCGCGGCGGCCGTGCCTCTCGCCGGAGCGGTTGCCGCAGGCGCCCTCGCCGTATCGCCGGCGGCAACCCCCGCAGATTCGTCGAGCCGGAAGAAGCCGACTCGCTCCTCCATCACCTTCGCCTGCTCTTCCAGTGTCTTGGCCGTGGCTGCGTTCTCCTCAACCAGCGCCGAGTTCTGCTGCGTCACCTCGTCCATCTGCGTCAAGGCCTTGTTGACCTGCTCGATGCCGGTGGATTGCTCGATGCTGGCCGACGCGATATCCGACACGATCTTGGCGACCGCCTTGATCGATTCGACGATTTCCTTGAGCGAGGAGCCGGTCCGGTTGACGAGATCGACGCCGTCCTTGACGTGTGCGGAACTGGTGGTGATCAGGTCCTTGATGTCCTTGGCGGCCTGTGAGGAGCGCTGCGCCAGACTGCGCACCTCGGTCGCCACCACCGCGAAGCCGCGACCGGCCTCCCCAGCGCGCGCCGCCTCGACCGCGGCATTGAGCGCCAGTAGATTGGTCTGCCGCGCGATTTCGTCGATCACCCCGATGATATCGGAGATCTTGCGCGAGGACTCCTCGATCTTCGCCATTGCGGCCACCGCTTCGACCACCACCTCGCCGCCGCGGTTGGCGACGTCACGCGTGCCGGCAGCCGACTGATTGGCGGCTTCCGCACTCTCGGCGTTCTTCTTCACCGTGGCAGAAATCTCTTCCATCGAGGCCGAGGTTTCCTCCAGGCTGGCGGCCTGTTCCTCGGTACGTTGCGAGAGGTCTGTGGAGCTGGTGGAGATTTCGGCCGACGCACTGGTGACCTCGCGCGCCGCAGTCCTGATCTCGGAGACGGTCGAGCCGATTCGCTCCGCCATGGAATTGGCGTCGCTTTTGAGCTGGCCGAACATGCCTTGATAGTCGGCAGCGATACGCTGTGTCAGATCGCCCTGGGCAAGCGCGCCCAGCATGTCGACCAAGTCTTGCAATACGTTGGCGGTGTTCTCGCACAGGCCGTTCAGCGCGGTGGCGAGATTGAGCATGAAGCCCTTCTTGCCCTCGAGCGGCACGCGCTGGGAGAAATCGCCGGCAACGGCGGCCTGCACGACGCCGTTGACTTCCACTTCGACCCTTTTTTCGGCCGTCTGGTCCTTCCACTCGACGGTCGTGCCAAGGCGGTTGCCATCCTTGCCGACGATCGGCGAGACTACCAGGTTGAAACTGAGCCCCGCGAGCGCGAGATCGGTCTGGAAGGGGCTGCTCAGCTTGTCGAGCATGCCGCGCTGATGCGCTGGATTCTTATGGAAGATGTCAATGCACGCGCCGACCAATTTCTTGGAATCGAAGGCCGGCAGCAGCTTGCGGAGATCGCTCTCGTTCCTCCGCATCATTTCCAACATCGTCTCGTTCATGTAGACGATCTTATAGTTTTCGTCGGCAACCATGATGTTGGTCTGGCAGGTGTCAAGCGCGGAGCGGACACGGAGCGCCGCCTCCTCTGCTGCCTTTGCGGCGGTTTCGTTCTTCCACTCAACGACTGTGCCTTGGCGCCGTCCGTTCGCACCTATGATCGGCGTTACGACCAGATGGAAGCTCAGGCCGGCGACCGTGATATCCGTCTCAATTGTTGTGGTAAGGACATCGAGGATGCGCCGCTGGTGCGCGGGGTTCTTGTGAAAGATGTCGATGCACGAGCCGATCAACTTTTTGGAATCGAGGGATGGTATCTCCTTGCGAAGATCAGCCTCAGCTGCTTGCAGCATTTCGAGCATGGCATTGTTCATGTAGACGATAACGTAGTTCTCATCGGCAACCATCACGTTGGTCTTGCACGTATCGAGGGCGGAGCGAATACGGAGATCTTCCAGCCCCGCAGTTTGGTGATGACCGCTCGCGCCGGAGCGGAGGAACAAGATCGCAGCGAAAGCCATCGCCACAACCGCGCCTAAGCCCAAGCCAGAGGCGAGCACAGGCTGGCCATATAGGAATGCAACAGAGGCGGTGAGCATTAGGCCCAAGCCGGCTATGAGCGCCGCATAAGCGAAGATTGTTCCACGTCCGTGATTCCCGCGAGCACCGACCGGGGCTGGGTCACGATGTGTGGATCGATATGTGGCATTGCTCATGTTGTCTCTCCTTAGGGGGCACGAGGTGTGGCGTTTTCGATTGGCTGATAACGGGCCTATTCAATGTATTGCGGTGCTCTCCGCAGAATCGCGTGTCGGCAAGTCGGGCGGTTTGACCAATCAATCAGCGCGATCACAGCGTGTTTGATTGTCACCAGCCCAGCGAGGGGGCATCGAAGCCCATCGATTGCGCCACGTCCGGCGCCGCCCCAAATTGCCGGATTGGCCTCTTCAGGTGCGGGGGCCGACGGTACCGTCTGTGTCGTGCTCATAGCCGGATAAGCATCCAAGTCGCGTCTCGCCTCACCCGCAGAAAGCTTCGTTCATCAGGACATCGCGAGGTCGGCAGAAACGACATCGAGAAGCGGATCGACCCGCTAAGTCCAAGGTCACCTTCGACCAGTCCCGAGAAGAACTCTTTCGAGTAAAACAAGTACAAAGTAAGCCAAACTTCTTAATATTCGGTTAGTATTAAATATTAGGGCATTTCCATTACTATAATATACTTTGTTGAAATAGTTCATTGAACCAAGTCATAGATTCGGTTCGGGACCCGTAGATCAAACCGTTAGTCCCGCTGACCCGACGCGGCGACCATATCCGTCCGATCCGGCTCGGCCGTTTATCCGTTTGCATGCAAGTTCGTGCAGCGAAGGCGCAGCACGGTGCTTGTCGAATGCGCCGCACATGTTCTCGGCAGCATCACGTCCGTAATTAATTTACTAATTCTTCGTAGTGATTAGGACGCTGGAGGCTGCCTTGCGAATCGAACTCCGCAATGAAATCTCTGCCCGGAAAAGTCTTGTCACGCACGAAGTCCAGCGGGCGCGTGCACTGGGGCCGATGCTCGACCCGGTGTGTTGCTCTCATTGCCCAGACTACAATCGATCAATCGGTTGTCATCGCGATTGCTCTGCGGCGCCGCGACGACTGTCCAGCGAAGGCGCGAGCAGTCCGGTGGAGCCGCTGGTCGCACCGCTGATATTCGAATTGAAGAAGCTTGGCGTGTTCCATCCGTGCTGGTCGTGCGAAGGGCACACTGACCAGGCAGGCAATCTATGGAAAATTCCGCGCATCTGGTTCTATTCCGATTCGGTCGTCCACATTCGCGCCCTGGCCGATGCGATCGATCGGCTGTTCAACACGCGCCGGCTTTTGGCGCGCTGGCACGTCGTCCTGACGCATTCCGACGCAGACAATCCCGATACAACCTTTAGCTTGGAGCCGGATCCGGCTGCTGAGAACCCCTTAGGCAGGCTCCAGGGCGACTTGCGCACTTTAGCCGACGAGTTGGATCGGCATTTCTGGCATGCGTGTGACGCTTTGGCAGCCCAGGCGCGATGAGTGCTTCCGGAGTTTCATTTCGTCGATTTGATGATCCCGATCCCGAATTCCGTGAGTATTTCAGGAGGTCATCGACTACGGCCTCTATAGCGGGGCAATGTCGCGGTTCACCGGCGCCTGGACTGCGCTCAAATGCATGCCCCTGACGGTCGAGACCACGGGGGGTGGTCGACGACAGCCTCGATCGCGTCAAAATTGTCGTCCCGCCGCGCCCGCCAGCCTGGGGCCCCGGCCGGTAGCCACCGCGCATCCCTACTCCGCCGCCTTCATCACCGGCGAAACGCCAGCGCGGAACTGCGCCAACAGCGCCGCCTCGTCGGCCTTGGCGGCGGCGAGATGACGCGCCTTGACATGGCCGAAGCCGCGGATTTTTTCCGGGATCGCGGCGAGGCCAATTGCGACGGCATGATTGTTCGGCGTGAGCTTGGCCCGCAGCTCGTCGAGCATGGCTTCATAGTCGGCAATCAGCCGCCGTTCGCCGCGGCGCTCCGCGGTGCGGCCGAACGGATCGAACGCGGTGCCGCGCAGGAATTTCAACCGCGCCAACAGCCCGAACGCGCGCAGCATCCAGGGGCCGAATGTAAGCTTGCGCGGCGCGCCGGTGGCGGGATCGCGCCTTGCTAACAACGGAGGAGCAAGATGAAACTGAAAACGCAATTTGCCGTCGAACGTGGCGGCGGCCTGGCGCAGAAATTCGCCGTCACTGTAGAGCCGCGCCACCTCGTATTCGTCCTTATAGGCCATGAGCTTGAACAGATTGCGCGCGACCGCCTCGGCAAGCCCGCATTTGCCGGGCGCCCGGCCCGCTTCCGCCGCCCGCGCCTGCTCCACCCGTGAGCGATAGCGCGCGGCATAGGCGGCGTCCTGATAGACCGCGAGATCGGCGACGCGGCGCGCCAGCATCTCCTCAAAGCTCTGCGACAACCGGCGCGCGTCGGTCGCGTCCTGTGGCTCGGGGATATTGAGCGCGTCGAGCGCCTTCGGATCGAACGCAATGCGCCGGCCCCAGCGGAACGCCGATGTGTTCATCGCCACCGCTTCGCCATTGAGTTCAATCGCGCGCTCGATCGATGCCGCCGACAACGGCAGCGCGCCGACCTGATAGGCATAGCCGAGCATCACCATATTGGCCGCGATCGACTGCCCCGCCACCGCGTTGGCGATGCGCGCCGCGTTGAAGAAATAGTAATTCTGGTCGCCGACCGCGGCCGCGATCGCGCGCTTGAGCCGTTCGGTCGGCAGCGAATAGTCGGCATCACGGGTGAATTCGCCGGGCAGAACCTCGGCGGTGTTCACGACCACCGTGCTCTTGCCGGGCGTGACCGCCGCCAGCACTTTCTTGTTGCCCGCCACCACGATGTCGCCGCCAAGCACGAGGTCGGCGCCGCGCGCGGCCACCCGGATGGCGTGGATATCCTCCGGCCGCTCGGCAATGCGCACATGGCTCTGCACCGCGCCGCCCTTCTGCGCGAGCCCGGCCATGTCGAGCACGCCGACGCCCTTGCCTTCAAGATGCGCCGCCATGCCGATCAACGCGCCGACCGTGACCACGCCGGTACCGCCGACGCCGGTGATGATGATGTCGTAAGTGAGCCCGAGCGCCGGCAGCGTCGGCTGCGGCAGCGCCACCCCCCCATTGGACAATTCCGCAACCGCCGCCTTCTTCGGCGTCGCGCCGCTGACCGTCACGAAGGACGGGCAGAAACCCTTGAGGCAGGAGAAATCCTTGTTGCAGCTCGACTGGTCGATGGTGCGCTTGCGACCCCATTCGGTTTCAAGCGGCTGCACCGACACGCAGTTCGACTGCACGCCGCAATCGCCGCAGCCTTCGCAGACGCGCTCGTTGATCAAGACCCGCTTGTCGGGATCGGGGAACGTGCCGCGCTTGCGGCGGCGGCGTTTCTCGGCGGCGCAGGTCTGATCGTAGATCATCACGGTGCAGCCCGGGACCGCTGCCAGTTCGCGCTGCACCGGGTCGATTTCATCACGATGATGGATGCTCACGCCGTCGGGCCACCCCCTCCCTGCCCTCCCCCGCAAGCGGGGGAGGGTAAGGGTGGGGGCATATTTCTCCGGTTCGTCAGAGACAATGACGACGCGACGCGCGCCCTCCGCCGCCACTTGGCGCGCGACCCGCGGCACCGTGAGGCCGCCGTCGTTCATCTGCCCGCCGGTCATCGCCACGGCGTCATTGAACAGAATCTTGTAGGTGATGTTGGTGCCGGCGGCGATCGCGGCGCGGATCGCCATCGAGCCGGAGTGATTGTAGGTGCCGTCCCCGATATTCTGGAACACATGCGCGCGCTTGGAGAACGGCGCCTCGCCGATCCAGTTGGCGCCCTCGCCGCCCATCTGGGTGAAGCCCAGCGTGTCGCGGTTCATCCACTGCACCATGTAGTGGCAGCCGATGCCGGCATAGGCGCGCATGCCCTTGGGCACCACGGTCGAGGAATTGTGCGGACAGCCCGAGCAGAAATACGGAATGCGGGTGGCGATGTCGGTGGTCTCGGCCAGCACGCGTTGCGCTTCCTTAAGCCGCGCGACCTGGGCGGCGAGCTGTTCATTGGGGCTGCGCGCCAACAGTCGCTCGCCGATGCAAATTGCTATTTCATTGGGATCGAGCGCGCCCTTCTGCGGAAACAGCCAGTTGCCGCGCTCGTCGCGCTTGCCGATGCAAGTGGGCTGATTGAGCGTGCCGTAAAGCTCCTCGCGCACCTGCACCTCAACCAGCGATCGCTTTTCCTCGACCACGATAATGAGTTCGAGCCCCTGCGCGAATTCGGCGAGCTCGCGCTGGCTCAAGGGATAGGGACATGCGACTTTATAAATCCGCAAGCCGAGATCGTTGGCGCGCACCTCGTCGATGCCCAATTCGTCGAGCGCCTGGCGCACGTCGAGATAGGATTTGCCCAGCGTGATGACGCCAATGCGGGGATTGCGGCCGCCCGACGTGATGTATTTGTTGAGCTTGTTGGCGCGCACAAACGCGATCATGGCGTCGCGCTTATAATCGGTGAGCCGCGCCTCCATGCCAAGGATGGTGTCGCCGAGACGGATGTTGAGCCCGCCCTCCGGCATTGCGAAGTCGTCGGGGAGGACGATCTTGACGCGATCGAGGCTGCCATCGACCACCGCGGTGGTCTCCACCGTCTCGTGCATGCATTTGAGCGCGGCCCAGGCGCCGGTGTAGCGCGACATCGCCCAACCATAGAGACCGTAATCGATGATCTCCTGAATGCCCGCCGGATTGAGGATTGGGATCATCAGATCGACAAAATGAAATTCCGACTGGTGCGCGGTGGTGGACGATTCAGCGGTGTGATCGTCGCCCATCAGCGCCAGCACGCCGCCATGCTTGGAGGTGCCGGCGAAATTAGCGTGGCGGAACACGTCGCCACAGCGGTCGACGCCGGGGCCCTTGCCATACCAAAGACCAAACACGCCGTCGTACTTGCCCTCGCCGCGCAGCTCGGCCTGCTGCGTGCCCCACAGCGCGGTGGCGGCGAGTTCCTCATTGATGCCGGCTTGGAACACGACATCGGACGGCTTGAGCCAGGCCTTGGCGCGCTGGAACTGCTGGTCGAGGCCGCCGAGCGGCGAGCCGCGATAGCCGGTGACATAGCCCGCGGTGTTCAGCCCCGCGCGCCGGTCGCGCTCCTTCTGCATCAGCGTGAGCCGCACCAATGCCTGAAAGCCGGTCACGAAGATCCGGCTCTTGCCCAGGTCGTATTTGTCGTCGAGCGTGACGTGATTGAGCGCCATCGCGCGGCCTCCGCCGGTAGTTTGCCCCCGCGACGCGAATGCGGACAAGGACCTCGCCAGCCCCAAACACATAATTGGCGCGCCGCCGAACGGCAATGCTAACAAGTTGCGCAGGGTGGTAGCCCGGCTTGAGCGCGGCGAAGGCCGGGGCGCCTATCCCGGATGTCGCTGCCGCGCCATTCGGGCTACGATCTGCGACAGTCCGGAGAAAACAATGTCCGACCTGGCCGAACGCCTGATCTCCCCGATCTCAACCGCCGAATTGGAGCGGCGCTGGGCGGCGGTGCGCGCGGCGATGGCGGCGCGGAGCATCGACGTCTTGGTGATGCAGAACTCCAACGAGCTCTCCGGCGGCTATGTCAAATGGTTCACCGACCTGCCGGCCGGCAACGGCACCATGACCACGGTGATCTTCCCCAAGGACGATCTGATGACGGTGGTCGCGCCGGGGCCGTTCGGCATCGACAATGCCCCGCCGCCCGGCGACCCGGTGCGGCGCGGGGTCAAGCGATTTTTGGCCTCGCCGAATTTCATGGGCGCATCGTTCACCACCGCGCTCGATCTCGATAATATCGACAAGGCGATGGCGGATTATTCCGGCGCCACCATCGGGCTCGTGGCGCAGGGCTCGATGGGCCACGCGCTTGGCGAACGGCTCAAGCACGGCAAACTCGGCAATGCCCGCTTTGTTGACGCGACCGAACTGGTCGACGCCATCATGGCGATCAAGAGCGACGAGGAGATCGCGCTGATCCGCGCCACGGCACACTTGCAAGACCGCGCCATGCGCGCCGCCTTCGACGCCATCAAGCCCGGCATGCGCGACATCGAAGTAACGGCGGTGGCGGAGACCTTTACCCGTAATGCCGGCGCGGAATACGGGCTGTTGATGGGTGCGTCGTCGCCGATTGGCCAAGCGGTGATGATCCAGCCGCGCCACTTGCAGAACCGCACCGTGCGCGACGGCGATCAATTCGTGCTGCTGGTGGAAACCACCGGCCCCGGCGGCTTCTTCTGCGAGATCGGTCGCACCTGCGTGCTCGGCAAGGCGACGCAAAGCATGAAGGATGAATTCGCGTTCGCGCGCGAAGCGCAGGAATTCACCGCCAAGCTGCTGCGGTCAGGCGCGTCATGCGCCGATGTCTGGAACGGCTACAACGACTTCATGGCGAAGAACGGCCGGCCGAAGGAGAACCGGCTTTATTGCCACGGCCAAGGCTATCATCTGGTCGAACGGCCGCTGGTGCGCTTCGACGAGACCATGCCGCTTGCCGCGCGCATGAATATCGCAGTGCATCCGATGTATCATTCCAAGGACACCTATACCTGGATCTGCGACAATTTCCTGATCGGGACAAACGGCGCCGAGCGGCTGCATGCGTTTCCGCAAGAGATCGTGGAATTGGGATAATCAATGACCGACAGTTTCCGCGTCACCCTGCTCGGCACCGGCACGCCGATCCCCCGTCCGGACCGGTTCGGGCCGGCGACACTCATTGAGGCCGGCGGCCAGCGGTTGCTGATCGACGCCGGGCGTGGCGCGACGATCCGGCTCTATCAGCTCGGCGTGCCGATCGGCGCGCTCGATGCCGTGCTGATCACGCATTACCACTCCGACCACACCAACGGCATTCCCGACCTGTGGCTGACCGGCTGGCTGAAATCGGTCTATGCGCGGCGCACAGCGCCATTGCGCGTGATCGGCCCGACCGGCGCCAAGGAGCTGATGGAGAACCTGGAGCGCGCCTATGCCGCCGACATCAGGATCCGGCTGGTGGACGAGCAACTGCCGCCGGACGGGATCAAGGTCGACGTGTCGGAGTTCATCGCCGACGGCGTGGTCTACGAGAAAGACGGGCTGAGGGTGATCGCGTTCGAGGTCGATCACGGCGACGTGATCAAGCCGGCCTATGGCTATCGCTTCGAATATGGCGGGCGCGTCGCGGTGCTCTCAAGCGACACCCGCTACAACAAGAACGTCATCAAACACGGCACCGGCGCCGACCTGCTGATTCACGAGGTCGCCACCGCGCGGCCCGAACTGATGCGTGAAGCGCACATCCAACGCATCATCGCCCATCACACCACGCCGCGCGAAGCCGGTCAGGTATTCGCCGCGGCCAAGCCGAAGCTCGCGGTCTATACGCATTTGGTGCTGCCGGCGACCCCAGCGATTCCGCCGCCGACACTCGACGAGGTGATCGCGCAAACCCGTGAGAGCTATGACGGCCCGCTGGTGATCGGCGAAGACCTGATGCGGTTCGAGATCGGCGAGACCGTGACGGTGACGCGGTGGGACGGCGCGCGGTGAACCCGGTGGTAACCGATACAGCCGCGCCACTCGCTCCGTCACCCTCCCCTGGAGGGGGAGGGTCGGCGCGCAACGCGCGCCGGGGTGGGGTGATTGCGTTTGCGTTCGTGTTTGAACTCAATGGCGTCGGAATTGAGCGATCCGAATAACGCGATATGGATCGTCTCCAAAATGCCGATGATGTTTTCCGATATCTCGTTGTTCCAGAAGCGAATGACCCGGTAACCCTCTCGTTCCAGCCATCGTGTGCGTTCACGATCGCGCGCTATTCCTGCCTCGCCGCCGTGCTGGGAGCCGTCAACCTCGATAATCAATCGCGCGGCCATGCAAGCAAAATCGGCGACATAGGGTCCGACCGGAACCTGACGGCGAAAATGGCTGCCGAGCATCGATGCACGCCTGAGATGTTGCCAAAGGCGCCGTTCGGCATCGGTTGCGTTCGCGCGCAGCCGTCGCGCGGTATCGCGGCGAAAGCTTGCGATGGTTCGGCGCGGTGTCTTCGCCATGTTCACCCCACCCCGCTCGCTCACGCTCGCGACCCTCCCCCTCCAGAGCCTGCACTCGGGGCGCGCTTGCGCGCGCCCGGGTGGGAGGGTGACAGCGTATGCCTCACCGACTTCCCATCAATGAGCAAATATTGAAAAAACGTCATCACTGAATCTTGATATTGCCCCGCTTCGCCACCTCGGCCCATTGCGCGAGTTCCCGCGCGATCACCTTGGCGAATTCGGCCGAACTGCTGCCCGCCGGATAGGTTTGATGCGACGCGAGCTTCTCGACCACGTCGGGCAATTGCACGATCGCTCTGATTTCGTCTTCCAGCCGTTTCACGATCGCCGGCGGCGTCTTGGCGGGCGCCAACAGCCCCGTCCAGAATTCGACCGTCATGTCCTTGAAGCCCTGCTCCGCCATGGTCGGCACATCGGGATGCGACGCGAGCCGCTGCGGCGAGGTCACCGCCAGCGCCCGCACGCGGCCGTCCTGCAGCGGACCGGTCGCCGGCCCCACGTCCGTGAGCGACATCAGCGCGTCGCCGCGCATCAGCGCCAGCATCGCCTCCGAATTGGCGCGGAACGCGATATATTCGAATTTCGTGCCGGTGCGCTGCTCAAACATTTTCTGCACCACCTGGAAGATCGGCCCCGACGCCGCGGCATTGGCTTTGTCCGGATTGGCCTTGGCATAGGCCACCAGCTCCGGCACGCTGCGCACTGGCGCCTTGGCATTCACCACCAGGATCAACGGAAACTTGGCGACCATCGAGATCGGCACGAAGTCGCGCTGCGAGTCGTAAGTCAGGTTGGCCACCACCACCGGATTGACCGTGAGCATGCCGATCGAGCCCAACAGCAGGGTGTGGCCGTCCGGCGCCGCCTTGGTGACCTGCCCGGCGGCGATGTTGCCATTGGCGCCGGGGCGGTTCTCGACCACGACCGGGCGACCAAGCCGATCCGACAGCTTCTGGCCGACCAGGCGCGCGAAGAAATCGAGGCCGCCGCCGGCCGCATTCGGCACCACAATATGAACATTGCGGCTCGGAAACTGACCGGCGTCCTGCGCAAACGCGGCAGCCGCCAGACTCGTGGCCACGATCCCGGCCAGAACAATAGCGCGACGAATCTTCATGTGGGGGGCCCTCCCGATCGCTGGGCATAGTCAAGGATTCCCGTTCATCAGCCATTGCGCATCGGCCCGCGTCAAGATCGCGGCTCGGGCGTTGCCGCATGCACCGGCAGCATGGGCGCGATCGTCGGCCGTCGCTGGTCGAACGCGCACGGCTGCTCTAAAACGCGAACTCCCTCCCCGGCTCTGAGAGCACCGCCAACAGAGGCCTAAGCCCCGTGGATGCCCGCAACGAATCCACCCCGATGACATCGCTCTCCCACAAGGAGGCGCGCCTGATCGTCTTGGGGATGATGCTGCCGGTATTCATGGGATCGCTCGACAACACCAATCTGGCGACCGCGCTGCCGACCATCGGGCGCGACCTCGACGATATGCACAGCCTGCCCTGGCTAATCACCGCCTATCTGCTCGCAGCCACCGCGGTAGTTCCGCTCTATGGCAAGATCGCCGACATCTACGGGCGCAAGGTCACGCTGCGAATCGCCATCGTGATCTATATGGCGGGCTCGCTGATGTGCGCCTTGGCGCCGAACATGCCGGTGCTGATTCTCGGGCGCGCGCTGCACGGGCTCGGCGGCGGCGGGCTCTCGACCATGGGCGCGGTGGTGCTGGGCGATGTGGTCGCGCCCAAGGAGCGCGGCCGCTACTACGCGTATTTCGCCGTCGTCTATACCACCGCCGGCGCGCTTGGCCCGGCGCTCGGCGGGATGCTCTCGGAGCACCTGCACTGGTCGGCGATCTTTTGGTTCAACATTCTGCTTGGATTTACCGCGCTGGCACTGACCGACGTTCTGCTCCGCAAGCTGCCGCGGCACGAGCGGCCGCACAAACTCGACGTGACCGGCGCCGCGCTGGTCGTAACGGCCAGCATCTCCTTCATGCTGGCAATCAATCTTGGCGGCGTGCGCTTCGCCTGGACATCGCCGCAAGTCCTCGCGCTGTTCGCGCTCGCCGCCGTGGTGGGGCTCTTATTTGTCCGGCGGCTGATGACCGCGCCCGAGCCGCTGATCCCGATTGCGATCCTGCGCAACCGTCAGGTCCGCTTCGCTACCGGCGCGCACGCCTTCGGCTGGGCCTCGATCGTCGGGCTCAATATTTTCTTGCCGCAATATCTCCAGAACGTGATTGGACTGACTCCGACCTCGGCCGGCCTGACGCTGATCATCTTCATGATCGCACTCAACATCAGCGCCGGAACCTCGGGCTATGTTCTGGGCCGCATGACGCATTACAAGATGCTGCCGATGATCGGCCTTACAATCGCGATCAGCGCGATTCTCGTTCTGGCCTGGAAGGTCGACAGCGTCAGCCTGGTCTGGTTCGAAGTGCTGCTGGTGGTGATCGGATTAGGTTTCGGCGCCTTGCCCGGATTGACGCAGGTCGTGGTGCAGAATTCCGTCGAACGCCATCAGCTTGGCATCTCGGTCGGCGCCATGACGTTCACCCGCAATCTCCTGTCGACCTTCATGGTGGCGGTGTTCGGCGCGATTGTCGCGGGCTTTGCAGTCACGCTGGCGGTACCCGGCGAACTCGGCGGCGCGCTGACGCAAGACGCGGCGATGGCGGCGGAAGCTTACCGGCGCGTGTTCTTCACGACCGCCGCGATCATGGCCGTGGCGCTGATCTCGGTCGCCCTGATCGAGGAAAAGCCGCTACAGTCGGGCGCGGCGCCGGAGACCAAGTAACGCCGCATGGACGCTGTCGCAGCCAAACCGCTGACCCACAAAGACCTTCGGCTGTTGGTCATTGGCGCCTTGCTGCCGGTGCTAATCGGCTCGATGGACAACACCATCCTTGCGAGCGCGCTGCCGACCATCGGCCGCGACCTCAACGACGTCCATAACCTGCCCTGGCTGATCACGGTGTTTCTCCTGGCATCGACCGCCTGCATGCCGCTCTACGGCAAGATCGCCGATATTTACGGACGCCGCCTGACGCTATGCGCGGCGCTGGCAATCCATCTGCTGGGCTCGGTAATCTGCGCACTGTCGGACTCGATGACCATGCTGATCCTGGGCCGGGTGGTGCAGGGCCTCGGCGGCGCCGGCCTGACCTCAATTCCGGTGGTCGTCCTCGGCGACGTCGCTGCGCCAAAGGAGCGCGGAAAATATTCGGCCTATTTCGCCGTTACTTACACCACCGCCGGGGCGCTCGGCCCGGCGCTCGGCGGCGTTCTGGCCGACAAATTGCATTGGTCGGCGATTTTCTGGCTCAATGTGCCGCTTGATCTGCTGGCGCTTTTGGCGGTGATAACGCTGCTGCGCCGCCTGCCCCGCTATGAGCGGCGGCATCGGCTTGATCTGATCGGCGCCGCCTTGATTGTGATCGCGGGCGTCTCGTTCATGCTTGCGCTCAATCTCGCGGGCGTGCGCTTGCCGTGGAATTCGCCGCCGATCCTATTGCTGTTTGGCGCCGCCGTGGCGGTCGCGGGATTGTTCGTATGGCGTGTGCTCACCGCGCCCGAACCGCTGATCCCGGTCGCCGTCCTCAAACATCCGATTATCCGCCGTGCGACCATCGCCTATTCTTGCGGATGGGCGGCGATTGTCGGGCTCAATATTTTTCTGCCGATCTACCTGCAAAGCGTTGTCGGACTGTCGCCGACCGATGCCGGGCTGAGCCTGGTCGTGCTGATGGTGAGCCTAAATATCAGCGCCGGTATCGGCGGGCAGGTGCTGTGCCGGGTGACCCATTACAAGGCGCTGCCGATCGCCGGCTTGGCGATAGCGGTCGGCGCGCTGATCCTGCTGGCCCTGTGGGCGGACCGGCTGACGCCGATTTCGTTCCAGGTGCTGCTGTTGCTGATTGGCGCGGGCTTCGGGCCAACGCCTTCGCTGACCACCGTGATGGTGCAGAACGTGGTCGAGCGTCACGAGCTCGGCATCGCCCTCGGCACCATGAATTTCTCGCGCAATTTGTTCTGCACCATTCTGGTGGCGATCTTCGGCGCATTGGTGCTGGCGGTGACGGCGGCGCTCGGGCCGGGCACGAGCGGCGAACTCGGCGGCGCATTGCCGGCGGGCAGCGCGGAGGCCGCCGAAGCCTTCCGGCGGGTTTTCTTTGTCGCCGCCGGCTGCCTCGCAATCAGCTTGATTGCGGTTATCATGACCGAACGGCGGCCGCTACGCACCGACCTGCCGGACGACAAGGCCTGAACCCATAGGAAGCGCCATGAATAATTTCACGCCACTCTCGGCCGCCATCGGCGGCGCGTTGATCGGGCTCGCATCGACGATGCTGCTGCTGCTGGCCGGCCGCATTGCCGGCATCAGCGGCATCCTCGGCGCCACCTTGGGGTTTGGCACCGGCGAGCGCAGCTGGCGCCTGGCCTTCATCGCCGGGCTGATCCTGGCGCCACTCGCCGCCATGCTGGCGGGCTATGCGGTGCCCGCGCCGCAGATGCCCGATAGCTGGCTTCTGGTCATTGTCGCCGGGTTACTGGTCGGCTTCGGCGCCCGGCTCGGCGGCGGCTGCACCTCCGGCCACGGCGTCTGCGGCATTGCACGGTTCTCGCAACGCTCGATCGTTGCCACCATCATTTTCATGGGCACGGCGGTCGTCACTGTCGCGCTGATGCGCCATGTGGTGGGAGGCTGAACCATGCTGATATTGGCCTCGCTGCTGTGCGGCTTTGTGTTTGGCCTCGGGCTGCTGATCTCCGGCATGTTGCAGCCGACCAAGGTGCTTGGCTTTCTCGACATCTTCGGCGCCTGGGACGCCAGCCTGGCGGTCGTGATGGCGGCCGCGCTCGCCGTTTCGGGGCTCGGCTATCGGCTGTCGCAGCAACGTTCGCAGCCGGTGCTGGCGCTGCGCTTCGACCTCTCAACCAAGACCGCCATCGACCCGTCGCTAATCGCGGGCGCGGCGCTGTTCGGCATCGGCTGGGGGCTCGCTGGGCTGTGCCCGGGCCCGGCGCTGGAAAACCTCGCGACGCTGTCGCCCAAGGTAATTGCGTTCTGCGTCGCGATGGCCGCCGGCATGATCGTGCATGACCAGTGGTACGCCAAGCGGCCGGCGACGCCGAAGAGCGGCGCGCTGGCGGGAACGGACGGCTAACCGCGCACCGCCACCACCTGGCCGCCGTCGACCACAATGGTCGTGCCATTGATGAAACGGCCGGCGTCGGACGCAAGCAACAGCAGCGCGCCGTCAAGGTCGCGCGCCGCGCCGAACCGTCCAACCGGAATCTCGCGCTTGATCGCGGCGCCGGCTTCGCCCGCGAGATAGTCGCGGTTGAGGTCGGTGACAATCCAGCCGGGCGCGATGGCATTGACGCGGATGCCCTTGAAGCCCAGCTCCAGCGCCAGCGCCTTGGTAAGCTGGATCACGCCGGCCTTCGACACCGCATAGGGCGCGACGCCTTTGGCGACCGCGAGCCCGAGCATGGAGGCAATATTGACAATCGCTCCACCCTTATTGCCGGCGAGCATGCGCCGCGCCGCTTCCTGCGACCAGGCAAACACCGCATCGAGATTGGTGCCGATGACGCGCCGCCAATCCGCATCGTTGACATCGAGCGCGCGGCCCGAGGTCACGACGCCAGCATTGTTGATGAGCGCTGTCACAGTGCCGAACGCCTGCTCGGCGGCGTCGAACGCCGCCTTCATGGCCGCGCCATCACACACATCGGCGGCAATCGCGACCGCGCGGCCGCCATTTTGCTCAATGGTGTTCTTCACCACCGTCAGCCGGTCGGCGCGGCGCGCCACCAGCACGACCGCCGCCCCGGCCTCTGCCAGCACCTCGGCGAAGCGCACGCCAAGCCCGCTCGAAGCGCCGGTGACCAGCGCTACCTGGCCGGTGAGGTCGAACAGTCGGGCTATTGTCACTCTCGACACTCCCTGGACCACGGACGATAATGCCGCCAGCCGCTTTGTGGACTATGCCACAACCAGCCACCGCGAGTTCAACCACCATGGCCGGACACGATCATCACGACCACGACCACCATCATCACGACCATGACCACGCGCACGGCTCGGAACTATCCGAGACCCAGCTGCGGGTGCGCGCGCTCGAAACCGTTCTGACCGAAAAGGGCTATGTCGATCCGAAAGCGCTCGACGCCATTGTCGAAGCCTACGAGACCCGGATCGGCCCGCACAACGGCGCGCGCGCGGTGGCCAAGGCCTGGGTCGATCCGGCGTTCAAGCAGGCGCTTTTGGCCGACGCCACCGCGGCGGTCGGCACGCTTGGCTTTGGGAGCCGGGTCGGCGACCATCTGGTGGCGGTCGAGAACACGCCCACGCGCCACAACATGGTCGTGTGCACGCTGTGCTCCTGCTATCCGTGGGAAGTGCTCGGCCTGCCGCCGACCTGGTACAAATCCGCGCCCTATCGCTCGCGCACGGTAATCGACCCGCGCGGCGTGCTCAAGGACTTCGGCGTGACGCTGCCGTCCGACACCGAAATCCGAGTCTGGGATTCAACGGCGGAAACGCGCTTCATCGTGCTGCCGATGCGGCCGGCCGGCACCGAAAGCTGGAGCGAGGACCAGCTCGCCGAGCTGGTGACCCGCGACTCCATGATCGGGACCGGCCTGCCGAAACCGCCGGGCGCCGCGCGATGAACGGCATTCACGACATGGGCGGCATGGAAGGCTTCGGGCCGGTTATGCCGAAGCCGAACGAACCGCCGTTCCATCACCCCTGGGAGGGCCGCGCGCTGGCAATGAACCGCGCGCTTGGCTACGCGAAAATCTGGAACATCGACAAGTCGCGCGCCAAGATCGAGGAAATGCCGCCGCACGACTATCTCACCTGGACCTATTACCAGAAATGGGCGTTCCGGCTTGAACAATTGCTGATCGAATACGGCTATATCGGCAACGACGAGGTCAAAGCCGGGCGTGCGCTCCGTCCTGGAAAACCACTGCCGCGCTTCCTGCCCGCCGCCGAGGTCAGCAAGGCGCTGTCGCGCGGATCCTATGCGCGCGAGCCCGACCGGCCGGCGCGCTACAAGGTCGGCGATCGGGTGCGGACCAAAAATATTCATCCGCACACCCACACGCGGCTGCCGCGCTATGCCCGCGACAAGACCGGCATTATCGAATGCGTGCGCGGCTTTCATGTGTTTCCGGATTCGATCGCCGTCGGCCAGGGCGAAAATCCGCAATGGCTTTACACGGTGCTGTTCGACGCGCGCACCTTGTGGGGCGAGGGCGCCGACCCCACGCTGAAAGTTTCGATCGAAGCCTGGGATCCCTATCTTGAGCCCGCCTGACGCCATCGATCCCGCCGCTGCGCGGCGCGCGGCCGAGGCGGTGCCGAGCATTCCCTGCGATGCGGAAGGTCCGGTGTTTCGTGAGCCGTGGGAAGCGCAGGCCTTCGCAATGGCGCTCGCGCTGCACCAGCGCGGATTGTTCAGCTGGAGCGAATGGGCGGCAACGCTGTCGGACGAAATCAAGCGCGCGCAGGCCGCCGGCGATCCCGACACCGGCGAAACTTATTACCGGCATTGGCTCAATACGCTGGAGCGGCTGGTCACCGAGAAGGGAGCGACCGACGCGGCGACACTGGCGCGCTATCGCGATGCCTGGGACCGCGCCGCCGACCGCACGCCGCACGGCCAGCCGATTGAGCTGAGGCCGGAGGATTTCTAAAAGCCGCCGAGGCGCTCTTGGGCCATGTAGCCCATCAGCAGCAAAGCGCCGAAGGCGGTGATCAACAATGCCGCCCCGATTTCGATGCCGCGCATCATCAGCATGCCGTAGCCGCCCCGGCTTGAAGCCATGCGATCGGCCCAGCTGGTTGCGAACACCGCAACGACTGCGATGGTCGCCACCGTGATTGCCGTGCCCAGCCCCATGATGAAGGTCGCGACCACGCCGGCCCAGAACAACCCCTGCGCCAGCGTAAACACCAGCACCAAGATCGCGCCCGAGCAGGGTCGCAGGCCCACCGCGATGGTCGCGGTCAACCCGCGCTTCCAGCCGCCGGGCCCGGCGAGTTCCCTCGGCTCCGGCGCATGGCCATGACCCCAGGCGGATGCATGGTCTTGATGATCGTGCCCGTGATGATCGTGGCCATGATGCGCGTGATCATGATGGGCGTGGCCATGGTGCGCATGATCGTGATGACCATGGCCGTGGTCATGCGCATGAGCGGCGGCCGCCGTGGCGCCGACCGTCTTAGGCCGACGGATTTCGCGCAGCACCGCGATGGCGGCGCGGCCTTTCACCCAAACGAGCCGCAATCCGATGGCAATGATCAGCGAATAGCTGACGACCTCGATCCAATAGACCGTGGTGCGCATGGTGGCCGCGGTCGCGTTCAACAGCACCGCGGCGATACCGACGATCGCCACCGCCACCGCCGCCTGCACCATCGCCGACGCGAACGACAGCACGACGCCCCGCCACCAGGTCTCGCGGTTGGCCACCACATAGGACGAGATCACCGCCTTGCCGTGCCCAGGACCGGCGGCGTGGAACACGCCATAGGCGAAGGAGAGGCCGAACAAAACCCACAGCGCCGAATTGTCGGTCCGGGCGGCGCGGATCGCGCCCGACAGACCTTTGTAGAATTCGGCCTGCTTGACCATGATCCAGCCGACCAGACCGGTCGAGGACGCGGCCGGTGGCGCGCTTTTCGGGGCGGCGCCGCCAAACGGCGTGCCTTGCGCCAGCACTGCATCGATCATGCCTGCGGCCAGAAGCGCCGCAGCGATCGCGGCGCCGGCAATCAGCAATTGGCGGCTTGCGCTTAGCTCGGTGTGCCGGCCGGTCAGGAACATTTAACGACAATACGGTTGGCGAATTGCGCGCCGAGAAGCTCGGACGGATCAAGTTTCTGATCCGGCGTCATCTGGAACAGTTTTGCCGCCTTCGCTGGGTCCATTTCCTCGGGACGGGCAACCGCAAGCTTGCATCCGGCCGGCGAGCCGACCAGCGCCACCGGATTGTTCTTCTCAAACGAGAAGTCGACAAAATACGATGGATCGTAAATTTCGATCTGGAGATCCTTCACCTTGATCGGCGACTTGAATGGCAAGGTGAAATTCAGCGTCAAGATCTGGTCCTTGTATTCAAGGTAGTAGCCGCCGGTCGGATCGGCGAGATCGACCTTTTTGCCGTTCAAGCGCGCGACCGTGAAATAGTCGAAGTCCTTAAGCGACTCGATATTGGTCTTGGCGAGCGGCGCCAATTCCTCGCGGGTAAAAACGCCGCGTTTTTTGCTGTCAATGCCCTGGGTCGCAAAGGCCGAGAACATATCGTCGAAGGTCCAGGCATGACGGATGCCGGTAATGGTTCCGTCGGGGGCATAGACCAATTCGCTCCGCATCGTCACCCAGACATGGGGATGGGCGGCAGCCGTGTGGACGGTCGCAACCAAGCCTGTGAGCGCGGCCGCGACGGCAAAGAAGACCTGCTTGATCATCCAATCACCTTAGCATGGAGTGCGGCGGAATGGAGGCCCCTCTGGGTGCCCCATACCGGGCTGGTATATAAGACATTTATAGCCCGGCCGCCCCGCCATCCGCGCGCGGATCGTGCGCGCCTTCCAGCGCGCCATCCGAATGCAGCACCACCGCGCCGGCATGACCCATGGTCCCGCCATAGGCCGCGCCGACCGTCACCTCATGGCCGGCGGAGATCAAACGGTCGATCAGGTTACCGTCGAAGCGCCCTTCCAACATCACGCTGCTATGCGCCGAACCCCAGGTGCGGCCGACAAACCAGCGCGGGCGATCAAGCACCTGATCGAGCGGTTGGCGGAACGCTATATGTCGCGTGAACAGCGCCGCTTGAATCTGCGGCTGCGCGTCGCCCCCCATGGTGCCGTAGGCCATGATCCGCCCGTCGCGCAGCACCGCCAGCGCCGGATTGAGCGTGTGCGGCGGCAACCGTCCCGGCTGTAGCGCGTTGAGCGCGCGCGGATCGAGTGAGAAACTCGTGCCGCGATTCTGCATCAAGACCCCGGTGCGCGGCAGCACCACGCCCGAGCCAAACTCCCAATAGAGCGACTGGATGTATGAAACCACCAGGCCGGAGGCATCGGCGGCGCCCATCCAGATGGTGTCGCCCTGCCCGGCGGTTGCATGCCACTGACCGGCCTTGCGGCGGTCGATGGCCGCGGCCTCGGCGTCGAGAAACGCTGCGGTCAGGTAACGATCGGGCGGTTGTGGCGACTGCGCGGGATCGGCGACGACCTGGTCGCGAACACGGAGCGCGCGTTTCGCCGCCTCGATCAAACCATGCACATGATCGAAGCTCTCGGGGTCCTTGACTCCCAGCCGCTCAAACAGCCCGAGAATCATCAGCGATGCCAGGCCCTGGGTCGGCAATGGCGTGTTGTAGAGCGTGCCGGCATCCAGCGTCAGCGACAGCGGCTCGGCGACCGTCGCTTGTGCCCGAACGAGGTCGGCGCGCGTCACCGGCGCGCCCACGCGATCGAGATCGGCCGCAACCTCGCGCCCGACATCGCCGCGATAAAAATCGGCCAGCCCGGCATGGGCCAATTGTTCGAGCGTTGCGGCCAGCGCGGCTTGCCGCAGCAGGTCGCCTTTGGCCGGCGCCTTGCCGTCGTTCAGAAAAGTCGGCGCAAAGCCCGGAACATTCTTGAGTTCGTCCGCGACCGCCGCGGTGAGATCGGCAAGACTGCGCGCGACCGGCGTGCCCTCACCGGCCTGGCGTATGGCATGGCCAAGCAATTCGGCAAGCGGCAACGCGCCGCCCAGCGCCTTGGCCACGTCCAGCGCCAGCATCCAGCCGCTTATTGCGCCTGGCACAGTCAAAGCGGCAAGCGGCCCGCGCGGCGGAATCGCATCGTATTCCCGATAGCGTTCCGGCCGCGCATGTTCGCCGGCGCGCCCCGCCGCCATCAGCGCCCGCACCCGGCCGGATGGCTCGCGGATCAGCCAAAATCCATCGCCGCCGATGCCATTCATATGCGGATAGACCACCGCAATCGAAGCGGCCATCGCCACCATGGCCTCGAGCGCATTGCCGCCCTCGGCGAGCACGGCGCGGCCGGCCTCCGCCGCCGCTGTGTGCGGCGCACAGACGACGCCCCGGCGATGGCCTGCGGTATGAAGATCCAATGTCTCTCTCCGTCATGCCCGCGCATAGCCCGTCGGAAGACGGGCGTAAACGCCCTTATGTCGCGGGCATCCACGTCTTCAGCGCGGCAGGTTAAAGGCGTGGATGGCCGGGACAAGCCCAGCCGTGACACGTCGTTAGGTGGTCGCAGGCGTTGGCGCAAACCCGCGCTGCTTGAGCAACGCATCCACCGTCGGCATGCGGCCGCGAAACGCCGTGTAGAGCGTTTCCGGATCGCTTTTGCCGCCGGCGGAATAGACGTGATCGTAGAGCTTCTTCGCGGTTGCCGGATCGAAGATGTCGCCGGTTTCCTCGAAGGCGGCGAAGGCATCGGCGTCGAGCACCTCCGACCACATGTAGCTGTAATAGGCCGAGGCATAGCCGCCGCCCGAGAACACATGGGCGAATTGCGTCGGCCGGTGCCGCATCGCGATTTCCGCCGGCATCGCCATGCGCGCGAGCGCGGCCGCTTCGAACGCGCCGACCTCGAAGCCATCCGCGTTCTGGAGCATATGCGCGTCGAGATCGAACAGCGCGGAGGCGACAAACTCGACGGTTGCAAAGCCGCGATTGAAGTTACGCGCCGCCAAAAGCCGCCGGAGCAGATCGTCGGGGATCGAACGGCCGCTGCGCGCATGGATTGCAAAGCGACGCAGGATGTCCGGCTGCTCCAGCCAATGTTCATAGAGCTGCGACGGCAGTTCGACCCAATCGGTGAGCACGCTGGTGCCGGCGACCATCGGATAGGTTACGTCCGAGAGCAGCCCATGCAACGCATGGCCGAATTCGTGGAACAGCGTGCGCGCGTCGTCGAACGAGAGCAGTGTCGGCGCGCCGTCGCCACCCTTGTTGAAGTTCATGACATTGATGACCAGCGGACGGACATCGCGCGTAAGCTTCTCCTGGTCGCGCAGCGTCGTCATCCAGGCGCCGCTGCGCTTGGAGGGGCGCGCGAAGTAATCGCCGAAGAACAGCCCGAGATGGCGGCCGGCGGCGTCTTTGACCTCCCAGGTCATGACATCGGGATGCCAGGCGGCGATATCCTTGCGGCGCTCGAAGCCGAGCCCGAACAGCTTGTAGGCGGTGTAGAACGCGGCATCGATGATGTGATGGAGCTGGAAATAGGGCTTCACCGTCGCTTCGTCGATGTCGCAACGCACCTTGCGCAACTTCTCGGCATAATAGCGCCAGTCCCAGGGCGCGATGGCGAAGTTGCCGCCTTCCGCACGCACCAATTCCTGCATGGCGTCGCGGTCGGCCAGCGCCGAGGCCCGCGCCGGCGCCCACACCCGGTCGAGCAGGTCACGCACCGCGGCCGGGGTCTTGGCCATGGCGTCGTCGAGCCGGTAATGCGCGAAGCTCTCATAGCCCAGGAGCTTGGCGCGTTCGGCGCGCAGCGCCACGGTTTCCGCGATCGCCGCCTTGTTGTCGGTGGCGCCGCCGCCATCGCCACGCGCGATCCAGGCCCGGAACGCCTTTTCGCGCAGGTCGCGCCGGGCGGAGAATTGCAGGAACGGCTCGACGCTCGATCGCGACAGGGTGATGACATGCTTGTCGGCCAAGTCCTTGCCCGTCATGTCCTTGCCGGTCATGTCGCGCTCGGCGGCGGCGGCACGCGCAGCGGCGCGCACAAAATCCGGCAAGCCCGCGAGATCCGCTTCGGTTTCAAGCGTCAGCGTGTAGGCCTGCTCGTCGGCGAGCAGGTTCTGGCTGAAGGTGGTCCCGAGCGTCGCCAGGCGTTCGGCGATTTTTGCCAAACGCTGTTTGGTGGTGGCATCGAGGCCGGCGCCGGCGCGGCGATACATGGTGTGGTAGCGCTCCAGCACCCGCCGCTGCTCGGCGGTGAGGTCGACATGCGCTTGACGGAGCGCATCGATCCGCTGGAACAGGCGTTCGTTTTGCAGGATACGGTTGTAGTGAGCGGCGAGCCGCGGCCGGATCTCGCGTTCGATCGCAAGCAACGCGTCGTTGCTGTCGGTGCTCACCAGATTGAAGAACACGCTGGAGACCCGATCGAGCAGCCCGCCGCCGCGCTCCAAGGCTTCGATGGTGTTGGTAAACGACGGCGCGCTCGCCGGTGACGCAACGCTCTCGGTCTCGGTGTCGTGTTCGGTAAAGGCGCGTTCGAAGGCCGGCAGGAAATGCGCCGGCGCGATACGGCCGAACGGCGGCATTTCGAACGCCCCGGTCCAGGCTTCGAACAACGGATTGGGCGCCACGGACGGCCCGCCACCCGGATGGTTCTGTTCGGTCATGGCTGCTATATGTGGGGAGGTGCTGGGCCGGGCAAGCCAAACTTTGCCGGCCACCCGCCGATCCCCGGAGGAGACCATGCCCCGCCACGCCAATTATGTTCCCCATGGCGTTATTCCGGCCGTGCTGCTGCCGTTCAACGAGGATCTCTCGATTGACGAGGCAAGCTTCCGCAACCATCTGCGCGACGTAGCGGCGACCGAGGGGATTTCGGCGATCACCATCAATGCCCATTCGACCGAGGTCGCCTCCTGCACCTTCGAGGAACAGCGCCGGGTGTTGGCGATCGCACAGGACGAAATTGGCGGCCGGCTGCCGATCGTCAACGGCATCTGGGCCGACGGCAGCCTGGAAGCCGCCCGCCTGGCCAAGATGGCGGCCGAGAGCGGCGCGTCGACGCTGCTGGTGTTCCCACCGGCGCCTTTCACCTTGCAGCAGTCGCCGGAGATGGCGCTTGCCCATTTCAAGCGCATTGCCGACGCCACCGACCTGCCGATCATCGTGTTCCAATATCCGCTGGCGACCGGCCAGGGCTATCCGCGCGACACGCTTTTGACGATGTGCGAGCAGATCCCCGCGATCCGGGCCATCAAGGATTGGGCCGGCAATGTGCCCCAGCACGAGATGCAGATCCGCATGCTGCAAAGCCTGCCGCGGCCGGTCAATGTCTTGACCACCCATTCGGCCTGGCTGCTCTCGTCGCTGGTGCTGGGCTGCAACGGGCTCTTGTCCGGCTCCGGCAGTGTGATTGCCGATTTGCAGGCGCAATTGTTCCGCGCCGTGCAGCGCAACGACCTCGCCGCGGCGCGCGCGCTCAACGACCGCATCCACCCGACCGCGCGCGTGTTCTATGCCGAACCCTGGGCCGACATGCACAACCGCATGAAAGAGGCGCTGGTGCTGCTCGGCCGCCTGCCGCGCGCGGTGGTGCGTCCGCCGCTGGTCAAGCTCGGCGGCGCCGAGATCGCGCGCATCCGCGCGGCACTGGTCGAGGCCGGCCTGTTGGACGACAAAGCGCGCGCCGCCTGAACCGCCCGTCCGCAGGGCTTGATTGCGCCGGCCATATTGTGGACATTGCACCCGCCACCAGGATCCCACCAATGACCAATGCCCCCGATCTCGGCCAGCGCAGCAAGATTAACTGGCTGCACGTCAACACCGTGTTGAGCGCCGCCATTCTGATCGGCGCCGAGGTGTTCGGCGCCGCCTATGCCGGCGGCTGGGCAATCGAGAATCTCACCGGCCTGGGCAGCTTCGTCATCGGCATCGTGGCCGCGATCGCCGGTCTTGTCGGGGTTCCGTTCGACATCTCGCCGCGCGCCGGAACTCTGCTGCTGCAGATCATCTTCTTTGCCATCGGCGCCTATGTCATGGCTATCTTCGTGCGCCACGCGGCGCGCGTCGAGCCGTTCACGTCGCGCCGCTAACGTCACGCCGGCGCCACGCGCAAAGAAAAAATTCACCCTCGACGACGAATCTTCTTGATTGTGACGGCGCGAATCCTTATTTGCGCCGTTGCCCAAATTCGCACGTGCCTGTGGCCGTGTGTCGGTCGGTGAGCATCCGGACAAGAGGCCGGACCGCTGCCAGGGAAGCGAACTAGCTTCCTTACCATGCGACCGGCAGCCGGAGGCGAAACCGGCGCACCCTGCGCTCAACAGGGGACGCGGCTTAAAGCAACGACGGAGCGGGCTTCTCTGGTCTCGTCGGCCCTCCAAAGGTCGACACCGCAGAGGCTTGTCCATCTTGCCGGCCGTGCGGAACGGGTCTCCCGCTCCAAACCAAGGCAGCATCTCGGGTGAAAAACCCGGCGCGCTTGTCTGTGTCTCCATCGCACGGCAAGGGCTCCGCGAGTTCACCCGCTGACGCCGGGCGCGCGCTTGCGTGCGCCTGAACTTTAACCTGGGCCGCGAGGCCCCTTGGCTTTGGTGAGGAGAGCGCCATGACTCAGCGCATCCGCGACTTTCTGCGCAACCGCCGCGACGCCGGCCACGACGAGGCTCCGTGCCTGGTCGTCGACCTTGAGGTCGTGCGCGACAATTACACGACCTTCGCAAAGGCCCTGCCCGATACGCGCGTGTTCTACGCCGTGAAGGCCAACCCTGCGCCTGAGGTCCTGGCGCTGCTGGCGAAGCTCGGCTCGTGCTTCGACACCGCCTCGGTTCCAGAGATCGAGATGGTGCTGGCGACCGGCTGCACCGCCGACCGCATCTCCTATGGCAACACCATCAAGAAGGAGCGCGACATCGCGCGCGCCTTTGCGCTCGGCGTGCGGCTGTATGCCGTCGATTGCAAGGCCGAGGTAGAGAAGGTCGCCCGCGCGGCGCCCGGCAGCAAGATATTCTGCCGCATCCTGTCCGATTGCGTCGGGGCGGAATGGCCGCTGTCGCGCAAATTCGGCTGCGAGCCAGCCATGGCCGCCGACGTGCTGGAGCATGCCCACCGGCTCGGGCTCGAAGCGCATGGCGTGTCGTTCCACGTCGGCTCGCAGCAGCGCAACACCAATGCCTGGGACCGCGCTTTGACGCAGGCCGCCGCCGTTTTCCGCGAATGCGGCGAGCGCGGCATCAACCTCGCCATGGTCAATCTCGGCGGCGGTTTCCCGACCAAATATCTCAAAAACGTGCCGACGGTGAAGACCTACGGCGCGGCGATCTTCCGTGCCCTGCGCAAGCATTTCGGCAACCGCATCCCGGAGACCATCATCGAGCCGGGCCGCGGCATGGTCGGCAATGCCGGCATGATCGAGACCGAGGTCGTGCTGATCTCCAAGAAGTCCGAGGAGGACGACGTGCGCTGGGTCTATCTCGACATCGGCAAATTCGGCGGTCTCGCCGAAACCATGGACGAGTCGATCCGCTACCCGATCCGTACGCCGCGGGACGGCGATGCGCTGGCGCCGTGCGTGCTGGCGGGGCCGACCTGCGACTCGGCCGACGTGCTGTATGAAAAGCAGCCCTACCCGCTACCGGTCAGCCTGGAGATCGGCGACAAGGTGCTGATCGAAGGCACCGGCGCCTACACCGCGACATACTCAGCGGTCGCCTTCAACGGCTTCGCGCCGTTGCAGACGTTCCATATCTGAGGCCCCGACGTGGCGACGATTCGCAAAGAGCAGCGGCGTGACAGCGCTGCGCGCGAGGCGCTGCTCGACCTTTGCCTGGGCGATGCGCGCTTCCAGAAGACCTCCGAACGGCTGCGCGACGGCCGCCTGCCGGCGCATGGCTTGGCGTTCGTGGCCACCGAGCGCGACCGGGTGATCGGCACCGTCCGGCTGTGGAACGTCGCCGCCGGGCCGGCGCGGCCAGCGCTGCTACTCGGCCCGCTTGCCGTCCATGCGGACTATCGCGGTCGCGGCATGGGCGGCGCGCTGATGCGGCACGCGATTGCGGCGGCGCGTCAGGGCGGCCACCGCGCGGTGCTGCTGGTCGGCGATGCGGCCTATTACCAACGCTTCGGCTTCTCGACCGAGGCGACCGGCAGCCTGTGGCTGCCCGGACGCTACGACGCCGACCGATTCCTGGCGCTCGAACTCGCGCCCGGCGCGCTTGCGGGCGCACACGGCTTGGTCAGCGCGACCGGCCGGCTCAAGCCGGCGCTATCCACACCCGTCAACCGTTCTCCACAGCGCGCCGCCCCGGTCGCACACGCGGCGTGACGCCCCTCTTGCCTCGGAGAAACCGATATGAACGCACTAACCGGCATGAACGATAATCATCTGCTGCATGCGCAGTTTGCCGGGCCGATCGTGATGATCGGCTTCGGCTCCATTGGCCGCGGCGTGTTGCCGCTGCTTGAGCGTCACATCGGTTTCGACCGCGCGAAATTCGTGGTCATCGACCCGGTCGACACCGACCGTGCGCTGCTCGACGAGCGCAAGCTCCGCTTCGAGCAGGTCGCGATCACCCGGGACAATTACCGCCAGCTGCTGACCCCGCTGCTGACCGGCGGTCCCGGCCGCGGCATGGTCATCAATCTCTCGGTCGACACCTCCTCGGCCGACCTGATGGACTTCTGCAAGGACATCGACGCCTTCTATATCGATACCGTGTGCGAGCCCTGGCCCGGCCTCTATACCAATGCCAAGGCCTCGATCTCGCAGCGGTCGAACTATGCCCTGCGCGAGGGCGTGCTCGATGTGCGCCGCCGCCGGCCGGGCGGGGTGACGGCGGTGAGCTGCTGTGGCGCCAATCCCGGTATGGTGTCCTGGTTGGTCAAGCAGGCGCTGCTCGACATTGCCCGCGACACCAATGTCTCCTTCACCGAACCGACCGACCGCGACGGCTGGGCCCGGCTGATGCAGCGCGTTGGCGTCAAGGGCATTCACATCGCCGAGCGCGATACCCAGCGCGCCCGCGACCCCAAGCCGAAGGACATGTTCGTCAACACCTGGTCGGTCGAAGGATTTTGCTCCGAGGGCCTGCAGCCGGCCGAGCTGGGCTGGGGCACGCATGAGAAGCACATGCCGGCGAACGGCCATCGCCACGACTTCGGCTGCGAAGCCGCGATCTACCTGACCCGGCCGGGCGCCGGCACCCGCGTGCGATCCTGGACGCCGACCGCGCAAGCCCAGCACGGCTTCCTGGTGACCCATAACGAGTCGATCTCGATCGCCGACTACTTCACGCTGCGCGAGGCCGGCAAGGCGGTCTATCGGCCGACCTGCCACTACGCCTACCACCCGTGCAACGACGCGGTGCTGTCGCTGCACGAAATGGGCGGCGCGGCCTGGAAGCGTCAGCCTGACTGGAAGATCCTGGACGAAAACGAGATCGTCGA
The DNA here is from genome assembly GCA_022841625.1 of Xanthobacteraceae bacterium. GTDB lineage: Bacteria > Pseudomonadota > Alphaproteobacteria > Rhizobiales > Xanthobacteraceae > VAZQ01. Next base: position 29,405 of record JALHRD010000039.1, read on the forward strand.
CGGCATCGACGAATTGGGCGTCTTGCTCTACGGCCACGCCAAGAACGCCTATTGGTACGGCTCGCAGCTATCGATCGAAGAGACCCGGCGGCTCGCGCCCTACCAAAACGCCACCGGCCTGCAGGTGACCTCGGCGGTGCTGGCCGGCGTCGTGTGGATGCTCGAGAACCCCGAGCGCGGCGTGATCGAGGCCGACGAGATGGACTTCCGCCGCTGCCTCGCAATCCAGCGGCCCTATCTCGGCCCGGTCACCGGCCACTATACCGACTGGACACCGCTGGTCGGGCGCGGCGGCTTGTTCCCCGAAGACGTCGACGCGGGCGATCCCTGGCAGTTCAAGAACGTGCTGGTGGTCTGACGCGCGCCGCGCTGTGTCGCGCCGCCAAATGGCAGACGACGGAGCGCGCATGCCGGCGCGCTGACACAATCATTTCAAATTGGTAAACGCGCCGCCACATCTATCCGTGGTGTATCGCGCATGCGCGACACCAAAATTGTTGACAGCGAGACTGATTCGACTATTGCGTGGAGTTGCCCAATTTCGCACGTGCCTGTGGCCGCGTGTCGATCGGTGGGGTCCGGACAAGAGGCCGGACAGCCGCCTACGGAAGAGAGCTTCTCTTCCTTGCTAGGTGTCGAGGATGGTGCGTGTCCGGCATGGACACAAATCCAAACTCGGTGCCGACGTGATCGACAGCCGGAGGCGAAACCGGCGCACCCCGCGCTCAACGGGGGACGCGGCTTAAAGCAACGACGGAACGGGCTTTTTTGGTAACGCCGGCGCGAATGCCGGACTGACTAAAAAGGCTTGTCCTTCTTTGCCAGCAGTGCGGAACGGGTTCTTCCCTCATCCGGACCAAGGCAGCCATCGCCGTGATGCCCCAAACTCGCACGTGGCGAGCCAGCGGCCTCACAGGAGGTTCACCTGACGGCAAAGCCGTCGCACCGGACTAAGGGAACAAGATTGAGATGACCCCACGCATTCGCGAATTTCTCAAGCGCCGTACCGATGAAGGACCTTGCCTCGTGCTCGACCTCGATGTCGTCCGCGAGAATTATCATTCCTTCGCCAAAGCGCTACCTGACAGCAAAGTCTATTACGCCATCAAGGCCAACCCGGCGCCGGAGATCCTCAAGCTCCTGGTCGAACTCGGCGCCTGTTTCGATGTCGCCTCGGTCGGCGAAACCGAGGCCGTGCTCGCCGCCGGCGCCACCCCCGACCGCATCTCCTACGGCAACACCGTCAAGAAGGAGAGCGACATCGCCAAGGCCTATCGGCTCGGTGTCACCCTGTTCGCGATCGATTGCGAAGCCGAGGCTGAAAAGGTGGCGCGCGCCGCGCCGGGCTCGCGGGTGATCTGCCGCATTCACTGCGACAATGCCGGCGCCGACTGGCCGCTGTCGCGCAAGTTCGGCTGCGAACCGGCTTACGCCACCGATATCCTGGAATTCTCCCACCGGCTGGGGCTGGTGCCGTTCGGCGTTTCCTTCCATGTCGGCTCCCAGCAGAACAATGTCGAAGCCTGGGACCGCGCGCTGGCCTCGACCGCCGCGATCTTCCGCACCTGTGCCGAGCGCGGCATCAACCTGTCGACGGTCAATCTCGGCGGCGGCTTCCCGGCGAAATATCTCCGCAAGACCCCGAAGCTCGAAACTTATGGCAAGGCGATTTTCCGTTCGCTGCGCAAGCATTTCGGCAATGCGATCCCGAACACCATCATGGAGCCGGGCCGCGGCCTGGTCGGCAATGCCGGCATGATCGAAACCGAAGTGGTGTTGATCGCGCGCCGCAATCCCGAGGACGAATTGCGCTGGGTCTATCTCGATATCGGCAAGTTCCACGGCCTGGCCGAAACCATCGACGAATCGATTCGCTATCCGATCAAGACCCAGAAGGACCGCGACGAGATGGCGCCCTGCGTGCTGGCCGGGCCGACCTGCGATTCGGTCGACGTGTTGTACGAAAAGACCCCCTACCCGCTGCCGGTGTCGCTCGCGATCGGCGACAAGCTGCTGATCGAAGCGACCGGCGCCTACACCACGACCTATTCGTCGATCGGCTTCAACGGCTTTCCGCCGCTGCGGCAATATGTGATCTGACCCCGATCTTTGCCGTAATCAGCAGTCTTTCCACGTCATGGCCGGGCTTGTCCCGGCCATCCACGACTTTCATGCAGCCTGTAAATTAAGACGTGGATGCCCGCGCCAAGCGCGGGCATGACGAGCCAAACGTTGCGAGCATTGACATCAAAACCAGTAGCGCCAGGCGAAGGCGACGGTCAGCAGCGTGCCGATCGCCACCAGCAGCCAGCGTGCCACGTCATTGGGCAAGATGCGCGCAATGCGGGAGCCGAGCAGCGCGCCGAGCGGAACCCCGGCCATCATGGTGAGCGCCTGCGGCCAGGCCACCATGCCGCTGATGGCAAAATACACCGCGACCACCGCGCTATTGATCCCGACCACCAGATTTTTCGCGACATTGGCGGAGCGATAGTCGCCGCCGGTGCCGACCGAGGTCAGACCGAGCACCAACACCCCAAGGCCGGCGCCGAAATAGCCGCCATAGACCGACACCGGCATCAGCCAGGCGACGATCGCGCCCCAGTTATGGGGGCCGGCGCCACGCGCTTCAGCGCGGGCGCGCAGCCAGGCGCCGATGCGCCCGGCATAGGCGAACAGAATGGTGGCAAAGCCGAGCAGCAGCGGAATGAACGCAGCAAACACGCGCTCGGGCGTGAGGATCAGAAGCGTCGCGCCGGCCAGCGACCCGACGATCGAGGCGGCCATCATCCAAGCAAAGGAGCGCCCGAGCAACGGCATCTGCTTGCGGTCGTAATAGCTGGAGAACAGATTGCCGGGCACCAGCGCCACCAGGTTCGAGCAACTTGCGAGCACCGGCGAGAGGCCGGTCGCGAGCAGCGCGGGGAAGGTGACGATCGCGGCGCCGCCCGCGAGCGTCGAGATCGCGCCGCCGGCAATGCCGGCGAAGAACAGGAATGCGATGTGGAGGGGGTCCATTGCTCGAAGGACTCGGTCGCAGAAGGTCGGCTCGCTCGCCTCGCACCGGCGCCGATTTAGAAAAACGCCTGGATCCCGGTCTGGGCGCGGCCGAGCACCAAAGCGTGGATATCGTGGGTGCCTTCGTAGGTATTGACGGTTTCGAGGTTCGCCAACACCCGCATGACATGAAACTCATCCGAAATGCCGTTGCCGCCATGCATGTCGCGGGCAAGCCGGGCGATGTCGAGCGCCTTGCCGCAATTGTTGCGCTTCATCAGCGAGATCATCGGCGGCGCGGCCTTGCCCGCCTCCATCAACCGGCCGAGCCGCAGCGCGCCCGCAAGCCCGAGCGCAATTTCGGTCTGCATGTCGGCGAGCTTTTTCTGAATCAATTGATTGGCGGCGAGCGGCCGGCCGAACTGCTTGCGGTCGAGCACATATTGCCGCGCCCGGTGCCAGCAGAATTCCGCCGCGCCCATCGCGCCCCAGACGATGCCATAGCGCGCATTGTTGAGGCAGCCGAACGGCCCGGCGAGCCCCGTGGCGTTCGGCAGCAAATTCTCCTCCGGCACCACCGCGCCTGCGAGCACGATCTCGCCGGTAATCGAGGTGCGCAGACTGAGCTTGCCCTCGATGATCGGGGTGGAAAAACCCTTGGTGCCGCGCTCGACCAGGAAGCCGCGGATCGCGCCATCGAGCTTCGCCCACACCACTGCGACGTCAGCGACCGGCGCGTTGGAAATCCACATCTTGTTGCCGGTCAGCCGGTAGCCGTCCGCGACCTTCTCCGCCCGCGTCGCCATCGAACCGGGATCGGAGCCGTGATCGGGCTCGGTCAGGCCGAAGCAGCCGAGCATTTCACCGCTGGCGAGCTTGGGCAGATATTTGCGGCGCTGCGCCTCGGTGCCATAGGCATAGATCGGATACATCACCAGCGACGATTGCACCGACATCACCGAGCGGTAGCCGGAATCGACGTGCTCGATCTCGCGCGCAATCAGCCCGTAACAGACATCGCCGAGCCCGGAACCGCCATAGTCCTCGGGCAGGGTCGCACCGAGCAGGCCGAGCGCGCCCATCTCACTGACGATCTCGCGGTCAAACCGCTCCTCGCGATACGCCGTGAGCACGCGCGGGAGCAGCTTGTCCCGGGCGTAGCCGCGCGCGGTGTCGCGCACCATGCGCTCGTCCTCGGTCAACTCGCTTTCGAGCGCGAGCGGATCCTGCCAGTCGAAGGCGGTGTCGGTCAGCGGCGCGGCGGATTTCTTGGCGCGCACGGGCTTTTGCGGGGTGGCGGCTTCAGACATACTTTACTTATAGGACGGCTGACGGGTCGCGGGGAAGAGCGGCTATTTCAGCCGCCGCGCCGCCTCTTCGATGAAGCTCAGGTCGAGATACGGGGCAGGATCGAGCGCGACCGGCAGGAAGCCGGTTTCCTGCAACGTGGCAAGATTCGCCCGCAGCGCCACAACGTTCGGGCGCGCCGACGGATCGCGATAGAAGTCGTCGCGCGTAAAGGCCCAGCTTGCAAACCGCGCCTCCGGCAGATTCGAAACCTTGGCCAGAATGCCAATCGCCGCGTCGCGATTGGCCGGGGCGGTAAACCAGCGCATCGCGGTCACATAGTCCTCGAAGAAGTCATGGAGCGCCGGACGGTTGGTTTCGAGGAATCCGCGCATCGCCGTGGTCACGAGCTGCTGGGTGGGCCCGAGCCCATCCTGCACGGAGAACAGCTTGCGCGCGCCGGCCTTGACGGCGGGATCGTAGCTGAACGGCGCCGGCAGCGAGACCAGCGCAACCTTGCCGTCGAGCAGCAGCTTGCCGAGCGTCGGAAACGGCGATGCAATAATCGTGACATCGCGCTTGTCCTGCAATCCGTTGCGGTGGAGCATGACGCGCAGGCCGAAATCCGCCGCGCCGCCGAACCCGTTGGTCGCGAGCACCCTACCCTTCAGATCGGCGATCGCGCGGATGTCGCTGTCGTTGCGGACGTAGAAATCAACCGATGCATAACCGTCGACGCCGCCCTGGTTGCCGTCGGCGACGATGCGCAGGTCTTGAATGCCTTGCCGGACGATGCCGTCTCCGACATTGGAATAGGACACCGCGCCGATTTCGATCTCGCCGGCTCGCAGCGCCGCCAGAACGGCGGTCGAGCCCGCGAATTTGACCGGCTCGACGACATAGGCTTTGCCGTAATGCTTGAGGATATCGCGCTTCTGAAACAGCAGCGGCGACATGGTGGCGGGCGTGTTGACCCAGCCGGCGCGGATTTTCAGCGGCTCGGCGGCGGCGCTCCCGGCGGCAAGCGCCAGCGCGACGGCAGCTATCGCGATCGGCGATCTGTTCATGCGACGCCCTTCCCGTGCGGCTTTTGCTTGGGCGTCAGACTACCGGGCGCCCGCTGCCGCCGCCATAGCCCGGCCCGAAGGCGCCCGAAGGCGCCCGAAGGCGCCGTTGCCGCTGCCGCCCGGTTCGGTTATTGAGAGGCCGGCACGCACCCGTAGCTCAGCTGGATAGAGCGCTGCCCTCCGAAGGCAGAGGTCACAAGTTCGAATCTTGTCGGGTGCGCCAGCGATTTCAATCGATTGCGATTCCGTGGCGATGGTGCGCGGCCGGTCAGGTAAGCACCGGGTAAGCAAGGTGGTCGGCGTGATACGTTCTGCGCTGGCACCGTACACCGCCTCCAATGCTTTTGTGTTGACCGACCGTGGCGCTTGGCTGTTTGGCCCGTAATCACAATCCGCAACGCTCGCTGCCGTGATACAATCCCCGACATGAACCTGGGGGTGGCAACTATTCTGGCGGCAGCAATCGTTTCTGCGGCCATCCTCGTGAGCGGGCGCTACACAATCACCCCCGAACAGAACGGCGCGGATTGGCGAGTTGATCGGTTGACCGGAAAGCTATGGACATGAGGCGGGTTTAATACTTCCCACCTTCGCTGTATCGAGGTCCGTGATTAATGCGACGCGAGAAGGGCATTGAGTTTCACTCTCCTGGCGGGGGCATCAACCTGTTCAGGCATTTCGTTTGCGCGGCAGCGTTCGTTGCGGCGGCCCCGACGTTGGTTACGGGAAACGAGATTGACGGCTTTCGTCTGGGTATGACGATGGAGCAGGCCATGAAAATGGCTGCCGAGAGGAACTACTCTTTTGGCAAAGCGGTCGCGAGGGGCACGAACTGGACAGCCTGGCAGCTCGAAAAAGACGGTCCCGCAATTACGTTTTGCAGCAATGAGCTTGTTGGGGTTGTCAAAACCACCGATAGCAATCTGCATCAACTTGCCCACACGTTGGAGCGTTGGACGAAGTCGTTGGGTGCCCCTGAAACAGTTGCTTCGCAGACGTTTGAGCAGGGCGTCCCCTACAGCAGTTTGAACTACGGGTGGGTAATGCAAGGAAACGTGAAGTTTTCTTTGAACTTTCATCAGCTCGGTACGGCCAATGCTCGTATTTCATATGGCTACAACTACATCAAGGATGCCTGCGGACCATCTACTCGATGAGCAACCTCGGCGCCGCCACCATCAAGACGCGATGGATCACTGCATTGCTGGCTCGGGTCAAATCGCTGGAGCAACTGTTGATTGGCCAGTTGACCGGACGCCGATCAAGGGCTGCTCCGGCCTGTCCGCCAACGTCGTAGGTCGTGGTGCGGAATCGGGTGCCGCCCGCACCGAACCGCCTGCCTATGGAATCGACTCACCAGCGGTGCCCGTATTGGCGACAAGGGCTGCTGGCTTGCCAGGCGGCGACTGCGCCGTAGATCAAGTTTACCCGACATTGCTCGGTATGCCGTTCGCACGAGCAAGTTGAACTTTTCATATGTGCTACGGTGAATCCGAATCGTGATCAGCGCCACCATCGGCAAATCGCCGTAGTGCACCCCGCCCAGCGCGGTAACGGCATCGACGTGCGCCGAGCATCTTCGCTAGACATCCAGCTCAAGGAGGATCGCAAGTGTGATCTCGAAGAGCGCTCGTATCCGGGCAGCGTGGGCAGCTGGCGACCGACTTACGGCGTTGCGAATGGCTGCGCAGTTCTTCGACCGATCGCCCGAGACCAAGGCGTTCAAGCGCGGCATGGACGCGCATAACCATCCGGATTTCTACCGGCAACTGGGTAAAGACCCGAGTCAAATCGTTGCCGAAGCGCTATTTGCGTTGGCGCAGAAGTTCAGATTGCCAAATTCAGGTCCGTGAACCAAGCAAATTGGTGCCCTAGATTGCGCAGTCAGCCGGCTCGTCTATTCCGATAGTGAGTTTGAAATCTTGCTCACCAAAGCAACCGGGTTTCGGTCGCCATCACCGGGGGTGGGGGGACCATTTTGTCGAGTCGGCGCGTCCTCAACACCGTCAACGGCGTGACTGCGCGTCAATCATTCTTGAGCAGCTTCCAAGGCTCCACCTGCAACCCCTTTGCGATCCGGGCAATGTTATCGATTGATACGTTGCGCTCAGCCCGCTCCACAGAACTGAGATAGGTCCTGTTGATCCCACTGTCGTGCGCTAGGGCCTCCTGCGTAAGCCCGCGCTTGGCGCGCAGGCGGCGCATGTTCTTAGCCAAGATGTCCCTCAGCGGGCCTTTGTGCGTCCTTTTCACGGACGCAAATACTCTTCAATACCGCTTTTAAGGCGAACGTCTTTAAGTTACATTCGACAAGGGCCACCCAGTTACTGCACTGATTTTTGGGAGGGCGTTGGTCATGTTGCGGGTGATTGCTGTTGTAGTCGGCCTGCTCGGGTTCACCAGTTCGGTGGCGATGGGCGCCGAGTGGGGGCCATGGCCGGCACCAAAGGACGGCTCGTTCGCCGCCGCTGGCTTCAAGCACGACGATGGCGGGGCCCTTGTCATAGTGTGCAACACCAGGGCCCGGCTTATCTCGATCCTAATTGAGGAACCGCGCGCACGCTGGAACAAGGGTGCCACGATGAGCGTCACGGTCCGGTCCGATAATGGGACCGAATTGAAGCCCTCAACCGGGGTGGTCACGGGCCCGACGCAACTGATTGTTCAGGAGCAGGCGACGTGGGACTTGTGGATCATGGGTAAGGCCAACAAATTCTTTGCGACCGGCGTGGGCGGTTACGCGCGCATCTTTCCGACCGCGAATTTCAAGCCAATAACAGCACCGGTATTGGCCGCGTGCGGCGACCGTTGGTAGGCCCGCGTCAGCGTAATGGGGGAGGCCATGAGGCCCTGGTACCTTTTGACATTTATTGCGATCACCGCCACCGGTTGTGTGAGCGCGGAAAAACTTGCCGAGATGGATCATCAACAATGCCGGTCATACGGCCTTGCTGCCGGCACCCAAGGTTACGCGCAGTGCCGTCTCACGCTTGAGGTTCAGAAGCGGGAGGCAGTTGCAAGAAGGGCCGCAATTATGGCCGCTGGGATCGCCGATATCGCCGATGGTGTTGCGCGTACCAAGGGAAGTTATTCGAGCCCGCGTTCGGCACCGGAGTACGAGCAGCCACGGCCTGGTCCAGCTGTGACCCCTTCGTGCCCGGAGGGATACCGATGTGCCGGAAGGATTCAACAAGCAGATGGCGTCTGGCGGTAAGATGAAGTTTTGTGTAGTGCGATTTGCAAAGCATCATGAAGACATTTCTGTTGCTCGTGACTTGGCTCGCGCATAATCAGCCGCCGAGCAATTATCAGGTGCCATTCAGTTCGCCCGAAGCCTGTCAGGCTGCCCGACTACAGGTTATCAAGGACGCTGAGCGCGTACGGCAGGAAATGCTTGCACGCCTTACGCGTCACGATCAACAATTCGGCATAGATCAGCAAATGACCGGGCTCGTGATGCAGACGGCGCCTTCCGTCTCCGCTGTTCGTGTGGCGCGATAGAGCAATTGGTGGTTGGAGGCTCACCGCGAGCAACCCAAGGGCGCTCTGGCCCGTGTCGGCCCGTCCTTGAGTCGTGGTGCGATTCGGGTGCCACCCGCACCGAGCCTACCGCCCAAGAGAATCGACTCACCAGCGGCGCCCGTATTGGCGACCCGCGGCTCCTGGCAACCCCGGGCTCCTTTAGCGGCACGGCAGCTCCACACTCAACGTTGCTCCGGCCACACCGAGCACAATAAAATTGAAACCTGGCACATGTGCCGTGGTGAATCCAAATGAACTCGAAGAGCCGATCATTTTCGCTATAAGTCCCGCTGCAAGCAGGAAGCGGTGCCATGTTTTCAAAGAACGAACGCATTCGAGCAGCATGGGCCGCCGGCGATCGGATTTCTGCGTTGAGAATTGCTGCCCGGTTTTTCGATCGGTCCATCGAGACCAAAACCATTAAGCGCGGCATGAACGCCTACAACAATCCGAGCTTCTACCGGCAGCTTGGAAAAGACCCTGACCGAATCGTTGCCGAGGCGCTATTTGCGTTGGCGCAGAAATTCACGTTGCCGGATTCAGGTCGGTGAACCAAGCAAACGACGCCGCAGGTGCGTGGCTAACCGTCAGTTGCGATCCGGCTCGTATATTTTGATAACCAGGTCTAAAATCTTGCTCACCAACGCGAGCGGAAATCGATTGCTGTCAACCGAGGGAGGGGGACCATTCCTTGCCAGTATTGCGTTGATGAAAACGCTGCCAAGGCGCGCGGTCGAAAAATAGCCACGCCCGGCAAGCTCAATCGTTTTTGAGCAGCTTCCAGGACTCCACTTGCAGCCCCTCCGCGATGCGCGCGATGTTATCAATCGACACGTTGCGCTCAGCGCCTCTTGCGTCAGCTTACGCGTGGCGCGGAGGCGGCGCATGTTCTTGGCCAAGATGTCCCGTAGCGGGCCTTTGTGCGTCCTCTTCATGGACGCCGATAGTCGGGCATACCGCTTTTAAGGCGACCGCTTTCAAGTTACATTCGCCCAGGGCAATCGAAAGGCACCCACGATGCATTCTCGCTTGGGCGGATGGCAGCGCATCGGAATTATCCTATCAGCGGTATGGGCAATTGGAGCGGCGGTGTATGAGGAGCGTGCGATGTCAGAGCGCGAAGGAGACCGAATTACCCGGCTCGTCTTCTGGCCATATAAGCAATGCCGAGAAACTCAAGATCAATACGGCAGCTTAAAAATGCCGTTCAAACGTGACTGCTCCGCAGAGATGCAAGCGGACATAGAACGAATTAGGCCGGGGGTGATCGGGAACGAAAGCCCCTGGCGCATTGCGATTGTATCGCTCGCACCAATTCCGATCTTCTGGTTGCTGGGCTTCTTGCTGATCGGGCTCGGTCGTTGGGTGCGGCGTGGGTTTGCCGCCTAGGAGCCTGTCCAGTTAGCTCCGGGATTAATTGTTTGATGGGATGATAGCCGGTTCAGGCGGCGCGGGCGAGCTTGGTGAGGTTATGGGCGGTGCAAATCAGCGCCCATTCGGCCTT
>JALHRD010000040.1 GCA_022841625.1 Xanthobacteraceae bacterium
TCGATCACCATCCGCACCGCCCGCGCGCGCACTTCAGGTGAAAACCTCTGCCTTTGCTGCTTGTCCATGGCTCCATCCTCTCAAGAGTTGGAGCCTCCGGCAAACCCGGGGCGGTTCACATCCTGGTTGGATTCGTATTTCCGAATCCGACCTATTGGTTCATTGCGGTCTGTGATGCAAAAGTGCTCCGGTTCAACCGTGTCGCCTAGCCTCGGGATAACAGTCGATGCGGCAAGGGAGATCATGATGCCGTCATCTCGGGATGAAGGCGCGGGGGTCCCACGCTCAATCTCGAACGCACATCATTGATGCCAATTCCCATCCGCAATAGAGAAAAAACATGTGCTTCAGCGAACCCGTGAGTTTTGCTGTCGGCGGCGCCCTGATCGTTGGCGGAGCGTTTGCGGGTTGGAAAGCATTCGAGATAAATAAAAGATACTTTCCGGTTTCTCAAATGCCGACGCTGGCTGGACTTCAGCAATTGACCGAAGGTCACGTCTGGATGGGAGTGAATAACGCGGACTTGTCCATGACTTGGTGGGCCGCCATGGGTTTCATCTTTTTTTCGTGGCTGATTTGGCCGCTCTGGATACCGTTCAGTATCTATTTTCTGGAACCTCCGGCCAGCCGCCGCAAATTGCCGTTGCTGGGCTTTGCCTTGGCGGGGCTCGTTTTCGGCCTGATCCTTTTCGTTCCGCATCTTTTCCACCCTGACTGGATCAACGTCACGATCAACCAAAGATCGCTGGCTTATGAAGATACGATGTTTCTCGATTATCTAATCCCGCGCTGGCTGACCTATGCAATTTATCTCATTTTGATCATAGCACCGACCATGATCTCGACATACCTGCACATTCGTTTGTTCGGACTGACACTGATTATGGTCACGGCCGTGGTCGTCGCGTTTTTGACGTTTGCTTACATATCGTTCTTCTGCTTTCTCGCCGGACTTGGAACGCTTCACCTGATCTACATTATCATTTGGAACAAATGTTGCCGCGAATGCCCAGAATTATTCAGATAGAGTTCCGCCTCTGGTAACGCTGAACATTGGTCCCCAAGGGCTCTCCTTCTGAATGGGAACAAGCAGGGGACCACGTCACTACCTATTCGCATTTTTGACCTCAAATGCTGACGTATATTTTTGGCAGCACCGTCCTGAAGCTCGCAGGGCCATCGCAAGGACGGCAACACGGCTGGCTTGCTTGCGCCTACGGAATGGGAGGAGGCGCCCATTTGAGTAGTTTTGGACCGAGCAAAGCCCCGAGAATCGTCATTTCGAAGATGGCGAGCGTGTAAAATATCGCGACAAACGCAAGTGAATCATCATGACAATGAAATGCGTAGCCGAGCGCGCCAATTCCGCCAGCTGCTAAACCAATATAAGCGCCTGTCCTCACCAAGTCGGTCGGTGCAAGTCTCCGGACGGCGATCATAAGGATTGCAAGCGCCGGAATTGCCAATGCCGGAATCTGCCATAGGCACTCTAGTGTGGATGCTAGACCGACGTGGTGCGACCATTGACGGACCGAAAGATGCCAAAGCTCATGCACGGCAAGAATGGCGATTGCCGTAAACGGCAACACCGTTAGAAGGGTCCAAAATCCCAGTCTCCGGCCCGGAATGGATAGATCGCGCACGACCGGCAGAGCCGAAAAAACGACGGCGAGCGCAAACGCGATCTTGAGTAGGAACACGTGATTTTGACCGATCTCTGCGATGACCAGGTCGGCGCGGGGTGTTAGCCAAACGATGGATAAAACTAGCGCCACGACCAGCGCCGCGATCGCTGCGATCATCACCGCCGCTGCCGGAGAGAGCGACGGCTGCGGCCGTGCGTTCCGACTCAAATATTGGATGAGGTTTTCAGTATTCATCGGTCCATCACTCCAATGACCGCAGAAGAGATTTCAACCCGCGATGAACACTGACCTTGACGGACGCTTCCGACGTATTAGTGGCAGTTGCGGCTTCTTTCGCGCTAAGGCCATGCAACTTCATGAGCTCAATCGGGCGGCGAAGCCGTTCTGGCAAGTTAGCCATCAATCTTTTGACGGTTAAGACTGTATCGATTTGCGCGCCAGAGTCGCCCGCAAGGTCATCGATCTCATCGAGCGGAATGTTTCGCACCGCGTGACCTGTTGCCCGCAGATAGTCGATCATCCGATAGCGCGCGATCGCATGCGCCCAGGCTGTTATGGGAACGTCGCGATCATAGACGTGTCGTTTGGTGTGTATCGCCAGCAGAGCTTCCTGCACGATGTCCTCGGCTTCGAAGGTGGATCGTTGGAGGCGGTGGAGCTGACGCTGAACGTACCGTCGAAGTAGGTCGCTAATTGCGCAGAGGAACTGGCGATAGGCGGCCTGGTCACCGTCGAGCCCGCGCGCAAACAGATCTTTTAATCGTTGTTCCGTGGAAACTGCATCCGGCAAGGCTGGTCTCCTGAGCGGCATTCCGCCTGTTCAACGCACTATAGGATAGTTCGGATCGGATGGGGAAACGTTACAAGGCACTCCTAAAATTTCTTTCGGGCTCCGCGGCGTAACTTTGGGTGGGTTTCAAACGACTTATTAAATGAAGCCGATCGGCTTCGTCGTCCGCTAACAGATTGTTAACCCTCTATGCGGGCAGGCAGACAGAAGGAGAAGGTCATGAAGTCATTTGCTCTTGCCGCAGCTGTTGCCGGTGTGATTCTGAGCATCGGAACGGCTCTTGCTTATCATCCCATGGATCGGAATATTTGGGGGACGCTTGAACCCGAGCAGCGGGAGCGTATCGAGTTCGAAGATGTCCAGAGCGGACGATTTCGAGCCGGATCAGCCGCAGCTCCGGCACGGCGGCAGCTGGCCAATCCTGCGCGTTCCGGAGAAGCCAGCCGGCCCCCGTATCTGACCGAACACCATACCCGGTAGCGGAAGAGACGGAGAACTGAGATGGCGGGATAGCGGATGTCCGAAGTAGGACGTCCGCTATCCTTCCTTACCTGGGGACATAATCTCATTCGGCACATTTCTGGGGTTGCGGGTGGCTTGTCATCGACCCAGATATTGGCATATTGTTTTTACGCTACACGCTCTTTTAAGCTGGTGGATCAACCGTGCTGAGGCGCATAAGCAGAGGCATTCGAACACGGGCGGCGATGGTTCTTGTCGCCCTGTATGGCCTTTGCGTTCTGATGCCGGCGGCGGCTCTTGCCTTTGGCGATCTCGGCGGAGCTTCGCACGGCGTGACGGTGGCAGGACACGAGGTTGCTTCGATCCATGTCCATGCGGACGGCACCGTGCATGTGCACACGAACGCCGCTAACCAGCAAGATACTCAAGATACTGATAGCGCCACGGACCAACCAAATCACAGCCGAAACTGTTGCGGCCTTGCTTGCTTGACGGCTATTGCGCCCAATACTCAGGTCGATCTAATTGGTCCCCGTCGATTTACGACGGTTTGGTCCATCAGCGTGGACGTGGCTGCTGGACGAGCGCCTGATCGTCTTAATCGCCCACCAATCTCCCCATCGTCGCTCTGAAGCTCGGCGGACGGCTGCTTGGCGGCCGTTTGCTGTGATCATTGATCGACAGATGAGGGAACCATGTCCGCACACAGCTGTGTGGCCGCACAAAAAATGCGGCATTTCACGAATTTCGACGCGATCGCTCTAAGATCGATTGTGATCATTGCAGCAGCCGCGCTTGTTTTGGGGTGCGCGGCCGAACCACTCAACCCAGTTGCTGTCGCGGATCCGTCGGATCATCGCGCTCGTGTTCCCGCAGCGTCATATCGCTCGACGATAGAGCCGTATGAAAGCCTGCGCCCGGTCGACCCGCTGCCCTGGCCCCAACAAAACCGGCAAGTGACGCCGTCGCCCAAGCGATGAGGAGGAAGCTTCATGCGTAGCGGAATTGCTATCGGTTGCGGTTTGTTTCTATCAGCTTGTCAGACGTTTTCGCCGGACGGCGGGATGAGCTTGGTAGAAGATATTGCCGGTCGCGAGTTGAACAAGACTGTGGCTACTTTGAGTACGCCAGAGCAGACGGCCACTGCGCGTGGGAAGGTGACGGGTCTCTTGCGGAGGCCTCTCAACGCCGATGCGGCCGTACAGATCGCGTTATTGAACAATCGCGGACTGCAGGCGGCCTACAACGAATTGGCGCTCGCCGAGGCCGCGATGGTGCAGGCGTCGATTCCGCCAAACCCGACGTTTTCGATCGAGCGGCTGTCCGGGCCGCATGAGATCGAAATCGAAAAGCGGATCATTGGAAACATCCTTTCCCTCGCAACATTGCCGTTACGAGCGGATATCGCAGCCGACCGGTTCCGGCAAGCGCAGCTTCGCGCCGCCGAAGAGACCTTGCGAGTCGCTGCGGAGACGCGCCGGGCGTATTACCGGGCGGTGGCAACGCGCCAATTGAGTGGTTCTCTCACTCAAGCTAAAACCGCTGCGGAGATTGCCAGTAAACTCGCGAAGCGCCTGGGCGAGACTGGCGGAATCAACAAGCTGGATCAGGCGCGTGAGCACGTCTTCTATGCCGAAATTACCGGCCAACTCGCGATGGTGCGGCAGCGCGCTGCAAGCGAGCGGGAACGTCTGGTCCGGCTCATGGGGCTATGGGGTCAGGATGTTGACTTCAGGTTGCCAAGCGCACTGCCTGCATTACCTGGGCGCGCTCTGGCCGTGCCGGCAATCGAAGCGGATGCGGTGCGACGGCGGGTCGACCTACAAATAGCGCGGCTCGAGCTTGACGCCCTTGCCAAGTCCTACGGGCTGACGTCAGCGACGCGGTTTGTCAACTTGCTGGAACTTTCGGGCGTCTCCAAGACCGTCAAAGATCGGGAAACCGGCGCGCGGACGCGCGACCGTGGCTTTGAATTGGAATTCCAGATTCCGATCTTTGACTTCGGCGAAGTCCGCGTGCGCCAAGCCGAGCACACCTATATGCAGGCCGTCAACCGGCTTATCGAAAAAGCAGTCAACGTTCGGTCCGAAGCGCGCGATGCCTACCGGACATACCGCTCCAGCTACGACATTGCGGGCCACTACAGCCGAGAGGTTCTGCCGCTGCGCCAAATCATCTCCGATGAGATGTTGCTGCGGTACAATGCAATGCAGATCGACGTATTCGCGCTGTTAGCCGAGGCGCGGCAGCGGATCAATGCCAACGTCGCCGCCGTCGATGCCAAGCGCGATTTCTGGCTTGCAAGCGTCGACCTTGGCGTGGCGGTAGTTGGAGGCGGCGCCCCGGTTGGAGCCGGAGAATCGCGGACGACAGTGGCAGCTGGCGGTGAGGCCGGACACTAATGAGCAGGAGAATAAGGTCATGATGTCTCGACGAGGATTTATCGGTAGTTCGGCTGCTGTGCTGGCCGGTGCTACTGCGGTGAGCGGCCATGCTCAGTTGGCCGGCATTCCGGAGGCGCCAACGACGGCGAGTCCGGCAATGCAGCCGCCGCTTTTTCCAACGAGCGGCCCTGACTATCAGCCGGTCGTCACGCTTAACGGTTGGACATTGCCGTGGCGGATGAACGGCGACTGGAAAGAGTTTCATCTGGTCGCCGAGCCGGTGGTGCGCGAAATAGCACCTGGCATGAAGGCCCATCTGTGGGGCTACAACGGGCAATCGCCGGGACCGACCATCGAGTGTGTCGAGGGCGACAAGTTGCGAATTTTCGTTACCAACAAATTGCCCGAGCACACGACGATCCATTGGCACGGCATCCTGCTGCCGAGTGGCATGGACGGCGTTGGCGGGCTGTCCCAGCCGCATATCAAGCCGGGCAAGACCTTCGTCTATGAATTCGTGATGAAGAAGAGCGGGACGTTTAAATACCACCCGCATGCCGACGAGATGGTGCAGATCGCGATGGGCATGTTCGGATTCTTCGTAGTGCACCCGCGCAATCCGAAATTCATGCGGGTCGATCGCGATTTTGTCTTTATCATGAATAGCTACGATATCGACCCTGGCAGCTACGTGCCAAAGGTCATGACCATGCTCGACTTCAACCTGTGGACCTGGAACAGCCGCGTTTTCCCGGGCCTCGACAACCTGGTCGTGCGCAAGGGCGATCGTGTGCGCGTGCGCATGGGCAACCTCACCATGACCAACCACCCGATCCACATGCACGGCTACGATTTCGCCGTGACCTGCACTGACGGCGGTTGGGTGCCGGAAAGCGCGCGCTGGCCTGAGGTAACAATCGATATTCCAGTCGGCGGCATGCGCGCGTTTGATTTCGTCGCCGACGAACCCGGCGACTGGGCCATCCATTGCCACAAATCGCACCACACCATGAATGCCATGGGCCACAATGTGCGTACGTTTATCGGTGTAGAGCAACGTGACCTGGTAAAGGCAATTCGAGGTGTCGCATCTCCCGATTATATGGCGATGGGTTCCCAAGGCATGGCCGAGATGGGTGAGATGGAGATGCCGCTGCCCGACAACACGTTGCCGATGATGACGGGCTTCGGTCCGTTTGGGCCGTTGGAGATGGGCGGCATGTTCACCGTAGTTAAGGTGCGCGAGGGACTTGCGGCGAACGATTACAAAGATCCCGGGTGGTACAAGAACCCCCCAGGAACGGTGGCGTATGAGATTGGTGGAGAGCCATCGTCGGCGCCTACCGCGCCGACTCCCCCCCGCGGTGCGACAGACACCAACCCCAAAAAGACGCAAGAACTTCGGGTTATAAAGCCAAAAGGCAAATCCGGTCATCAGCATTGAGGAGAGAGAAAATCATGAATGCTATCAAGTTTGCCCTGATACGCGCGGCGCTAGTAGCTTCAGCAGTAGCGCTGGTGGGTTATGTCGCAGTTCAACAGAGTTCGTTTGCTCATGAGGGGCACGAGTTCGCTGCGGGTGAGCCGGGCAATCCGAAGCGAACCTCCAAGACAATACAGATAACGATGACCGAACGTGACGGGAAGATGTTGTTTTCCCCGAATCGGATCGAGGTCCGTCGAGGCGAACAGATTAAGTTCGTCCTGACCAATGCGGGCTATCTCACTCATGAGTTCATGATTGCGACACCCGACGAGAATAAGAAACATGCCGTTCTGATGCAGAAGTTTCCGGATATGGTGCATGACGATCCGAATGGAAAAACACTGAAAACCAAAGAGAAGGGGGAACTCATCTGGCGTTTCACCAAACGGGGGACATTCGAATTCGCCTGCCTGATCGCCGGACATTATGAGGCGGGCATGCTCGGAACGATTGTCGTGAAGTGAAGTTATCGATCGCTCTCATCACAGTAGGAGGAAGAGGATGAAAGGTTTCAAGACGCTTGTTCGAACTCTGACGATCGGTGCAACCGTTCTTGGCGCCATCGCTCTCGCGCAATCGGAGCTTATTGACGGTCAGGTCACCAAAATCGATCAGGAAGCCGGCAAGATCACGATTCGTCATGGGCCGATAAAGAAGTTCGATATGGACGGCATGACCATGGTGTTCCAGGTCAAGGACCTGGCAATTCTTAAGGTGGTTAAGGCCGGCGACAAGGTGAGGTTTGAGGCCGACCGCATCGACGGGCAGTTCACAGTAACGAAGATCGAGCGAGCGAAGTGATGAGCCGATGCCTGAGGTCGCGGTATGACCGATGAGTACGACCGGTGTCGGCAATGGCGTGGATCGCAGGGGTGCCGATCGCTCTGTGTCTTTGGCCCGGTGGTTACGTGGCTCGCGGCGTCGGCTCCTGCGTTGATGTTGTGATCGGCGACACGATTTGTATTTCAGCGTTTCACGACGCTTGGGGTCGATGACGGTCCGGGAAAAAGGCTCTCGAGCACTTGTATGCTCTGCGCTGGCCGCATTTTTGACAATCGCAGTCGTTGGTCATGCTGTTGCCGCAAGTCAACTGGATTGGAGCAATTGTCTCGCCGTCCAGCCAGATCGTAAAATCGCCGGCTGCACGCGCATCTTGCAAGATCAGGGCCAAAAGCCGGGAAGTCGGGCTATTGCCTACTACAATCGAGGTCGCGCACATTTCGGCAAGGGCGATCTTAGTCTCGCCATTGCCGACTACAATGAGGCGATCCGGCTGGAAACGGGATATGTCGCTGCGTATGAAGCGCGCGGGCGCGCATGGAGTGACAAGGGCGAATTCGCTCGTTCTATCGCCGACTTCGACGAGGTCATCCGACGCAATCCTCATTTAAGCAGTGCCTACAACAGCCGTGGTATCGCTTGGCGCGCCAAAGGCGATCTCAATCGTGCGATCGAGGACTACGACGAGGCGCTGCGCCTCGACTCAAAATCAAGTATTCCTTACAACAATCGTGCCATTGCCTGGCGCGCTAAGGGCGACATCGATCGGGCCATGGCGGATTTTAATGAGGCAATCCGGTTAGATCCAAAATTTGCGCTCGCTTACGTGAATCGAGGCGTTGCCTCTTATTACGGCGGGTATGTCGCAAGGGCGCAAGTCGACTTCTTGCACGCGAGCGATCTCAACCCGAAAGATGCATATGCCGCACTGTGGCTCGACCTAACCTTGCGTCGCAGCATGATTCCGAGCCAGCTATCTAAGGCCGCCAGGCATCTCGACATGAAGGCATGGCCGGCGCCGATCATACGCTTGTTTCTCGGCGAGATGACGCCGGCGGCTGTGATCGCCGCGACTCACGGGCGCGACCCAATAACGCGGCGCGCGCAGGTATGCGAGGCGAATCTCTTTAGTGGGGCATTAGCACTCCTGCAAGGCTCGAAAGAGCAAGCACTGCCGTTGTTGCAGCGCGCGGCAAGTGACTGCCCGCGAACTTTCGTCGAATGGGAGGCGGCCAACGCGGAACTCAGAGCACTCGGCGCAGCACCATGAATCGTAGAGACTTAAAGAATCAAAAGGCGAGATTGTCAGCGCTGTATGCTTCGCCACTTCAAATGATGTGCCAACGAAGCGGCTTCGGCGAGCGTTACAGTGACGGAGGTTTGGTCGTCAAACTCGTTGAGAGGCGTCGATCGTCCTCGGTGCCGTAAGCGCAGCGCCTTTCACCATAGCATAGATTGCGGGGATAACGATCAACGTGAGCAATGTGGACGACGCCATGCCGCCAATCATTGGGACGGCGATTCGTTGCATCACCTCGGCGCCGGTTCCATGGCTCCACATGATAGGCAACAGACCGGCCATGATGGCGGAAACTGTCATCATCTTCGGACGGACGCGCTCGACTGCGCCGGTCATGATGGCGGCGTAGAGGTCGTCATGCGTGAATGGCAGTCCTTCCGTTTGTCGTCGTTCTAGCAGTGCGGCGTACGCATGATCGAGATAGATCAACATCACCACGCCGGTTTGGGCAGCAACGCCGGCCAGTGCGATAAAGCCGACCGCGACCGCGACAGACAGGTTGAAGCCGAGCCACCACATCAGCCACAGTCCACCGACTAGTGCGAATGGAACCGACAGCATGACGATCAGGCTCTCGGTAACACGGCGAAAATTCAGGTAGAGCAGTAGGAAGATAATAAGGATCGTTATCGGCACCACGATCGCAAGGCGAGCCTTGGCGCGCTCCAGATATTCGAACTGGCCGCTCCAGGTGACATAGGTTCCGGCTGGAAACGCGACCTGAGCAGCGACCGCCCGTTGCGCGTCAGCCACATAGCCTCCTACGTCACGGTCGCGGAAATCGACAAAGATGTAGATGGCCAACTGGGCGTTCTCGGTCCTAATGCTGGCGGGGCCCTGCGCGAGACTTACCTTGGCAACCTGGCCGAGCGGCACAACGCCGCCGTCGGTTATCGGGATCAGGACTTCGGTCGCGATCGACTGCGGATCGCTGCGATAGTCGCGCGGATAGCGAATGCTGACGGTGTAACGTTCGCGGCCTTCGACGGTGGTGGTTACCGGCTCGGCACCGAGCGCCATGGCAACCAATGCATGCAAGTCGCCCACCATGAGGCCGTAGCGGGCGAGCTGCATCCGATCAGGATCGATGTTGAGGTAATAGCCGCCGATCGCGCGTTCCGCATAGGCGCTGGTCGTCCCCGGTACGGTGCGCAGAACTGCTTCGATCTGGCGGGCGATCTTCTCCATCTCCGCAAGGTCGGTGCCGAGCACTTTTACGCCGACCGGCGTGCGGATTCCTGTCGCCAGCATATCGATGCGGGCCTTGATCGGCATCGTCCAGGCATTGGAGACGCCGGGAAACTGCAAGGATCGGTCCATCTCGGCAATCAGCTTGTCGAGCGTCATGCCGGGACGCCATTCGGATTCCGGCTTGAGGTTGATCAGCGTCTCGAACATTTCGGTCGGGGCGGGATCGGTCGCGGTCGCGGCGCGGCCGACCTTTCCCCAAACCGAATCGACTTCCGGAAATGACTTGATAATCCGATTCTGGGTTTGCAGGAGCTCGGCGGCCTTGGTGATCGATAAGCCCGGCAATGTGGTCGGCATGTAAAGGAGCGTCCCCTCATTGAGGGTTGGCATGAACTCGGTGCCCAAACGCGTCGCCGGCCACAGACTGCCCGCGAGAATGACGATCGCCACCAGAATGGTCGCGACTTTGAATCTCAGTGCGAGCCGAATGACGGGCCGGTAAATCCAAACCAGGAATCGGTTCACCGGGTTTCGGTGCTCAGGCACAATAC
Source organism: Xanthobacteraceae bacterium (assembly GCA_022841625.1). Lineage (GTDB taxonomy): Bacteria > Pseudomonadota > Alphaproteobacteria > Rhizobiales > Xanthobacteraceae > VAZQ01. The sequence continues at coordinate 10,591 of JALHRD010000040.1, forward strand.
GGCCGCGAACGAACAGGATCATGAGCGCCGGGACCAGCGTCACCGATAACAACGCGGCCGCCGCCATGGCGAAGGTCTTGGTGTAGGCCAGGGGTTTGAACAAGCGGCCTTCCTGGGCTTCAAGCGCGAAGATCGGAAGGAACGACACCGTGATGATGAGCAGGCTGAAGAACAGCGCCGGTCCAACCTCGGTTGCTGCATTGATGAGGATCTGCGTTCTCGGCGTATCGGGCGCAGCGCGCTCAAGATGCTTGTGGGCGTTCTCGATCATCACAATCGCGGCATCGACCATCGCGCCGATCGCTATCGCAATGCCGCCAAGGCTCATGATGTTGGAGCTCAAGCCGAGAAAATGCATGCAGAGGTAGGCAATCAAGATGCCAAGTGGAAGCGTGATGATAGCCACCAATGCACTGCGAGCGTGCAGAAGGAACACGACGCAGACGAGGGAAACGATCAGGCTTTCCTCGATCAGTGTGCGTTTGAGATTGTCGATCGCGCGATAAATTAGATCAGAGCGATCATAGACGGACTCGATCGTCACGCCTTCTGGCAAGCTCGGTGCGATTTCGGCAAGACGTTTCTTGACGTTGCGGATCACGGAGAGCGCATTCTCGCCGAAACGTTGGATCGCGATGCCGGAGACAACCTCACCTTCGCCGTTCATTTCAGTAATGCCGCGCCGCTCGTCCGGCGCCAGCTCTATGCGAGCGACGTCCTTGAGCAGCACCGGAACGCCGCGATCGTTCTTGACGACGACCTGTTCCAGGTCCGAAAGGCTCTTGATATAGCCACGTCCGCGTACGGCGAATTCGGTCTCTGCCAATTCAACCGTGCGGCCGCCGACATCCATGTTGCTCATGCGCACCGCATCGCGCACCTTGCTGATCGGAATGCCCAGCGCCTGCAGCCGGCGTGGATCGATCACAATGCTGTACTGCTTGACGAAGCCTCCGACGCTCGCAACCTCGGCGACACCCTCCGCCTTGGCAATGCCATAGCGAACGTACCAGTCCTGGATGGTCCGCAGTTCGGCGAGATTCTTTTGTGCGCCGCGAACCACGTATTGGTAGACCCAGCCGACGCCGGTTGCGTCCGGGCCAAGGCTCGGCGCCACGCCGGGCGGTAGCCGTCGCGCGGCGGAATTGAGGTATTCGAGGACCCGCGAACGCGCCCAATAAAGATCGGTGCCGTCCTCGAAAATGACGTAGACGAACGAGGCACCGAAGAACGAAAATCCACGCACGACGCGCGACTTCGGGACGCTGAGCATTGCCGTGGTCAATGGATAGGTAATTTGATCCTCGACCACCTGAGGGGCCTGGCCGGGATACTCCGTATAGACGATCACCTGAACGTCGGAGAGGTCCGGAATCGCGTCGAGCGGTACCCGCGACACTGCATAGATCCCGGCCAGCGTCACGAATACGGTCGCGAGCCCGACCAGAAAGACGTTGCGTGCCGACCAGCGAATGAGGGTCGCGATCATTTTGGCGCTTCCGGCTGGGTGAACGCTCGCAGCGCGGCCTTCAGGTTGCTTTCGGCGTCGATCAGGAAGGTTGCCGCGGTGACGACTTCCTCGTCCGTCCTGAGGCCTTCCAAAACCTCAACATAGCCGTCGCCGCGGCGGCCAAGCTTGACCGCCCTTGGCTCGAAGCGGCCTTGGCCCTTCGCGACCAGCACGACCTGGCGGGTTCCGCTGTCGATGACGGCGCTCGTCGGAACGGCGACGACGGCGGCTTCATCGGCGCCGACCTGCAGCACCACGTCCGCATACATATCGATTTTCAGCCGCCCATCGGGATTTGGCACCTCGATGCGGACACGAGCGGTGCGGGTCTCGACGCGCAGCTCCGGATAGATGAACGTCACTTCGCCCTCGAACGGCTGCATCGGGTAAGCGCGAAACATCAATGAGGCCCGCGTTCCTGGCTTGATCTGCGGCAGGTCCGCTTCGGCGACGTCGGCGATGACCCAGAGTTGGGAATGATCGGCGATGCGGAACAGCTCGTCGCCGGCGCGTACGCGCTGACCGTTGATCACATTCTTTTCGATGACGTCGCCGGTCGCAGGTGACGGCCAGTCAAGAGTGCGAGGACCCGCGCCGGTTTCGCGCACTTCGTTGACTCGGCTCTCGGGAACTCCGAGATTGCGCAGCTGTTGCATCGCGCCTCGGATGTTTCGGTCGATCTCCGATGTGCTGGCGTTGGGTGGGACGGCGCGCATCGAGACAATGAGATCAATCTGAGCGCGCACGATATCAGGGCTATAGACTCGAAAGAGCGGCTCGCCGGCTTGAACCCGCTGGCCGGTTCGATTGACGAATAGCTGCTCGACAAAACCGTCGGAACGCGTGGTGACGATGGTCAGCCGGGCGTCGTCGTGCTTGACCGTGCCGACGGCGCGGACCGGACGCACCACGACCCGTGCTTCGACCGCCTCCGTGCGCACGCCGCTACGTTGAATCCTGTCGAGACTTACCTTGACGGTCTTGCCGTCGTCCGGCTCTTCACCCTCGTAGACTGCGATGTAATCCATCCCCATCCAGTCCTTCTTCGGTACTGGCGAGGTGTCGGGCAGGCCCATCGGATTGCGGTAATAGAGAATCCGTCGAGGACCTTTTGCGATTTGCACTTTTTTGTATTCGCCGCCGGGGCCGAATGTCGGCTCTTCATCCTCATAGACTGGCAGATAGTCCCGACCGATGGCGTCTTTCATTGGCGCCGGTGACCATCGCGGTGTGCCGCTTGGGTCGCGGTAGTACAGAACCTTGCGATCCGGCGAAGGCGCAACTGCCGGCGACACCGGACTCGCCGCCGGCAAGCGGGCGTACAGGTAGCCGCCCGCCGCACCAGCGGCCAAGCCGCTTACGAGTATGATCAACCCTACGACGCGAGACATTGGCATTATCGGGTCGCGCGAAAAATAACTTTGCCGACCACTGTCTCCGGTTCCCCCTGGACCTTGGCTGCGATGCTCAAGAGCCAGCGACCTGCCATGGAGAGTTCGGTCTTGAAGGCATATACGCCGGGCTCCTTGCTCGGTTCAGGCGTCAGTGGTGAAGCCATGTCGGCCATGTTGTCCGGCGCCATGTCGATGCGGGTTTGAATGATGACAGCATCAGTCACGGGTTTGCCGCTCGCTTTGTGCTTCAGGCGCACCGCCACAATCACACCATCACCCCTTTTGACCTCCGCATTGACCGGCTCGAACACATAGTCGTTGGCTCCTGGGAAGGCGGCACCGGACAAGCTCATGGCAATCGCCGTGGCACCGGCGAGGATCAGTTTTCGCTTCATTGCAGGCTCCTTCATGAGGGTTCATGCGTGACGACGGCGCGGACCGATGGCCGCGCTGCCGAACGAATTTCGGCCCGAGCAGTTGTGCTCGTGCCAGCGAAATCATTGTCTTGGAATCGTCAGCCCCGAGGAGGCCGGAAGGGCGGACTGCTCGCCTGAGGGTCGAAATCGAGGCTTTGCAACAGGGTCATTGGGTTCGCCAGCGGCACGGAGTAATCGAGCGGCGATGACGTGCCGGTTGTGTAACTAAAGCATTTGAGCGCGCATGCGGCCATGGACATGCAATCGTTCATGGACTTATCGCACGAGTCAGCCGCCGAAGGGCAGCAATCGTGGGTTGGCTCAGATGCCGACAACTCAGTGATTACTTGGAATTTCAAATTGAACGCGCCACCGCCCGCAGCCGGCAGCAAGGCGACCGATGCCGCAATCAGGACAGCCAATATGGTTCGTGTAAATGCCATCTTCGAGCGCACTGAATATTCGACAGTAGCGGGTCGCGGGTCAAGTGACGATTTTGCGAGGTAAGGGGCCTTAGATGGAAAAATCTTCGGAAAAGCTTAACGTTAGCACTTGGGAAACTCAGCGGATGATCGAAGATGCACCCTAGCTTTCCCGTGGCGGCAAAGGCTGCAGCGTCGGCTAAAGCAGCTGCCTGAGTGCTGCTGCGTGTCTTGGATGAGAATGGCGCGGCAATAAGGATGAGGGCCGGCGGCCGTGACGATGTGACGATGTGACGATGTGACGATGTGACGATCGCGCTGCGTCTGGACCGGTGCAAGCTCTTTTTGACGGTGCCGTCCGGCGATTGCTGTGTGTTAATTGCGACCGGGACGAGCGAGCTGCAGGCCCAGTCACTTCCGCTATGCCCCTAAAGCGACGACCGGCCGTCAAAATGGCGCCCGTCGCGATGGGCCATCGCACAACAGGCGACAATTGACCGTCTCCCTACAATGCCCGTCCAGAAAATTCACCTGTCTTGAAAACTCTCACATTGGGAGCTTCAATGTTGCACGTAGTCCCCCTTCCGACCGGTTGGCAAGCGTCAGCGTGCCACCATCCGCCTGCACGATCGACAGCGCAATGGCAAGTCCGAGGCCGACGCCGCCGGTGTCGCGGCTGCGCGAACCCTCGACCCGGTAGAACGGCTCGAACACGCGCGTAAGGTCCCGCTCCGGAATGCCGGGGCCTTGGTCATCGATGACGATCTCGACCGCGGCCGGCGTGGCACGCACGTCCGCATGCGCGGTCTTGCCATACTTGATCGCGTTGTCGAGGAGGTTACGGACCGCGCGCTTGAGCGCGGCCGGTCGGCAGGCGTGAACGAGCGGCGCCGACGGCGCCATCGTCACGGCAAGCCCGGCTTCCGCCATGTCGTCGGCGATGCTCTGCACCAGCGCCGTCACATCGGTGGGGCGTGGCGTCTCGGCCAGCGACTCGTCGCGCGCGAACTGAAGCGTGGCGCCGATCATGGCGTCCATCTCGGCGATGGTCGCGAGCATCCGCTCGCGCTCCTGCGGGTTCTCGACGGTCTCGGCGCGCAGGCGGAGCAGCGTCAGCGGCGTGCGCAGGTCGTGCGAGATCGCCGCCAGCATGCGGGTGCGGTTGTCGACGAGGGCGCGCAACCGTGCCTGCATGGTGTTGAAGGCGCGTGAGGCGCGTTGCGTTTCGATCGACCCGCTTTCGGGGACCGGCGGCGCGTTCAGATCGCCGCCTAGGCGCTCGGCGGCCTCGGCCAGCGACGACAACGGCGCGGTCACCCGGCGCACCGCCCAGATCGAAACGCCGAGAATGATGAGCGCCATCATTGCCATCGAGATCAGCAGCTGGCGCGACGGTGCGGGGCCGGTGTCCGGCAACGCGGTGACGAAGTTCAGCCATCCGCCGTCGGTCAGCGGCACCGCGACCGAAAGACCGCGGAAGCCGGCTTGCATCGTCATATAGCCGCCGCCCATCTTCGGACCCGGGCCCATCATGATATGAGGATGGTCGAACCTGTCGCTTGCCGCCAACGATACCGACACGACCGGCTGTCGCCCCGCTCCCAGCGCCAGTTGCTCGACAAGGAAGCTCCTGATCGCATCGGCGATCGGTGTATTGTCCGTGCCGGCGCCGACCGTCGGCGCGGCCGACAGCGAAACCCGGAACATCTGCTCGCTCGAAGCCGTCACGATGCGCTGACGCCATTCGCGCGGCGCGTCCTGCACCAGCCGCGTCAGGTTGGCGATGCGCTGCGCCGCCGCGAATCCCCCGACCGCGCGCACGGCCTGCTCGCGATCGGCAGTGAAGATCCAGGAACCCACTGCATGAGACACGATCAACCCCGCCAGCAGAATGAGCAGCGTCTGTCCGAATAGGCTCTTGGGAAGAACCCTGATCATTCGTGCGTCACCGCGGGCGTGAACATGTAGCCGCCACCCCAGACGGTCTTGATGATCTTCGGGTCGGCCGGATCGCGCTCGAGCTTCTTGCGAAGCCGGCTGACTTGCGTATCGATGCTGCGGTCGAGCGCATTCGCGGTACGGCCGCGAGCGAGATCGAGAAGCTGGTCGCGGCTCAATACCCGCTGCGGCCGTTCCACCAGCGCGATCAGGAGATCATACTCGCCGGTGCTGAGCGGCATCGTCGCGCCGTCGTCGCGAATGAGTTCGCGCGCGCCGGTATCCAGGCCCCAGCGATCGAATTGGTAACGCTTGGCTCGGGGTTCTGCTCGGGTCGCCGTCATCGTTTCATGCGTGCGCCGCAGGACCGCCTTGATGCGCGCGATCAGTTCACGGCTACCGAAGGGCTTCGGCAGATAATCGTCGGCGCCCATTTCAAGTCCGATGACCCGGTCGATCTCGTCGCCCTTGGCGGTGAGCATGATGACCGGGATGTTCGATGCTGCGCGCAGCGTGCGGCAAAGCGACAGCCCGTCCTCGCCCGGCAGCATCAGATCGAGGAGCACGAGGTCGATCCGGCTGTCGGCCAGCGTCTTGCGCATGGCCTTTCCATCTGCGGCAGTGCTCACGCGGAAGCCGTCCTTCACGAGCACGCGCGAAACGAGGTCACGGATTTCGCGGTGATCGTCAACGATGAGAATGTGCGGGGCACCCTGCATGGCGACACTATAGACCGATGTTTGCAGGGCGTTTCCGCGAAAATGTGTCGGTTTGTTGCCCGGGTGGCGCCTGACACACTTTGTCACAGAAATCTTCATTCCTGAAAAACTTCGGTGAAATCTGTCCTCTCCAATGCACGCGAGCAACGGACTTCTCTGTTGCCCAGGCATTGGAGAGACAGTCATGAAGACGAAAGTACTGCTGATAGGTGGCATCGCGGTGGCCACGGTGCTAGCCGGTGGATGGGCGTTGGCGCAGACGCAGGGTCACCAGCACGACGCTACCGGCACCGCCGGCGCGGCTCAGCACACCCAGGGCATGGGCCCGCACTCAATGGGTCCGGCCCGGATGCAGCAAATGATGCAACACATGGGCCACGGTAATCGTCAGGCCATGACACACGGCGCCCCGGGAACCACGCAGCCCGGCACGACGCAGCCGCGGGCGGCCGAGCCCGAAGGCGAAACCGGAAACGCACATCAACACTGACGCCGCTCTGGCGACCCTCTGGACGGTCATAAGCGTCCAGAGGGTACCACATGCGAACGGCTGCAATGTGCTTGGTCCCATCATTTCCAGAAGGTCATCCATGTCCACCCAGAGATCACTCAGTCGCCGCCAGGCGCTTCTCTACTCGGCCGCGGGCGCGGCCGGCCTTGCGCTAGGTAGCGTGCCACGGTTCACGGCCAATGCCGCGGCGGCAGCGCGACCCTTGCCGATCCCGACTTTGATCGACGCGCGCAATGGCGAACCGGTTGCGCTTGCATTGCAGAAGAGCAGCCACCGGTTCGGATTGGGCGCAGCCGTGCCGTCAACCGGCATATCGTCCAGCTATCTGGGGCCGGTCGTGCGCGTTCGCTCCGGCGATACGGTTCCGTTTCGGGTCGAGAATCGTCTCGATGAAGAGACGACGCTGCATTGGCACGGCCTCTTAATCCCATCTGACGTGGACGGCGGCCCGCACAACTCAATCAGACCCGGTGGCGTCTGGACGCCGGAATTGAAAATCAACCAGCCGGCCGCAACACACTGGTTCCATCCGCATCCCCATGGGAATACGGCAAAGCAGGTCTATGGCGGGCTTGCCGGCATGATGATCGTCAGTGACGGCGGCGACCGCGACCGCGGCCTGCCGGTGGCCTACGGCGTCGACGATATTCCAATCGTGCTTCAAGACAAGCGTTTCGGCCGCAACGGCGCGCTGGCCTACGAACCGACCATGATGGACCTGATGCACGGCTTTCAGGGCGACACGCTTATCGTCAATGGTGCAATCGCGCCTGCTGCCAGCGTTCCCGTGGGCTTCGTGCGCTTGCGCGTCCTGAACGCCGCCAACGCCCGCAACTTCGATCTTCGCTTCTCCGACCGGCGGCCGTTTTACGTCGTCGGCAGCGATGCCGGCTTGCTTGCGGAACCGGTGGAAGTGCGCAACCTCGTGATCGCGCCGGGTGAACGTTACGAAGTCCTGGTGAATTTTTCCGATGGGCAGCCGGTGGCGCTGGTCACTGGCCCCGATATTCACCATGGAATGGGTTCAGGGATGATGATGCAGATGCGCCGCGCGCCCGGCTCCGGCGCGACCGAGACTTTCATGACGTTCAATCCCGATCCAGCTACGAAGGCCGCAATCACCCGGTTGCCACGGCAGTTGAAGACGCTCGCCTCGCCGAATCGCAACGCAGCGATAGCGCGGCGAACGCTCGTGCTCGACCCAATGATCGGCATGGGAATGGGCATGATGGGCATGGGCATGATGGGCATGGCGGCGAGGCGTGGCCCGCAAAGCGACTCCAGCGCTGCTGCGGGCGGCGCCGGTCACGACCATGCTGCCGCGGCCCAGATGATGGGCATCAACGGTCGGCCATTCGACATGCGCAGGATCGACGTCACGACCAAGCTTGGAACCACCGAGATCTGGGAAATCCGGTCGGCGGCGATGGCGCACCCGTTCCACATGCACGGCGTGAGCTTCCGAATCCTCAGTAACAACGGCAGGCCACCAAACCCTGCGCAATCCGGCTGGAAGGACGTCGTGCTGGTGGAAGATCGCGCTGAGATTCTCGTCCGGTTCGATCACCCCGCCTCGGCGAAGATGCCGTTCATGTACCACTGTCACATTCTCGAACATGAGGATCATGGGATGATGGGGCAGTTCGCCGTCGTCTGACAACGACGATCGACTCCCGCCAATGCCGACCGATCAATTGCATGCAGGTGTGCGATGGCGGCGCTGCGCGGCTGATGGGACCGGGGGCAGGCCGTCAGGCGCGCATCAGCGCCGCCTCGCCGACGGCCAGCACCTCGGCGTCATCGGTCGCTGGCAATAGGTGGCCGTACAGATCGGCCGTCATCGCCAGCGTGCTGTGGCCCATTCTGACCTGCACCGTCTTGAGCGGCAGGCCGAGGCCTCCGTCCTGCGGACGCGCCAGGGACCATGAGCAGTACCAATGCCGCAGCGCGTGCAGCCCTGAATACTTGGCCCGCATCACCGGCTGCCCGTCCCCCTCGCCAAGGATCGGTTTACCCTGGTCATCAAGCGCCGGCACGCTGACGCCGGCGGACAGCCGGCGGATCAGAAGCTCCCGGATCTTGCGCGCGCCCCAATGCGGCTTCTCGCCTTTGAGCCTGACAATCAGGCCCTCGATCGGCGGCGGCAACTGGTTGGCGTACCACACCGGCCGCCGTGACCGGTCGCTCAAGGCCTCGAGCCCGTGCTCCTTGTAGCGGTCGAAAATCTTGTAGCCGGTCTTGCGGGATACGCCGAAATCCCGGCAGACGTCCGTCATGGCCTCCCCATCCAACAGGCGGGCCACAAACCGAAGACGTTCTTCCATCACCGAACTCGCTTTCCACGGCATCAACACCTCCCGCCAAATGGCAAAAAGTGTTACCCATGTGTCCGGTACGAAATGTCACCTATGTCTCGGGCCGCTCAAAGAAATTAAAGACACCCGATCGACGAACGGTTGTTGTTGTGCGCCGGGCTTGCCGGCCAGCTTAGACGTTCCGGCAAGATCCAAACATTGCAAGCATTGGTGTTAATCCAGCTTGAATCCCTTCTCGCGCACGAACCCCCCGAAATCCGCGCGTAGCGGTTCGGCATATTGGCGCGCTTTATCCTCCGACCAGCCGTAGAATTGCGCCTCGCCAAAGCGATCGATATTGCGCTGCTTCCATGGCGGGCGGCCTTCATTGCGGCGGCGGTCATAGGCCTCGATGTCGGCAGCGAGATCGCGCACGCTGTAGCGGTCATGGTGCACGGTGGTTTCGAGTCCGAGCCGCGGCGAGATGTGGCCGCGCTCGGACGGCCAGCCGAGACACAGGCCGGCGAGCGGGATCACCCGCTCGGGCAATTGCAAGAGCTCGCTCACCAGCGCCGCATGGTCGCGAATCGCGCTGATCGGGCAGCAGCCGAGGCCCACGGCTTCGGCGGCGCGAATGAAGGTCGCGAGCACAATCGAGCAATTGGACACCGCGTTGAAAAACAGGTCGAGATGATCGTTGGGGAACGGCTTGTTGCGTAAGTGTGCGATCGACGGCTGACGGCGGCCATTGGCGAGGAACACCAGGAACACCGGCGCCGTTCCGATCCAGGGGTTATCGGGAATTTTTGCCGCAATCTCGCTGCGGATCGCACCATCGTCGACCACCAGGATGTCGCTCTGCTGCAAGTCGCTCTTTGATGGCGCCGACAGCGCGCAGGCGCACAGCAGCCGCACCAGCTCCGCTGCGACCGGTTTCGGCAGATAGCGCCGGTGGCTGCGATGCGCGGCAATGGCGGCGAGCTCCGCCAGTCCGGCAAGATTGGTATCGATCGGCAAGCGCTCGCCAAAGCGCACAGCCAGCGCATCCTGAAGGGCCTTCGCAGCGTCATTATCCGGCATGAAGAAGGGTCCGCAATTGCATGGGAGGGTTGCACGACATCGACGAACGGACGAAGTATGCTTCAGTTTGAAAATTCCAGCCACGTCCCGCCGCCATAAAGTCAGGCTTTTTCAGCACCTCATCAATGAATTATCGCTTTGTCCTCCCACTCCTGGCCACCGCCGTTCTCGAGCAGACGGTGGTCTCGATCGTGCGCGTGACCACCACTTATCGGGCGGTGGAACTTGGTTTGTCGGTGGTTTGGCTGGGTGTCATCTCCGCGGTCATTGCCATTCTGCCGCTGATCCTTGCGGTCAAGGTTGGCCGCTATATCGATCAGGGTCATGAGGTGCGCACGGCGGTGATTGGCGCCGGGCTTTTGTGCGTGGCCTGCGGCGGATTTGCGCTGTGGTCGTCGCTCGCCGGCCTCTTGATCTTTACTGCGCTGCTCGGCCTCGGGCACCTGATGCTGGTGATCAGCCAGCAGGTGTTGTGCGCCACCGATCCAAAGCCCGGCGCACTCGAGCGCAACATCGGCAATTACATGGTCGCCAATGCCATCGGGCAAGGGCTCGGCCCCTTTATTGTTGGCTATGTCGGCGGCGATGCCAGCGTGCCACCGACGCATTGGTTGTTCGTCGCCGGATTTGTCGGTTGCCTGGCGATGTTCGCTGCGACACTGATGCTGCGGCCGGCCGGTGCCCGCGCGCCGCGAACCGAGAAATCCAATCCGATGCCGCTACGCGATATTCTCCGGCTGCCGGGCATCCGGGTGATCCTGTTCGTTGGGGTGACGGTGGTGTCCGCCCAGGATCTGATCGTGGTCTATTTGCCGTTTGTCGGCGCTGAGCGCGGCATGGCGGTAGAGGTGGTGGGGTGGTTGTTGGCGGCGCGCGCGGTGTCGTCGGTGCTATCGCGTTTTCTTTTTGCGCGCCTGCATCAGTCGATGGGCCATTGGCGCCTGATGCTGGTGAGCGTGCTGGCCAGCGCGGTTTCTTATGCTGCGATCGCGCTGCCGCTGACGGTTACGGTGATGTTGGTGGTGGTTTCGATTGCCGGCTTTGCGCTCGGTATTGCGATTACCGCCACCATCGCGGCGTTGTTGAACTTGGCGACGCCGGAGACGCGCGGCACCGCCAATTCGCTGCGCATCATGGGCAACCGCGCCGGGCAGTTGGTGATTCCGTTCTCGGTCGGTCTGACTGCAGTTGCGACCGGTGCGGCCGGCATCTTTGTGATCATCGGCGCGAGTCTTGCCGTGGCGACCGCGGTGATGGCGCTGCAGCGCCCAAAGCTGGGTTAGGTCAGCGGCCGGTCAACTCCGCGCCGGCGCGATCCGGCAGTAAGCAGAAGACGATCACCGACAGCGCCGATAACAGGCCGATGGTGAAGAAGCCGAGAGCTACGTCTTCGGTCGTGATATCGATCCGTCCATGCAGCACGGTCGAGAGGTGGACCACCAGCGCAGTGAGCCCGACGCCGAAGCTCTGCAACAATTGCTGCATCATCGCGGAGAAGCTGGTGGCTCGGCTCACGACGGTCGACGGAATTTCGGCGTAGCCCAGGGCTTGTTCGCCGGTGAACTGGGTGGAGCGTGAGAATCCGGCGACAAACAGCACAACGATCATGACAACGAGCGGCGTTGCACTTGTGAACAAACCACAGCCGGCAAGACATGCGCCGCATAACAGCCCATTGCAGATCAGCAACCGGCGGAATCCGAACAGTTCAAGGATTGGCTGGAAGGTAAAGCGCATCACGGTCGAGCCGACCGCGCCGGCCAACAGCATCAAACCGGCATGGAAGGCGGAATAGCCAAACCCGACCTGGAGCAGCAGCGCCATCAGAAACACATGCGCGGTGGTGCCAATGTAAAACAGCCCGCCGCCCCAGATCGACGCCGCGAATGTGCGGTTGCGCAACAGCGCGAGGTCGATGATCGGGTCTGATTTGCGCCTGGCATGCGCCAGGTAAAGCGCGCCGCAGATTGCGCCGACCGTGATCGATGCAATGACCAGTGGCACCGGCAGCGGCCCGCGGCCGAGCGCGGCAAAGCCAAACACCAGTCCCGCAAGGGCGAGCCCGACCAGGACGAATCCCCGCAGGTCGAGCGGCGCGACCGTCTCCTCGCGGAGGTCGGGAACATAGGCGTAGACCAGAATCAGGCCCGCGAGCCCGATTGGCAGGTTGAGAGAGAAGATCCACGGCCAGGAAAAATAGGTCACGATAAAGCCGCCGACCGACGGCCCGACCAGTGGTGCGAGCACCGCCGGAATGGTGATGTAGTTCATGGCCCGGACGATTTCGAGCCGCGACACGCTCTTCACCACGATCACGCGACCGACCGGCGTCATCATGGCGCCGCCGATGCCCTGGACCGTCCGCCAGACCACAATTTCAACCAGCGAGCTCGAAAGGCCGCATAACACTGAGCTTGCGGTGAAGATGGCAATGGCGGCGAGGAAAACGCGCCGGGCGCCGTAGCGGTCGGCCATCCAGCCGCTGATTGGCACAAACACCGCCAGCGCCAGGAGATAGCAGGTGATCGCCAGATTGAGGACCAGCGGGTCCTCGTTAAGCGCGGCCGCCATGACCGGCAAGGCGGTCGCGATCATCGTGCCGTCGAACTGGTGCATGAATTGCGCGCAGCCGACGATCAGCGGAACAATGACGGATAAACGCCGTGGGGAAGCCATCGCACGGTAATGCAAGAGGTGGGTGCGGCGCGCAAGCGCTACAGCATTGCCAGCGGCATCTTCTTGCGCGGCGGTGGAAAGGCGCGGTCGAGTTCCGCCAGGTCGCCGGGGGTGAGCGCGAGGTCGTAGGCGGCGCAGTTCTCGCGGATATGGGCCGGCTGCACCGCCTTCGGGATGGCGACCACGCCGGGTTGGTGCAGCAGCCAGGCGAGAGCCGCCTGCGCGGGCGTTACGCCGTGGCGCGTCGCCACCGCTTTCAGCGCGGCGGTGCCCAACAGGCGCGTCAATGCCGGCGGCGCGCTCACGAACGGAGAATAGGCCATCACCGGAATGCCGCGGCTTTCGCACCACGGCAACAGATCCCATTCAATGCCGCGATGGGTCAGGTTGTAGAGCACCTGGTCGGTAGCGGTTGCGGCGCCATCCATAATCGCCACGGCTTCGGCCATGTCGTCGGTGTCAAAATTGCTGACGCCATAGTCCAGGATCTTGCCCGCCTGTTTCAGCGTCGCGAAGGCTTCCAGGGTTTCGGTAAGCGGTACGCTGCCGCGCCAGTGCAGCAGATAGATATCGAGGCGGTCGGTGTTCAGTCGCTTAAGACTGCGTTCGCAGGCGGCAACGACGCCGCGCCGCGAGGCGTTGTGCGGGTATACCTTGCTCACCAGGAACACGTCGTCGCGCCGTCCGGCAATCGCCTCGGCCACCACCGCCTCAGCGCCGCCTTCGCCATACATTTCGGCGGTATCGATTAGAGCTAAGCCGAGATCGAGGCCGAGCGTCAGTGCTGCGACCTCGGCGTCGAACTGCGCGCGTTTTTCGCCCATGCCCCAGGTGCCTTGGCCCAGAACAGGCATCGTGCGGCCGGAGGGTAGGGGAAGCGTCCGGATTGTCGTGGTCATCAATAGATTGCCCATAGGCCCGGCGTGGCAAGCTCAAGCAGGTGGCCGTCGGGGTCGCGAAAATAGATACTCTCGCCACCGCGTTTCCAACTGGTGCGGCCCTCGATAGCAATTTGGTTTGCGCTGAGGCGCTCCTCCCATGCCGGCAGTTCGTCCTTGGCAATGGCAAAGGCGACGTGCAGCGGCCCCGCGCCATCGTGGGGCGGAATCGTTCCACCTGGCATGCGCACGGTTTCAAGCGAACCGCCGCGCGGAAATAGCAGCAGCACGCTGCGCCCGCCGACCGAGAAGGCGCACATCCGCCCGTCCCGATAAAGCGGCGGCAGCGCGAGCACGTTGCTGTAGAAATGGACGGCCTGATCGAGGTCGTCGACATAGAGCGCGGTTTCGAGAATGGCGTCGAGTTGCGGCATTGTTCAATTCTACCGCTCTGCGCGCATCAGGTCACGGACGGTGTCGGCCGCCGCCCGCGGCGTGATGCCAAGTTCAAGCAATCCAGGCAGATGGGGCGCGGCAACGGTGTCGACTTCCATCAACTCGACCTGGTTGCGGGTCACTGGTGGTTGCGGGAGCGCTTCAGCCATGCGCGCCAGGAGATGCCAGGCGCCGAACGGGAACGGGATCAAGAACGGCCGCAGCCCGGCCTCGTGTGCGACCGCGCGCAGGAACTTCTCATAGGTGAAAACTTCAGGCCCGCCAAATTCATAAAGCGTTGGCTCGCGCTCAGGTCGAAGCAGAATGCGCGTGATCGCCTCCGCCACGTCGTCGACGGCGACCGGTTGCAACCGCGTCTGCCCGCGTCCGAACATCGGATAGGCGGGGAGCTTGCGCATCAGGTCGAGCACGGTGGCGACGAAGCCGCCGTCGGTGCCAAATAGCACCGCCGGTCGCACGATCGTCGCGCCGGGAAACGCGGCCTGCACCGCAAGCTCGCCTTTAGCACGCTTGCGCACATAGAGCGAGGGTGAGGCGATATCGGCGCCGACACCGGAAACTTGGATCAATCGTGCGACGCCCAATTGTTTGGCGCTTTGCGCAATGGCGCGCGCCGCATCGACATGGATTGCTTGGAACGTGTCGGTGCCGCGCTCGACATAAAGGCTCACCGCGTTGACCGTGCCCCAGGCTTGCGTCAATACGGCGTCGATCGATGTCCGGCTGCGAATGTCGGTTTCAACTGCCTGGATGTTTGGGTCATTCGTGGTCTGGTGCGAATGACGGGATGCGACACGCACGGCAAATCCATGCGCCCGCAGGCGTCGGACGGTCGATCGGCCGAGGAAGCCGGTGCCACCGAATACCGTGACAATGCGGTCGTTCATGCTTGGTCACGCAAGCGTTTGATGCGAATGCTCCCGCATCTGTTCAATGATCCGGGCCGTCGCTCCGGCCGTGGATCAGCTCCACCAGCTTGTGCGGCGGCACCGGGGTCTGGGCGATGCGGACATTAAACGGCTGTAGCGCGTCCTCGATCGCACCGATCACCGCGGCGGCGGTCGGGATGGTCGAGACTTCGCCGGCACCCTTGGCGCCAAGCGGATTGAGCGGCGAAGGTGTTTCCTGAAACAGCGTCGTCATGGTCGGGATTTCGGTTGCGGTCGGAAGCAGATAATCGGCAAACGTCGTGGTCACCGGCTGTGCCGCATCGTCGTAGCCCATCCACTCGAACAGCGCATTGCCGATGCCATGGGCAATGCCGCCCTGCACCTGACCTTCGACCAGCATCGGGTTGATCAACACGCCGGAATCCTGCAACGCCACATAGTTCAGAATACGCACGGCGCCGGTCTCGATATCGACCTCGACCTCGGCGGCGTGGCACGCATTGGCATAGGCCAGCGCGTCGGTGCGCCAGTTCACACTGGCGTCGAGGCCGGGGTCGACGCCGGGCGGGAAGCCGTAGCCCGGCGCGCCTTTGAGAATGCGCGAGAGTTCCGCGAGTTTTATCGAAAGCTGCGGCGCGCCGACCACGCGGACTTCGCCCTCCTTGAGTTCGAGATCGTGCTCGGCGGCTTCGAGCAGATGGCTCGCGAGCTTCTTGGCCTTTTCGCCGACCGCGCGCGCAGCCAGCAGCACCGAATTGCCGGCGGTGACCATTTGCCGGCTGGCGAAGGCGCCAAGGCCGAGGGCCGTGCCCGCGGTATCGCCCGGAACCACGGTGATGTCCTCCGACCGCAGACCGAGTTCGCTCGCCGCAATCTGCGCCAGCACGGTCCGCAAGCCCTGGCCGAGATTGGCAGCGCCGGTGAATACCGTGACCTTGCCGGTGTTGGAGATGCGCACCGCGCCGGATTCGAACGGCCCGCGCCCGGTGCCCTTGATGCCGTGCGCCAGCCCGATGCCGATATAGCGACCCTGTGCGCGCGCCTCGGCCTGACGTTTCGGGAAATCGTCCCAGCCGACGGCCTTCAGAACCGCGGCCTGTGAGGCTGGGTAGTCGCCGCTGTCATATTGCATCGCCGCGCCGGAGCGCGCCTTGAGTGGCTTGGTGTAGGGCATTTTCTCGGTCGGGATCAGATTGCGCCGCCGCACCTCGGCGCGGTCGAGTTTCAGCTCGCGCGCGACGCGGTCCATCATCCGTTCCATCGAAAAGGCGGCCTGCGGATAACCAGCGCCGCGGATCGATGAAACCGGAGTTTTGTTGGTGGCGGCAACCACCACGTCCATGTGCAGCGATGGAACGATATAGGGGCCGCTCATCATTGACGCGGAATTGAACGGGATATTGACGTCCTGCAATGCAAATGCGCCGACATCGTGGATCAGGTTGCCGCGAATGCCCAGAACCTTGGCATCGGCGCTGACGGCAATGTCGATCGACCAATACTGGTCGCGCTCCTGCGCGGCATTGGTGAAATGCTCGCGGCGGTCTTCGATCCACTTGATCGAGCGTTGCAGCAGCCGTGCGGCCGCGACCACCGCGATGTCCTCGGAATAGATGCAAAGCTTGGGACCGAACCCGCCGCCGACTTCGGGCGTGATAACGCGCAGATTCGATTCGTCGAAGTCAAACAGCGAGGTAACCGATTGGAACAGGTCGTGTGCTTTTTGGGTCGATGCCCAGACCGTGAGGCCATCGGTGCCGCGGTGGAATTCCGCCAATATGCCGCGCCCCTCGATGGGGTGGCCGGCCCCACGGTGCTGCCAAAGATCGGTATGGAACACATGCGCGGCCTTGGCGAAGGCTGAGTCGGGATCACCGAAATTCACTTTATAGGTGGCGATGGTGTTGGTGTTGAGTTCGCGTCGCACCGCGGGCGAGCTGCTCTCAATCGCCTTGCGGCAATCCGAAACGGCGGGCAGCAGATCATAGTCAATCTCGACCAGCGCGGCGGCATCTTCGGCGATATAGCGACTGTCGGCGATCACAATCGCGATCGGTTCGCCGACATAGGATACCTCGCCGTCGGCGAGGGCGAAGCACCACATCCGGTCCAGCGGGGTGCCGGAATTGGAATGCCGCATCATGCGACGTTTAGCCATCACCGGCGCGAGGTCGTCGAGGGTGAGTATGGCATGCACGCCCGGCAGCGCCAGCGCGGCGTGTTTGGCGACGCCACGGATCGTGGCATGCGGATGAGGGCTGCGCACAAAGCCGGCATGCAGCACGTCTGGTACGATGATGTCGTCGATGAAGCGGCGCTCGCCGCGCAACAGCGGCGGGTCTTCGACGCGGTTGACGCGCGCCCCAATCAGCGAAGCCATAATTGTCCTACCTTGCAATCGCCTGACTGGCCTTTTGAATCACGTCTTTGGGGGTGGCATAGAGCTCCGCCAGGAGTTTGTCGATCGCGGCACCGCTCACCGGATTGACGTCGATGCGCGACTTCGCCGCATCGGCCAGATAATCTGCATCTTTCATGGTGGCATCGAAGGCGGCCGCCAGGGCGGCGGCACGATCGAGCGGAATGCCGGGCGGCGCCGCGAACGGTCGCGCCATCTCTTGGGCCGCGAGGATGAGCTTGAGAATCTGGATTTTCTCGATGTCCTTGGTCAAGTCCATGACCAGCGGCACATTGCCGATCTCCGGTTCCTTTTGAAAAGCGGCTTGCACCAGGAGATTGATCTTCTTCTCGGTCAGCCATTGCTGATGACGGGTTTTAATTGTGCTCCAGGACAGTCCGCACAATCCGTCAACCTCGCCGCGTTCCATCGCAAGCGAAATCTCATTGGTGCCGGGATAACCCGGCACCAATTTGACCGGCGCGCCGAACACATTCTTGTAAAGATTGGCGAAGATGTCGGGTTCGGAACTTGGCGCCTGACCGCCAAGCGTCGTTGGGTGCTTTAGAAATGCTTCCCAATTGTTCGCCTTCGAGGTGTGCCAGGTCACGCAGAGTGAGATGTCATTGGTGACGCTGCCGAGCCAGGTGAATTTGGTGCCGTCGAAGGTCGCGCCGCTTTCGAGCAGCGGATTAAGGCCGGTGGTTCGCGCGAAGGTCCCGAACGCGGTGCCGTCCTTCGGTGCTGCCGAATAGATGAAGTTCGCGGCGCGCAGGCTGCCAGCGCCCGCCATGTTTTGCGGAACGATGGTCGGCCGCCCTGGAATATATTTGCCCATGTGCCGGGCCAGGTGCCGGGCATAGAGGTCGTAGCCGCCACCGGGCGTAAAGCCGATTGCCAGCGTGATGCTCTTGCCCTTGTAGAATTCCTCGACGCTTTGCGCGCGCGCCCCGGGCGTGGCGGCGAGCAGGGCGGCGGCCGCGAGGGCGATGCGGATCGTCATTGCGGGTCTTCCCGTCACTTGGTTGCGGCCAGCGCCGCCCGTTCCAGCACGGTCTTGGGCGTGGCGTAGAGTTCCTTGAGCATGCGGTCGATGGCGCCGGCGCTGATTGGATTCAAATCAAGATTGAGCTTCTTGATCTCGGCCAGGAATTCGGGGTCCTTGAGCATGGCTTCGAAGGCCGCGACCAGTGCGGCCCGGCGATCGGCCGGAATGCCGGGCGGCGCCGCGAATGGCCGCGCCATTTCCTGGCCGTAGAGGAAGACCTTGAGAACCTGCCGTTGTTCCTCGGTCTTGGCAAGATCGAGTACCAGAGGGACTTCTGGAATGTCGGCCTCCTTTTGCAGCGCGGCCTGTACCAGCACGTTCATGGTCTTGTTACGATACCAGTCCATGTGGCGTGCTTTGATCGTGCTCCAGGAGAGGCCGCAAAAACCATCCATCTCGCCGCGCTCCATCGCCAGGATCATCGGATTGGTGCCGCGATAGCCGGCGACGATCTTGATTCGGGTGTTGAAGACATTGTTGTAGAGATTCGCGAACACGTCCGGATCGGCGCCGGGGCCGTCGCCGGCAAATGTCACCGGATGCTTCAGGAGATCGTTCCAGGTCTTCACCGGCGAGGTATTCCAAGTCACGCAGGTTGAGACTTCGTTGGTGACGCTGCCAAGCCAGTTGAACTTGGTGCCGTCATATTGTGCGGCAGGGTTGAGGAGCGGCGTGATGCCCATTTGGCGGCCAAAGGTCGCGAGCGCGGTGCCGTCCTTGGGGGCGACAGTATAAAGGTGCTGGGCCGCCCGCATGCTGCCGGCGCCCGGCATGTTCTGCGCAACAATATTGGGCTTGCCCGGAATGTGCTTGCCGAGATAGCGGGCGACCAGCCGGCCATAGAGGTCGTAACCGCCACCGGGGGTAAAGCCGATCGCCAGCGTGATGGTCTTGCCGGTGTAGAACTCCTCGACGCTTTGGGCATGCACCGGAGCGGGGAAGGCAACAAGCGCACCGACAACAGCGCCAAGCGTCGCAAGCGTTTGTGGGCTCATGGATGATGCCTCCGACACAGGGACCGTCAACGCGTCATCGCGATCCTAGCTTTCGCAAGGATATCTTCCGGCGTGGTGTAGATCTCGGCGAGCATTTCGGCGAGCTTCTTGCCGCTGACCGGGGCAACTTCCATCTGATGCTTGGCGGTGTCCGCCAGGAACTCAGGGTCCTTCATCGTCGCATCAAAGGCAGCGATCAAGGCGGCGGCGCGGTCGGCCGGCATCCCAGGCGGCGCGGCGAATGGGCGCGCCAACTCGTGCGACGACACGAACAGCTTCAGAATCTGGAGTTTCTCGGGGTCCTTGGTCAGCTCCATGATCAGCGGCACATGCGGCAGGTCCGGGTCCTTCCGAAATGCGGTCTGGGCGAGGACATTGATCTGCTTCTGCTTGATCCAATGCGGGCGCTGGGCCTTGAGCGTGGTCCAGTCGATGCCGCAGACGCCGTCGAGCTCGCCGCGCTCCATGGCAAGCATGATGTTGGCCGTGCCTTGATAGCCGGACGCAAGCTTCACATTGGCATTGAGGACGTTCTTGTAGACGTTGGTGAAGATATCGGTTTCGTTGTTCACGCCGGTCCCACCAAACGAGGCCGGCTTTTCCAGGAAGTCGTTCCAGGTCTTTACTGGCGACGCATGCCAGGTGGTGCATACGCTGACGGCGTCGGTAATGGCGCCGAGCCAGGTGAACTTGGCGCTTTCGTATTTCAGATTAGGATCGAGCAGCGGCGCGATGCCGGCCATGCGCGTGAAGGTTCCGAAGGCCAGGCCATCCTTCGGCGCCGCGGTGTACAGGAATTGAGCGACGCGCAAGCCTCCCGCGCCCGGCATGTTCTGCGGTACGATCGACGGATTGCCCGGAATGTGCTTGCCCATGTGGCGAGCGAGCGTGCGGGCATAAAGGTCGTAGCCGCCGCCGACCGGGAAGCCGATCGCCAGCGTGATCGTCTTGCCCTTGTAGAAATCCGCGGCGCTTTGCGCGTGCGCGGGGAGGACAGTCAGGAAAACTGAAGCGGCGAGAGCGATGCAGCGCATGATTTGTCCTTGTCGCAGACTCAATCCGCCCTCATCCTGAGGAGGCGCGTTAGCGCCGTCTCGAAGGATGGGGCGGCCCGATACGGGGCGGCCTATGGTTCGAGACGCTCGCTTCGCTCGCTCCTCACCATGAGGCCGAGAGAGATTGTCCATCCTGGCACTCACATTGGCGGGAAGATGTGTGGGAACTTGGCCCGCAGCTTGCCGCGCAAATTGTCGCTGACATCGACCACCGTCGGGAAGGTTCCCTTGAGCTTCATGTCATAAGGAATGCAGGCGTCGATCAGCATGCGGTTGTTGAAATTGCCCGGCAGGAACAGGGGGTCGCGCTTCGACGCCCAGGCTTTCTGGATGATGTCGATGTCGACATTGGGGTCGAACCGCGTGCACATGGCCCACAGCACTTGGTCGAGTTCGCCGGCGTCGATGTCCTCGTCCACCACGACCGTCCACTTGCCGGCATAAGCGCCGCCTTGGCAGGCGGCGGCGATGTGCAACGCCTGCCGCGAGTGGCCGGGATAGCGTTGATTGATTTGGACGACGGTGAAGCGCGTTGCCGGGCCGGCCTCGTGGTTCCACACTCCAAGCACCTCCGGCACGCCGGAGGCATCGAGCGCATTCCAGATTTGCGCGGCGCCGGCGACGCCCTTGAGTAGGCCGGTTTCGTCGACCGGCTTGTGCTGCGGCGCGCAGCACAGGATCGGATCGTTGCGGTAGAGGATCGATTTGACGTTCACATAGGGGCGCGGCTGGGTATCGTCGGAGTAGTACCCCATCCATTCGCCGAACGGACCCTCGGGACGGACCTGGCCGGGCACCGTCTCGCCTTCGAGCACGATCTCGGCGTCGGCGGGGATCGGGAAGCCGGTATAGGGGCCGCGGATTACGTCAAGCGGTTCGCCGCGCAGGCCGCCGGCGATATCAAGTTCGCTGATCGCGGGCAGCGGGCTCGACGCCAGCATAAACAACAAGGGATCCTGGCCGCATACGATTGCGATCTTCATTGGCTTGCCGCGCTCGAAGTGCTTGTCGCGATGGATGCGGCCGTGCTTGCCCTCGGTGATCTGGCAGCCGACGGTGTTGCGATCATAGACTTGTGCGCGGTAGGCGCCGAGATTGAACCAGCCGTCGTCGGGGTCCTGTGTGATAACGCAACAGGCAGTGCCGATATAGCGCGCCTTGTCCTTCTCGTGATGCAGCGGCACCGGGAATTTCAAGACATCGACCGCGTCGCCCTCCAGCACGTTTTGCAGCACCGGCCCGTCCTTGACGAAGCGTGGCGGGATCATTTTCATATTCTGCATGCGGTGGTGATAGCGCTGCACGATATCGACCTTGCGGTTGTTCTGGAGCGGCAGGCCAAGCGTCAGCGCGAGGCGCTTGATCGAGGAAAAGTGCCCGTAGAGCGTACGGAAGCCTTTCGGATAGCCGGGTATTTCGTCGAACAGGATGGCGGGCGCGGTGCCGTTCGATTTTTCGGTCAGCATCTGCGTGATGCTGCCCATTTCGACGTTCCAGTCGGCGCCGTTGACGCAAAGAAGCTCGCCCATGCCCTGGACCTTGTCGAGCCAGTCGCGCAGACCGCGATAGTGGACTTGCGATTGCGTAGCGGTATCGGCGAAGGCCATTTTCATTGCTCCCAGGGCATTAGTCGCGGTGCCACCTAAAGAGCACCGCGACGCACGGTATGAGATTGGCGTTGAAGCCGCGCAATTCTAGGCGGGGGTAGACAAATTTGCAAACGATGCCCGGAGCTTGCGCAACGCCGGGCGCGCGCCCGGCGACGCTTATTGCGCGGCCTTGGGGGCGGCCCCCTTGCCGGGCGCATATTCGCCGGCGATGAACTTGCCGATGCCGTGATCGATCCAGTTGGCGTTCTTTTGCTCGTAGGTCATCTGGGTCAGCCGGGCCTTCAGCCAGGCGCGTGCGTCCTCGTAGCTCATGGTGCGGATATCGACGGCCTTGAAGGCGTCCTTGGTGGCGCGCAACGCATGCCGGTCCTTGCCCTTGAGCGCCGTGGCGACGGCCAGCGTCTTCGCTTCGAGTTCGGCGCGTGGCACCGACATCGTCGTAAAGCCGATCTCGACCGAGCGCTTACCGTCGAACTGCTCTCCGGTGAGGCTGTAATAGATCATCTGGCGGTAATTCATTTCGGTTGCGATCGCCTTCGCGACCAGTCCGCCGGGAATGCTTCCGAAATTGATCTCCGAAAGTCCAAACTTCGCCTCGTTGGCGGCGATGGCAATGTCGGATGATGCAACAATGGTGAAGGCGCCGCCAAAGCAGTAGCCATTGATGCTGGCAATCGTTGGTTTTGGGAAGGTATTCAAGATTTGATGGCGCCATTCATGCGAGATGCGCTGGATCTCTTCGGTCTGCTTTACGCTGTCTTTGTTGTCGAAGAAATATTCCTTGAGATCCTGTCCGGCGCAGAAGGCGTCGCCCGACCCGGTAATGACCAAGACCTGGGTTTCGTCGTCATAGCGCAGTTCGCTCAGCGCCGCGTGCATTTCGCGATGTAGGGTGGGGCTCATCGCGTTCTTCTTTTTCGGTCGGTTGAGGCGGATCGTGGTGATGCCGTCGTTCTTCTCGACCAGGATTGTTTCGTAATTTGTCATTGCGTCCTCCAGTAAAGGGTGATGTTGCCGCGGGCGTGGCTATCTGACCTTGAGAATCATGCGGGCGAGCGCCATGCGAAGTACCTCGATCGCGCCTTCGGTAATCATCATGCTGCGCTGGTCGCGGAAGAAGCGCTCGATTGGAAGCTCCTTGGACAATCCCATGCCGCCATGAATTTGCATCACGCGATCGGCCGCCCAGAATGAGCGCTCGTCGCCGAAAATTTTCACCATGAAGGCTTCCTCGCGGCAGTCCTCCTTGCGGTCGTGTTTCCAGGCGGCGTGATAGAGCATCAGCCGCAACTTATGGATGTCCATGTAAATGTCAGTGAGCGGCCATTGCACCGATTGGCGTTCGGCGAGCAGCGCGCCAAAGGTCTTGCGCTGTTTGGCATAGGTCGAGCCAAGTTCGAAGCATCGCTCCATGACGCCGAGCGAGCGCGCGCCGTGGCGAATACGGCCGGAATTTATCCATGATTGCGCGTGCTTGAAGCCTTCGCCTTCCTGGCCGATCCGTTTCCATGCCGGAACGCGAACATTGTCGAACACGATCTCGCAGGGCTTGTCATCAATCATGAGATCATAAGAGGCGGCGACCTTCACACCCGGAGTATTCATGTCGACCAGGAAGCCGGTGATGCCGCCGCGGGCGCGTTTCTCCGGGTCCGTGACTGCGAACACCTGGGCGAAGTCGGCCTCATCGGCGCCGGTGATGAAACGTTTGACGCCGTTGATCACGTAGTCGTCGCCGTCGCGCACGGCTTGGGTGCGCATGGCGGCGGGATCGGACCCCGCGTCAGCCTCGGTCTGCGCGAAGCAACTGGTCTTTTCGCCGCTAATGATCGGCAACAGGTATTCCTCGCGGGCGCGGCCTTCGAGGGTATAGAGGATAGGGCTGACCGGGAAGCCGAAGATGTTGAGGCTGCGCGAGGGCAGCGACGTGGTGCGGGAAATCTCGCTCCAAACGATAATTTTGGCCATCATTCCAAGGCCGAGGCCGCCGAGTTCCTCCGGTACGTCGTATTGCCACAGGCCGAGCTCGTCGACTTTCGGGCGCAATTTTTTTGGCAGCTGCTTTTGCAATTTGATGTCGTTGACGACCTCGCGCTCAAGCGGGATCAGTTCCTTGTCGACGAATTTGCGCAGATTGTCCTTCAGGAGGCGCAGTTCTTCCGGCAGTTCAAAGTCCATCGATGTCCTCGTTTTGTGTTGTTTGTGGAGCGCGCGTCCAGTGGCAAGGCCGCGCCCAGCGTCTTATTTAATGGCGTCTTTCACCCGATCCATCACGGCGCGCGGCATGCCGTAGATGCGCTGGAGGACACCATCGATCTCCTCGCCGCGCACCAGCATCACTTGCATTTTCCGTTGCTGCGCTTCGGCGAGGTATTCGGGGTCATCGAATGTTGCATTGAATGCGTTGCGCAGTGCGCGGACGCGATCGGGCGGAACGTCTGGCGGCGCGGCGAACGGGCGCGCAAACAGGTTCGGCGATACGACAAACTCGATAACTTGACGCTCCTCGGCGGTCTTGGCGAGATCGAGCGCCAGCGGCACGTCCATGTGGTTCTTGTTTTTGGTGATGCCGAGCTGGACCAGCTGATTGATCTTCTTGTCGCGCACCCATTGCGGCCGGGTGAATTCAAGCGTCACGAATCCCATGGAGCAGAAACCTTCGGTCTCGCCGCGTTCCATTGCCAACAGGGCCTCGGCGGAACCGGGATAGCCGGGAATGACCCGGAATTTGGCGCCGAGCACGTCGTTGAGCACTTTCGGATAGAAATGAGCATTGCCGCCGGTGCCGGTGCCGCCAACGACGAGTTCGCGCTTGAGAACGTCGGGGAAGGTCTTTACCGGGGACAGGTGCCACGCAAAGCACGTACTGACATCATTGTCGGTCGAGCCGATCCAGTTGAGGGTGCGCGAGTCGAAACGGGCGCGTTCCGGCGCCACCAAGGGTTCAAGCGGGATCGCGCGATCGAAGGTGGCGAGCTCGGTGCCATCCTTCGCCAGCGTATTGCCAAGCTGGTTCGCCAGCACCAGGCCGGCGGCGCCGGGCACATTCTTGACCACAATATTCGGGTTGCCCGGGATATGCCGGCCAATGTGACGGGCAAGCGTTCGGGCGTGCAGGTCGTAGCCGCCGCCTGCGGTAAAGCCGACGCTGATGGTGACTGTTTTGCCGCGATAGAAATTGGCGATCGAGTCCTGGGCCGACGCATCGGTGGAGAGGCCGGCGACGCAGGCGAGGGTCCAGCCGGCGCACTTCGCCGCATGGCGACGGATGTTCATCGGATTTTCCTTCCCCGGCAGTCGCGCGGCCCCTACGCGGGCCTTCGCATTATCGGGGCAGAATACCAAGATGACTGGCGGCAACAAGCGAGCGCCTGCGGCGGTGTGCTATGCGCCGGCGATGAGCGCCCGTAGCCGCGCCGGTGTCACCGGCAATTGGGTGATGGCGCCGGGGCGTCCGAGGGCATCGTCGATGGCGGAGGCGATCGTGGCGCCGACCGCGTTTACACCGCCTTCGCCGGCACCCTTGAGGCCGAGCGGATTGAGTGGGCTGGGCGCGTCCTCGGTGAGCAGCACCTCGACCGGCGGCACTTCATGGGCAGTCAGCATGTGATAATCGGCGAACGTGGTTGAGAGCGGCGCGCCATTGTCGTCGTAGACGAATTCCTCGGACACCGCGCCGCCGAGCCCCTGCGCAAAGCCGCCGACCAGCTGGCCTTCGACCAGCATCGGATTGACCGCGCGGCCGACATCATAGGCGATCAGATAACGTTCGACCTTCAGCCCTCCGGTGTCGCGGTCGACTTTCACGATGGCGGCATGCACGCCATAGGGGTAGGCCATATGGTCGGTGCGGTGCCAGCCTTCGGCGGTGAGCCCCGGACTGCCGCCGTTAAGAAATTTCGAGCCCGGCGCTCGCCGACGCGCGATTTCCCCAAGTTCGATTGACGGTCCGGTCGGTGCATCCGCGCGAACGGCGCGGCCGTCGATAATCGTCAAAACATCGGCCGGTGTCTGCATGAGTTGCGCGGCGGTTTCGAGCGCTAGCGCCCGCACCTGCAAGGCTGCGATATGGGTTGCGGAGCCGGTCATGACCGTCGCGCGGGTGGCATGGGCTCCGATGCCGTGCTCAATGCGATTGGTCTGGCCGTGAATGACGCGAATGCGGCTGTAGTCGACGCCGAGCGCCCCGGCGCAAATCTGCGCCATCGCGGTCTCGAAACCCTGGCCGAGTGAGGCGCCGCCGGTGACGACCTCGACCGCGCCGGTCGGATCAACGCTGATGCGCACGCCGTCGGTCGGGCCTAGGCCGCTCTTCTCGACAAAGATTGCAAGGCCGGCGCCGACCATCTCGCCGCTTTGGCGTCGTGCCGCGAGCCGCGTCTGCATCGCCTGCCAGCCAAACGCGTCGAGCGCCTTGTCGAGCAGACCGGCATAGTCGCCGGAATCGTAAACGACTTCGTCGCCAAGCGCCGTCAGTGGACGCTCGAACGGCATCTCGGACTTGTCGATCAGGTTGCGCCGCCGCAGCTCAATGCGGTCGATGCCGAGTTTGTGCGCGATTGCGTCCATCAAGCGTTCGCGCGCGAACGTGCTCTCGTAGCGGCCGGGCGAGCGATAGGTCGCGGCCGGGGTCTTGTTGGTCAGCCGGTAATGCCCGGCAGCACGGTACGCCGGCACATGGTAGGGGCCGGGTAGCATTCCAGCCGTGAGGTCGACCACGCGGGCGCCATGGGTGCGCACATAAGCGCCCTGGTCGTGGACGAAGTCATCGTCGATGCCGAGTATGTGGCCGTCCTTGTCGACCGCGGCGCGCAGCTTGTGGCGCTGTTGTCGGGAGTGGTTGGCAGCTAGGAAGTGCTCGTATCGGTCTTCGATCCATTTGATCGGCCGCCCGAGCCGCAACGCTGCGAGACAGGCCAGGACGTCTTCAGGGTAAAGCTCACCGCGCACGCCGAAGCCGCCACCGACATGGCCTTCAAACAGGTGGATCGACGACAGTGGCCGATTCAGAATCTTTGCAAGTTGTTCGCGGTTACGGTGAGGCACCTTGGCGGCGCCATGCAGTTCCAAGAGGTCGCGGGCTGCATCATAGCGTGCAATGGCGCCGCGGGTTTCCAGTGGCACCGCCGAATGGCGGCCGATCGTGACATCCGCGGAGACGACCATGCGGGCGTTTTGAAAAGCCGCGGCGAGGTCGCCATAGCCCTTCTCGATAATCATTGGCTCGGTCGATAGTCCGTCGATCTCGACCGGGCCGTCATCGGCTGACATCACCGCGGGCAGTTCGTCGAGTCCGAGGATGACGCGCTCGGCGGCATCTTCGGCGCGGTACGGATCGTCCGCGAACACCACGGCCAGCGGTTCGCCGACATAACGGGTGCTCCCGCGCGCCAACAGCGGTTGACGGTGCGGCACGAGCTTCTCGACCCGGTCGTCGCGGAAATCGATTGGCGAGAGATCGGCAAGATCCTCGCCGGTCCAAATCGCGACGACGCCCGGAGCGGTCAGTGCGTCGGCGGTGTTGATCGCGCCGATCCGAGCATGCGCGCGCGGCGAGCGCACCACGCGCATGTGCAGTTGGTGGGGGAACGATACGTCGGCGGCGAACAGGCCGCGTCCGCGCACCAGGGGAGGGTCCTCGATGCGCGTGACCGCGGCGCCGACAATGTCCGGCGCATTCTGTGCGTTTTGCTTCATGGCCCTTCCGGATGACGCGCCGGGGTGCGCCACCGGCGGGCCAACCAACGGCTATTCCGCCGCCATGTGCGCTTGCGACTGCACTTTGATGTTGACAAGCTGCAGCGGGGATTCGGTCTCGTCCAGCATGCCCCAGCTCTTCACCCAGTCGTAGGTGCGCTGCAATTCGTCGGCCGGGATCGGCGCCGGATCGGTCACCACGATGCGGCTCGCGCGGATGTCCTCGGGCTTGAGCGTGCCGATCTCGGGGTCGCGCGCTTTGTGATAGTCGATGAAGTAGCGCAGATACGCACTCTTGTTGGCGTTGATGCGCCGCACCGCTTCCTTCACCGCCCGGTTGAAGGCGGCATAGGTTTCGGCGTCGACCCGGTCGG
>JALHRD010000041.1 GCA_022841625.1 Xanthobacteraceae bacterium
CAGACCAACCTCTTGGCGCTCAACGCGGCCGTCGAGGCGGCGCGCGCCGGCGAGGCCGGCCGGGGCTTCGCAGTGGTGGCGACCGAAGTGCGCAGCCTGGCGCAGCGTTCCTCGCAGGCCGCCAAGGACATCAAGGACTTGATCACCAGCAGTACGAGCCAGGTCAAGGACGGCGTGGAGCTGGTCAACCGGGCCGGCGCCTCGCTCACTGAAATTGTCGAGTCGATCAAGAAGGTCAGCGCGATCGTGGCCGACATCGCCAGCGCCAGCGCCGAGCAGTCGACCGGCATCGAGCAGATCAACAAGGCGCTCACCCAAATGGACGAGGTCACGCAGCAGAACTCGGCGCTGGTCGAGGAGAACGCCGCCACCGCCAAGACGCTTGAGCAGCAGGCGCGGTCGATGGACGAGCGCGTCGCCTTCTTCAAGCTGCGCAACATGGGCGATGGTGCGGCGCATGTCCTTGATGCGCAGCCGGCGAGCCGGCCCGCGGCGGCTCCGCTGAAGCGGCCGCCGGTCGCCGCGGCCAAGCGCGCCAACGGCAAGGCCAATGGCCATGGCGGCGGGAACCCGGTCGGCGAGATGCAAGGCAATCTCGCGGTGGCGATGAAGGCCGACCAGGATTGGAAGGAATTCTAAGTCCGAGATTGCCGCGCGCTGGTTTGTTGAGTTGATCGCGAACGACAATTCGCGACGAGACAAGAGTTGGGTACGTGAATGTCACGATCTCAAGGGGCAGCCGCGGCAGCGCTCCGCCGTGAGCCGTCGCCGCCTGGCGACGAAGGGCGGGAGTTTGAATTCTCCGATGCCGACTTCCGTGCGCTTGCCAAGCTTGCGTATGAGCATGCTGGCATTTCATTGGGGGAAGGCAAGCGTAACCTAGTCTATACCAGGATCTCGCGCCGCCTGCGGACGCTCGGGCTCGCGACGTTTCAGGATTATCGCGCGTTTCTGTCCCAGGATCGGAAGGAGATCGAGAATTTCATCAACTCGATCTCGACGAATCTCACCCGCTTCTTTCGTGAATCACATCACTTCGACCATCTCCGCGAGCACATCGCGGCAAAGTTCATCAGCAGGCCGTTGGCCGCTCGCCGGCTGCGGATTTGGTCGGCCGGTTGCTCGACCGGCGAGGAGCCCTACACCATCGCCGCCGTCCTCCAACGCGAAATTCGCGATGTTGCGCGTTACGACGTTCGGATTCTGGCGACCGACATCGATACCGAGGTTCTGCGAAAAGCCTCGGCCGGCGAGTACGGCGTCAACTCGCTTGAGGAAATTCCCAATATCTATCGGGAATTCTTCCCCGTTGCGCGGGACGACAGCGGTAAAGGCCAGATATTCATCGACGAGGCCACCAAAGAATTGATTGCTTTTCGGCGCCTCAATCTGATGGACCCTTGGCCGTTTCAAGGACTATTCGACGCGATTTTCTGTCGCAACGTCATGATCTATTTCGACGGGCCTACCAAAGAGAATTTGATCGAACGCTTTACCAATCAGGTTAAGCCGGGCGGCTTTCTTTATATCGGGCATTCGGAGTCGCTGCTC
This sequence comes from Xanthobacteraceae bacterium, assembly GCA_022841625.1. Lineage (GTDB taxonomy): Bacteria > Pseudomonadota > Alphaproteobacteria > Rhizobiales > Xanthobacteraceae > VAZQ01. The sequence goes on from JALHRD010000041.1 coordinate 1,552, forward strand.
GGGAGGCATGATGGTCTCCAGCTTGTAGGCCGAACAATTTATCGGAGGGAAGCGTGAGCGTTGGATTGGCTTTGCGACAGTCCGAACCGGACAGCACCGGCGTTCTTCAAGCCGCCGGTCGCAGGTTCTTTGACGCGGCAGCGGGCGCATGGATGGTGAAGGTGTTTCCCGGCGAATTCTATGTGTCGCGCAATCCCGATGAAGTGTTGGTGACGGTGTTGGGATCGTGCGTCTCGGCTTGCATCCGCGATCCAGCGACCAGAATTGCCGGCATGAACCATTTTATGCTGGCCCATCATGAGACCGGCCAGTGGGGCGACAGCCAAAAGTCGACGCGCTTCGGAAATTTCGCCATGGAAAAACTGATCAACGAGCTGATGAAGGCTGGTTGCAGGCGCGAGCGGATGGAAATTAAGGTCTTCGGCGGCGGCAATGTCATCGACAGTAACAATCTGGTCGGAAGCGACAATGCCGACTTCGTAATGAGCTACTTGAAGGCAGAAGGCTTGAAGTGCGCCGTCAGTGATTTGGGTGGCACGCAGCCGCGTCGTATTCACTACTACCCGGCAACCGGTCGCGTGGTGCGGCGTTTGCTTGGCAGCGCTGACAAATACGCCGTCACCCGGGACGAAAAGGAATACGGCAGTCGACTCAAATCTCAAGATACTGCCGGCGACATCGAACTGTTCGGAGAATAAATATGGCAAAGCGGATTCGAGTACTAATTGTCGACGACTCGACATTGATGCGGCAATTGCTCAACAGCGTGTTGAGCGAAGACCCCGAAATCGAAGTCGTCGGCGAGGCGCCAGACCCGTTCATTGCGCGCGATCTTATCAAATCGCTCAATCCAGACGTCATCACGCTTGATGTCGAGATGCCGCATATGGATGGCGTTACGTTCTTGCGCAAAATCATGGCGCTGCGACCGACGCCAGTCCTCATGATCTCCACCCTCACGCAGGCTGGCGCGCATATCACGATTGAGGCACTTGAAGTTGGCGCGGTGGACTTCATCGCCAAGCCGATGCGAAATGTTGCGCAGGAGATGGTCGCCCTGGCGGCGACGATCCAAACTAAAGTCAAGATGGCGGCTCGCGCCAAGGTCGGTGTTCACCGTACCGCGTCGCCGGTTGCCGCCAAGCCAAGGCCGGTACGGACGCTCGGCCTCAAAAGTCGCATCGTGTTTCTTGGCGCATCGACCGGCGGGGTCGAAGCAATCAAGGCGTTGTTGATGCAATTGCCGGAGGACTGTCCGTCAATCCTGATAACTCAACACATGCCGGAACGTTTCACGACGTCGTTTGCCGAGCGCCTGGACAAAGAATGTCCGATGCGGGTCTCCGAGGCCAAGCATAACCAGCCGATTGAGGCCGGCCATGTCTACATTGCTCCGGGATCCCACCATCTTGAAATCGCCCGCGCTGCCCAGGGCCATGCCTGCACCCTCAGCGATAGCGCCACCGTTTCCGGACACCGTCCGTCGGTCGATGTGCTGTTTCGCTCGGCGGCGCGGGTTTACGGCCGGGCTGGTGTCGGTGTGATCCTGACCGGAATGGGTAAGGATGGCGCCGACGGCATGCTGGAAATGCGCAAAGCCGGGGCCACGACTTTGGGCCAGGATGAGGGCTCATCACTGGTCTACGGCATGCCACGTGCGGCCTTCGAGATCGGCGCGGTGATGCAGCAATACCCCCTGAACAAGATGGGCAATGCCTTGCTGGATGCTTCGGAAGCCATGGTCGGCGCGGGAACCTCCCGCCCCGTCAGTGCGGCCTAACTCGTGTTTTTTCAGGCATGTGTGGACGAAGTTAAATGTCGATTAACGCAAATGTGGTGATGCAGAAGCTACCGTCAGTCCTTGATCTCAAGGCTGCGGAGGGCTTGCTGGTTATGCTTCGCGCCAACATCAAGGATTCGCACCCCTTATACCTCGACGCGTCGGAGGTCGAGACGCTGACCTTTTCTTGCGCGCAGGTTCTGCTGGTCGCAATCAATAGCCATGAGCAGGTCGCGATCGATCGGCCTTCGGCGGAGTTTGCCGCGGCATTCGGGGATCTTGGACTGGTTTGGCGAGAAGCGTCAAACGGTAGCGACAGCCAGCCGGCTGGGGGCGATCCGCTGGAAGCGGCGGAGCCAGCCAATCTTGACCCCGTGCCGATTGCAGAGTCCAGCCCGGAGCCGGAAGCGGTTTTCGCGTCGGATCCTGAATTGGTCGCTAATCTCGACTCCGAGCAAACCGCTGAACCCAACCCGGAACCAAGTGCCAATCTCAACCCAGAACTGGTTGCTGCCGCCAACCCGGAACAGATGGATATCGATGCCATGTCCAAGCGAATTCTGACGATCGACGACTCCCGCACGATCCGCGACATGCTGAGGGCTACTCTGACCGACGCCGGCTATGACGTCATTCAAGGCGTTGACGGCGAAGACGGGCTCGGCGTCCTCGGCGATGAGCCGGTCGATCTGGTCATCACCGATATCAACATGCCGAAGATGGACGGCTATGAAGTCATTCGGCGTCTGCGGGCCAATGCCAAGCACAAGTCGACGCCCATCCTGGTTCTCACGACCGAAAGCGACGCCTCAAAGCGTAACATCGCGCGTGAAGCAGGCGCTACCGGATGGATCGTCAAGCCATTCGATCCAGATCGCTTGCTCGCGACCGTGCGTAAAGTAGCTCAATAATTCGATTGCCGCTTGGCTAAGAGCAAGAACCGATGACCAGTCTCGACGAACTTCGACTGACATTCTTTGACGAATGCAGTGAAGCTATGCAGCAGATCGAGGTTGGGCTCACGGAATTGCGTGAGGGCAACGGGTCGGACGACATTATCAATGCCGTCTTTCGTTCGGTTCATTCGGTCAAAGGCGGCGCTGGCATATTTGGTTTCGAGCAGCTCGTTCGATTTGCGCATGCCTTTGAGACGGTTCTGGACGCCATGCGGGCCGGCAAGCTATCGCCGACCCAGGAAATTCTGGATGTGTTGCTGACCGCGGGCGATATCCTGTCGGACCTGGTCACCATGTCGCGGGCCGGTGATGAAATTCCCGCCGACCTCGGAAGCGAATGCCTTGCCGCGCTCGAACAAATTATGAGCGATGGCGGCTTGGCGACCGAAGATGGGTCCGCCCCAGCGGAGTTCGAGGGCCTCGACTTCATGCCGGTGGCGTTTGACCAGACCGGCATCGATGAGCCAAATACCACGGATGACCCGGGTTTGCATGTCTACGAGATTGTGTTTCGCCCGGCCGCAGGAATGTTGAAGAAGGCCAACGAGCCGCTCTTCCTGCTGCGGGAACTGCGAAGCCTCGGCACGCTGGAACTGGTCGCCGAGACCGGCGGCCTGCCATCTTTGGAGGAGCTTGATCCGACCGAGCCCTATATCGGCTGGAGGGGGACGCTGCGGACCGCGGCGACGCGCGATCAAGTTGAGGAAGTCTTTTCATTTGTTGACGGTGACTGCGAGCTCTCGATTAAGGACGTTACGCCACCTATGGCCACAGTGAGTGAGAGCCCATCGGACTTTGCCGCACCAGCGGAGGCTAGCGCCCCGCTGGCGCCCACCGCCGCTGCGACGCCGGCTGCGGCTTCGGCCGCGCCCGCCGCAGCGAAATCTGCCGACACACCGACCGCCGCACCGAAAGCATCACCAACCAAGCCTGCGGCCACGACCACGCGCGTCGAGCTTGAGAAGATCGATCGGGTCGTCAACATGGTCGGGGAATTGGTGATTGCGCAAGCGATGCTCGGCCAAATCGTTCAAAATCTTCCGGAAGACATCACCGGCCGATTGGCGCAGATGCTCGATGAAGTCACCCATCATACCCGGGAGCTCAAGGACAGTGTGATGTCCATGCGCGCTCAGCCGATCAGTTCCGTGTTTCAGCGTATGCCGCGCTTGGTACGTGAGTTGGCGACCAAGACCGGCAAGAAGGTCCGGCTGGAGATGCTTGGAGAAAATACCGAGATCGATCGATCGATCATCGAACGATTGGGCGACCCGCTGACGCACATCATCCGCAACTCGATCGACCACGGCATTGAGGTGCCGGGAGACCGGGCTAGCGTTGGCAAGAATGAAGAAGGCACTATTCGGCTTGCCGCTGAACATCGCGGCGGTCGGATCGTTATCGAGGTCAGCGACGATGGCGGTGGCCTCAATCCGGAGCGGGTGCTCAACAAGGCACGTGAAAAGGGCCTGGTTGGTCAAGACGCCACGCTCAGCGAGGATGAGATCAACAATCTGGTCTTCCTGCCGGGCTTCTCCACGGCGGCAACGGTTTCCGATATTTCCGGACGCGGCGTCGGCATGGACGTCGTGCGCCGCAACATTCAGGATGTCGGTGGCCGCATCTCGCTGAAGTCAGAACGCGGTCGCGGTATGACAATCCAACTTGCGCTGCCGCTTACCTTGGCGGTCATGGATGGCATGGTGATCAAGGTCGGCTATGAAACCTATGTCGTGCCGATGTCGGTCATTGTTGAGTGTCTACGTCCCAAACGTTCGGACATTCACAATCTGGTGTCGACGTCGGGCATGCTCAATCTGCGGGGCAATCTGGTCCCGATTGTCGATCTTGCCGAGTTGCTGGACCTAAGGAAACGGGAGATGGACTCGGACGAACGCGTCGTCATCATTACCGATGCGGGTGAGGGCACGCGGGTTGGAATTGTCGTCGATGAATTGTGCGGCCATCAACAGGTCGTCATCAAAAGCATTGAAGAAAGCTACGGCTCTGTGCCAGGAGTTGCCGGCGCCACAATCCTTGGCAATGGGCGCGTTGCTTTCATTCTCGATGTCGAAAAAGTGTCCGAACTTGCAAGCACCCCCGCACCACCCGTGCGCGGCAATGGCGGCGCGTACGCACAACCTATGTCGGCCACAATAAACTGATGAGAATGTGAAGGCGTCGCCATCAAGCGTCGCTAGACTATCCGGAGAACGACCATGCCAAATGCAGCAGGAATGAAAGTCCTCGTCGTTGACGATCAAAACAGCGTTCGTCAAATGACGCGGATCACACTTGAGCAGATCGGAATTCGCCATGTTCATGAGGCCGAAAACGGCAAGCTGGCCATGGATACCGCGACGTTGCAGCCGCTGGATCTGATTATTTCGGACTACAACATGCCCGAAATGGATGGATTGGGTCTGTTGCGGGCAATCCGTGGCCATCCCGTGGCCCGCAAAATCCCATTCATCCTTTTGACCGGTCGCGGCGATCGCGAACTGGTTGTCAAAGCCGCGCAGGCGGGTGCCAACAATTATCTGATCAAGCCGTTTACCGCGGACATTCTGCGCCAGAAAATTGAACAGGTCGTTGGAAAGCTGTCCTGATGACTGGTAGTGCGATTGAAGCTGTTCCGGAGCTGCCAAGCGCGGAACCAGTCGACGGCTCACCTGGCCAAAAGGCCGGGGATGTCGCCGATCTCCTCGCGGCTATCGCGATATCGTTTCGTGAATCCATCGCTCGTTTCGAGGACACGGTGGGCACGATTACTGAGATCGTGGTAAAACAACCGGGTGGCAATGATCGTAATTTGGTCATGGCGCTCCAGAATTTCGATCGCCTGCACCAGGAGTTTGCGACGCTTGGTGAAATTGTAGGCCGTGTCGCCCAAGATCGTGACCGTGGGCCCGGTGAGAGTGCTGCGTGTGGCGATGTGATTGCCTCGATTCCGATCGAGGAGCTCAAGGAGCGCGTTGCGTACCACTTCAAGACGGTGACTGAAGATCCGAAACAGCTCGAAGAATCGAACGACATTGAATTTTAATCATTGCACCCCATCCGTGCGGGACGAAGCTGGGCACTTGAATCGGGCGTTCCGCCGTTATTGCAGGCTGTCGGTGGGGCTAGTCCCAACGTGCTCTACGACCCGACGCAGTCCAACGGTTAATTCCGGAACTTGTTCGGGTTTCAAATGGCGGTACTGGTCTTGCCGTGCAAGCACCAGGGCGTCGAGATGACACCTCAGCGATTCCATATCGCACTCGGCGCCGGCCGAGATCGATTCAAGAACATCGCAGAGGCAGCCGGCGACGAAGGTCAACAATTCGCATCTCATCGTCGTCCCAATATCGCGAACCTGGTAGCAATGAAGGGTGGCGGTCTCGACGTTCTTTTGGTTCGTGCTATCTTCTCGAATGTGCTGAACGGCAATTGATATCTGCTGGAGTTCGTTGTCGAGCCAACCTTCAAAGCTGGGTTCGATCTCGACGAGCCGCTTGCGGGCTTTTTCGATGGCTTCCTGGCGAGTCATGGCGCCGGGCCGACGCGCGAGCTTCTGGAAGTCTGTCTCGAGCGGAAATACCTGCGCTTCTTTTTCACTGTTCTTGGCCACGCGCTTTATCCAGTCTTGGTCGATTTGAACAGATCGTCGATGTCGTCCTGGGCGAGCGCTGGACCGGATTCGGCGGCAACTTCGACAGCTTGGTCGCCTTTTCGCCGGCCGGTCCCGCCGGGGTAGCCTTCGATCTTGAAGCGCCGATCGGGTCCGAAATAGCTCGCACTATCGACGAACGGCCGCGGATTAAAGGCGATCCATGCCAGGCGATCGTAAAGGCTCATGGGTGACATGGGCTTTGCGATGACCATGTTGGCACCCACATCGCGCGCTCGCTTGATCGTTGACTCGCGGGAGTCACTACTCATCAGGAGGATTGGAATGGTTCGATTTTCATTATCGACCTTGCGCCGCAGCGCATGCGTAAGAGCAAGGCCACCACGCGGCGGCAGCCGCGAGTCGCACAGCAGCAAATCGATTTTCTGATTAGACAGGGTCTGGATGACATCGACGGCGGTGCGCACCTCGATCACCTTATTGGCCCCGAAGCCGCGCAGCATGCTGTGAGTCAGCATGGAAATGTAGGAACTGGGGTCGGCGATCAAAATCACCAAATCGCGCAGATTGAGCGAACTATTGGCCATGCACGCCTTGCCACGTTAGGAGGGCGTCAGTTTGGATAAACCTCCAGCATCGGCCAATTGAACTGATTCGCTGCAAGAAACCGAGAATTTCTCCCTTACTTTGAATATTGCTGTGGATTGGGAGGCCGGTTGCTCATCTTCGGCGCCTCTGTCAGGGCTGCCGGGATGAATGTGGATCGCACGCAACAACCGCAATACACGCACTGCGTGTATTGCGGCGGCCGCCCGGGGCCCCGGCTTGTGTTCGCGGCCAGGGTGAGGAAACATGGCGGCGTCTTCGATTACCTGCTTGCCGGCTCCCAACAGCACACAGCAATCCCATCCACGAGGGAATCATGTTGCGAAGCGTGAATTTTGCACTGCCGGTCGCATTGAGCTTTGTCATTGCGGCGGCGCTGGCGCCCGATGCATCCGCTCAGACGCGGATGAAGCGTGAGCCAGAATTGATCTACGTTCCGACGCCGCAAAACGTGGTCGACAAGATGCTCGAGGTCGCGAAAGTGACCAAGGACGATTATGTGTTCGATCTTGGTTCCGGTGACGGACGCATTCCGATCACGGCCGCTGCCCGGTACGGCGCGCGCGGTTTTGGCGTCGAAATAAAACCCGAGTTGATCGCGCAAGCGCGGGCCAATGCCAAGGCGGCCGGCGTCGCCGATCGCGTCCAATTCCGCCGGCAGGATTTGTTCAAGACGTCGGTTCGTGAGGCGACGGTGGTCGGGCTTTACCTTTTCGTGTGGGCCAATGTAAAACTTCGCCCGCGCCTGATCAGCGAATTGCGCCCTGGAAGTCGGATCGTCGCGCATGACTTCCCGATTGGCGATGACTGGAAGCCGGATATTGCGGAGGATTTCGAAAACCGCACCATCTATCTTTGGTATGTTCCGGCGCAGGTCGCCGGCAAATGGGATTTCACCGGCGGCCCGCAAGGGCTTTCGGTTCAATTGCGACAGCAGTTTCAGAAGATCCAGGGTACCGCCACGGTCGGCGGTCGCTCGGTGCCATTGCAAAATGCTAGCCTGCGCGGCGACGCGATTGAGTTTACGATCGCCTCCGATGCGGGGACGCCCATGCTGTTCCAGGGCCGCATCAATGGCGACAAGATGGAGCCACGCGCGGCTGCAAGCGGCGCCGTGACTGGCTGGAGCGCCGTACGTGCCGCGCCGGTGTCCAAGGTGCGCCGCCGCAGTTAGCGCAATCCGATACGCCGTGGCATCCGGCGCACCGGCATTTCATCGCCGTCCAAGCTCCCCGCGACACCGTGCGGGGACGTCGCCGGTGCTGTTCCAATAGAACACGCTGCACGGGGCGTAGCGGTAGAGCCAGATCAGCGCAGCAATCAGCGCGATGGCGGCAACCACCGTCGGGATGTGCCTCGTGTCGATGCGTCGGCCATGCCGGAACTCATTTGGCCCGGAACAAGGTCTGGAACTCGGCCTGCCATCGTTTCTGCTCCGCCGCCGAAAGCACTGCGGTAATGACTTTCTGTTTCAGCAGCGTCTCGCTCACTTCCGGTGGGTTGCTCGGGGTATCGGGACGCGTCGGAATGCGCCCCCGTTTGGTCAGCTGGAGTTGGGCCTCGCGACTGAGGACGAAGTTGGCAAGCAACCTGGCCGCATTCGGATTTGGCGCATTGGCGGCGACCCCGACTGCGCCAAAGATCAATGCGACCGGATCAATCGCCCAATAGTCGGTGGCCGCGCCGGCGAGTTTCACATTGACCGTCAAATTAGTGTAATTGTTGAGCGCGACCCAATATTCGCCAGATCCAATCGCGCGCGCGAGCGCCAGGTGGCCTTCGGTCACCACCGGATCAAGCGTCGCAATAATATCCTGCACGAGCTTGCGGCCGCGCGCCTCGCCGTAATGCGTGAACATCGCCATGAGCCATTCGGTGTCGCCGTTGTCGATGGCTATCTTGCCGCGCCATTCCTTGCGTTGAAGGAATTCCTCATAGGTCCGCGGCAACTGCTCCTTCTTGACGAATTTGGTGTTATAGGCCGGCGAATTGTAATTGGCGTAGACGCCATACCAGCGCCGGTTAGGATCGCGTGCTTGCGGGATCAAGCCCTTGGCTTCCGGCGGATCGATTTGCGCCAAGGCGGCGTCGGGCAGCCGATTGACTGGAGTCGTCATCACCACGTCCCAGACGTTCTGTTTGGCGCGGAACTCGACCGCGATACGCCCCATGACGCCGGTGTCGGAGGTCCGCACATAGCTGACCTTGATGCCGGTCGCATCTTGAAAGAGTTTGTAATAGGGCAGCGCCTCTTCCTCGTTCATCGACCCGTAGACCACCGGTGCGCCTTCCTTCTTGGCGGCCGCCAGCAGCTTTGGGTCGAGCCAGATTCGGTCCTGTGCAATGGCAGTCGATGTGAGCGCGATCCCGACCAAACACAAAATAGCGGGGCGCATTGCGGCGATAAGTGCTGGGCGCAAGATATCCTCCCTCAATTCACGTGATCGTAATTCAACGCAAGGCGATAGTCTCACGGCGGCCTGTAGGCGTGTCGCGGAGTCACGGGTGCGGCATCATAGCTTCGGCCGCGCGTTCGACTTGGGCCAGCGTTTGCGGCTGTGCTTAAGGCCAAGGCCCGCCAGCATCGCCGCCATTCGGATTGGCGCTCCGATGCCCTCGACCACCGGCACGCCCCAGGTCCGGGAGAGCTCGTCCGGCTTCATATGCACGGGGCATTGGGTGATGCCATGAACGATGATGACGTCGGCGCCATTTTCATCAATCAGCGAGCGGCCGGCGGCGATGAAATTCTTCTTCATCTCATCTTTGTTGGCGCCGATGTCCTTGAGTTTGTAACCGGACGCCCGCCGACCCGCGATCCAGTTCTCCATGCCGTAGAGGCGCGTCTGGGTGATCTGCCGCGGGATAACACTTTCATGATAGCAAATAATGCCAAAGCGGTCGCCAAGCTGTGCGGCGATGTGAAACATGGCCTCGCTTGGGCCGACGACCGGGATATCCACCAGCGAGCGGCCGCCGTCGACGCCAAGATCGAGTGTACCGAGCGGAACGACGGCGTCGTAGCCCTCCTGCTCCGCGCGAATAAAGGCGTCGTGGAAGTAGGGCGCAACAAGTTGGATTTCGGCGGGCCCAAGCCCGCCGAATGGCGACGGCGCGACAGAGATGATGCCGACTTCGACCTCAGCGGATGAAAAGCTCTTTGCCGTGTCCTCGCGCAGCTTGCGCTCCGCGGGTGGGTAGTCGCCGATCACAAATGCAACGCGAATCATGTGTCACAGTTTCCTGGTTGGTTCGATGCCCATGAGCGATTGCCCCAGCGCTTCGAAATTTTCCATATGCGCCTGGCTCTGCTGGGTCACGGTGTGCAGGTCGCGAAAGCGGCGCTCGAACGGGTTATTGTTGAAGATCGCACCGGCGCCGGCAGCGTGGTAGGCGAAATCGACCACCTCGCGCGCCTGCTGGATTGCGAAGCAGGTCACGCCGCGGCTGGCAAGGCGTTGCTGAAAGCTGACTTTCTCGCCAGTGGCGGCCTGCTGGTAGAGTTGCGTATAGCTGTCGAGAACATAAGCACGCGCGGCGCCCAGCCTTGCTTCGGAGAGGCCGACCTGGGTCTGAACCAGATTGTTCTCGGCCAAAAGCTTTCCTGAGGAATGCGCCTTCTTGCTCTTAGCCAGCGCAACGAAGTCATTGAACACGGTGCGCGCAATGCCCAGGGCTACCGCGCAGAACGCCATTCCGAACATATTGAAGATTGAGAATTTGTAGATCGGTCCGCTCTCGCGCCGGTCGGTGTCGGACTCGCGGGTGAAGCTGAAGGCCTCCGGCACGAACAGGTCGTTGACCGCATAGTCGTCGCTGCCGGTGCCACGCAGCCCGATCACTTGCCAGGTATCGGTGATGGTGGCCTTTGCCTTCGGGAACAGCATGGTGCGCTGTTCGAGCGGTTTGCCGTTGGTCCCAAGGCGCGGACGGCCGTCCGGCTCGCACAGGGTCGCGTGGCCGCCGATCCACTGCGAATGCCGGCTGCCGCTGGCGAAATGCCAGTGGCCGGTGACGCGGTAGCCGCCCTCGGCGATAACAGCCTTGGCGTGCGGTGAGGGCGCGCCGGTGGCGACCGCCGCCCGTGCATCGCCAAACAACTCCTGCGCTACCCGCGGGTCGAGATAGGCGGCCGCCATCGACACACCCGAGTTCTGTCCCAGGCACCAGGCGACGCTGGCATCGCCCATGGCTACTGCTTCCATCACCTGGAAGAACGTCGCCGGCTCGACTTCCTCGCCGTCGAACCGCGCCGGGATCAGCATCCGGAACAGCCGCGCCTCGTGCATGGCGGCGAGCAGATCGGAGGGGATTTCACGCTCCCGCTCGATCCGGTCGGCGGCCGCCTTGAGCCGTGGAATAAGCGCGACCGCCCGTTGGACGAGTTCGACACCCCGCTGCCCTTGGTCGGCGGCGCCTGCTGCGGTCGATGCGCGGTTCAACATGGTCGGCGTTCCGGTCCGTAATCCATCAATACCTTAGCTGATGCGCCAGCCGCTTGTCTCCGGCCGGGATTTCGGCACATTCTAACACCGATCCTAACTCCGGAGTTTTGGAATGGCTGAACTTGTTGCCGCTGTGGGCGTGCCTCATTCACCCCATTATCCGTCGCAATACCCCAAGGACGGACCGCAGGACACGCCGCGGATCTTTCGGGAGGTGAAAGCCCAGCTTGATGCCGCCAAGGCCGAGGCTATCGTCGTTATCGCCAACGACCATTTCAACACCTTCTTCATGAATAACTTTCCGACCTTTGCGATTGGTGTGACCGACGCGGCCTATGGTCCGAACGATCAGACCAAGATGCCGCGCTACGATTTCGCGGTGCAGTCGTCGCTGGCCTCGCACATGCTCAAGACTGCCATGCAGGAAGGCTTCGATTTTTCGGTGACACAGGAGTTCGGCGTCGATCACGCCATGCTGGTGCCGCTGCACTACCTTACCGACAATGTGACAGCGCCGGTGGTGCCAATCTGGGTTAATACGTTTTCAAGCCCGCTGCCGACCGCGCGGCGCTGCTACGCACTCGGACAGATGATGCAGGGCGCAATCAAAAGTCTGCCGCAAAAGATGCGCGTTGCGGTGATCGCGACCGGCAGCTTCTCGCTTGAGATCGGCGGGCCCAAAATCGACGTCGGAAAGCGCAACAGCGTTCCCGACATCGCATGGTCGAAGCATTTGCATCGCCGGATCGGGCAGGGAGAGTTCGAAGAGATCGTTGCGGAAGCGACGCCGGAACGGATGTGGCAAGCCGGCAATATCGGCGGCGAACTGCTTAACTGGGTGGTTCTGCTCGGCATGGTCGGCAAGGACAAGCCGTGCTACCTCGCCGATCACGATGACAAGGACGGGCACGCCTACGCGGTTTGGCGCTGGAATTGAGGTTGGGAGGCACGACCATGAGTGCTTATCAGATCAACAAGATTTGCCATCGGGTCTACCACGACATCCCGTTTCGTGAGGCGGTGAAGGCCGACCCCGCCAAGGCGCTTGCCGATTGGCCGCTGACCGACGAGGAGCGCAAGGCGCTGCTCGAAGGCGACGTCAAGCGGCTGTATGAATGGGGTACGCACCCGTTCTTGCTGGCGCATACCACCCGTTGGGGCCTGTTCGGCCTCACGCCCGCGCTCTATGCCGAGCGCATCAAGAATGCCAAGGATCCAGCGTAAATCGGCGGCGGCATCATCGGCGGGGGCATCAATTGAGCGAGTGCAAGTATTATGACAACAACGACCATTGAGAAAACTTCCGCGGCCAGCGGTATCGCCTTCAAACAGCTCGGCATTTGCGCCGATCACGTCAATCGCCATCCCGCCATGCGGCAGGAGGTACTGAAAATTCACCCGAAGGCGAAGTTCCACGACGCCGGTCATCGCCTCAATGAAGAAGAGATGATCAAGTTTCTCGCCGATTGCGACGCCGCCATTGTCGGCTTCGAGCCGGTGACCGAGCGCGTCCTGTCGGCGCTGCCGCAGCTCAAGCTGATCGCCAAATACGGCAATGGCTGCGAGAGCTTCGATTTTGCCGCGATGAAGCGGCACAATGTCCGCTTCGGCTATACCTGGGGCGTCAATAAGCTCGCGGTTGCGGAGCTTGCGCTCGGATTCATGTTGATGGGGCTGCGCTGGGTGATGCCGCTCAATGTTGCGATGCGCGCCGGCGAGCGTCCGCGGCTGCGCAACGGCCGCTTCCTCACCGGGCGAGTGGTCGGCATTCACGGCTGCGGCAATATCGGCAAGGAGATCGTACGGCTGTTGCAGCCGTTCAACTGCACGATCCTGGCTTGTGACATCAAGGACTACGCAGATTTCTATAAGCAGTGGAATGTGACGCCGGTTTCGCACGACGAATTGCTGGCGCGTTCGGAGATTTTGACGTTGCATCTGCCGAAGACGCATCTCACGCGCGGGCTTTACTCACGCGAAGTGCTTGGCAAGCTGCGCAAGGATTGTCTGTTGATCAATACCTGCCGTGGCGAGATTGTCGACGAGGCGGCATTGCTGGAGCGGTTGGACAGCGGTGACCTGACCGCCGCCTGTTTCGACGTGTTTGCGATCGAGCCGGCGGAGAGTGACCGGCTCTTGAACCACCCCAATATGCTGGCGACCCCGCATATCGGCGCTTCGACCGAGGAGACGCGCCTCATTCTAGTGCGCGCCGCCATCAGCCGGCTCGACGATGCCCGCATCGTGGACCCCGCGGAGTTCTATGGGGTCTAGTTGCTGCGGGATTTAGCGATGCTGATAGAATGTAAAACACAATGTTGAAATATCAGGGAAGGAAACCGCCATGGCGCTGAAACCCGTCGTCATTTCCCGTAAGGCTGAGGCTTTCGCCATGTCGGCGGAGGAACGGCAGATGCGGGTCGATCTCGCTGCCTGCTACCGGCTGATTGCGCTTTACGACATGGATGATCTGTTCGCGACCCACATCTCGGCGCGGGTGCCGGGGCCCGAAGAGCACTTTCTGCTCAATCCTTACGGAGTGCTCTACACCCAGATCATCGCCTCGAATCTGGTCAAGGTCGATCTCCACGGCAACATTGTCCAGGATACTGAACACAGCATCAATCCGGCGGGGTTCGTGATCCATTCAGCGGTGCATGCTGCGCGGCCGGATGCCAAATGCGTTCTGCACACCCACACAGTTGCCGGCATGGCGGTGGCGAGCCTGGAGGACGGCCTTCTGCCGCTCACGCAGAAGTCGATGCGCTTTTATAATCGCATCGGCTATCACGAGTATGAAGGTGTTGCCGACGATCTCGACGAGCGCTCGCGGCTGGTCGCCTCGCTTGGCAAACACAACGCGCTGATCCTTCGCAACCACGGTCTGCTCACTTGCGGCAAGACAGTTGCGCAGGCGTTTTTACTGATGCGCAATCTCGAAAAGAGCTGTAAGGCGCAGCTCGCGGCGATGGCGACTGGCGCCAAGCTGATCAAGCTCTCGCCTAATTTGATGGAACACGCCGCCAACCAGTTCGAGGGCGGCGTCGACGGCCGCGCCAATGGCTGGCCGTCATTGCTGACCATGCTGGATGGGATCGATCCGTCGTATCGGAACTAGCGCTTGTCCCGGCGAAACGGGCGCCGTTTCCGCCGCGTCGGGAAAGGCGATCGAGACGCTACTGCTTCTGCGCCGTCGGCGTCAACAACGCGCCGGCCTCCGCGATGATGTTCTGAGGCGTCGCGAAGGCGTCAGTGAGAAGACTATGGATCGCGGCGCCGGTCATGGGCTCGATTTCAAGTTGCAGCTTCTCGGCCTCGGCAATAAAGGCGGGATCTTTCATGGTGGCGTCGAAGGCGCGGCGCAACGCGGCCAGGCGATCCGCTGGCACACCCGGCGGCGCCGCCACCGGTCGGCCGGTCTCCTGCCGCATAAGAATAAGCGTGAGCACGCGTTTCTTATGTGGGTCGGTCACGAGGTCGAGCGCGGACGGTACCGTTGGCAAATCCGGCAGCTTTTCAATTCCGAGCTGAACGATGACGTTCAGGAGTTTGTCGCGGATCCAATGTGGGCGCGACGCTTTCATGGTCGACCAGGACAGCCCGCAGATGCCCTCGACCTCGCGGCGCTCGATCGACAGTGTCAGTCCGGCGGCCGGATCGTATCCCGCGATCACGCGGAACTTGGTGTTGAGCACCGCATTGAGTACCTTCGGCATCAGCGCGGTGTTTGAGGTCGCACCGGCCGCTCCGACGATCACCTCGCGCTCCTGTGCTTGTTGGATCGTTTTGATCGGGCTCTCGTGCCAAGTCGCGCACACGTTTTGCAGTTTTCCGATCGAGCCGATCCAATTGAGTTTGAGCGGCTCGTAGCGCGCGCCGGTCGCGCCAAACAGCGGGTCCATGGTGACGTTGTTCGCGAAGGCGCCGATGGTGCCGCCGTCGCGCTCGGCGGTGGTGTAGATCGCGGATGCCGCGGCGAGCCCGCCCGCGGCTGGCTGGTTCTTGGCGATGAAACTCGGATTGCCGGGGATGTGGCGGCCCATATGGCGTGCCAGCGCGCGGTAATAGACATCATAGCCGCCGCCCGCGCCGCCACCGACAATCAGGTTGATCTGCCGGCCTTTGTAGAACTCTTCGATGGTTTGCGCGGTGGCCAAGGTGCTTTGCAGCGCCAATGCCAGCACGGCGGCGCCGAGACACAACGGTCGATTGATCTCAGTCATGGGCGTCTCGCTCGGCGCAACTCACTGCGATCCGCGTATGCGGATCAGTTGAATCTATCGCTTTCCGTGTTTCTTTTCGAGCGCGGCAAAGAAGCCTTCCTTTTGGAGAATTTCGAGCACGGACAGGTCAATGTAATTGTCGAGGTTGCGGCTAACGCCGGGCGGAAAATGCGCCAGGATGTTTTCCGCCGCTGCGCGCGGCACCGCAAGGTCGAGCGGCGTCATCTGGGTAAAGTCGGCATAGGTGATCTCGACGGTCTTGGGGTCGGATACGCGCGTGCCCCGGGCCAGCACTTGTTTGGCGCGCTCGGGATCGGACAGCGCGCGATAGTTGCCTTCGGCGGTGGCGCGCAGGAATCGTGCCAGCGTATCGCGATTCTCCTTGAGGTAGCTTCGGCTCACCACCAGCGTCGAGAATAGCCAAGGAATGCGCTCGATGGCGAGGTCGACCAGGGGCCTGAAACCGTTGCTGCGCGCGGCGCTCGCGAACGGCTCGTTGAGCATGGTGGCCTTGATCTCACCTGCCCGTAATGCGTCGAGGCGCTTGAGGCTGTCGCCAAATTCCTTGAGCTCGACGTCCTTGCGGGTGAGTTTCAGGCGCTCTAACGCAATGGTGGCGACGGCATCGCTCTCGGAGCCGAAGGCGCTGACTGCCACGGCGCCGCCCTTGAGATCGGCGGCATTCGTCACCGAGCGGGCGGCGAAGAAGCCGAAGCGGATGATATTGGCGAGCGACGCGATGGTGCGCAGATCCGCGCCCTCCTGGTTGAGCTGGACCACCGACGAAAGTCCGACATGCATCATGTCGAGCGTGCCGGCGCGCACCGCGGCCGCGCCGCGGCTGCCACCACCCATATTGGCAAGCGTGACCTTGAGATTATGTTTGCCGTAAAGGCCGGCGTCGTCCGCCATCCAGATCGCCAACACGGTATTGGCGGTGCCCGATGTACCGAGGCGTATCTCGACTGGCGCCTGGGCGGAAGCGGCGGATCCAAAGCAAGCTATCGCCATGGCGATAGCAAGCTGGCGCAGTGTTGACGTCATTGTTTCCTCCAGGCGCGATCGTTCTAAGCTCACAGCTTGCCGTATTTCTTCTGCATTGCGGTGAAGAAGCCGCTCTTGCTTAGCTCCATGAGTACGGACCCATCGATGTAATCGTCGGTATTGCGACTGCCGGAATCAGCGCTGATTTTGAGCACGTTGTCGACCCCCGGCATCGAGATGGTCATGTCTGGCGGCGACTGGGCGCGGAAGTCCTGATAGCTGATGTCGACGATCTTTTGGCTTTTTACGTTGAGCTCACGCGCCAGCACTGCCTTGGCGCGCGCGGCATCGGTCAAGGCGAGATAATTGCCCTCGATCACCGCGCGCAGGAAGCGTAACATAAGATCGCGCCGCTGCTTGAGGTCGCCGCGCCGCACCACCACGCCGCTGAACAGCCAGGGAATCTGCTCGGCGGCGAGATCGATCAGGATGTTGACGCCTTGCTCACGCGCTTGGCTTGTGGTCGGTTCGTTGATGGCAGTGGCTTTGATCTCGCCGGAACGCACCGCTGCAAGCCGCTTGGCGCCGCCGCCATACTCCTTCACGGTCACGTCGGCGCGGGTCATGCCGAAGCGTTCCAGCGCCAGCGTGACGGTAGCGTCGCTTTCCGATCCAAATGCACTCACGCCGACGACGCCGCCCTTGAGATCGGTCGCGGTCTTTACTTCCGGCGCGGTCGCAATGACGAAGCGGATCACGTTACTCATTGAGGCGACCAGCCGCAGGTCGCCGCCTGCGCGGTTGGCCTGCACCACCGACGACATTCCGACGCGCATCACGTCGATCTTGCCGGCCTGTAGTTCCTTGGCGCCGCGGCTGCCGCCGCCCATGTTGACGATCTCGACCTGAAGGCCGTTGGCGGCATAAAAGCCGCCCTCTTGCGCCATCCAGACCGGCAGCACGGTGTTGACCGCGTCGGAAATGCCAACGCGAAACGGCGTCAGCGTCTGGGCGAAGGCGGGCGATACCGGTAGGAGCGCCAGCGCGGCGGTAAAAATGGACAGCAATATTCGCATTCGCCGATTCTCCCGCGGGTGTAGCAGCCAGAAGCAGCCGGTTGTCGTGTTCGGCGCCGGGATCAAAACTCCCGGAACAGTCGCCCGAAGCCTTGAATCTTGTCATTGATGCCGCAGCGGCGCAGCGCGTCCCAGACAATGGCCTGATGCGCGGTCATTACATTGACGCCGAATTCCTTCTCTAGCAGGTCGATAGCCCCGGCGGTTGGCCAGTGCGGTGACGGCAGCAGGATCGTGTCGGCGCTCGGGTGTTCTTTCATCAGCTTGCGACCCATTTCGAGCGCGGCATCCTGCGGGATCGCGCCGATCCGGTTGAACGCGCTGCCCCAGCCGGTAGCGCCGAGCAGTTCGCAACCGAAATGGACTGAATAGCCGGCGATCCGGTCGGTGTCGGAATGGGCGTAGGGCTGCGCCACCACGACCTTCTTGCAGCCAAGCGCCTTGGCCGCCTTGGCTTGCGCGGCGGCGCTCGACGACACCTTGATGCCGAGCTCAGCTTCGAGATCGGCGATCATTTGTTCGGCATTCTTGGCGCCGCGCGAGAGGTTGATCGGCACGCCACCGAGCACGACGATATCGCAGCCGGCCGCGGCCATCTCGCGCGCGGCGCGCATGCTGATGTCATAGGATTGGTCGACTTCGTCCTTTGAACGCACCACAATCGCGAGTGAGGTCACCACCAGCGTGACGCCGTCCGGCACGATTTTGTAGAATTCGTAAGGGAAAATCTCGGTGGTTAATGGCGGCGAGGTATAGCCGATCCGCGCGCGGTGACCGTACATCTTGCCGTTCTCAATCTTCACTGGGGTTGTCATTGCTGCCACGCTCTCGGGGAACGCTTTCGGGGAACGCTTTCGGGGACACGCTCTTGGGGAAATGCAGCGCGGAAGCTACTGACGCGTCGATGCATTGTCCACCGGCCGTCAAAATGCACCGTGACGTCTAAGTCCAGCGGATTCTTTCGGCGCGGCGCGCGTTTGAGCAAAGGCGGGCAATTGGCGACGGATGGGATACCTGTCCCCGAAGGCGCATGTTGGTTCAGCAACAACGGTCTTGCTGCGCTGCAACATGTGGGTTGCGACACTGCGCCCTACTTTATGCTAGGTTTTTCTAGCAAAACGCCACTGGCATAATTCATTACAGTTTGAAATGCTGTTGCAAGTGGCACAGTGCCCGCAAGAGTGGTAGGTGCCGGCGGGTGACCGGTTACCATCGTACTTGCTCATTGAAAAAAACGAACAACGGTGGCGTGTGGGTAGAGGAACGGCTTTAGGGAAGGGCATTAGTATCATGACAACTCCGACGATCCGTAACGCATTTGGCGCTTGGACGGCGCTGTGGTTCGCCGCGGTGCTTGGGCTGGTTCCCGCACAGGCGCAATGGCAGCCCAACCGGCCGGTTGAGTTCATCATTCCCGCCGGCACCGGCGGCGGCGCCGATTTGATGGCGCGCACGATCCAGGGGATCGTGACTAAGCACAGTCTGATGAAGACGCCGATGGTGGTGATCAACAAGGCCGGTGGCGCCGGTGGCGAGGGCTTCCTTGACATGAAGAGCTCGCGCAACAATCCACACAAAATCGTCATAACGCTGTCGAACCTTTTCACCACACCGCTCGCCACTGGCATTCCTTTCAACTGGAAGGATCTGACGCCGGTCGCAATGCTGGCGCTCGACGAGTTCGTGCTGTGGGTCAATGCCGAGACGCCCTACAAATCGGCCAAGGACTATATTGAGGCGATCAAGAAGGCGCCGCCTGGCCAGTTCAAAATGGGTGGCACCGGTTCTCGGCAAGAGGACCAGATCATCACGGTTGCGATTGAGAAATCGACCGGGGTGAAGTTCACTTACATTCCGTTCCGCGGCGGCGGCGAAGTGGCCGTTCAGCTGGTCGGCAATCACGTCGACTCGACGGTCAACAATCCCAACGAAGCGGTGGCGCAGTGGCGCGGTGGCAAGGTGCGGCCACTGTGCGTGTTCGATGGCAAGCCGCTGCCCTATAACGAGGTGATCGTCGACAAGCTGTCGTGGAACAGCATCCCGACCTGCAAGTCGCAGGGCCTTAACATGGAATACCTGATGCTGCGCGGTATCTTTATGGCGCCGGGCGCGACGCCGGATCAGGTCAATTTCTATGTCGATCTGTTCAAGAAGGTGCGCGAGACGCCGGAGTGGCAGAAGCTGATGCAAGATGGTGCCTTCAACCAGTCATTCATGACTGGCGCCGAATACGTCAAATGGGTAACCACCGAAGAGCAGCGCCATCGCGATCTCATGGCGGAAGCGGGCTTCCTAGCGAAATAGCCATTCCAATCGCCGGCGGCCTTCAGCGCCGCCCACGCAACCGCGGGGAGCCGATACGCTCAATGTCTGACGAATCCAACGCGGCCGAGTCCGGGCCGTCGCATCGCGCGATTGAAATTGCCGTGGCGCTGTTGGCCCTGGCATTTGGCATTATTGTCCTCATCGGCAGCCTGCAGGTCGGTATCGATTGGGGCTCGGAAGGGCCAAGGCCCGGGTTCTTCCCGT
This sequence comes from Xanthobacteraceae bacterium, assembly GCA_022841625.1. Classification (GTDB taxonomy): domain Bacteria; phylum Pseudomonadota; class Alphaproteobacteria; order Rhizobiales; family Xanthobacteraceae; genus VAZQ01. The sequence continues at coordinate 21,764 of JALHRD010000041.1, forward strand.
TTTACATCTCACTCTTCATCATTGTCGGCAGCATCTACAACCTCGCACAAGCGACCTTCCTCGGCGGTATCAAGCAGGAATTGTTTTCAAGCTGGGAACAGTTACGGCGGGTGATGGCGGTGGTCGCGCCGACGACGGTCTATGTGGCACTGATCCCGTTCGTCGGAATCTATGTCTCGTCGCTGCTGCTGATCGGCGTCTTTATGATTTGGCTGGGCCGATACAGCCTTTTGAAAACCGCGCCGATTGCCGTCGGCGTGCCAACAGTCGTCTACATCGTGTTCGAGCGATATTTCCAGATCGCGCTGCCCAAGGGCCCGATCGAATACTGGCTCGGTCTATAGCTCGCGCCTCGCAGCAAACATCAACTTAAAGCGCCCAGAGTCACGCCTTCGAAGGTTAGCAAGTCAATGGAAGAAATCGGCAACCTGATTCAAGGCTTTGCGACCGTTCTCGAGCCGTTCAACATCGGCGTGATGATCATCGGGATCGTGCTCGGCGTGATCATTGGGGTGCTGCCCGGTCTCGGTGGCGCTAACGGCGTTGCGATCCTGCTGCCGCTGACCTTCTCGATGTCGCCGACCTCGGCGATCATCATGTTGTCCTGCATCTATTGGGGCGCGCTGTTCGGCGGCGCCATCACCTCGGTGCTGTTCAACATTCCGGGCGAACCGTGGTCGGTGGCCACCACCTTTGACGGTCATCCGATGGCGCAGCAGGGTAAGGCCGGCGAGGCGCTCACCGCCGCGTTCACATCGTCCTTCGTCGGCGCGCTGTTTGCGGTCATTGTTATTACGCTGGTGGCGCCACTGGTAGCGCGCTTTGCCCTGAAATTCGGAGCGGCCGAGAAGTTTGGCGTCTATTTCCTGGCGTTCTGCAGCTTCGTCGGCTTGAGCAAGGAGCCCGCCTTCAAGACCGTTGTCGCCATGATGATCGGCTTTGCGCTGGCGGCGGTCGGGCTCGATCATATGACCGGCCAGCTGCGGTTGACCTTTGGGTTCACCGAGCTGCTTCCCGGCTTCGACTTCCTGATCGCCGTCATTGGCCTGTTCGGAATCGGCGAGATATTGCTGACAATGGAGGAGGGCCTCCGGTTCAAGGGCCAGTCGGCCAATATCAATTTACGTGTGGTGTTGCAGACCTGGATGGAGCTGCCGCGCTACTGGGCGACTTCGATCCGCTCCTGCATCATTGGCTGCTGGATGGGCATTACGCCGGCCGGCGCCACACCGGCATCGTTCATGAGTTACGGCATCGCCAAGCGCATGTCGCCGCGCGGTAAGAATTTCGGTAAGGGCGAGATCGAGGGTGTGGTGGCGCCTGAGACCGCGGCGCACGCCGCCGGAACGTCGGCGTTGTTGCCGATGCTTTCGCTCGGCGTGCCGGGGTCGCCGACCGCCGCGGTGCTGTTGGGCGGTTTGTTGATCTGGGGCTTGCAGCCCGGTCCGCTATTGTTTGTGGAGCAGAAGGAATTCGTTTGGGGCCTGATCGCCTCGATGTATCTCGGCAACATCGTGGGCCTCATCATCGTACTGACTTGTGTGCCGATCCTGGCCGCAATGCTGCGGATCCCGTTCCCGGTGATCGCGCCAATCATCTTGGTGCTGTGCGCCATCGGCGCCTATACCGTGCACAACAATCCGTTTGACGTGATCATGATGCTGGTGTTCGGGGTGCTCGGCTATGTGTTGAAAAAATGCGACTATCCGCTGGCGCCGCTGGTGCTGGCATTGGTGCTTGGCGACAAGGCGGAAGAGGCATTCCGACAGGCGCTGCTCGGATCGCAAGGCAGCCTCACGGTGTTTTGGTCGAACGGACTGGTCGGGTCGATCATGCTTCTTGGGCTGATTGCATTGTTCTGGCCCACCATCCAAAACGGCCTCGCCCGGCTGCGGCCACGCCGAGCGGTCTGACCAATGTGCCAGTTTCGCCATTGATTTTGGCCGCTTTCCTGCAATTAGGATTTGCGGCCCTGCCAACAACCTGGAATACTGTATTCCACATTTACGTTGATGGTGTTCCCATGACTGCAAGTGATAGCGCCCGCCTGTCAGACGAAGTGCCCGACGCGTCGGCGCGCGTTGCCGTAGCGCCGATCGAAGCGCAGGCGAACTTCAAAAATAAGGCCTATGCGGCGCTCAAAGGCGTCATCGTCTCGATGGACGTTTATCACGGTCGCGCCGACATTAGGCTCGACGAGCGGCGGCTGGCGCGCGACTTCGGCATCAGCCGTACGCCGGTGCGCGAGGCCATGGCGCAGCTCGAACGGGAAGGCTTCGTGCGCGCGGTTCCGCGCCGCGGAATTTATATCGTGCGCAAGTCCAAGATCGAAGTGATCGAGATGATCACCGCTTGGGCTGCGCTGGAAAGCATGGCGGCACGGCTCATCACCGAGAATGCCGGCGATGTCGAGATTGCGTCGCTGCGGCGCATGTTTACAAATTTTGAGGATGGCCAGGTTCGCGCGCATCTCGACGAGTACTCCGAGGCCAATATCGAATTTCATCAGACCATTATTCGTATGAGCGGCAACCGCGTGCTCATAGATCTGGCGGAAAATCTGTTCACCCATATGCGGATGATCCGGCGCAAGACGATCGGCGAAAAGGATCGCGCCGATCGCTCGATCCGTGACCACCTGCACATCATTGAAGCGCTCGAAGCGCGCGACACCGCGCGCTCTGAAAGTCTCGTGCGCGATCATGCGCTCGGACTTGCCGAGCACGTTGCGAAATACGCCGACTATCTCGATTGACCAGATGACGGAGGATTGCCATGGCTGATGCGGCCGTAAAATCAAAGGCGCCGGAGCCGACGTCGGCCGAATCGGAACGTGAATTGACCGACGGCTTTCATCTCATCATTGATGCGCTCAAGCTCAACGGCCTCAATACGATCTATGGTGTGTCCGGCATTCCAATCACCGACTTCGGCCGTATGGCGCAGGCCGAAGGCATCCGTGTCATCTCGTTCCGTCATGAGCAGAACGCCGGCAATGCGGCCTCGATCGCCGGCTTCTTGACCAAAAAGCCCGGCATCTGTCTCACGGTGTCGGCTCCCGGTTTCCTCAATGGTCTGACCGCGCTGGCCAACGCCACCACCAATTGCTTCCCGATGATTCTGATCTCGGGTTCGTCCGAGCGCGAGATCGTCGACCTTCAGCAGGGCGACTACGAGGAAATGGATCAACTGGCCATTGCCAAGCCGCTCTGCAAGGCGGCGTTTCGTGTTCTGCATGCCGCTGATATCGGCATCGGCGTGGCGCGCGCGATCCGCGCGGCGGTGTCGGGGCGTCCGGGCGGGGTCTATCTCGATTTGCCGGCCAAGCTGTTCTCCCAGGTCATGGACGCGGAGGCCGGCCGGAAATCGCTGGTCAAGGTCATCGATCCGGCGCCGGCCCAAATCCCTGCGCCGGCCGCGGTCAAGCGCGCGCTCGATGTTCTCAAAGGCGCCAAGCGTCCTTTGATCATCCTTGGCAAAGGTGCCGCCTATGCGCAGGCCGACGACGCCATTCGCGGGCTGGTCGAAAAGAGCGGCATTCCGTTCCTGCCGATGAGCATGGGCAAGGGTCTTCTGCCCGATACGCACCCGCAATGCGCGGGCGCGGCGCGCTCGACGGTGCTGAAGGACTCCGACGTCGTGATGCTGATTGGCGCCCGCCTGAACTGGCTGTTGTCGCACGGCAAGGGTAAGACCTGGGGCGAGCCCGGCTCGAAGAAGTTCATCCAGATCGATATCGAACCCAAGGAGATGGACTCTAACGTCGAGATCGTTGCGCCAGTGGTCGGCGATATCGGTTCTTGTGTTTCCGCGCTACTGGAGGGCATGGGCGGCAAGTGGCCGGCCCCGCCGGCCGACTGGATCAAGACCGTCAGCACCCGCAAGGACGACAACATTGCCAAGATGGCGCCGCGGCTGATGAACAACAACGTGCCTATGGATTACCACGGTGCATTGGGTGCGCTGCGCACCATCGTCAAGGAGCGGCCGGATGCCATTCTGGTCAACGAAGGCGCCAACACGCTCGATCTCGCGCGCGGCATCATCGACATGTATCAGCCGCGCAAGCGGCTTGATGTCGGCACGTGGGGCGTTATGGGCATCGGCATGGGCTTTGCCATCGCCGCGGCGATCGAGACTGGCAAGCGCGTGCTCGCGGTCGAAGGCGATTCGGCATTCGGTTTCTCCGGCATGGAGGTCGAGACGATCTGCCGCTACAACCTGCCGGTCTGTGTCGTCGTGTTCAATAATAACGGCATCTATCGCGGCACCGACGTCAACCCGACTGGCGGTTCGGACGTGGCGCCAACCGTGTTTGTTAAAGGCTCGCGTTACGACAAGATGATGGAAGCCTTCGGCGGCGTTGGTGTCAACGCAACGACGCCCGACGAGCTCAGGCGCGCTGTGAACCAGGCCATGGACTCCGGCAAGCCGACGCTGGTCAACGCGGTGATCGATCCATCCGCCGGCAGCGAGAGCGGCCGTATCGGCAACCTCAATCCGCAAAGCGTGCTGCGCAAGAAATAGCGACGCGATCAGAGAGACAAAGGGTGCGACCATGGCAACCGGCAAGGCCAAGACGACGAAACGCAGGACCAAAGTGATGGCGAAGAAAGCCGCCAAAAAAGTACTTAAGTCCAAGACGAAGGTGCCGGCGAAGAAAGCCGCGAAGGTCGTGTCGGCAAACGGTTTGCCGAAGCCGTCCGCCAAACCGTGGGGCCAAGCCGGCAAGGCGTTGGACGGCGTGAAGGTGCTTGATTTTACGCATGTGCAATCGGGGCCGACCTGCACACAGCTGCTTGGCTACATGGGCGCCGATTGCATCAAGGTCGAGCGTCCGGGCGTCGGCGACATCACGCGCGGTCAATTGCGCGACATCAAGGGGCAGGACAGCCTCTATTTCACGATGCTCAATGGCAATAAGCGTTCGATCACCATCGATTCTAAGAATCCCAAGGGCAAGGAAATTCTCGAACGCCTGATCAAGCATTGCGATGTGCTGGTCGAGAACTTTGCGCCCGGCGCGCTCGACCGTATGGGGTTGACCTGGGAATACATCCACAAGACCAACCCACGCATGATCGTCGCGTCGGTGAAGGGTTTCGGCCCGGGACCCTATGAGGACTGCAAGGTTTACGAGAACGTCGCGCAATGTGCCGGCGGCGCAGCTTCGACCACCGGCTTCCGCGACGGTCCGCCTTTGGTGACCGGCGCGCAGATCGGCGACAGCGGCACCGGCCTGCATCTCGCGTTCGGTATCGTTTGTGCGCTCTATCAGCGCCAGCGCACCGGTCGCGGCCAAAAAGTGCTGTGCGCGATGCAGGATGGCGTGTTGAATCTCGCACGCGTAAAACTGCGCGATCAGCAGCGGCTCGCACGCGGTCCGTTGAGCGAATACAGCCAATACGGCGAGGGTGTTCCGTTTGGCAAGGCGGTGCCACGCGCCGGCAACGATTCCGGCGGCGGTCAGCCCGGTTGGATTCTCAAGTGCAAAGGCTGGGAAACCGATCCCGATGCCTACATTTATTTCATCACCCAGGCGCCGGTATGGGGTCCGATCTGCGATCTGATCGGCAAGCCCGAGTGGAAGACCGATCCCGATTATGCGACGCCGCCGGCGCGGCTGCCGCGGTTGCGTCACATCTTCGATACGATCGAAGGCTGGACCAAGACCAAATCCAAGTTCGAGGTCATGAACATCTGCAATGAGTATGACATTCCAGTCGGTCCGATCCTGTCGATGAAGGAGATCGCCGAAGAAAAATCGTTGCGCGACACCGGCACGGTGGTTGAGGTCGATCATCCCGGCCGCGGCAAGTATCTCACTGTCGGCAATCCAGTGAAGATGTCAGACTCGATTACCGAGGTGAAGCGTTCGCCGCTGCTTGGCGAGCACACCGAAGAAATTCTCACCAAAGTGCTTGGCTATTCCGCAAAGGAACTTGCGGAAATCAAGATATCCGGTGCGATCACTCCGCCGGAGAAACCAGCCAAAGCCGAGGCGGCGTGAAAAGAGCAATTAGCAAACGGAAGCGATCCCATTCCCTTGCTCATTATGCGCTGTTTGCCGGTTGATGAGGAGAGAGTCGTTTCATGCGTATCGTGGTTCATGGCCAGCAGGCCTTCGGTAAGGCGGTATTGGAGGCGCTAATCAAGCGCGGCGAGAGTGTCGTCGCGGTCTATGTCGCGCCGGAGAAACCCGGTCAGAAGGCCGATCCGCTGAAGGAAGCCGCATTGGCCGCCAAGCTGCCGATCTATCAGCCGGCGTCCTATCGTAAGCCCGAAGTGTGGGACGAGTTCCGCGCGCTCAAGCCCGATTTGCAAGTGATGGCGTTCGTTACGCTGTTCGTGCCGGAGGAGTTCCTCAAGATTCCGACCCACGGCTCGATCCAATATCATCCTTCGCTGTTGCCTGCCTATCGCGGCCCGTCGGCGATCAATTGGCCGATTATCAAAGGCGAGAGCGAGACCGGGCTGTCGATTTTCTGGCCTGACAACGGGCTCGATACTGGCGATGTACTGTTGCAGAAGAAGACCCCAATCGGTCCCAAGGACACGCTCGGCACGGTTTATTTTGATCGCCTGTTTCCCATGGGCGTGGAGGCCATGCTGGAGTCGGTCGATCTTGTGAAATCGAGCAAGGCGCCGCGTATCAAGCAGGACGACAGCAAGGCCACCTATGAAGGCCGCTGCGGTCCGGACAATGCGCATATTGACTGGGGGCGGCCGTGGCAGGACATCGATCGCCTGATCCGCGGCTGCAATCCGGCGCCAGCTGCGTGGTCGGTGCTCGACGGCAAGACCCTGAAGATTTTCGACGCCACGCCATTGCCGGCCAAGGATCCGAAAGGCATTGCCGGAAAAATGGGTGAAATTGTTGTGGTTGACGCTGACGGCTTCACGGTGGTCTGCGCCGATGGCCGCTTCAAGGTCACCCGCGTGCAGGCTGACGGCCCGAAACTCAGCGCCGGCGAATGGGCCAAGTCTGCCGACCTTGCCATCGGCGCAAGGTTCACGTGAGGTTGCCGCTGACCATATTTTTCGGCGTCATGCCCGGCTGCGTGCCGGGCATCCACGTCTTTTTCTCCCCCCACACCTAAGACGTGGCTGGCCTGGACCAGCCCGGCCGTGTCGACATCAGGAACCGCTAGATCATGCCCGCTTCCCAACACCAGTCGCCGAAATCCGACATCGAGATTGCCCAGGCCGCCAAGAAGCGGCCGATCATGGAGATCGCGCGCGAGCGGCTCGGCATAGCGCCGGAAAATCTCGAACCCTACGGCCATTACAAGGCCAAGGTGTCGATGGATTACATCAAGTCGCTCAAGTCCAAGCCGAACGGCAAGCTGATCCTGGTGACCGCGATCACGCCAACACCCGCCGGCGAAGGCAAAACCACCACCACCGTCGGCTTGACCGACGCGCTCAACCACATCGGCAAGAAAGCCATGTTGTGCCTGCGTGAACCTTCGCTCGGGCCGTGCTTTGGCGTGAAAGGCGGCGCAGCCGGCGGCGGCTATGCGCAAGTGGTGCCGATGGAGGATATCAATCTGCATTTCACCGGCGATTTTCACGCCATCGGCACCGCGCATAATCTGCTGTCGGCGCTGATCGACAATCATATCTATTGGGGCAATGCGCACGGTCTCGATGGCCGCCGCGTGGCGTGGCGGCGCGCGATCGACATGAACGATCGTAGCCTGCGTTCGATCATATCGTCGCTCGGCGGCGTCGCCAACGGCTTCCCGCGCGAGGATGGCTTCGACATTACGGTGGCGTCTGAGGTAATGGCGATCTTCTGCCTCGCCAGCGATCTCGAGGATCTCAAAAAGCGGCTTGGCAATATCATCATCGGCTATACCCGCGATCGCAAGCCGGTGCGCGCTTCCGATGTCAAAGGGCACGGTCCGATGACGGCGCTGCTCAAGGATGCGCTGTCGCCGAATCTGGTGCAGACCTTGGAAGGCACACCGGCCTTCATCCACGGCGGCCCATTCGCCAATATCGCGCATGGCTGCAACTCGGTGCTCGCCACCACCACCGCGCTCAAGCTCGCCGACTACGTCGTGACCGAAGCTGGTTTTGGCGCTGATCTCGGCGGCGAGAAATTTCTCGACATCAAATGTCGCAAGACCGGCCTGCAGCCGGACTGCGCGGTAATTGTCGCGACCATTCGCGCGCTGAAGATGCATGGCGGCGTCAAGAAGGACGATCTGAAAAAGGAGAATCTGAAGGCGCTCGAAATTGGCATGGCCAATTTGCAGCGCCATGTCGAAAACGTGCTGAAGTTTGGCATTCCGGCGGTGGTGTCAATCAACCGGTTCTCCGCCGATACCGACGCGGAAGTCGCATTGGTCAAGGACAAGTGCAAAGCGCTCGGCGTCGAGGCGCTGATGGCCGATCATTGGGCGATGGGCGGAGAAGGCGCCGCCGACGTGGCGCGCGCAGTCGTCAAGACCATCGATGCTGGCAAGGCCAAGCTGAAGCTGCTCTATCCCGACGACATGCCGTTGTTCGAGAAGATCCGCACCATTGCCAAGGAAATCTACCGCGCCAAGGACACCACCGCCGACAAGGCGGTGCGCGACCAGCTCGCGAATTTCGAGACCATGGGCTACGGTAAGGCGCCGGTTTGCATCGCCAAGACGCAGTATTCGTTCTCGACCAATGGCGATCTCAAGGGTGCGCCGACCGATCACATCATCAATGTGCGCGAAGTGCGGCTTTCGGCCGGCGCCGAATTCGTGGTGGCGATCTGCGGTGAGATCATGACCATGCCCGGCCTGCCGCGGGTGCCAGCTGCCGACTCAATCGACGTCGGCGCGGATGGCAAAATCGTGGGGCTATTCTAATTATCCCGACGGGTCCTGATAAGGAATAGTATCGCGCGCCAGCCGGACGAGATGGCGCGCCGAGTCGGTCTGCTGTTCTTCTAAAATATGTCCGACCAAGCCGGCGCTGCGCGATACCACGGCGATCGCCCGCACGACTGCCGGCGGAATGCCGATCTCAAGCAATAGCGCCGCCAGCGCGCCGGTCGCGTTGATGGTGATATGCCGGCCGGCGGCCGCGTTGATCACGGTGGACAGCTTGAGCAAAAGCTGCACATAGCGACCGTTGAGCCCGCTGTCCTCGGCGACGCGCAGCAGCGGCGGCGTCCGCGGGTCGTCCGGCTTGTGCAGCGCATGTCCGAAACCCGGTACCGCTTCCCGGCGCTGCCGATGCTCGGCGAAAATGCGGCGGCACCATGCGTCGGTGTCGGCTTCGTCGACGCCGGCCGCCAGCAAGGCGGCGCAGCCTTCCATGGTTCCGGCGTGGACGCTGCCAATCGCCAGCAGGCCGGCGCCAATCGACACTTGAATTTGGTCCGGCACGCTTTCCGCCGTCAGCCGCGCGATCAAGGCAGATGGTGTAAAGCCGTGTTCCATCAGCGTCACCAGACAGGCATCGAGCACGCGCGCTTGCGGACCGGTCGGCATTCGGCCGGTCACGAGAAAATAGAAGACTTCGGTAAAGCTGTGCTTGCCGATCAGGTCATTGACCAGATCGCGTCCACGGATCGTCACACTGGTAGCGTCGGCGGTCGCGATATGGGTGGTTGGCGGCATGGCGGCGTCACTTTGTTCTGGAGATTGTGTCGCGGATTAGTCTGGTGAGGTTTGCATCCAATGCGGTGGATTGTGCCACGGCCTCCTGGACCTCGGCCCCCGAAGCCGGACTTAACTGAAAGCCGGCTTTGGTGATCTCTTCGACAAAAGTTTCGTCTTTGACCATCCGGTCGAACGCTGAGCGTAGCGCCGCCACCCGGTCGGCCGGCACTTCCGGCGGCAGGATAAACGAGCGCCCGACCTCCACATTGGAGGCCATGAAACGCGCGACCGCGCGCTGCTCCGGCGTGCGTGCAAGCTCAATTGCCAGGGGGACATGCGGCAAGTCCTGTTCCTTGACGCTTCCGAACTGGACAATCGGAAGTAGAAACCCCTGGTCGAACCAAGGCTTGCGCAGGGTCTTGAAAATCGTCCAGCTCACGGTTGCGCCCGCGATTTCGTTGCGCTCGATAGCGATGAACATCGGATTGATGCCGTCATAGCCCTCGATGGTCTTGATCTTTACGGGTTCGAGCCAGCGCAGCAAAGCCGGCAACAGGGAGGTCGGGGAACCGGGCCCGGAGCCGCCGACGACGATTTCCTTATCCAGCAAATCCCGCAACGCACGCACGCCGCTGTCCGCGCGGACCGCGAGCACATTGTTGACCCGCTCAATCGCGCCCAGCCAGATGAACTCATTCACCTTGTAGCGAATCTTGTCGGCGTCGATGACCGAGGCCAGTGCGACGGCGTCCGACACCATCGCCATGACGGAGCCGTCGCGCGGCGCGACGGTGTAGAGGTGGTTGCTGGCGACAATGCCACCGGCGCCTGGCCGGTATTGCGGGACGATCTGGGGATTTCCGGGAATGAACCGTCCCAGATGGCGCGCCATGATCTGATTGTAGATCGCATAGCCGCCGCCCGGCCCGAACGGCACGACCGAGGTGATGGTTCGTCCTTTGTAGAACTTCTCGACGGCGTCGTTCGCGGCCGCGTTTGACATCGAATGGACTAGCAGCAGGAGCGCCAGTCCCAGCGCTCGCACCGGGCTCGTGCGCATTCGACACATTTCCAAAGGCGCTCCCCTTGACAGACTTTCGTTGAAAAACACTATATTCTAGACAGTTGATGGCGCAATCCCGCCGAACGGCGGCACAGTTGGTTGGCGGAGGAATGCTCATGTCGGATATTATCGGTATTGCGCATTTCAGTATTCCGGTGACTGACGTGCGGCGCAGCCGGGATTTTTATGTCGACGTGGTCGGCTGCAAGCACCTCTTCAGTACGCCGAAGGGGCACATGTCCTTTATCGATGCCGGCGGCGTCTGCCTTATCCTGGTAAAGCAGTCCGGGCCGGTGAATCCGGTGCTACAGAATTCGGAAGGGGTGCATCATTCCTTCACAATAGCGCCGAACCAATTTGCCAAGGCAATCGAACGATTGAAGGCGCACGGAGTAGAAGTGATTGGCGAAGAGGATCGCCAGGGGGGTGTCGTGAATGGCCCGCGTATCTATTTCCGCGATCCCGACGGAACCGTGCTGGAGTTCATTAACCTCACGAGCTACGTGACCGAGCCGCCGCATCCCCACTGACACGGCGTTATGCGTCGTGCGCGGTGTACCAATCTCTCACTCAACGCAAGGTGTTGCAATGCCCAATGTTTTCTGTCGTCTTGCTCTGGCGCTGTGGATTGTGGCGACAACCGCAACTGGCGCATTCGCCCAGTCCGAGCCGCGGGAGGTCGTGGTCGCAACCCGTATCCTGCCGCCTTTGGTGATCGAGCAAAAGGGCCAACTCACCGGCTTCAGTATTGACCTCTGGAATGCCATTGCCGAGCGTTTGAAGATCAAGACCAACTATCAGCCTGCGCCTAACGTAGCCGCGCTGCTCGATGAAGTGCGCTCATCGCGGGCGGCGCTGGGCATTGCCGCCATATCGATCACGGCCGCGCGCGAGATTGAATTCGAATTCTCGCAGCCGATGCTCAATGCCGGGTTGCAGATCATGATCCGCGGCAGCAGGGACGGCGGCGGCAATCCGCTGTCCGATCTGCTCGGATTGTTGTTTTCCTGGACAACCTTGCTGTGGCTCGGGATGGCGCTGCTGCTGTTGCTGGTGCCGGCCCATATCGTCTGGTTCCTGGAGCGTCGGCACAGCGCCGGCCTCGTTCCGGTCAAGAGTTACATTCCCGGCATTTTCTATGCGATGTACTGGTCGGCCGCGACGCTGGCGACGCAGGCGGAGAATCAGCCGCGCCAGTGGTTGGCGCGCATCGTTGCCGTGTTCTGGATGTTCACCGGCATTGTGTTCGTCGCGCTCTACACCGCGCAGCTTGCGGCAACGCTGACGGTCCAGCAGATTCAGGGTGGCATCAACGGTCCGGAGGACCTTGTCGGGCGCAAGGTCGCAGCCACGCGCGGCAGCACCGCCGCTGCCGTGCTGCGCGATCTGCGGGCGCAGGTTGTCGAGGTCGAGCGCATCGACGACGCTTATCGGGCGCTCAATGAGCGCGATGTCGACGCCGTGGTTTTCGACTCTCCGGTGCTGCTGTATTACGCCGCCAACGAAGGCAAGGGCCGGGTACAAATGGTCGGCGCACCGTTCCGGAAGGAAGATTACGGCATCGTGTTCCGACCCGGCGATCCGTTGCGGCGCCAAGTCAGCGCCACGCTGTTGCGATTGCGCGAAGAGGGTGTCTATCAACAAATTTACGATCGCTGGTTCACCAGCCGATAGGTCTGTGACGATCGGGAAATCATGGTTTCGCGGTTGCCGCTGCATTAAAATTTTGAGATTTGGCGGTTGGCGGTTCCTTTGCTAGTGACGGGGCATGCTCCAGGCCGCCCCGTCTCCCGCACGTCCCCGCGTCCCTTCCCTGATTAAGCGCAACACCGCTTTGGTGGCCCTGTCGCAATCATTCAGCGGCGCCGGCATGCCGCTCGCCTATGGCATTGGGCCGCTGATGGTGGTTGCGGTCACCGGCTCGGCTAGCCTGGCGGGACTTTCGGTCGGTCTGTTCGGGCTTAGCCGTTTCCTGGTTTCCTACCCAGTCGGCAAGGTGACCGACACCTATGGCCGCAAGCCCGGTATCCAGCTCGGACTCGCGGTCGCATTGCTGGGCGCTTTGGTCGTTGCCTGGTCGCTCAGCCTGAAAAGCATCGTGGTGCTGACGGCGGGGTTCCTGATCTTCGGGATGGGAATGGCGGCGGCGCATCAGCTGCGCGTCGCGGTCGCGGACATGTTTCCACCTGTGCTACGCGCGGAAGCGCTGGGCTATGTGGCGCTCGGTTCGATTGCGGGACTGGCGATCAGCCCGGTGCTGGTCGCCGCGGCCGAACAGATTGCCCCCGGCCTCGGACAGGATCCGATGGTGCTGCCATGGTTGATGCTGCCGGTGATGATTGTCATCGGCATGGTGCTGGTGACTTTCATCCGTCCAGACCCGAAAGTAATCGGCGAAAATCTGGCGCTGTATTTTCCGGGGACCACGGCGGTCCATCGTAACGAGCATACGCCGCCAGAATTCAGCATCATGCGCCTGTTGCGCGTCACGCCGATCCGGCTGGCGGTGGTCGCGAACTGCGCCGCACAGGGCAATATGTCGATTGTGATGGTGCTGACCTCGCTTGTGCTCCATCACCACGGCCATTCGCTGACGGCGATCGCGCTCTCGCACATGTTCCACACCGTCGGCATGTTCGGTTTCACGATTCCGCTTGGCCGGCTTGCCGATCGCCTGGGGCGTGAGCAGGTGATGTATCCCGGCGTCGCGATCGCGCTGGTGGGCGCGGTGTTGGTGACGTTTACCGCGGCATTCTGGTCGGTCACGCTGGGCACGTTCCTGGTCGGTCTCGGCTGGGCGGCGGCCAATGTCGCATCGACGGCGTTGATCGCGGATCGAACGGAAACCGCCGAGCGCGGTCGCGCCATCGGCGTCAATGACAGCGCCGCCGGCGGGATGACCGTCGCCACCGCATTCGTGACCGGCCCGCTGGTGCAATGGGGCGGCCTGCCGGCCGCCGGTATGGTGGCGGTGGTGTTTGCGCTGGTGCCGCTCGCGATGCTTGCGGCGCATCGCATGCGCGGGCCAGCACAGACTTAAACCGCAGGGGACGGAACCCGCGGCGCGTCAATCGGTTTTAAGGATTTCCGCGATCTCGATCCTGCGGCCCTCGCGCGCCGCGCGAATACCGGCGCGCACCACCGCGAGTGAACGTGTCGCCGGCTCGCCGCCCATTTCGGGGGCGCCGTTGCCTTGGCAGGCGGCGGCGAATTCCTCCAACTCCTCGACAAACGTATCGTTGCTCTGGGTGGCGACCGCGGTCGGTTTCTTCTCGCCGCGCTTGAGCAGCCGCAGGCCATTATGCATGTCGTAATAGGCGGTCGCTTCCTTGCCGTAGATATTCATCAGATAATATTCCGATGCCGAGGCGTAGCTCGCGTTCAGGGTCGAAAGCGCGCCATTCTCATGTTCGAGGATCAAACTGGCGACATCCGGATTATCGCCCGGTAGCACCAGTTGCGACGATTGCGCGCGCACCGCCATCACCGGCCCCATCAGATATTCCAATACGTCGGTGTAGTGGATGCCGATCTGAAGCATCACCCCGCCCGGCATGCCGGCGGCCTGATAGCGCCAGGACGAAAGATCGAACTGGCCGAGCCGGTCGCGGCTGATATTGGCTTCGGCATTGACCAGTTTGCCGAAAGCACCGGCATCGATCTGCTGTTTGACCAGCCGGAAATGATGTTCGCGCCGACGCTGATAGCCAAGCGCCAGCACCACGCCGGCCTTGCGGCAGGCCTCGCTGATGGCGTGCCCATCCGTCACGGTATTGGCGATCGGCTTGTCGAGGAACACATGCTTCCCGGCAGAGGCGGCGGCGCGCGTCGTTTCAAGGTGGACATCGTTCGGCGTGGTGTTGATGATCGCCTTGATGGTGGGATCGGCCAGAACTTCATCGAAGCTCGTGGCCGGACGGCACTTGTATTTGGTTGCAAAAGCGGTGCGCTTGTCGGCCGATCGGGTGTAGCAGGCCGCGATCTCAATCTTCTTCGATCGCGTGATGGCATCGGCCAAGACGTCCGACCACCAACCCATTCCGATGCAGGCTACGCGCAGAGGTTCCATTGCTATCACTCGTTACTGTTCGCTTCTTAACTGTTACTTCCAGCTGGCTTTGATCGCTTCCACCGCCTCGCGCGCGATGCGCGCATCGGTTTCCCAGTCGCCGCCGCTGACGCCAATACCGCCGATGCATTCGCCGCCGGCAATCACCGGCGCCCCGCCTTCCATCGCGGTCCAGCGCTCTGGCCCCGCCGCCAGCGCAAGGCCGATCGCATGATTGGTATCGAGATCCTGCCCCACCGCTCCCTTGGCCGAAGTGATGCGCTTGTTGGAGGCCGCGCAGACTGCCTTGGTGGTCGCGGATTGCTGGGTGTGGAAGCGTCCCCCATCCATGCGTTCGAACGCCAGGAGGTGTCCGCCGGCATCGACCACGGCGCATGAGATCGCGATCCCGGCCGTCCGCGCTTTGGCGACGGCAGTGTCCACCATCGTCTTTGCGCCTTGATGGGTCAGGCGTTTGGCGTCGGCGACAAACATGGGACCTTCGTCTCGGTTGGGTCGATTGCGGGGAGGTGTTGAGGGCGAGATTTCTTTGCCAGTTGGCCTCGGGGCAAGCAAGCCCTGAAGGCTGCGGCAATCCTGTCCGTTGTGTAGGACGCTGAACAGTATCGCGCGTTCGGGGCGATTTCGGGGCGGGCTTTGCTGGTTTGATCCAGCGCAAGGTCGTGGGGCGCGTTTTGGGGTTGGTTTACTAACCTTCTCCATGAAAGGAGTGTCGCATGACCCAAAATGTCGGGACGATCGATCGGATTATCCGGATCGTAGTCGGGTTGTTATTGATCGCTTACGCTATTCCGATCTGGTTTGTGCCGTCGGCGTGGAACTGGGTTGGTTGGATTGGCGTGATCCCGCTGCTGACGGGCGTGTTCGGAACGTGCCCATTGTATAGCCTGCTCGGGCTGACGACTTGTCCGTTGAACCGCAGCGGACGATGATCGGCTATCCGAGGCTTGCTGCGGGCTTGGTGCTTGTCGCCTTGGCGGCCGGCGGTGCGGTCTATTGGCGGAGTACCACCGAAATACCGGTGAGGGTCGCGACCATTGAGCGCGACGTTCAGGTCCGGGTCTTCGGCATCGGCACGGTGGAGGCGCAGATCGTTTCCAAGGTCGGGTTTCAGGTGAGCGGTCGGGTCGTGTCCGTCCGTGCGGATCAGGGCGAACTCGTAACGGCGGGCACGCTACTGGCGAAACTGGACGACGATGCGCAGCGCGCCAAGCTCATGAAGAGCGCGGCATTAGGTAGCAAATGCACCAACTGACTTGAGGGCAGACGTTGTCGGTTCGGCTATCTTTCGCCAATGGCGAACACGATCCTTTTGGCAGGGCTGGTCAAGCGCCGTGCGCAACTG
>JALHRD010000042.1 GCA_022841625.1 Xanthobacteraceae bacterium
CTCCCCGCTTCCTTCACGCCGACCTCACGGTTAGACGCTCTGCGGTTCGCTTCGCTCGCTGTGACCAGCTCACGAGAGGACTTTCACCTCCAAGTCGATGCCCATGCCGGGCGCACTCACAAAAAACCCGCCGGCATTGCGCCGACGGGTTTTGACGATGGCGATCTTCGGCGCGTGTTACGGAACGAACTGCGTCTGCACTTCGTTTTCGATCCGGACGATCGCGCCATTTGAGTTGGTATATTGCGTGAACATCTGGCCATCCGTGCCTGCGAAGGCAACGCCCTGGATTCCCGGGGTAGCGCCGTCGGAGTCGACCCACCCAGAGCCCGAAATCTGAACCACGTCGCCGGGGCTGCCGAGAATGTACAGTTCTTTGTCGGTATCCGTGTAATTAAAGATGTCGGCCGCGCTGATCTGGAGCGTAGTGCCGACGTCGTCGTTGGGATCGGTGGCGGTCGTCGACTGCCCCGCTTCCTCGGTGATCAGAATCATCTCGATGTTACTGATCGCCTTGCCGCTGAGATTGACGATCACGTTATTCGCCGGACCCAACGTGTTGCTGTTGACGCCCGAGCCGGCGAACGACAGCGCCAGCGCACCCTGATCGATGCGCAGGATGTCCCAATCCTCTTGGGCAAAGCCATCGGCGACGGCGGTATCGGCTGAGTTGCTGCCCCCGTTGATCACATCGTTGTTGTCGCTGTCGTAGATCAGCATGTCGTTGCCAGCGCCGCCGAGGAGGGTATCAACGCCACCGCCGCCATTGAGCACGTCGTCGCCAGCAGAGCCGGTGAGCGTTTCATTGCCATCAGCGCCGAAATAGTAGTTGAGCGTCGTCGGCGACGCATCGGTGTAGTTATTGACGTTTTCATCCCCGTCAATCGATTCGGTTTTCGCTTGCACAAGTACAGGACTCGGATTGGGATTGATAATCGCAGTGATTGCGGTCGAGTCCGAGGTCGTACTGATAACGTTGTCTTTTTCTAATTGCGCGTTGCCCGCCCCCTGGATCGTGACGCCTTCCAGCGTGAAATCGGTCACAATCGCCTTGGTCCCGGCCGAGGCTTCCAGCGTCACATTATAGTCCGCCGAACCGTTGATATCGAAACCAACGTCCTGGATGACGCTGCCCTGCTGGCCTTGCAGGGACAGATCGTAGATTTTCGCCGCGGCGTGCAGGTAATCCTTGAAATCCGACGTGGCCTTTTCGACGAACGAGAGCGTGACAAACTGATTGGTCACGTTCGTGTTGGTAATCAACGAGCCTTCAAGAATACGAGCCGACGCATTCTCGACGGTCATTGTGAGCGTCGCCGTCGTGGTGTCGCCATCGCCGTCCGCGATGGTGTAAACGATCGAGTCGGTGACGGAGGAACTGGACACGGCGTCAACATCCGCCGTGTACGTATACGCGCCGAACTCGTTGATGAACAGGCTGCCATGGCGCGTGTCAACGGTGACGCCGGTGGCCGCATTGCCATCGTTGACGATGGCCTGAGTCGTGCTGGCATTTGACTCGTTGGTGTACACGATTTGCGTCACCGCCTTGAAGCCATCCGACCCGGCATTGTCGATCTGATCGGTCGGGTCGGCCGTCGCCTCGTTCGAATCGGTGACCACGTTGCCGCTGACTTGGCTCAGAACGACGTTCGTCAGGGTGATGTTGTCGATTTTGACGTCCGAGTTACCGCTGGTATCAGCTTCATCGACTATCCCGATGAGCAGCGTATAGTTGCCCGCCAGCGGAACTGTGACATTGATGGTGCCGGACGCATCAGCGCCGGTGGCGATGATGCCGCTCAAGATCACGGCCCCGGCGCTGTTCTTGACGAAGTAGAACGCCGTGTCCGCGGACCCGCTTCCCTGATTGAAATCATACGTGAAGCTGAGCTGCGTGTTGGCGCTCGCCGTGGTGAACGTCTTCGCCAGACCGGAGCCCTCGCGCGCGTCGCCCACGAGGGCGTCTATGGCCCCCGCCGTCAGGCCCCAGGCGGTTTCGAGCGCAGCGTCGGTCACGGCATTTGGGACCGGACCGCTATTCTCTGTCGTAAGCTTCGCTTGGTTGCTCGAAATCGTCGCATCGCCGGTGAATGTGACGGTGCCGGACGAGCTGAAAGTCTCGATCACCGTCGTGTTGGCGATGACGCTCTCGTTCAGCGTGCGCTGGTTGTTGAAGGCGACCGGCCCGTCGTCATCGAACACGATCTGCGCGCCGACATTGGCAACGCTCGTCGCCGTATCGTTGTCGCCGTCGGTGATCGTCACCGTCACCTGCACCGCGCCATTGGTCAGCGCCACCGACTCGTCGTGACTGGCGGGGAAGGTCGGGTGCTGCAGCGACAGATATTGCGCCGTGAACACCTCGCCCGTCGCCGGATTGATCGCAATCGCGAACGCGATCGCACCCGCCGCGTTCGGCGTGTCGCCGCCAACAAGTTCGTTGCCGACCCGGCCCACCACCAGCGTCGATGACACCTGGTACAGGAAGATCTGCGTGCCTTCGGTCGTCGATACGCCGGAGGCCGTCGCACTCGTCACCGTCAGCGCGTAGCTGGTCGAGGCCAAACCGTCGGCGCCGCCGCTTCCGCCCGACACCGCCACCAGCGATCCGCCGGAACGCGCGTAGCCAACCGCCATGTCCGGGTCAATGCCGCCGGTCACGGAGGTGAACAAGCTCGCCACGGTCGGGCCGCTCGATCCCGCGATGAACGCGGTGCCCAGAACGTCGTCGTTCTGCAATCCGGCCGTCTCGTCGCGCACCACATCCACGGTGTTTGCGGTCACCGTGGGAGCGGTCGGACCGGAGTCGTCGAGGTTGATCGAAATCGTTCCCATTGCCGTGTCGCCGTCGCCGTCGGTGACGATGTAACCAAGCGTCGTCGCCGTCGTCAGCGCCTCATCGTGAGACGAGCCGCCGGTCGGATGTTCGATCGCTGCGTACTGGATCACGCTCACCTGGCCGCTGCTGCTCATATGCACCGACAGCGCGACCCCGGTATAGGTGGTCGCATTGACATAGCCGGTCACGCCGAGCACCAGCCCGCCGTTCACCTGCACCCAGTTGATCGGCAGGTCGCCAATTGAGGTCTGCAAGCCGGAAGACACTCCCGTCGTCACGTTGAACGCGACGCTCGCCAAGCCGTCAGCGCCGGCCGTGATCGTCACGCTGTCCTGCGCCGCATTCAGCGCCGTTAGCGTTTGATCTGGGTTCAAAACGACGTTTGCCGCCGTCTGCGCCGCCGTCACCAGCGCCGCAACCGACGCCGTCGCGACCTCGTCGTACTCCGAAACCCCAAGCGTCTCGTCCCAGTTCACCAGCGTCCCAGTCGTCGCAGGCCCATCGTCCCGGAAGATGACATAGTTGCCGATATTGCTGACCTGGAAGGCCGTATCGCCGTCGCTATCGGTCACCTCAACGCGGACCTGCAAGGCGCCATTGAGGATGCGGACGTCGTCATTGAAATCCAACGTGTTCGGATGCTTTATCGACACATATTGCGCGGTGCTCACCACGCCGGTTGCCGAAGCGATGTGAATCGCGAAGGCCACCGGCTCGTCCGGGCTGCCATCGGGAATATTGTCGCCACCGATTTCGTAGCGGCCAACGACAAGGTTGGCGTTCACCTGGAACAGGCGAATGTTGTAGCCCTCGGTGGTCTGCAATCCGGTGTCCGGATTGGCGCCGAGTACGAGTTGGTGCGTGGCCGCCCCTGCTTGATCGGAGCCGTAATTCGGCGGCATGACCACGGTGACCAGGGCCCCCGTCGACTGCGCATAGCCGATCGCGCCGCCGGCGACCTCGCCGATATCGGGATCGACGCCCTTGTTAAGGACCGCCGCAAACAGCGCCGACAGATCCGCGCCCGTGTCATCGCCCGGATTGAACTGAACCCCGAAGGTCTCGTCGTGCACGACTTGCGTGCCGCGATCGATGAATGTCGGCGCCGGTCCGTCGTCCTCAAAGGCGACAAGACCCGCAAGGTCTACCGATTGAGAAGCCTTGTCGCCGTCGTTGTCGGTCGCCGTTGCCGTCACAAACAGCAGGCCGCTCGTCAAGAACGCCGACGAATCGCCGGACTCATCGTGATTGGCCGGATCGTTGTGCTCGACCGCCAGCTTCTGGGTCAATTTCAGCGTCGCGCCAGACAGCTCGACGATGAACGCCACTGCGCCGTTCACATCGCCAACCCGTCCTTCAACGACGAAGTCGCTAACTACCTTCAGCACGATCGGCTGGTCGGTCACGGAATAGAGCAGGCCCGTAGCGGTCCCGCCGACCAGCGCCGCGCCGCCGGGGCCGGTCAGCTTGTACGCCGCCGAACCGCCATCGGTGCCGTAATCGAAGCTGAACAGCGCCGCCGCGTTCGCCTCGTCATAGCCGATCACGCCTGCGGGCTGACCCAGTTCGTCGTTCGCATTGGCATCGCCAGCCTTGACGCCGACGGTCTCGTCAACGCGGAGGTCTTGGCCATGCTGCGATACGAGATTGACCTTCGGGCCGTCGTCCTCGATCGCGAGCGCGGAGAAGGTCGCCGTCGCCAAAGTGACGGATTCCGAGTCGGTATCCGTGTCGCCGTCGCCGTCGGTGACGGTCGAAGTCAGCGTCACCGCAAGGCTTGCATTCGCGCCAACCAGCTTGAGCAGCGCCTGCTCGTCAAAATTGGTCGAGAAGTCGCCATGCTCGATCGGCAGATATTGCTCGACCGTCACGACGCCGGTTGCAGGGTCAATCGTCGCGCGCAGCGCGATGTAATCCGGGGTTGAGACCTGATCCTGGCCGATCTTGCCGACGATTTCAGTCGGTGAGGTCTGGAACAGATAGATTTGCAAGTCGTCCGAAAACAGCGCAGCAAGCGTGGCGTTATAGTCGGTCACAAACAGCGTGGTCGCAACGCCGGTGGTCGCATTCGGCACAGTATTGCCCGCGGCATCTTTCAGCGTGAAGCTGTAAGCGCTGGTTTGCGACGCAAGTCCGTCGGTGCCAACCGTCGTTGTCGTCGTGAACAGGCCGGCAATCGAACCCGAGCCCGCTGCCGGCGTTGAAAGCACGCCAATGGCCTTGGTCGAATCGGGGACCGTCAGAAGCGTCGGCGCTATCACCGCGCCGTTGAGGTCGATATCCTCGTTGCTGTCGGTGGTATCGGCGCCGATCGACTCATCCATGACCAGGGTCGTGGGCGCTACCGGAACGTCTTCGACCGTTGCCCGTGCGACGTTCACGTCGATGCCGTCGTCCTCGAAAGTGATCGACAGCGGAGCGGGAGCCGTCGCGGTGGCTGTGTCGCCGTCGCCATCGGTCGCAGTGAGCGAGGCGAAAATGCCGCCGAGCACGCCTTGGCCGGTGACCTGCAAGGGAGATGGCGCCGCATCGTCATAGTCGGCAAGGGTCGAGCCGTCCTGCGTGTGCGAGATCGGCAGTTTTTGATCGACCGTGATCGCGCCGGTCGCAGGGTCGATCGCGATACGCAGCACAATGATGTCGGAACTACCGCCGTTGTATGGTCCGACATAACCGTTGATCTGATAGGCCGAGACTTGAACCAGACGGATCAGATCGTCCGGATAAGCGTTCGCGAGGTCGACAATCGAAAGATTGGTATTGACCAGCGTCGTTCCGATTGAAACCAAGTTGCCGGTCGCATCCTTCAGGACCAGCTTGTATTCGGGATCGGCGCCGGGGCCATCCGTGCCATAATCGATAGCGTTGAACAGGCCCGCAGCGGAGCCCGTCGCGCGGCCGAGCCAGCCCGGCTCGAACACCGGCGTATCGTCATCTTCCGCGTTCGGATCGTTGGCATCAAGGCCGAGCGATTCATCGAGCACGATCGGCGTGCCGCTCTGGTACGAGAGCGTAACCGCCGGGCCGTCGTCCTCAAATACAATGCGGCTGCCGATTTCGAGCGTGTGCTTGTCGGAGTCGAGATCGCCGTCGGTGACGGTCTGGGTCAGGAACAGCTTGTCGGCGAGCGTTTGCAGAATCGTGTTGTAGTCGCCGATATTGGTGTCGCCGGCATCGTTGTTTTCGTCATGATCGCGCGGATCGTCGTGCTCTACCGCACGGTGCTGCCAGATGGACAGAGCCCCCCCGTCAACACCAATAACGAAGGCGATATCGCCGCCCGCATCGGTCAGCCGGCCGACGATGTTGCCGCCCTCCTCGAACAGAACGATCGCTTCGTCGGTCTGCGAATCGACAAGACCGGAATCGATGCCGTCCACCGGAAACGCATCGCCATCTGCGCTTGAGGTCAGCGTATAGACCTTTGTTCCGGGGCCATCGGCGCCATAGGTCGAGCTATCGACGATCAAGCTTGCGATCGCGATGCTGGCGTAGCCGATCAGCGTACCTGCGCCGACCGCCGGGCTCGCCGGCGCGCCGAACTCGTCGTTATTTTGCCGGCCGCCTTCGTTCTGGATCGATCCCGTGGTCCCCAACGATTCGTCGAGCGTCAGCTTGATGTTGCCGGAGAGGCTGAAATTGGCATCGGGGCCGTCGTCTTCGAAATTGATCAACGAGCCGAGCTCGATCGAGTCGGAATCCGAGTCGCCATCGCCGTCCGTCACCGTCTGCGTCAGCTTGACCAGGCCCGCGTTCATGATCTCCGGCGTATCCGCCTCGTCCGGATCGGTCGGATCGCCATGCACCACGGCGCGATACTGCGTCACCGTCACGTCGCCAGAGACGTTCACCGAAATCGTGAACACCAGCGGGCCGCCCGAACTGCCGGCACGGCCTTCAATCGTGCCGTCATTATTGACCAGCACCACCGCGCCGCCCGACAGCGTGTCGGTCAGCCCGGTCGCTCCCGCCGACAGCGTCAGCGAGTAAACCTTGGCGCCGGCATCGGCCACATTGTCGTCGTTCGCATCCAACGGGCCGTCCGAGCCGTACACCGAATTGTCGGTGAACAGGTTCCCCGCAACGACCGTCTTCTTCGCCAGGAAGGCGTCAACATTGGTGTCGTCGCCGTCGTTATTGGTCTCGTCCAGCACAATCGTCGGGCTGCCGCTCAGGTTGATGTCGGCATCCGGGCCGTCGTCTTCGAAGTTGATCAGCGCGCCAAGCTCGATCGAGTCGGAATCCGAGTCGCCATCGCCGTCCGTCACCGTCTGCGTCAGCTTGACCAGGCCCGCGTTCATGATCTCCGGCGTATCCGCCTCGTCCGGATCGGTCGGATCGCCATGCACCACGGCGCGATACTGCGTCACCGTCACGTCGCCAGAGACGTTCACCGAAATCGTGAACACCAGCGGGCCGCCCGAACTGCCGGCACGGCCTTCAATCGTGCCGTCATTATTGACCAGCACCACCGCGCCGCCCGACAGCGTGTCGGTCAGCCCGGTCGCTCCCGCCGACAGCGTCAGCGAGTAAACCTTGGCGCCGGCATCGGCCACATTGTCGTCGTTCGCATCCAACGGGCCGTCCGAGCCGTACACCGAATTGTCGGTGAACAGGTTCCCCGCAACGACCGTCTTCCTCGCCAGGAAGGTGTCAGCATCGGTGTCGTCGCCGTCGTTATTGGTCTCGTCCAGCACAATCGTCGGGCTGCCGCTCAGGTTGATGTCGGCATCCGGGCCGTCGTCCTCGAAATTGATCGTCAGCGCCTCGTTCGAGGTCGCGCTGACGGCGTCGCCGTCGCCGTCGGTCGCCGTCACCGTCACATAGACCAAGCCGGACAGCGCGAGCGGTGGGTCGTAATACCCGCCGTTCTCGTCGTGATCGGTCTCGTCGTTGTGCATAACAGCACGATATTGTGCTGACGCAACCTCGCCGGTATCGGGGTCGATCGTGATCGCAAAGGCGATGTCGCCCTCGTCACCGCCCACACGGCCGACGACAATGCCGTCTTCCACGTAAAGCAAAATCTGGTCGCCGGTTTCGGTGTCGTAAATGCCGGTCGACTCGCCATCGGCGATCGGGAGACCGTTCGCACAGGTCAGCGCATACACCAGGCTCTTCTTGCCGTCGGCGCCGAAGTTCACGCTGAACAGATCGGCGCCGCTGCCGGTCGCCGCGCCGATCGGCTCGCCAAGATCGGTCAACGCCGTCGGCAGCGACACCGTCGCCTCATCGTTCTGAACAACGCCGCCCTCGTCCTGCGTCGAGCCGCCGTCCGGCAGCGACTCGTCCATGGTCAGGGTCAGCGAACAGGAACCCGAGCCATCACCGAGGGCCTGGTCCAGCCCCAGCGCCGCCGTAGCGGTGTCCGTCGGCCCGCATTGCTCCTGAACGATTTCCGGCGTGTCGTCGTCGACCTTGATGGTGATGGTGCCGCGCACCTGGTCGCCGTCGCCGTCGGTCGCGGCGTAATTAAAGGTCAGTGTCAGATTGTCTTCGAACGCGGTGTCGGCGCCGTCGTTCTGGGAATCGGCGTCGGTGAAGGGATGCGCGAGCGGCCCGTGGAGGTTGAAGGTATAGTTGCCAGCCGCATCGATCGTGAGTTCAAACACCGGATCCGAAGTATCGGGGAAACTCGCGCTCAAGCCATACAGCGTGCCGCCACCCAACGGATTGGGCACCCACTGGTACGTTACATTTTCAGGAACGCCGTTGCCGTCGGCATCGACCGCCACCACCTGCAGCGGACCATTGTCAGCCGATGCCGAATTGGTGACTGCAACCGAAGCCGCGAGAACCAGCGGATTTGTCGTGCTCGATGGACCATCCGCCCCGTATTGGATATTCAGGGTTCCGAACGCAGAGGTGCCGAAGCCATTGTCGCCCGGCCCGCCGTCAATGCCGAAGGACCCCCACAGTTCGTGCGGGAACTGGTCCTCGTCGTCGAGCGTGTCGCCGAAGCTACCGCTGACGATGATTTCGTCTTTGCTCTCGCCCTCAAAACCGACTTCGCCGGTCGAGTTCTCGCCGTCCGGCGTGTCGTCGTCGACGGTAACGGTCAGCGTTGCGGTGGCTGTCTCGCCGTCGGAGTCGGTCACGGCGAAATTGATCGACAGCAGAATGTCGTCTTCGTACTCGGTCGCGGCCGGGCCGCCGGTCGGCGACTGCAACGGATGCACCAGCGCGACAAAGGCCTGGAAGGTATATTCGCCGGTCGCAGCGTCGGTGATCTGCAGCAGGAAAGCGTCGTGCGGATTGCCGTCGGCATCGGTCCAGGTGCCGATCACGGTCTTGCCATCCGGGAACGACACGGTGATCGGCACCGTCACCCAAGCACCGGCGCCTCCATCGGCGGTCGGATCGAACACCCGCGCCTGCAGCGCGACCGGATTGCCGTTTTCGTCCTTGGCTTGGAAGCTGGCGCTGACGAAATTGATGTCGCCGGGGCCGTCCGGCCCAAAGCTGAAGTTCAGGAACTGCGCCGGCGGCGGGAAGCCGGTGATTTGGCCCGACACGTCGCCACTGGCGCCGACCGCGCCGGCGATGCCGTCCGCCTGGCCCTCGTCATCGACGACCAGGGCGGTGCCGCTTATTGTGGGCGACGAATCTTCCGCCAACGGATCGCCGAGATCGCCGCTGTCCGGAATCGGCGCTTGGATGCGCGTGAACTCAATCGGTGGCAGCGCCTCCTCCGGCAACAGCGGCAGTGGATCCGGGCTGTTCAGCGGATCGACACTGGCATTGCGGAAGTTCGCGCCCGATGCGGGGCCACCAGCCGCGCCGGGGCCGGCCGCGGGCAGGATCGATTGATCGGTGGTAATTGGGAACGTCGACGCGAATTGCGCGCCAGTAAACTCCTTGCCGTTCGATTCGATCGCGATGTTGGCCAACGGCACGCCCATCGAATCGAAGAACGGTATGATGGTGACGGTCGATTGATTGTCGAACAGGATGATCAGCCGCTCGCCGATGTGAACCAGCGTGATCTTCTCGTTGGCGATGGCGGTGAAATCGACCTTGACCGTGCCGTCATAGCTCGCCTCGGCGGTAACCGCCTGGCCACCCTGCGGCTTTTCAATCTTGAGAATCTTGATGGGCTTCGCGCCGGGCTGAGCGACGGCTCCGGTGACCTGTGCAATCTTGATCGGCGCATTCATGACGTGCATCTCCCAGCAACGACGGACGGCAATACAGTGCCCGCCCCTTAAAGATTCATTAGGAGTAATAATCCCTTAGCGGAATACCGGAAGCAAGGACGGACCGGCCTATGCGGTCAATAATTTTGCACGGTGGTTAAGTTGCCACGCCTTGATGCAACCAATTGATATAGCATAATTTTTATGCCTAATCGGCACGCCACTGGGAGCCTGATTTGGCAAAACATCCCCAACATCGTGCCGACGGAGAGCCTTGTATGCCGCAACCGATCCGGATACCATTAACCAAGTGATGGGGAGCAGGGCTCATGACGCAATTTCGCAACTTCTTGGCGGCGGGCGGGATAGCGGCATTGTCCTTGATTGGACTGGCGCCACAGGCCGTTGCCGGCGGTACCTGCGCCGGCCTGACGCTGGCTTGCGAAAATGGCCGTTCCTATCCGCTTTGTCCGATCGCGGTCAGCATTGAAGGCGAAATCGTAACCGGTCGCCTGGGCCTCGGGGCCGGACGCGGCGCGCATGTCCGGTTGGTGCCTATGGGTGTCGGCTACCGCTATATCGGCCGCAACGTCTGGGTCGATGGGGTTCGCAACGACGCCATGCTCCATATGGGCAAGAACCGCGCGGTGGCATGCACCGTCGAGCGCGAGTGAAGCGCGACAGCCTGCATTTCTTGCTGCTGAACATCGGTCATTTCCTCGACCATCTTTTCACATTGATCTTCGCGACCGTCGCTGCGCTGGCTTTGGTGCGCGAATGGGGCGTGCGCTACAGCGATTTGCTGGTCTATGCCACGCCCGGATTTTTTGCCTTTGGTCTGTTTGCCTATCCGGCCGGTTGGCTCGCCGACAAATGGAGCCGCGAAGGCATGATGGGCCTGTTCTTCGTCGGCATCGGCCTGTCGTCAATCGCAACCGCCTTCGCGCAAACGCCGATGCAGATCGGCGTCGGCTTGTTTGTCATTGGCGTGTTTGCCGCGATCTATCATCCAGTCGGCCTGGCGATGGTGACGCAGAAGTGGAAGAACACCGGCATGCGGATCGCGGTGAACGGCGTGTGGGGCAATCTCGGCGTCGCCAGCGCCGCCCTGATCACCGGCTACCTGATCGACAATGGCGGCTGGCGTTTGGCCTTCGTCGTGCCGGGCGTGGTGTCGATTGCCGTCGGGCTCGCCTATATCGCCGCACGCTGGCCGGAATTCGTGGCGGAGAAATCCGCGCCAAACCGCAGTGTGCAGACCATTACCGCCTCCTATTCCGCACATTATCGCGCGATGCTGCTGCGCGTGTCGGTAATCGTCTTCATCACGGCCGCGATCTCAAGCATTGTTTTTCAGGCGACCACTTTCGCCTTGCCGAAGATTCTCGACGAACGGGTGCAGGGCATCGCCAAGACTTTGGTCGGCTTAGCCGAAGGCGTCGGCCTGGGCGGTCGCACCGACATTGCGACCGTGATCGGGACCTTCGCTTTCCTCGTGTTTGCGATCGCCTCCATGGCGCAATTGATCGTCGGCAAGCTGCTCGATTTGTACGGCGCGCGGCCGGTGTTCATGGGCGCAGCCGCAATCCAGGTGGTGTTCTTCTTGCTCATGCCAGGCCTGGCCGACGGGCTCGCGCTCGCGGTCGCCATCGGCTTCATGCTGGGGGCCTTTGGACAAATCCCGATCACCGATTACTTGATCGGAAAACTCGCCGCCGGTGCGTTTCGCGCGCGCGTCTATGGCGTGCGCTATGTGGTGAGCTTTACCGCGCTTGCCGCCGCGCTGCCGCTGATCGCCTTCGTGTATGAGCGCTGGGGCTTCGATACGCTGTTTGTCGTCCTGGCCGCGACCGCCTTGGCTATTTTCATCGCCGTAGCTTGCCTGCCGCGCACAATCCCGACGCCGGAGACTTCGCCGAGCGCGTGAGGCCTGGCCACAACCGCGTGGCTTTCGCCGGTTCGCCTGGGTCGCTGCACCTGGGTCTCCGCACCTCCATCTGGGTCACTGAACCTCGGCCAATGCACCCGGGTCGTTGCGCCTGGCGCTCGGTGGCGCGCCGATTTCCGACCGCAACTGTCAATGGTGATGATGCCGGCGCGGTGCGCCTTTGGCGGCGCTCGCCGGATTATTGTGCCGATACATCTGCAATTCCACATAGGACAGAAGATCGTCGGCATCGGCTTCCGACAGACCGGTATTGGGCATGCGCACGGTCGGAAAGCGCGCCACCAACGCCATTGCGGCGGGATCCTTGCTGGCCCGCATCTGTTCCGGATCCCGCATGAAGGCGGATAGCCAAGCACGGCTGCGGCGGGATGTGACGCCGTTAAGATCCGGACCGACGCGATCGCCCTGCCCGATGGTGTGACACGCAGCGCACATCCGAACGTACAGGGCCTGGCCCGGCGGCCCATCGAGTGTCAGCGAGGCCATTGCCGCATTGTCTTTCGACGGCACCCGCACCTGTGCGCGCCATTTCGGGTCCATGGCGCGGATCGACTCGATCACCCCGTCAAGATCGCCGAACACATTGGCGCGCTGCCGGTCACCGGTCGCTCCATTGCCGAGCAGTATCTCGTTGCGATGATCCGACAGACTGCGCATGCGCTCGCCGAATTTGCCGTTGATCACCCGGATATCGGCGAGCTTGCCGGTCAGAAACTGCCAGCCCGGTCCGGCATGAAACACCTTGGCATATTGTTTGAGCTTTTCCGGCGTGTCGTTAACCGGATCGACCGTGATCGAGTAGAAGAAGATGTCGCGCCCGACCGCGCCGCCGAGCCGGTTTTCGATCTGCGCCAGGCGCGCGGTGGTGATCGGGCAGATGTCGCGGCAAGCGGTAAAGATAAAGCTGACGACGACCTTATCTGCTGGTCGAAAGCGCGGACTTCGCACCGCTCGGCCGCACCGGTTCGGCCGCCGGCGGACCAGCGCTGGTCGAGGTCCGGCTGGATGTGTTCGCCGCCTAGCTGGGGCGTCAGCCATGAAGAACCCCGTGCGGAATGTTGTCGTGCTCCTGCTTGGCACGGGTGCGGCAATTCTCGGCGCCGTGAACTGGTGGGTCGTGGGATTGGAACCTGGGTCTTCGATCGCCACCACCGGCGCCGATAACAAGGCTGCTGCGCCGGGTTCAATTGCGCCGCCGCCCGAAACCGCGCCGTTGTCCGACTTTGCGGAAATTGTGCGGCGGCCGCTGTTCAGCGTCGACCGCCGCGCATTTTTCCCACCCAGCGCAACTTCGGTCCTCGCGCAGTCGGGCGACAAGCCGCGCGACGTCCGACTGACCGGCGTGGCGATCGCCGCCACGCGACGGCAGGCACTGCTACAGGTGTCCGGTCAGCCGCAGGCGCACTGGATTGAAGAAGGCGGCAGCATTGACGGCTGGCTCTTGCAAAGCGTGCAAAACGACGCAGTGATCCTCATCTCTGGCCGACAACAATACGAATTGCGCCTCTATCCGGGTCTCTCTTCTGGAAGATAGCGGCTAACGAGGTTCTCGCGCTCGATTTTGACCGCGGATTGACGCCGCAATTTCGTGGCTCCGTGGCGACCTCCGATGCCGGGCTTATGGCGTTTCGCGCACGCGATGACGCACTCAGAATGACGGAGATGGCGGGCGAGACGCTGTCCGATGCGCGCACCGGCAAGGTTCACCGCACCGACAGAATGCGTGGTGGGCCCGGGAGGACTCGAACCTCCAACCAGACCGTTATGAGCGGCCGGCTCTAACCATTGAGCTACGGGCCCTGACACCGCGCGGCTTGGCGTATGGCGGGGCACTCACTCCATACAATGCTGGGCACGGCCCGACAATGCGATCCACCATCCCCCGATGCCGGCCTACCGGCCCGGGACTCGCCCCGCGTGCATGGGACTCGCTATGCGTGTGAAGCTTTTGTTAGCGACTCAGTTATTCATTGGCGTGAGTCGCGGCTCATTGCTCGGGCCCGACGCCGAAACGAAACCACACCCATTGCACCCGTCAAAAGCCACGCGCAGGGGCGACTCCCATGATTCCCGATCTCCGATTCATCATCGGCGCCGTGACAGCGGCCCTGCTGCTGGGGCTTACACTTTTCGGATTTGCGGCGACTGTTCACATTGCGCAGCAAAGTAAGGTTGGCCCGCTCGAAGCGTCGCGCCTGCTCGCCTACACCTCCGACGACTGGCATCGTATCGATTCCTTGACGGTCGCACGGCAGATGAATGCGTTAGCGACCAGGGCTGAGCCAAGCACCGCGCAACGCCCGGAACCGCCGCTCGAACTCGCCGCGCCGCAACCGCAAATCGTCGCCGCCAATGCGCCGCCGGCAGTCGAAGCCCAGCCAGCGACCGGAGCTCAACCAGCGATCGAAACCCAGCCAGCGATCGAAGCGCCGCCCGGGCGCAATGCGCCAACGATCGTCGAAGCACCTCCGGCAATCGAAAGCCAACCAGTGCGCGCCGCGCAACATGCCAACGAAGCCGATGATGTGGACGAACGCGCCGTCGTCGATCCACCACTACCTGCCAAGCTCGATACGCCGGCCGCCACAACGACGCCCACGGTCCTGCATGTGGGCAGTATCCCCGTCACGTCCCAAGATCCCGAGGTCGAGAAATTGGCGACAACGAAACGACAGCGCAAAGCGAAGCGACGGTCACACCGAACGCTGGCGGCAACGCTTTTGCCCGTTGCATCGACCGGCTATCCACTGAACGCGACATCCGTGGCCAGCCGACAGCCCGGCAAGACGTTGTGGCCGGGCGATATCGATTGAACGCATGATCGCGCGATAGCGGCGCCGCACCGCGTTGGAAATGCGTTAGACTATGATCTTTTCCGAAAACCGGTTCGCACTTTTCAGAACCATGCTCTAAAGCCGCAGCAAGCGCTGAGCATTGCCGCTGAGCAACTTGACCTTGTCTTCCTCACACAGCGGAATATGCGGAATCCAATCGGTGCCGAGCTTGTTCGGAACGAACGGCCAGTCGATTGCAAACAAAATACGGTCGATACCCATTTCCTGCACGCAGCACAGCAGCGCCGGGTTGGAAAAATTGCCGCTGGTGGTGACGTAGAAATGGTTGCAGAAAATATCGCGGAAGCTCATCGATTTTCCACCCGGCCGCGCCAGCGCATTGTCAACGCGCCAAACCAGGAATGGCAGGGTCTCACCGAGATGCCCGATGATGATCTTGAGCTTGGGGTGTTTGTCGAACACGCCTGACAGCACCATCCGCAGCGCCTGCGTTGCAGTCTCGACCGTAAAGCCCCAGGCCGCACGGATCACCATTGGAAAATCTTTCACATAGTCCTTGTAATAAGCATCCATCACCGCGGGATGGGGCACCGAGGGATGAAAATAGATCGGTACATCGAGCCGCTCGGCGCGCTCGAAGATCGGCCAGAACTTTTTGTCATCAAGAAATTCGCCGTTGGTGAGACCGTGAACCATCGCGCCCTTGAAGTCGCGTTTGGTCACGCAGCGTTCGAGCTCATTTGCAGCAGCCAGCGGATCGATGGTCGGCAGCGCGCAGAAGGCGGCGAACCGTTTGGGATTGGTGGAGCAGAAATCCGCCAGCCGATCGTTGACCCGCGCCGTAATTTCGGCCGCATCGGTACCGGTCAATTTTTGCGCCGACGGCGCGCCATGGGACAGAACCTGCACATCGACGCCGGCTTCGTCCATTTCCTTCAGCCGCTGCGCGCCAAGGTCAAACAGCCGCTCGGTGATCGCCGGACTGCGTTCGACGGTCGCAGCATGCGCTGCGAGCTCCTTATCCCAGTAGTGTTCCTCGATCGCAATGACCGGGCAGTTCGGCTTAAGCGGCATAAATTCCCCCAATGAAAATGGCTGTTGCTTCCTAGCAACCACAGCGCTGGCTGTCACGGCCAGTATAGGCGCCGTAACGACCCCATAATTGCGGGCATGCAGCTGCGCGCACACCGCAACCCTGACTTGCTACAATGTTATTGGCGTCGTGCGGCGATAGGGGTACACATACCCATCGGGGTTCTTGTGACTGAACATTTGAGGGGTGACAGCAATGGCACACCTAGTCGAGAAAGAGACCCTTCTTCGCGCCAATTCCGCCCTGGTTGGCGGCGGCTTGATCATCTGTGCGCTTGGCGCTGTCATCTTCGACATTGGGCGGGCGATCGGCACTTGGTAAGGCCGATTGCCGACCGCAAGTAGGGAAGCGGTTGCCGGCTTTCAATGCGGCCCGTTCTTAAAGCGCGCCGTTCCGAAGGCCCCACATGAGGCGCAGCACGGTCAGTTGCGCTGTTGCCTTTGCTTGGACTTGGACCTGGTCGGCCGATAATTCGGATTTGGCACACACCAGCCGCCAGCACCGCTTGCAGTGGCGAGGCATTGTCGTTCATTGTGATAGCTACAATCCCAGTTTCCGCGACCCATCACGCCATCCCGGATGCACCAGGGATTCCGCGAGCTTGAGAACTGCGCGTGGCTTCGCTGAATGTCCATGGCAAGGATTGCCAGCAACCCAAATATAACGGCCAAAATTGTGCGCATCAGCATCTCCTCAAAGGATTATTGCACATTCGATATAGGATTAAGCGTGCGCAATTACATCCCCGCCTCTTCCCCGCCACATGGGCCGAACCGCATCGATTAGACTATCGCAGCGGAAACGCTAACATTCCGTCGGCGCGATGCATCCTTGCCCGGGCCCTAAATATGCGCCTTGCCGCTCGCAAACCATTCGGTCGGAATCGTACGATTGGTGCCTTCGGCCATCAGCTTCCGGTGCAGGATCGCACCGCAGGCGGCGAACTGCATCGCGAGCCCGGTATTGTTTTTGTAAAAGACAATGCCGTCTGGATCGCGTTTGAGACGCGCCTTGCCGGCAACGATATCGCCGAGTTCATGCACATTTTCGCGCGCGACCAGCCCTTTGGCAATCGGCTCCGACAGTTCAACCTGGCGATTGGCCGCAACGCTATCCCAATCGTTGATGATGATCTCACTGGCGCGCGCGAAGGTGGCCTCATCGACCTCGTGGCGCGCATTGATGACATCGGAATTGGCGATGGTGACGACCATCTGTCCGGGCTCGAGCCATTCGCCACTGAGCACCGGCACCTTTGAATTGGTGGCGCAGGCGACGACATGGGTGCCACGCACCACCGCCCGCGGGTCGTCGACCGCGATGGTCTTGAATGTCTCACCCGCCATTTGCTTGACGAAGGCGGCGCGGTGCGCAGGGTTTGGGCTGTAAACCCTCACCTGCTTGATCGGCCGCACGGCGCAGATCGCGCGACAATTCGGCACGGCCTGCATGCCGGTGCCAAACACGCCCAGCACCTCGGCGTCCTCACGCGCCGCAAGCGATACCGCAAGTGCCGAGGTGGCGCCGACGCGCAACCCCGAAAGGTAAGTCTCATGCATGAATGCAAGCGGCTCACCGGTGCGCAAATCATAGAGGATGATGACGGTATAGTTGACATCGTTGGCAATGGTTACCTTGCGGCCATCCGGCGACTGATTTGGGGTAAATGCCGAACCCGCGCGCACGCAGGCAACTCCAGCGCTCTCAACCGAACCGGCATGGATATTGGCGGTGTAGCGGCGCGTCGGATCGGGTGTCGATGCGCTATAGCGCAGGCGCGGCGGATTGACCGCCCGCCCCTCCGACAAGTCGCGGAACGCAAGCCGCATTGCCTCGATCGCTTCCGGGATCGACAGCAGGCGCTCAGCATCCGCGTCAGTGATGATGATGGACATTGCCGACGCTCACAATTTCTCCAACTTCGGCATGACCTCGGTCCGCATCAATTCGAGTGAACGCAGCGCCTGCTGGAGCGTGAGGTTACCGAAGAACAGATAGGCCAGAAGATAATTGAGCCCCAGCTTGTCGGCCTGGCGTTCGATTTCCGCCAACACCGTCTTTGGACTGCCGGCAATCGCCATGCCGTCCTTTTCCCATTCCTCGAAGGTCATTCCGCGCGGCACCAGCCCGCGCACCTGTGCCTCGTTCTGCGCATGCTGCTTGCGCAACCAGTTGAGGCTGCCAACGTGATAGTCGACATTTGGCTTGGCCAGTTTGCGCGCCTCTTCGTCAGTGTCCGCGATCACGATGTGGCGCAACGCACCGATCGCAGCGCCGCCCTTGAATTCAGGCTTGGGCTGCTCCGGGCCGCCGCGCTTGGCCAGCGCTTCGCGATAGGCGTCGATGTTGACCTTGGCATAGTCGGTCGGGCCATTGGCGACGAAATGCATGCCGTGCTCACCCGACCACGCCGCGCCGGTGGTGTTGGATGAACCGTACCAGAACGCCGGATATGGCTGCTGCAGCGGCCGCAATGCCATGGGCACGTCTTTGTAAGAATAGTGCGGGCCTGCATAGCTGAACTTGTCGTGGGTCAGCGCTTCGGACAAGCAGTTGAACGCGTCGATGAAGATATCGCGGGATTCCGCGGCGGCGACCTTGTGATAGGCAAGCTCATAGGGCGATACGCCGCGCCCGACGCCAACTTCCAGACGCCCATTGCTGAGATGATCGAGGATACAAATTTCCTCCGCCAGCCGCAGCGGAGAAACCAGCGTCAGCAAATAGACCAGCGGCCCGATCCGCATGCGTTTGGTCGCGCGCGCTAGCGCGCCGAGATAAACGCCCGGCACCGGCACCAGGTTGAGCGGGGTCGCGTGATGTTCGGCGACATGCAGGCAATAGATCCCGGCCTCGTCGGCGGCGACAGCGAATTTGAGGCGCTCGTCAAACGTCTGCGCAATCGAACGGTCGGCGGTGCGCTCGACGTGATCGAAAATACCAACTTTCATGGTGTGGCCTGCATTCTGTAGCGATGATGGATGGCGATGGCGGAAGGAAAGCGAAGGGCCAGATTGCACGATCCCACCAGGTACGGAAAGCGCGAAAGTACCCGTTGGGCAGGCCTACCCAAGCCATATATGCTCGGGCGTGGAGGTGCCTTCATGCATGTCTTTAATCTCGAGCACGAGCAGGCCTTCGACCCCAAGCAACATGTCGAGAAGGTGCTGGGCAAGGTCGAGGACGGCGACGTGACCGTCGCCTGCTGGGAGCCTGGCCAGATCAGCCCCAATCACTGCCACCCGGAGGCAACCGAGATCTATTTCTGCTTTACCGGCGGCGGGATCATGCGCACGCCGGACCAAACCGTCGCGGTGGTTCCTGGCTCATTCGTGGTGCACCCACCGGGCGAGCTGCATGAATACGAGAACGGTGACGCACGCACGTTGTTGTTTCGGGTCCGCTACGGCCGCGATATGCGCGCCCATTTTGCTGACTGGCGCGGCCGGCCGGGCTGGGCGCAGTCGGCAGCGGATCGCGCATATTTTGAGACCCACCCGGCTGATTAACATTACCGTCTATTAACAACGCCCCGGGTCCCAATTGCAAATCGGCACCGTCGCGCTTATATCCCCCGCGTTCGCGATTTCGCATGACTTGTATGCGCCCGGCACGGGCTTCCCCAAGACAACGCCAAATCCGGATATGCGGTCCGCAGGAATGGTTTTGCGGGCCATTTACGCCTTTGAGCGTTTTCTGAAGGAGCCAACAATGGCAATCGGTACCGTGAAGTTCTTCAACACCACGAAAGGCTACGGCTTTATCCAGCAGGATGAGGGCGGCCCGGATGTATTCGTGCATATCTCTGCGGTCGAGCGCTCCGGCATGCGCAGCCTGGCCGAAGGTCAGAAGATCTCGTTCGAGGTTGAAGCCGATCGCAAGACTGGTAAATCTGCGGCGACCAATCTACAAGCCGTCTAAACCAACGCTTGAACGTTCCGAGGCCCGGCGCTAAACCCGCCGGGCTTCTTGCATTCGGACAACCACCACCGTTGCCGCAACCTAGTGCCCCGTTTCCGAAGTTCGTGATACATCGCAGCAGTCACCTACACGAACTTCGGAAACCAAGGGGCACTAGCAACTCTATGAATCTAGTGCCGCTTTTCGATTTGAAGTTCCTAACTGAGTTTGCTGCAACTGCTGTAGGAACTTCAAATCGGCGGCACTAGCGCAACCCATGACAAGAAGGACCAACAATGGCCAGCAAACCTGGAAGCCGTGTTGTTGGCGAGTTCGTTCTGTTCGATGTCGTCTATGAAGATGGCTCCCAACGCTCGAACCGCCGCGTGCCCGCAGCCGAACTCAGTGGCCTTGACGACGACGCGCCCGCGCGCGCCATCATCGAGGCGCAGGATCGCGAGATCGCCGAGAAATCCGGCCTGCCGCCGTCGCGCATCAAGAGCCTGCGTCGCGCCGGCGCAAAGCCGTCCAAGGAAGAAAAGGCCGAACTGAAGCGGGCGGCACGGGGACGGCGCTAAACCATGATCCGATTCGATTGAATCGGATCATGGTTTGACTTCATTGTTTGCGCATGACCTCTTCCGAAAACCGGTTCCCACTTTTCGGGATCATGCGCCGACGCCATCCGACCTTGGCTCAATTCAAGCGTCCGTCGTCAGAGCTTAATGCCGGCGCGTTTGATGATGTCGCCCCAGCGCTTGGTCTCAGCCGCAATATGCGTTCCGAAGTCCTCCGGGCTGCCGAGCGGCAGGCTGACGCCGAGCGCTTCGAGCTTGGAACGAATGTCCGGCGCCGACATCGCCTTTTTGGTTTCCGCATTCAGCCAGTCGATGATCGGGCGCGGTGTCTTGGCCGGCGCCAGCAAGCCGAACCACGGACCGCCTTCAAGCTCGGGCATTCCCTGCTCGGCCATGGTCGGCACATCCGGCACCACCGGCAGCCGATTTGGCGACATCACCCCGAGCGCGCGCACCTTGCCCGCAAGCAGTTGCTCACGCGCCAGCGGCACGATGTCGAACATCATCTGAATGTGCCCCGCGACCAAATCGATAACCGCAGGCCCGGCGCCCTTATAGGGCACATGCACGAGGTCGAGCCCGTGCATGATCTTGAACTGCTCGCCAACCATATGGCCGGACGAGCCATTGCCGGGCGAACCGAACGAAATCTTGCCGGGGTTCCTGCGCGCGTATTCGACGAGATCTTTTGGCGTCTTCACCGGTAGCGCGGGATTCACCACCAGCATATTGGGCGAGGCGCCGACCAAAATGATCGGTTCAAAATCCCTAGCTGGATCGTAGGGCAGCTTCTGCAAATGGACCAGGATCGACTGCGTCGGGTGGAAGCCCATATAGACGGTGTAGCCGTCAGGCGCCGATTTCGCGACAAACTCGGCGGCGATCACGCCGCCGGCGCCGGTGCGCTGTTCGGCAATAACGGTCTTGCCGGTTGCGGAAATGCCTTGCGCGATCGCGCGCGCCAGTAAGTCGGCAACGCCGCCCGGTGGGGTCGGCACAATAATCCGGATCGGCTGGGTTGGATAGGTCTGCGCCGCGGCTGGCGCGGACAAACAAAAAAACACAACCAGAGCAGCTGCGAAACTGAAGGGCTTCGGTCGGCGCATCGCATTTCCCCAAAACAGCGTTCGATAGCGAAACCATAGCCCAGCCCTTTGGCCGGCGCCATGCCGTGGTCCGCAATCGGTTTCCCTTTCGCCGGCCCGCGCGCTAGTCTGCGCCCCACCCGGATTGAACGGGCTTTGAGAGCAACGAGGCGACGGAGACAGCAATGGCGAAGGCGTATTGGGTATCGTGTTATCGTTCGATCACAAATCCGGATGCGGTGGCGGAATATGCCAAGCTCGCAGGCCCGGCGATCCTGGCGGCGGGCGGCAAGTTCCTGGCGCGCGGCAACGCCAATGTCGCCTACGAGGCCGGCCTCAAGCAGCGCATTGTGATCGTCGAGTTTCCAAGCGTCGCTGCGGCGGTCGCCTGCCACGATGGCCCCGGCTATCAGGCCGCGCTCAAGGTGTTCAACAAAGCGGGCGAACGCGACTTCCGTATTGTGGAAGGCATGGCATAAGCCGCACCTTTAAGCGCAATGACCGGCGCGCGGGGTTGATTGTGCAAGCGACGCTTGGCTTTCCTCAACCGCCACCTGCCGCGCCCGGCCCCGCCGCCTGCGCGGCCTTCTCGATGATCGCGGGCGGCCACTTGTAGAGCCGATCGATCAGCGCATGAATCTCGTCGCCGGACATCGGCTGGTTAAGGTCCATCTTGCGCTTCTGGGCCTCCGCAAGCAGTTCCGGATCGCGCATCGCGGCATCAAAGGCGCGACGCAAAATGGCAACGACACCGGCCGGCGTATCGGGCGGCAGCATGAACGGCCGACCCATCTCCTGGCGTGCAAACACCAATTCGATGATCGCGCGCTGCTCCTCGTTCTGTGCGAGTTCGGCGACCAGCGGCACGTTTGGAAATTCCGGATGCTTGCGCAGGCTTAATTGCAACAGCACGTTGACTTGGTTCTTAGTGAGCCAATCCGGATTGCGGCCGATGATCGACGAATAATGATAGCTGGCAGTGCCCTGCAATTCGCCGCGCTCGATCGCCAGCGCAATGTCGCCGGTGCCTTTATAGCCGCCCACCACCTTAAAACGGGTGCCGACCACCTGGTTGAGCACGAGCGGAAATACGACATTACCCGAGGTCGGGCCGCCGCCGCCGACAATGAACTCCCGCTTCATCACATCTTGAATGGTCTTGAACGGTGTCGATCCCCAGGAGAGCACCAAGCCAACCTCGGAATTCATCGAGCCGATCCATTGGAAGCGGCGCGCATCAAAGCGTGCATTGCGCGCGTCCAGCAGACTCGCGGTCGCGGTCCCGCCGCCGACCGAACCGAAATGCGTGCCGTCCTTGGGCGCCACCTCCCATATGTAATTGGTCGCGCGCAGCGTGCCGGCGCCTGGCATGTTCTGAACGATCATGCGCGGATTTCCCGGGATGTGGCGGCTCATATATTGCACAAGCATCCGCGAATAGAGATCGTAGCCATCGCCGGTGCCCGAACCGACCACGATATTGATGGTCTTGCCGCGGAAATAATCCGGCGGAATGGTCTGGGCGGTCGCAGCGCCCGAGGCGACAACCGCCACGACCAATCCTGCGATCAGCGACGTAAACATGAGACTCCTCCCGGGCGTGCTGCACGATGCCTGACGGCGACTGTCATAAACCTGCATCGTGGTTCCCGACCATTAAAGCATGCCCCGAATTGTGGAAACCACTTTTTCCACCAATACGGAACCCTAACGTCCAGCGGTCCGGGCTGGAGAACCGTGGCTCATGAGCCGGAATCGTCCGCGCCGAGCGTGCGTCGGACGCCCCAGGCGGCAAGCGTTGCGTTGATTTTGTCCAACACGAAAAAACGCGCGCTGTCCTGATCGTAGCCCTGCGCCAGGAGGTCGTCGTAATCCGTCAGCGCGTGACGGACATAGGCGACCAGCGACAGCCAGGCCGCCGTCTCGGGCGAAGCGGTGGCGAGGCCGCGGCTATCGCGCGCGTGATCGACCACCGCGCCGAATTCATGCTTGGGCATGCCCGGTGCAAGGCGGCGCAGCGCGATTTCGATGTCGGTTCGGCTCGCCATGACGGCCAATATGGCGCAATGGCCTTCCCGAGGCACGCGTCGTCAAGCTCCTGCGCGGTAGGCGGAGACACCGATCGGATCGAACGCCGCGTCCTCAATTGTCCAAGAAGCTCCGCAGCTTCCTTGAACGGCTCGGGTGCTTGAGCTTGCGCAGCGCCTTGGCCTCGATCTGCCTAATGCGTTCGCGTGTCACCGAGAACTGCTGGCCGACTTCTTCCAGCGTGTGATCGGTGTTCATGCCAATGCCGAAGCGCATGCGCAGCACGCGCTCTTCACGCGGCGTGAGCGAGGCCAGCACCCGCGTCGTGGTCTCGCGCAGGTTCGACTGGATCGCCGCGTCGATTGGCAGGATCGCATTCTTGTCCTCGATGAAATCGCCGAGATGTGAATCTTCCTCATCGCCAATGGGGGTTTCGAGCGAGAGCGGCTCCTTGGCGATCTTGAGAACCTTGCGCACCTTCTCCAGGGGCATGCCGAGCTTTTCGGCCAGTTCCTCGGGCGTCGGCTCGCGGCCGATCTCGTTGAGCATCTGGCGCGAGGTGCGCACGATCTTGTTGATGGTTTCGATCATGTGCACCGGAATGCGGATGGTGCGCGCCTGATCGGCGATCGAGCGGGTGATCGCCTGCCTGATCCACCACGTCGCATAGGTCGAGAATTTATAGCCGCGGCGATACTCAAACTTATCGACCGCCTTCATCAGGCCGATATTGCCTTCCTGGATCAGGTCGAGGAATTGCAGGCCGCGGTTGGTGTATTTCTTGGCGATCGAGATCACCAGACGAAGGTTGGCCTCAACCATCTCCTTCTTGGCTTGGCGCGCCTCACGCTCGCCCTTCTGCACCATGTGCACAATTTTGCGGAACTCGCCGATCTCAAGCCCGGTTTCGCCGGCGAGCGTCTGGATCTGCTGGCGGAGCTCTTTGATCCGGTCCTTGTCCTTGGCGACCAGGTTCTTCCAGCCCTTGGCCGAAAGCTTGGACACCCGGTTGAGCCAGCGCGGATCGAGCTCGGAGCCCTGGTACTGCTTGAGGAAGTCCTCGCGCGTGCAGCCATGGCTCTCGGCGAGCCGCATCAGGCGACCCTCATAGCCGACCAGGCGCTTATTGATGTCGTAGAGCTGCTCGACCAGCGAGTCGATGCGCGCCTGGTTAAGCCGCAACGACTTCACCGCGGCGATGATCTCTTCCTTGAGCTTCTTAT
This sequence comes from Xanthobacteraceae bacterium, assembly GCA_022841625.1. Taxonomy (GTDB): domain Bacteria; phylum Pseudomonadota; class Alphaproteobacteria; order Rhizobiales; family Xanthobacteraceae; genus VAZQ01. The sequence goes on from JALHRD010000042.1 coordinate 24,629, forward strand.
ATTTACGCTCCTGCGCCGGCGTCAGATTATCGCTCTTGAGCTTGAGCGCGATGTCCTGGTCCTGCAGGCGGCGCAGCCGCTTATATTCACTCGCAACCGTGTCGAAGGTCTCAAGCACCTTGGGCTTGAGCTCGGCCTCGATGGCGGCAAGCGACAGCGAGCCCTCCATATCGTCGTCGTCAAAATCGCCGTCGGCGGCGCCCTCCGGCTTCTCCTCGCCATCGCCCTCGCCGACGGGTCGCGCTTTGAACGGGGTTGCGCCCACGGGCGCGGTCGCCGGTGCTTGCGTCTGCGGCGGCTGGCCATTGGCATGGCCAGGGGCATGACCAGGAATGCCCGGCAGCGGCTGGCCGTCGGGACCGACCGGCGCCGGCATCGCCTTGGCGTCGGGGCCGGCATAAGTCGCTTCAAGATCAATGATGTCGCGCAGGAATATCTTGTTGTCGTTGAGTTCGTCACGCCAGATGATAACGGCTTGGAAGGTCAGCGGGCTTTCGCACAGCCCGGCGATCATCGCTTCGCGGCCGGCCTCGATCCGTTTGGCAATGGCGATTTCGCCCTCGCGCGAGAGCAATTCGACCGAACCCATCTCGCGAAGATACATCCGGACCGGATCGTCGGTGCGCTCGGTCGGCTCCTTGGTTTCGGCCTTGGCTGGAACCTTCTGCTGGACTTCGACCAGTTCGTTCTCGCCTTCGGCCTCGTCCTCTTCCTCCTCGCGGTCGTCGTCGTTGGCCTCCTCAGTCTCGACCACGTTCACGCCCATTTCCGAAAACATGGCGAGAACGTCCTCGATCTGCTCGGAATTGACCTCTTCCGAAGGCAGGACGGCGTTGATCTCATCGTGGGTGACGTAACCGCGCTTTTTGGCGGTACGGATCAGCTTCTTGACCGCAGCGTCCGACAGGTCGAGCAGCGGGAGCGGGGTATCAGGGGTCTCGGCGGCCTCCTTTTCAGGCGCCTCCTCCTTGGCCTTGACCTCTTTGACCTCTTTTTTGGCCTCTTTGACGTCTTTAACCGGCTTGGCCTCTTTATCCTTGGTGCTGCTGGCCTTTTGGGTGGCCTTGGTCTTGGTCGCCATCAATCTCTCCTCACGTTCCCGCACATGCCAGGGAACGACTCATATCCCCCTACCTATAGGAGGGAGTCTCGGTCCCCCTGCCGGAGGAGACCACCCATACGAATCAGCGCGCCGCTAGTGTCACTCGAGCGCCCTAAGCTCCGATTAACCCTATCGCCTGGCAAAACCCTAGGGCTTTCAGGTGCCTACCAAACTGCACGAAACCGGACAACCCACCGGGCCGCAAACGCCCGCCTATACGTTCTGCACGCCACGGCCCGAAGCGACCCCAAAACCCTCAATCAGGGCCTCGGTGCCATCCCCCGCCGACATTCGGGCTTTCACGTCCTGCAGCCAGGAATAGTTCGATTCGGTCGTTTCGCGTCCAAGCGCCTGCTCGGCGTCCTTCAACTCCCTAAGTAAGGAGTGCCATTGCCGATGCAAGGCGATGAGCTGTTTCCAGGTCATCAATGCGTCGTCTGAACCGGCCTCCGGCCGCGCACCCCACACCGAGACGGTGGTAATGACCTTTTCAGCCCGCGTGATCTGTTCGGCAAAACCGCGCTGAATCAGCGCCTCACGCATCACGATCCCGGCTGCGGCTTGATCGTGAGGCCCATCGCCCGCGCCGCGATCAGCCGCGACGTCGATCAAGGCCAGCTTGAGTTTCTCGGCATCCGGATGACGAAATTCGATGCCGGAAAGATCTTCAAGGTGATCGTGCAGCAACCAGGGATGGTTCAGCGCCGTTTGCAGAATCAACGCCTCGCGCAGCGGAATGGCGCCGCGGTGGCCGCGATGCACGGCGCTGGCTGCGAGTTGCGGGCTCGCAACCAAATACGGCGTGCCGCTGGCAAGCGATGGCGGCGCGGCATAACGGGCAAACCGCCCTTGCGGCTTGCGATCGTTCCAGCTGCGCGAGCCCGACCAATTGCGCTCTCCCCAGGAACGTCCGCCGCGCGCCCCGGATTGCGCCTGCCGTGATGGCGCGGGCGCGAGCAGATTGCGCAGCCGGACGCCAAAATCCTGCCGGTAGTATTTGCGCACCGTCTCGTCGCTGATGGTCGCCGTAACCTCGCCGAGCCGTGCCTCCAACGCGGCGCGGCGCTCGGGCGTGTCGCATGGATTGCTTTCGGTCTCCCGCATCCACAAGACGTCGGCGAGCGGCTTCGCCGCCTCGATCAGCTCAACCGCCGCCGCGCGGCCGCCGGTGCGCACGAGGTCGTCGGGGTCGTTGCCATCCGGCAGGGTCGCAAATCGCAGGCTCTTGCCGGGCCTGATCAGGGGCAAAGCGATATCGACCGCACGGTAGGCGGCGCGACGGCCCGCTGTATCGCCGTCGAAACACAGCACCGGCTCGTCCGCCATTTTCCAAACCAGCGCGAGTTGCTCGGCCGTCAGCGCGGTGCCGAGCGGCGCCACCGTCGCCTCGAAACCGGCCGACACCATCGCGATAACATCGACATAACCTTCGACCGCAACAACCGGCGCACCTTTGTGCGCAGCGGCGCGCGCATTGGCGATGTTGTAGAGCGTCGCGCCCTTGTGGAAGAGCGGCGTCTCCGGCGAGTTCAGGTATTTCGGCTGGGCATCCTTTTCGAGCGTCCTGCCGCCAAACGCGATGACGCGGCCGCGCAGGTCAGCGATCGGGAAAATCACCCGGTCGCGAAACCGGTCGAACGGTACCGGGATATCGTCGCCGCTGATGAGGAGGCCCGCCGCGACCATATCTTCGACCGACACGCCTTCCTTGCCGAGATGTTCCTTGAGCGCAAATCGCTCGGGGGGCGCATAGCCGAGACGAAATTGTAGCTGGGTCGACGGGTCGACGCCGCGGTCGGCGAGGTAACCGCGCGCCCGCGCACCGGCGCGCGAGGCCAGTGTCGCCTCGAAGAACTTGGCCGCCAGTTCAACGACATCGTGCAATGTCTTGCGACGCTGCTCGCGCTCCTCGTCCTCGTGGGAGACTTTCGGCAATGGCATGCCGGCTTCGCGCGCCAGCCGCTCCACCGCTTCGGGGAAAGTGAGCCCTTCGGTCTCCATTACGAAGTCGAAAATGTTGCCGTGCTTGCCGGAGGAGAAGTCGTGATAGAAGCCCTTCTGATCGTTGACCGTGAACGACGGCGTCTTCTCCTTGTTGAAGGGCGACAGCCCCTTCCATTCGCGGCCCGCCTTTTTCAATTTCACGCGCCGGCCCACGACTTCCGAAACCGGAAGCCGCGCCCGCAGCTCGTCGAGAAATTGGGCTGAGAATCGCATGGTGATTCGCAACATTACCCCGTAATCTGGTTCAAGACAGCGCTTGCCTACGGTTGCCGGGGCCGACCTGGAGTTGTCCTAGTTATCCACAGCCCCAGATATGGCGCGCGGTCCATGCGTTGGCGGCGGACAATCGCACGATGCGGCATTGCCTTCGAAATCTGGCCCTTGGGGGCGCTCTGCGCGTCATTTGCGGTCGCCGCATCCCCCGCCGGGGCGCAGCCGCCGCTCGATTTCGCCGGCAAGACCATCACCATCATTTCGAGTTTCGGACCTGGCGGCGGCTACACCATCTATGCCGATCTGTTGGCGCGCCGCCTGGGCGCACATCTGCCGGGCCGCCCGGCGGTGGTGGTGCGCACCATGCCCGGCGCCGGCGGCATGAACGGCGCCAACCACATCGCCAATGTGGCGGCCCGCGACGGCACCGTGCTCGGCGTGGTTCCGCAAACCGTCGCGATTGCGCAGGCGCTCGGCCATGCCGGGCCGCGTTATGACGTGCGGACGCTTAATTGGATTGGGCGGATCAATTCGAATGTCGAGGTCCAGCAAACTTGGCATGGCAGCGGCGTGCGCAGCGTCGCCGATGCAAAAGCCAAGGAGGTCGTGCTTGGCGGCACCGGACCGGACTCCTCGTCGGTGGTGTTTCCACGCATCCTCAACGCCATCGTCGGGACGCGGTTCAAAGTCGTAGCGGGCTACGAGGGCGTCAACATGGTTTCCATCGCCATGGAGCGCGGCGAAGTCGAAGGCATCGTGCGCCCCTGGGCGGTGACCAAGACCGTCCGGCCGGAATGGCTGCACGAGAAGAAGATCCATCTCATCCTGCAATATGCCCTGGCGCGCCACCCGGAGATCGGCGATGTGCCGGCTGTGGTCGACCTCGCCGACAACGACGAACAGCGGCAGCTTCTGAGCCTTTATGCCAGCGGCAGCGACATCGGTCGGGCCATCGTGGCCCCGCCTGGCGTGCCCAGCGCAATCGTCGACGCATTGCGTCGGGCCTTCACCGCCGCAATGACCGATCCGGCGCTGATCGCCGACGTGCAGAAAAGCGGCCTCGACATCGATCCTTTGCCGGGCGAGCGGTTGCAGGCGATGGTCAGCCGCGCCATCGACGTACCGGCGGCGGTGATCGACAGCGCGCGCCGTTTCGCGCCTGCAAAATAATGGACCAGCCGGCAAAAGCGAGAGCCAAAATAAGATAACATCAGCGGTAACGACAACATCGGGAGGGACCACCATGTCTGAGGATTTTTCGATGACCCGTCGCACCGTGCTTTCCGCCGCCACCACCGGCGTTGGCGCGGCCGCGCTCGGCGCAACGCCGGCGATGGCGCAGAGCCGCAAGACCTTCGTGCTGATCCACGGCGCCTGGCACGGCGGCTGGTGCTGGCGACGCGTTGCCGACCTGCTTGAGCGCCAAGGCCATAAGGTATTCGCACCGACGCTGAGCGGGGTCGGCGACCGCCACCATCTCTTGAGCAAAGATATCGTGCTCGACACCCACATCGCCGACATCGCCAATCTCTTCAAATGGGAGGAGATCCGGGACGCCTGTCTGGTGGTGCATTCCTATGGCGGTTGGCCGGGCTCGGGCGCGCTTGAGCTGATCGGCGATCGCGTGTCGTCAATCGTTTGGCTTGATGCGTTCAAGCCGGAAAACGGCCAGCGCGGCGTCGACTTTTCGTCGCCGTTTAGCCGCAAGGCGCTGGAGGAAGCGGTCGCGAAGGGTGAGCCCGGGCGGCCCGCGCCAAAAGCGGAAACATTTCATGTCAACGAGAAGGACCGTGCCTGGGTCGACTCGAAACTCACCCAGCAGCCTAATGGGGTCGCGCTGCAACCCATCAAGCTGACCGGCGCGCGCGAGAAGGTGGCCAAGAAAACCTACATCCGCGCAGCCAAATATCCGCAGGCAGCGTTCGATAAGGCGCTTAACGAATGCAAGGCCGACCAGACCTGGCGGACGTTTGAAACCACCACGGCCGGACATGACGTGATGGTCGACGCGCCAGAATGGCTGGCGGAAATATTACTCAAGGTGTCATAACGCCCAACGCCGGTTACTTCGTGCCGACCTCGGCCGCCTCAACAATACGTTGCGATCTCGCTCGATCGGCCGTCAGGAAGTCCCGGAATTGTTCGGGACTGCTGAGCACCGGCTCAAGCCCGCGCTCGATGAAGTGCCGTTGCGTGAACGCCGGCTCACTGGCGATCGCGACGATTTCTTTGCGCACGCGCTCAGTGAGTTCCCGTGGCGTCCCAGCGGGAGCCAGCAGGCCGAAGAACGCGCGCGTATGCTCGCGCGCGAACCCAATTTCGGCGAGCGTGATCGTTTCCGGTATCGACGTCAGGCGTTTTTCGCTGTCCACCAGAATCGGCGTGATCTGACCAGCGCGGATATAGGACAGGAAATTACCCAGTCCGAGAAATCCGACCGGTGTCACGCCAGACAGCATATTGGTGACGGTATCGCCGCCGCCCTTGAACGGCACCCGCACCAGATCGGCGCCGGTGCGTTTTTTCCAGGTCTCCATGAACAGCACCAGCGACGACGACGGCGACGAATATGACAACGTGCCGGCGTTGCGCTGGGAATAGGCGGCGAGTTCATCGAGCGTCCTCACACCGAGCTTGGAGCTCACGCCCAGCGCCTGGGTGATGAAGAAAAAATTGGTAATCGGATCGAAGCTCTTCACCGGGTCGTAAGGCAGGTTCTTTTGGGTGAACTGGTTGTAGGTCAGCGGCTCACCCGGCATGACGCAGAACGTATAGCCATCCGACGCGGCTTCCGCGCAGGCGCGAGCGCCCAAAATCATAAAGCCGCCAGCGCGGTTCTCGACCACCACCGGCTGGCCAAGCCGTCTATGCAGCGGCTCCGAGAGCGTGCGCACAAACACATCGCTGATGCCGCCCGGGCTCGTGGTCACGATCACGCGGATCGGCCGTGTCGGATAATTCTGCGCCGGAGCGGGCAATGCTGCGAGTTGCGCAACGAGAACGGCGAGGCAAGCAATAGCAGCGCGGCACGGCATCGGCGTCACTCCTCCTCACTGCGGCTCGGCGCCGGATTCCTTGACGATCCGATGCGCAATGGCGCGATCCTCGATGATAAAGCGCGCAAACGCCTCCGGCGTATCCACTGCCCGCTCGACGGCTCGCTCAATATACATTTTCTGGATGAAGGCCGGCTCGCCGGTGATCGCGACAACTTCCTTGTGCAGTTTCGCAATGATCGGCTTCGGCGTCCCGGCTGGCGCGAACAGCCCGAACCACGACTGCGGATAGTTCTCGCCGGTCGCTTCCTTGAGCGTCGGCACGTCGGGGAACAGCGGCGATCGCAGGCTGGAATTGACCGCCAACGCGGTGATCTTTCCGGCTTGCAGGGTCGAGACCATGTTGGAAAGTCCGAGCAGCGTGATCGGCGTTGCGCCCGACAACAGCGCCGTCATCACCTCATTGCCGCTGCGATAGGGCACGCGCACGATATCAACGCCGTATTTCTTGTTCAGGCCATCCATGTAATGCGCCAGCGGAAACGAAAACGTCGAGTAGCTGAGCTTGCCCGGCTGCATTTTGGCGAGCGCCATTAATTCCTGAACCGTCTTGACCTTGAGCGAGTTGTTCACCGCAAAGGCGAGCGTATTAAAGAACAGATTGGTGATCGGCTCGAAATCCTTCTCTGGATTGAACGGCAGCGACTTGAAGAGATACTGGCTATAGACAATCGGCTCCGAAGACAGGACGCAGATGGTGTAACCGTCGGGCGCGGCGTCCGCGCACGCCCGCGTGCCGATGTTAAGCCCGCCGCCGGTGCGATTCTCGACCAGGAAGGTCTGGCCGAGGCGCTTCTGCAATTCCTCGCTGAGCGCGCGGGTAAAAATATCGCCGCCGCCGCCGGCGCCGAGCGGAATGATGATACGCACGGTCTTGTTTGGGTAGTCCTGCGCGCTGGCCGGCGCGCACCATCCCAACGACGCCACAGCCAATACCAGCGATGCAATAAACCCGCGCATGCGCATTCCCCGACCGTATCGTAGGACGCACAGCTTATCGGGCGGGACGCGCCCCGCAAGCGGCCGATGGCGGGCGGGCGGCGCCTGCGCGCCGAGGCAGGCCATGAAGCAAGCGATGAAGCCGGCTACGGCGACAATGCGCATTCCCTCACTCCCCAACGGCAGCCGGACCCGACCCGCGCGAGACCGGCAGCATTTCACCGTGGTTCGACGAGTGCAACCGCGCGCGTCGCCCTTGCCATGTTGCCGTTCCCGGCGTACGCGGAAAGGTCCGTTCCCATCCAATTCCGATCAATGCCGCCAGCTGCCCAACCAGTTTCCCTGTTCGCACTTTACAAGCTCTGCTTCATCGTCGGGCTGTGCAGCTTCGGCGGCGGGCTGACCGCTTGGTTTCATCGCGAAGTCGTGCATGTGCGCGGCTGGTTAACCGACGACGAATTTTTCTCGGGCTATGCGCTGGCGCAGATTCTGCCCGGCGTTAACTCGACCAATATGGCGGTCTATATCGGCCAGCATTTGCGCGGCGCCGTCGGCGCGACCGTCGCGCTTATCGGCCTGCTGACCGGCCCCTTCGCCGTCGTGTTGGCCGCAGCCAGCGCCTATCACCAACTCATCGCCCTGCCCGGCTTTCCAGCAATCATGGGCGGCGTGGCGGCGGCGGCCGTCGGGATGATGTTCCGTCTCGGCATGACTTCGGCGCGCGGCGCATATCGTCACATTCCGTCGATGATCGTTCTGATGGCGACCTTCCTCGCCATCGGCGTCATGCAGTGGCCGCTGCTGCCAGTTGTCGCGGTGCTGACGCCGCTGAGCATCGCCGCCGCATGGCCGCGAAAGCCGACAACCGAGCGACACGACGATGCGTGACGATCCACTGATCCAGCTCATCATCGTGATCGCGCCGCTGTCACTGCTTGCAATCGGCGGCGCGTCGTCGATCTACGCGCCGCTCCAGCAGCAGACCGTCGATGTCTACCAATGGGTCAGCGGCCGCGAATATCTCGAACTATTCGCGATCGCACGCGTCACGCCAGGACCGGGCTCGATGCTGACCACGTTGATTGGCTGGAAGGTGGCGGGATTTGTCGGCGCGCTGGTAGCGACGCTCGCACTCTATATTCCGTGTTCGGTGCTGTGCTTCGGCGCGGCGCGCACCTGGAACCGTTACCGCGGCACCAAGTGGCACACCGCGATCGAGGATGGGTTGCGTCCGATCGGCGCCGGACTGATGATCGCCGGCGGCGTGATGATCCTGCGGCTCGAAGATACTGGCTGGCTCGGCTGGGCGGTGGCCTTTGCGATTGTCGCGGTCATGACCTGGCGGCCGGCGGCGCACCCGATGCTGCTGCTCGCGGTCGGCGCCTCGATCTTTCTTGCTGTGCGCGCCGTTATAGGCTGAGCCGCCGCTATTGCAGCGTCATCCCGGCGGCCTCGACCACGAGCTTGGCCTGCGCGCGATCACGAACGATGTCGGCGGCGAATTGCTCCGGCGTGTTGAGCGCCGGCACCAGGCTGCGCGCGGTAAGGTGCTTGGCCGTGAAGTCCGGCCGGCTGACGATCGCACTGACCTCCTTGTGGAGGCGATCGACAATCGAGCGCGGCGTGCCGGGCGGCGCGAACAGACCGTACCAGCCGCGCGACGGCGCGCCGGAATAGCCGGTTTCCTCCAGCAGCGGCACCTGCGGGAAATTGGGTGATCGGAGATTGTTCATCATGACCAGCGGCGTCATCGCGCCGCTGCGGATTTGCCCGATCACATTGCCCTCGCCGAACAGCCCGATTGGCGTGGATCCGCTCAGGATCGCGGTGACGGCTTCGCCGCCGCCCCGGAACGGCACCCGCACCCAATCGGCGCCGCGCTCTTTCTTGAGCGTCTCCATGTACAGCACCATCGGCGCCCCCGGCGTCACATAGCTGAGCGTGCCCGACTTCATCTTCGACAGCGCGATCAGCTCATCGACGTTCTTTACCTTCAATTCGGCGCTAACCACCAGCATGTGGATCAGATGGTACAGATTGACGATCGGTTGTAGCGCTGTGTCTGGATTGAACGGCATGCTCTTGAGCAGCCATTGATTGTAGACCAGCGGATCGGCGTTGATGATGCAGATCGTGTAACCGTCGGGCGGCGCTTCCGAGCAGGCGCGCGTGCCGACATTCTGCATGCCGCCAGGACGGTTCTCGATGACAAAGGTCGTCGCCATGCGCTTGCCGAGTTCGTCGCCCAGCGCGCGCATGAAGACATCGCTCAACCCCCCGGCGCTGGTGGTGGTGAGCACGCGGATCGGGCGGTTGGGATAGTCTTGCGCGTGTGTCGCGGGCGCGACTGGCAGCAAGAGCGTCGCGGCAAACAAAGCATGCAAGACCGCAAACCGCAGCAAGGATTCTGGTCGCATGAGCGTCTCCCCACCGGAATTTTTTACAGCAGGGTCCGCTGCCCCGCCCGCCCAGCATTTCATTCCTGCCCGGGGGATCGCAAGGCCGACGGCAAGGCAAAATGTCTCGGATGCGCCAATCCTCGACGATTGCGATCAGCCTAGACCACGATCCGATTCGATTGAATCGGATCGTGGTCTGACTTCATTGTCTGAGCATGATCTTTTCCGAAAACCGGTCCCCGCTTTTCGGGATCATGCCCTAAGCTTTCGCCTTGGCCTGCATCTTGCCGGCGGTGTTGCCGCATTTGACGCATTCGAGATAGAGCCGCTCCATGGCGGCATTGCCGGGCGCGGGCTCACGCCGGGTCACGCGCATCTCGCCGCCGCATTGCGGACAGCTTTGGGCGATCGGCGGGGCCTTGGAGAAGTCGGAGCGGGCCATGGTCATTTCCAGAATGCGGCGTGAACCGAAAAAATATGCATCAACTCCGAACGGGCTGGCAAGGCGCTAATAGTCCAATTCTAACATTCGCATCCCGCGCAAGCCGCAAAGGAGCAGCGAATGTCAAATCCGCTCCACTAGGAGCCTGTCTGAGTAGTTACTGGTCAAGCGGGGGCGAGTCTGATTCCTTGCGGCGCTATGAGCAAGGATTTTCGCTTCTGGAAGATCGATGAGGCGCAGCTTCTGCCGCCGAGTG
>JALHRD010000043.1 GCA_022841625.1 Xanthobacteraceae bacterium
CCCAAAAACCCTCGCGTCCCACCACGCCACGGGACACTGCGCCCCGCAAAAGTTCAACAAGCCGGCAAACAAAACCGCTCGATCAAGCGCGGATTCTGTGAGATATGCGGGCTAGTGCCCCTTGGTTTCCGAAGTTCGTGTCAGAGTGTGCTGCAGGCGTATCACGAACTTCGGAAACGGGGCACCAGTCAGACGCTGAGCGCCCGTTGCAGGATCGCCTCCGTATCCTTGGCGGCGGGCACGACCGTTCCGAACATTGCATGATGTCGCGCGGCAAGGCGCGTCTGGGAAAACAATTCGGCAATCATCGGTGGCGCGCCCACTTGCAATGCCGCGGCTGCCGCGAGCACGGCAAGCCGCTCCGCTGCGGCGCGGGCATTGCTCTCGGCGACGTCAGCCGAAACGACGGCCTCGATGAAGCCGACAGCCTCACCGACCCCCGGAAGCCCGGCCGCGTCATGGGCGAGCGAGGCAAGCGCGTCCCGCGCGGCCGGCGCTTCGCGCTTGAATACACGGAGCACGTCAAGGCACATCACGTTGCCGGCGCCTTCCCAAATCGCGTTGACGGGCGCCTCGCGATACAGCCGCGGCATCAAACTGTCCTCGACATAGCCGTTGCCGCCCAAGCATTCCATTGCTTCGTAGACCAACGCCGGCGCCGTCTTGCATACCCAATACTTGACGGCCGGGGTCAAAAGCCGCGCGCGCGCGGCTTCGCGCGGGTCGGTCCCGGCAAGATCGAACGAGCGGCAGAGCCGCATGACAAGCGCGGTCGCGGCTTCAACGTTGAGAGCCATCTCTGCCAGCACGCTGCGCATCATCGACTGCTCAACGAGACGCTTCTGAAACACCTTGCGATGACCGACATGGTGGATCGCCTGCGCGAGTGCCATGCGCATCAGCCCCGCGGAAGCAACCGCGCAGTCGAGCCGCGTGAGCTGTACCATCTGCAAGATGGTCGACACGCCTTTTGCCTCCTCGCCGACGCGCCAGCCAAAGGCGTCATGGAACTCCACCTCTGAAGAAGCATTCGAGCGATTGCCAAGCTTGTCCTTGAGGCGCTGAAAATGCAGGCCATTGACTGCGCCGTCGGGCCGAAAGCGGGGCATTAGAAAGCATGTGAGACCGCCCGGCGCCTGCGCGAGAATCAGGAAGGCATCGCACATCGGCGCAGACATGAACCACTTGTGGCCGGTGATCGTATAGCCGTCGCCAATTGGCAACGCGGTCGTGGTGTTGGCGCGGACGTCGGTGCCGCCTTGCTTCTCGGTCATGCCCATCCCGAGCGTGACGCCGGCTTTCTCCCGCAACGGACGGAAGCTGGGGTCGTAGTCGCGCGACCAGACCTTTGGCATGATCCATTCGACCAGAGCGGGCTCCAGCGCCAGCGCTGCGATCGCTGCGCGCGTCATCGTCACCGGACAGAGATGTCCGGTCTCGATCTGCGCTGCCATAAAGAAACGCGCAGCGCGGGAAACCTGCGCCGGCCGGGCTGCGACCTTTGCGTCGGCCTGCCAATTCGAGACGTGAAGACCCGCGGCGATGCTTTCGGTCAGCAGCCGATGGTACGCCGGATCGAACCGGACCACGGCGCCGTCAAGGACCGGCGGGTGCTCGTTCGCCTGCCAACCGAGATCGAACATCTCCGCTGTGCCCCAGCGGCGACCGAAGGCCGATAACTCCTCGGCCTCGCCACCGCCGCCATTGGCGGCGACGGCATCCTGCAATACGCGATCACTCGTGAACAGGTCGACGTCAATATACGGCGGTGGCTGGTTGAAAGCGCCGTCGGTGTGGACGCGTCTCGGCATCGTCGGTTACTCCAACGCCCGCGGGCCTCTCGCCCATACGAAAGAACCCTTACGGAAATCGAGCCGTCTCGCAAGTGCGCGGCCGCGGGCACGCCGCTGGTCTTACTCCCACGCCGCCAGCCGCGTCACCACGTCGGCAAGATAATCGAACGCCGCGATCAGGCTCGGCCCGGCGCATAGCGTGAATCGGCTCGGCAGCACAATGCGTTTCTCGGGCGGATAAAGCGCACGCAAGGCCGGATGCGTCAGATAGAGCGCGCCCTGCCCGTCCGGCGTTTCGATCATGCTTGCCAGCACCAGAAAATCCGGCCGCAGCACGATAAGTTTTTCGAGCGGTACATAGCCGCCATAGCCTGCCGGTGCGCCGATCGGCGGCGCCAATCCGGCCTCGCGCAACAAGGCGCCGGCGAGGCTATCGGGTCCGACGGTGTAGCCGGCATTGCCGACCAGCAGCGCGCTCGATGCCTTCGGCCGCGGCGCCGCCGCGAGCCTTTGCCGCGCCGCGGCGATCTCGGCAATCAGCGCTTCGCCACGCGCCGGCTGGCCGAACAAATTTGCGATCGTGCGGATTTGCGTAATCGCTGCCGCCAGGTCGCTCACCACATCGACGCCGACCACCCGAAAGCCGAGCGCGCGCAGCATGCGCTGCGTCAACGGCCGATCCCAACTGCCGACCAGCACCAGGTCAGGCGCCAGTGGAACCATTGCCTCGGCCTGCAAGGCGAGCCGCGGAAATCCGCGCGCTTGGTCGGCAACGACCGAAAGCGTGCGGTTGCTGGCATAGGGCGACAGCCCGACGATCTGACCGGGATCGGCAAGCGCCACCGCAAGCTGGTCGGCGCAGACATTGAACGACGCGATGCGCTGCGGCGAATCGGCGGCGGCCGCCGGCATGCACACGCCCGCACAGCCGAACAGCGCCAGCGCCACGCCTCCGATGACAGTCAATAATCGCATCGATTCTCCTGGCCGGCGATAGTGCCGCAATTCCGTTGGAGGGCAAGCCGGAAGCTTGTAGGAAAGACCTCGGAGGAAAGACCATCATGCGTGATCTGCGGCTCAATCTGGCGCTGGCCGGCGTCATCGCACTGCTTGCCGTCATCTCGCTGATGGTCGGCCCGGCCGGGCTTTCGCCGCGCGCGGCGCTGGCCGGCCTGTTCGGCGGCGACGGCGCGGCCGGCATTGTGGTGCGCGACATCCGCCTGCCGCGCACGCTGCTCGCGATCCTGATCGGCGGAACCTTTGGGCTCGCCGGCGCCGCGCTACAAGGCCTGTTGCGCAATCCCTTGGCCGAGCCGGCCTTGTTCGGCGCGCCGCAGGCGGCCTCGGTCGGTGCATCGTTTATCATTGCCTATGGCCTTGCCGGCGCGACCTCGTTTGCGGTGCCGCTCGCCGGCATTGCCGGTGCGCTCATTTCGATCGGCGGCTTGGTGGCAATTGCCGGACGCAGCGCCAGCCTCTCGGTGACGCTGTTGGCCGGGCTGGCGCTTGCCAGCCTGGCCGGCGCGGCGACCGCGCTGATTCTCAACCTCGCGCCCACGCCATATGCGGCGCTGGAGATCGCATTCTGGCTGCTCGGCTCGTTGGAAGACCGCAGCCGCGACCATCTGCTGATCGCTGTGCCGTTCTTGATCGCGAGCTGGATTCTGCTTGCGTATAATGTGCGGGCCTTTCGTGCGCTGACTTTGGGAGAAGACGCCGCCGCCTCGCTCGGCGTCGACCTCGCCCGCACCCGCATGCTGGTGGTGATCGGCGTGGCGCTCGGCGTCGGTGCGTCGGTCGCGGTCGCCGGCTCGATCGGATTCATCGGGCTGGTCGCGCCGCATCTGGTGCGGCGCCTGGTCGCCTCCGATCCGGCGCGGGTATGCCTGCCGGCGGCGCTGATGGGCGCGGCGCTGCTGACCGCCGCCGACATCGCGGTGCGGCTGGTGCCCGCCAGTCCCACCGCCACTGCGATCGAGATCAAGCTCGGCGTCGTCACCGCATTGATCGGGGTGCCGTTTTTCCTGGCAATGATTTTCCGCGAGCGCCGCCTGTTGGACGGAGCGGCGTCGTGATTGCGGCGGCGCCAAAACTGCGCGCCACCGATTTGGTGGTGCGTCTCGGCGGCGCGCTGGTGGTCGATGGCGCGACCATCGACCTGCGCGCCGGCGAACTGACCGTGCTGGTTGGGCCAAACGGCGCCGGCAAGACCACGCTGATGCGCGCACTGGCCGGCCTGCTGCCGGCGGAAGGCCGCATCAACATCGACGGCCGCGCGCTGGCCGCGCTCACCGTTCAGGAACGCGCGCGCCGCATCGCCTATCTTCCGCAGGGCCATGTGTTTCATTGGCCGATGCCGGTGGCCGCGGTGGTCGCGCTTGGGCGCTATGCCTATGCCGATGCATTCACGACGCCGACCGATGCCGACCGGCGCGCGATCGCGAAGGCGCTGGCGGCAACCGGCACCGCCGAATTCGCCGACCGCGCCGTGACCACCCTATCGGGTGGCGAGCGGGCGCGCGTCGCCTTGGCGCGCGCGCTTGCCAGCGAAGCGCCGATCCTGTTGGCCGACGAGCCGACGGTGTCGCTCGACCCGCGCCACCAATTGGTGGTGATGGAGCTCCTGGCGCGCGCCGCCCATGACGGCAATGCGGTGCTCGCGATCGGGCACGATCTCGCGTTGGCGGCACGGTTTGCCGACCGCATCGTGATCATGCATCGCGGCCGGCTGGTCGCCGATGGCGCGCCGCGCGAAGTACTGACCGCGGAACGGATGGCCGCGGTGTTCGGCGTCGAAGCGATCGTCGCCGACGACGCATCCGGGCTGCATCCGGTGCTGCTGCGGCCGCTCTGATCGGCTCAGGTCGGACGCGCCATGCTGCGAACCCGGCGTTTGACCCGTTCGAACCACGGCAGCGTTTCGGATTCCGTTTCTTCGGCAAGCCGCAAGCCGACCGTCGCGATGCGGCCCTTCGTCACCTGCTGAACCACCAAGGCGATGGCGCCGAGCGGCGCGACATCGCCCACGCGCGGCGTGCGCGTCGTTTGTCGCGCGATGAAATCGGCGAGCGTCGTCGCTGAATCCTGCGGCGCGATGGCGAGCCCATAGATTTCCGCAAGCTCTCCCAAGGTGTGATCGCCGGTCACGAAGAAATCGCCCAGCAGCCGCGGATCG
This sequence comes from Xanthobacteraceae bacterium, assembly GCA_022841625.1. Taxonomy (GTDB): domain Bacteria; phylum Pseudomonadota; class Alphaproteobacteria; order Rhizobiales; family Xanthobacteraceae; genus VAZQ01. The sequence goes on from JALHRD010000043.1 coordinate 4,969, forward strand.
GGTCGCGACGGCGGCGGCTGAGCGATAAAAAACCGGTCGAGCGCCTGCGCCCGTTCGGGCGGCGCCAACAAATAAAGATAATCGCCCGCGCGCAGCGGCTCGGCCTCGGCCGGACTGAGAATGCGCTCGTCGCGCACCACCAGCGTCGGCCGCGCCCAGGCAGGCAACACACCGCGGCGCAAATGGGGACTGTTGGCGTTGAGCGGATAGCCGACGATTTCCTGCGCCAGCTGTCCCGGCAGATCGAGCTCGACCCGCCGCGGCAACGGATCGCTGCGCGGAAACGACACGCCCAGCCAACGCGCCGATGGCGCAATGGTCCAGCCCTGCACCAACAGCGACACCAGCACCACCACAAAGCCGACGTCGAAATAAAGCTGGGCGTCCTTCATGCCCACCAGCATGGGGATCGAGGCGATGAAAATGCCGACCGCGCCGCGCAGGCCGACCCACGCGATGAATGCCTTCTCGCGCCAGTTGAACCGATACGGCGCCAAGCACAGAAACACCGCCGCCGGCCGCGCGATCAGCATCAGCGTCGCCGCGATTGCGAGCGCCGGCAGAACGCTCTGCGGCAACCGGCCCGGCCAAACCAGCAGCCCGAGCACCACGAACATGCCGATCTGCGCGAGCCAGGTGGCGGCATCGAGAAAGGTCACCACCGTATTGTGCGCACGGGTCGAACTGTTGCCGACCACCAGCCCGGCGACATAGGCCGCCAGAAATCCTGAACCGTGCCCGACCTCGGCCATGGCGAAGATCACCACCGCGCCGGTCGCCACAAATGGCGCATGCAGCCCTTGCGGCAGGTTGAAGCGGTTGAGCACCAGCACCACGCCGTAAGCCCCGGCATAGCCGACCGCGCCGCCCACCGCCATTTCGGTGACCAGAAACGACGCGATCTGATGCCACGGCTTGGCGCCGATCATCAGGATTTCGATCAGCACAATGGTCAGGAAGATCGCAAACGGATCGTTGACCCCGGATTCGACCTCGATGGTGGCGCTGACGCGCGGCCGCACCCGCAGCCCCTTGGCGTGCAGCAGGAAGAACACCGCCGCCGCGTCGGTCGAGGCCACCACCGCGCCGACCAGCAGCGCCTCGGTCCAGCCGATGCCCAGCGCCCACACCGCCACCGGCGCGGTCAATGCCGCCGTCACCAGCACGCCGACCGTCGATAGCAACCCGGCGGGACCGATGACATTGCGGATGGTCTGGTAACGGGTGCGCAAACCGCCGTCGAACAGAATCAATGCCAGCGCCACCGAACCGATGGTGTAGGCAAGCTGCACGTCGTGGAATTTGAATCCGAGCGGCCCGGATTCGCCCGCCAGCATGCCGACCAAGAGAAACACCAGCAGCAACGGGGCGCCAAAGCGCAGCGCCACCAGGCTCGACAAGATGCCGGCCAGGATCAGAAGCGCCGCCAGGAGGATGCCGATATTGACCGCATCGAGCGCGCCCATGGCGCAAGAATCTCCGTTATCCGTTTGGCCTTGTTACATTGCAAAAGACGCAACGCCAAATCGCGCGTCGCCCCCGAGGCCGCCGCCCAACCATGCGCGGTTGCTTTCGCACGCGCTGTTGCGCTGCCACGCCGACGCCTCTATGGGTGGCACCGCCTGCCGAGGATCTCCGTGACCGAGACAAAATCGCCCGCCGCCGGATCGATCGAGACGGGACTGACCGTCGGCGTGCTCTGCGGCGTCGGCGCGGCGCTGTTTTGGGCCGCCGGTTTTGTTGCCATTCCGCGCGGGCTCGCCGCCGGATTGTCGCCGGCCGACATCGCGTTCCACCGCTTTGTGTGGACCGGCCTGGTGCTGCTGCCGATCGTGCTGCGCGACGGCATCGGCGATTTGGGCGGCGTCGGCTGGCGCCGCGGGTTCCTGGTGTTTTTGCTGGCCGGTCCGTTCCAGGCGGTCATCAGCTATTCCGGGTTCATCTTCGCGCCCTTGGCCCACGGCGGCGTGATCCATCCGGGTTCGGCGGCGATGTTCGGCTTGGTGCTGGCGGCGCTGGTGCTCAAGGAGCCGCTGACGCCGCGGCACTTCGCCGGCGCGCTGGTGATCGTCGTCGGACTTGCGATTTTCGCCGGCGAGTCGATCGTCTCGATCGGCGGCAATGCGCTGGGCGGCGATCTTCTGTTCATGACCGCGGGCATGATGTGGGCGACCTTCGGCATGGTGGTGAAGCGCTGGCATCTCGATAGCGCGCGCGCCACGCGAGTCTCGTGTTTCTTTGCGCTGATCGTGTTTGCGCCGGCGCACGGACTGCTTTATGGCTACGGCAATATGCTGTCGACCAGCCTGACCGAAAACCTGATTCAGATTGGCGTGCAGGGTGTGCTGGCCGGCGCGCTGGCGATGTATCTGTATTCCCGCGCCGTCGTGATGCTCGGCGCCGGCCGCGCGGCGATCTTCCCGTCGCTGGTGCCGGGCCTGACCCTGCTGATCGCATTCGCGACCTTCGGCGTGGTGCCGACACTGGCGCAACTCGCCGGCCTTGCCGTGGTGATGCTGGGATTCTGGCTGGCGCTGCGGCGCTAGAGCGTTTTGCGATAAGGTTGAATCGGTCTCTCCTCCGTCATGCCCGGCCTCGTGCCGGGCATCCACGTTTTTCGTGCCGCAACGAAGACGTGGATGGCCGGGACATCAGGGCGTTTACGCCCGTCTTCGACGGGCTATGCCCGGCCATGACGACGGAAACAGGTCAACGTTATCGAAAAAAGCGCTCGGCGCCCGGCAACGCGATCTTGCGCAGTCTTACATCTTACAGCAAACCCGCAGCCGGCCGAATTCATTCGTTTTGTCAAATGCTTGAACCGATTATCTTTCACCCTCTTACAGCGCCCTGTAAGACCGATATTTGGCAAATTCATTCGATAAATCATCAGCTTACTCATCCGGTCTTACACCCATGGCGTTTTTTTACTGCACCGGCGCCGGAGCACCGCCCCCCGCGCGCCGCCTGCGACGCGCGAAAACCGTTGCACAACAAAATGGTGGGTCAATGAAACGGCGCGCAACACTGTGGACGTGCGCGCACCGTCTTGGTGCATAACGGCGCGCCGCGCGCCTCGCGAACCCATGAGAAGCGCCGATGCGGCGCGGCTAATACGCATGCCGCGCGCTATGCACATAAATCGTGCGGAGCGAGGCGCAAGGCGAGGCCCAAGGCCGACGCGTTCGGCTTTAGCGAGCGCTACTACAACGTGAAGCGCAGGCACGCGGCCATCGGCTAACTGAGCCCGGTGGACGACGAGAGGCCGGCAGGATTAGCTTAAGCGGGTTGTCATTCAAAGCGGGGATTGGTCAGAGCGGCTAAGTCATTGCGTGGGCTTGAGCCCAGGCAAGACCGTATCATCACAATTCGAACCTAGAATAGTCGATTTTGGACTATTCCGATTCCGACTATAGCGTCTGCGAGAACAATGAACGCAGATGACTAAGTCTCTCCATGAAGCAAAATACAAAGCGATCATCTCTCGTATCATCGATGAGCGAGAGCGAGTGGGCGTGAGTCAGGAGGTGTTAGCCTCTCGTCTTGGAACGACCCAATCCGCGATTAGTAAAATTGAACGCCTCGAGCGCCGCTTGGACGTATCGGAGTACATCACTCTGTGCGAGGCGCTAGGAATATCTCCGTCCGATGTTTTAAGGGACTTTGAGCGTTCGAAGCGGCGCGGGATCAAGTCATGACTTTCGCTGCTGACATTCGTGAACAGCTGGAAACTGAGGAACGGCGCACCGTAGGCTCCTCTTTCGGCGGAGCGGCAGCGAGCGCGGGCAGTTTTTCCGTCCCGCGTATAAGAGACTGGATACTTGCGAACTATCCAGCGGCTAAAGCCGCCCGCGAGACCGCTGCTGTAACCATTGCGCGTCTTGCGGAAGTCGTCCCACCGGGACGAAGCCTCCACGCGATCATTGCAAGTGCAATTCGAACCGCCTTCCTTATCGAGCTTACTGACCTGAAGGTCGGCTCAACAAGGATGAAGACGCGCTGGCTACCAGGTAGTATTTTAATGCCACAAGCTGACAGCTATGAACCCACGCAAGGCGTCTTTCAACCTGGCAACGATCCAAGAGCGGCTACATTCGACAACTGCTATGCTGTCTTTGAGCGTGTTCTCGCTCTGACGCTAGAGAAAATTGCCAACGATCCGGCTGCAATGTTAGCGTTACAGACATTGCAGACTAACACTCGTGTTCCTTACGAATTTCCGGTTGGCTATCGTGATCCGTCTGGCACTTCTATACACACTGGCGCGAATCTAGAATGGCTCGACAATACCGATCTTCAGTGGCTCGTTCGATCTCGTCCTATTCTTCGCGCATACACAGGGCAACACGCTGAAGCTCTCGCCAGAATTGTGGCCACGAAGTTCGAAGTGAAGGTCTATAAGACAGACCGCGCGCTCACAGGAAAAGATAAGACCAACCGGGCGAAACGGTGGGAAGTGCTCTATGGCGACTTTCAGTTTGCTACTCTTCCAGAGTGCTGGTCAGTTGAGCGTCGGTTGACTGAGGCGTTAGCGTTTTTCGCCAACTTTCCCGCTGAACTACGAACTTCGCTGGCGGCGGATGGCTTGATCCCCGTTGATGCACCAACGACTTGCTGCCCCATCACTTTAGCTCCACTCGATTTTCTGTTTTTCGCTGCTGCGATCCTTCAGGCAACGCATGGTCGTTCCGACTATCAAGTGGGCCACCTCACTCCGCTCAAGCGAGGGGGGAAACATAACGGCCCGAACGTCACGTGGCAGTCTGCAGACGGCAATCGTATCCAAGGTGATCTAACTTTAGATGAGACAATTGCATTGCTCGCTGGAATCGAGCAGCGACGATCCCAACTTTCCCGTTAGCCACGCTTGCGACGCGGCATGGTTGCCTTCCGTTGCGGCGTCCCAGCAATCTCACTGGCTTCGCGCGACAGTTGTCGAGCTTTCAGCCTCATATCTATCGATTGCTCAACAAGGCCCGAAATTTTATCTCGGAGCTTTCGATCATGCGGGATCGGCAACAGCAACTCTCGAATGCGATCGCCAAGTGAGTCAATGATATCCTGAGTAAAACGCTTTGCCCGAATTTGCCTCTGGACAATAGGGCAAGTTAGCAACGCCAAAAGAAGAAATGGAGTAACGCCATGCTTGTTATCATTCACACGGATTTTATAGATGTGACTCTGATACAATATTTTCTCCTCGCCCGGCATAACTATAGCGCACGTTCCGATTAAGTATGTGCCATCGCGCACCATGAAGATGTCATGTGGTTGCACATCTTGTTTTCGTCTAAATTTCTGGTACGTCGCATCGTCTACGGCGTGCTTAGCATCGAGCTTAACTTCCCAGTTACTAAGGTCGGACGTGCGGATGAATGGCACATCGCCTGTTCCATAGCTGAGCTTTCCTAGTTCATCGCCACTTGTAAGCTCCAATGTGCCGTCATCAAGTAACGTCTGAAATGCAACCACCTCATAGTCGTCCCCTAGTTCCTCCAATTCCAGTTCAGTGTCCTTGTCATAGTAGTGTGGACAAAGAATTGAATCTCTAACTTTATCGGGAGGAAGCGAAAAGCCCAGGTGCGATTCCTTCGCAAGGCGTTTCTTTTTCCAGGCGGAAAAATTATCTCGTATTGCAGGAATGTCATTGAACGGAATTGCCTTTGCGCGAGAATCGAAACCGCACCACTCAGCCTCCGCCATGAATATGGGGCGTTTGGCTAGGCCCGGCTTGCGCTTCTCAGCAACGAGCAAACAAGTTTTTGTGTGTGTGCCGCCCTTCCCAGAAGTTTTGAATAATTCATCAGGCATTCCCACCACGGCGTGAATATCAGTGTGCTCAAGCAAATACTGATTTACAAACCGGTAGCCGCGCCCAGAGAGCAAGCTCTCCGGCACAACGATGCCAAGGCGACCGCCAATGCGTAGTAGTTTTAGGCAGCGCTCGATAAACAGAACCTGTGGCGGCACTTGTGTCCGAATTTCGTTAGTAGGCTCCCACCGACCTACACGCTCTTCTTGGGTCCAGCGTCGTGCAAATTGGAAGTCGCGAAGGGTGTCCTCGGAAGCAGATACGATCTTGACGCCAAAAGGGGGATTAGCGAACACAACATCGAACGACCCATCCGGTACCGAGTCAACCGGGCGGTTCTTGGCGTCGCGCATTGCCAGACTATCGGCACAAATAACATTCGGCTCCCCCGCCGACAGCAATGCGACATGTAGCTTAGCTAGTCGCGCTAGGTACGCGTCTTTGTCTGTACCCCACAACCGACCAGCCGCCGCCGGTAGGGCTTTCGCGCCTACGCCAACCTTAATATGGTGACGAATCACAGAGGCTAGAAATCCGCCCGCCCCGCATGCGGGATCGATCACGCGCTCTTCTGGCGTAGGCGCTACCATATCCACGAGAAGATCTGTTACCCCGCGCGGAGTGAAAAACTGCCCGGCCTTTCCGCGAGCTTCGGAACTTGTGAAAACTTCGAACGCATCACCAATTGGGTCGGCATCTGAGTGCACCATCGGGAAATTGCACGTAGTGAGAACGTAATAAATATCTCTTTGTCCGAGAATTATTTCTTCGTCGCGATCGAATAGATCGGGGAAGTCAGACTTAATCGACGAAAATATAGACTTTATGCTTTTGACTAAAGCAACCCCGTCAACGCTTGACGGAGGCTTAGCTTTTCCAACCTCAACGTATAACTTGCAAAAAAGAAGTTTGATAATTTCATTCAGAAGATCGTCATCGTTGGTGGCTCCGATGAACTGGCCAGCAAGAAAGTTACGGATCGCGACGAAAGCGCTTTTAGCGCTCGTATGTCCGAGTGGCAGTACATTTTGCAGCTTGCTGCGCGTCATCTTCATTTCTGTGACCCCGCCGATTCGAAGTCAACCATAAACTGTTGAGCACATCTACTCAAACATAACCTGTCGGAATGGGCTGGTGCGGGTGTTGATATTAGGTGGTCTCGATTGTCTGAACAGATTTTCCGCGTCGATAAGTGGAATCTCTGTCGTGGCTGGGCTGCCAAGCGGAGTGGCGGCGGGCTGAAGTAGGCTTGATCAGACGTGCTGCCGTCAGGCCTTGAATGTGGAGCTGCTCTAACACCTCAAAGCCGGACCATTTTTAAGTAGAGTTTTCCTCCACCTGCGCTGAGATCCGTTTTTTCGCGGCAATCGCGCGGTTCCGCTCCGCGCGCGCAGCGCCGTCGCCACACACGCCATCGCCAGAAAATCGGTTACGGTGACAGAAAATCGGTTACGGTGCACGGTTACGGTGCACGGTTACACGTTACGGTGACAGTACACTAAATAGGTTGGCCGACCGCGCATGATGCCGAACCGAATACGGCGCCGTGCCCTCACGCGGATTAGGATCCCCTTCATTTCGCCGCCCGGCCCGGTTTCGGTCCGCGCTTTTGCGGTCGCAGGCAACGCCGGGTGGCACGTTCGGCGCGCGCGAGAAAGCGGCTGTCGCCCAGCGGCCGGCCGATGCTCTGGGCCGCGCGCAGACGATCGAACAGTTCTGCCGGCGGCGCGGCGGCGATCAGGTCGGCGAAGCGCGGCCAGCGTTCCCGGATTGGCGCGAGCGCGGTCAGCCCGTCGTCTCGGCCGCGCAGATGCGCGCGCGTGCTTGACCAGCGCCAGTCCTGCGCGCGCTTGACCAACCGCGCCCGCACCGGATTGAGCGACACATAGGCCAGCGCAGCGGCCAGATGCGCCTCGTCCATGGCGACCGCGCCAAACCGGCCCTGCCAGAAATGGCCGGTGCGCTTGCGCCGCGCATGAATGATGCCGGCATAGCGACGGTGCAGCGGCGCCAGCGCACGGCGCAGGCCGTCGGCATCGGACGGCACCAGAATGAGATGCACGTGGTTGGGCATCAGGCACCACGCCCACACCGCCACATCCGCGGCGCGGCAGTGCTCGGCAAGCAGATCGCGGTACAGCGCGTAATCGGCCTCGCCAAAAAATGTGCGGGCACGACCGTTACCCCGCTGGGTGACGTGGTGCGGGTGACCGGGAATGACGACGCGGGCGAGACGAGCCATATTGCATGATGGATGCAGGCGGCGATGCGTGTCAATTGAGTGCACTGTCACTGTAATAGTGTAATTGCGTCACCGTCCGCGATCGATCAAGGCCTTTGTTATTCCTTCGATGCGAGCCGGTGAACGAATGGGGATCGCCATCCCACCCGCATGCAATGTGCTCGACCATGGATCGAAAGCAGGCACTCCGGCTGCAACGAACTCGCCGACGTCCCGCGTCACCACAATCAAATCCTCCAAAGCGGCGATCGCGGCGATGAACAGATCAGGCTGGCCGAAAGTGCGGCCGCGGCGCTGCCCCTCGACCACCAGCGTCTTCCAACGCACCACGACGTCCTCGGTAATGGCCAGCACGCGTCCGGCGAATAGCGGCCGCAGTGTTCGATCGAGCCAAAGGCGAATGTCGGCGCGGCGACCAGGGTCTTCCAGTTGTTCGATACCAAACACAATCTCGCCAAAGGTCACTTCGGTGGTGAACAACAGGTCGCCGGGTTGGGCGACAACAAACTCGGCGACCTTGGCACTGGGTCTCGGCTTACGCAGCTCCGACAGAATGTTGGTGTCGAGCAGCCAGCCCCTCACAGCTCCACGTCCCTGACCGGCGATTTAATCGTCACCCGCTCCATATTCACGTCGGTTAGCGGCGACGACGCCAGCGCCGAAACAATGTCCCGACCGGTGATGGGACGCTGCATGCGATCGAATTCATCGGCCCGAACCACCACGACAGCGTCCCGGCCGTGCAAAGTCACCCGCTGCGGACCGCGTTGCTGGGCGCATCGCACCACCTCGCTCAATCGGGCCTTGGCATCCTGCAGGCGCCAGCGGTTGCCTTTCCGCGCATCGCCGCCGATTTTCGATCGCTTCTTCAATTAAAGCACCCCGTTTATTACTAGTCACGGTGACCATTTTACAGCATAAGTTCCACATATTTCAATAGAATTAATTCAACCCTAGCGCGTAGGGCGCAATAAGCGCAGCGCATTGCGCCGTCTCGCTGGTTCACATCGAACCGAGAGAGACTTGGCTTTGCGAAGAGCGATTACCCCGACCGCCTTTGGCCGCCGATTGCAAAGTGGCGCAATGCGCTGCGCTTATTGCGCCCCACTTGCTGCCGAAGCTTGTCGACAGCCGGCGCGTAGTCGGAATGGGGAGGGTGCAACCGCCTATTCCGGTCCGGCATATTTGCCCGCCGTGTCCGGGAACATCGCCTTGACGATCTTGAAGCGCGAGATGTCGGTGGTGCCGTCCATATGCGGGAAGATCGCGGCGTCGCGGAACAGCTTCTCCACGCCGAAATCGAGCATCATGCCGTTGCCGCCATGCAGCTCGACCGCATGGGTCGCGACTTTGAGGATTTCCTCCGAGGCGAACAGCTTGGCCATGTTGCAGAGCGCGTCGGCGGTCCCCGCCTTGGCGTCGACCGCCGCCGCCGCGCGTTCGAGCAGCGCGCGGGTCGCTTCGATCCGCGTCGCCATGTCGGCAAGCCGCAGCGCCACCGCCTGATGCTTGATCAGGATGCGGCCGCCCTGCACGTAGTTCTGCACATAATTCGCGGTCAGCTCAAACGCGCGCACGCCGACGCCGAGATTCTTGGCGGCCTGGATGATCTTGCCGGGCTGGAAATAGACCCCGGCCCGGCCGAGCGCGTCGTTTTCGGCCAGCAGATGATCCTCCGGCACCCGCATGTCCTCGAACACCAGTTCGCCGTTGTTCATGAAGCGGCAGCCGAGCGTTTCGTTGCAGCGCGCGATGGTGAGCCCCGGGGTATCGCGCGGCACCAGGAATGACGACGTGCCCTGCAGCATGCCGACCTTCGGATTGGTGTTGGCATAGACCACAAACAAGCCGGCGTCATAGCCGTTGGAGATGAATTGCTTGCGGCCGTTGATCACCCAATGCTTGCCGTCCTTGACGGCGCGGGTTTGCATCGCGGCTTCCGGCACGTTGTAAGGCAGCCAGCGGTCGGACGCGCCGCGCGGCTCGGTCAGGCAATGCGCCAGCAGGAATTGCGGGTCGTCGACAATGCGCGGAAACCAGCGCTCCTGCAGATGGCGCGGCGCCAGGTTGCGCAACAGCACCGACACCTTCCAGATCTGCACCAGCTTGTCGGCCAGCCCGGAATCGCCGCGCGCGATCTCCTCGGCGATGATGGCGAAGGTCTGGGTCTCGGTTGCCTTGTCGAGTTCGACTCCGCCGAACGCTTCCGGCACCCCGAGCGCGCGGATGCCGACTTTGTTCGCGCCCTCCAGAATTTCCGGCGGCAGCCGCGCCTCCGGCCGCATGTCCCATTCGCGCTGCCAATTGCCGCGAATGAACGGGATGACGACATCGTCGACGAAATCGCGGCAGCTCTGCCGCATCAGGCGTTGTTCCTCCGACAGTTCCGTCATGGCGATCTCCTCGTTCGAGCAGCCGTCCAATCCGGACTCTGCATCGCATATCAGTCTTGTATCACGACCTGACGTCGATCCTCATGGTGAGGAGCCGCCGCGGGCGGCGTCTCGAACCACGAGGCCCCGAACCGCTAAAACTCCGGGCCGCCCTCGGCTTCGAGACGGGTGCTGCGCACCCTCCTCAGGCTGAGGGCGGAGAGCGGGCGGAGAAGACCACGGAGCGGATGCCAAACCGGGCCGAATCGCGTATTCGCCGGGTCTATCGACGAGGCGGCCGGGGCGGCGGGAGCATGTTTCGTGCAAGGCGATCCGCGTCTCGCTTCCGCTCATTCCCGCGCATCGCCCATCGAAGACGGGCGTGAACGCCCTGATGCCGGGAAGCCAGCGGCGGCTCGCTCTGGACGAGCGGATATCAAATACCGACTCCACCTGATCGAAACATGCGCTAGAAAGGCACCATGGAAGGCTTCGACGAAATCCTGGAGGCGCTGACCGGACAGCTCGCCGCCATCCCGGCGAGCTTCACCTCGGTCTGGATCCCAATTCAACTGGCGATGATCGCGCTGGCCGCACTGCTCGGCTGGGCGCTGGCGGCCACGGTACGCCGTCGTTTCGATGTCATGCCCTATGTGGCGGACTGGCCGACGGTGCTGCGCCGCGCCATCCGGGTGGCGATTGTCAACCTCGGCATCATCCTGTGCATTGCGCTGCTGTTGCTGATGCGCATTGCGATGCAGGCCGCCACCCTGCCCGGCCGCTCCTATCTGATCGGCGTCGCCGCGAGCCTCGCGACCGCCTGGGTGGTGATCGCAATCGCCGCCAGCCTGATCCGCCATGCGTTCATCAACCGGGTGGTGTCGATTATCGCCTGGTCGCTGGCGGCGCTGAGCATTGTCGGACTGCTGGACGACGTCATCGCCGCATTGGACCGGGCCGGATTTGTAATCGGCGGTTTGCGGATCACCGCGCTGCTGGCGCTCAAGACCGCCGCGCTGCTGCTGATCTCGCTGTGGGGCGCGGTGGCGCTGAGCAACTTCCTCGATACACGACTGCGGACCTATCAGGATCTCACGCCCTCGATCCAAGTGCTGCTGGGCAAGCTCGCCCGCGTGGCGCTGATCACCTTGGCGGTGCTGATCGTGTTGGGCTCGGTCGGCATCGACTTCTCGGCGCTCGCGATCTTTTCCGGTGCGGTCGGCGTCGGCGTCGGCTTCGGATTGCAGAAGATCGTCTCGAACCTGGTCAGCGGCATCATCCTGTTGGCCGACAAGTCGATCAAGCCGGGCGATGTCATCACCGTCGGCGACAGTTTCGGCTGGGTCGACACCATGGGCGCGCGCTACACCTCGGTAGTCAGCCGCGACGGCCGCGAGTTTCTGATCCCCAATGAGGATTTCATCACCCAGCGGGTGGTCAACTGGACCTTCTCCAACGACCGCGTGCGCAACGACATCAAGTTCGGCGTCAGCTATGGCAGCGATCCGCATGTGGTGCGCGCCATCGCCATCGCGGCCGCGGCGGGGGTCGCGCGCGTGCTCGCCGATCCCGCGCCGACCTGCCATCTCACCGATTTCGGCGCCTCCTCGCTCGACTTCGTCTTGCGCTACTGGATCCGCGATCCCAATGACGGGCTCGGCATGGTGCGCAGCGCGGTGATGTTGGCGCTGTGGGATGCGTTCAAGCGGGAAGGCATCGAATTCCCGTTCCCGCAGCGCGACATCAATGTGCGGGAACCGGTGCGGGTGGTGATGGAACGGGGCGGTCCGGCGGCATAACGCACTACGCCGCCCGCTCCGCCCTGGTGCGTTTGCGTGGCGATGGCGCATCGAGCGCCCGCACGACGGTCGGCAGGTCCACCTGCATCACCCGCAGCAGCGATTTTGCCGCGCCGCTTGGACGGCGCTCGCCGCGTTCCCACTTCTGCAAAGTGCCGAGCCCGATTCCGAAGGCCGCCGCGAACGTTTGCTGCGTCATGCCCGAGCGCTCGCGAACGCCACGGATGTCGCCGGGGGTCAGCTTGACCTTATTGATGCGACCGGCGAAATGTCCGGTCGCAACGTGATCGCGGACTTTACCGAGGCTATCGACCAGCCGATTAAAACGACTTTTCTTCATGGTCGTGCCCTTGCATGGAGGCTTACCACTCAGCGGCCGCGGGATCGAGACGGCGGCGATCCGACCTTTGGTGGACGATGAACAAAACACGCAGTTCGGAATCATCAAATTCATAGACGACGGTGAACGGCGTGTCTGCGACGGGATAGTGATAGAATTTGCGGCGCGAGTCACGGAAGCCGTTTTGGGGATGCTCCGCGAGGTAGGTTTCGATCACGCTGTCAACGATCCGCTGCTTTTCGTTGATGACACGGAGGCCGAATTTGGGGAGCCCCTGGGCCAGCAGCGTCTTCAGGCCGTCGATAGCCGTTCGCGACCGGCGGACGCGCCTCATGGCGTGGATTGGGTCGCCAGTCGCTGCATGAAGGCCGACATCTCGGCATGGTAGTCATCGGTGTCGAGAGCGCGGCCATGCTTAAAATCGTCACGCGCTCGCGCAAGCAACTGTTGTTCCTCGACAGACAGGTCAAACGGCACGTCCTTTCCGGAATCGCTTTCGGCAATCTCAGCAATCCGCTGACGTGCCTCCGGGGACAGGGTCGGCCACAGTTCGATTATTCGGGCGGGAGTGATTGTGGTCATAATGTAAATTTAGCACAAATGCGGTCGCGCTGCCTATAGCAATTCGCCCATTGGGCGAATCGCGGCAAGGCTCCTTGCCGGCTCAATCGCCATCGCCCGATCATATCGGGCAGCGACTTACCGAATAATCACGATTTAAGATATCAGGGTTAATCCCTGCGCGATGGCCCCGACGGTTGTTGCCAACGACCGCCCATGGCATCATTTAGTGGCGAGCCAGTACCGCGTTTTTGTCACGTTCGAGGCCCTATGCCGCGGCGGAAATTTGCCTGGGAATCCCTGTCCGACGAGCAGCTGCTCAAGCGCCGTCTCAGCAGTCTGAGGGTCACGGTCGAAGGGACCTGGCTCGCGGATTGCGTCGACAGTCTCCATACCGAGCTCGCCGACCGGGACATCCGGCTGCGGCCGCATGTCTGGATTTCCAACGAATGGTTCAGCCCGGACGATACGCCAGGCATCGCGATCCCGTTCTATCTCACGCATCCCCGGCTGATGAAGCTCGAGAAGAAAATGATCCTCGATGTCGAGGGCGGCACCCGCTCCGAATGCATGGCCATCCTGCGCCACGAGGCCGGCCACACCGTACAGCACGCCTATCAGTTGCACCGCCGCCGGCGCTGGCAGCAGGTATTCGGCCCGTCGTCAAAACGCTACCCGCGCTTTTACCGGCCCAATCCCGCCAGCCGGCACTACGTCCAGCACCTTCGGCTCTGGTATGCGCAAAGCCATCCGGACGAGGATTTTGCCGAGACCTTCGCCGTCTGGCTCAAGCCGCGCTCGAGCTGGCGGACGCGCTATGCCGGCTGGCCGGCGCTCAAAAAGCTGGAATATGTCGACGAATTAATGGCCGAAATCGCCGGCAAACGTCCGGTTTTGCGCCACCGGGAGCGGGTCGATCCGCTGAATCAAATCGGCGAAACGCTGGCCGAGCACTACAAGAAGAAGCAGGCAATTTACGCGTTGAATACGCCGAAAACCTATGACCGCGACCTGTACCGGCTGTTCTCGGGCGACCCGCGGCATCACCGCTCGCCGCCGGCTTCAGTGTTTATTAGGCGTCATCGGGCAAGAATTCGGAAATTGGTTGCGAAGTGGACCGGGGAAAACCAGCTCACGCTCGATGCCGTGCTCGACGACATGATCACCCGCTGCCGCGAGCACAATCTGCGCGCGGTCGGCTCGGAGCGGAAACTGTTTATGGATTTTACCGTGCTGTTAACCGCCAAGACCATGCATGCTCTGTTCGGCCCGTTGCGGCGCAAGTGGATCGCGCTATGAAACGGCTGCGCATCCTGGTGCTCGTGCATCCGGACCTGGTACCGCCGGAATCGGCCAAGGGCTACAGCGAGCAGGAAATCAACGAGTGGAAGACCGAATACGACGTCGTGCGCACCTTGCGCGCCGCCGGCCACGACGTGCGCCCGCTCGGAGTCCATGACGAGCTCAAGCCGATCCGCGATGAGATCGAGGGCTTCAAGCCGGATGTGGTGTTCACGCTGCTGGAGCAGTTTCAGGGCGAAGTCATCTATGACCAAAACGTCGTAAGCTATCTCGAATTGATGCGGATCCCTTACACCGGATGCAATCCGCGCGGCCTGATGCTGGCGCGCGGCAAGGATCTGTCGAAAACATTGGTGCATTCGCACCGGATTCCGATCCCGGCCTTCGCGGTGTTTCCGATGCGCCGCAAGGTCAAGCGGCCGGCGCGGCTGGCGATGCCGCTGATCGTCAAAAGCCTGAGCGAGGACTCGTCCTGGGGCATTTCGCAAGCCTCGGTCGTCGACACCGACGAGAAGCTCGTGGAGCGCGTCGCCTTCATCCACGAGAAGATCGGCACCGCCGCCATTGCCGAGCAATATATCGAGGGGCGCGAGCTCTATGTCGGCGTGCTGGGCAACGAGCGGCTGCGGGTGCTGCCGGTGTGGGAGTTGAAATTCGGCAGCATGAACGAAGGCTCGTGGGCGATCGCCACCGAAAAGGTCAAGCACGATCCGCGCTATCAAAGGCGCGTCGGCATCGAGGACGGGCCGGCCAAGGATCTGCCGCCGGAGCTCTATACCCGCATCCAGCGCATGGCGAAGCGGGTTTACCGGACGCTGCAACTCGATGGCTATGCCCGCATCGACTTCCGCCTCTCCAACGACGGCGTTCCTTATTTCCTCGAAGTGAACCCCAATCCCGAAATCGCCCAGAGCCAGGAATTCGCGACCGCGGCCAAGCATGACGGCATCAATTATCGCGACCTGCTGCATCGCATCCTGACGCTCGGAATGAACCGGTCGACGGCGCCGGCGGCGGCGTAGCCGCGCTCCAACGCAACTTCGCTGCTGCATGCTTCGTGCGCGCGAGCAACGCCGCCCGGCCTTGAGCCGCCGGCGCGGGCGATGTTATTTTACAAGGTATTGTATGCGATCGCGCCGCGCGACCTGCGGATGCCGCGAACCGGTGGAGAGACAATCGCAATGTCCGCAGACACAACCGCCACCAATGGCCGCTCCGGCCGCAGTTTCTATGTCGGCATCGCCCTGGTCATGGCGATCGTGGTGCTTATCGGCTTTGCGCCGACATTCTATCTGAAGGCGTTCACGGCCGCGCCGTCGCTGTCGCCGCTGCTCTGGGGGCACGGTGTCCTGTTTACCGGCTGGATGGCGTTGCTGATCACGCAGGCGACGCTGGTGGCGAAAGACCGGGTGGATGTGCATAGGCGCCTGGGGCTGTTCGGCGCGGCCTTGGCCGCGACCATGGTGGTTGTCGGGCTGTTGACAGCCATCGAAGCGGCCCGCTTGGGCCGCGTGCCGCCCGGCGCACCGCCCCCGCTGGTGTTCCTGGCCATTCCGTTTTTCGCGATTGTCGAATTCGCCATCCTGGTCGGCGCGGCCATCGCCCTGCGCGGCAACAGCCAAGCCCATAAGCGGCTGATGCTGTTGGCGACGATCGGCATCCTCACCGCCGCGATCGCCCGCTTGCCGCTGCCCTTTGCAGGCACGCCGCCCGGATTTTTCGCCATCACCGACCTTTTCATTCTGGCCGGCGCAATCCACGACCGGCGCGCACACGGGCGGGTGCATCCGGTCTATGTCTGGGCCGGATCGCTGATGATTATCATGCAGCCCGTGCAACTGATGTTGATGGGAACGCCGGCCTGGCTGGCATTTGCCAAATGGTTGACCCACTGACGCCCGTACGCCTCCGACCGGCGGTACCCCCGCTATATGAGCGGGCCGGAGTGCAAACCGGTTCCCGGAAGAGGCTGCGCTCAAGCGACCGCTACGCCGCCTTGCGGCTCGCCAGGAATACGCCCATGCGCTCCAGCGCCTTCAAGATGTTCTCGGTCGAATTGGCGTAGCTCAGCCGCACATAGCCCTCGCCGAGAATGCCGAAATCCGGCCCGCCGATGATGGCGACGCCGGCCTCGTCGAGCAGCGCATTGGCCAAGGGCTTGGCCAGCCAGCCGGTCGCCTTGATGTTGGGAAATGCGTAGAACGCGCCCTTGGGCGTCGCGCAACGCACGCCCGGCAGCTTGTTGAGGCCCTCGACCACGACTTTGCGCCGCTTGTCGAATTCGGCGATCATCTTCACCACTTCGTCCTGCGGGCCGGTGAGCGCCGCGAGCCCGGCATATTGCGCCGACGCATTGACGCAGGAATGCAGATTGACCGCGAGCTTGCGCGCATAATCGTAGAGCTTGCCCGGCCACACCGCATAGCCGAGCCGCCAGCCGGTCATGGCATAGGTCTTCGACCAGCCATTGAGCAGGATCAGCCGGTCGCGGATCGAGGGATAAGACAACAGGCAGACATGCTGTTCGCCGTCATAGACCATGTGGTCGTAGATCTCGTCGGACAGCACGCAGACATCGGGCCACCTCTCCAAGCCGGCGACCAGTCGGTCGACCTCGCTCTTGGGCGTGACGCCGCCGGTCGGGTTGGCCGGCGAGTTGACGATCAACAGCCGCGTTTTTGGCGTGATCAGCGCGAGCGTTTCCGCGGCCGAAAACGCAAAGCCGTTCTCCTCGCGGATCGGCACCGGGATCGGGCTGGCGCCGGTGAACTCAATCATCGAGCGGTAGATCGGAAAACCGGGATCGGGATACAGAATATCGACGCCGGGTTCGCCGAACATCATGATCGCCATGAACATGGTCGGCTTGCCGCCGGGCTGGATCATCACTTCGTCGGGCGACACCGAAACGCCGAAGCGCTTGTGCAGGTCGGCCGCCACCGCTTCGCGCAGCGGCGGAATGCCGGTCGCCGGCGTATAGCCGTGATGTCCGTCGCGCAGCGCCTTGATCGCGGCCTCGACAATGAAATCCGGCGTGCGGAAATCCGGCTGGCCGATCCCGAGATTGATGACATCGCGGCCCTGCGCGATCAGCGCGTTGGCGCGAGCGAGCACGGCGAAGGCGTTTTCCTCGCCGATCCGGTCGAAACCCGCGACGGTGCGAAGCATGGCTAGATTCCCTGCTGACGGCTACAGCGTGTTTCATTCAAACGAGACTCTCCGCCGCTCATTCCCGCGAACGCGGGAATCCAGAGTCGACTTTGCCGACGCCTGGGTCCCCGCTTTCGCGGGGACGAACGCACAGAGAGCGCAATCCCAGCCGGAGGAAACATCATGCTCTACGCCTGCATGCCGGCCGGCGCGACCTGCGACGACTTCAAGCCCATGGCGTCGAGCGCACGCCGCACCAGGCCGGCGGCTTTCGCCTCTTCGATGAATTCGGTCACGAAGGCGCGCGCATTGGGTTTGTTGCGCGGCACCGCCACCGCGGTAGTCGAATTCAGGAAGGCTTCTTCCAGCACGCGCGAGCCCGGCAGCGCATCGACCAGCCCGCCGACCGATTCGCGCGACAGCGCAATGGCGTCGAGCTGGCCCGCGCGCATCAGCGTGATTGCTTCGTCCGGATTCTTGACCTTGACGGGGGTGGCGTTGGGCGACGCACCGACCGAAGCGCGGCCGGTCGCTGTGCCATCGACAATCGCAATGCGCACGCCGGCGCGGTTGGCCTCGGCCAGCGTTTTGATCGTTGAGCCCGGCGCCACCAGATAAGTGCTTTGCAAGAGATGGTAGGGCGCGCCGAAATCGATGGCTTTCTTGCGGTCGTCGTCGACCGGTACGAAGGTCACGTCCCAGGCGCCTTGATCGCGCGCGGTCACGATGTCGCCGGAGGAGCCGTATTCGATGAGCTCGACCGGCACGCCAAGCTTGGCCGCCATGGCCGTGCCAAGCTCGACCGGCACGCCCTTGGGCTTGCCGGTCGCGCCATCGCGCACCGTCCACAACGCCGAGGCCGACGGCCCGACCGCAATCGCGACCCGCAGCTTGCCGGTCGGCGCAAGTTCCTTAAGCGCGGCGTCATTGCTGGCCATGGCGGGTGCTCTTGAGGCTAGTCGGTCTTGGGGTAGTCACTAGGAGTAGCCCGATGAAACTTTCTCAGGCGAGAGACATACTCCGCTACCCTCCCCTGGAGGGGGAGGGTCGCGAGCATGAAGCGAAGCGACATGCGAGCGGGGTGGGGTGAACTTTGGCGCTTCCTATTCACCCCACCCCGACCGCCTTCACTCGCTGCGCTCGCTCCGACGGTCGACCCTCCCCCTCCAGGGGAGGGTGGCCGAGCAAGCGGCTCGCACAGAGTACATCTCATCGAAAACGCTCTTTAGCGGACTGTTTCTATGGCCGCGCGCTCAGTCCTGCAACCCGGCCGCGCGCAGATATTGCAGATCGATGAATTGCGCCGCTGGCGGCAGCGGCTTTTTGACGATGCCGGCCTCGCCCAAAAACGTAATCGCCGTTTCCATGCCCTTGATGTCGATCTCGCCGCGCATCGGCAGCACATACCGCTCGGGCTCGAAATACAGCGCCAGCGTCAGCCGCGCATTGGCCTCGGCAAAGCCGGTGGTGGCGGCGATGGTCTTGACCACCTCCTCCCGGTTGGCCGGATCGCGGATGAACGCAAAGGCGCGGCCGAGCGCGCGCACATAACGCACCACCGCCTCTTTGTTCTGGCTCGCCCAGGAACGGCGCGCTGCGGTCACGGTGTAGAGGAATTCCGGCACCGCTTCGGTCGACAGGCCGAGCAGGCGAAAGCCCTGGCGCATCGCCACGAAATCCTGCGGCTGGCCGAGCGGCACCGCGTCGCAATCGCCCTTGGTCAGGCAGACCAGCCGGTCAGGCGTGCCATCGACAAAGCGGGAGCGGAAGTCGTCCCGGTGGATGCCGTTCATCGCCAACAGTCTGCGAATTGAAATGGTGATCGAACCGGTTTCCGCCGCAAGCCCGATCAGCTTACCCTTGAGATCGGCATAGCTCTTGATCTCGGGCTTGACCACCAGACTGTAGATCGGATTGTTGAACTCGGTGACGACCGCGACCGCGTCGGAGCCGTTGAGCGCCGCCTGCACCAGAAACGGCGTCGCAACATGGCTGATGTCGGCGGTGCCATCGTGCAGCGCTTCAACCAAGCGGGTGCCGCCGCCGGGCACCGGCACCATGTGAAAATCCAGCCCCTCGTTCAGGAAATAGCCGCGCCGTTCCGCCAGCAGCATCGGCAGCGCAAAGATGCTGCGTTGGGCGGAATAGGCTTGGCCGTAACGCAGGTGAATTGGCTGACTCGACGCCGCATGGGTCGCACCGATCAGCAGCAACAGCGCGAGCATCAGCCGATGGGGCGCCCGCCGTCGCGGGGACGCGTTGAAATTGGGGCGTGTCAACACAATTGCACTCAAGCACTCAAACCGGCACCTTAGATCGCCCGCACATTAAGCGCGTTGCAAGGTGCATTCGGTCTCGATCGGGACCTTGATGTCGGCGTCTTGCGCGGTGCGGCGTAACACGCGCACCTGCTTATAGCCCGGCTTCTCGCAAGAGATCAGAACCGCGGACGGATCGATCTCCTTGCCGAACCCGGGAACGCGATAGGCGCCCAGCGCGTCGGTGCGGGTAATGACGCCGCCGCGGTCCTTGATCGCGACCGTCACCTTGGCGTCGGCAATGGTGGCGCCGTTGGTGTCCTTGACGAAACCGAAATAAGACGGGCCTTCGTTCTCGTGATCGTGATCGTCGTCGCCGAAACCGGAACCACCCGCCCACAAGGCCGTGGACAGAGCGCAGGTCATCCCGACGGCCAAGGCTGCACGCCAACTGCTGCGCCGACTGACGATCCTCATGCGTGATCTCCCTGTGGCTCGCGGCGGACCTTAATAAGATCACCGGCTATCGAGCAAGTCTAGCGCGCAACCGATCCGATTGCCACCGGCGTTCGGCGCGTCTCGAAGCCTAGTCAGCCCTTGGTCCAGAACGGCATCAGCGCCCAGACCAGCGGGAATATTGCCAGGATCGGCAACACCCAGAGCAACGCCAGCGGAATTTTTTTGATGAAGCGCTCAGGCGCGAAAGTGGCGAGCGTTCCCAGAACCGTGCAGCCGATCAGCATGCCGGCGACCCAGCCATACCAATACATTGCCGGCCCCTCGCCGCTACGGCCAGGCGCCCAGCCCCATTCGAAGCGATAGGTCGCCGGATGGAAGGTGAACAAGGGCAGGCTCAGGAGTTCGCTGATCGTATAGACGATTGGCGCCGCGACCCCGAACACAATCGCAAAGGTCCGAAACTTGGCCGAGGTCGTCAGCGACGAAGACTTGGCCGCTGCCGGCGTTCCAGTAACCGTGCTCATGATCCATATCCCCGCACATTGTTGATGACATGGCCGACCAGGAAGCCGAACCAGATGATGACGCACAGCACCACCGTCAGCCACTTACGCACGCTTTCGTATTGCGGATCGCGGGCATTCTTCCAGAAGTACCAATAGGCCGGCAGGAGCCCCATGCCGATGGTGACGAAATGCTCCTTCAACTCAAAAAAGCCCTGTGTCTTCCAGAAGCCGGCCTGCTCGATCGGGATCCGGATATAGATGCGGAACTTGATGTAGATCCACGCGCCCATGATGAAGGTCAGAACCCACAACACGCAGACCGCGGTGGCATAGCCCGCCGCCGGCACGGCGCGGAAGCGATCGACGAAATTGCCGGCCGCCTGACGCACCGGCATTAGCACCGCCATCGCCTGATGGGTCAGCGCGCCCAGCAGCGCGACCGACAGCAGGCCGTGGATGATCAACAGGATCGTCCAAAACGTATTGACCGATATGATCTCGAACATGACCTCCCCCCAATTCTTGCGGCGAACTCGCCATGTTTATTTTGATGCTGATCTTACACAAGAGACGGCGGTTATGGCTACGGCCCGGCGGTGCGGTTGTGAGCCGCAGGCGAATTGGCTATGCTTTCAATCCCACCGGGCAAAATTGAATAAACTCAACATAAACGCCGGCACAAACTTCGAAAAAACGCGACGAAACGAGAGAGGGATCACGCAATGAGGACAAAACAAGCGTTGTATTTTGGCGTCGCCGCCGTCGCGCTGACCATCGCGCTGGGCGTGCCGTCGATGCTGACACAGGCGCAACAGAAGCCGCCGGCGGTGGCGATCGACAATGACGACATCGGCGGCGTCGTTACCGGACCGAAGGGTCCGGAAGCCGGCGTCTGGGTGATCGCGGAAACCACCGACCTGCCGACCCGTTACGCCAAGATGGTCGTCACCGACGACCAGGGCCGCTATGTCGTGCCCGACCTGCCGAAGGCCAAATACAAGGTCTGGGTGCGCGGCTATGGCCTGGTCGATTCCGCAAAGGTCGACGCCACGCCCGGCCAGCAGTTGAACCTGCGGGCCGTCGCGGCGCCGAACGATGCCGCCGCCGCGCAGTATTATCCGGCGATTTACTGGTACGCGATGCTGAAGATTCCGCCCGAGAGCGACTTCGGCGGTTCGAGCGACATTCCAGCCAAGGTCCGATGGACCGACTGGATGAACACCATGAAGAACAACGGCTGCATCGGCTGCCATCAGCTCGGTCAGCTCTCGACCCGTACATTCCCCGAAGGCATCGGCAAGCATTCGTCCTCGGTCGAGGCCTGGGTGCGCCGCGTGTCCTCCGGCCAGTCCGGCGAACAGATGGTCACGCTGTTGGCCGGCCAACTCGGCGGCGTGCCGTTCAAATATTACGCGGACTGGACCGACCGGATCGCCAAGGGCGAACTGCCGCACACCAAGCCGACGCGTCCGCAAGGCGTCGAACGCAATATCGTCGTCACGACCTGGGACTGGGGAACGGAGCGGCACTACCTGCACGACCTGATCGCGTCCGACCGGCGCTTCCCGACGGTCAACGCCTATGGTCCGGTTTACGGTTCGCCGGAATATTCGACCGACGCGTGGCCGATTCTCGACCCGAAGACCCACACGGTGACGTATTTCAATGCGCCGGTGGTCGACCCGACGACCGGCATGGCGCTCGGCCCGGGCCATGCGGCGAGCGATCGCCAAGTCGCGCCGTCACCTTATTGGGGTTCGGAGCTGATCTGGAACACCAGGACCAACAACCACAACGCCATGTTCGATCGCCACGGCCGGGTCTGGTTCGCGGCGCGCGGCCGGCCGGGTAAGAACCCTGAGTTCTGCCAGAAGGGTTCGGACCATCCGTCGGCAAAGGTCTTCCCGGTGGCGACTTCGCAGCGGCAATTGTCGATGCTGGATCCCAAGACGATGAAGTACACCTTCATCGACACCTGCTTCCAGACCCACCATCTGCAATTCGGCTACGACAAGAACGACACGCTGTGGACCTCAAGCGGCGGTGGCACCGGCGTGGTCGGCTGGCTGAACCTGAAGATGTATGAGGAGACCGGCGATGCGGCCCGTTCGCAGGGCTGGACGCCGATGATCCTCGACACCAACGGCGACGGCAAGCGCGGCGAATACACCGAGCCAAACCAACCGCTCGATCCGAACAAGGACCGGCGTTACGCGCAAGTGTTCTATGCCGTGATGCCGAATCCGGCCGACAACTCGATCTGGGGTACGATCCGCTTCAACCCCGGCGCAGTTGCCCGCATCGAGCCGGGACCGAATCCGAGCGAGACGGCCCTGACCGAAATCTACAACGTGCCGATGCCGGGCTACGGTCCGCGCGGCGGCGATATCGACAGCCAGGGCGTGGTCTGGGTGTCGCTGGCAAGCGGCCACATGGGCGCGTTCGACCGGCGCAAGTGCAAAGGTCCGCTCAACGGGCCGAAGGCAACCGGCGACCACTGCCCCGAAGGCTGGTCATTCCACCAATATCCGGGCCCGGGCTTCCAAGGCATCGGCCCGAACAGCGCCGAGTCGAGCTATTACACCTGGGTCGACCAGCACAACACCTTCGGCCTCGGCCGCGACGTGCCGATGTCGACCGCCAACCTGATGGATGGTCTGGTCGCCTACAAGGACGGCCAGATGATCTCGCTGCGGGTGCCCTATCCGCTCGGCTTCTATGCCAAGGGCTTCGACGGCCGCATCGACGATCCCAATATCGGCTGGAAAGGCCGCGGACTGTGGACGTCGAGCGGCGATCGTACGCCGTGGCTGATCGAGGGCGGCAAAGGCATGAAGCCGATGGCCGTCCAGTTCCAGCTGCGGCCGGATCCGCTGGCGAAGTAGTCGAACAGCGACCGCGGTGCTCGTGAATGTGCCCTCTCCCCTCGCGGGAGGGCAACTCCGAACGTGCAACGTGCTCAAATTGGGTGAGGGGGCGTCTTCGTCAGAAGTTCTTACGAAGCGACCCCCTCACCCGCTTCATGATGTTGCATGACCACGCCGCCCTCTCCCGCGAGGGGCGAGGGCACAAATATAGCTGCTGCAACGCGCGGCTACGCTTAGTACTCCGTTCCGAATTGCAGTAGCCTTGCCTCATTACGCTATCTCCTCATGCAGTTCCCCGCCCCGCTGATCCCCGCCACCCTGGTCAAACGCTACAAGCGTTTCCTTGCCGACGTGGTGCTGGCCTCGGGCGAGACCGTGACCGCGCATTGCGCCAACCCCGGATCGATGATCGGCCTCAACACGCCGGGCGCGCGGGTATGGTTGTCGAAGTCTGACAATCCGAACCGCAAGCTCGCTTTTAGCTGGGAATTGATCGAGGTCGATTTCGGCGCTGGCAGGGAGCTGGTCGGCATCAACACCAGCCATCCGAATGCGCTCGCCGCCGAGGCGATGGCCGCCGGGCGCATCGCGGAGCTGGCCGGCTATCCGTCGGCCCGCCGCGAGGTGAAATACGGCAAAGCCTCCCGGGTCGACTTCCTGCTGGAAGCGCCCGGCCGATTGCCCTGTTATGTCGAAATCAAAAATGTCCATCTCATGCGGCATCCCGGGCTCGCCGAATTTCCCGATGCGGTGACCCAGCGCGGCGCCAAACATCTTGTGGAACTGTCCGCCATGGTCGCAAGCGGCGCACGCGCGGTGATGCTTTATTTGGTGCAAATCGGCTCCGCCGAACGCTTTGCGCTGGCGCGCGACATCGACCCGGGCTATGGCCGCGCCTTCGATGCCGCCCGCGCTGTCGGCGTCGAAGCCATCGCCTATCGCTGCTGCGTCAGCGGCGCTGGAATCGAGGTGGCAGAGCCGGTGGCTGTGGCGGCCTGACCGGCGTGCTTGCTTCCGGCGCCGCCTTGCTTACATTGCAGCGCAACAAACGGCTTCGGCTTCAAACTTAGCGACCCTTACGGACCCGGAACGACTACGGAAAGTTCCATGAGCTATGTCGACGCGGCGCTCGCGCCACAACGCAAGACCGGCCAGATCAAGCTGCACGGGTCCGCGGCCTTCGAAAGCATGCGCAAGGCCGGCCGGCTGGCCGCCGAATGCCTGGACATGCTCGCCGATGAAGTGAAAGCCGGCGTCACCACCGCGCATATCGACCAATTGGTTTACGAATTCGGCATGGACCACCGCGCGCTGCCGGCGACGCTGATGTATCGCGGCTATCGCAAATCGACCTGCACGTCGATCAACCATGTGGTTTGCCACGGCATCCCCAACGACAAGCCGCTCAAAGAGGGCGATATCGTCAATGTCGACGTGACCTTCATCCTCGACGGCTGGCACGGCGATTCAAGCCGCATGTATCCGATCGGCGCGATCCCGCGCCGCGCCGAGCGGCTGATCGAAGTGACCTATGAAGCGATGATGCGCGGCATCGCTGCGATCCGCCCGGGCGGCACCACCGGCGACATCGGCCACGCCATCCAGACCCTCGTCGAATCCCAGCACATGAGCGTGGTGCGCGACTTCTGCGGCCACGGTCTCGGCCGGCTGTTCCACGACGAGCCCAATATCGTGCATGTCGGCCGCCCCGGCGAAGGCATTGCGCTGCGGCCCGGCATGTTCTTTACGGTCGAGCCGATGATCAATCTCGGCCGCCCGCATGTGAAGGTTTTGGCCGACGGCTGGACCGCGGTCACCCGCGACCGCTCGCTGTCGGCGCAATACGAGCACACCGTGGCGGTGACCGAAATCGGCGTCGAAATCTTCACGCTGTCGCCCAAGGGACTCGGCAAGCCGCAGTTTGCCGCGCAGGGCTGATTGCGGGCGCTCGCCGCTGCCATTGCAAATTGCGCCAGGCCCGGCATGCTGGTGCGGGTTCTGATGGTATGGAATTGCAACTCTCTCCGCTCATCCCCGCGCAAGCGGGGACCCAGTCATGCAAGCAAGACCTTGGATTCCCGCTTGCGCGGGAATGAGCGGCGGAGAGGTCGATCCGAGTGAAACATCTTTCAACGCACACCGGTGGGACGCCGGATGCCAAGCAAAGGCCGATCGAGCGGGACGCCAAAGCGGACGTCCGCGGACGCGACGCCGCACTATCACGGCCATCGCGAGCGCCTGCGCCAACGCTTGCTTGACGCCGGCGACGACGCCGTCAGCGACTATGAAATGCTGGAATTGATCCTGTTCCGCGCCATTCCCCGAAAAGACGTGAAGCCGATCGCCAAGGACCTGATCGCCGCCTTCGGCTCGTTCGCCGAAGCGATCGCGGCGCCGCCGCAGCGCTTGCGCGAAGTCAGCGGCATCAAGGACGCCGCCATCGCCGAGCTCAAGATCGTGCATGCGGCGGCGCGGCGGCTGGCGCGCGGCGCGGTGAAGGGTCGCACCGTGCTGTCGTCATGGTCGAACGTGCTGGACTATTGCCGCACGGCACAAGCATTCGCCGACAAGGAGCAGTTTCGCATTCTATTTCTCGATAAGCGCAACGCGCTGATCGCCGACGAGGTGCAAGGGACCGGCACCGTCGACCACACCCCGGTCTATCCGCGCGAAGTGGTTAAACGCGCGCTCGAACTGTCGGCGACCGCGATTGTATTGGTGCACAATCATCCCGGAGGCGACCCAACGCCGTCGCGTGCGGACATTGAAATGACGAAGGTCATTATGGACGTCGCGAAGCCGCTCGGCATCGCCGTGCACGATCACATCATCGTCGGCAAGGACGGCCATGCGAGTTTGAAGGGGCTTAAGCTGATCTAGCGATGTCTCCTTTGAAGCAACGGACCATATCGCCAACGTTTCAGACGCGATTGTGACCCCATACCGGAAGTTTCGTCCCGAGCAGCATGAACGGGCCAACGGCATTCGAGCCAGCGTTTCGGCATGGACAAAAACGACCCCCCCCCCGCACCACAAACGCCTCAGATCAATACCGCTTCAATTTGACGTATGTCAGTTTTGACTGTATATTGACATATATGGAAAAGACGCAGATCTATCTTCGCAAAGAAGAGCTTGATGCATTGCGCGCTGCGGCCAAGCGGTCCGGACGCAGCATTGCCGAACTGGTACGGGACGCGGTCCGAAAGGTTGTGCTCAGGCCCGAATCCTCCGGACCAGTCGCGATCTGGGATGGCGAACTCAAGCGCACATCCATCGATCACGACACCGTTCACGACAACCCCTGATGCGACAAGGAGAGGCGGTATTCGTCGACAGCGGCGCGTGGATCGCCCTTGCGGCGTCGCGCGATCCGCTTCATGGGCGTGCGCGCGAACAATGGGATCAATTGCAGAGTGCCGGCGCCAAACTGCATACTTCGGTACCGGTCGTTATTGAAACATTCACATTTCTTGATCGTAACGCCAATCGCGATGTCGCGCTGGCGTGGAAACAGTCGCTATACGAACTGGGCGCCGTAAAGATTCTTCCTTGTGAATTGCGCGATTTGGCGCAGTCTTGGGAATACTTCAGACGCGCCGATCTGCACAAGTTATCGGCTGTTGATGCCACCAGCTTCGCGATCATGCGACGCTTACGCATTCGTTTGGCCTATACGTTCGATCATCACTTCGTTGTCGTGGGATTCAGAATTACGTAACACGCTGGTGCCGCGCCCGGCGGCGTGTGCCGGCTTTACAACGCGGCAGTCCACACCCCGGTCTATCCGCGCAAAGTGGTCAAGCGCGCGCGAACTGTCCGCCACCGCGATCGTTCTGGTGCACAATCATCCCGGAGGTGATCTGACGCCGTCGCGCGTCGACATTGAGATGACCAAGGCGATTGTCGAGGTGGCGAAGCCGCTGGGCATTGCCGTGCATGATCACATCATCGTCGGCAAGGACGGGCATGCGAGCTTGAAAGGTCTGAAGTTGATATAACAACCTAGGCCGTGTTGACAGTTTTAATCCAGAGCATTGCTGCGGCGATGCTTAGCATCGACAGGTAAGCTCTGGCAGTTTTCTCGTATCGGGTAGCAACGCGGCGGAACTGCTTGATGCG
>JALHRD010000044.1 GCA_022841625.1 Xanthobacteraceae bacterium
AAGGCCGAATGGGCGCTGATTTGCACCGCCCATAACCTCACCAAGCTCGCCCGCGCCGCCTGAACCGGCTATCATCCCATCAAACAATTAATCCCGGAGCTAACTGGACAGGCTCCTAGCCGGCAAGCTTGCCCTTTACCAGGGTGCTCGCTTTGCCGAAGTCCATCTGGCCGGCATATTTGCCTCGCAGGATCGCAATCACCTTGCCCATGTCCTTCATCGATGCCGCGCCGGCTTCGGCGATTGCCGCGGCGATCGCTGAATTCATTTCGCCGTCCGACATCTGTTTGGGCAAGAAGCCGGCAATCACCGCGATCTCACCGCGCTCCTGTTCCGCCAGTTCCTTGCGGCCACCTTTTTCATAAAGGTCGACCGATTCCTCGCGCTGCTTGATCATCTTCTGCATCAGCGCAAGCAGCGCGCCATCGTCGAGCGGAGGCTTGCCGACGCCGCGCGCCTCGATATCGGCATTCTTGATCGCGGCATTGACCAGCCGTAGCGCCGAGAGCCGCAGCTTGTCCTGCGACTTCATCGCGTCCTTGATCCCGTCGTTGATTTGCTCGCGGAGCATTGGTCCCCTCATGCCGAGATTGTCGGACGCGACACGCGTTTTCGCCAGCGCTGGAACGCTATCAGCGCCCAAATCGCCTCAACCACGCCAAACGGCCATGCGCCCTGCAAGAACCCATAAGCGGAGGCCAAGCCACAAGCCCCCGCAAAGGCCAGGATATAGGCCGGGTTCCGGTCTTCCATGGCGTAGAAAATCAACATCGCCGTCACGGAAACTAGCCCAAAGGTCGTGAGCCAATCCACAAGCTGCCTCTTTGACGGCGGCGGTTTCGCCGATTATGTAGACGCACGATGACCGCCAAACAAGACGAAACCGCCTGGCCGGAGCCCAAGGCCACGGCTTTGCTCGTGCTCGCCGATGGCACGGTGCTGGAAGGATTCGGCCTCGGCGCCATCGGCTCCGCGGTCGGCGAGGTCTGCTTTAACACCGCCATGACCGGCTACCAGGAGGTCCTGACCGACCCGTCCTATGCTGGGCAGATCATTACCTTCACGTTCCCCCATATCGGCAATGTCGGGGCCAATGAGGAGGATATTGAGACCGTCAACACGGCGGCGACCCCGGGCGCGCGCGGCATCGTGCTGCGCACCAATATCACCAATCCGTCAAACTACCGCGCGACTCGTCACCTCGACCAATGGCTCAAGGCGCGCGGCATCGTCGGGCTCGCCGGCATCGATACCCGCGCGCTGGTGAGCCTGATTCGCAGCAAGGGCATGCCGAACGCGGTGATCGCGCACGCGCCCGACGGCACCTTCGATGTCGACGCGCTGAAGCAAGAGGCCCGCGCCTGGCCAGGGCTGGTCGGCATGGACCTGGTGCCGATGGTGACTTCGGGCCAGCGCTTCACCTGGGACGAGACACCCTGGGAATGGGGCAAGGGCTATAGCCGGCAGGAAGCGCCGGAGTTCCACGTGGTCGCCATCGACTATGGCGTTAAACGCAACATCCTGCGCCTATTAGCCGCCAGTCGTTGCAAGGTGACGGTGGTGCCGGCCACCACATCGGCCGACGATATTATCGCGCTCAAGCCCGATGGCGTATTTCTCTCCAACGGCCCCGGCGATCCGGCGGCAACCGGGCAATATTCCGTGCCGGTGATCCGCAGCCTCGTCGACAAAGGCATACCGACTTTCGGCATTTGCCTCGGCCATCAGATGCTCGGCATCGCGTTGGGCGCCAAGACCATCAAGATGCACCAGGGCCACCACGGCGCAAACCACCCGGTCAAGGACCTCACCACCGGCAAGGTCGAGATCACCTCGATGAACCATGGCTTCGCGGTCGATCGCGCAACGCTGCCGGTGAATGTGGTGGAGACGCATGTCTCGCTGTTTGACGGCTCGAATTGCGGCATCGCGCTGAAGGATAAGCCGGTGTTTTCGGTCCAGTATCACCCTGAGGCGGCGCCCGGACCGCGTGACAGCCGTTACCTGTTTGCACGATTTGTCGAACTGATGAAGGAGCACAGGCGACTGTAGCGCCAATCCCGGGCCGGCAAAACGGCAGCGGTCATACTGGTGTCGTTAGCGGTCCTCACGTTACAATTTCCATCTACCGAGCTGTTCCCCGCGGGTCCTCAATGCCAATTGTAGCGCCACAGACGTTTATGTTCGCTGACGACGGGTCGATCCCCAACAATCCGCGCCTGCCGTTCCTGTATTATCGCGCCGGCATTGATCTGGTCGGCACGCCGGATCCTGAAAGCGTCATCGAGCAGGCCTTCACCCGCAACGGCTGGGGCGAGATGTGGCGCAATGGCATTGATCAATATGCCCAGTATCACTCGATGACCCACGAGGTAATGGCCGTCGCGCGTGGCCGCGCGCGGGTTCGGTTCGGCGGCGCGCAGGGCGAGGAGATCAGCCTAACTCCCGGCGACGTCGTGGTGCTGCCGGCCGGAACCGGGCACCAATGTGTGTGGGCAACGCTGGAACTGATGGTGCTCGGCGCCTACCCAAAAACCGGCCGCTATGACCTCTGTCGCGGCAGCAAAGCGGAGTACGCCCGCGCGGTCGAGGCGATCGCCAAAGTACCGGTGCCGGACACCGATCCGGTTTATGGCGCGGACGGGCCGCTCAACGCGCTCTGGCGCGGATTCACAAGGTAGTAATGGCAAACCGCTCGTGGAGTGGATTTGACATTCGCTACCCACCTGGCAGCGAGCACGCGATGCGAATGTCAAATCCAAAACTCCACTAGCATCCTATACTTGCTAGTGGTCCTTTGATTCTAACATTCGCAAAATCGCCCGCGGAAATGGGATGCGAATGTTAGAATTGGACCACTAGTGCCGCCAACCTGAAGTTCCTACACCACCCGCGGCAAATTCGGTTAGGAACTTTAGATCGAAAAGCGGCACTAGAATCATAGCGTTGTAGTGCCCCTTGGTTTTCGAAGTTCGTGTAGGCGGTCGCTGCGATGTATAACGAACTTCGGAAACGGAGCACTGGCATGTCCGATTGGCGCTCCTTCTGGGACAGCGAACATTCAATCTACGTCAATGCGCGCCACAAGGACGTGCATTACCGTGAAATTGCCGATCAGATTGCAGCATTCGTACCGGGACCGACCGCGCGCGTACTCGACTTTGGCAGCGGCGATGCGATCCACGCCGACCGCATCGCTGCGGTCGCCGCCGAGGTGACGCTCGCCGATGCGGCGCCAAGCGTGCGCTCGGCAATGACGGCGCGCTTCGCCGGCAATTCACGCATTAAGGTGATTGCTCCGGAACAGGTGACGGCGCTGCCGGACGGGCGGTTTGAATTGATCGTCACCAATTCGGTTGCGCAATACCTCAGCGCGGACGAACTCACGGGTCTATTGGCGACCTTCCGCCGATTGCTTGCGCCAGGCGGCACGCTCATTTTCGCCGATGTGGTCCCGCCCGATGTCGGCGCTCTGAGCGATGTCCGCGCGTTGCTGCGTTATGCCGCCAATCACGGCTTCCTGTTGGCGGCGCTGGTCGGGCTCGCGAAAACGATTGCATCGCCCTACCGGAAAATCCGCGCCACCCTCGGCATTGCGCAATACACCGAGGCGCAGTTCATGCGGAAATTGGCCGATGCCGGATTTTCTGCCGAGCGGCTGGCGCGCAACATGGAGCACAATCCGGCGCGTATGACGTTCCGAGGACGGCCGATTTAATCGGCTACTTCGCCTTCCCCAGTATATCCAGCACCCGCTGCTTCTGCGCCGGCGTCACACTCGAAACGACCGCCTGCGCATTGGCGTGCGAGCCCGCGGGATCGAGATATTCGATGATACGCTCGGCCTTCTCACCGTCGGCGATGAGTTGCGGATTATGCAGGGTGATCTTGATCGCCTCCTGGAGGTAAGCGAGCCGCGCCGGCGGGATGCCGGGCGGCGCGACCAGGATACGACCGAGCTTTTCAACATCGGCGAGAAAGTCCATCACCCAAGTCTGATCGGCATCCATTTTGGCGGCTTCAAAAATGGTTGGCCGATCCGGAAAGAAGCGCGACTTGGTGCGCGATATCGTCGCCAGCGCCCAGTTCTGCCCGGCGCGCACAAAATTATTGGCGGAGGATTCCGGGACATAGAGCGCGTCCATCTCGCCGCGCGTCACCGCCAATCCGGCGTCGGCGCTGCCCTTGTAGCCCTGCACCACATGACAATCGAGCTTCAGCGCCTCGCAGGTGAAGGCGGCACCGATACCAAGCCCGGAGGTCGCCCCCGACGACGCCCAGCGCCACTTCATCTTGGTCGCAATCGCCTGCTGAACTTCCTTGGCGGGAGAATTCGGTCCCACCAGCCAGAGACCGGGCGGCGCGCCCACGGTCGCGAGGTAAGTGAATTTGGCGAGGTCGAAGCGCGCGGCCTGATCGCCGGTGAGCTGCGCAAAAGCAGCGCTGGTGCCGTTCGATAGCGAGATCTGCAAGCCGTCGGGTGTCGCCGCAAACAAGCGATTGAGCGCGACCAAGCCACCGGCGCCGGGCTGATTCTCGACAATGACGGTCGTTCCCAATGTTTTGGCAAGATAGGGCGCTATCATCCGCGAGAACACGTCATAGCCGCCGCCGGTACCGGAACCGACGATCATCCGGACGGTCTTACCGGCGTAGAACGCCTTTTCGGCCTCCTGCGCGGATGCGGGAACGGCCAGCGCCGCGGTCCCGATGGCCAACGACAGAACGGCTTGAATGAGCGCGCGCATGGTCAGCATGAAAATTCCTCCCAATTCCAATTTCTTGCTTCCGTTAGGGGCAAGTCTATCGCCGTTCATGCCGCGGTTAAACCTTGGAACGGCGATAGATGTCGACATGACGCACGTCCCTGTCGGCGAACCGGCGCCCCACTCCGCCGCGACATACGCTCGCGCTCACCATCCGCCGCCGCCGCCACCGCCGCCACCGCCTCCGGAAGAACCCCCGCCGCCGCTACCACTGCTTGAGCCCGGCTCGGTCGACGACGATGCGATGGTCGCGGCAAGACTACCGCCGAGATGATCGGCAACCGACACTGGATCCCTGCTCCAATCGCGGCTGCCGACATACCAGCCGGTTGCTGCGGCCGCGCCGGCCGCCGCCAGCACGCCAGCAAATTTTTTCGCCCAGGCGTTCTGGCAATCGAGCGCGACGGCATAGGGCAGAAAGCGCTCGAACAGCTCCGGTGTCTTGTTCGGCGGGTTCATAAGATTGAGGCGATCTTCTTCGGCAACGCTAAGATACTCGCGGAAGCCCTCGATCTGATCCATGGTCTTGCGACCGGAGCGACTTGGCGCTTTCAACACCGAAAACCCGATCCCGGCGATCGCGCCAATCATCAGCAGCGCGCCGGTCAACACCAAGTTGGCCACGCCAGGTTGTGCAATCCAGGTGAACGCCAGCGCCAGCATCGCGACCAGCACGACCAGAACAAGACCTACGATCAGCCGCCACTTACCGCGCTGCCAGCGCTGCCAGCCGAAATACGCCATGGCGGCGCAGAGCATAAACAAAGGCACGCCAACCGCGGCGACGCCGATAAGCGTCGGCAACAGCACGTGCCGATAACCGCCGCTGACCAGGAACACCGCAGTCGCAATGATAAGCACGGCCAGCAGAAGCCCGAGGCTCGACCAGCCGTAATTGTTCGCGAACAGTTTTCCGAGATAGTGCTCATCAAGGCTGCTGCTCAACGCGCTTTTGGCCTGGCCGAGCAGCACGTGATTGGTCTGGCTCAGCACGACGTGGCTGCCGCCTGAGAACAATTTTGATGCCAGCACTGCTTCCTCGGCGGTCAAGGGTTTTCCGCCGGCGCGCTTGCGTAGGCTCGATGCGTCATCCTGCTCGACGATCTGCAGATGGCCCTTCACCCCGAGATCGATGATCGCCACCGCTAAACAGCGATCGTCGAACACCATCTGGTCGACATAACGAACGGCGGCGGGTGACATTTCATCAGGTGGCGCAAACAGCGGAATGACGGTGCCGGTGGGCGGATCGCGGCCGACCCACAGCCACGCGAATAGGTAATAGGCGATCATCGACGCGAGGCCGAGCACCGCAACGACCAGCCCCCGATTGTCCGCGATCCAATTCTGCAACAGACGCGCCGGGGACGGCGGCTCGAGCACACCTTTCTGCCAAGCGGCGGCGACCGTCAGGCCGCTCCCTTTCGGCAGCGGCCGGGTGGTCCGGAACACGATACGGCCGGGCTGCTGATCGACGATGGCCGCATCCTTGCCCTTGCCGCCCTGTGGGCCGGTGTAGATCGCGGATTGCCGGAACGGCACCGGTTCCGGCACGGTGATCCGCGCCTCCGCCATTTCAATCGGAAACGCCCAGTCGGTGCCGGTGACGTTCCAGTACAACTCGTCATAGTCGGCAAAAAATCCAATCTGCCGCGTGGTGCGATAGCGAATCACATAAGTGTGCTGGCCGCGCGACACCATACGATCGGCGTGGCCGATGCGGACGCGAACGCCGTTGGTCAGGTTCTCAATAACGTAATTTTCCGACGATCCATTGCGCGCCACCGATTCAAGCGCAAAACCAACCACGGCCCGCGTCCCGTCCGGTCGGGTATAGACGGTTGGAAGGTCGCGAAAGATGCCGCGCCGGATGATGTTGCCTTCGGCCTCAACTCGGATCGATTCGGTAACAATCAAGTCGCCGTTGCGCTGCACGGCAATGTCACTAATGAACGCGATGATGCGCTCGATCGCGCTTGCCGGCGCGACGGCCGCAAGCAAGAGGCCAAGCGCTATCGCCAGCCGCCGGAATGTCGTCATGTCTACCCTCCGGGGAAGCCGATCTGCGGTGCGGCTGCTTCGGCGCGGCTCTCGAGCTCAAAAAACGGCGCCTCGCGGAATTGCAGCAGCCGCGCCACAATCACGTCCGGAAACGACTGAATGCCGATGTTCAGGTTGCGCACTGCGCCATTGTAGTAACGGCGCGCCATCTGAATGTGATCTTCGATCTCAGCAAGCTGGCTCTGCAATTTCAAGAAGTTCTCGTTGGCCTTCAGCGCAGGATAGGCCTCCGCCACCGCCATCAGCTTTCCCAGCGATCCCGATAGCGCACGCGCGGCATTGGCCTGCCCGCCGACGTCGCTCGCCGCCATGCTCGCAGCGCGCCGCGACGCGATCTCCTCAAACAGCGCACGCTCGTGGGAAGCGTAAGCCTTGACCGTCTCGACCAGGTTCGGAACCAGATCGGTGCGGCGCTTCAGTTGCACATCGATTCCGCTCCAGCCTTCGCGCACCACGTTGCGCTGGCGGACCAGTCGATTGAAGATCACGATCAAGTAGACCACAGCGACGGCGGCTATCGCCGCCAGAATCCATCCCGTGTTCATGGCGTTCAAATCCTCGGAGCGGGACCCGGCACGGGCTGGCCTTTGCTACAATATAAATAATCTAGCATCGCTGAATTCGAGTTCGTCGAACAAATCCACCGGTCGCAGAACGACACGGCGAACCGACATGCGGGGTGGCAGGCTTGCACTGCGCGCACGTCTGCGGCGCGGACGGCTCGCAGTGTTCGGGCGGCGGCTTCGTCTACTGAACGAGCTTTGAAACCCGCGCGAGCAATTGCTGAAAATCCTTCTGCATTTTCTGCAGCGGGCCGGGGGCAGATCGCCGATCGTGAACCGTGCTGGTTTCGGCAATAATTTTCGGCGTGTCGCCCACAAAGGCGACGCTGTACTCAAAATCAGCGGCCCCACGCGACCGCGTCACCGTCTTGGCGTCGTAATGCTTCCAGCTCATGACAACTTTCACACGACAGGTGTTCCCGGTCTTGGCGCAAGTTGCGGAGAGCGAGCCTGGACGAATGCTATAGCTGCGCTCGGTCCAACGATCCGCAAGCCGGTGCTTACGGCTCAAGACCGTTTGTCGGGGTATCGATTTGCCTTGGTAGACAACTTTCTCCGCATATACGCCCTCAAGATAAGGCAGGATCTCGCGGCTTGGCCCCGCCCACCGTGCGACCAGCGAGCGCACGAAATCGGTCGCGCGCCGTTCCGGAGTGTCCGGTCGGTATTCCGGAACGGAGGCCAGGCCGTAGCCCGCGGTTGAATGAAGCGGTGGCAACAGCGCAACCGTAATCCCGTGCTCGGCAGCGTCTTCGGGAGTCATCCATTGGATGTATTCCGGCGCGGCCTGAGTAATGTACAGAATGGCCTTTTCCGAAAGGCCAAGCTGATTGAGGTAGGCGCCCAAGACCGCGTTGCCCGGACCGCTTTCAGTCGGCACGTTCGACCGCAGAACATAGGCTGCGTGAAATCCCACCTGAGCGTCCTGCCCCAGAAGCCGCCGCGCACCGCCAAGCCACGCCAGCGCGCAAGTCGATGCGCAGGTGGCGCCGTCAGGCACGACAGTGGTGAAGTTCTTTTCGCGGATCAGAGTGCCAATGCGGATGCCGGTGAGAAGACGGCCGCCGTCGCTGCGCAGCGACACCGTCACTTTGCTCGCGGACAGGGAAGCAACCTTTGCCCGAAACGTCTCGACGTCGCCGAGTTCAAACTCCCCATCGATGGCAATCAGCGCCAAACCGTTATCCAGACGCTTGACGTCAATGGTGGCGGCATTGGCCAACGGCAACGCGGACAGCCACAGGACGAGAACGCCAATGCAACGCGTAATGGAACGCATAATGGAACGCCGCTTCCGATCTAGCTGACACGCTTCCTTGCGGACCGTTCACTGGTTAACGCCGAACGATCTGACACAGAAGAAGCTTATTGCCGATGGCGGTAAAATAAACGCTGCAGCAGAAATTGTCCTGTGGATAAGTGTGCAAATCCGCAAGATGATACCATCAAGAGTCCATTCTTCAGTCCTAGTGGTGACGTATTACCATCAGCGACTCACTTTCGCATCGCCGCATGATCGCCACGATTGGCCGCCGCGTTCCTGCGCGAGAGCATCTGCACCAAGCGGATCAACGCTTCCAGATCACCAAAATAGCGATTTTTCGCTGAATTTGAAGGTCATAAGTCCCCTTCCCTGTCCCCCGATTCTGGTCTACACAGCGCCCGCGCGCCGGGCCTCCTTGGCGCCAACCGAAGGACGCGCGGAAAGCGCGCCCTTTTTTTGTGTGCAGAACCGCCCTGGCAACATCGAGCCCCATGCCCAAGCGAACCGACATCAAATCGATCCTGATCATCGGCGCGGGCCCGATTGTGATCGGACAGGCCTGCGAATTCGATTATTCCGGCACGCAGGCCTGCAAGGCGCTTCGAGAGGAAGGCTACCGGATCATCCTGGTCAATTCGAATCCGGCCACCATCATGACCGATCCGGATGTCGCGGACGCCACCTATATCGAGCCGATCACACCGGAAATCGTCGCCAAGATCATCGAAAAGGAGCGACCCGACGCGCTGCTCCCAACCATGGGTGGACAAACCGCACTCAACACTGCGCTGTCGCTACGCCGCATGGGTGTGCTTGAGAAGTTTGGCGTCACGATGATCGGCGCTGACGCCGCTGCCATCGACAAGGCCGAGGATCGCGAGCTGTTTCGCGATGCGATGAGGAAGATCGGTCTTGAAACGCCGAAGTCGTCGCTCGCCAATGCGTCCGACCTCAAGCAACAAGATCGCGCCAGCTATGCCGCCGAGATCGACAAGATCAAGGCGCGCGGCCTTGCCCTCGATGCGGAGCGCGAGGCGACCGACCAGTTCGAAGCGCAGTGGCATGCGCGCGAACCCGAGCGCAAGAAGCGTTACATCCAGAAAGGCTTGATTGAATCGCTCGAAGCGATTCAGAAACTCGGCCTGCCCGCCATCATCCGCCCGTCATTCACGCTTGCCGGCACCGGCGGCGGCATCGCCTACAACCAGACCGAGTTCCTTGAGATCGTCGAGCGTGGTCTCGACGCCTCCCCCACCACCGAAGTGCTGATCGAGGAATCGGTGCTGGGCTGGAAGGAATTCGAGATGGAGGTGGTGCGCGACAAAAACGACAATTGCATCATCGTCTGCGCGATCGAAAATTTCGATCCGATGGGCGTTCACACCGGCGATTCAATCACCGTTGCGCCGGCATTGACGCTCACCGACAAAGAGTACCAGATCATGCGCGACGCCTCGATCGCGGTGCTGCGCGAGATCGGCGTCGAAACCGGCGGCTCGAACGTGCAATTCGCCGTCAACCCGGCGGACGGACGGCTGGTCGTCATCGAGATGAACCCGCGCGTTTCACGCTCCTCGGCGCTCGCGTCCAAGGCGACAGGATTCCCGATTGCCAAGGTCGCGGCGCGGCTTGCGGTCGGTTACACGCTCGACGAAATCGCCAACGACATCACCGGCGGGATCACCCCGGCGTCGTTCGAGCCGACCATCGACTACGTCGTTACCAAGATTCCGCGCTTTGCGTTCGAGAAGTTTCCAGGCGCCGAGCAAACACTGACGACTTCGATGAAGTCGGTCGGCGAAGTCATGGCGATCGGCCGCACCTTCCAGGAGAGCATTCAAAAGGCGCTGCGCTCGCTCGAAACCGGACTCACCGGCTTTGACGAAATTTCAATCCAGGGCATCGGCGCGGACGAAAGCGAGAACCGCAGCGCCATCCGCGCCGCGCTCGGCACCCCAACGCCGGACCGCATCCTGAACGTCGCGCAGGCCATGCGCCACGGCCTGCCGGACGATCAGATCTTCGCGGCCTGCAAGATCGATCCTTGGTTCCTTGCGCAAATTCGCGACATCGTCGACCGCGAAGCCGAGATCAAGGCGAAGGGCCTGCCACAGAGCGCGGCCGCCCTGCGGCGCCTGAAGGCAATGGGTTTTTCCGATGCCCGGCTCGGCAAACTCACCGGCTTGGCGGCCGACGAGGTTCGCACGCGCCGCCACGCACTCGGCGTGCGGCCGGTCTACAAACGCATCGACACCTGCGCGGCCGAATTCGCCTCGCCCACCGCCTATATGTATTCGACCTACGAGATGCCGTTCGCCGGCATCGCTGCCTGCGAGGCGGCGCCATCGGACAAGAAGAAGGTGGTCATCCTCGGCGGCGGACCGAACCGCATCGGCCAGGGCATCGAGTTCGATTATTGCTGCTGCCATGCGGCGTTTGCGCTGCACGACGTCGGCTACGAAACCATCATGGTCAATTGCAATCCGGAGACGGTGTCGACCGATTACGACACCTCGGATCGCCTTTATTTCGAACCGCTCACCGCCGAAGACGTGCTTGAGATCATCGACACCGAACGCCGCAACGGCACGTTGCACGGCGTGATCGTACAGTTCGGCGGTCAAACGCCACTCAAACTCGCGGCCGCGCTCGAGCGCGCCAATGTGCCGATTCTCGGCACCTCGCCCGACGCCATCGACCTCGCCGAGGATCGCGACCGCTTCAAGCAATTGCTCGACCGGCTCGGACTGCGACAAGCGCAAAGCGGCATTGCCAAGAGTCCGAAAGCGGCGCGCGCCATCGCCGACGAGATCGGTTATCCGATTGTGATCCGGCCTTCCTATGTGCTGGGCGGCCGCGCCATGGAAATCGTGCACGATAGCGCCCAACTTGATCGCTACATCGCGCGGCTTGCTGGCGATCTCGACCGGCCGTCGGAACTGGTGGTCTCCGCCAAGCGGCCGCTGCTGCTCGATCGCTATCTGTCTGACGCCATCGAGGTGGACGTCGATTGTCTTTCCGACGGCACGGACACCGTGATCGCCGGCATCATGGAGCACATCGAGGAGGCCGGCATCCATTCCGGCGACTCGGCCTGCTCGCTGCCGCCACATTCACTCGACCAGAAAACCATCGACGAGCTTGGCCGCCAGACCCGCGAATTAGCGCTCGCGCTCAATGTCGGCGGCTTGATGAACGTGCAATACGCCATCAAGAACGGCGATATATATGTTCTGGAGGTCAACCCACGCGCGTCGCGCACGGTGCCGTTTGTCGCCAAGGTAATTGGTCGCCCGGTCGCCAAGATCGCGTCGCGCATCATGGCGGGCGAGACCCTCAAGAGCCTGGATTTCAAGCCGCCACGGTTCAATCATGTCGGCGTGAAGGAGGCGGTGTTCCCGTTCGCGCGCTTCCCCGGTGTCGATACCGTGCTTGGACCCGAGATGAAGTCGACCGGCGAAGTCATGGGCATCGACCATTCCTTCGCGGTCGCCTTTGCCAAGAGCCAGATCGGCGGCGGCTCGCGCCTGCCGCGCGCCGGCACCGTCTTCGTATCGGTGCGAGACGTGGACAAATCACGGATTCTCGATGCGGTTAGGCTCCTGAACACGCTTGGCTTCAAGGTCATCGCGACCGGCGGCACCCAGCGTTATCTTGCGGAACAGGGCGTTCCCGCCGAAAAGATCAACAAGGTGGCCGAGGGCCGCCCGCACATCGTTGACGCCATCCGCAATGGCGACGTGGCGCTGGTTTTCAATACCACCGAGGGAGCCCTGGCGCTGGCCGACAGCCGCTCGCTGCGCCGCGCTGCCCTCTTGCATAAAGTCCCTTACTACACCACTCTTTCGGGGGCCGTCGCCGCGGCGCAGGGAATCAAGGCCTATCTTGGGGGTGACCTCGAGGTGCGGGCGCTGCAAAGCTACTTCGACGGCAGGGAATGAATTTCGGGGTATCCCGGAGGAACCCCGACGCCAGGACGGTACGGGGTTGAGACAGAGTTCAGCGTTCGCAGGGCCGGGAGCAAGCTTCGGGCCCGCGTTCGAAATTTTGTCTTCGGAGGCTGGAGAGACTGATGGATAAGATCCCGATGACTGCCGCCGGCTATGCTGTGCTTGAGGAAGAGCTCAAGCATCGCCAGCAGGTCGAGCGGCCGCGCATTATCCAACAGATCACCGACGCTCGTACGCATGGCGACCTGTCGGAGAACGCCGAGTATCACGCCGCCAAGGAGATGCAATCGCATAACGAGGGCGCGATTGCCGAGCTTGAGGACAAGATCGCGCGCGCCGAAGTGATCGACGTCTCCAAGCTGTCCGGCGACACCATCAAGTTCGGCGCGACCGTAACGCTGGTCGACGAAGATACCGACGAGAAGCGGGTCTGGCAGATCGTTGGCGAGCCCGAGGCCGATGCCAAGAAGGGCAAAATCTCGATCACCTCACCGCTGGCGCGCGCGCTGATCGGCAAGACCAAAGGCACCAGCGTCGAGGTCGTCACACCCGGCGGCGCCAAAGCTTATGAGGTCAAGAAGGTCGAGTGGCGCTGACGCCGACTGCTACGGTGTTCAATATCGAAATCGCCGGGCCTCGCCCGGCGATTTTTTTGCGCCTTACTTGATCATTGTGTCGGGAATAATCAGCGCAATATCCGGAAATGCGATCAGGACGGCGATGCAGGCCATCATCGCAAACCAGAACGGAACGATGCCAGCGAAAATCTCGCTCATCGGCACATCCGGCACCAATCCCTTCACGACAAAGACATTGATGCCGACCGGCGGATCGATCAGTCCCATTTCAAGAACAATCACCATGACCACGCCAAACCAGATCGGATCATAACCGAGCGCCTTGATGATCGGGAACACGATCGGCAGCGTCAGCACCAGCATCGAGAAGCCCTCGAGGAAGGTCCCGAGCAGGATATAGACCGCCAAGATCATGATCAGGATCACCACGCGCGGCACGTCGAGGCCGGCGAGCGACTGGGCGATTTTCTCCGGTAGACCGGACAGCGCCAGGAACGGCCCGAACACCAGCGCGCCGATCAAGATCAGAAACACCAGCGCGGTGGTGTTGACGGTCTCGATCAGGACCTTCGATAGATTTCCGCCGCGGAGCGAGCCGCGCCGCAGCGCGTAGCCGAAGGCCAATGCGGCGCCGATGGCCGCAGCCTGCGACGGGCTGAACGCGCCGACATAGATCCCGCCGATGCTGATCAAAACGATCGACATCATCGGACCCGCGCCGAGCAGGCTGCGTCCCCGTTCGCCCCAACTGGCGCGTGGTCCGGGCGGCCCATAATGCGGCTTGAACCGCATCCAGATCGCGACCGTCAGCATGAAGATCGCCGTCAGCAACAGGCCCGGCAGAATGCCGGCGAGCAGAAGCTTGCCGATCGACTGCTCGGTCAGCAGCCCATAAATGACGAAGGCTGTGCTCGGTGGAATCAGGATGCCGAGCGTGCCGCCCGCTGCGATCACGCCGGTCGACAGGCGGTGGCTATAATTGTAGCGCCGCATCTCCGGCAGGCAGACCTTGCCCATCGTCACCGCCGAAGCGACGCTCGATCCCGACACCGCCGCAAAACCCGCACAGGCCAGGATGGTGGCATGCGCCAGACCGCCGCGCACATGACCAATCCACGAATAGGCGGCGGCGTAGAGTTCACGCGCCATGCCCGACACCGCTCCCAGATTTCCCATCAGCACGAACAGCGGAATAACCGCGAAGTCATAGACGGCGGCATATTGATAGGGGTAGCTGCCGAGCGCGGCGAGCGCAGCCTGCGGGCCGTTGAGCACCGCAAACCCGACAATGCCGACCAACAGCATGGCGATGCCGATCGGCATGCGCAGCGCCATCAGCAGCAACAGCACGCCGATGCCTATCAGTCCAATCGTATCATTGCGTGACATGCGGCAGGGCCCCTGCAGGTTTGCGCAGCAACCGGACGCTTTGGATGAACAGCACGATGGCATACATCGCTGCGCCGAACGCCACGATGAATTGGAACGGATAGTGCGGCCAGCGCATCATGTTGCTGACGCGGTTCATGGTCAAAAGCGCCTCGCCGACCGTGAGCCAGGCAATCGCCGCAAACAGCACGCTGCCGACAAATGTCAGGATGACCGGCACCAGCCGCAGCCGCGGATTGTCGAGCGGACGCTCCAGAATATCGACCGCCACATGTCCGCCGGTCCAACCGCAATAGGCGATGCCGAGAAAAACAATCGCCGCCATCGCGAATTCGGTGACCTCCAACGCGCCGCTGAACGGCCGCTTAAAGAAGTAGCTGAGCAATACGTCGAGCACCGTATAGATCATCAACAAGACGATCACCCAGCCGCCGGCAAGCGCCATAAACCGCAGGCTGCGGCCGAACGGCCCCTGCGGCGCCTCGACGTGATCGGGTCCCTCCACGTTATCTCCGCCGCTGCCGAATCGTGTTGCCGCTTTACGTTAGCCGAGCAGTCCATAGGCGGAAACCAAGCCACGCGCGGGCAGTCCGGCCTTCTCGCCAGCAGCGACCTGCTGCTCAATCATCGGCTTGAACGCCGCCGCCCAGCGCTTTTGCTCTTGCGGCGCCAATGTAATGATCTCGCGGGTTTTCTTCGCCGCGACCAGCGCTTCGTCGTTCTTCTTGTCGTATGTCTGCGCGCCCGCAAGGCTGAGTTTGAGCCCGGTGGTGTCGTCGATCACCTTCTTCAGATCCGGCGGCAGCTTGTCGTAGCGGGCCCGGTTCATCGCCACCAGGAA
Organism: Xanthobacteraceae bacterium; assembly: GCA_022841625.1. GTDB lineage: Bacteria > Pseudomonadota > Alphaproteobacteria > Rhizobiales > Xanthobacteraceae > VAZQ01. The sequence goes on from JALHRD010000044.1 coordinate 15,413, forward strand.
CGGCGAACGCCCGAGCGGGGTTTCGATGGTGAAGTACTTCGCCACCTCGATCAGTTTGAAATCGAGCGCCGCCGACATCGGGATCATGGTCGCGTCAATGACGCCACGGTCAAGATTGCTGTAGATCTGGTTCGCCGGCATATCGACTGGCGTGGCGCCAAGCGCTTCCAACTGCGCGGACTGCGCCGCCGATGGCGTGCGGATTCTCATGCCCTTGAGGTCTTCAAGCGTCCGGATCGGCTTTGAGCGGCTCATCAGGCTCGCCGAATCCGAATTCCACAGCATCAGCACCTTGCTTTCCTTGAAGTCCCGCGCCAGGAACTTGTCGAAATGTGACCATAGCTTGCGCGTTCCGTCTTCGGCATTCTTGGCGATGCCGGGCAATTCGGTCAACATCATCATCGGGAAATCGTTTGATGTGTAGCCCGGCAAAGTGAAGGTGATGTCGGAGATGCCCTGCACGACTTGCCGATAAAGCTCCGGCGGGCGACCGCCGAGCTGCATCGCCGGAAACATCCGGACGGTGAGCTGGTCTTTGCTGAGCTTGGCAACCTCGCGCGTCCAAGGCGTGATCACGTCCGTCCAAATGACGTGGGTCGGCGGCACGAAACTCGCAAGCTTAAGCTCCTGCTGCGCCATGGCCACGCGCCCGGGCCAAGCAAGCGTCGCGGTCGCACCCAGCGAACCTGCGATAAAAGTCCGGCGATTGATCGTCACGGGTTCCTCCCTGGAACTTGGCGGCCAATTGTCGTCACGTGCAATGTTGCATGTGCAATGCTGCCCGCACCGGCGTAGTTTAGCCGCGTCTCAGTCATTCTCCAATGGCACTGTTGCCGCATCCTTGGCATTGCGTAGCGTCAGCGATGTCTTGACGTTGCGCACATTGGGCGCGCCCGTTAACTCATTGACGAACGCCTGAAAGGTCTTGAGATCGGGCGCCACGCATTTGAGGATGAAGTCGATTTCACCGGACAGCATCCAGCATTCGCGCACCAGCGGCGCCTTGCGGACGAATGCCTCGAACGCCTTAAGATCCGCCTCGGCCTGGCTGGTGAGATGGACCATGGCGAATACCGTCATCTCATAGCCCAGCATTTTTTGGTCGAGCAGCGCGCGGAAGCCTTTGATATAGCCCGCCTGCTCCAAAGCGCGGACTCGGCGCAGGCATGGCGGCGCCGAAATACCGACCCGCCGGGCGAGCTCGACATTGGTCATGCGGCCGTCGTCCTGCAGCTCCTTGAGGATTTTGCGATCAATCGCATCGAGGCGGCCGGGCACGTCGATTCCCCAATGGGTGAATTTCGATCCCATTTAACCCGGGCCAGCTGCCTTGCGAAACATTATTGCGCAATCGCCCCTCGCCTTTGGGCGCCCGGTAAGATCGTAGGGGCCGTAGCCAGAAGCCTGGGGACCTTCCGCTCTGCGTGTATTGCATAGCTCGCCGAAAGCCCTAGATTACCGGAAACAAAATCGATCCTTCCAGGGGCCGCATTGTGATGGGTACCACCACCCACGCCAAAGTCGTGATTATTGGCTCGGGGCCGGCCGGCTATACCGCCGCCATTTATGCCGCCCGCGCCATGCTGGAACCGATCCTGATCCAGGGCATCCAGCCGGGCGGCCAACTCACCATCACCACCGATGTCGAGAACTACCCGGGCTTTGCTGACGTCATCCAGGGGCCCTGGCTGATGGAGCAGATGCAGAAGCAAGCCGAACATGTCGGCACCCAGATTATCACCGACCACGTAACCAAGGTGACGCTCAATCAGCGGCCATTCCGGCTGGAGTGCGATTCCGGCGACGCCTATCTCGCCGATTGTCTGATCATCGCCACCGGCGCGCAGGCGCGCTGGCTCGATCTACCGTCGGAACAGACATTCAAAGGCTATGGCGTCTCGGCCTGCGCGACCTGCGACGGTTTTTTCTACCGCGGTAAAGACGTCTTCGTGATCGGCGGCGGCAACACCGCGGTCGAAGAAGCGTTGTTCCTCACCAAATTCGCAAGCAAAGTAACCGTGGTGCACCGGCGCGAAGGCTTCCGCGCCGAGAAAATCCTGCAGGATCGCCTGTTCAAGAACCCAAAGATTTCGGTGATTTGGAACAGCGTGCTCGACGAAGTGACCGGCGACTCCAACCCGCTCAAAGTCAAGGGCGTGGTCCTGCGCGACACGAAATCCGGCGCGCGTACGCCAATGGCCGCCGACGGCGTCTTCATCGCAATCGGACACACCCCGGCGTCGGCGCTGTTTGAAGGGCAAATAGAGATGAAGGGCGGCGGCTATATCAAGACCGCCGGCCACTCGACCGCGACCTCGGTGCCGGGCGTGTTCGCGGCCGGCGACGTGACCGACGACGTTTACCGCCAAGCGGTGACTGCCGCCGGCCAAGGCTGCATGGCGGCGCTTGAGGCTGAGAAATTTCTCGCCGGCCACGGCGCCGCCACATCGCGCGTTGCGGCGGAATAGATCGCTTCCCGCGTTGCGGGCTCTCCCATGCGGGAGACGAAAGGCGCCAAGATGGATTGGGACAAGCTGAAGGTCTTTCACGCCGCCGCCGAGGCCGGCAGTTTCACCCATGCCGGTGAGCAGCTTGGTTTGTCGCAATCGGCGGTTTCACGGCAAGTATCGGCGCTCGAACAGGATCTCAACGTTTCGTTGTTCCATCGCCACGCCCGCGGACTGATCCTGACCGAGCAGGGCGACCTGCTCCACCGGACCGCCCACGAAGTCTTCATGAAGCTTGAAGCGGCGCGCGCCAAGCTGACCGACACGCGCGATCGCCCTAATGGTGAGCTCAAGATCACCACCACACCGGGTATCGGAGTCCATTGGCTCACGCCGCGGCTCGGCGAGTTCATCGACCTTTATCCAGACATCCGGATTACGCTGATCACCACCGAGGAGGAACTCGATCTTGCGATGCGCGAGGCCGATGTGGCGATCAGGCTGCGACAACCGACGCAACCGGATCTGATCCAACGCAAACTATTCTCGCTGCATTTTCACGCCTGCGCGTCGCCGGAATATCTCAAGCGGTTTGGCACGCCACGTTCGGTCGAGGAACTCGACAAGCACCGCCTGGTTCTGCTCGGCGGTAGTATTCCGCCGTGGTTGCAGCAATCTGGCAATTGGCTCTTGCGCACCGGCCATGACGGCGGGCCGGCGCGCACGCCTTGGCTGACCATCAACAACGTGCTCGGCGTATTGCGCGCCTGCCAACGCGGTATCGGCATCGCCATGCTGCCCGACTATCTGGTTGAAGAAAGTAGCGGCCTGGTTCAGCTCTTTGGCGACACCTCAAGCCCGCTCGCCTACGACGCCTATTTTGTCTACCCTGAAGAACTGAAATCAGTTGCGCGGGTGCAGGTGTTTCGGGATTTCCTGGTCAGCAAAGCGCAACGCTGGCACTATTAGTGCTCAGTTGGCGCCCAGGCTTTTATCTACTTTGCTTCGCTCGCATGGCTGACATGCAGCGCTCCGCATTGCCTGACCTTTAGCATGAGGCGTAATAAATGCTTGTGGCTGCCGGCAAGCCATCGCTTATCCTCCCAGATCGCGCTGGACGTGTCGGCAGTTGTTCCCCTCTGGAAGGTGACGTCGGCCCCGCGCCGATAAACTAGACCGGACCCGTAAGGGTCCGGTCTTTTGTATCGATGCCGGCCGACGCATCAAGAAATTCCGCACTTTTCGTTTGCACAACCGCCGTCATCCATTCAAAACTAGCTGCAAAGGAAGCCTGTTACGCCAAAATATTACGGCTTCCACGTTCCAGGGAGGAATTCATGTCGAAACATCGACGTGTGTGCGACGGTCGCATCGGTCTCGCCGTGGTTGCGAGCGTATTGTGGGCGGTGACGCCAAGCGCGGCGCAAGACGGCGCCAAACCCGCCGGTAAGCAGATCCCACACGAGATCCACCAAAAAAGTTCGGTCCCCGGGCGCGCCGACATTCCCAATGCGGAAGTCGCCAAACAATTGCGCGGCATCGCACCGCCGCCAATCGCCACCCCGCTGGAAAAGCTTCCGCTGCCGCAGATGCGTTTGCCAAACGGCTTCCGCGCGGAAGTCTATGTCAGCGGTATCGCCAATGCCCGCACAATACGGTTGACTGAACGCGGCACCCTGTTCGTCAGCAACCGCGTGCTCGACAAAGTCTATGCGGTCGTCGACCGCAACGGCAAACGCGAGACCAAAGTGATCGCGTCCGGCCTCGATCGGCCGAACGGCCTCGCCTTCCATAACGGCACGCTCTACATCGCCGAAGGCACCCGCATCATCAAGTTCGAAAAGATCGAGGACAATCTCGACAAGCCGCCGCAGCCGGTCGTGGTTTATAGCGACCTGCCCAACACCTCCTCGCATGGCTGGCGCTATATCGGCATCGGCCCCGATGGCAAGCTCTACATCAATGTCGGCGCGCCCTGTAACATCTGCGAGCCACTGCAAGGCACGGCGCAGATTCGTCGGCTCAATCTCGACGGCACTGGCGCCGAGCCGTTTGCGCTGGGCGTGCGCAATTCGGTTGGCTTCGATTGGCATCCGGCAAACAAGCAACTCTACTTCACCGATAACGGCCGCGACTGGCTGTCCGAAGATCTGCCGGAAGACGAACTAAACCGCGTGACCGCACGCGGCCAGCATTTTGGCTTCCCGTACTGCCACCAAGGCGACTTCACCGACCGAGAGATGGGCTGGGGTCGCTCATGCGATGAATTCGTCAAGCCGGTCGCCAAGCTCGGACCGCATTCGGCCGCGCTTGGCATGCGCTTCTACACCGGGCGCATGTTCCCGCAGCAATACCGAGGCGGTATTTTCATCGCCCGCCATGGCTCGTGGAACCGCACCAAGAAAATCGGCGGCGACGTGGTCTATGCCGCGCTCAATCGCGACGGCAGCGTCCGCTCAGTCAAGCCGTTCCTCACCGGCTTCCTGCAGAACAACGACTGGATCGGCCGTCCGGTCGACGTCGAAGTCATGCGCGATGGTTCGCTCCTGGTCTCCGACGATTTCGCCGGCGCGGTCTATCGCATCAGCTACGGCGCGCCGCGCACCGCCAGCCGGTGATTGCGTCCGGCACCCGCATCAAGCGCGGCCTCCTGATCGCGGCCGCGCTTGTCCTTCTTGCGACGCCTGGCATGACGCAGAGCGTCGCCGAACGGCTTGCGCCCTGCCTTGCCTGCCACGGCGAAAATGGCACGTCGACCATGCCCGAAGTGCCATCGCTCGGCGCGCAGCCGGCCTATTTCCTGCTGATTCAACTGTTCATGTTTCGCGAGCGGCTGCGGAATGTCGAGCCGATGACGTCCATGCTGAAAGGCGTCAGCGACGACGACCTGCGCCGCATGGCCGAAGCAATTGCCAAACTACCCGCTCCGAAAGCGGATGAAACGCCGCTCAGTCCGGATCGTGCGACGCGCGTGCGCGAACTGGTCGCTCAGCATCGCTGCAATTTCTGTCACAGCGGCGACTATTCCGGCCAGGAGAATGTGCCACGCCTTGCCGGCCAGCGCGAGGACTACCTCATCAAGGCGCTGCGCGGATACAAGGACAACACCCGCCGCGGCTATGACGCGCAAATGGCGGACGTGGTCGAACCGCTGACCGACGCGGAATTCGCCGAATTTGCGCATTATTTGGCGCGGATAAACTGATGCTGAATCAATTCTGAATTGCTGCGGATCGTGTGCCGGCACCGCGCTTAATGCGCGGTTCGCGCCATCGTTACAATTTGAAGCATTGTTTCGTCGAATTTGCCGCGCTGTTTCAATCGAAGCTCCAAGTTTTTTAGATAGGCTGCCGGCCTAAGAGTCCAGCAGGACGAAGTTACAGGGAAGAGTCCGACCGCTCGCAGCGCACAGAAGTGCGCGCGATTGGCCCCAGGAGGGGCATTTGATATGAGCACGATCCTGTCTTCGGGGACGCGTTCGAACCTGCGCGCACTTCAGGAAATATCGTCATTGATGCTGCTGTCGCAAAAGCGACTTGCGACCGGCAAGCGCGTCAACAGCCCGACCGACAATCCCATCAACTTTTTCACCGCCGCGTCGCTGAATGCGCGCGCCGCTCAACTCAACACCCTGGTTGATTCCTCCGCGAACGCGATCAAGACGGTGGAGACCGCATCGATTGCGATCGCCTCGATCGAAGATCTGGTGGCAACGGCGCAAACCATCGCAACCCAGGCGCTGCAATCGACCGGCAGCAACGCAAAGGTGACCGGCACGGTCACCGGCCTGACCGGATCGAGTTCGATCGCGTTCAGCAGCGGCACCGATACGATTACGGTCGGCGACGGCGTCACCACCGCCACCTATATGGACGCCACGCCGACGGTGCAGGAGTTCCTCGATACGGTGAACAGCACCAGCGGCCTTCTGGTCAAAGCCTCGCTGACCAGCGACGGTCGCATCGAGCTCGAAGCCCTCAGTACCAACAGCATCATCATCGGCGGCACGTCGAGCGCCGGCGAAAAAGCCAGCATCGGTCTTGTGGCGGGCACCACGACCGGCACGCTCAACGCCACGCGCCAGGGGCTGGCCGCGCAGTTCGACCAGATCCGCGCGCAGATCGACCAGTTGGCCCGGGACGCCGGCTACAATGGCGTGAACCTGCTCAATGGCAACAATCTGTCCGTTGCCTTCAACGAGACCGGAACCGCCAATCTTACGGTCACCGGCGTGAGCTACAATTCCACCAGCCTCGGAATTCCGGTCGCTTCGACCGGCACCGGCTATCAGTTTCAGAGCAACACCGAGATCAATGCGGCGCTGACCGCGCTCACCGGCACCCTGAAAACGCTCTCGACGCAGTCCACGCTGCTCGAGTCTAACCTGTCGATCGTCACTGGGCGGCAGGAATTCAACGCCGCGATGGCCGATCTGCTGGAAACCGGCGCCGACGACCTGGTGCTGGCCGACGTGAACGAGGAAAGCGCCAATCTCTTGGCGCTGAAAACTCGGCGCGACCTCGCGGTGACCGCGCTGTCGTTGACCGCGGAATCCGATCGCTCCGTGCTGAAGCTGTTCGGAATTTAACGCAAGCGCTTGGCCGCCAAAGCGCTTGGCCGCTATGACCGCCTGATCTGGTCGAGTCCCCCGAGCTTTCCGATCAGCGCATTGGCGCCGATCGCGATCACGAACAGCACGATCAGCAGCGAATACATGTGCGGCATGTTGAACAGCGTGTAAGACTGGATCACCAGAAAGCCGACGCCGGCGTTTGACAGCTTGGTTTCGGCCAACAGCGTGCCGATCAGACAGACGCCGAGGCCGAGCCGCACGCCATTGATGATCGGATGCCGCATCGCCGGCATATAGACTTTGGTCACCATCTGCCAAGTATTGGCGCGAAAGCTTCGGCCGACCCGGATCAGCACTTTGTCGATCTCGCGCATGCCGCCGGCGACATTGAGCGCGACCGGAAAGAAGCAGGAGATCGCCCCCATGGCGATCTTGGAGCCGGGGCCGACACCAAACCACATGATCATCACCGGGAAAAAGATGATCTTGGGGCACGGACCAAGATAGTAGAGCAGCGGTTCATAAGCACGTTGCATCAGCTTGGAGCCGCCGAGCAGAATACCGACCGCGAGCCCACTGACGCCGCCGATCACCATCGCCCAGCCAATCTCATAGAACGTCGTGTAGAGGTGCCAGTAAAAGGTGGCATCGCTGAGCGTTACAACGAGTGCACGGCCGATCGCGACCCAGGACGGCACGACGTCGCGGTAGAGCCAGCCGGAGCGCGCAAGCCCCTCCCACACCAGTAAGACCGCAACGATAATGACAATGCGCAGCGTCGTGACGGGGTGCGCCTGCACCCAGCGTCGCGCGCGCGCCGGCGCGGTCAGCCTGCCGGTCTCAGCCATCGCTCAAGCCTTTCGGTGAGCATGAATACGATGATGCTCACGACAATGACGAAGCAGATTGCCGCATAGGTGCCCGCGATATCGAATCGCTCCGCCAATTCGTTGATGAGCTGGCCGAGCCCGCCGAAATTGATCAGGTATTCGACACCGACGATATTGATTAGTGCAAAGATCAAGCCAAGCCGCATGCCGACGAAGATCGTCGGCAGCGCCGCCGGAAACAGAATTTTCCAGAACTGCTGCGACGGCGTGAGATTGAAGCTCCTGCCGACATTGATCAGCACCCGGCGCGTGCCGGCAAGACCCTCCAGCGTCTTCAGAATGATCGGCGCCAGGCCGGCCGTGAAGCCCATCATCACGATGGTTGTGGCATTGCGGCCGAAAATGACGAGATAGAGCGGATACATCAGCACCAGCGGCGCAGCCGCGATCGCCGCGACCCAGGTTTCGGTCGCAAGCCGCAGAAGATTGAACTGGTAGAGCAGCACGCCGCCGGCAACGCCGAAGATGGTGACCAGCACACTCGCGGCCAGCGCCTCACCGGCGGTCAGCATAAAGCGCGAAAGGACATGCTCCTCCAAGATAACGCGCGGGAACGCCGCAACCACATCGCTCGGCGGCGGAATGATGAAACGATTGAGCAGTTCGACATAGACCAGCAATTCCACCAACAGCACCGCGCCGGCGCATGAACCTAACCCCAGAATGGCCGGGAAATATCGGCGCTTGCTAAAGGGTATAGGCCCGCTCATGACGGCCCACCGGCGCGTAGTTTGCGGCTCTCGTCATCGAGGAGGCCGCGCGTGGCTTCTTCGCGCAGGTCGTTCCAGATCTGCGCGACATAGCGCCCAAACGCTTCGCTCGACACGATTTCGGAGGTGCGCGGACGCGGCAAATCGATGTCGACAATCCGCTTCACCTTGCCCGGCCGGTAGGTCATCACCATGATCCGGTCGGACAGCTGCACCGCCTCGGTGATGTTATGGGTGATGAGCAGCGTCGTCTGCTTGAGCTCCTGCTGGATCTGCAGGACCTTATCGCCAAGCAAGAGCCGGGTCTGCTCGTCGAGCGAGGCGAACGGCTCGTCCATCAGCATGATCTTGGGCTCAGCCGCGAGCGTGCGCGCCATCGATACGCGCTGCCGCATGCCGCCCGACAGTTCCGCCGGAAATCGGCGCTCGAAGCCATTGAGCCCGACCAGCGACACAAAATGTCCGGCCCGCGCGTAGCGCTCGGCCTTGGGCATGCCGGCAATCTCCAGCGGAAAGGCGACATTGTCGATCACCGAGCGCCAGGGAAAGGTCGACTCCTCCTGGAAGATCATGCCGATCGCAGGATGCGGACCGCGCACGGTCTCGCCGCCAACCCGCACCGCGCCGTCATAGCCGTCGAGCAGCCCGCCGATGACATTGAACAGCGTCGACTTGCCGCAGCCGGACGGACCGATCACGCCGAAGAACTCGCCCGGTTTGATCGACAGCGACACATCGTCAACCGCGGTCAGTGTTCCATCCGGGGTATCAAACCGCTTGACGATCCGATCGACCACCAGAATTGGTTCCGCCGCGCCAGGCACGGCATCGCGCTCGGATGGCATCGCGACCGCTGACATTATTGGCTTCCCTCCCCGTCTGCCGCTCACGCCAATATGCGCGCCGGCCGCACGACGCCCCAGCATAGCAGGGGCGTCACCAGTTCACAGGCCAGCGTCCATGCGGTGGCCGCCTCAGACCAACTACGCGATGACCGGCCGGTTGGCACGGCGGCACCAGTTCTCCCAGGCGCGGTTGAGGGTATAGGGCCCGGTGCGCTCGATGATCTTGTCGACCTCACCGGCGGTGAGGAACTTGATGTCGCCCATCGCCATCGCCTGCATCTGCAGCTTGGCGTTCACCTCAAGATAAACCGAGATGAACACGCAGTGGCGGATGTTCGGCGCAACCACCGTCGCGCCATGGCCGCGCATCAGGATAGTCCGGCCCTTGCCCATCGCCTTGGCAAGGTCGCGGCCCATCGCGACGCTCTCCACCAGCAATGCGGTGTCGCCGAACTTGTCGTGCGAATCCCAGGTCGGCACGTCGTGGCCGATATTGGCACACATGTGCAAGAGCGGCTGGAGCTTGCGGTTAGTAACGCCAAACGGAATGACGCTCGGCGAATGATTATGCACGACCGAATGCACGTCGGGTCGCGCCTCATAGAGGCCGCCATGGATAAAGCGCTCGAGATAGGGCGCACGACCGCGCGGGTCGATCGGCTCACCTTCGAGGGTGAATTCCATGATGTCGGCTTCCTCGATGCAATCCGGCGCGCGCGCCCGCGACAGGAAGAAGCGCTGCGGATTGTCGGGGTGCCGCGCACTGATATGACCGAACGAGTCGACCACGCCCTCGGTCGCCAGGATGCGGTTGGCGGTGACGAGTTCTTGGAACAAGCTATCGAGTTTAGACATGAAGATTTCCTTTGACTGCGTCATGCCCGCGCTTGCCGCGGACATCCTCGTCTTACCGCCTGTAAAAGAAGTAAGACGTGAATGGCCGGGACACCAGGGCGTTTACGCCCGTCTTCGACGGGCTATGCCCGGCCATGACTTAAGGGAGGACTACAAAATAAAGCTCACCGAACCAAGCGAGCCGAGTTCGTGCGCGTCGATGAACACCCGCCGCTCCTTGATGCGGAAGCTGTCGCCGGTACGCTTGAGGATAAAGCGGTAGCCACCGACATATTCCCGGATGCGTTCGTTGCGCCGGAAGCGGTAGCACACGAAATTGGCGGTGATGGTCACGAGGTCGCCGTCCATATCGACGATCCGTACGTTCGAGATCATTCGCCGGGTGCGCGATTTTGGATATTCGGCATGGCAGTTCGGGTCGTTGATGCGGATGATGCGCTGGCGGATGCGCTCGCGGTCGTCGGCGATGATGAACAGCGTGCT
>JALHRD010000045.1 GCA_022841625.1 Xanthobacteraceae bacterium
GCTCCTGGGCTCAAGGTATGCCGCGAACGAACGGGGAACACGATTCTGACTCGCGACCCTTTGTCAATGGGTCGCGGGGATGGTCCCGTTCGTTGGTGCGTTTGCTACCTAATGCCGCATTAACGTCCGGTCTCATAACTGGAGGAACGAAAAATGACAGGCATTATCTCGCAACGAGCATCGGTCCGCAGCATCGTGGCGCTGTTAGCGACGTTGGCGGTCGCGCCTGCCTCGGCCCAGCCTGGAGGGGGCGGTATGGGGGGCTGGGGTCCGGGCATGATGGGCCCCGGCATGATGGGCGGCGGCGGCATGTGGGGTGGCGGCATGTGCCATCCGCGCGCTGCCGGTCTTGCGGAATGGCGCGCCGAGCGGATTGAGCGCCTGGTGCGTCCGACCGACGCGCAACGGTCGAAGCTTGACGAATTGCGCAAGGCCTCAACGCGTGCCGCCGAGATCATCTCCGCCGCATGCCCAGCCAATGTTCCGCCATCGCCAGTTGCTCGTTTGGAACTGATGGAAAAGCGCATGAGCGCGATGCTTGATGCGCTCAAGATCGTGCGGCCGGCATTCGTGGAATTCTACAATTCGCTCGATGCCAATCAGCAGTCCCGGCTCAATGCCGCGGGGCCGCGCCGCTGGGGATGGGACCGATGGCAATGGCAGCAACCCAAAGGTCGGTAGCTGGCGGAGTTTGAACGGCGCGGTGCTTATGGATCCGTCGTCGCCACCAGCCGCTTGGCTTCCGCCACCAGTGCGGCTGCGAGCGGGGTGAGCGGTTCGCGTGGCGGTACCACCAGGCCGATGGTATGCACCGCCTCCGGTTCGACGATCGGGATGGCGCGGATGGTGGCGGTCAGGCCGAGCGTTTCAGCAAGCCGCGCCGGCATCACGCTCGCCCAGCGGCCGGTGCGAACATGCGCGAATAAGACAATCATGGAATCGGATTCGAGCGTCGGTTGCGCACTGCCGCCGGCGCCGCGCAAGAGCCCGTCGATGATACGGCGGTTCTGCATGTCGGGCGTCAGCAGGCAGAGCGGCACTTCGGAAACCTCTTTCCAGGTGACGCGGTCGCGGTTGCCCAGCGGCGCGTCGGGTGAGGTGAGCAGCTGATAGCGCTCCTGATAGAGCGGTACGGCGTTGACGCGGCCCAGCGGCTCGTTGTCGAGATAGGTAACGCCGGCGTCGATCTCGAGGTTTTCCAAGAGCGTCAGGATCTCAACCGAGGTGCGCGACAGTACGGTAAAGCGCACCTCTGGGTGGCGCGCCCGATAGGGCGTAGTGAGCTGCGCCACCATCGCCAGCGCGGTCGGGATCGCGGCAATGCGCAACTGCCCGGTGAGGCCATGGCGCAGCGCGCTGATCTCTTCGCGCATGGCGCGGCTGTCGCCAACAATGCGGCGCGCCCAGTCGAGTGTGCGTTCGCCTTCGGCGGTGAAGCCGATGAAACGCGAGCCACGCTGCACCAGCAGCGCCCCAAGCGTTTCTTCGAGCTGCTTGATACCGGCCGATAGCGTCGGTTGGGTCACGCCGCAGGCCTCGGCAGCATGGCCGAAATGGCGTTCGCGCGACAGCGCCAGCAGATATTCAAGCTTGTCGAGCACGGAAGGACTGTCCTAAGCATCAGATAAGTCGAGTATATTCAGAACGATAGAAATTTTCAATCGATGGATCGAAAGCAAGGGATTGCGGCAAAGGGGGTGGAATCGGCATTCAATGCTTCGGAAACGCCCTCATGAGCACAACAACCCTGCCTGGTTCCAAGTCCAACGGCGCTCCTCCGGGAGGACGCCGCCCCCGTCATACGCCCAAGGGCCGCCAGGTCGATCCGGTTGCGCTGGACGAAGTCCAGGCGCTGCTTGGCGCGCGCGAACGCCGGCGCGACCTCCTGATCGAGCATCTGCATCTAATCCAGGATCGCTACGGGCACCTCTCGGCGGCGCACCTTGCCGCGCTTGCCATGGAGATGAAGCTTGCGCTCGCCGAAGTCTATGAAGTCGCGACCTTCTACGCGCATTTCGATGTGGTGAAAGAAGGCGAACAAGCGCCGCCGCCGGTCACCGTGCGGGTGTGCGACTCGCTGTCCTGCGCCCTGCGGGGCGCAGGCAGTCTGCTGCGCGATCTTCCCGGCCAGCTTGGCGGCAATGTTCGCGTCGTCCGTGCGCCGTGCATGGGCGCGTGCGACCGTGCGCCGGTCTGCGCGGTCGGTCATGTGCAGGTTTTCAACGCGACGCCGGAGACGGTTGCGTCGGCGGCAAAAGCGCCGCCACATTCGCACGCTTTTGCAACCGCCAACGATCTCGCGCGCTATCGTTTAAGCGGCGGCTACACGCTGCTTGGCGACTGTCTGTCCGGCAAGCGCAGCCGCGACGACCTCATCAAGATTGTCAGCGATGCTGGCCTGCGCGGCCTCGGCGGCGCCGGTTTCCCGACCGGGCGCAAATGGGCGCTGGTGCGGGCCGAGCCGGCGCCACGGCTGTTTGCGGTCAATTGCGACGAAGGTGAGCCCGGCACGTTCAAGGACCGGTATTATCTGGAGCAAGATCCGCATCGCTTCATCGAAGGCATGCTGATCGCGGCTTGGGTGGTCAAGGCGCCCGACACTTACGTCTATGTACGCGACGAATATCCCGAAGTGCGGCTGCTGCTGGCCCAGGAGTTCGAAAAAGTCGCCGCCGCCGGGCTTGCGCCGCATACGCGATTGCATCTGCGGCGCGGCGCCGGCGCTTATATCTGCGGTGAAGAGTCCGCGATGATCGAGTCGATCGAAGGCAAGCGCGGACTGCCGCGCCACCGGCCGCCCTATGTTGCGCAGGTCGGCTTATTCGGCCGGCCGACGCTGGAGCAGAACGTTGAGACCTTGTTCTGGGTGCGCGACATTGTCGAGAAAGGCGCGGCTTGGTTCACCGGCCATGGTCGCCGCGATCGTAAAGGATTCCGCAGTTTTTCGGTGTCCGGCCGCGTGAAGAAGCCGGGCGTGGTGCTGGCGCCTGCCGGCGTTACCGCGCGCGAACTGATCGACGAATTCTGCGGCGGCATGGCGGATGGTCACGCCTTCAAGGGCTATATGCCGGGTGGCGCCTCCGGAGGCATTCTGCCGGCGTCGATGGCCGACGAGCCGCTCGATTTCGGCACACTGGAAAAACACGGCTGCTTTGTCGGTTCGCACGCGGTGGTGATCCTGTCCGAGCAGGATGACATGAAGGCGGTCGCGCTTAACCTTATGAAATTCTTCGAGGACGAAAGCTGCGGTCAATGCACGCCGTGCCGGGTCGGCACCGAGAAAGCCGTCACGCTGATGGCGAAGGGGCCGTGGAATCCCGCGCTGCTGACCGAGCTTTCCACCTTGATGCGCGACGCGTCGATCTGCGGGCTCGGCCAGGCCGCACCCAATCCGCTGTTATGTGTGCTGAAATATTTCCCGGACGAATTGTCAAAGCCGCTTCGCCAATGGTGATGCCATGACCACGGACAGCCAGCCAGCCACCTTCCTGATTGACGACCGCGCGATTGATATCCGCGAAGGCGAAACGATCTTCCGCGCGGCGCGCCGGCTTGGCATCAAGCTGCCGCATCTGTGCTATTCGCCCAAGCCGGGCTATCGGGCGGATGGCAATTGCCGCGTCTGCATGGTCGAGATTGAGGGTGAGCGCGTGTTGGCGGCGAGCTGCATCCGCACGCCGACCCCCGGCATGAAGGTCAAGACCCAGACCGAGCGCGCCACCACTGCGCGCCAGATGGTCGCCGAACTGTTGATGACCGACCAGCCGGACCAGGCGCACGCCCACGATCCGGACTCCGAGCTTTGGAAAATCGCCAAGCGCCAGAAGATCGTGTCCGGCCGTTTCCCCAAGCGCGAACCAATCAAGGTGCCGGCATCGGACCGCAGCCATGTCGCGATGGCGGTCAATCTCGATGCTTGCATCCACTGCAATCTCTGCGTCCGCGCCTGCCGCGAGGTGCAGGTCAACGACGTCATCGGCATGGCCGGCCGCGGCCATAACGAAAAAATCGTGTTCGATTTCGACGATCCGATGGGCGCTTCGACCTGCGTGGCCTGCGGCGAATGCGTGCAGGCCTGCCCGACCGGCGCGCTGATGCCGGCGACCGTGGTGGACACGGCGAACGTGTTCACCGGCAAGCCCGATCGGTCGGTCGACAGCGTCTGCCCCTATTGCGGCGTCGGCTGCCAGCTCACCTACCATATCAAGGACGACAAGCTGCTTTACGTCAGCGGCAAGAACGGGCCGGCGAACCAGAACCGGCTATGCGTGAAAGGCCGCTTTGGATTTGACTATGTCAGCCATCCGCATCGGCTGACCAAGCCGATGATCCGCAAACAGGGTGTGCCGAAAGTTCCTCACGAATTTATCGATCCGTCGAATCCATGGACGCATTTCCGCGAGGCGACCTGGGAGGAGGCGCTCGATCGCGCCGCTTCGGGCCTCAGGACCATTCGCGATCGTGACGGCGCCAAGGCGCTCGCCGGTTTCGGCTCGGCCAAGGCTTCGAATGAAGAGGCCTATCTGTTCCAGAAGCTGGTGCGCGCCGGCTTCGGCACCAACAATGTCGATCACTGCACGCGACTCTGCCACGCATCGTCGGTCGCGGCGCTGCTCGAAGGCGTGGGCTCCGCCGCGGTGTCGGCGACCTTCAATGAGGTGAAGAATTCCGACGTCATTATTGTGATCGGGGCGAACCCGACCGAGAACCATCCGGTCGCGGCGACGTTTTTCAAGCAGGCGGCCAAGCGCGGCGCCAAGCTGATCGTCATGGACCCGCGCGGACAGGCGCTCAAGCGCCATGCCTGGCGGATGCTGCAATTCCGGAACGGCGCCGACGTGGCGATGCTCAACGCCATGCTGAACACCATCATTGCTGAGAAGCTTTACGATCAGCAATACATCCAGACCTATGTCGAGGGTTTCGATCATTTCATAGAGCAGATCAAGGATTTCACGCCTGAGGAGATGGCGCCGATCTGCGGTATTGAACCGGATACGCTGCGCGAGGTCGCGCGCACCTTTGCGCGCGCCGAGAGCGCGATCATCTTCTGGGGCATGGGTGTGTCGCAGCACACCCACGGCACCGACAATGCGCGCTGCCTGATTGCGCTGTCGCTGATCACCGGCCAGATCGGCCGGCCCGGCACTGGCCTGCATCCCTTGCGCGGCCAGAATAACGTGCAAGGCGCTTCCGACGCCGGTCTGATCCCGATGTTTTTCCCCGACTACAATTCGGTCGAGAACGACGAGATCCGCGCCAAATACGAAGCGGCCTGGGGCGTGAAGCTCGATCCCAAGCGTGGCAAGACCGTGGTGGAGATCATGAACGCGGTCCGTGCCGATGAAATCAAGGGCGTGTACATCCTCGGCGAAAATCCCGCGATGTCGGATCCCGACCTCAACCACGCGCGCGAGGCGCTCGCGCATCTCCAGCATCTGGTGGTGCAGGATCTGTTCCTCACTGAGACCGCGGTCTACGCAGATGTCATATTGCCGGCGTCGGCCTGGCCGGAGAAAGACGGCACGGTGACCAATACCAACCGCCAGGTGCAGATCGGCCGCCAGGCCCTGCCGCTGCCGGGTGAGGCGAAATATGATTGGTGGATCACCCAGGAGATCGCGCGCCGCATCGGCCTGAACTGGAACTACAGCCACCCCAGCGAGATCTACACCGAGATGGCGTCGATGATGCCGGCGCTCGCCAATATTTCGTGGGAGCGCGTCGCGCGCGAACATGCCGTTACCTATCCCAGCGATGCGCCCGACCGTCCGGGCCACGATGTGGTGTTCGACAAGGGCTTCCCGCGGCCGGGCGGCTTCGGCAAATTGGTCGCCGCCAAGCTCACGCCGCCAGATGAGTCGCCGGACGCGGACTATCCCTTCATCCTCACCACCGGCCGCCAACTCGAACACTGGCACACCGGCGCGATGACCCGGCGCGCATCGACGCTCGACGCTTTGGAGCCGGTTGCGGTGGCGTCGGTGTCGCGCGGCACCATCGCCAAGCTTGGAATTGCCGCCGGCGATCCGATCCGCGTCTCGACCCGCCGGGGCGTGGTCGAATTGGCGGCGCGTCAGGACGACGCGATCCCGGACGGCGTGGTGTTCATTCCGTTCGCCTTTGTGGAAGCGGCGGCGAATCTGCTCACCAATCCGGCGCTCGATCCGTTCGGCAAAATTCCGGAGTTCAAATTCTGCGCTGCCAAGGTTGAGGCGGTCGATCCGGCAACGCGGGTGGCGGCGGAGTAAATGGGGTAACGGACTTCACCCCTTAAAATACGGCTCCACCGCGCCTTTGAGCTTGATCGTCAACGGATTGCCCTGGCGGTCCTTGGCGGTGCCGGCGGCCACGCGGATCCAGCCCTCACTCACGCAATATTCTTCAACATTGGTTTTCTCGACGCCCTTGAAACGGATGCCGATGCCGCGCTCCAGCAGGGCCGCGTCGTGATGGGGGCTGTCGGGATTGTTAGACAGACGGTCGGGCGGGGTGTCGGCCATGGTTGATGTTCCAGTGTTATCGGGGCGACCAGCAATGCGGTATCCGGCTCGTCCCAAGCCAATATGGCGCGTCGCGAGACATGCTGTTAAGCTGAAACTCTTCAAAAATAAACCGCCTCGCAAAAGAGGCCAGCAGTCGGGGAGGATTTCACATGGCTGAACGCAAGACGCTCAATGTCAACGGGCGGTCGCGCACCATTACCGTCGACGATCCGGACATGCCGCTGCTCTATGCGTTGCGGGAGAATCTCGGCCTCGATGGGCCATTGTTCGGTTGCGGGCTCGCCCAATGCGGCGCCTGCACCGTCCATGTCGACGGTAAGGCGGTGCGTGCCTGCGTGCATCCGCTGTCCAAAGTTGGGCCAGCCCAGAAGGTCGTGACCATCGAGGGTCTGAGCCAGGGCCGGCGGCTGCATCCGGTGCAGCGCGCCTTTGTCGAGGAGCAGGCGGTGCAATGCGGCTATTGCACCAGCGGCATGATCATGGAGTCGGCGGCGTTCCTGGCCGGCAACAAAAAGCCGACCGATGCCGATATCAAAAAGGCTCTGGCCAACAATCTCTGTCGCTGCGGTGTCCACACCCGCATCGTGCGCGCGGTCAAACGCGCCGCTGGCGTAGCGTGAGGGAGGCGATCATGACCCAGCATTTCAATCCTTCGCGGCGCAACCTGCTGCAAGGCGGCGGCGCGCTGATCGTCAGTTTCTCGCTCGGCGGCGCGGTCGAGCCCGCGCTTGGCCAGGGCGCGGCGGCGGCGCGGCCGCTGTCGCTTGCGGAAGTCGATGCGTTTCTCGCGATCGATGCGCGCGGGCGCGTCACGGTCTATTCCGGCAAGGTCGATATGGGCACTGGCGTTCGCACCGCGCTGGCGCAAATGTGCGCCGACGAACTCGATGTGGCGTTCAGTGCGGTTCGGGTGGTTGAAGGTGACACCAATCTCACGCCCGACCAGGGCAAGACCTGGGGCAGCCTGACCATTCAGCTCGGCGGCGTGCAGATCCGCAACGCCGCGGCGACCGCGCGCGCGGCGCTGCTCGAACAGGCTGCCAAGCGCTTCGACGTGAAACCTGCGGAATTGAGCGTCGCCAATGGCGTTATTCGCGCCGGCAACCGCCGCGTCAGCTACGGCGAATTGATCGGTGGCCGGACGTTCTCGCTCAAGCTCGATCACGCCAAGCCCGCGAAATTCAAAGATCCGAAGGACTACAAGATCGTCGGCAAATCGATCCCGCGAGTCGATATCCCACAGAAGGTCGCGGGGCGCTTCCCCTACATCAACAATCTCCGCCTGCGCGGCATGCTGCATGGCCGCGTGATCCATCCGCCTTCGGTCGGCTCCAAGCTTGAAAGCGTCGACGAAAGTTCGATCAAGGGTATCGCCGGCATTGTACGGGTCGTGCGGCAGGGCAACTTCCTCGGCGTTGTGGCGCAGACCGAGTGGGCTGCGATCAAGGCGGCGCGCAATCTCAAGGTCGGCTGGTCGAAATGGGAGGGGTTGCCCGAGCAGGCCAAGCTGTTCGAGCATGTGCGCGCGAGCAAAGTGTTCCGCGCCGACGTGACCGGCAATGTCGGTAACACCAGCGAGGCGATGGCCAGGGACGGCATCAAGAAACTCGCCGCCACCTATGACTTCGCCATTCACACCCATGGCTCGCAGGGCCCGTCCTGCGCGGTCGCTGAATTCCGCGACGGCAAGCTGACGTCCTGGTCGGCCTCACAGGCAACCCACGATCTGCGTCGGCAGCTTGCGGAAATGTTCGCGATGCCGGTCGAGAACGTGCGTTGCATCTATCTCGAAGGTTCCGGCTGCTACGGCCGCAACGGCCATGAAGACGCGGCGGCGGACGCTGCGATGCTCGCCAAGGCGGTCGGCCGGCCAGTGCGGGTGCAGTGGTCGCGCGCCGACGAACACGGCTGGGATCCCAAAGGGCCACCTACACTTATTGATCTGCGCGCCACCCTCGATGGCGCCGGCACAGTGACCGCCTGGGAATCGGAATTTTTCATCCCGCAGCAGACCGACAAAAGCTTCATGGTGCCGTTGGTCCCGGCAACGTTGGCGGGTCTGCCGGCCAAGGCCGATATCGCGCCCGGCAACATCTTTCAGAACTCCAACATTCCCTACAAGTTCGCCAACATCAAAGCGGTGTGTCATCG
This sequence comes from Xanthobacteraceae bacterium, assembly GCA_022841625.1. Lineage (GTDB taxonomy): Bacteria > Pseudomonadota > Alphaproteobacteria > Rhizobiales > Xanthobacteraceae > VAZQ01. The sequence goes on from JALHRD010000045.1 coordinate 8,658, forward strand.
GCTTGAGACCACGCCGTTCCGGCCGTCCTGGATCCGGACGCCGGGCCGTATGCAAAACACCTATGCCAATGAATGCTTTCTGGACGAATTGGCGGCGGCGGCCAATGCCGACCCGATTGCATTCCGGTTGAAGTACCTCGATCCGGCCGACAAGCGCGGGATCGAAACGCTCAATCGCGTCGCTGCCCTGGCCAAGTGGGACACCCGGCCGTCGCCACGGCAAGGCGTCAGCGGCAATGTCGTGACCGGCCGCGGCGTATCCTATGTGAAATACGAACTGACCCGCACTTATGTCGCGGTGGTTGCCGAAGTTGCGGTCGACCGCGCGGCCGGCGTCATCAAGGTCACCAAGGTCTATGTCGCGCACGATTGCGGGCAGATCATCAATCCGGATGGGCTGCGAAACCAGCTTGACGGCAATGTCATCCAGATGGTGAGCCGCACGCTGATCGAGGAACTGAAATTCGACCGTTCGCACGTCACCAGCCTTGATTGGGAAAGCTATCCGGTCATCAAATTTCCGGACGTGCCGGAGATCGTGATTGACCTGATTGACCGTCCGAACGAACGGCCATGGGGCGCCGGCGAGCCGGCCGCCGCGGTGGTGCCGTCCGCAATCTCGAATGCCGTATTCGATGCCATCGGCATTCGGTTGCGCTCGGTGCCCTATACGCCGGACAAGGTGAAAGCGGCGATGCGCAGCGGCGCGTAATGCGGCGGTGGCGGCCGGCAGGCGCCGGCCCGCTTGCATTTACGGACATCGGCGGCCATGTTGCCGGCCATGGATTCTGCAATGGCAACGCGCACAGGTCGGGCGTTAGGCCCAAGGGCTGACCACGTCCGCCACGATTGGACGCAAGCGGAAGTCGCCGCGCTGTTTGCGCTGCCGTTTCCCGAGCTTATGTACCGCGCGCAGAGCATCCACCGTGCGAATTTCGATCCGGCTGAGGTGCAGATCTCGACCCTGCTCTCGATCAAGACCGGCGGCTGTCCGGAGGATTGCGCCTATTGTCCGCAGAGCGCGCAATACTCAACCGGAGTCAAGGCTGAGAAGCTGATGAGCGTCGATGCGGTTTTGGCGGAGGCGCGCGCGGCCAAGAATGCTGGCGCGAGCCGCTTCTGCATGGGCGCCGCCTGGCGTGAGCCGAAGGATCGCGATCTCGAACTGGTGTGCGCCATGGTCGAAGGCGTGCGCGCGCTCGGGCTTGAAAGCTGTGCGACGCTCGGCATGTTGCAACCGGCGCAGGCGGCGCGCCTGAAAGCGGCCGGCCTCGACTATTACAACCACAATCTCGACACCTCACCGGAATTCTACGGCGAGATTATCAGCACGCGGGTTTATCAGGATCGGCTCGATACGCTTGCGGCGGTCCGCAACGCCGGCATCAATGTCTGCTGCGGCGGCATTGTCGGAATGGGCGAAAGTGACGGCGATCGCGCCGGATTGATTGCGGCGCTCGCGAGCCTGCCGCGGCACCCGGAATCGGTGCCGATCAATATGTTGGTCCAGGTCGCGGGCACGCCGCTGTCGGACGCGGCAAAGCTCGATCCGCTCGACTTCGTGCGCACCATCGCGGTGGCGCGCATTACCATGCCGCGCGCGGTGGTGCGGCTGTCAGCCGGCCGTGAGGACATGAGCGACGAGACCCAGGCGCTGTGCTTTCTCGCCGGCGCCAATTCGATCTTCTGTGGGCCGAAACTTCTGACCACGCCCAATCCTGGACGGGACCGCGACATGCGGCTGCTCGATCGGCTCGGCCTTAAGCCGATGACTTAAACAGCGCCGTTCACAGGAATTGCCGCGCCAGCGCCAGGCCCGCGATCAGTCCGACGATCGACAACGCGACCGAACCGCCGACATAGAGCGCTGCAAGCCCGATCGCGCCGCGTTCGTAGAGCAGCACGGCATCGAGCGAAAATGCAGAGAATGTCGTATAACCGCCAAGAATTCCGGTGGTCAGGAATAATTGCCAGGGTTGCGCCGCGCCGCCGCTGCGGAAGGCGAAATAACCCGCGAGCACTCCCATGAGCAGTGAGCCGGTCACATTCTCGAACAAGGTCGCGAATGGAAAGCCGGCGCCAACCAAGCGCATCGACAAGAGATTGACGCCGTGGCGCAGCACCGCGCCGAAGCCGCCGCCAATGAACACGATGACAAAACTCATGGTCCGCTCCTTGTCGGGCCCGCGACCCAGCCGTTCGCCGGCGCATCTTACAGCGATTCCCCTTGAACGCAGGGCGGGAGCCCTTAAGGATATCCGCCCGCCATGCATCAAGCACGCAAGCCATGATTGAACGTCGCCGTCGGATCCGATCATTCGAGTGGTCGACGGCCATCATCGTATTGGTCTCGCTTGGCGCCGGCATCGTGGTCTATGTCCGCGATGGCGTTGAAAAGACGCTGGCGATCCTGACGAAGGATCTCGAACTTCTGGTCGGTATGCTGCCTAAAATGGCGGCAGGATGCCTGATCGCAGCCTTCGTGACGCGCCTGTTGCCGCGTGAGGTCGTCGCCCGCGTGGTTGGCAGCGAATCCGGCATGCTGGGTCTGTTGGTGGCAATGATGATGGGCGCGGCGCTGCCGGGCGGGCCGCTGACAATCTATCCGCTTGCGGCCGCGTTCCTGGTGCTTGGCGCGGATGTCGGCGTGGCGGTGGCCTTCATCACCGCCTGGAACCTGCTCGGCTACAATCGCGCATTGATCTGGGAACTACCGTTTTTCGGGCCAGAATTTGTCGGCTGGCGCATTCTGATCGCGCTGCCGCTGCCGATCATTGGCGGTCTGTTGGCGCGCATGGCGGCACGTCTGATCGTCCGGCGTCGCGGAGGCGATCAATGGACCTGATCGCAATCATCGGCATCGTGATCGGTGTGCTGCTATGGATTCTGGTGGCGGTGCTTGCGTTCGTTGCAGCCATGCGCAGCAAGACGCTGTTCCGCGAAGGCGCCTTTGAAGGTGGCCGCGATTTCATCATGCTGTTGCCGCGGGTTATGATCGGCGTGGTCGGGTCGGGCTATATCGCGGCGGTCATGCCGCAAGACCTCATCACCACCTGGATCGGCCCGAATTCCGGTGTCGTCGGCATTTTGATTGCGACCATTGTCGGCGCGGCGACGCCGGGTGGCGCGGTGGTTGGTTTTGCAATCGGCGCCGCCGCGCTCAAAGGCGGCGCCGGCGCGGCGCAGGTGATCGCCTATTCGACCGCCTGGTCGCTTTATACGATCCAGCGATTGCTCAATTGGGAGATCCACATGATGGCGCCACGCTTTGTGTGGCTGCGCGCGGCGGTGTCGTTTCCGCTGCCAATTCTGGCCGGGCTTGGCGCCCTGCTGATCGGAAGGCCGTAGTCGTTTGACGTATGGGAGACTGATCATGGGCGAGCAGCCAATCAATTCAACCAGACGGGCAGTTCTTGTCGCCGGCGCCGGGCTCGCAGTCGCCGGCGCATTTGCCGGCCGTGCCGCCGCGCAAGGCGATGCTGATCTCGCGCGATTGCAGAGCGCGCGCCGCATCTTGATCAAGGGCGGGGTCGCGCTCACGCTCGATCGTGCCATTGGCGATTTTGCCAAGGCCGATCTGCTGATTGAAGACGGCACGATTAGGGCCGTGCGTCCCGACATCGTGGCAGATGACACCGTGGTGGTGGATGCCGCCAACCGAATCGTGATGCCGGGCTTTATCGACACCCATCACCACTTCTATCAGGGCATTCTGCGCAACATTCTGCCGAACGGTCTGCTCAATCCGGATTATAGCCGCGACATCAGCAATACGTTGACCGCGCCCTACCAGCCGGCCGACGTTTATGCCGGAACGCTTGCGACCGCGCTCGGCATGATCGACATAGGCACCACCGCTGCGGTCGATACGTCGCAAGTTAGTCATACGCCCGAGCACAGCGACGCCGGTATCCGTGCAATGCAGGAGGCCGGTCTGCGCGTGGTATATGCCTATTCACGCGGCGCCGGACCCAATTCGCAGTACCCACATGATCTGGCGCGGCTCAGAAAGGTCTATTTCTCGTCGGAGGACCAACTGCTGACGTTGGCGCTCGGTGGCGGGCTCGTTCCGGAGCAGTTCGAGTTCGCCCGCAAGCATGGCGTACACATGGTGTCCCACGGTGTCAGGGATAATACCGAGAAAGTGCTGTTCGAGCTCGCCAAGGCCAAGCTACTGCGTCCCGGCGACGAATACATCCACTGCACACATCTGAGCGGCGACGCCTGGCGCCTGCTCAAGGACACCGGCGGCGAGGTCTCGCTTGCGGTGCCGATCGAGATGGCCATGGGTCACGGCATGCCGCCGATCCAGGAAGCGCTCGACCATGGCATCCGCCCGTCGCTGAGCTCAGATGTCGGCGTCACCATGGCACAGGACCCATTCACGGTGATGCGCGGCTGTTTCACGCTGCAGCGCCTCAACGTGTTGCAACGGGAGCGCCGTGGCGAAAAGAACCTGCCGCCGCTCCTGACCACGCGCGAGGTCTTGGAATTCGCGACCATCGACGGCGCGCGCTGCCTCGGCCTGGCCCGCAAGATCGGAACCCTGACGCCGGGCAAGCAGGCGGACATCGTCATGCTGGCGGCGGACCGGCTTAACGTTTGGCCGCTCAACAATGTGCCGGGCGCGGTGGTGAACATCATGAACCCGATGAACGTCGAATCCGTCTTCGTTGCCGGCAAAGTGCGGAAGTGGCGCGGTGGTCTGGTCGGCGTCGACGCGGCGCGGGTGCTGCGACTCATTGAGGCGGCGCGCGACGGGGTGATCCGGCGCGCGGGGTTCAAGACCAACCTGTTTGGCTAAGATCGTTCTGATAGTTTGACGATCTGCTCTAATGCATCGCCGCCGCAGCCCGCGGCAAGATCGCGCCTTGATGGCGGATCACTTCGGCGGCCAGGCGATGCGCGACGCTGGCGGCCGCCGCCGGGCTTTCGCCTGAAAGGCGGGCGGCCAGATAGCCGGCATTGAAACTGTCGCCGGCCGCCAAGGGATCGATCGGAACCACCACTTCCGGAACCGGCACGAATTCGGCCTTGCCGGCGGCCGCCACCAGCGCGCTGTTGGGGCCGTTCTTGACGACGATTTCGTTGATGCCGAAGGCTTGCAGGCGCTCGACGGTCGCCTCCGGGCTTGGATCGCCCCATAGCACGGCCTCGTCGTCATAGGCCGGCAGTGCAATGTCGACGCGCTTAAGCGCTTCCATGAACACAGTGCGGGTGCGGCTGAGATCGCCCCGCCATCCGCGTGGACGGAAATTTCCGTCAAACGCGATGGTGGTGCCCTGCTGCCGCGCGGTCTCCATGATTGCCAGAAAACGGCCGATCGCTTCATTGGAATAGAGCGACAGCGTGATGCCGGAGAAGTAAATCAGTCTGGCTGTGAGCAGACCCTCGGCGATCCGCGTCCAGTCCGCGTGGTCGAACAGTTCGCGCGCCGCTTCTCCGTCGCGCCAATGATGCAATATGCGTTTGTCGGCCGCGGCGCTGTCGATCACGGTAAGGCCCGGCAGTCGGCTGGGGAGTCGCAGGATCAAGTCGCTTTGCACGCCTTCGGCGGCGGCCAGCGCCACGATCCGATCGGAAAACGCGTCATCCCCGAGCGCGGTGGCAAAGGCGGTCGGAAGGCCGGCGCGCGCCAGGTAGATCGCGGTGTTGAAAGTGTCGCCGCCGCAGCCGGCGCTAAAGCGACCGTCGCTGCCGCGCGTCATCTCGATCAAAGCTTCGCCAACGGCGACAATGCGGGTCTTTTGGCCGGTCATGGAATTGCCCCCTGGGGTGGTGACAAGCATAGCTGCGCCGGCATGGCAAATCCGGGCTGGCGTTGCTCCGATCAAGAAACGCCTTGGCGGGCGCCGCGGAATGTTATATTATTACATAGTATTGGGAGCGATTAATGTCGGATCATGGCCACCCGCATCACCGCCATCATCACCATCCCGGCGAGGGGCATCCCGCGGCGGCGGTTTTGCCGTCGATCCTGCGTTTGTCGGCGATCCAGCGGTTGGCGGCGGCCGGGCTCGCGATCGTGTTGATCTGGGCGATTGTGCTCTGGGCGATGGCTTGAACGAGGTTGCGTGCGCGATGACTGCGGCTTTGCAATTCAGCAATCTGACGCTCGGCTATGATCGTCATCCGGCCGTGCATCACCTCAGCGGCGCGGTGAACGCCGGCGCGCTGATGGCGGTGGTCGGCCCCAATGGTGCCGGCAAGTCGACCCTGTTCAAAGGCATTGTCGGCATGATCAAGCCGCTTGCCGGACGGATCGAGCGTGACGCATTGGCGGCCCGCGACATCGCCTATCTGCCGCAGGCGGCCGAGATCGACCGCAGCTTCCCAATCAACGTGTTTGACATGGTGGCGATGGGGCTGTGGCGCCATACCGGCGTGTTCGGCGGCATCGATCGCCACAGCCGGCGTCGCCTCGACGAGGCGATCGCGGCCGTCGGCCTGACCGGCTTTGAGGGTCGTGCGATCGGCACGCTGTCGGGCGGCCAAATGCAGCGCATGCTGTTTGCGCGGCTGTTGCTGCAAGACGCGCGCCTGATCGTGCTCGACGAACCGTTCAACGCCGTCGACGCCAAAACTTCCGCCGATCTGTTCGATCTGGTGCGGCGCTGGCACGGTGAGAAGCGCACCGTCCTTACTGCGTTGCATGACATCGATTTCGTGCGCGCCAATTTCCCCGAGACCTTGCTGCTCGCCCGCGAGCCGGTGGCCTGGGGCGACACCGCCACGGTTTTGACGGCTGAAAACCTGCTGACCGCGCGGCGCATGTGCGAGGCGTTTGACGAGAACGCCGCCGAATGCGCAGTGCCGCCGGCGGCGGCCTGATGGAAATTTTCATGTACGACCTGCTGTTTGGTCCGTTCGTCGAGTTCGAGTTCATGCGTCGCGCGCTCGCCGGCACCACCGCGCTTGCGCTTGGCGCCGGCCCGATAGGCGTATTCCTGATGCTGCGCCGCATGAGTCTTGTCGGCGACGCCATGGCGCATGCCATCCTGCCGGGCGCGGCGATCGGCTTTCTGGTGTCCGGGCTTAGTCTGTTCGCCATGACCGCGGGCGGGCTGATCGCCGGCTGCGTGGTCGCACTGCTGACCGGCCTGGTCGCGCGCATGACGGAACTTAAGGAGGATGCCGCGCTCGCGACGTTCTATCTGCTGTCGCTGGCGCTCGGCGTCACCATTGTCTCGATGCGGGGCACCAATATCGATCTGCTGCACGTCTTGTTCGGATCGGTGCTGGCGCTCGACAATCAGACGCTGCTGATGATTGCGGGCAATGCCACGATCACCTTGATCGTGCTTGCGCTGATCTATCGGCCGCTGGTGATCGAATGCGTCGATCCCGGATTTTTGCGTTCGGTCAGCGGCGCCGGCGCGCCGGCGCATCTCGCCTTCCTGGCGCTGGTGGTGCTCAATCTGGTGTCGGGCTTTCATGCGCTCGGCACGCTGCTCGCGGTTGGCATCATGATGCTGCCGGCCGCGACCGGCCGGTTCTGGGCGCGCGACGTCACGCTGATGATTGTGATCGCGGCCGTCTGCGGCACGTTCTCGGGCTATGCCGGGCTGTTGATCTCCTACCATGCCGGCGTGCCGTCAGGCCCGGCGGTGATCCTGGTCGCCGGCGTTCTCTATCTGCTGTCGCTGCTGTTCGGGCATGTCGGTGGACTGGTTCGGCAAATGCTGCCGCAACGCCATCTCGAAGCCTAGTCCATGGAGAGCCGTATGCGTCACCGCTTGAAGCGCCGCCGGAAAATCATCGCAATGGTCGCGGCGTTTGCGCTCGCGTCGGCATTCGCAATGGTGCCGGCGCAGAGCCAGGACAAGCCAAAGGATAAGCTCAAGGTGCTCGCCTCGTTCTCGATCCTTGGCGATTTCGTCCGCAATGTCGGTGGCGACCGCGTGGAAGTCTCGACATTGGTCGGGCCTAACAGCGACGCCCATGTCTATTCGCCAGCGCCGGCCGACGCCAAGAAGGTCGCGGCGGCCCAAGTTGTCATTGTGAATGGTCTCGGCTTCGAGGGCTGGATGGCGCGGCTGGTGAAGGCTTCCGGTACCAAGGCCAGTCCGGTGATCGCGACCAAAGGGATCAAGCCGCGCAAGCAGGCGCCCCATGGTCACAGCCATGGCCACGATGACAGCGATCCACATGCTTGGCAGTCAGTCGCCAATGCGAAGATCTATGTCGCCAATATTCGCGCGGGGTTGATCGCGGCCGACCCGGCGGGCAAAGCGACCTATGAGGCCAACGCCGCCGCCTATCTCGAAAAGCTCGACGCGCTCGACAAGGAGGTCAGGGAAACGGTCGCCACGATCCCGCGGGATCGACGGCGGATCATTACCTCGCATGACGCCTTCGGGTATTTTCAAGCTGCGTACGACATCGACTTCATCTCGCCGCAAGGCGTGTCGACGGAATCGGAAGCTTCCGCGCGCGATGTCGGCCGCATCATCACCCAGATCAAGCGGCAGAAGATCCCGGCGGTGTTCCTGGAGAACGTCACCAACCCGCGCTTGATTGAACGCATCGCCGAGGAATCCGGTGCGCGGGTCGGCGGCCGGCTCTATTCCGACGCGCTGACCGACGCGAAAGGCGCCGCGCCGACCTATATTGACCTGATCCGGCACAATGTCAGGCAATTGGTGGCGGCGCTGACCAGTTGACCGCGTTTAGCGGGCTATTTCGGGCTCGGCTTACCCTCGCGTGGCGGTTCAGGAGTTCGCCCGGCCGGGCGGCCAGGCCGCGCGCGAACTTCTGAACCAAATCCGCCCGAGAGGGGCTATACGGGCCAGTGTCGCTTCAAATTCGAAACTCGCATCGGTTCCCGCGGCGTGAGCCTGCGAATTTCGGATTTGCGGCACTGGGGTCGCTTGCCTATGTTAGCGCCCGAATGGAGAGCTCAATGTCCGACAAGATTCCCGTTACCGTGCTGACCGGCTATCTCGGCGCCGGCAAGACCACTTTGCTCAATCGCATCCTGTCCGAGCCGCACGGGCAGAAGTTCGCCGTCATCGTCAACGAATTTGGCGAGATTGGGATCGATGGCGACCTCGTGGTGGGCGCCGACGAGGAAGTGTTCGAGATGAACAATGGCTGCATCTGCTGCACCGTGCGCGGCGATCTCGTGCGCATCATCGACGGGTTGATGCGGCGCAAGGGCAAATTCGACGGCATCATTGTTGAAACCACCGGGCTTGCCGATCCGGCGCCGGTGGCGCAGACGTTTTTTGTCGACGAGAATGTCGGCCGCAAGACCCGGCTCGATGCGGTGGTGACCGTCGCCGACGCCAAATGGCTCAAGGACCGGCTTAAGGACGCGCCTGAGGCCAAGAACCAGATCGCGTTTGCCGATGTCATCTTGCTCAACAAGACCGATCTGGTGTCGGCCGCGGAACTGAGCGACGTCGAGGCGCGCATCCGCGGCATCAATCCTTATGCGCGGCTGCACAAGACCCAGCGCTGCGCCATTGCGCTGCCCGAAGTGCTCGGCCGCAATGCGTTCGACCTCGATCGCATTCTCGACCTGGAGCCGGACTTCCTGGAAACCGGCGAACATCATCATCACGACCATAGCCACGAACATGATCATGACCATCACCACGATCACGCCCACCACGATCACGCCCATGGCGGCGTGAAGCATTATCACGACGAGGACATGCAGTCGGTGTCGATCACGCTCGACCAGCCGCTCAATCCCGACAAATTCTTCCCTTGGGTTCAAGCGCTGGTGCAGAAGGAAGGCCCCAGCATTCTGCGCTGCAAGGGCATCATCTCGTTCAAGGATGACAACGACCGCTTTGTGCTGCAAGGCGTTCACATGATCCTGGATGGAGATCACCAGCGGCCGTGGAAAGACGGCGAAAAGCGCGTGAGCCGCATGGTGTTCATCGGTCGCAAGCTACCGGTGGAGGCAATCACCGAGGGTTTCGCCGGCTGCGTGGCCTGAACGGCGCGTTTCATCGTCATGTCCAGCAATCCGCGTTTTGATATCGCCGGCCGCACCGTCATTGTCACTGGCGGCGGCAAGGGCATCGGCAAGGTCTACGCCGAGGAATTCGCCAAAGCCGGTGCGCAAGTGGTGGCGGCCGATATCGACGCGGCGGCGGCGAAAGCGGTGGCGGATCGGCTCGCCGCCGACGGTCATGCGGCGCTTGGGCTTGGCGTCGACATCGCCAACGAACAGGCGGCGCAGGCGATGACGCAAGCGACGCTCGATCGGTTTGGTGCGATCGACATCTTGATCAACAATGCATCGCTGATGAGTGTGCTGCCGCGCCGCTCCTGGCTGGAGATACCGATCGACGAGTGGGACCGGGTGATGGAGGTCAATCTGCGCGGAACTTTCCTGTGCTGCCGGGCGGCGTTTCCGGCAATGAAGGCGCAAGGGCACGGCAAGATTGTCAATATTTCGTCGTCGCGTTTCTTCGAGGGTACGCCCAACCGGCTGCATTACACCACCTCCAAGGCCGGGGTGATCGGCTTCACCCGCGCCTTGGCGCGCGAGGTCGGCGCGTTCGGGATCACCGTCAATGCGGTGGCGCCGGGCCTGACCGCCAGCGATACGCAGGTGCAGTCGACCTCGGGGAACTATCTCGCAGCGCGCGGCTCGGGCCGCGCCATCGACCGGGTGCAGGTTCCCGACGATCTGGTCGGCGCGGTGATGTTTCTCGCTTCGCCCGCCAGCGATTTCATGACCGGGCAGACCCTGTTGGTCGACGGCGGCAAGGCGATGCATTGAACGTGGATACGCGGGTTCTCATTGCCGGCGCCGGTCCGACCGGCCTCACGCTGGCGGTCGACCTCGGCATGCGCGGCGTGCGCTGCACCTTGATCGAGCAGAAGGAAGCGCCGCTGTTTCTGCCCAAGATGGAGCGTTCGAATGCGCGCTCCATGGAAATCTACCGCCGCATGGGATTGGCGGATCGCATGCGCGCCGTCGCCCTGCCGGCCGATTGGCCGATGGACGTATTCATCGTGCTCAAGAACCTGGTCGACCCGCCGTTGCTGCATAAGCAATATCCATCGGTGGCGACGCTGAAGGCCGAGATCGCGGCGACCCACGACGGCACATTGCCGCTCGAGCCCTATCAGTTGATTTCGCAATACACGCTGGAGCCGTTCCTGAAAGCGGCAGCGGAAACGCTGCCCAGCGTTTCGGTGCGGTTCGGCCATGAACTCTTGTCGTTCCAGCAGGACGCCGACGGCGTGACCGCGACGGTGCAGGATCTCGCCGGCAAGACCTCGGAGATTACGGCGGGCTTCCTGGTCGGCTGCGACGGCGGCGCCAGCGTGGTGCGCAAAGGGCTCGGGATCAAGCTCAGCGGCAACGAAGACCGCATGCTGCAATTGCGCCAGTCGCTGCATTATTGCGCGGAGCTGTTCGATCGCATACCGATCGGCAAGGGGCGGCATTATCACGTTGCCGACAACCATGCGACCCAGTTGATCGTGCAGGATTCGACCAGGCATTTTACCTTGCATTCGATTGTCGAGCGCGACGCGGACATGGTGCGGATGTTCGCGCAGACCATCGGCCTGCCGCTGAAATTCGACACGCTTTATGTCGGCGAGTGGAAGCAGAACCTGTTGTTGGCCGACAGCTATGGCGACGGCCGGGTGTTCATCGCCGGCGACGCCGCGCATCTGGTGATCCCAACCGGCGGGCTGGGCATGAATTCGGGTGTCGGCGATGCCGTCGATCTGTCCTGGAAGCTTGCCGCGGTGCTGGAAGGCTGGGGCGGCCCGAAACTGTTGCCGGCCTATACCGCCGAGCGCCGCAAGGTCGGCGATCTCAATGTGCAGGCCTCACGCTTTGCCACGCTCGGCCGGCGCAAATGGCGCTCGATGTGGCGGCCGAATATTCGTGACGACACGCCGGAAGGCGCCGCCGCGCGCGACGAATTGGTGCGAGTCGCCGATACTGAGCAGCGCAAGTCCAATGAAATGACCGGCGCGGAGCTTGGCTATCATTATTTCGGTTCGCCGCTGGTTTGGCCGGAAGACGGTGACGGGCCGGCCTATGATTTTGTCGCCTATACGCCGTCGACTTGGCCGGGCGTCCGGCTGCCGCATGCCTGGCTAAACGACGGCGCCGCGGTGCAAGACCGGGTCGGTTTCGACCGTGGCTTCACGCTGTTGCGGCTCGGCCGATCGCAGGCCGATGTGTCGGCTTTGGCGAAGGCGCTGGCGGCGTATGGCGCGCCGTTCCGCGTGCTCGATATTCCCGATGCCGAGCCGCGTGCGATCTACGGCCGCGATCTGATCCTGTTGCGGCCGGACCTGCATGTCGCCTGGCGCGGCAACCGGCTGCCTGAAGCGCCGGAGACGTTGGCCGCGATCGTGACCGGGCATTGAGCGGTGTTCGAGCGTTAGTGGAAATTCCGTCCCTTCGGCATCGCTTCCACGTTGATTGGGGCGCTCACTTGGTTGTTGCCATCCTTGAGCGCCAGCACCAGGGCGTCGCCGGCGCGGGGATGGCGATGCCGCGCGATCGCCGGGCAGGTGTCCGCGGTGGCGTGATGGGCGGCGTCGGCGGTGGCATCGCCATCGTCCGACAGATTGCGCAGCAGCGGCGACAAATCCTCCACCTGCTCGGCCACGATGTGAATGACACCGGATTCACTTTGCAGCTTGCCGGTCACGCCGATCAGCCGCGCGCCCAGGACGACGGCGCGGAAGCGTTCGAACAGGGCCGGCCATACAATGATGTTGGCGATGGCGGTTTCGTCCTCGAGCGTCATGAAGATGACGCCCGAGGCGGTGCCGGGCCGCTGGCGCACCAGCACCAGGCCGGCGACCGTCACGCGCCGGCCGGACGGGATCGCCGCCAGCGCATCGTGCCGTAAGATGCCGCGGTGGTTGAGTGCGGCGCGCAGGAACGACACCGGATGCGCCTTCAGCGACAGCCGCAGGCGCCGATAGTCCTCGATCACCTGTTCGCCCGGCAGCATCGGCGGCAGCGCGATGTCGGGCTCGATCTCCGGCATGGCGGCATGCGCAAACAGCGGCAGATTGTCCTTGTCGCCGGCGCGTTGCAGCGCGCGTACCGCCCACAAGGCGGCGCGGCGGTCGAGGCCAAGCGAGCGGAAGGCATCGGCTTGCGCGAGCGTCTCAAGCGCGGTGGGGCTGAGCCGGGTGCGCAGCCAAAGGTCGCGCACCGAATCGAAACCTCGGCCGCGGACACGCTCGATCGCCTGGCCGTCGGTCTCGGAAAAGCCGCCGATCTGCCGGAAGCCGAGCCGCACGGCATGCGTGCTCAGGATATCGTTGCGCATGTCGGCATGCCGGGGATCGACGCGTTCGGCGGCGCGCGGGCCGGCTTCGAGCGCGCAATCCCAATCCGACAGGTTGACGTCGACCGGCCGCACCGCGACGCCGTGCTCGCGGGCGTCGCGCACGATCTGCGCCGGCGCGTAAAACCCCATCGGTTGGCTGTTGAGCAGCGCCGCCGCGAACACGTCGGGGTAATGACATTTGAGCCACGACGAGATCAGCACCAGATTGGCGAAACTGGCGGCATGACTCTCGGGGAAGCCGTAGCTGCCGAAACCCTCGATCTGCTTCCAGCAGGCGGCGGTGAACTGCGGATCGTAGCCGCGCGCGATCATGCCATCGATGAATTTGGCGCGGAAGCTGTCGATGGTGCCGACCCGCTTGAAGGTCGCCATCGCCCGCCGCAGCCGGTCGGCCTCGCCGGGCTCAAAACCGGCCGCCACAATGGCGATGCGCATGGCCTGTTCCTGAAACAGCGGCACGCCCAGGGTCTTTTTGAGAATGTGCTCAAGCTCCTGGGACGGATAGCTGACCGGCTCGCGGCCCTGCCGGCGCCGCAGATAAGGGTGCACCATGTCGCCCTGGATCGGGCCGGGGCGAACGATCGCGACTTCGATAACCAGATCGTAGAAGCACTGCGGCTTGAGCCGCGGCAGCATCGACATCTGCGCACGGCTTTCGATCTGGAACACGCCGATAGTATCGGCGCGCGACACCATGCGGTAAATCACCCGGTGGTCGTCGTCGCTCTGCGCCAGGAACCAGGGCAGGTCGAGCGGGCGCTGATAATGAATGCGCAACAGATCGAAGCCGCGCCGCAGGCAGGACAGCATGCCGAGGCCAAGCACATCGACTTTCAAAAGCGCCAGCGTATCGAGATCGTCCTTATCCCATTCGATGACGGTGCGGTCGTCCATCGCGGCGTTCTCGACCGGCACCACCTCATCGAGGCGCGAGCGGGTGATGACAAAGCCGCCGACATGCTGGGACAGATGGCGCGGAAATCCGATCAAGGCCTGCGCCAGCGCCATGATTTGGGTGAGTTGCGGATCGGACGGATCGAGCCCGGCGCGTCGGGCTTCTTGCGCCGTGACGCCGGCGCTCGACCAGCCCCACAGCGTGCCGGCGAGCGCGCCGATGGTATCGTCGGACAGGCCGAACACCTTGCCGACGTCGCGAATGGCGCTGCGGCCGCGATAGCTGATGACGGTGGCAGCCAGGCCGGCGCGCTCGCGGCCGTAGCGCCGGTAGACATATTGAATGACCTCTTCGCGCCGCTCATGCTCGAAGTCGACGTCGATGTCGGGCGGCTCGCGGCGTTCGGCGGAGACGAAGCGTTCGAACAGCAGATCGACCCGCGCGGGGTCGACTTCGGTGATGCCGAGGCAATAGCAGATCACGGAATTCGCCGCCGAGCCGCGGCCCTGGCACAGAATGCCCTTGGAGCGCGCAAACTCAACGATGTCATGCACCGTCAAGAAATACGGCGCGTAATTGAGCGTGGCGGTGACGGCGAGTTCCTTATCGAGCGCGCTCCGAATATCGTCGCGCAGGCCGTTCGGGTAGCGGCGGCGCGCGCCGTCCTGCGCCAGCGCGACCAGGGCGTCCTGCGGCGTGGCGAAGTCGCGGCGGGTTTCTTCCGGGTATTCGGTCTTGCGCAGCTCATCGAGCGAGAAATTGCAGCGCTTGAGAAAGCTCAGCGTCTCGACGATTGCCGCGGGGGCCTTGCGCAACAGCCGCGCCATTTCCTGGCCGGGTTTGAGATGCCGTTCGGCATTGATCTCCAGCCGGCGGCCGGCGGTTTCGATGGTGGCGTGCTCTCGGATACAACTGACGACATCCTGCAACGGCCGGCGTTCCGGCGCATGATAGAGCACGTCGTTGACGGCGATCAGCGGCACGCCGGCTTGATCGGCGATGGCCATGAGCCGCATCAGCCGGCGCTGGTCGTCGCCGCGGTAGCGCATGCTGGCGGCGAGCCAAATCGCCGCCGCCGCTGTCAACCGCGACAGCAGGGCGGCGAGCGGCGCGGCCTGGATTTGATCGGGCGGCAGGACAATGAGGTTGAGGCCGGCGCGATGCTCCAAAAGATCGTCGAGAAACAGAATGCATTCGGCCTTGTCGCCGCGGCTTTTGCCGACGGTGAGCAGGCGGGTCAAGCGCGCCCATGCGGCGCGGTCTTGCGGATAGGCCAGGATGTCGGGCGTGCCGTCAGCGAACACCAGACGCGCGCCGACAGCGAGCTTGAAAGGTTTTTCATTTTCGGTTTCGCGCGCGCGGTTGGCGGCGGCATAAGCGCGCACCACGCCGGACACTGTATTGCGGTCGGCAATGCCGAGGCCGGCCAGTCCCAGCTCCCGGGCTTGGTTGACCAGTTCTTCCGGATGCGATGCCCCGCGCAGGAACGAGAAATTGCTGGTGACGGCCATTTCGGCATAGGCCGCCGCTGCCGCCATCACGGCCGGTGGCTTCTCCGGCGCGGGAAAGCGATGCACCGTGCTCATGCGAACACGCCGTGCAGGAACCAATGCGGTTGTGAGCGTTCGCTGAACAGGCCCTCGCGGTAGAGCCAGACGCGGACGCCGTCGTGGCTTTCGACCCGGAAATAATCGCGCGTCAGGGCATGGCCCCGCGGGTCGCGCCACCATTCCATGGCGATGCGCTCAGGTCCCTCGGCATGCGCCACGCCATAGCGCACCCGCCGCCAGGTGAACTGCACCGGCGGGCCGTCCGGTACTTCGGCGATCGCTTCGATCGGCTCGGGCCGTTCGAACAGCCGGATCGGTCGGGTGGGGGCGAGCGAGTCTTGCGGGTAAGCATTCTCCGCGTGTTCCCTGGACGCGGCGCAGCGCGCTAAACTTATTGTGTCAGAAAATCGCATTGGTCGTTGTTGTGCCCTCTCCCCTCGCGGGCTACGGGATTCACACTTCTTCTTTGCATAGGAGCCAACCTTGGGCGAGGGCTTGGAACTCGATGAGGCCAACATGGATGGTCTTGGGGCCAGATGGTTTCTGGCTGGCGTAGCCGGTCCAACCTCCGAGCCGTGCGATAATCCATGCGGCCCAAGCGAGGCTGTTGGAGGGATGCGGGTTGAGCTGCTTGGTGGTTTTGCCGGGCAGGCGTT
>JALHRD010000046.1 GCA_022841625.1 Xanthobacteraceae bacterium
CGGCGCGTCGCCCCGAGCCCGCGCCTGCGCCCATTGCCCCGGTCGCGCCGCCGCCTGCGCCCGTCGCCCAGATCGTGCCGCCGCCCGCGCCAATGCCTGAGCCGCTTCCGGAGCCTGAGGCTGCTGCCGCCGATCTCGATGCCTTGCTGTCCCAGCCAATTCCGCCGCCGCCGGAGGAACGGCCGGTTGCAGATATGCCCGCCGCGGATGTCTTTGACCTCACCGAATCGATGACAACGGCGGATCCCGGGTCGGAGCCGGCGAATGGCGGTTTCCGCACCATCGACGGGCGTTCGGATTTGACGTTCGACGATTCCGCGGCGCCGCGTGGAGCGGGGACGGGCATCGAAGCCTTGGTTTCGGCGTCGACCAGTGCGGCGGTCGACTCTGCCTTCAATTCGCTTGCGCACACTGTTCTGGTGCAAAATGCGCGCACGCTTGAGGATCTGGTGCGCGATATGCTGCGGCCGCTGCTGAAATCCTGGCTCGATAATAATTTGCCCGCGATGGTGGAGCGGCTGGTGCGCGCCGAAATCGAACGGGTTTCGCGCGGTCGCGTTTAGCCGCGTTCTTTCAGCGCGCGGGCAAACCAGATCGCCATTGCCGGCAGCGCGAGGCCTGCAACGAGCAGGAGTGGCACGGCGCCGGCACGATCAAACACAAATGCGCTGATGCTGACGCCAACGGTCTGGCCGACATAAATCGAGGACGAAAACAACGCGAACCCAGTTGCGCGGGCTTCGGGCGTCATCTGCGTGCCGCATGTTTGCAACGTGTTATGCAGCGCATAGAATCCCAGACCGTAGAGGCCGACCGCGACTGGCGCGATCCACCAGGCCAGTCCGCTCGCCAGTGCGAAATAGCAGAGGCCGCAGATCAGCGCGCCGCCGACGGCGAGCCCGCGCTGCCCGAAGCGATTGACCAATTGCTGCACGGTGGCGGTGTAGACCAGCCCGCCGAGGGCGAAACAGCCGACGATCAGACCGACCGCGGTGAGACTGAGGCCAAACCGCAGCTGCAGGTCCGCGCCGATATAGGCAAACGCACCCCAGCCAAAGGCGGATTCGATGAATACGGCAAAAATCACGATCCGCGCCCAGGGATTTAACAGCACCGCTTTGTAGTCGGCGACAAAGCCGCGGGAGCGCTCGGCCATGCCGCCGCCTGGGCGGGTGCGTGGGTTGGCGATCAATTCGTAGATCAGTCCCGCCGTCGCCAGCGCAAACATCGCGCCCAGGACGAAGAAGACATTGCGCCAGCCGAACATGTCACCCAGCACGCCGCCGGCGGCTTGGCCAAACAGTTGCCCGGTGATTTGGCCGGTCAAATAGCGGCCGAGCACCGGTTGGCGCCGATCATAGGGCGTGACATCGCCGATATAGGCCATCGACAGCGGAATGACCCAACCGGCGCAGGCACCGGCAAGCAGCCGCGCGATCGCGAGTTCGGTCAGCGAATTGGCAAGTCCGCACAACATGACCATGATCGTCGAGGCGAGACACATGGTCATGACCGTGAGGTACTTGCCGTAGCGGTCGCCAATCGGTCCGATCAAGAGCTGCACCGAACCGTGCGCAATCGCATAGGCGGTGACCACCATAGCGGCGGCGCCGACGGTGGTGCTGAAGTCGCTCGCGATCTGAGGCAGCAGCGAATCCGTCACCCGGACCTGGGCTTGGCTTGCGAAGCCGGCCACGGCCAGGAGCACAATCGAGCGGGTTGGGCTCGGCGGGGCGTGCGGGGAGGGGTGTTCGATCACGTGCGGTTTTGCGGTTTGGGAAACGGCCGCCCAGTGCGGCCGTTGACAGTACACCCAGCAACGCGCTTTTTACCGCGCGAATAGGTAAACCTGAAACGACAATGATCGAAAAAACCTACCAGCCCGCCGAGGTGGAAAAGCGCATCGCAGCGCTGTGGGAGCATGCCGAGGCATTTCGCGCCGGCCGGCCCGATCGGCGCGCGGCCGAATCCTATTGCATCGTCATTCCCCCGCCCAATGTCACCGGTTCGCTCCATATGGGGCATGCATTGAACAATACGCTGCAAGACGTGTTGTGCCGGTTCGAGCGCATGCGCGGCAAGGACGTGCTTTGGCAGCCGGGCACCGATCATGCCGGCATTGCGACCCAAATGGTGGTTGAGCGCCAACTGACCGATCGGCAGGAGCCGGGCCGCCGCGCGCTTGGGCGCGCGAAGTTCTTGGAGAGGGTCTGGGCTTGGAAGGCGGAGTCGGGCGGCACCATCATCAACCAGCTCAAACGGTTGGGGGCGTCGTGCGACTGGTCGCGCGAACGCTTCACCATGGACGAGGGGCTCTCCAAGGCAGTGCTGAAGGTGTTCGTTCAGCTCTATCGCGAGGGATTGATCTACAAGGATAAGCGGCTGGTCAATTGGGACCCGAAGCTGCTCACCGCGATTTCCGACCTGGAGGTGGAGCAGGTCGAGACCAAGGGGCATCTCTGGCATTTCCGCTATCCGATCGAGGGGTTGCGCGACACCTTCATCACCGTCGCCACCACGCGCCCGGAGACGATGCTGGGCGACACCGCCGTTGCAGTACATCCAGATGATGAGCGCTATCATAGTCTGGTCGGCCGGTCCGTGATCTTGCCGTTGGTCGGCCGCCGCATCCCGATCGTCGCCGACGAATATTCCGATCCGGAGAAGGGCACCGGCGCGGTCAAAATCACGCCGGCGCATGATTTCAACGATTTCGAAGTCGGTCGTCGTCACGGCCTGCCGCTGGTCAATGTGCTCGACCGCGAGGCCAAACTCAATCTGGAAAACAACGACGCCTTTCTCGCCGGTCTCGATCCGCGCTCGCCAGAGCTTGTCGAGACTTTGGCGCTTCATGGCATCGATCGCTTCGTCGCCAGGAAGCGGATCGTCGCGCGCATGGAGGTGCTCGATCTGCTCGCCAAGATCGAACCGCACAACCACATGGTGCCGCACGGCGACCGCTCGGGCGTGACCATCGAACCGTATCTAACCGATCAATGGTACGTGGACGCCAAGACTCTGGCGCAGCCGGCGGCGCAGGCGGTGCGCGACGGCCGCACGCGATTTGTGCCGCAACAATGGGAAGCGACCTATTTCAACTGGATGGATAACATCCAGCCCTGGTGCATTTCGCGTCAGCTGTGGTGGGGGCACCAGATTCCGGCTTGGTACGGCCCCTCGCTTCAAAAAGAGTTCGGCGGACATCCGCACCGCTATGAACGAAAGCTGTTCGTTGCAGAATCAGAAGACGAGGTTCGGCTTCAAGCCGAAGAATACTATGGAACCGAGGTGCAGTTCATTTCGGATCGTGACGATTTTCAGAAAGCGGTAGAGAAATTCGTCCTGGCACATCCCGGACTGGGGCCACCGTACATTGGCCCCGCGCCATTACTTCGTGACGAGGACGTGCTCGACACATGGTTCTCGTCGGCATTGTGGCCGTTCTCGACGCTCGGATGGCCGCAAGAGACGGCCGAACTCAAACGGTTTTATCCGACCAATGTGCTGGTTACGGGCTTTGACATCATCTTCTTCTGGGTCGCGCGGATGATGATGATGGGAATTCACTTCATGAAGGAGATCCCGTTCCACACGGTCTACATCCACGCGCTGGTGCGCGACGAGCGCGGCGCCAAAATGTCGAAGTCGAAGGGCAATGTCATCGATCCGCTTGAACTGATCGATGGATACGGCGCCGACGCGTTGCGCTTCACACTGGCGGCCATGGCGGCACAGGGTCGCGATATCAAGCTCTCGACCCAGCGCGTCGAGGGTTACCGCAATTTCACGACCAAGCTATGGAACGCCGCGCGCTTTGCCGAGATGAACGGCTGTGCGACTGTCGCCGGGTTTGATCCGAAAACGAACAAAGAGACGATCAATCGTTGGATCGCGCACGAATTGCAGAAGGCGTCAAGCGAAGTCGTCGCGGCAATTGAGGCCTATAAGTTCAACGAGGCGGCCGGCGCACTCTATCGCTTCATCTGGAACATCTATTGCGATTGGTATCTCGAATTGGCCAAACCGGTACTCGGCGGTGATGACGTCCATGCAAGAGCCGAGACGCGGGCGACGGTGGCCTGGGTGCGCGACGAGGTCTTGAAGCTGTTGCATCCGTTCATGCCGTTCGTCACCGAAGAGCTCTGGCGGGTTACCGCCGATCAGGGTCCGGCGCGCGCAAGCCTGCTGGCGCTGACGCCTTGGCCGCTCCATACGCGGTTTTCCGACAACGACGCGGAGGCCGAGATCGGCTGGGTTATCGACGTTGTCACCGCGATCCGCTCGGTGCGCGCCGAGATGAACCTGTCGGCGGCGATTGAATTAGCGGTGGTGCTGGCCGGGGTTTCGCCTGACACCAGCGCGCGCGCGCATCGCTGGGCCGATATGATCCGCCGGCTGGCGCGGTTGTCCACGTTGTCGGTGGCGGATGCGGTGCCGCCGGGCGCGATCCAATTGGTGGTGCGCGGCGATGTGGTGACGTTGCCGCTTAAGGGCGTGATTGACTTCGCCGCCGAACAGGCGCGACTCGGCAAGGAGTTGGTCCGCGTCGATTCCGACATCGCGCGCGTCGACGCTAAATTGAATAACCCGAAATTTATCCAAAACGCGGCCGAGGAGATTGTCGAAGGCGAACGCGAGAAGCGCGCCGAGGCGGAGGGGCGCCGCAACAAGATCCTGGAGGCGCTGGAGCGATTGAAGGGCGCAGCTTGAGTTTATTCGTCCGTTGTTGCGCAGCGAATGAAGAGGCCTAACGTGCGTCGCATGCTGCGATGGATTTGCTGGTCGCTAGGCGCGGTTGGCGCGGCCTTTATTGTCGCGGCCGTCGCATCGATCAGATTCGGCGACGCCAGTCTCTATCCCCCGCGTCTCCACGAGCCACGCGTCGAGATTGTTATCGCCGGCTATCTCTACCATGCGGGGATCGTGCTTCCGCGCGAGGCGATCGAACAGATTGCCCATCGCCACAAATTACCTGCGTTGGCGGCGATTGCGTCCCAGTTTTCTGATTTTCCGCGGCTCGAATTCGGTTGGGGCGATCAACACTTCTACACAAGAGCGCCAACCCCGCCTGAGGTAACGACGGTGCTGGCACTGCGGGCTTTGTTCCGGCCAGGCAATCCGTCGGTAATGCACGTGGTCGGTCTCGAGCCGCACCAGCGCGCGGCCGATTTGGATACCCGATTGGTGACGCTGACACTTGGCGCGGACGGTTTTGCGCGGCTTGCGGCCGCGCTCGATGCCAGCTTTGCCCGCGACGGCGACCGTATTGAAGACCTTGGACCTAATCTTTTGGGTCCAGGCCGATTCTACCGGGCCAACGGCTCCTATAACGTGCTGCGGGTCTGCAACCATTGGGTCGCCGATTTGCTCCACGCAGCGGGCGTGCCGTCCGCGCCCGTGCTGGCAACCCTGCCGCAGGGTTTGCTATGGGACCTGTCGCTACGCGGGGGCGCGGCGCCGATACCGCCCACCAGCCGTTGAATTTGGAAGGGTGCGGTTTAGCCGATGGCCAATCTTAAGCTTACGCTCGCCTGCTGGAACTACGATCGTACCCGACCATTGATCGATGGTCGGGTGAAGCCCGTCGGAATCGATCTCGACATTCAGATTTTGCGGCCGCGGCAGTCGTTTCAGCGCATGCTGGACAACAAGGAATTTCAGGTCTCGGAGTTGTCGCTGGCTTCCTACACTGCGTTGAAAGCGCGCGGCGATTGTCCGTTCGTCGCGGTGCCGGTGGCGCTGTCGAAGATCTTCCGTCATTCCTGCATTTATGTCCGCAAGGGTGCGGGAATTGAGAAGCCAGAGGACCTGCGCGGCAAGCGCGTTGGCACCTCGCAATATTCCTCGACCGGCCTGTGTTTCATGCGCGGCATGTTGGAGCACGATTACGGCATCAAGTCCGAGGACATGCATTGGTTCATGGGCGGGCTGAATACATTTGTCGAGCAGCCGCTAATTCCGCTCAATCTGCCGAAGGCGATCAAGCTTGATTTTCTATCCGGCACGCAGACGCTGGAGCAAATGTTCGATGCCGGCGAGCTCGATGCGCTGCTGACGCTCTACATCCCGCACTCGTTCCTCAATGGCGCGCCGCATATCGCGCGGCTGTGGCCCAATTTCAAGCAGGTCGAGCAGGACTATTACCGGCGCACCAAGATCTTTCCGATCATGCACACGGTTGTGGTGCGTGAGGATGTGCACCGCGAGCACCCTTGGGTCGCCAAAAGCATCTATCGGGCGTTTAGCGAAGCGAAAGCGCTTGCCGTCGATGGTCTCTACGACACCGATGCCCTGCACCTGTCGTTGCCGTTCCTGATTGATCATGTTGAGGAGGCTTGGCGCGTCTTTGGCAAGGATTTCTGGGCGTATGGGATCGAGCCGAATCGGCCGACCTGGGCGGCGATCGCGCGGTTCGTTCACGAGCAGGGGCTGGCGCCGCGGGTGGTTACGGCGGAAGAGATGTTTCCGGTCAAGGTCGACTGAATGCCCCTCCCAGGAGTCCACGGAACGCTTGCATTCGGAGTACCGCCCGGTACAACGGCGCCGTCATGAACATAACGACGAGCGCCACGCGGGGCGCGGAAACGCGGGCGCCATTCGCTCCGGAGATCGAGCGCCGCCGCACTTTCGCGATCATTTCCCACCCCGACGCCGGCAAGACCACGCTGACGGAGAAGCTGCTGCTGTTCGGCGGCGCGATCCAGCTTGCCGGGCAGGTGAAGGCGAAGCGCAATCGCCGATCCGCGCAGTCCGACTGGATGACGATCGAGCGCGAACGCGGAATTTCGGTTGTGACCTCGGTCATGACGTTTGAATATGACGGGCGGATCTTCAACCTGCTCGATACGCCGGGGCACGAGGATTTCTCGGAAGATACCTATCGGACGCTGACGGCGGTCGATTCCGCCGTCATGGTGATTGACGCCGCCAAGGGCATCGAGCCGCGCACGCGTAAGCTGTTCGAGGTTTGTCGTCTACGGGACATCCCGATCCTGACATTCATCAACAAGATGGATCGCGAATCCCGCGATCCCTTCGAATTGCTGGATGAGATCGAACATACGCTCGCGCTGGATGTTGCCCCGGTCAATTGGCCGGTCGGCCGCGGCCGCGATTTCGTCGGCACTATCAATGTAACATCGGGCGGCGTACGGCTGGTCGAAGGCGATGCTGGGCGCGCCGGCAAGCTGCGGATTATGAGCATTGCCGAAGTCGCGTCGAATCGTCCGGCGTTGAACGCGGAAGCAATCGAAGGCGAGATCTCATTGGTCCGCGAGGCCTGCAAGAAATTCGATTTGCAGTCGTTCCGCGAAGGCCATCTCAGTCCGGTTTTCTTTGGCAGTGCCTTGAATAATTTCGGGGTCGGCGACCTGCTCGACGCTATCGGTACGATTGCGCCCGCCCCGCGGGAACAGAAGGCGGATAAGCGCATAGTCGCCGCCGATGAATCGCGGATGTCGGCGTTTGTTTTCAAAGTCCAGGCTAATATGGATCCCAATCATCGGGATCGGATCGCTTTTGCGCGGCTTTGTTCCGGCAAGCTGACGCGCGGCATGAAGGTGCTGAACAACCGCACTGGCAAGCCGATGACCTTGAATGCGCCGCAGTTTTTCTTTGCCAAGGATCGCGCGCTTGCGGAGGAGGCATTCGCCGGCGACGTGGTAGGCATCCCCAATCACGGCACCTTGCGGATTGGCGATACGCTGACGGAAGGCGAGGTGTTGAATTTCGTCGGCGTACCAAGCTTTGCGCCGGAAATTTTGCGACGGGTCCGTTTGCCGGATGCAATGCGCGCGAAAGGTCTGCGGGAGGCGCTGCAGCAGATGGCGGAAGAAGGGGTCGTGCAGGTATTTCGGCCGCAGGATGGCTCACCGGCATTGGTCGGCGTGGTCGGCACCTTGCAGCTCGATGTGCTACAGGCGCGTCTGAAAGACGAGTACCGGCTGGAGGTGATGTGGGATACCGCCGAGTTTGCGCTGGCGCGTTGGATTGCCTCCGACGATCCCAAAATACTGGATGCGTTTGTTGCCGCCAATGGCCCGGCCATCGCCGAAGACCTTGATGGCGATCTGGTGTTTCTAGCGCGTAATCAGTTCTATCTGGACTACGCCCGCGAGCACGCGCCGGGCGTGCGATTTACCGATATTAAGGATATTTATAATCGGCCGCTGGCGGCTTGAAGCGCTCTCCCAAATATTGTTGTAGCCGGATGCCGGCGATGCGAACGGCGACGGCATCGCGAGCCTTACGGTGATTTCCTCGGTGGAGGAAACGGCTTGCTCAGAAACCGCGATTCCGCAAGGCCGTAGCGCCAAGGCAAATCGACGGCCTTGGTGATGCCGATGCGGGGACCAATAACGATCGCGACCGCGACCGGCGGCGGTGAGAGCGCAAAGGGTCGCCGATCCAGTGCGAGCCCATTATGCACTCCGGTGATGCCGAGGGCCTGGCACAGGCGGCCAGGACCCGAGCACAGCAATCTTTCATTCTTGGTTCCGCGGCGGCGGGACATCGCAGCGATGCCGTCGGTGGGCTCGAGGGCGCGGATCAGCACCGCGCTTGCGGATCCGCTCGCCTCGCACACGAAGTTGAGGCACCAATGGATACCGTAGGAGCGGTAGACATAGGCGTGGCCGGGCGGCCCAAACATCACGGCGTTTCGGGCAGTTGGCCCGTTATGGGAATGTGCGGCCGGCTCGGTATGATGGTATGCCTCGACTTCGGCGATGCGGCCGCCAGCGCCGTCAAAAAGCAGTTTGGCGCCGATAAGATCGCGGGCGACGGCGTTTACGTCGCGGGCAAAAAAAGAACGCTGGAGCCACTCAGGCATGGTGTCGGTTGGTGACTGCCAATTCACGCGCGCTGGTGGAGATTACAACGCGCAATATGGCCTCACGACGCTCGCGTTAGAAGGTAATATGATAGTCTCATCAGTGACTTGTGAGCAACACAGTCAGGCTGACAGACCAGCATAGGCTTGAGTAATTTGGTCCGTTGTTGCGAAGGCGCAACGGCTGTTGCGTCTTCGCAACACTTTAAGAACATTTCATCTGACCGTCACCATGGCTACGGCGGCGCCGCTATTTGGCCATACGTTGCCCCGAGATCGAGGGCGCTGCGATGCGGTGCGTCACTTTCTCCGATTGCATGGTGCTGGGACGGTGTCGCTGGGGCTTACGAAGTCGATGGATGCCAAAACCAATCTGAAAGCGCGGCTGCCCAGCCGGCACGTTACGGAGGGGCCGGCGCGCGCGCCGCACCGCTCCTACTACTACGCGATGGGCCTCACCCGCGACCAGATCCACCTGCCCTTCGTCGGCGTGGCAAGCTGCTGGAACGAGGCCGCTCCCTGCAATATCTCACTGATGCGGCAAGCGCAGGCGGTGAAAAAGGGCGTTGCGGCCGCCGGCGGTACGGCGCGTGAGTTTTGCACCATCACCGTGACCGATGGCCTCGCCATGGGGCATGAGGGCATGAAATCGTCCTTGCCTTCGCGGGAGGTGATTGCGGACTCGGTCGAACTCACCATTCGCGGGCACTCCTATGATGCGCTGGTCGGATTAGCGGGTTGCGACAAGTCATTGCCGGGCATGATGATGGCGATGTGCCGCCTCAATGTGCCGTCGGTCTTCATTTATGGCGGCTCGATCCTGCCTGGCACCTTTAGGGGCCAGCCGGTCACCATCCAGGATGTGTTCGAGGCGGTTGGCAAGCACTCGGTCGGCGAGATGTCCGATCGCGATCTTGAGACGTTGGAACAGAACGCCTGTCCATCGGCCGGTGCCTGCGGCGCTCAGTTTACCGCCAACACCATGGCGACGGTGTCGGAAGCGATCGGCTTGGCATTGCCATATTCGGCAGGAGCGCCTGCGCCCTACGAAATTCGCGATGCGCTTTGCATGACCGCGGGCGAAACGGTCATGGATCTTGTCAGATCCGGTCTGCGCCCGCGCGCGATCGTTACCCGTAAGGCACTTGAGAACGCTGCGGCCGTGGTTGCAGCCTCCGGCGGGTCTACCAATGCCGCGCTGCATCTGCCGGCGATTGCGCATGAATGCGGCATCTCATTCGATCTGTTCGATGTCGCCAAAATCTTCAAAAAGACACCCTATATCGCGGATTTGAAACCAGGCGGCCGCTATGTCGCCAAAGACATGTTCGAAGCTGGCGGCGTTCCGCTGCTGATGAAAACGCTGCTCGATCACGGCTATCTGCACGGCGACTGCATGACAGTGACCGGCCGCACCATCGCCGATAATCTTAAGCGGGTGAAGTGGAACAAAGATCAGGACGTGGTGCGTCCCGCCGATAACCCATTGACGGTTACCGGCGGTGTTGTCGGGCTCAAGGGCAATCTCGCGCCCGAGGGCGCTATTGTGAAAGTTGCCGGGATGAGCGAGCTGAAATTTTCCGGTCCGGCGCGCTGCTTCGACGGCGAGGAAGCCTGTTTTGAGGCCGTCAAGAACCGCAAATATCGGGAAGGCGAAGTGCTTGTGATCCGTTACGAGGGCCCCAAGGGAGGGCCCGGCATGCGCGAAATGCTGGCAACGACCGCCGCACTCTACGGGCAGGGCATGGGTGGCAAGGTCGCGCTCATTACCGACGGTCGTTTCTCAGGCGCGACGCGCGGGTTCTGTATCGGTCATGTGGGACCCGAGGCTGCGGTCGGCGGACCGATTGCGCATGTGCGCGATGGCGACATCATCACCATCGACGCCGATAAAGGGGTGCTCGAAGTCAATCTCACCAAGGCGGAATTTACCAGTCGCTCGAAGTCTTGGAAGCCGAAGGCTCATTCGTCTACGTCCGGTTATTTGTGGAAATACGCCCAGCAAGTTGGGCCAGCGCGTCATGGCGCGGTCACCCATCCTGGCGGCGCTGTCGAGAAGATGTGCTATGCGGACATCTAACGCTGTCGTAACCGCGGCCCTGATCGGTTTGGTGCTTGGCCTTACTTCGGTCGCGAGCTTCGATGACGCCCGTTCGCAAGATCGCGCGCCGGCCGCGACGGCTCTGGCGCCGGCAGGGGCTGCGTCGATGGGTACTGTTGCAGTTTCCCCGTCGGATTCCGCGGCGACCGGACCGACATTGAGCGCTGTGCCGCCGACTGCGGCTACGCCGTTTGATGCATTGCGCTCCGGCAGCCAGATGCTGCGTGAGGGTCGCGTCGATCAGGGCCTGATCGCGCTTGAATACGCGGCCGAGCGCGGTGTGCCCGGTGCAATCTGGAAGCTCGGCCGGATTTATACCGATGGCGACGGCGTCACCGTCAATCACAAACGCGCGTTTGAGTATTTCCGCAATCTGACCAAGGCGCATGCCTATGATCCACCGGGCACACCGCATGCGCGCTTTGTTGCCGACGCGTTTGTGGCGCTTGGACATTTTTATCTAATTGGGATTCCGGAGACGGAAGTAAAGGTCGACCCGACGGTCGCCCATGGCATGTTCCGCCATGCGGCGTCATATTTTGGCGATCCGGATGCGCAATACCAAATTGGCCGCATGCATCTGGAGGGTATCGGCACGCCAAAGGACAGTGTCCAGGCGTCGCGTTGGTTGCGGCTCGCAGCCGATCGCGGGCAGCGCAACGCGCAGGCGCTGCTCGGCTCAATCTTGTTCAAGGGCACCGATGTGTCACGGCAGGCGGCTATGGGGCTGTTCTGGTTGACAGTGGCCAAGGATGCCGTGGCCCAAGGTGGCAGCGGTCCGGGCGATCAGTGGATCGCCGACACCTATACCAGCGCATTTGCCCAAGCCACCGAGGAGGAGCGTGCGACCGCGCTCGATTATCTTGAAGGATGGATGCGCCGCCGTCGTTGATCCGCGGTTTCGATGCGCCGGCGGAGGCCATTGTCGCGTCGGCTATCGTGTTTCAATGTCGAGTTCGACGACCACTGGGACGTGGTCGGAGGGCTTTTCCCAGGCTCGAACATGACGATCAATGGTGGCGCTGACAAAGCGGTCGGTTGCCTGCGGTGATAGCAGGATGTGGTCGATGCGAATTCCGTTGTTTTTCTGCCAGGCGCCCGCCTGATAGTCCCAAAACGTATAAAGATCGTCATTGTCGCTGGCAGCGCGGACCGCGTCAGTCATGCCAAGATTGATCAGCGCGCGGAAGCGATCCTTGGTCGCAGGCAGGAACAGCGCATCGCCTTGCCAGGCTGACGGATTGCGGGCGTCGGTGACCGACGGGATCACATTATAATCGCCCGCCATGACCAGCGGCTCCTCGAGTGTCATGCGGTCGCGCGCATAGCCAATGAGCCGCTCCATCCATTTGATTTTATAAGGATATTTTTCGGTATCCGGGGGATTGCCATTGGGCAGATAAATTGACGCGATCCGCACCGCACCCCGTTTGGTCGAGACCACTGCTTCCAGAAAGCGGGCCTGTTCGTCACCGTTGTCGCCCGGCAAGCGCGCGGTAACTTCGTCGAATGGGAGTTTGGAGAGGATGGCGACCCCGTTGAAGCTTTTCTGGCCATGGATGGCCACGTTGTAGCCAATCGTCTCGAATGCCTGGCGTGGGAATGCATCATCAACGCATTTTGTTTCTTGGAGGCAAACCACGTCCGGATTGCGCTCGCCGAGCCATGCAACCGCGTTATCCAGGCGTTGTTTGACGGAATTGACGTTCCAGGTTGCAATGCGCATTCGGAATACCTTGTGGCAGACGCTGCACTTAATGTGCTCCCAAACGGCTAAGTTTACGCTTTTTTTGCGGTATTGCCGCGGTGGTGCTGGTTTATGCCCTATGATAGAATGAAGTTAAAATAAGCGAAATATCGCGGCCGCGGGTTGGCAATCGAGAGAGGGAGCTGGGACTGGTGCCTTGGCGCCGGTCCGAAACAGGTGATGACCAGACGTATTCTGTTAATTGGGGTGGTGCTGACGCTCGCCCTTGGCGGCGGTTACGCCGCGTTGCGCGGCGTTGGCGTCGACCTATGGAGCCAGTTCACAGGCCCGCAGAGTGCGGCCGCACAGTCTAAAACGAAGGGCAAAGGCAAGGCGGCGGTCAGCGTGGATGTTGCGCGTGCCGTCAAGAAGACGGTGCCGGTTCGCATCGACCTGCTTGGCAATGTGACGCCGATCGCCGCGGTTGCGGTGAAGCCCCGTATCGACAGCGAAATCACCGGGGTTCACTTCCGGGACGGAGCCATTGTCCGCAGGGGCGACATGTTGTTCACCTTGGACAATCGCGCGATCGATGCGCAGATCAGGCAGACCGAGGGAACGTTGAGCGGCGCCCGGGCGCAGCTTGATCAAGCCTTGCGTGACGTCGAGCGCTACGATGCCTTGGTGGCGAAAAATGCGACCACGGTGGTCACGCTGAACAATGCCAAAACCCAGGTCAATATTTTCACCGCTGCGGTCGAGTCAAATACCGCGCAACTCGAATTGTTGCGCGTGCAGCGCGACTACACGTTCATTCGTGCGCCGATCACCGGCCGGGTCAGCATGGCCAATGTCAAGGTCGGGAACTTTGCGCGTCAGGCCGATCCGATCCCGCTCGCGACCATCATTCAGGTCGCGCCAGTCTATGTCACCTTTGCGCTGCCACAGCGCAATTTGCCGGAACTGCGGCAGGCAATAGGCAACGAAACAGCGACCATCCAAGCGATCGTCCCTGGCGATGGCCGCAAGGCGAGCGGCCAGGTCACTATGGTGGAGAATACGGTCGATGCCGCTACCGGTACCGTGCCGGTTCGCGCGACCATACCCAATGTCGATGAGTTGCTCTGGCCCGGGACATTGGTGCAGGTCCGTCTGATCTTCCGTGAGGAAGAGGCCGTTGTGGTTCCTTCAACCGCTGTTCAGGTCGCTCAAACAGGACCGTTCGTCTTTGTAATCAGGAATGGCGCCGCAACGGTCCAGCCGATCAAGATTGCGCGGGTATTGGACGGCGAAACCGTCATTGAGAGCGGGCTCGAAGGCGGCGAAATCATCGTAACGGAAGGCCAACTGCGTTTGACCAATGGGTCGCGGGTCTTGCCGCGCGAATCCAGCACTGGATCCTGACCATGGGACTATCCGAGCTTTGCATTCGACGCCCGGTTCTGACCACGCTGATTACGGCAACATTTATTGTTTTCGGCGTGTTTGCCTACCGGCTTCTTGGTGTTGCTGCATTGCCGGCGGTCGACTTCCCGACCATTCAGATCAATGCGCAACTTCCGGGCGCAAGTGCTGAAACCATGGCGGCGTCGGTGGCTTCGCCGATCGAGCGGCAGCTGTCGACCGTTGCCGGGATCACTTCGCTGACCTCGACGTCGTCGCTCGGCCGTACGTCGATCGTCATCCAGTTTGAGCTCAACCGCAACATCGATAGCGCGGCGCTCGATGTGCAGACGGCGCTTACCGTGGCGTCGCGGCGGCTCCCCATTGAAATGACAACGCCGCCAAGTTTCCGGAAGGTCAATCCAGGCGACTTTGCGGTGCTCGTCATTAGCGTCAATTCGCAAACCCTCCCACTGTCGAAGGTCAGCGAGTTTGCGGAGACCCAGATCGGGCAGCAGATATCGCAGCTGTCGGGCGTCGCCCAGGTTGAGGTTTACGGTTCGCAAAAATTCGCAATCCGGGTGCAGGTCGATCCGGTGGCCGCTGCCGCCCGCAATATCTCGCTCGATGAGGTTCGCCGCGTCATTGCCCAAGCCAACTCCAATTCCCCGGTTGGGACATTGTATGGCCCGCGGCAGAACGTGACGCTGTCGGCAACGGCGGCAATGCGCACCGCCGAAGAATATAAGCAGGTGATCGTTGCGTTCCGAAACGGTGCGCCCGTGCGGTTGCACGAGATCGCGGATGTGATCGAGAGCGTCGAAAACAACCGGCAGGCGACCTGGTTTAACGAAAATCGCGCGGTCATGCTTGGGGTGCAGCGTCAGCCCGGCTCCAACGCAGTCGCGGTAGTGGACTCGGTGCGCGAGCGGCTTCCGCTTTACCAGGCGGCGCTGCCGGCGTCGGTGAATCTCGACGTTCTCAACGATCGTTCGGTATCGGTGCGGGAATCCGTCGAGGACGTTCAGATCACTTTGGCGATCGCAATCGCGCTGGTGGTGCTTGTGATCTTCCTGTTCCTGCGCTCGGCGTCGGCCACCATCATCCCGACACTGGCGGTTCCGGTCTCGTTGATCGGCACGGCGGCGGTGATGTATGCGCTGGGATATTCGATCAACAATATGACATTGCTGGCGCTGACGCTGTCGGTCGGTTTCGTGGTCGACGACGCCATCGTGATGCTTGAAAACATCGTGCGTCATGTTGAAAACGGAATGCGGCCATTCGAGGCGGCGCTCAAGGGTGCCAAGGAGATTGGCTTCACGATTGTTTCCATCACCTTCTCGTTGGTGGCGGTGTTTATCCCCGTGCTGCTAATGGGTGGCATGGTCGGACGCATCTTCCGCGAATTCGCGGTAACGATCTCGGTCGCGATCATAATCTCCGGCTTTGTCTCGCTCACGCTGACGCCAATGTTGTGCGCGCGCATGCTGCGCCACAAGCCCGAGGGGGAGAAGCAGAACATCGTGCTGCGCGGGTTTGAGGCGGTTTTCCAGAGTTGGCTGCGCGCCTACGAGTGGAGCCTCGACAAAATTATCAGGTACAAGGCGGTCATGCTGGCGATCACGGTTAGTACGCTGTTTGGCACCGTGTGGCTCTACATTGTCATTCCGAAAGGCTTCTTCCCAAGCGAAGATACCGGATTCGTCTTTGCGCAGACACAGGCGCAGGCGGATGTGTCGTTCCAGTCGCTGTCGGAAATGCAGGCGAAGGTGGCGGCTGCCATTCGTGCGGACCGTGCGGTGGAATATCTCAACTCTACCATTGGTCCGGGGGGGCCGGCGCCGACCGCAAATGTGGGACGAATTTTTATCAAGCTTAAGCCGCGAAGTGAGCGCGAGAGCGTGAACCAGGTTATGGAGCGCTTAAGGCAGTCGGCGAATGTGGTGCCTGGCCTGCTTGTGCGTTTCCGTGCGGTGCAGAATCTGAACATCAGCGGGCGTCCGTCGCCGGGCGAATACCAATACACATTGACGTCAAGCGACACCGATGTGCTGTACCGTGTTGCGCCCGAGATGCAGGAACGGGTCGCGGCATTGTCAATCGTGCGTGACGTGGCCACCGACCTCGATCTGCGCAACCCGCAAATGAACATTGAGGTCGATCGCGAAAAAGCAGCCGTCTACGGTATTTCGATCGATCAGATACGCCAGGAATTGTTCAATGCGTTTGGTTCGCGGCAGGTTGCGACCATCTATACACCTGACGACGACTTTCAGGTTATCTTGGAGAGCAAGCCGGAATTTCAAACGGACGTTTCGGCGCTTTCGCGCATCTATCTGAAGACCGCGAGTGGCCAGACGGTACCGTTGGAGGCAGTGACACGGCTGACGTCGTCGGTTGGGCCGCTCATGGTCAATCACCAGGGCAACCAGCCTTCGGTCACCATTTCGTTCAATCTTGCTCCCGGCGCATCGCTGGGCGATGCCATCGATGCGATCAGGAAAATTGAGCGCGATTCGCGGTTGCCGGCGACGGTTGTGTCGGCGTTCCAGGGCTCCGCGCAGGTGTTCCAGGAATCCCTCAAGGGGCAAGGCATTCTGGTGCTGGCGGCGATCTTTGCGGCTTATGTGCTGCTTGGCATCCTCTACGAAAGTTTCATCCATCCGATCACAATTATCTCGGGCTTGCCGTCGGCCGGCATTGGCGCATTGCTGACCTTGATAGCCTTCAGGATGGATCTGTCGGTCATTGCCATGATCGGCATCGTGATGCTGGTGGGAATCGTAAAAAAGAACGCGATCATGATGATCGATTTTGCGATCGAGCGGCGCAAGGTCGGGCTCAGCGCGGAAGCGGCCATCCGCGAAGCAGCCTTGCTGCGCTTCCGACCGATCATGATGACGACGTTCGCTGCGATCTTCGGCGCGCTGCCGATCGCGCTTGGGCATGGGGCCGGCGCCGAGCTGCGGCAACCGCTCGGGGTGGCTGTGGTTGGGGGGCTGGTGCTGTCCCAACTGCTGACGCTCTACATCACACCGGTTGTCTATATCTATCTCGACCGTATCGATCGCATGCTTAAGCGACGCCTCGAACCTCAGTTAGAGGATTTGGAGGGGCATGCTGGACGGCCAAAGGTGGCGGCGGCGGAGTAATTGGTGACCGGCAGGGCGCAACTGGCGCCTGTTCCGTAGCTTATCTTATAACGAAAAGCTCGTTCCGCAGCCGCAGGATGTTTTCGCTTGCGGATTGTTGATGCGGAACGAAGCGCCGATCAGATCGTCGACGAAGTCGATCTCGGAGCCGGCGAGGTAGTTGAGCGATACTGCATCGATCAGAACCGCCGCATTGTCGCGCCGGATCAGGACGTCGTCCGCAGTCTGCGCCCGCTCCATGTCAAACTTGTATTGGAATCCAGAGCAGCCGCCGCCTTCGACACTGACCCGCAGCATTGTGCCATCGGGCTCCTTGCCAAGGATTTCGCCGATGCGCCGTGCTGCGCGCTCCGTAACCGTGACATTCATGTCCAGCTGTCCAAATTCAGGTCAACTGATGTCTAAACCAGCTGCCATTGCAACGCCTTATAGGCGATAGTTAGGTATGCCGGACGCTCAGGTCAACGGCAGGTGGGCCAATGGTTAAAGTACTATCACCCTATGCCGCCGATGCGGCCAATGGTCGAGGCCGGCTGCGCCCGGAGCCGCCGTCGGCAACGCGAACCGATTTTCGCCGTGATTGCGATCGGGTCATTCATTCGACCGCGTTCCGTCGGCTTGCCCACAAGACGCAAGTTTTCGTTTTTCATGAGGGCGACCATTTCCGGACCCGGCTCACCCATACGCTCGAAGTCGCGCAAATTGCCCGCTCGCTGGCGCGGGCACTTGGGCTCGATGAGGATTTGAGCGAGGTGCTTGCGCTCGCCCACGACCTCGGGCATCCGCCGTTCGGTCATGCGGGCGAGCGCGCGCTTGATCGGTGTCTGGTGGAGGTCGGCGGATTCGATCACAACGCGCAGACCCTGCGGGTGGTGACGGCGCTGGAGCGGCGCTATGCCGCGTTCGACGGGCTCAACCTGACTTGGGAGACCCTCGAAGGGCTGGTCAAGCACAACGGTCCGTTGATCGGCCGCGATGGCGAGCCAGTGGGGCGCTATCGAGAGCGTGGCATTGCGCAGGCGATCCTCGTTTATAACCGCTTGCAAGACCTCGAATTGTGGAGCTTTCCGAGTGCCGAAGCGCAAGTGGCGGCGCTGGCCGACGACATTGCCTATAACGCTCACGATATCGACGATGGCTTGCGCGCGGACTTGTTTACGCTGGACGACCTCGCCGAAGTCGCTCTTTTGCGGGAGATACTCTCCGGCGTCAGGCAGGAATCCGCGGCCATCGAACCTGCGCGTGCGGGCCACGAATTGGTGCGCCGCGTTATCACCAATCTGATCGAAGATGTCATCGGCGAGACGGCATCGCGGCTCTCGCGCCTTGCGCCGACATCGGCGGCCGACATCCGTGCGGCATCCTCGCCGGTTGGCGCTTTTTCGACCGCGATGGCGGACGTCGACCGCGCCATCAAGAATTTTCTGCATCCGCGCATGTACCGTCATCATCGCGTTATGCGCATCATGGGCGAGGCGGAGGCCGTGCTCTCGGATCTATTCTGGCGATACGTCGAGAACCCCGGCGATCTGCCGGAGGACTGGTCGCAGGGCCCCATGGCCGGCGATGCTGCCGGACGCTTGCGACGGATCGGCGACTTCATTGCCGGGATGACCGATCGTTATGCTCTAATCGAGCATACGCGCTTATTCCAGGTCACGCCGGCGCTGCGGTAGTGGGACCGCTGCAATTGCCGATCTGATAGGTTTGCCGCAAAAGGCACCCTGGGAGGGGATGCGATGGCGATTTACGATGCCTTCGTTTCGTATAGTCATGCCAAGGACAAACCGATCGCGGCGACGTTGCAGTCGGTGATCCAGACGCTCGGCAAGCCGTGGTACCGGCGGCGGGCGCTGCGGGTGTTCCGCGACGATACTTCGCTCTCGGCGACCCCGGCATTGTGGCCGTCAATCGAGCAGGCCTTGGCGCAATCGCGCTTCCTGGTGCTGCTGGCGTCGCCGGAGGCGGTTGCCTCGCCTTAGGTGAATCTTGGGTGAATGAGGCGGTCGCTTACTAGAGCGTTATGAGTTTAGCCTGAATCGATTTGGGATTCCCAAATCAGAACGGTTCTGATTCAACATGCTGGCTGGGATGGAGGCCAGCATGGATGGGCAAACCTTATTCTGTCGAT
>JALHRD010000047.1 GCA_022841625.1 Xanthobacteraceae bacterium
GATGACGCAAAAAGGGATTGACTAACCGAGGCCCGTTACAGAAGCCCGGATGAGCGGCCGCAAGGCCGCGACATCCGGGATGGCTGCTCCCGCATGTCGCTGCGCTCATGCGGGCTACGAACGCGAAATCCGCTACCCGCGCGCCCGTCTGCGCGCGCCGAGCGGATTTTGCACAATATCGCCGACGGCCACATGGATCGCATCGATCACATTGCGGGCGCTGGCCGGACTGCGTTCGTCGAGATAACGGAAAATATTGTCGAGATCGGAGAGCGCCAGTTCGCGATAGCGCACCTTCATGCGGCGCCGTAGCGCTTCCAAAACGCAGCGACCGCGTCGTCGGACGCAAGACCGCTGCGCCGGGCCGCATCGATCGATGCCTTCTCGTCGTCGCTCAATGCGTAAACGCCGGTCCGGCGTGCCTCGATTTCAAGCGCCAGCGCCGCAAGCTCCTCCTGGTCTTCTTCGGGCCAGGTGGCTGCCCGTTCGAGAATGTTTTTGACCGTCGCATTCATAACAACAACATAGCGCCGCGTGGCCCAGATTCCCAGAGTGGCGTCGTTTGCGCCACAATTTGAGGCGGTAGGGTGGTTTAGCGCCCATCACGGCGTTCACGTCTTTGGCTCGATTCATGATTCAAGACGTGGATGCCCGCGACGAGCGCGGGCATGACGAGTCAAATATTATGCGTCTCAGTATCAGGCGGCGGAACGCCCGCGCCGCTTGCCGGTCCAGATCTGATCGTCCGGATTGGCCGCGTCGTAGCGAACTTCGCCGGCGTCGCCGGGGTTCCAGTCATGGGCATCGTCGGGCGGCATCGGCTCGCTTAAGCCCTCGCGGTCGCGGTCGCTGTTATCCTGGAATCGAAAGCGAATGCGCTTTTGCATGACCTTGTTGACGATGAAGCCGCTGTCCTCGACCGCGATGACGTGCGCCGCGACCGCGATCCCATACCGCAGCAGGCGCGCGCGGCGCTGGCGCCCGTAATAGCTGAGAAACAGAATAGCGCCGCGGATACCGCCGATCAGCGGCCCGACGCCCAGGGCCACGAACCCTTCCACGGTCCCGTCAACGCTGGCTTCGCGGTTGGTCTGCGGCGCATCCGCCAGGTAGCGCACCGCTATGCGGTCGCCTTCCTTCGCGGCTTCCCACGCCTCCCATTGCAGCGTGTGGCGGCCTTCTTGCACCTCCCCTTGCGCGGTCGTGAAACGATATGAAACCAAATGCCTGGTCGACGAGCGATCGCTGCGGCTCGCCTCATCGATCGATTTTCCGGTAATCCGCCTTTCCGCCAGCGCGCCGCCACGCGCGTAGCGCCACTCGCCGATCAGCGTGGCGATGCCCGAGATCACCGCCGCCACGCCGCCCAGGAAGAAAACCGCCCCGACTACCAGCATGATCCAGCCGCGCGGCAGCCATTGCGCCGCGCGCGCGAGCTTTGGGATACGCGACGGCAACGCAACCTGCGGCACGGAGACTATGCCGCCTTCCGCGCGCTTGCGGCGAAACGAGCGGGGCCAGCGCGCGGTATGCGCCCAGGACGGCAAGCTGCGATAGGCGAAGGCGAGCGCGCCGCCGCCGATCATCGTCGCAACAATGCCGATACCGAGCAGTACATAGCTGCCGAGCCAGTCCGACCAGCCTTGCTCGCCGTCGATATGGTAGCGCCAGGGTTCGCGCGCGACATAGGCGAGATTGACCGGGCCGCGCTCGACCAGCCGCTCCCAGGCGCCGGCCGAAATGTTGGTCGTGCCGACGATCTCGTCGCCCTCCACCGTGTAGCGGAACACGATGCGATAGCGCGTCGTTTGCGTGCGCGAATTTCCGCTGCCGGAGGATTCGGTGAAGACCGATTTGTGCAGCACCGTTCCGCTGGTTGGCAGGCTTTCGTTGGCAAACTGGGCGCGCATGCCAAGCTCATGCGCGGCGATGAACCATCCGGCAATCAGGAAGGACAGGCCGACCACGAGCCACACGCCGGCGAACAGCAGGATCGGCGCGCGCGTGACGAACATCCCGACGCGGGCGAACAGGCCGGGCCGCGCGGCTTGCGGTCGCGGCCGCCGCAGCATGGCGTAGATCATGCCGCCGCCGACCAGCACGATGAATCCGCCGACCCCCGCGAACATCACGCCGAACAGCGTATCGCGCAGCTCGCCCTCGACGCGATGGACCGACGGCGTGTCGGGCAGATAGACGACCTCGATACGGCCGCCGGGCTTGGCGCGCCGATAGGCTTCGGAACTGACGGCCGCCGTCCCCATCACCTCCGCCTTGCCCTCGGGCACAAAGCGGAATTGCACATGGAAACGCGGCTCGACGCGGCCGGACGTGACGTTCGCCTCGATATATTTGCGCGTCAGGACGGCCGACGCGAACTTGCCGCCGGCGTCGAGCCGGCGTTGCTCGCTGCGCTCGCTGAAATTCTTCCCGACGCCAATGCCGGCGAATAGCAGACCGATGGCGGCAAACAGCAAGCCTGCGCCGATGACAGCGATGCGGCCGGGGTCGCGCGGGGTTGCGGGCATCGGTCAGTCGTCCTTGCGCTCGGTGTAATCGCGGTGGCAAGGCGTGCCAACAGGCCGGGAACGAGGATACTCGGCCGTTCGCCCGGGTCACTCTGGAAAATCTTGCAGCAATTTTGCAGCAGCCTTATCGAGTTCGGCCAAACGCTCCATTATCACCGACCATAACACCTCCGGATCAACATGCCGGTACTCATGACGAAGAATATTGCCAAGACCGTGTATTCGCTCCCACGGCACCTGCGGCTGTGAGCTTTTTAGGGCGGGTGGTAAATGTTTTGCGGCCTCTGCGATGATCAGAAGACCGTGCTGCACGGCCCGCTTCATTGCCCAGCTAGCGCCGAAAGTCGCGAGGTCGGCGTCTTTGGTCAATTCCTGGATACCGGCGATTTCAGTGCGGATATCGATCAGCCAGACACGTGGCGAGCGTGGCGGCATCAGAACACACGCACCGCTTCCCGCTCGATGCCCGTCCGCAATACCGGATGCAGACCTTCGCGGGTTCCATAATCGACATTTTCGCCAAGCCGTTCCTTGAGCAATAGATAGGCATCCATGAATTCATCGAAGCCAAACGGGCGCGATTTATCTTTGTCGATGAACACATCCACATCGGAATCCTCACGCGCCTCGTCGCGCGCATGCGAACCGAACAGGTAGAGCGCGGCCACACCGAGGGCTCGCAGCCTAGGCTCGGCTTCTTTCAGTTTGGCAATGACTTCATCGCGGCGCATCGCGGCATTCTAACCATTTAGGCCACGTTTTTCCAGCTGCATCGCAACCCGCCGAGTCTTGCCTCAAAAAACGCCTGCTCCTGTACATCGGCCGTGCCGCTGGCCGGTCCAGATCTGGTCGTCGGGATTGGCCACGTCGTAGCGAATTTCGCCGGCGTCGCCGGGGTTCCAGTCATAGGCATCGTCGGGTGGCATCGGCTCGCTTAAGCCCTCGCGTTCGTGGCCGGCCGCATCGCGGAAGCCAAAGCAGAGGCGTTTTTGCATCACTTTGTTGACCTGGACGCCACTGTCTTCGACCGCGATCCCATGTTGAGGCGTGTCATGCTATTCTTCCGTTACCGCGGCTTCACCTCGCACACTTTGCTTTCGATCAGCCGCGCTCAAGCTCTTGCTCGACGACGGCCCACAGCGGCGGCAGCGCGCGCCGCACCGTGTCCCACACATCGTCATGAAACGCCGCCCAATCGAAACCGGCGACAAACTGCCCGGCAAGATCGATGTGGCGGAGGATGTCCCGCAAGGCGTTATCGGTAGTGCTAGAAGGCATAGATGGCGTCGGCTGTCGCGGCCGGACGGACATAGGGTTTCAGGCCATCCCGGCTCACCACGTCGACCCGGCCGTCAAACAGGCCGGCGATATATTCCTTCAATCCAACGTAATCGAACACGGTGATGTGTGCCTCGGGATCGACCTCGATCATGATATCGATATCGCTGTCCGGCCGGTCGTCTCCGCGCGCCACCGAGCCGAACACGGCTACGCGGCGGATGCCGCGTGTCCGCAGATCGGGTTCGGCTTGTTTCAGTCTGGCGATAACATCGTCGCGGCGCATCATAATATCCTATCAAAAATTGGCATCGCATTCCAGCGCGAAAGGCGGGGTTTTGCAACCGCGGCAATGAACGATCGGTCTCGCGTCCGCCTTCGCCAAAGCAACCGCGGAAAGGCTCATCGACCGATCCGACGAGCTCATCGACAAACGTCCCATAATTCGCACATGACGCAGCGGGAGGTTACGCACCAGCCAAACGACGCCAGCACCGCCATGATCGCGAAGACCAGCCCGATCCGGCGCATATCTCCCCGGGCCGGCGATTGATCTGTGCCGGAGAGCGCGGGCGCCTTGCTCCGGTCGGAGAACCAGGCGCGAATACGGTGCACGACTTCCATGGGCGGCTCCAGCGTGCGGATGGGTTGAGCGGTTTGTTTGCTACGCCGTCAGTTCTGCGCACGGCGCAACGTCGGCGAATAACTGTGATTCGGATTTCATGGCTGCATGTGCTTGGGTGGCTCAAGCTGACGCCGTGCCGCCAATGACGGTCGGGCCGACGCAAGCGGCGTTCATGGTTGGCCGCATGTCCGACATTCGAGCCTGACGCTGAATACGACTTCCGGAATGCCGGGTGTAAACGTGCCCTCGGCCGTCTTCCCGTCCACGATCTGAACGATCTGCGGCCCGCCAGGAAGCCGCGGCACAGGTGCGTTTTTTGGCTCCCAATCGTTAACATAGACCGTCAAGGTCGATCCCGTTTTCTTGCCGACGAGCTCGATGGTGCCATTGGTCGCTGGCGCGGTGAAACCGCCCGGACAGGTATAGCCGCTATGGTTGAACGTCCCGGAGCCCGATACGTCTCCATCACCTCTGACGACGATGGTATAGCTTGCTTCGCTCGTGATCGCCGAGCACACCGGATTGCGCTGGTCTTTGACGAGCCTGATCGTCCCCGCCCAGATTTCGCCGGTCGGGAACTCGCCGACGTCGCAGTCCTGATGGTTGGCGTGATCCCAAGCACAGGCGCGCAACCGCACGATCGGCGGCGGATTGGCCGGCACCACATAGGTCGCGACCACGCGCTTCTCGCGCGGATCGGAGCAGGGGGCGTAACGCATAGGTGTGGGCGCAACGTCGCGTCCGCCCTCGCTCTCGGCGATCAGCCGGATCGACTCAACCCCGGTCTGCAAGCGGTCGGCGTCGTCGCGCGCGACCATCGTGACAGTAATCGTCTGGCCCGCCTTCACCTTGCTGCCCTTTTTCGGCTGCGAGGTGGTGGTCAGGGTCGGCGGCCTGTCGTCGCGCGCCGCGCTGTAGCCCACGTCGAACTTGCCGGCGCTGCCCTGCACTTGCTTGACGAACAAACGGCCGGCAACGCCCAGGCCCAGACGCTCCAGCTCCCTCAGCACGGCATCGCGACGGGTGTCCGAAAGGGCCCCCTGGAAAATCGGGTCACCCTTCGGCGTGTAAATCGTCAACTCGCCCAGCGGACATTCGCGCGGCACCTTGGCCTGGCGGATCGCCCCCGCCAGCCGCGCCAGTTCCTTGGGCGCGGGATCGACTGAATCCGCGCCCGGGAACACATTGAACAGCGTCTCGGTCGTCTGCTGGGCGGAGGAGGGGCCGGCAAGAGGGAGCATCGCCAGCGCGCCCAATCCGAGCGCGCCGAACCTGAACGCGCACGAGACAGCGACCGGTTTTTCAATGTTGCACATGAGGTCCTCCGTCGGCGGTTTAGACACGCAGTCTATTGCGGCTTGATCTCCAGCACCTCGCCTTCCGTTGCCTTGAACGGAATTTTGTTGCCGTCGACCACGACGATGTAATCGCCCGGCGGCAGCGACGCATGCGAGGTCACTGCGTCGAAAGCGAACAACAGCGCGCCATCCGGCGTCGTCACCCGCGCGCCCGACCTCTTCACGCCGCTGTGGAGGACGACCTGGGCCGGCCGGACCGTGGTGGGCTTGCCGCCGTCGACCTTGATGAAGCGCCACACCGCCGTGCGGAATTGCAGGTCATAGACGCCGGGCATCAGCGTCACTCGGCTCCCCGAGGGGTCGATAGTTCCATACTTCTCGCCGGTTTCGGAATCGACCACGATGGCGAAGACAATCCGACTAGCGGTGACGTGAAGCTCCCCCGGCGTGATCGTGGTGGTCTCGCCGGAGCGCACCTCGATGCCTTTCCAGCTTCCGGACCCGAATCTGACCTCGTAAATGCCCGCCGGCAGGTCGACCTGGGTGCGCACCCGGTCAAAATACGAGACCTTTTGGCCGGTCTCGGAATTGATGATGTCGTGAGAATAAACCGCCGACGTGGTGCGCAGCTTGCCCGGTAACGGCTTCGCCGGCAGCGTGACGACGCGCTGGCTGCACGCATTGAGCGCCTGCTTGAGCGTGTCGGGCAATTCCGGACCGACCGGCGCATCGAAATAAGTGCCGCCGGTGGCGCGCGCGATGGCTTGCAGCTGCCCGCGCGCCGCGGTGTCGACCACAAAGCCGACGGTGTGAACCGTGATGCCCTTGAGCGCGCGTGCCGCCAGCACCGGATCGCCCTGGCAGGTTTCCTTGCCGTCGCTCACCAGCACGATCACGCGCTCCTTGGCGGCGGCGGGAAAATCATTGGCGGCTTGGCCGAGCGAAAAAGCGATCGGCGTGTAGCCCTGCGCCTTGGCGGCGTCGACCGCCGCGTTGATCGGGCCGCTGGCGGCGCTGGCCGGGCCGAACGGCACCGCCAAATGGGTGTCCTCGCAATTCTTGCGGCCCGCCGCCGACTGCGCGCCATACATCCGCAGTGACAATTGCGCCTGCGCCGGGACGAAGCCGGCGACGCCCTTGATGGCGCGTTGCGCCACCGCCATGCGGGTCTCGCCGTTCGGCAATCTGGCGTTCATGCTGCCGGATGCATCGAGGATCAAGAGCACGGAACGGTCGGCGGTGTTGCAGCTTTGCGCCCAAGCCGCCGAACCCGATAGCAGCGCCAGGGAAAGAATTGCCAAGGACAGAATTGCCACGCGTTTCATTGCGCTCGTCATCGCGTTTCCTCCGCTTGCACCCGGGGTCATCCGACCTTGCACGGCCGGGTTGGCCCGGGCCCCATCAGACAGGATATCGCCCGCCGCCGCCTCACTCATATGGGTGAGGCGGCGGCGACGCTTCGGTGCCACGATGCCTCCCGTTACGCCGCCGTGTGGCGATCTCGCAAACTGGAAGGACACGCCGATGAAGATCTCGACGATCGCGCTGCTCGCGGCCACAACCCTGGCGCTGGCGTCCCTGCAGGCGGCGGCGGAACCCAAACGCGCCGTCAGTTCTGCGCCGGGCGCAGAATGAGCGAGACGCGGTTGGTAACGGGACCTGCTGTTGTCTCCTCAAAGCTCGATCGGAACGAGCCGTCCCCGGCCGCTCTTGGGCTACTCAGAGCGTTCTTGAACGGCGGCCATTCATGAATACTGTAGCCGCTGATGATATATCCCCCGCCTGGACAATCTTTCTTTGTTATTGGCGCAACCACCGGCTCGACCAACTGGATCGACATCACCTTGGCGCCGGGCGTATACGAGCCGAGCAATTTGCCACTTAATTTATTTGGAATGGTTGTGGTCCAATTGCAATTTGGGTGGTTCTGCACACTGAAACTGCGGTTCCCCGTCAGGGTTCCTTCCAGGTTGCCCTTTCCGTCATATTCCAAGACGATGTCCATGGTGTCCTTGATGGTCGTTCGCACGCCCCGGATCACACTATCGCTGCTGAACTCGAGCGTCCCATACCAATCCCCGGTCGGGAACTCGGCGATGTCCCTGGCGTCGTGGCCGGCGAAGTCCTTGGTGACGGCGCGCAGGCGTACGATCGGCGGCGGGGCGGACGGCACGGTGTAGACGCCCTCCAGAGTCCGCGGCGGCGGTGGGCGTTCACAGGGCGGCTGCGGCCGCGGAAAATCCTCGAAGCCAAACGGCCCGCCGCCGTCAACGTTGAGATCGATGGTGTTGATGCCTGATTGCCAGCGATTGGTGTCATCGCGCGCGACCGCCTTGGCGGTGATCCGCTGGTTCGCTTTCACCTTGGTTCCCTTCGGCGGCGTCCAGGTGACGTCGAGCGTCGGCGGAATGTCGTCGCGCCCCGCGTTGAGGTCCAGTTCCACATCGTTTCGCTTGCCGTCCTGCACGAAGGCGGCGTCGGCGAAGAAGCGGCTGGCGTCGATGCCCTGACCGTTCAGGTAGCTCAACACCGCGTCCCGCCGGGCCGCCGCCGCCGCCTTTTGGAACATGGGATCGCGCTCCGATGAGTAGAATGTTAGCCGCCCCAATGGGCATTGACCCGGCGCCTGCGCCTTGCGCGCGGCGTCAATGAGCCGCTGAGCCTCCTTTGGATTTAGATCGACGCTATCCCCGGTAAACAGGTTGAACGTGATCGGCCCCGCGGTTCCCGGGGTTTGCGCCAAGGCGGCAGAGTGCAAGCCCGCAGCGCCGATCAGCGCCGCATTCGCGACGATGACGATCGCTGCGCGCGTTGCAGCGACATTGCGATGCGTTATCGGCATATTGCCGTTCTCCTCTAGCGGCTTCGCTTCGAAGCCCTTGCCCCGCCCCCGCGCCGTCAGTCTTGTATACGGCGCAGCGTCAGCTTCAGGTGCAGCGTCGCATGCGCAGAGGCGGGGGTAGCAGGCCCTTCGCCGCTGGCTTCGACGCTGCCATCGGCCCTGACGGTGAGGCTGTTCAACAGTTGAGCGAGCCCCGGCTGGTAGAGCGGACCGACGCCGCCGAACGGTACTCCCGACGCGGACGCACAGTCCAAGCTATATCGTCCCTGCTCACCGTGCTGATCGATAGCCCGGAGCGACATGGTGTTGCGGCCAGGCGTATATTGGCCGACCAGGTTGGCCGAAAGCTTTGCCG
Organism: Xanthobacteraceae bacterium; assembly: GCA_022841625.1. GTDB lineage: Bacteria > Pseudomonadota > Alphaproteobacteria > Rhizobiales > Xanthobacteraceae > VAZQ01. Next base: position 8,927 of record JALHRD010000047.1, read on the forward strand.
GCGTTTGAGAGGTCAGCCGACATGGCTCCCACCGCGCCTCGGTGTGCTCGTCCCCAGCCATCCGGCCCTTGAGATTGCCATGGCCATCATAGTCAAATGTAACATCAAGCCGGCCCCAAAGGCGGCCGGTGGGATGCCGAAACGACCAATCGATGTGGCCATACCAATCCCCGGTCGGGAACTCGGCGATGTCCCTGGCGTCGTGGCCGGCGAAGTCCTTGGTGACGGCGCGCAGCCGCACGATCGGCGGCGGATCGGACGGCACAGTGTAGACGCCCTCCAGGGTCCGCGGCGGCGGCGGGTTTGCGCAAGGCGGCTGCGGCCGCGGATAATCCTGGAAGCCAAACGGCCCGCCGCCCTGAACGTCGAGATCGATGGTGTTGATGCCGGATTGCCAGCGATTGGTGTCATCGCGCGCGACCGCCTTGGCGGTGATCCGCTGGTTCGCTTTCACCTTGGTTCCCTTCGGCGGCGTCCAGGTGACGTCGAGCGTCGGCGCGGTCTGGTCGCGTCCCGCGTTGAGATCCAGTTCCACATCGTTTCGCTTGCCATCCTTCACGAAGGCGGCGTCGGCGAAGAAGCGGCTGGCGTCGATGCCCTGACCGTTCAAGTACTGCAAAACCGCATCCCGCCGGGCCGCCGCCGTCGCCTCCTGGAACAGGGGATCGCGCTCCGATGAGTAGAATGTTAGCCGCCCCAACGGGCATTGACCCGGCGCCTGCGCCTTGCGCGCGGCGTCAATGAGCCGCTGAGCCTCCTTTGGATTTAGAACGACGCTATCTCCGGTAAACAGGTTGAACGTGATCGGCCCCGCGGTTCCCGGGGTTTGCGCCAAGGCCGCGGAGCCCGCCACGCCGATCAGCGCCGCACTCGCGACGAAGACGATCGCACAAACCACCGATCCGAACCGTGCACTCCTGGCCATGGCAAACCTCCTGAAAACCTTCCTGCTATTGCGGCTTGATCTCCAGCACTTCGCCTTCCGTCGCCTTGAACGGAATCTTGTTGTCGTCGACCACGACAATGTAGTCGCCCGGCGGCAGCGCTGCCACCGTTCGCATCGCGTGGAAGTCGGCGACCTCGGTGCCGTCGGTCGTCGTCACCCGCGCCCGCTTCCACTTCAGGCCCTCCGCCAGGATGACCGCGGCCGGCCGCAGCGTGACGGTCTGGCCGCCGTCCACCTTGATGAAGCGCCACGCGGTCTTGGACAAACTCATGTCATAGACGCCGGGCATCAGGGTCACGGAATTCCTCATGGGGGTAAAATTTCCATGCCGCTCGCCGGTTTCGGAATCGACGACGTTCGCGTTGATCTGCACCGCGCGATTGTTTACCTCGATATTCAGCACGCCCGGCTCGATCGTGGTGGTCTCACCGGGGCGCACCTCGATCCCCCTCCAGCTCGCCGGCCCGAACCTCACCTCGTAGATGCCGGCGGGAAGAGTGAGCTCCCGGTGCGAGCTGTTGAACGCCCCGACTTTCTCGCCGGTCTCCGCATTGAGCACGGCATGAGACCCGGTCCAGGTCACCGACGTGGTGCGCAGCTTGCCCGGTAACGGCTTCGCCGGCAGCGTGACGACGCGCTGGCTGCACGCATTGAGCGCCTGCTTGAGCGTGTCGGGCAATTCCGGACCGACCGGCGCATCGAAATAAGTGCCGCCGGTGGCGCGCGCGATGGCTTGCAGCTGCCCGCGCGCCGCGGTGTCGACCACAAAGCCGACGGTGTGAACCGTGATGCCCTTGAGCGCGCGTGCCGCCAGCACCGGATCGCCCTGGCAGGTTTCCTTGCCGTCGCTCACCAGCACGATCACGCGCTCCTTGGCGGCGGCGGGAAAATCATTGGCGGCTTGGCCGAGCGAAAAAGCGATCGGCGTGTAGCCCTGCGCCTTGGCGGCGTCGACCGCCGCGTTGATCGGGCCGCTGGCGGCGCTGGCCGGGCCGAACGGCACCGCCAAATGGGTGTCCTCGCAATTCTTGCGGCCCGCCGCCGACTGCGCGCCATACATCCGCAGTGACAATTGCGCCTGCGCCGGGACGAAGCCGGCGACGCCCTTGATGGCGCGTTGCGCCACCGCCATGCGGGTCTCGCCGTTCGGCAATCTGGCGTTCATGCTGCCGGATGCATCGAGGATCAAGAGCACGGAACGGTCGGCGGTGTTGCAGCTTTGCGCCCAAGCCGCCGAACCCGATAGCAGCGCCAGGGAAAGAATTGCCAAGGACAGAATTGCCACGCGTTTCATTGCGCTCGTCATCGCGTTTCCTCCGCTTGCACCCGGGGTCATCCGACCTTGCACGGCCGGGTTGGCCCGGGCCCCATCAGACAGGATATCGCCCGCCGCCGCCTCACTCATATGGGTGAGGCGGCGGCGACGCTTCGGTGCCACGATGCCTCCCGTTACGCCGCCGTGTGGCGATCTCGCAAACTGGAAGGACACGCCGATGAAGATCTCGACGATCGCGGTCGCGCTGCTCGCGGCCGCAACCCTGGCGCTGGCGTCCATGCAAGCGGTGGCGGAACCCCAGCGCGGCGGCGGCATGGCCGCAACCGGTCAAGGCAGCGGACCGGGCATGCAGCGCGGCGGCGGCATGGCCGCGACCAAGCAAGGCTCCGCATCGAGCATGCAGCCCGGCAGCCGAACGGCCAAAACCACAATGAAGGCCAAGAAGAGGATGCAGGCGCAGCCCTTCTGCCCCTACGGCAAAAAGTCGGACGGTACGTGCTGGGTTCGGTGCAGTCAGATAATCTGTCTTTGACGCCACGGCATGCCGATCTCGGGTAAACCCGAGATCGGGGGGCAGCCCGAGGCGGCCCCATGCTTCGAGACGCATCGCAGCGCTTCGGCGCTGCGATGCTCCCTCGGCATGAGGCCAAAATCCATATGCGATTGCCCTGGTATGAGGCGCCAGAGGGCTTCCGGGAACGGGTCGGCCGTGTTAAATTCTTACGAGTCATCGATCGATCAAAGACCGGTATAATCATGTCCGACACCGCAACCCTTTCGGCAAAGTTTCAAATCTCAATCCCCAAGGCCGTGCGCACCGCGCGCCGCTGGAAGGCGGGCCAGGAGTTCGCCTTTATCCCTAAGGGAACCGGTGTGCTGCTGGTCCCGGTTCCCGAACTGGCCGAACTCGCCGGGATCGCCAAAGGCGCGAAGCCGAAGAACTTCCGCGATCGCAAGGACCGCTTCTGATGCGGCTTGTCGATACCTCTGCCTGGATCGAGTGGCTGATCGCGTCGCCCACCGGCAAAACCGTTGCGTCCGCGATTTCCGCGCGCGAGGACGTGCTGGTGCCGACCATCGTGCAGCTCGAACTGGCGAAGTGGCTTGCCCGCGAAGCCGGCGAGGACAAGGCCGACCAGGTTATCGCCTTCACGCAAATGTGCGTCGTCGCGCCACTCGATACCAAGATCGCGCTCTCGGCCGCCGAGCTTTGCGGCAAGCATAAGCTCTCGACCGTGGACGCGATCGTCTACGCCACGGCGTTGGAACACGACGCCGGGCTTTTAACCTGTGACGCGCATTTCGACGGACTGCCGGGAGTCACCTTCGTTGCCAAGACCCGCCTTTAAGACCCGCGTTTAAGACCGGCGTTTGAGCGGCGATGACAAAATCGCGGTAACGGTGCGATTAATTCAGACGGCACGCCGATCCCGCCGCCTCGCCCATTTGAGTGAGGCGGCGCGGTGGTATAATGTACCGAACGAGGCGATGACGCGGGACCGACCGGCATGGCTCGACCAACCGGCACACGGCGCGGCTATTCGGGCGACGAGGCCAAGCTCCTCGACCTGATCGGGTCGATCTATGACGCCGCGCTCGACCCGCGGGAACTGCCGCAGGCGCTGGCGCGGATGGCGCGCCACTGCGGTGCGCTCTGGATGCCGCTCTCCGCGATCCCGCTCGGGAAAGGCCAGGGCCTTTGCGTGCAGAATGCCGACGGCATCGATCCGACGATTCTGACTTTGTTCTTTCAGCACTACAACACGCCGGAAACCAACCCATCGATTCCCACGCTGTTGCGTGCGCCGCGCGGCCAGGTCATTCGCCGCGAGCGGGACTTCAGCGACGCCTACTGGGAACGCACCGACATGTTCCAGGACATCTACCGGCCGATCGGCGCCTATGCATCGCTGGGTGTGATGCTGCTGCGGACCGAGCACTATTTCGTGCCGTTCGGGATGGTGCGGGCCAAATCGCGCGGCGCCTTCACGACGCGCGAACTGGCGCTGTTCGAGCGGATCATTCCCCATATGCAGCGCGCGATGCAGATCCTGCTACGCCTCAACGCGCTGGATGGCCGCCAAGCCGCCGACCAGGCGCTGTGGGACCGGCTGCCGTTCGGAGTCTTTATTCTGGACGACGCCGGGCGAATTCTCTGGGGCAATCGTGCCGGTGAAACGATCGCGGCGGCCAATGACGGCCTGTGCGTTCGCGGCGGCGTTCTTCTGGCCGGCGCGGCCGATGAGAATGCGGCCTTGCATCGGCTGATCGGCCAAGCCGGGCAGACCGGCATGGGCCGTGGGCTCGACGCCGGCGGCGCGCTGGCGCTGGCGCGCCCCTCCGCGCGCCGGCCGCTCGCCGTGCTGGTGGCGCCGTTTGCCGCCGCGCGCAGCGAGCAGCTGATGCCCGGCCGCCGCCCCGCCGTGGTGGTGCTGGTGAGCGATCCCGAGACCACGCCGCAGCCGGCGCCGGAAATCCTGGCGCAGCTTTATGGCCTGACCGCGCGCGAGGCGGCGCTGGTCGTTTTGCTGCTCGATGGGCTCGATCTGCGCGACGCCGCCGAGCGGCTCGGGCTTGCCATGAACACGGTGCGCACGCACCTGCGCGCGGTCTTCAACAAGACCGGCACCCGCCGGCAGGCCGAGCTGGTGAGCCTGTTGTTGCGTAGCGTAGCGTCGCTCACACCGCATGACCGACCACGCACGGAATGACGCATCGGGCATCCTCGGCTTGGGGTGAACGGCGTCGCGCCCGGTGTCAGCACACCGTCCAGGTCGAATAGTCGAGCTGACGGGATTAAGTCGACGCGCTAGGATTCCCGCGTCGCCTGCTGGATCGCCTGCCAGATCGCATAGGGCGTCGCCGGCATCGCGATATTGCGGATGTCATAGACCGACAGCGCGTCGACGATTGCGCTCACCACCGCCGCCGGCGCGCCGGTCGTGCCGCCCTCGCCGCCGGCCTTGATGCCAAGCGGATTGGTCGGCGACAGCACCTCGGCGATCTCGCAGGTGAACGAGGGCATGTTGTCGGCGCGCGGCATGCCGTAATCCATCAGCGAGCCGCACAAGGGCTGGCCCGAATCCGGATCGGTGTAGCACTGCTCCCACAGCGCCTGGCCGACGCCTTGCGCAATCGCGCCATGGGTCTGGCCATGCACGATCAACGGATTGATGCAGCGCCCGACATCGTCAATCGAGGCATAGCGCACAAGATCGATCGCGCCGGTGTCGGGATCGATCTCAACCTCGCAGATCGCGGTGCCGTTGGGGAACACCGGATCGTGCATTTCATTGTCGGTGATAACCGAGAGGGTGTAATCGGATCCAGGCAGCTTGTTTTCCCGCGCGTCCCCGCGAAAGCGGGGACCCAGGGATTCTGGATTCCCGCTTTCGCGGGAATGAGCGGGTGAGGTCGGTGCCAGATTCGCCGCCTCTCGGGCGAGTTCAAGAAAATCGAAGCTGCGGTTGGTCACGCGCGAGGTAAACCTTCCATCGTCGCTGAAATCGATGGTGTCGGGCGCGACACTCATCGCCAAGGCGGCGATCTTCTTGCCCTTGTCGATCAGATCGACGGCGGCCTTTGAAAACACCGTGGCGGCGTGCCGCATCGAGCGACCGGAATGCGAGCCGCCGCCGACCTTCACCACATCGGTGTCGCCGAGGATGATCTTCACTTTCTCGACCGGCACATGCAGGAGATCGGAGACTACCTGGGCGAAGCTGGTCTCATGGCCCTGCCCGCTCGGCTGGGTGCCGATCACGACATCGACGCGTCCCTCCGGCCGGACATGGATCTGCGCCTGTTCCTTGGGCGCGCCAATTGAGGATTCCACGTAATTGGCAAGCCCGAGACCAAGCAGCTTGCCGCGTTTCCTGGCTTCACGGCGGCGCTTTCCAAAGCCTTTCCAATCGGCGATGTCCATCGCCCAGTCCATGTTCTCTTCATAGCGGCCGGAATCGTAGAGCATGCCGACCGCGTTGCGATACGGCATCGCCTTCGGCTTGATCAGGTTCTTGCGCCGCAGCGCCACGCGATCGAAGCCGAGTTCGGTTGCCGCATTGTCGATCAGCCGCTCGATCGCATAGGTCACTTCCGGCCGCCCCGACGAACGGTAGGCCTGGGTCGGCATGGTGTTGGTGAACACCGCCACCGCGCGCAACGTCGCCACCGGAATGTCGTAGGACCCCGGAATGAGGCCCGCGCCCTTCGACAGCGGCGAGAACGACACCGCGCGCGCGCCGATATTGCTGATATTGGTGGCGCGCATCGCCAAGAACTTGCCGTCCTTGCGCAGCGCCAGTTCGACCTTGGTGACAAGATCGCGGCCTTGATAATCGCTGAGGAAGGCTTCCGAGCGCGAGGTGGTGTATTTCACCGGCCGGCCGATTTTCTTCGATGCCCATAGCACCAGGCCGAATTCCACGAACACGCGATTGCGGGTGCCGAAATTGCCGCCAACGTCATAAGACAAAACCCGCAGATCGTCCGGCTTGACGCCGAGCACCTGGCTGAGCTCGTTCTTCTGCCGCACCGCGCCGCCGGAGCCGGCATAAAGCGTGTAGCGCCCGCTGGCTTGGTCATAATGCGCGACCGCCGCGCGCGGTTCGAGCGGCACGCCGGTGACGCGGCCGACATGCATATTGAGCTTGATGACATGGTCGGCTTGCGCAAACGCCGTATCGGTCGCGGCGCGATCGCCAAACCAGGTTTCGACCGGCATATTGCCGGGCAGTTCGTCCCACACTTTGGGGGCGTTGGGCGCGATGGCGTCTTCGGCGTGAATGACGAAGGCAAGCTCTTCGTAATCGACCTCGACCGCCTCGGCGGCGTCAAGCGCCTGCTCCTTGGTGTCGGCGACCACCATCGCCACCGCCTCGCCGACATGGCGCGCCTTGTCGGCCGGCAGCAGCATATGCGGGCCGATGAACACCGGCCCGCCGCCCGGCGCGTGCAGTTTCATGTCGTCGCGGGTCTTGGGCAGCGGATCGTGCGGGATCGGCCCGAGCTTGTCGGCAAGACAATCGGCGCCAGTGAACACACCGCGCACGCCGCGCATTTTCAGCGCGCGTGACGCATCGATGCCGCGGATGCGCGCATGCGGATAGGGCGAACGCACCATCGCCGCATAGGTTTGGCCCTCAAGCAAAAAGTCGTCGCTGAATTGGCCGCGCCCGGTAATCAGCCGCTCGTCTTCGGCGCGCCGGATCGGCTTTCCGATGAAGCGGTAGTCGGGCTTGTTCATTGTTCTATCCTTGGAAAGCCGCTTGAGAAGCGTCATTGCCGGGCTTGTCCCGGCAATCCATACTGACAATCCAGCATGTCAGACTATTGGGTTTATATCCTTGCCAGCCGACGGAACGGAACGCTTTATGTCGGCGTGACGAACAATCTCGTACGGCGGATCTACGAACATCGCGAGGGCTTGGTTGCTGGCTTTACTAAGAGATACGGGGTCAAGTTGCTTGTTTATTATGAGCGCTTCGACACGGCTATTGCTGCAATCCAACGGGAGAAAAACATCAAGCACTGGCCCCGCGAATGGAAGCTCAATTTGATCCATTCGCTGAATCCGGATTGGCGCGATCTGTTCGAAGACATCACACGTTGAGATGCTGTTTTGGATTGCCGGGACAAGCCCGGCAATGACGACGTTTGGGTTTGGATTCGTCGCCTACCTCCCTGAGCGGGATGGCCGGGACACCAGGGCGTTTACGCCCGTCTTCGACGGGCTATGCCCGGCCATGACGAAGAACGCATATGCCTTGACTCCGGTCCCAAGATCGGGAATCTAATAGAACAAATCATGAACAATGGATCGATCATGGCTCCAGCCGCTCCCGGCGGCGCGCTCCCCCTTCTCCGGCAGGCGCTCGCAACCCTCGACAGTAAAAGGGGTTTTACCCTTGAGGGCGAAGCCATGCTGGCGCTTGGCCTGCCGGCGATCGATGCCGCGCTCGGCGGCGGACTGGCTTGCGGGGCGCTGCATGAAGTGGCGCCCACCGCGCCGGCGCAGTGCGGCACCGCGCTGGGTTTTGCGCTCGCGCTCGCGGCCCTGCGCATCGCCACCGGAGGGTCGGCGCTGGCGATCCAGACCGACTTCGCCGCGCGCGAAGCCGGCGCGCTTTACGGCCCCGGGCTCGACGGCCTTGGCCTGCCGATGCAGCGGCTCATCCTGGTGCGGGTGCCGCGCCCGGTCGACGTGCTGTGGGCCTGCGAAGAGGCCCTGAAATCCCGCGGCGTCGACATTGTCATTGCCGAACTGCCGGAGGCTGGCGCCGCCGCCGACTTCACCGCGACGCGGCGGCTGACGCTGGCTGCGCGCGCGGGCGGCGGGCTCGGGATCTTGCTGCGGCAACGGCCGGCGGTAGGCACGACCGCGGCCATGACGCGCTGGCAGGTCGCCGCCGCGCCGAGCACGCCCGATCGTTTCGGCGGACTCGGCGCTACCGTCTTCGATCTCACTTTGAACCGAAACCGGCGCGGCCCGTGCGGCCGCTTCCTTGTGTGTTGGGATCAGCATGTCTTCTCCCCCCAAACGCTATCTGTCGGTGTGGCTGCGACGGCTAACAACGGATCGCTTGATCCGCGCCGCCTCGTCCGCGCCGGCTGACGCAGCGCAGGTCGGCGGCAGCCGATTGGCGCAAAATGATAACGCCCTGGTCGTTGCCGAACCGGTGAAAGGGGCGCTGCGGCTTGCCGCGGTCAATGACGCCGCTGCGCGACTCGGGCTTCGCCCCGGCATGGCGCTGGCCGACGCGCGCGCCATGCATCCGCAGATCGCAATCGCCGACGCCGATCCGGCGGCCGACCGGCGCATGCTGATCGCATTGGCCGACGGCTGCGACCGCTATACGCCCTTGGTCGGCCTCGATCCGCCGGACGGATTGCTGCTCGACATTGCCGGCTGCGCGCATCTGTTCGGCGGCGAACAAGCGCTACGCCGCGACCTCGTGGCGCGGCTGGCGCGGCATAGCTTTCACGCCCGCACGGCGATTGCCGATACCGTCGGCTGCGCCTGGGCGGTGGCACGCTATGGCGACTCGCCGATCGTTCCCTCCGACCAAACGCGCGACGTGCTGCTGCCGCTGCCGCTCGCAGCCCTGCGGATTGCAGCAGCGACAGCCGCCGCGCTGGCGCAGGTCGGACTCAAGCGGATCGCCGATGTCATCGACCGCCCGCGCGCGCCGCTCGCCGCGCGCTTTGGCGAAGATTTCGTGCGCCGCATCGACCAGGCGACCGGCCAGGAGAACGAGCCGATCACGCCGCGCCTGCCGGTGCCGCCCTATCTGGCGGAACGCCGCTTCGCCGAGCCGATCGCCCGCGAAGCCGATGTGCTTGGCGCCATCGCGCAGCTCGCCTGCGAACTGGTGAAATTGCTGGAACGACGCGGCGAAGGCACGCGCTTGATCGAGGCTGCCCTGTTTCGCACCGATGGCAAGGTGCATCGCATCGCCGCCGGCGCCGGCGCGCCGCTGCGCGACGCCGCGCGCATCAAGGCGCTGTTCGTGGAACGGCTTTCGGCAATCGGCGACGAATGCGATCCCGGCTTTGGCTATGACATGGTGCGGCTCGGCGCGCGCGCGACCGAACGCTGCGACCCCGTGCAGACCGGCCTGGCCGCGCCCGACCATGCGGCGGAACTGGCGCATCTGGTCGACCGGCTTGGCGCGCGCTTTGGGCTGCGGCGCGTGACGCGGCTCCTGCCGCAGGACACGCATGTTCCCGAATATGCGGTCGCGGCGGTGGCGGCGATTTCTTGTCCCGGGCCATTTCACAAACTCAGCGCTCGCCTCTCGTGCCCTCTCCCCTCGCGGGAGAGGGCTCAAGAAAGATCCCGCGTAGGCAATTTGGGTGAGGGGGTCGCTTCGCAAGAGCTTCTGACGAAGAAACCCCCTCACCCAATTGAATCTGCTGACACACCTTCATGCCCTCTCCCGCGAGGGGCTACGGCGTTCACGGATTTTCGTGAGTCTTTTGAGTCGCTTGGGCCCGATGTCGTGAAGCCCATGGCCTGGGGTATTTGCATGAGAGGACTCGCGTGTGATTCTGTTGATGCCGA
>JALHRD010000048.1 GCA_022841625.1 Xanthobacteraceae bacterium
ACTCCCAAAAACCCTCGCGTCCCACCACGCCACGGGACACTGCGCCCCGCAAAAGTTCAACAAGCCGGCAAACAAAACCGCTCGATCAAGCGCGGATTCTGTGAGATATGCGGGCTAGCAGCTTGATCATCCAAGCGCCTCCCCGCTCAACCGCCTCCCCGCACGCCTCACGCACGTGTCAAGCCATCCTGAGTAACACCTCGGTCGATTCCACTGCAATCCGCAACACCCCCCGTTTCCGACGTTCGTGAACCATCACGGCGACCGCCACCGCGAACTTCGATGGCATATTTTCGCTGATAACACCGGCCACGACGTGCTACCAAATCCCACATCGCAATTGACTGATGCGCTGGGCAAGCGTCGGCATGGACATCACCATCACGGCCATCGATACCATCGGGATCGACATTCCGTTCGATATCTGGGCGCCCCCGCCAATGTCGCGCGGTCGGCCGCGCACCCATGTTGAAAGCCTTTACGTGCGAGTTACCGCCAGCAATGGAATTGTCGGCTGGGGCGAGTCGTTCGGCACTGTCCGCCCCATGATCATCGCCGCGTTCGATCATTGGGTACGAAGGCTCGCCATCGGACAAAGCGCCACCGATGCGACGCTGATCCCGCGCATCGAGCGGCTGCTGTTTTCCATGGGCCGCTCCGGGCCGCTGCTTGGCGCGCTGTCGGGACTAGACATCGCATTGTGGGACATCCGCGGGAAACTAGAGAGCACCTCGGTTTCGAGCCTGCTTGGCGGCGCCAAGCGATCGCATGTCGAATGCTACGCCTCACTGATGCAGTATTACGGCAAGCCTGAATATTTGAAGCGCAACACCGCGCGCGCGCTTGAGCGCGGCTATCGGCAGATCAAGCTCCATGAGCGAACCGCCGAGGCAGTGGCGTTCGCACGCGACGTCACCGGCCCGGACATTCCTCTCATGGTGGATACCAATTGCGCTTGGACGCCGTCGGAAGCGCAAGCCGCGGTGTCCGCGATGGCGCCGCTGCGGCCATTCTGGGTGGAAGAACCGATCTATCCGCCGGAGGACCTTGACGCGCTCGCCAAGCTGCGAATAGCGACCGGCATTCCGCTTGGCGTGGGTGAGAACGCAACCAGCCTGGTTGATTTCCGCAACATGGTCGCCACCGGCAAGGCCGACTATATTCAGCCCAGCATCGTCAAGATCGGCGGCATTACCGCAATGGCGAAAGTCGCCGCCGAGGTCGAACGGGCGGGCGCGACTTGCGTGCCAAACGCGTTCTATATCGGACCGGGCTATCTCGCGGCATTGCATTGCATGGCGGTCAAGGACAAGACTTCTCCGCTTGAGCGCATGTTTGCCGATTTTGGCGCAACGCCGTTTGCAAAAGCCGTACCGGTGATCGACGGCGGCATTGAAGTGCCGCGCGGCCCGGGCCTTGGCGCCGATCCGGAGGATGAATTGATTGCGCAGTTCCGGGCGTGAGTTCGCGCAGCGCCCCCGTATCGGCCGCCATACCGGCCGCGCCAGGGTGCGCGAACGATCGAGCCGATCCGACTTCGGACGATAGGAGTCCCATCTCACGCCATACTTTTCTAACCACGTGAACAGATCGATATTGTCTTCGGCATAGGTTCGCACCAGCGCCCGATCGCTGAATCGTCCCATCGGCATTTCTGGACGCGCCCAATCGGCAAACACCAGATCCGGCGTGTCGTTCATACCGATCGCCTGCTGCATCCGATTGCCGCCACCGATATAGAGCCCGCCGAAACTCATCATGCAGCGGCCGCCAATGTCGAAATTCATCTCCACGACAACGACGGTGGCGCCACGCTCGCACGCGGCAATCGCGGCCGGCAAACCGCCTGCACCAGCGCCAATTACGACGACATCGACCTCCCGGTCCCATATCTCCCGGTCCCATGTGATGGCATCAGCCGCCCGCGCTGACTGAATCGACGTTGCAGCCACAGCCCCAACCGCGGCGCCGGAGGTCAGAAAGCGCCGACGGTTCAAGAACGCGGCGGCGGTATCGTTACGAGACTGACGCAGATGGCCGTGATCTGTCGGTCTTGACACATTTGCCTGTCCGACAATCGGCGAGCGCTTCGATCGGCACCAATTCGGGGAAAGCTTACGAGCGCGACCACTGGGGGGCAATCAATCGGCAAGACGCTGCCAAGGCGCGTTCAAGCATCTCGACGTTGCAATTGAAGGTGCACCTTAGCCGACCGACGCTTGAATCGATGCCGGTGTTCCCGGCGGAAGCGCGTGCGGACTGACTTCGACGATTCCATTCCTGACGCGCACGGGATAGGTGGCGAGTTTCTCATTGAATGGCGGCGGCGCGCAGCCATTCGAAAGCCGATACTGCCAACCATGCCAGGGGCACGTCACGCAGCCATCGACGATCCGGCCCTCGCCAATCGGACCGTTCTGATGCGCGCAAACATTGGACAAGGCACCAATCTCAGTGCCATCGCGAAACACCGCGATCCGCTCACCGCCGGACGCCGATACGACCACCGCGCCCTGATCAGGAATAGCGCCTGGCGCACCGACGGCGATCCAGCCATCGCTGCCGCGCGCGCGATCGGTTGAACGTTCGCGCCAACCGGCGACAAAATGCAGCGCCGCCACGGTCGAAAAACAGGTCGCGAGCAACAGTGGAATAAGCGGGTTTCGGTCATATTGCATAATGCCGAGCGCAACATGCATCACCACCAGCCCGTAAGCGGCGTAGAGCGACATATGCAGCCATTTCCAAATCGGCGGCGACAGAAAGGCCAGCCAGAAATCATGGCTAGTAGCTGCCAGCAAAAACAGTAACAGCAAGGCAATGGCGCCGAGCACCTTGAACGGAAAGCCGATGAACTTGCCATAGTCCGACCAAGTGGTCAGTTCGACGAGCAGGTTTGGCAAGGTCCCCTGCGCGTCGTACCATTCGATCATGAACCAGGCATGCAGCAATGCGACGGCAAATGTCAGCACTCCAAAATGACGGCGGTTGTACAAGATGGTCCGAAACCATGGATTGAGCCGCGCCAAGGGTCCGATCGACAGGATGACGGTCAGCATCACGAAGGCGCATGTGCCGAAGGCCCGGATGCGCACGTCGATGGCGGCGGGCAAGTCCTTGGGGGGCTCGATCCAGTAACTGATGCCGACGAACGCGGTAATGAAAAGAACAACGCCCGCAAACAGGATGGCATCGTAGATCAGCTTCTCGCGATTCCAGTGCACCGCCTTGAAACCGACGCTCATCGCTGCCCCTCGACCACTGTGGGCGGCGCCGGCGGCGGCGCACGCATGATGAGCGCGAGTGCAAGCCCAGTACCGACCAGCAATGCCAGCACCGGCCAGAACAGACGATGGACCCTGCGGTGGGAGCGTTTCATCGCTTGTGCCGCGCTCTGAACCAACGCACCAGCACCAGCGGCCACAAGGCAGCCGCGGCCGGCAGCAGGAGGATGCGTGCGCCAATCGTTACCGGCGCGCCTTGCACGGCCGTTACCCCTGCGGCGACAAAGGCCAGACCCGCGACAAGACCGACGGCCACATAGCATGCCGATCCGATCGCAAGAGCTGTGGCAACTGCGTCCATCCGCCGCTATCCCCTCATCATAGCGTAAAGATCAATGGCATCCGGCCTCACAGCAAGCTTTATCTGCCGCTACCCAAGTCAATACGGGAACAGCTCGCGCACGGATGCTGGTTCCAGCAAGCCGATTTTACCAGAATTTTCTCATAATAAGGGCTGCACGAGCGCGGTCGCCTCTGGCAAACTCTCGATCTGGTGCCACGACATGAGGTTCACGATGTTCCTTCGCTCCTTTGTCTTGCTGCTCGGCGCGGCGTGCGTTCTGGCTGCCAATGCCGCACAGGCCGCGCCGGCCGGAAAAGCGCGCAATTTCGATCACACGGTTCAAGGCACCGATCCGATCAGCCGCTTTTTCGGCCTGAGCACATCGCCGGTTCCGCGCACCACCGTGAGCTATCCCGGCAATCACCGGCCCGGCACCGTTGTCATTAATACCCGGGAACGGCGGCTCTATCTGGTGTTAGGCAACGGCCAGGCATTGCGTTACGGCATCGGCGTCGGTCGCGATGGCATGACCTGGGCCGGAACGACCAGGGTTTCGGCAAAGCGCGAATGGCCGGATTGGGTTCCGCCGGAGCAGATGCACCGGCGGCAACCCGGCTTGCCGCGCCACATGCCGGGCGGTCCTGAAAATCCACTGGGCGCACGCGCGCTCTATCTCGGCTCGTCGCTCTATCGGATTCACGGTTCGAACGAACCCGAGACCATCGGCCAGGCGGTTTCGTCCGGCTGCTTCCGACTGACCAATGACGACGTCATCGACCTTTACAATCGCGTGCCGGTTGGCGCGACGGTGATCGTACAGCGATAGACCGCGTTTAACGGCTGAGCCCTTTGCCCGCGAGTTCGTCAAGATAGTCCTGCCAATTGGTGTCACGGCCTCGCCCCAGTTCGTGCAGATAGTCCCAACTGTAGATTCCGGTCGAGTGCAGGTCGTCAAACACCAGCCGGACCGCGTAATTGCCGATCGGATTGACCTCGAGGATTGCAACGTTCTGCTTGCCGGCAACGGTCTTGCGTTCGTCGGGCGAGTGCCCCTGCACTTCCGCGCTCGGGCTGCGCACCCGCAGATATTCCGCGCTGAGATCGAAGACGTCGCCGGTGTCGAAGGCAATCGTCAGCGTCCTGCGATCCTTGTGCAATCGCAATTCCGTCGGCCATGGCTTGGGCGCTTGGGTGTTCACGTCGAACCTTCTCCGCTCTTCTGGTAGCATATCATTATCGTCGTCCTATAAATGAAACGGCCCCGGGATCGTTCCCGAGGCCGTTTCTGGGTATCCTACTGTGTCGCGATCAGTTGCCGGTCGCACGATAACCAAGCCCGTGATTGGCTTGGCGCTCCGCCGGCGGCTCGACATGGAAATCGATCACGCAGACGCCGCCCTTCTTGAGTACATCGACGCCTTTGGCGATGGCGGCTTTGGCGTCGGCCTGGCTGGTGACCGGACCGATACCGACGGCGCCTTGCGCCTCGGCCAGCTTGGCGATGTTGGGAACCGGATCCTCCATGCGCAGGCCGATCCAACGGTTTTTGGGCTCGCGGCCGCGATCGCGGGCAACATGATCCTGGTGGAGTTCGTCGTTGAAATAGGAACGGTTGTTGTTGACGATCACCAGCAGCGGAATCCGATGCTTCACAGCGCTCCAGATCGCGGTTGCGCCCATACAGAAGTCGCCATCGCCCAGCATTGAAATCGCATAGCGGCCGGGGAACTTGTGATGCAGCGCGAGCGCGGAGCCGACCGAAATTCCCGGCCCCGAACCAAGGCCGCCGCCGCCATCCTTGCCGAGATAGGACATGCCGGTTTGCAGCGGCCAGATATCGGTCGGCCAACCGCGGCCGAGCGTGCAGAAGGTGACGTTTTCCGGATCGTTGAACTGATCGCGCAATGATTGCGCGATCACCTCCATGGTCAGCGCGCCGTTTGCCGGTTTGCTCTTGGCCGGCAGCTTGGCCTTCCACGGATCTTTGCGGCCTTCGCCAAGCGCTGCGACCAGTTCGGCCACCATCGTATCGCCGGTGGTCGCGGCAAACACGTCGGACGGCGCGAGTTCCTGATATTCCATGTTCGCGCCGGTATGCAGGTTCTGATCGAGCGAACAGCTGACGATCTTCGCAGTCGCCGTGCCGGCGGTCTTCGCCTGGCGGAGCGCGCCGCCGAGATCCATCCAGTCGAGCGACAGGATGACGTCGGCCTCGCACATCAATTGGCGCGCCTCCTTGACGATCGCATTGAACGGCTCCGCGTAGTGCGCCGGATGATCGCTCGGGAACATCGCGCCCTGCTTGAGGTCGGTGAACACGCATGCGCCCAGCCGTTCGGCCAGACGAATGCGCGGTTGCCAATACTCATCTCTGCGCGATCCGCGGCCGAACAGGATGATCGGCTTCTTGGCATTCGACAGCAGGGCGACCGCCTGATCCAACGCCTCCTTGGCGGGCCGCGGCGGCTTGGTTGCCTGGAACCGCTTGATGTCCGGCCAATCCGGTTCCTGGTCGAGCTTGGTTTCCTGGAAACCGGCATCGAGCACGACATAAATCGGCGCGGTCGGCGCCGAGCGCGTCAGCATATTGCCGCGCACCATGGACTCGACCAGCGCCGCGGCCGACGTCGGCTGATCGTCCCACTTGATGATCGAGCGAATATAGGCGCCCTGATCGCGCGACGTGTGAATCCAATCAATCCACGGCCGGCGCTTTTCCGCCGCCACCGGACCGGTTGCACCGAGAATGATCATCGGTGCGCGATCGCACCACGCGTTGAAGATTCCCATCATGCCGTGCAGCAGCCCGACATTGCTGTGCAGGACGCAGGCCATCGGCTCGCCGGTCGCCTTGGCATAGCCATGGGCAATCGCCACCGAATGATCCTCATGCAGGCACAGGATGATGCCGGGATTTTCGTTGCCCAAGTGATTAACGAGGCTGTCGTGAAATCCGCGATAGCTCGCCCCAGGGTTGAGGCTGATGAAGGGAATGTTGAAACGGCGCAGCATTTGCGCGGCGATATCGCTGCCCCATGCGACTTTGTCGTCGGGCTTTCCTTCGATCTGGTCCAGCTTCATTGGTCTACTCTTTCTTTATTTTGGTCCGGCAGACGGCAACCGCGATTTCGCGGCGCAGGCGCCGTCACGCCCGAAAACCACACAACTTATCAACATCCCGGCACAGCCAAGTCACGTAATAATTCTCGGCGAGCGCTGGCATGCCACCACGGTTCCGCTGAAGTGGATGGGGATCGACATGCGCAGCCGTCATCATAAAAGAAACAACTTTCGCATACCGCAAACTTCTGCTTACATCCGTCAAAATGAGGGGGGTTGGCTATCATGCTTTCGCGACCTGCACTAGTGCGGCGGTTTGCATGCTGAGTGGGGCACATAGGGGGCGGGAGGAGATCTGGGCCACCGCAGCGGATCGCAGGTTGGCTGCTGACTTCGGTCGGCTGGTAACTTCGATGGTCTGCATCTAGAACTACCAAACTAAGAAGGGTTGGCGCGGGATCGGCCTGCGCTATTGGCTTGAATCGAGCAGGCTTGAAAGCCGCAGGAATTGGGGCGGGGTAAGACATTATGGACGCGATCACTGGCGAAATGGCCTTCATGGGCGCCGCTGCTAGTAAGGCATTTTTCATCCTGATGGATCCGACCCGCCTGATGTATCTGGCTGCCGGCTGTCTTATGGGCCTCATACTCGGGATCGTTCCGGGGATCGGCGGTCTGGCCGGGACCGCGATGCTTCTGCCCTTCACCTTCAACATGGATCCCTATGCGGCGTTTGCGCTGCTGCTGGGCCTGGGATCAACCACCACAACCGGCGATCCGATCCCGGCGGTGCTGTTCGGCGTGCCCGGAGGTGCCGCCTCCGCGGCGACCGTGCTTGACGGCTTCCCGATGGCGAAGAGAGGCGAAGCCGGCCGCGCGCTCAGTGCCTCCTACATGTCGTCGATGATGGGCGGCATCTTTGGCGCCTGCCTGCTCGCGATCTCAATCCCGATTTTGCGCCCGGTCATGCTGTTCCTAGGGTCGCCGGAACTATTGGCGTTTGCCGTCTTAGGCATATCGATGGTGGCCGTCTTGTCCGGCAACGCCCCGCTGCGTGGGCTGGCCGCTGGATGCTTTGGCATCATGATTGCGATGATCGGCACCGACCCGCAATCCGGCACATTGCGATGGACGTTCAACAGCCTCTACCTCTGGGATGGCTTGCCGCTCACCCCCTTGCTGCTTGGCATCTTCGCCCTACCCGAACTTTGCGACCTGCTGATTACGCGCACCGCGATCGCGGCCGGCTTTGAAAAGGCCGACATCTACAAAGGCCAGTGGCAGGGCGTGAAGGATTGCTTCAAGCATTGGTGGCTGATCGTGCGCTGCTCCTGGATCGGCGGCGGCATCGGCTCAATCCCGGGCATCAGCGCCTCGGTCGTCGACTGGCTGGCTTACGGCCACGCCCTCAAGACCGAAAAGGGGGCGGCACTCACCTTCGGCAAGGGCGACGTCCGTGGCGTTATTGCCTCGGAGAGTTCCAACAACGCCAAGGAAGGCGGCGCGCTGGTTCCGACCATTGCGTTCGGTGTGCCGGGCAGCGCCACCATGGCGATCCTCTTGGGCGCCTTCTTGATCCACGGCCTCGTGCCGGGACCGGATATGCTGAACAAGAACCTCGACGTCACCTATTCGATGGTGTGGTCGGTGGCGCTTGCCAACATCCTCGGCGCCGGCATGTGTTATGCGTTCAGCCCGCAATTTGCGCGGCTCGCCACGCTTCGCTTCAGCCTGATCCTGCCGGCGGTGATGGGCATCATCTATATCGGCGCATTTGAGGCGACCCGTCAGTGGGGCGACCTGTTCGCGCTGTTGTTCTTCGGCCTGGTCGGCTGGTGCATGAAGCAGTTCAAGTGGCCACGCCCGCCGCTCATTCTGGGTGCGGTGCTTGGCGACACGATCGAACGCTACATGTTCATTTCGGTCGAACGCTATGGCCTCACTTGGTTCGCCCGGCCGGTGGTTGCTATTCTCTTCATCATGGCGGGCATCGGCCTGCTGCGGCCATTGCTTCAGGACATCAGGAACCAGGGCGGCGTCATCAAGCTCGCCAAGAGCTTTCGGGCGCCACGGTTTCAGCCGAGCCAGTTGTTCACTATCTTCATGCTCGGCATCCTTATATCGATGGTGCTGATGGCGACCCGCTGGGACTTCAGCGCCAAGATCGTCCCAATGGTCGTGGGCGGCATCGGCATGACAGTGTGCCTCATAAGCCTGTTCAACGACATGTGCCGCAAGCCGAGCGCTCAAACGATGGAGAGCCTGGTGGAATCGGCACAGCATCAGGTTGAGCAGAAGATCCACATGGATCTATCGTCGGACACCGAGCATCTGCCCACCACCATCGTCGTCAAGCGGGCGGCGCGCTTCTTCGGCTACTTGGTCGCCTTCATGGGCGTCATGGCGGTGATCGGGCTGGTTCCCACCGTCGCCTTGTTCGTCGTGATCTTCATGCGCTACGAGAACAGGGAGCCATGGAAGCTTGTGATCTCCTACGCGATCGTCCTGGTGTTTGCGATCAGCTTTGTGTTCGACAATGTGATGTCGATCCCGTGGCCGCCAACACTGATCGCGCAGTGGTTCCCGGCACTCAAATTCCTGCCGTCAATCTGATGCGGTGACCCGGCCCAGTTGGGCCGGGTCACCAACGATCAAATAGACCGAACTTTCGCTCAAGAGGGCTTCAGATGAACATCAGTTTTAGCAACTTCGCCATACAATGCGCCGCCATGGGGGTCTGGGTCTTCATCGTGGCCGGTCTCTATGCAATGGTGGAGAAGGTTATCAACAAGCACTTCCCCGGATTCCTCGACCCCGAGACGGCAGGCGCAAGTCAGCCGCCCGCGCAAGCCAGGATCGACACCGTCAACAAATCCTAGACCTCGGTCAGATAGTGAAATGACGGCGCGGCCACACCCGGCCGCGCCGTATTTCATTGTTTTCCCGCAGCAAGCCGTCGGTAGGCCGCAACGATCTCAGGCGTCGTCTCGGCGGCCAATTCTTTCATCATTGCTTCCAGCGTTTCGCCTGCAAGTGGCGCCCCAATCGGCTGGTCGATCCGCGCGGCCTCAGCGCGATAATCCGGATCCTTGCTCATCGCGATGAACGCTTGACGCAAGACTGCGATCCGATCCGGGGAAATGCCCGGCGGACCGACCAACGGAAGGCCGAAACTTTCCAGCGCAAGCGCTAAGGTGAGCAATGGCAGCTGGCTCGGCGGCAGCACATCGCGCAGCAGCGGAACGCCCGGTAATGTCTGCTTGTTCTGAAGGACGGGAACCACAATCTTGTTTTTGATCAAATCCTGTCGGCGGGCAAAGGAATCCTCCACCGTGAACACGCCGTCGATCTCACCCTGCTCCAGCGCGAGCAATACCCGCGCGGTCGAGACATAGCCGTAGATCACCTTGATCGGCACGCCATGGCCCGCCAGCATGGTTGGAATCATTCCGGTCGGCGTGGTGCTGCCGAGCGAGCCAAAACTCAATGTTTTCGAATGCGATCTGAGATCGTCGAAAGTCCTGATCCCGGTGCTCGCGCGAACCCACACCATCGAATTGGTGGCGCCGGGGCTACCGACGTAAGCGAACTGCGTCGAGTCGTAGGTCGCGCCGGGATTCTTGACGATCCCTTCGACAAACCAGGAACGGCCGGGAACGGCGAGGGTCAGTCCGTCGGCCGTCACCCGCCGCGCCAGATGGTTCGCAGCGATGATGCCCGCAGCCCCTTCCATGTTTTGGATCACCAGGCCCGGCTGCCCCGGAATGAGCCGCACCAGATGCCGCGCCACCATGCGCGCTGTGGTGTCGACCCCGCCGCCGGGCGCGAACCCGACAATCACCGTGAGCGTCTTGCCGTGGTAGAAATCATTCGCCAGCGCCGGCCACGACATTGCGCCAAGTCCCGCCGACCACGCACCGACACCGGACAGAACGCTTCGGCGTGAAGGGCCAGAGGTCATGCCTTGGTCCCCGGCTATTCGGCCGCCTGCATCGCCAGTCCCGAGGTGTGAACCGAAGCCGCAAGACCCCACAGATCGGGCAAGCCATAATGCAGCAATTCCATCGGTTCGCTGGCGCGCAAGGTCGCGGTCTCGTCGGTTTCGAGGAAAATCGTGGTGTATTTCAAAAGCGCCTTGCCCTCGCATTGGCCGGCGCCCGTCATCACCAGATAGACGCCGCGCCCGGAGATCGCGTGTCCCGCACCGGCCTCGAGCCTAAGCATTCCGGCCTCGGTGCGCCGCTCGGTCCAAACGCCAAACAGCTTTTCCGACACACCCTGCGCGCACCGCACCGGCGCCCAGCCGTAGTTATTGGAATCCGCATAGATCGGAGCGTCGTAGCGACCCTTCGGATACACCATCTCGCGGCCATGCAGGTGCTCCCAGATGGCCTGATAGGCATCGGTATTGCGCCGACCCGGAACATCGTCATTGCGATGGAAGATGCCGTCCTTGAAGGTGCCGATGGCCTTGAGCTGCTCCATCCCGGCTTTGACTTCACGCGGCAGAAGATAACCCGAGCCGCTGGCGCCGCCAAACTGCAAAACCGCGCAGAAGATATCGGTCTTGTTGACCTGCGGACCATACGGCACACCTTCCGGGTAGTAGCCCAGCATGCCGGCCTTGAGCGGACCGTCCTGGCCATAATCGGAATCGCCCTCGATCATGAAACGATACTGATCGAAATTGTGCCGATGCCGCGGTCCGGAATAATCGGTCCCGAGCCAGCTCAATGAAAACTTGAAATTACCCGGCGTGCCGGGAACACCCTCCGCCATGATGCGCGAATGGAACGTACCGCCGCGATGCTCAAGGCCGCGGACTAAAGGGGCATCTTCCAGGTGCATGATTTTCATCGGCTGCGCTCCCACGGGGTTCGGTCGACCGCTCCATGGCACTATAACAGACGAGCCGCGTCAACGGAGCCGGCAATTGTGCGGTCCAGACTGGGGAGGGCTTTGACCGCGTTCGGGCGAGGTCCTAAAGAAAAGTCCTGGGTTGAGTTTGAGAATATCGGGGGGAAGCGCGGGTGTCGGGTGAGGATATGTTTCGGTCGCCAGCGTCCGTGTTGCGGGCCAAGTCGATCGCCATTGTCGGGGCTTCCGAGCGGGCGCCTTGGGCGCGGATCATTTACCGCAACCTGCGCGATTTCGGCTATCCGGGCCGACTGATCCTGGTCAATCCGCGCCAGAAGGAAGTCTTCGGCGAGCCGTGTGTCCCATCATTGCGTGAGGCGCCCGAGCCGGTCGAACATGCGATGGTCATCGTGCCGGCGGTCGGCGTCGCAGGCGTGTTGGAGGACGCGGAATCCGCCAGCGTCAAGACCGCCACGATCTATTCCGCCGCCATGGGCGACGGTCCCGACCCGGAGTCGCATAAGCGCGGCGCCTGGCTCAAGGACTTCCTCGGCCGCAGCAAGATCAAGGTCGCTGGCCCCAACTGCATGGGGGCCTATAGCTACCATGAGAAGATCTACGCCTACCCCAACAACGAACTGTGCCGCTTCCCGGCCGGAACGGTAAGCGCGGCGTTCCAATCCGGCGGCACGCTGCAATTCTGGTTGCGCACCTCCGCCGATCGCGGCCTGCGATTTTCCTACGGCATCACCTCCGGCAACGAGATCAGCTTCGACCTTGCCGACTATCTCAATTTCCTGGTCGACGACCCAAACACCCGGGTGATCGCCCTGTTCATCGAAGGCCTGCGCCGGCCCGACGCATTCATGGCGGCGGCCGCGCGCGCTCTTGAGGCCGGCAAGCCGATTGTCGCAATCAAAACTGGCGCGACCGCCAAATCGCAGGCCGCCGCACAATCGCACACCGGGGCCATCGGCGGCGACTATGCCGCCTATCTCGCAATGTGCGAGCGCTACGGCATCTATAACTGCCGCAACCTCGACGACATGATGGAGGCCGCGCTGGCGTTCGATGGCGGCCGGCTGCCGAAAGGTCCGCGCGTCGGCTTTGTCACGACTTCGGGCGGCACCGTCGACCTGCTTTACGATTATGCCGAGTTTGAAGGCACGCCGATGCCGGATTATGCGCCGGCGACGCTCAAAGGCCTTCAGCCCTATATGCAGGAAGGCATCGAAGCGAAAAACCCGCTCGACCTCGGCATCCCTGGTGGCCTCAAACAGGCCGCTGGCGTGTGCGAGGTCGTCGCCAAGGACCCCAACATCGACATGATCGCCTGGGCGGCGATGCTGCCGAGCAAGGCCGGCGCCTGGGAAGGAGTCGAAACCCTGCAAGCGATGGTGCAAGGCACCGACAAGCCGATCGTCGGCTTCGGCCGCATGAGCTACCAGATGACGCCCGAGGCGGTCGAAGCCCAGACCCTGGCAGGATTCCCGTTCCTGCAAGGACTGGAGCCGACACTGCGCGCGCTGAACGGACTGTGGTTCTATGCCCAGCGCGCCGGCAAACGGCCCACGCTGCCGCCGCCTGCCCCGCCAAGCAACTTGTCGCCAGCGGCACTCGAAGCCACCCTGAAGACCTACGGCATTACGCTGCCGCAAAGCCGCGAGGTCGCAACCGCCGCGGAAGCCGCAGCCGCGGCCGCGGCCATCGGATTTCCGGTGGTGTTGAAAATTCGCTCGGCCGACATCCTGCATAAAACCGAGGCCGGCGGGGTGGCGCTCGATCTGCGCGACAAAGATGCCGTGCTCAAGGCTGCCGACACACTCACCGCCTCCGCCCGCGCCGCCTATCCGAAGGCCAAGATCGATGGCTTTCTGGTGCAGCAAATGGTGTCCGGCATCGAAGCCATTGTCGGCGCGCGCGCCGACAAGTTCTATGGTCCGATGCTTTTGGTCGGCGCCGGCGGCATTCTGGTTGAACTCGCCAAGGATGCGGCGCTGCGCTTGTTGCCGGTCGACAAGACCGACATAGCGGCAATGCTTGAAGGTCTGAAACTCAACCGACTGCTCGCTGGCTACCGTGGGCGACCGGCCGCGGATCGCGCCGCTCTCGAAACCACCGTGCTGGGCCTCGCGCAATTCTATCTCGACCACCGCGCCCGCATCGAAGACATCGAAATCAATCCGCTGATGGTGCGCCCGCAAGGTCACGGCGCAATCGCCGTCGACGTGCGTGTGATCTGGCGCGAGGCCGAGTAACTGCCAAGTAACGACAGGGGGTATTAGGAGATGGACTTCGAGCTTCCCGAAGAGCTGCGGATGGTTAAGGATTCGCTGCGGCGGTTCGTCAACAATGAACTGATCCCGATCGAACGCCAGACGGTTACCGCCGATGCCGAGGAGGTCAAGCCGGAATTCCTGGGAAAACTTCAGCAGCGCGCCAAGGATCTCGGCATCTGGATGATGGAAGTTCCGGAAGAATATGGCGGCCCAGGCCTGTCGCTGTTCCAACGGACCATCGTCACCGAAGAACTGTCGCGCACCATCGCGCTCCCCGCCCGCGGCGAAGGCATCACCGGCCCATCGGTGCGCCATATCCTGTTCACGCTCAAAGGCGCGCTGCGGGAAAAATATCTGATGCCGGTGCTGCGCGGCGAGAAGAAAGTCGCCTTCGCGCAGACTGAGCCGGATGCCGGCTCCGACCCCGGCGGCATGCGCACCACCGCGGTGCGCGACGGCGATCACTACGTCGTCAACGGCACCAAGCGCTTCATCACTGGCGCCAACAAAGCCCATTTCATGCAGCTGATGGCGGCGACCGACCGCGCCAAGGGCTCGCATGGCGGCATATCCTGTTTCCTGGTCGACATGGACACGCCCGGCGTGAAGCTCGGCACCTCCTACCAGACCATGATGGGCGACCGGCCGTGGGAGATCATTCTCGATAACGTGCGGGTGCCGGTCGAGAACCTGGTCGGCGAAGAAGGCGGCGGTTTCCGCCTGGCGCAGAAATGGCTCGGCGCCGGCCGCGTCAAGCACGGCGCGCGCGCGCTCGGCGTCGCGGAGCGCTGCCTGGAAATGGCGACATCCTACGCCAAGCAGCGCTCGACCTTCGGTCGACCTTTAGCCGACCGTCAGGCGATCCAGTGGAAGCTCGCCCATATGTATATCGAGCTGCAAGCCGCGCGGCTTTTGGTCTACAAGGCCGCCACCCGCCTCGACGCCGGCGAAGATGCGCGCGAGGATTGCTATGTCTGCAAATATTACGCCGACGAGATGGCGTTCCGCGCCGCCGACGAATGCATGCAGGTGCACGGCGGCATCGCCCTGACCACCGATCTGCCGATCGAGAAGTTCTGGCGTCAGCAACGCAGCTATCGCATCACCGAAGGCGCCAGCGAGGTCATGATGATGGTGATCGCGCGTCATGTGCTAAAGACCTACGGCTGAGGCCACGCATGATCAGCATCCGACGGATTTCGCACGCCACCTTCGAGACTCCCGATCTTGACGCGCAGATCGAGCACTACACCAAGGTCACCGGTCTGGTGCTCGCGGCGCGCGAGAAAAATCGCGCGCTGCTGTCCAGCAAGGTCGGGCAATTGGTGGTGCAGCTCGTCAAGGGCGAACGCGCGCGCTGCGCCAAGCTTGCCTTCCAGGTCGCACCGGGCGCCGACTTTAACGCGATCGCCAAATGGCTGATGGGCCAGGGCATCAACAGCGATATCCTGAGCGACGACATTCCGGGCATGTCGAAGTCGCTCGCGTTCGACGACATCAAAGGCACCACCATCGAACTGATCACGGAATGGACGTTCCTGACGCCCAATCAATCGGTCGGCGGCGTTGCGCCGTTCAAGCTCGGACATGTTGCCTTTGTGGTGCCCGACGTGCAGGCGATCGCGGATTTCTATAGCCGCATTCTTGGTTTCCGGGTGTCCGACTGGATCGAGGACATCTTTGTGTTCATGCGCTGCAACCCCGATCATCACACCGTCAATTTCGTCAAGGGCAAGCGCGCCAGCATGCACCATTTCGCGTTCCAGCTCCGCGACTTCTCGCATCTGGAGAATGGCTGCGACGTGCTTTCGCAAAACCGCATCCCGATCATCTGGGGACCGCTGCGGCATGGGCCAGGACACAATGTCTCGATCTATCATCGCAATCCCGACCAGCAGGTGATCGAATATTTCGCCGAGCTCGACCAATTGCTGGACGAAGACCTCGGCCTGTTCGATCCGCGCCCCTGGCACGAAGACCAGCCGCAACGGCCGAAGGTCTGGACCCGCGCCGACCGCGGCCGCTCCGGCTGGGGTCCGCCGCCCAGCGCCGACTGGCACATGAACCCGGACGAATGATGCGCGCGCCGTTCCGCACTGCGGCTGTGTTCGCAGCGGCGCTGCCGCTCGCGACGACGGCCTCGGCGCAGGACCCGATCGCCGATTTCTATAAAGGCAAGTCGATCCGCTTTATCATCGGCGCGATCAGTGGCGGCGGCAACGATACCTATGCGCGCCTGGTCGGCCGCCATCTCGGGAAATTCATCCCGGGTCATCCGGCGATCGTGCCGTTCAACATGCCCGGCGCCAGCGGCCACGTCTCCGCATCTCACATCTATAACATTGCGGCGAAAGACGGCACCGCGATCGGCGCAACAACGCCGGGCGTCATCACCGAGCCGCTCTGGGCCGGCGAGGCCGGTCGCGCGAAATATAAATACGACCCGACCAAGCTGATCCATCTCGGCAGCGCCCAGGCGGCGACTTATAATTGCTATGTCCGCTCCGACGCGCCGGCGAAAACCATCCAGGAAGCGATGACGAGCGAGGTCATCCTGGGCGCCAATGCCGAAGGCGGCTCCTCGCGCGACGCACCGGTGCTGCTCAACAACGTGCTCGGCACAAAATTCAAGATCGTCACCGGCTATCCGGGCACGCGCGAAATCCTGGTGGCAATGGAGCGCAACGAGGTGCATGGCGTCTGTGGCACCGGCTGGGACGCCATGGTCAGCCAGCGTCCGGATTGGCTCGCGACCGGATTCATCCGCGTGCTGGTGCAGGAAAATCTCGACGGCAGCGAGATGTTCAACAAGATGGGCGTGCCGCGCTCCATCGACCTCGCAAAGACCGATGAAGCGCGCCAGATCATCCAACTTGCCTATGCCCAACAGGCGTTTGGCCGGCCTTACATCCTGCCGCCGGGCACCCCGGCGGATCGCGTGACGGCATTGCGCAAGGCATTTATGGCGGCGACCCAAGATGCCGAGCTTCTGGCCGAAGCGCAGAAAATGCGCGTCGAAGTGCGACCCTTGTCGGGCGAGGATATCGAAGCGCTGGTCAATAAGATGTACGCGCTGCCACGCGCGGTGATCGAACGCACCCGCGACGCGCTGATCTATCGGCCGCCGCAATAGCGCGCGCGCTGGCTGTTTTACGATCTTACACTTCATTGCCATCTTACAGTCTGCTGTAAGATCGAAAATCGCGCGATCTCCCAGCGAAATCAATATCGTAGCCGCACGATCTTACTCTCTTACCGATATTTGTGTGCATTCGCGCCCGCCGCCGGTCGATCAAGCCATGTGCCGAGCCATGGCCGCGATGACCGACAGCGTGAGGGATTCTGAAGCAGCGTCGCAAATGCGGCAAATCATCTTCGCTTGATGTGGACCGAAATCGCGACGCCGTTGTCATGCTGCTGATGCGGCGGCGAAAATTATCCACCACGATTGTGAATCGCGGTGCATGGCGGCGGTGCGCGGCGGCGCGGCCGCTGTTTCCGCCCGCCGATCCTGCCGAAAAAATACGCCAGCACCCCGTACACGGCGCCGGCGAGCGCCCCGCGCCGATCAGCAGCGAGTAGATGGGGTAACGGGCCCTCGCCAAGCAAGCCGCTTGCTCGCTACAGCGCTGTGTGGGGCGCGCTCGCTCGCGGCTTGCATGGTGAGGCGGTCGTCCCTCAAACTGATGGTGTCAA
>JALHRD010000049.1 GCA_022841625.1 Xanthobacteraceae bacterium
GTGCTGCGCCTGGAGCGGCGCCGGCGGCCGGTGCTGCCGCTGCGGGAGCGGACAAAAAGTAACGTCATTGCGTGATCGCCGCCGCCTTGAGACGGCGAGGCTAACATCTGTGATCGTCACTGCCGGGCCTGGCCCGGCAATCCATCCGTTTCGCAAGAAGATGGATGCGCGGATCAAGTCCGCGCATGACGATGTCGGGGCGATGAACCATGCAGCTCTTCGTCGGCCTCGGAAATCCCGGCGCCCGCTATGCGGGCAACCGCCACAATATCGGGTTCATGATTATAGAAGCGATCGCGAAGCGACACGGTATTGGGCCGTTCCGAAAGCGGTTTCAAGGTCTGGCGGCGGAAGGGGCGATCGGTGCCGAGCGGGCGCTGCTGCTGATGCCGGGAACATTCATGAACGAGTCTGGCCGCGCGGTGGCCGAGGCCGCGCATTTCTACAAGCTTGCGCTTGGCAGCATCGTGGTGTTTCACGATGAGATCGATCTCGCGCCCGGCAAAATCCGCGTGAAGCTGGGCGGCGGCGTGGCCGGCCACAATGGACTGCGCTCGATCACGGCCCATGTCGGCAACGATTATCGCCGCGTGCGGATCGGTGTCGGCCATCCCGGCATAAGAGATCTGGTTCATGCCTATGTGCTGAACGACTTCGCAAAAGACGAACGGCCTTGGGTCGATGCGCTGTGCGACATCATTGCCGACAATGTGGAACTACTGGCGAAGGGGCAGGATTCGAGTTTCCAGAACAAAATTCACCTCGGCCTGTCGGCGAAAGGCTTCTTCGTCGAGAAAACGGACGAGGAAGCGAACGCCGCTGACAGCAAAGTGCAAAAAGAAAATCCACGAGAGACCTGATGGGCTTCAAATGCGGTATCGTCGGCCTGCCGAACGTCGGCAAGTCGACCCTCTTTAATGCGCTCACCGAGACGGCGGCGGCGCAGGCGGCCAATTATCCGTTCTGTACAATTGAGCCGAATGTCGGCGAGGTCGCTGTGCCGGATCCGCGATTGGATCGGCTGGCGACGCTTGCCAAGTCGGCCGAGATCGTGCCGACCCGGCTGACCTTTGTCGACATCGCGGGGCTGGTGCGCGGCGCCTCGAAGGGTGAAGGACTCGGCAACCAATTCCTCGCCAATATCCGCGAGGTCGACGCCATCGCCCATGTGGTGCGCTGTTTCGAAGACGACGACGTGACCCATGTGGAGAACCGCGTCGATCCAATCGCGGATATCGAAACCGTCGAGACCGAGCTGATGCTGTCGGATCTCGACAGCCTTGAGCGGCGGGTGGACACGCTGGAAAAAAAGGCCAAGGGCAGCGATCGCGATGCCAAGGAAGCGAAGGAGGTTCTCGATCTCGTCAACCGGACCTTGGTGCTTCTGCGCGCGGGTAAGCCCGCGCGCCTGGTGCAGCGCAAGCCGGAGGAGGAACGGCTGTTTCGTGGGCTCGGTCTGCTGACGTCGCTGCCGGTGCTCTATGTCTGCAATGTCGAAGAGGCATCGGCGGCAACCGGTAATGATTTGTCGCGCCGGGTCGAGCAGCGGGCCGCGGCGGAAGGCGCCGGTGCAGTGGTGATTTCCGCAAAAATCGAGGCTGAGATCGCCGTGCTGTCGCGCACGGAGCGCGCGGAATATCTCGCCGCCGTCGGGCTTGCCGAACCGGGCCTCGACCGGCTCATTCGCGCCGGCTATGCGCTGCTCGATCTCGTGACTTACTTCACTGCCGGGCCGAAAGAATCGCGGGCCTGGACGGTGACGCGCGGCACCCGCGCGCCGCAGGCGGCCGGCGTCATCCACACCGACTTCGAGCGCGGATTTATTCGCGCTGAGACGATTTCATATGAGGATTATGTTGCGCTTGGCGGCGAGGCTGGCGCGCGCGACGCCGGCAAAATGCGGCTTGAAGGCAAGGAATATATCGTCGCCGATGGCGATGTGATGCATTTCCGGTTTGCGAACTGAAGCGATTCGAAGCACCTTCGGTCCACGGCCCGCCTCCCAATGGCGATGGCGCTGCCGTGGGGCGCTACATCCCGCCGCGATTGCGGATAGCGCCGAGATGCTCGTTGATCCGAAACATGATCAGCACATATTCCGCTACGATACGTGCGCCGATCACCCCGATGAAGATCGCAATCAAGCTGATGAAGACTGCAACCAGCCCACTCAATGGGTTCAGGAACATTTGTGCGAGCCCGCTAAGAATGCCGGCCACGCCGACCAGAAGCGACGTCACAACGATGAGCCAATAGAAAATCTTGATAATTGACGGGGTGATGAATCGTTCCCATTGGAAAAGGTCGCGTAGGTCGAACATGGGGCCTCCATCCTGACGAAAAACCGGGCGCAAATCGCTATCCGAATCCATCCTGACCTTGCGGACTCCGGCGCAGTGGCCGGACACTGCACCCACCGCAGGTATCGGTCAATCACGATGGCGGCGTGTGGTTTTTTGCGTTGATTTCTCAACGAGTATAATATGTTCCGCCGGCCGCTGTTGGGGAGATCGGTTGCTGTATGAGCGTCGCAGATGATCGTTCGAGCGGCGCCGCGAGCGAATCAGTGACCAAGCGCCATGAGCGGCGCGCCGCCGGCATTGCTTGCGGTGCGCATGCGCTGCATGACGGGCTGACCGATGTCATTTTCGTTCTGCTGCCGGTGTGGCAACGCGAATTCGGAATTGGTTATGCCGAGTTAGGCATGTTGCGCGGCATTTATGCCGGCGCCATGGCGACCTTCCAGATTCCAGCGGCGCTCTTGGCGGAGCGATTGGGCGTCGCGGCGGTCTTGGCGTTGGGAACCGCGTTCGCCGGCATCGGTTATTGTCTCGCGAGTGCAAGCGTCGGTCTTGCCTTGCTGGTGGTGGCGCTCTTGGTCGGCGGGCTTGGCGCCAGCGTTCAGCATCCGCTCGGTTCGGCTTTGATGGCGCGGGCGTTTGCCGGGCCGCGATCGCTGAAGGCGCTCGGCACCTATAACTTCGCGGGCGACATCGGCAAGATGACGATCCCCGCGGCGACGGCGTTCTTGCTTACGGTGATGGCCTGGCAGTCGGCCGTGCTGCTGCTGGGCGTGGCCGGCTTGGCTTGCGCCGTGGCGATTTTCGCGCTCACGCCGCGCTACGCCCAAGAAAGTCCGGCTAGGGCCGAAGCCGCTTGCGCTGCGGCCGGGCCGGTCGCCGTTAGCCGTGCTGCGTTTCCAGTGCTGCTGTCGATTGGTGTGATCGATAGCGCGGTCCGTATGGCATTCCTGACGTTCCTGCCATTCCTGCTGAGCGCTAAGGGCGCCAGCCTGCCGACCATCGGCTTGGCTTTGACGCTGGTGTTTGCCGGTGGCGCCTTGGGCAAGCTGGTATGTGCCTTCATTGGCGCGCGCATCGGGGCGATTGCGACGGTCTGGCTCACTGAGGGATTGACCGCGATCGCGATCCTTGCGCTGCTGCCGTTATCGCTGGAAGCCGGCATGTTGTTGCTGCCGCTGATCGGGGTTGCGCTCAACGGAACTTCCTCGGTGCTCTACGGATCGGTTCCCGATCTGGTGGCGCCGGCGCGCCGCACCCGCGCATTCAGCATCTTCTATACCGGTTCGATCGGCGCGGGTGCGCTGTCGCCAGCGCTGCTCGGTGCGGTGGGAGACTTCCTCGGCGTCGCGGTGGCGATGGGGGTCATTGCCGGCATTGTGCTGTTGACGCTGCCGTTGGCGCTAATCTTGAAAGCCTTGTTGCCGGCTCGGAGTTCATCGCAATAGCGCTGGTTTGAACGCGCGTCCGCGGAGCTCCGCCGTCTTCAGGCTATGTTGACCATAGGGCGCGGCTGTTGATGGCCCGTTGACCATGTCAGTGGCATGTAATCAAAGGTCAATGGCTGTTAACATTGTGAGAGTGATCGCCCGCTAGCCTCCGATGAGGGAATATTTGGGGAGATCACAAATGCGATCCGCGATTACAATCGGCGCGCTCTTGGTCGCGCTCGGCGGTGGCCTAGGTCTGGTCGCCGCGCATCACCAACGGACGGCCGACGATGATATGGGCGGCGCGATCAACGCCGCAATCGTCGACGATTACGACAACGAAACCACCGGCAGTATCATTAGCCTTGCCGCGGCGCCGCGCTTGTCACTATCCGATGAGCAGAAGGGCCTCGTCTTCTTGGGCGTAATCAACCTGCGAGACGTGCCGGAGGTTGCCATGCGGGAGCCGGAACCGGGCGTTCCGCTGCCGCAGACGATCGACCTGCACGAAATACCGGCCATGATTGCGCGACGGATTCCGGAGGTTCACGGCTACAAATTCGTGAAGCTCGAAGACCGAATTTTGTTGGTCAGCGAACGCACCCGCCAAGTCGAAGCGTCAATTCCGCGCTACAAGCTGGTGTTCCACCAATAACGTAAACGATATCGCGCGCACCTCATGCAAAGCGCGCGCGATATCATTTTGTATTGAAGGCGATGTTAGCTGCGCGCGCCGCGCAAGCCGCCGTCACCCTTCCACTGCGAGAGGCTCTCGGCGATGATCTTGGTCGACTGCATCGCGGATTGGCTCAAATGCGCATATTCGGCGATTTCGCGCTGAACCCGCGTGCCTTCTTGATGCAGAAGCTCGCGTAACTGCTGGAGCTCGTTGATCAGCCGTTCGACTTCCTGGACCGAGGTTCCCGCGACGCGCTGCACCAGGGTGCCGATATTGTGCGCGACCAATTCGCTGTCGTTTTCGGGAGTTCGCCGCAAGGCTTGTCCGTCGCGTCGAACGAATTCGCGAATCTCGCCTTCGACTCCGAGGTCTCTCTGCTGGTCGAGATCAACAGACTTTGACTTAGCCGTCATGGTTATTCACCCCTTACTAGTGCGCAATCGGCGCAGACCGCTCCCGCGGGCCTAATGCGGCATTAGAATGTGACGACTTCGCGGCCAATCCACATTGACTCACATGACGTTTCTGTGGCGGAACGCGGCGTTTTAGGGGCGGGGATCGTTAAGGGATCGGCGCCTGTCCGATTTCCGATTTGACGGTCTTAACCGTGATTGCCGCACGCGCCGTCAGAATTGCAAACCGGCGGTATCGGGATAAATGATTCGTCGTTTGGGTCGCGGATTTGGCTTCATGGTTGCAGGTTCCACGCCGGCGATTGCCATAGCGTCCGCCAGGCGGTCTCGGGCGTCGTGCATCGTAATCGGCGGTGCTCGACCCGAGAGAGTGCAAATCCATTCAATTCGCCGCTGCCCTGGCGGTAAATATGTCGCAGCTCTAGGGCGGGGCAATGGTCGCTGCCGCGCCAGGCGATCAGGGTTCGCGTCTGGACTTCCCAAGTAATGAAACCGGGCTGATCCGATGCGCTGAAGCCGCCGCTGAGGGCGATGGTCGGAAAAGTCATCGGTAACGGTTCCAGTTCGGTCGAGCGTTCGAACAAGAACGCACGGCTGTCGGGTGTTGCGGCGGAACATGGCACCACCGCCATGACCCGACGACCGTCCGCGGGGCGGAAGATCAGCACCGGGTATTCGGCCAGCAAGGGGTCGGTCATGCCGCAAGGGGTGCGGTCGATGGCGGTCTTGAGTTGGCGCGGAATTCCAGCAAGTCTTGTCACAATGTAAGGCCGGCCGCCCGACGGCACTTGGATCGGATCGTGTTCGATCGCAGTCGGCGTTGTGACAGCGGCGGGCGGCGCGCCAAGTCCGCGTTCCGGCATCGCGGCGTCCTGCGCATGCATCGGCATTGCGGTCAGCAATACCGCAATCGCCGTGGCCGCGAATTGGCCTGGTCCGTGACTATGGGCCGACACGTCAATCGCTCTGCTTCGATCTTGTGCGCAGCCGGTCCGCACATGCGAAACCGTGCCCTAATACCCGATCAATATTTCCACCACCGTCGGGCGAGCGGCGCGAACGCTGGCGTCGCTCGACTGTAACTCCTTGGCGCTGGCGACTTGCCGGCGCGCGTCCTCTGGCGCGCGCGGGTCGGCGACAAAGCGCATGCCGACCACGCAGCCGCCCGGGTGGGTGAGCATCGCGCCGCCTTGCCAGTCGGCGGCGGTGCTGCCGTCCGCGCCAAAGCCGGTGATTTTGAATGGCTTGCCGTTAATTTTTTCCACCGCGGCGAGCGGCGTGCCAAGCTTGATGCCGCGCGGCGCCGCCCAGTTGGACTTTCCGTTGATGGCGATGACCTGCGTGCCGGATCGGGAACTGTCATTAACCCACAGCACCTCGAGCCGTCGTTGCGGGTCGCGCGGAAACACCACCGAGGCCATCAACTTCGAGTTCTCGGGGCCGTCAACTTCCGTATAGGCGATATTTTCCGGACCAAAAATCTGGGCGAGTCGGATGTGGCTTGAATCGCGGGCGAAGGCGCCGCGGCACTCGATCTGTCGCGCCTGCGCATTCTTGGCCGGCCGCTTGACCGCTTCGGGCATATCGCGCGGCGTCACCGGCGACGGGACCGGCTCCTGCGCGCGCCGGATTTGGGACGGCGTCAATTCCTCGACATCGTCGCGCGGCGCCGGTTTCGCTTTGGGCTTAGGCTTTGATTGCACCGCTGGCGAATCGGGCCACTGCTGGCCGCGGGAACCCGGCGGCTCGGGCCATTGCTGCGCCGCAGCGGGCACCGCGACCGCCGCAATCAAACCCAAAAAAAGCAAATGCCCACGCATTAGAAACTCCCGCCGTCACGCGCCCCTATTGCGCATTATACACCGTTCGGAATGAATGTGTGGCAAGGCGGCCATTTGTCAACAAAACGGGGCCGGTTCAGCTGGCCCCGTTTCATGCAATCCAAAGCGTTCGATGCTGCCGACGGCAATCCGCCTTTTTATAGGGAGCGGTCCCGATCGGCGATCCCATGGGCGCTTCGCCGGGACCTGTGCGACGTCAGTTCGTGGTGGTGCGAAGTCCTTCCCATGAGAACACGAAGTCCTGCTTGTCGAGCGGCTTGTGGCATTTGAAGCAACCCGCAAGCGCCGCCTTGGGATTGGGCGTTCGGTCGGGGAGGAAGGCCTGATACTGCCAATCGCCGTTGCGGATGTCTTCGGGAACATCCTTGCCCCAGCCGGGGCGCTTTTCCATCACGGTGTAACCGACGATCTTGTCGGTTCGAACGAAACGCCCGTCGGCGCTTTTCACCGGTTCGCCCTTGTCGTCGAGCTGAGCGGCGAATTGCACCATGGTCAGAACGGTGCCGTCCGGCAGTGGCTTGCCGGCCTTGGCGGCATCGATGGCAGTGCGCGGGCTGGCATAGAGGTGGCGCACCTGTTTGTTGTCGGCGCGATCGACCGTCGAATATAGGACGCCCTTGGCATAGTCGGTCGGAAACGCAATCAGATCGCCACGTTGCGCGTGGCCGGACCAGACCGCGGCGCCGGTCACGATCGTCGCCGAAACGGCCGAGAGAGCGAAGGATGTGAGCATTTTCATGAATGTCCTCCCTGCGCCGCCATGAGCCGACGACTTCCCGCGGCGTGGCTGGTGATACGATGATGCTAGCCCGCCCGCTCGTACGACGCACGGTCAAATCTTGGTGAGGGCGATCGAAAAAGAAAGACCCGGATCGTCGGGGGGCGATCCGGGTCTGGGGTTGGCCGTTCTTGAGGGCGGGCCTTGTAAACTTCGGATATCAGCGGACCAAGGCGGCAGGGGCATTGCCGGCCAGGGTGCAGGCAAGTTCAGCGCGCGCGCCCGGCGCGGCGCAATTGACCGCACGGTCGATCGTCGCGCGCTCGGTTGGGCTTGTATCGGGCCGGCTATGGGCCTGCGCGAGCGCCACGATCACGGTCAATGCGATAAAATCAAGATCGACAAGCAATTCATTCGGAACATATCGAACCGCACCGGCCATGCCGCGGTCATTTCGTCGATCCTTGCCATTGGCCGCGATCTTGACATTGCAACGACCGCTGAAGGCGTCGAGACTCGGGAGCAATTTGAGATCTTGCGTGCCTCCGGCATTGCGATGGTTCAGGGCGACTATTTTGGCAAGCCCGTTCCGGCTTCCGAACTCGTCTTCGGCGACGCCGGCGCCAAGCGGAAAATCAGTGGTGTGCGTTAGCGTTTCCGTACGCGCGCGATATCAAGTGTCGGCGGCGCGGGCGTGTCGTCACGTCGCCTAAAGCCGCTCCGCAAAAAAACTTAAGGCGCGCGCCGTTGCATCCGCTTTAGCATCCCGGTTGGCGGCGACGTTCTGCCGCGTTCGACCGGGATCGTCGAAGCCGTGGGTCGCGCCGGGATAGGTCGTGATCGCGATATCGCCGCCAAGCTTGCGGCTGCGTTCGACCAGCGCAACGCAACGCCGATACGAGACTTCTTCGTCGGCGGTGCCGTGGAATACGCGCACTGGCGCATGCGGTCGAAGGCCGTCGTCAAAACTGCCTCGCAGCTGGCAAGCCGGATAGAATACCAACGCCGCGCGGAAGCCCGTCTGCGCATTGGCCTTGTCCGACGCCATCGTTGCAAGTGCGGCACTGCCGCCGTTCGACCAGCCCTGCAAGCCAATCCGATCCGCGGCGATGTCGCCGCGCTGGCGTAGCCAATTCAACGCGCCATAGGCGTCGAGCGGGCGCACGCTCACCTCGTTCACTGCGTCGGGCCGTGTATCGTAACTGTAGCGCGGGAAGCCGCCCGGATAGCCGCGCGGGCCGAAACTATCCACCAGCACGGCAACATAGCCATTGGCCGCCCACAGGGCGCCCCATGCCCGGTTTCGCTGTGAGATTGTCGTGGCGTCGTAGCGACCCTTGGCGGCGGATGAATAGATGCCACCGCGGCCGTGCATCATCACCACCGCGGGCAGGGGCGTATTGCGCGCCGCGGGCATGAATACATAGCTCACCAGCGCGGTCCGACCATCCGCACTCGGGAAGCCGACACGCTCCGGCTGTTGCGCAAACGCAGCAGCGCCGGCCGACAGTCCCGCGGTCAGTCCAATGATCAGCGGTGCGAGCGTCATGGGAGATCCTATCGGTTTGTGTTGTTCTGCCGCCAGGCCGCGGGCGCTTCGAACGATCCCGCCCATAGCCCGCGCCGCGCCGCGCGCGCCTCACGCTCCGCGTCGGCATAGCGGCCGCGACTGTGACGCGCCAAGTCGAGCGCATGGCCGCCGCGCACCATGGCCTCGCTGAGATCGATATTGTCCGCCATGCACACTGCGATATCGCGGTTGTAGCGGTCCACGTCGCGCGGCGTGCAGGTGATGCTGCGACCAGCGATCGCCGCCGTCAAAGCCTGCGTTGCCGCCCGTCCGCACGCATAGACCGCGCCATTGACGTCGTGGCAATCTTGGTTGCGCTCCGGCGCGTCGATGCCGAACAGTCGGATGCTGATGCCGGCGATCTCGATTGAGTCGCCGTCGATGACGCGCGCGTGGCCGGTCACCGGTTGGCCCGGGGTCCGCTGCGGCGGCTGTATGACGCGTGCGCCAACCACCAGCGCTGCGACGATGATGAGCCAGATCAGCAGGGATTTGGCGCGACGCACGGGGAGCCTCCGAATCGGTCGCTATTGTATGGCCTGGGCGCTGAGAAGCGCATCGCGGCGATCACTTTGTGGGCGCCATGGCCTTGCGCCCGGCATTGCGGCACGTCACGCTGGCGCGCAACGGGCGGCAGTAGAGTGCCGCGGACATGCCCGCAGCGGAGGAACGCCATGCCAAGCAACGTCAATCGGAATACGCTGTCCGCCCTGATGATCGCTGCCATTGCGACGCTCGTGCCAAGTACCGGGCTGCGCGCGCAGCCGGGCGCGCCCGCCGAGGTGGTGAAAGAGCTCGCCCCCCAGGGCAAGCTGCGCGCCGGAATCAATCTCGGCAATTCGGTGCTGGCGCAGAAGTCGGCCAGCGGTGAACTCGGCGGGGTCAGTGTCGATCTGGCGCGAGAACTGGGCAAACGCCTCGGCGTAGCGGTCGAATTGGTCGCATTCGATGCGGCCGGTCGATCGTTCGCGGCGATGGCGAGCAATGCGGTCGACATTGCGTTCTTCGCCATTGAACCCAAGCGCGCCGCCGAAGTTGCGTTTTCGCCGCCCTATGTGGTCATCGAGGGCGCCTATATGGTGGCCAAGGATTCGCCATTGAAGACGCCCGACGATGTCGATCGCCCCGGTATTCGCATCGCGGTCGGGCTCAATTCGGCCTACGACCTCTACCTGACCCGCACCGTCAAGAACGCTACCATTGTGCGCGCTAAAGTGGGCGGCGGCCAGGCGTCGATTGACCTGTTCTACGAGCAGAAATTGGAGGTCGCGGCCGGCGTGCGTCAGCCGCTGGCGGCGCATGCCAAGACCAACCCGAATGTGCGCGTGATGGAGCAGCGCTTTATGGAGATCCAGCAGGCGATGGGCATCCCGCAAGGCCGTCCGGCGGCCGCGCGCTATGTGCGGGACTTCGTGGAAGAGATGAAGAAAAATGGCTTTGTCGCCGCGGCACTGCAACGCAGCAACCAGCCCGACGCATCGGTCGCACCGCCGGCGACCAATTGAGTTTGACCGACGCCTCAATCGGAGATCGTGCGCCCGTGACCACCGTCCCGTCCGCTGACATCGTTAAATTGCTTGCGCCCACCGGCAGGCTGCGCGCCGCCATCAACATCGCCAATCCGGTGCTGGTGCAGACCGGTGCCGGTGGCGCGACTTCGGGCGTGACCGTCGATCTGGCGAATGAACTGGCGCGGCGGCTTGGCGTGCCGTTGCGGCAGGTCGTCATCGACGGCGCCGGCAAGTCGTTCGATGCGGTGAAGTCGGCGGCCTGCGACGTCGGCTTTCTTGCCATCGAGCCGGCGCGCGCCGCCGAAATCGATTTCACATCACCTTATGTCGTGATCGAGGGTGTCTATGCCGTCTGGGCGGATGGGGCGCTCAAGCGCAACGACGATGTCGATCGCGCCGGCGTCCGGGTCGCGGTGAACAAGGGCGCGGCTTACGATCTGTTCCTCACGCGCTCGTTCAAGCACGCGACGCTGGTGCGCGAGGAGGAATCGTTCGAGGTTTTTCTGCGCGATCGGCTTGAAGCGGTTGCTGGCGTCAAGCAGGGCGTCGTTCGGTTCGTGGCCGAGCACCCGCAGGTGCGGATGTTGCCGGGCCGGTTCATGGAAATTCAACAAGCAATGTGCCTGCCCAAGGGCCGCGACGCTGGCGCCGCCTATCTGCGCGCGTTTGTCGAGGAGATGAAGGCGAGCGGATTCGTCGAAGCCGCGATCAAACGGGCCGGGCAGGAAGCGACGGTCGCACCGCTGGCGGGCTGAGCCTCTCCCAGGGTGTAACCCTGGTCCGGTCGCCGCCGTCCGTCCCAATGGCGAGCGGCCGCAGAATCTATGCGACCGCCGTGCGCCCGCGTCGCCGCCGTCGCGGTTCGACAATATCGAGATTGGAATGGGCCGTGCGGTGACGCTTCAGCTCGGCCGCGAAGTCATGCTCCGGCAGACGATCCCTGGCGCTTTCAACTTTGGTGTTTTCGATGCGGGCGCTTTCGGCCTTGTCGGCTTTTGCGCTCGGCGGCGTCCGTTCGCGCACATGGCGAGGCGCATAGTCCTGCGGACGCTCTCTGGGCGGCTCCGGAACCGCCGGCCAGTACGGTGTGTGCGCGGCCGGGCTGCGGCGCACGGTGACTTTTTGCTGGGCCGGAGCCTCGATCTTTTGCGGTGTTTCTCGCAGTTCTTGGCGCGGTGGCGCGAACATCTGTGCGACCGGCACGGCTGGCTGCATGGGCGCGTAACTGGGACGCAACCGCACATTGCGGCCACGGCGGTCGAACCAAACGGAGCAGATCTTGGCAACGGTTTTAAATCCAATCGCCAGAAATGCCACCAAGGCGACAAAGAAGGCCAGCAATTGCCCGACGCTGGGTGGCGGTTCCGATGCACGGTCGGCGCTGCCGCGAACCGTTGCCCATGGAGTCGGTGTCGCCACCGGCGTCTCCGTCTCTGGCGTCCGAAACGTCTCGCCGCCATTGCCTTGGGCCGCCAGTACGAACGTCGTCGGCATTGCTTCGTCGCGCGCGCTGGCAGCGGGCGCCGTCGGCTGCAAGCGGTTGGGATCGGCGGCAATGGCCGCTGCGCCCCAGGCTTTGAGCGCGGCGATTGTCCGCTCGGTATCGTTTGGCGCGCGTGATGGCGATGTTTTCGGTGCAGGCGATTCAGAGTCGGATGTGTCGGCCGCCCGGCGCTTCGGAGTTGCGAGCGACCTTTCCGGCGCCGCGGTGCTCGTGCGCACGGTGGCGTCCGTCCGCCACCGCCGACTCTCGGGTCCGAGATACCAACAACGGCGGCCGGTACCGCGTTCCAAGCGATAGAACCACCAACTGCCGCGTGGCGACGGCCCGCTGGGGCGCTCCAAGCACCCTTCGGTTTTCGCGGGCGCTTTGCTCTCAGCCTTGGCCGGGCTGGATCCGAGCGTGATCCCGAGAATGTTGATTTGCGCGTACGCCGATTGCGCTGACAGCGCGCCGGCGGCAAGCGTCAGGGCGACAACAGCCGGCCGCGCAAATCGCATGCGCTCAAAGGTTAACTGTCGAAATTTAAGCACTGCACCCCGTTCCGCCACCCGAATATCCCCAACCCCACTCTCCCAGCGCTTGGGATTCGTTTGAGAACTTCCACCGGACTTCGCCACGAATGTGACCATTCAGCAGCAACGGGGTGCGGACGTACCGTTTGACAGAGATTTCATAGCAAGACCTTGGTTTCCCCACGGGGCTGCCAGATTCTGCCGAGTTTTGCCGTATGTATTAATTACTTTTGGGGGTCTGCAGGGGCGTCGATTCCGGCCTATTTGACGGCGGAAGGGTTCGTCGCGCCACCCCCGCCATCTGGTCGGCGAGGAATTTCGGGCCGCAGGGGCCCGAAATTCTACGTCACGACGCGCCGCGACGGCGCTCGCGATCGGGTGCGTGGCTGTGCGCCGTGTCGTGCGCATAGCCACGCGTAATGCGCTCAGCGATTGCGCGGACGTCATCGCGTGCGTCGCTGTGTGGGGTTCCGTGCAGGGCATCGAGGTCGACGGCGTGGCGGTGATCCCACCGCGTTGGAGCCTCGCGCCATGCGTGAGCGTCGCGGGGCGCCGTGCTTGCTTCGTCGGCGGCGTAGTGGGCGCGCCTGCGCGTTCGCGGGGCGGATCCGGCCCATCGCTGGGTTCGGCGTCGCTGGCGCCACCGTCGCCAAGCCCACCACAGCTTGAGGATTGCGTGGAACGCAATGGCGACCATTGCAACCGCGACGGAGAAGACCAGTATAATGGGTCCGAGCGCGGGCATCGGCGGGGGTGAATGCTCAGCCACCGCGCGATCGTTGATCGCTGCTGTGGGCGCGTTGCGCGGTGCCTCGGCTCTCGCGAGAATTCCGGGCCGGTCGTCGGCGGCCGGAGTGCTGGTGTGGCTCGGTACACTGCCGGCCGGAGGGACCGTCGGCCAGGCAATGTCAAAGCTGGTCGGGGCTCTAGTCTGGGGCGACGTGGCCGCTGTCGCCGCTGGCGGCGGTTCGAGGCGTTGCGGCTGTACGGTTGGTGCGAATGCGCGCGCCGATTTTGGCTCGACCGCCTCCGGCCGCTGGGCCCGCTTGGTGTCCGGGCCCAGGAACCAGCAACGTCGTCCGGTCGGTCGTTCGGTGTAGTAGAACCAGTGGCTGCCCTGCGGTGCAGCGGCGGTCGGTTTGCTGTGGCACTCCGGGACGTCGTCCGGTGTGGCGGCCGCGGCATCCGGCGCGGTTTGTTGAAGCAGATTCAGTTGTCCTGAAACCGGGCTTGCACCAACGATCAGAACAATCGCAACCGCGATTAAGCGTGTCGAACAAGTCATACGCACTAACGCCCGCTTTACGCACTAACGCCCGAACTAACGCCCGCTTCGGTCATTGTTGCCAACGACCCGACAATCCAGCCGGCGGGAATTGGTTAAAATTTGGTTGATGAATCTGGCTGCAGTCAGCCGTGATTGTGTCGTTTCGGGAGCGCCCCGGTGCGCGCCTACCGTTCGACGAAAAATTCTTGAGCGCGGCACGACACGCGCAGGCCCGTGTCAAATTTCGCCGTATTGCTTTACCGCGCATGCAGGCGTGAACGGCGCCGCGATGGCTTCCGGCAACCTTGCGGACGCGACCGAGAAATCCGGTCGCTCGGTCACAGGAATTTGTGTGATCCGCGTCACATCGTTGGCCGCGGCAAACTGGCAGTCTTTCCGGCGCGGGCAAGCCGCCCGCTGGAAAGGTCGGTTAGCTCAGGGAGCGACAATGCACGTGCGTTGCCACATTTCGATGCCGCATGGCCCGGCCGGGTCGCGCTCATTCTGCGCCCCGCCGCAACTCGCCGCTTACGCGCTCGGCGCGACCCTTTGGGCGCCGGTGTTCATGCTGGTCGCCGGACTGGTCGCGGGCGCGCTGGCCGGTGTGTTGCCGGCGCTGTCGATGGTGGGCGCGGCTCAGATGTTCGCGCTGGTGTGGCTCTTGCGCTTTGCGCTCTATCTCGCCGGCGGCTATGGCCGCTGGGATTACGGCTACGGCATCAACGGCGTGATCGTGAACCGGCAGTGGACGCTGCAAGAAAAACTGCGGCGGATCGCGCGCGATTGGTTCGGCGCCGTGCTGGTCGTGACCTGGATTGGCTTCATGATCGCTACGACGGTCGCGGCCGTTGCCGGCGGCTGACAGCGCGTCGAGGGTCTAGAATTTCGGTCGTTCCCGCAATAATTCGCGCGCAATCTTTTTGAGTTCGTCGCAATAGTCCTGTGCGGCGCACAGTTCGCCAAGCGCGCCCCAATTAATATAGCAGAGATCGCGCTCGCCCGGATAGGCGCCGAATTTGGCGCCGGTCGGCAGGTGCTGTACTTGGTAAGGCCCGACCACGAATTGCGCGCGCGTCGGCTTGCCGATGTCTGCGCTGATCGATGGGCTGTCGATGAGGCCGTGGTCGAACACGCCGGTGTCGCTAACGCGCTTGTCGATCAGTTCGCCGTTCATGCGTGCACCCCCGTGCGTCGCCGACTGTCGTGCATGAGATCAGCACGGCGGGCGGCGGATTTCCGATGTGCAAAGTCGAAACGGGCTAGTGCGGTGGATTTGACATTCGCATCCCGTTTCCGCGAGTCCTCATTGCGAATGTCAAATCCAAAACCGCACTAGAAATCCTATACTTGCTAGGCCGTGTTGACGGTTTTTGACAGATGAATCGAGTTTTGATTCAAGACTGCCTTTCTGAAGGAGGCAGCATTGAGTCGGGGCGATCTAACGGACTTGCAATGGAGCATTTTCGAT
>JALHRD010000050.1 GCA_022841625.1 Xanthobacteraceae bacterium
GCCGATTAAAGTGGTACGTGAGCTGGGTTC
Organism: Xanthobacteraceae bacterium; assembly: GCA_022841625.1. Classification (GTDB taxonomy): domain Bacteria; phylum Pseudomonadota; class Alphaproteobacteria; order Rhizobiales; family Xanthobacteraceae; genus VAZQ01. The sequence continues at coordinate 31 of JALHRD010000050.1, forward strand.
AGAACGTCGTGAGACAGTTCGGTCCCTATCTGCCGTGGGTGTCGGAGAATTGAGAGGATTTGTCCCTAGTACGAGAGGACCGGGATGAACGCACCTCTGGTGGAGCAGTTGTGGCGCCAGCCGCAGTGCTGCGTAGCTATGTGCGGACGGGATAATCGCTGAAGGCATCTAAGCGAGAAACCCACCTCGAAACGAGTTCTCCCTTAAGAGCCGTAGTAGACCACTACGATGATAGGCCGGGTGTGTAAGCGCGAACCAACGGACGCGTTCAGCTTACCGGTACTAATCGCTCGTGTGAGCTTGATCGTCTCTCATCTTCAATGCTCGTCCAATGGACGAAGCGAAAGAACAGCTTGTCGAACGCGAATAGCGCGTGGCGAATAGCGGGTCGATGACCTTCTGTGTTCGCTGCTCACTAGTCGTGTCATCCGTCTTTTGCCGGCCTGGTGGTAATAGCGGGGAGCCTGTACCCGATCCCATTCCGAACTCGGCCGTTAAACTCCCCTGCGCCAATGGTACTAAGTCTTAAGGCTTGGAAGAGTAGGTCGCTGCCAGGCCTGCCAAGGGCGGATGAAAACCTCATCACAATGATCGAAACCAAATGGCCGCCCGCAAGGGCGGCCATTTGCGTTTGTGCTTTAGCGTTCTGCGAAAGTGTTCGGTTCGCCGTCAGCGCCGGTATTCGGGCAGACGATTCAAGAGATCGGCCAACGGATTCTGAGTCCAGGCGCGGGTCACATAGCTGTGGTGATTTTCGCCGTCGCGGCCGGGCAGGAAGGTGATGCTGCCGGGCCTGATCCGTTCACCCAACGCCATGCTGTATCGGATGCCGCGATTGTCCAGCATGCCTTGCAGCTGGATATTGCGTGCGCGCGTCGACCCGAGATAGCCACTTACGAAAAACCTTCGGAAGCGATCCCCCGCAATCCACTTCTCGAATTTGTCGAGCTCTCCATAGAGGGCATCGAGCAAGATCACGCCGCGCATCCGTTCGTTGGAGCCGCCGTGATGGATCGCCCATGCGACCGGCGCGAAGCCGCCGCTATAGCCGACGATGACGACATTCAGGCGGTCGAAGTCGCGCGCCAGTCCAAGGAAGCCGTGCAGGATCGCGAGTTGCTCGGAGGCTTCGTTGAGGAATAGCGTAAACAGACCGGGCGTCCAAAAATTACCAGCGCTTGAGTCGGAGGCGTTGACCGCAAACTGGGGCGCTACCAGCACCGCATTCGCCTTGGACAGCGAGATCTGATCGGCGACCTTCTGCCGGTCGAGGACGTCGCGCTTGATGGTGGCGCGGTGGCCGTGAAAGAAAATCACCACCACCCCGGGCTTGCGGATGTCAAAACCTTGCGGGATGTGCAGCAGCACCCGTGGGTCGCTGTAGCGCTCGCTCTCCTGCGACACCGCCTTGCGGCCGCGCGGATCGCTACCGCTGTCGAATGGGAACGGCGCGTTCTCGAATTCCACAAACTGGGTTTTCGCCTCCAACGCGACCGGCGACGGCGCCGGTCGACTTGGGCGTTTGGGCTGGCTTTGCGCCTCGGCTAGCAATGGGGATTGTGCCCGCACCTCTCCGCCATCAGGCGGGATGGCGGTCAATATGGCGATGGCCGCCGCAAGTGGCGCTCCGATCGCGGCTGACCGATAGCTGGGCTGCGGCCGGTTGTCTTTCACGTGTCGGCGGTGCTCCGTGACGCGCTCTGAGGTATTGGTGGCCAGACTGCAACAGACCGGCCCGGTCACCAAATTATGTTTCTGACGGTGATAAACAATCGTTAAGTGTGGAACATGGTCGGATCGTGGTAGCCGTGATATGGGTTCCGAATTAAAAAGGCGGTTGTGGGGGCACTGCATCCAATAAGCGCGGAATCTCTCAAGAATGTGGCATATATCGAGCAGGGTTCTCATGACTTTTAGCAGCAAGATCGCCGCGTTGGTTGTGGGCGCAACGATGGTCGCGGGGCTCCCGGGCCTGGCGCTTGCGCAAAGCGCTTCTCACAACGATGTTGCGCGCTTCTTGGCTGGCATGCCGCCATCCGCCGATTCGCCGCTGACGGCGCTCACGCGCAGCCAGGGCTGGCAGCGCTACGCTAAATCGTTCGATTCCAACTGGGACGCGTTGGAGAAGCGTCAGCTTTCCCGGGTTCGCGCCTGGTCGGAGCGGAACCTGAAGGATCGGCAGAGCACGCTTTATTACATGTTCAGTGGCCCTGATTTCCTGTACGCCGACGCATTCTTTCCGTCGGCCAATGTCTATCTGATGAGCGGCCTTGAACCGGTCGGCACGATTCCCGTGGTCAGCGAGCGCACCATTGCAGCCTTGCCCAGGATCCAACAGTCGATCGGCACATCACTGCAGCTTAGCTTTTTCATCACCAAGCAAATGCGCAACCAGCTGACTGGCGGCGAACTCGCCGGCACGCTGCCGATCCTCTACGCTTACATCGCGCGCTCCGGCAAGACGATCCGCGAGGTCGGTCTGGTCAATCTCGATCGTGACGGCAATCTTCATCCCGCCATGGGCGAGGCGCGCGGCATGACGCACGGCGTCAAGATCGTGCTTGCGGCCGGCAATGGTCCCGCGCAAACCCTTTATTATTTTCGCACCGATGTGTCGGACGGTGGCGTCAAGACCAGCGGCTTCTTGCAGTTCGCCGCAACCTTGGGCAACGGCCATGGGTTGCTCAAAAGCGCCTCCTATTTGATGCATAGCGGTGGCTTCTCCCAGGTTCGCGATTTCGTGTTGAAAAATTCGCAATCGATCGTGCAGGACGATTCTGGAATTCCGTTTGCTGCGTTCCGAACCGAGGATTGGAATTTCTATCCGTTCGGCGCTTATCTCGGGCCGATCGCAATTTTTCCCGGCCGCTCGCAGCCGCGGCTCGGTGAGTTGTTCAAGCGGGCCAAAGCGCCGCCGCTCGATTTCGGGATCGGCTACCGCCACCGCATACACGATTCGAATTTGTTGTTGGCGGTGCGCAAGGAGCCGCTGAAATCGCGGGTGCCGCCGTCCGCTCAGGCCACGCCGCCAGTGCCACCCGCGTCGGTTCCAATTGCGCAACCCGCTTCGCCGCCGGCGCGCGAGATCGCAGTGGGCGACAACGCTCCGGCGCCGGCCGACAAGCAAGAATAGGCGGTCGCGCTCGCTCGTGCGCTATGGACGAGTGGCCGCCCAGTCGCCGCTGGCGCTGCTGCGCCCTTGCATGCGGTCGCCGCTGACGATCCCGCTTAAGGTTGTCGACTTTCCGTCTATGTCGATAGTGAATTCAATATTGGCGGCGCGCAGCTTGGTGTTGCGCAAGGGGTTTGCGCGGCCATCGATGCTCACGGTGCCGCGGAACTCCTGATAGGTCTGGTCGATTGCCAGAGTGAAGGTCCGGTCACCGGATTTCACCTGCCACCGGCCGGCGATTTGAGCCGGCACAATCCAGAAATGGACCCGCCAATTGGTGGTTTCGGTGAGGTCGGGTTTCCAATCGCCCATGGTGAAGTCGTGCGAGACCACCCGTGTGCCCGGTCGTAGCGCCAGGATCTTCGGACGCAGTTTTACGTTGATGCTCGGCAATAGATACATCGTGAGCACCGTGGCCGGCGAGAGATCGGTTTCAAACAGATTTTGTTGACGGAAAGTCACACGTTCGGTGACGCCTGCCCGTTGGGCATTGAGCTCGGCTTCGCGGATCCTGGCGGGGTCGAGATCGACACCGAGTGCGCGCGCGCCGATTCGGCCGGCGGCAATCGCGATGCGGCCATCGCCGGACCCAAGATCGATGACATAATCCTTCGGACCGACTTCGGTAACCTGCAACATACGATCAACGGTCTCGCGCGGGGTCGGGACATAGACCACATCGAGGTTCTGCGCGTTGACATAGGCATTCGCGAGAATGCCGATGCAGACCAGAAAGGTCGCCGCGAGCATCCGTCCGGAAATCGTCGTAGTGACGGTCTGACGCATGTTACCCTCGTGATCTCGCGTCGGCGGAAATCGCGCCGCGACGGTCGCTATCGCAACAACCTCTATTACCAAACCTTGCCGACGAGTGTCTTCGAAATCCAGGGCCAATCGGTCATGTCGCGCTGCACGGGCCGGCCGCGGAGGGAGGCCGTTTAGCCGGTCTTCCACATCGTCATGAGGCGGCGCTGAAATGCGCTGGGTTTCTCCACAAACAGGCGGGCGGCGCCTCTCTTGGCGGCGGTGAGGTGGCGATGCTTCCGGGCGGCGATCGGTCGCTCAAGCTGCAACCGCCACTGCGCGAGCGGACGGTGCGGTGCGGTGAGATTTCGCAAAACCTCGAGATCCTGATAGTGGCCAAGCCGATTGCGCAATCGGTGCACTTCGGCGACCCACATTTTGGTGAAACGTGCCCATAGCGGCTCGACAATCTCCATCTGGTAGCCGTGAATGACGACCAGCTTACGAAACTCGTGCAGCGTCTCGGCATCGGCGTCAGACCAGCTCTTTGGCACAGCTTTTCGGGCCTCGCGATAGCTGGCAGTCAGTCCCCGTGCGATGTCCGGAAAGGTCACGCGATGCAGCGGCCAATGGTCGACCGCAGCGCTGGCATCGGCAAGTGCGTCGGCGATCCGTAGCCGAGTCTTTGTGGTAAGCGCGGATTTCTCGCCTCGGGTTCGCAGATCGTCAATGTGCTTGCGGGCTGCCTTGATCGAGACCTTGGGCAATAGCAACAAGCGTTGCTCGGCTAGATCGTCGAACACCTCGCGCGCCGATTGCGGGTCCCGCGCGCCGCTCAGATCACGCGCCAAATCACGTGCGACGATCCGCAGATCTTTGGCGTCCTTCCCAACGGACGGTGCAAGCAGTCGCAAGAAGGCTCGCCAACGTTTCATTTGGCGGCGCACCTCATGGACCATCACAGCGCTTGAATCTTTCGGGCTTTCAAGCGCCGCTGCCGCGTCATCGAGGATGTTGTGGGCGATAGCGCGTAACGCTTCGCCAATCGCCAATTCCGGACGCAAGGCAGGCTTCGTACTCATATGACAGATTTATGACAGAGTTGTGATAGAGATTGTCCGGAGCAATGTATGGTAGCTGTGCACAGGAGAACAAATGCTCGCTCAAAATGACTTTGCAAGAGGCAATCGAAGCGATGCGACAATGCGGATCGGTCCGGTTCGCTCTTGCGCGATGGCCGCGGCCGGCCTGTGATTTGGCAATAGTCTGTTGGAGGTTGTAGATGCTCACGAAAGCGGCTTGTTATCTCTTGGGCGCAATGATCGGTGTGGTTGCGATGGGCGGATCGGCGGTGCACGCGCAAACCAATGTCACGGTCGTCACCTTTGCCGGGGCGACCAATCTGCCGGTCTGGGTCGGGCTTGAGCGGGGGTTGTTCGCCAAAGAGGGCCTGTCGGTTACGCACGAGATCACGCGCGGTTCGAATCCGGCGATGCAGGGGCTGATGGATGGCAAATACCAGTTCGTCTCAACCGCGCTCGACAACACGATCGCGGTCGCCGAGGGGCTCGGCGACGTGAAGTTCGACAATTTTGACGCGGTGGCGATTCTTGGCGTGCATTCCGGCATGAACAAAATCGTCGGCCGGCCCGAGATCAAATCCTTTGCCGACATTAAGGGCAAGGCGATTGGCGGCGATGCGGCGGCCAGCGGCTACGGTCTCGTGCTGGTTAAAATTCTTGCCGGGCATGGCCTGATCGTCAACAAGGACTATACCGTTCTGGCGGTTGGCAGCACGCCAAACCGTATTGCCGCGATGCGCGACGGCAAGGCGGTGGCGGCGGTGATATCGCCACCGGAACACCTTCGGTTGCTCAAGGAGGGCTACAATCTTCTAGGGGATGCCACCGAAGCGATCGGCGCCTATCAAGGGTCGGCCTTTATCACCCGCCGCTCCTGGGCCAAGGCGAATGAGGCAACGGTGCTCGCGTTTCTGCGCGCGCAGATCGCCGCCACCGACTATGTGTTCGCGGATCGGGCCGGCGCCATTGCGATCATGAGGAAAAACATCGGTGGCGTTTCCGACGCCGATATCGAGGCGACCTACCACGAAATGGTGACCTCAAAGGGTGGGCTCAATCGTCGCGGCGCGATAAATATGGAAGGCATGCGCATGCTGTTATCGTTGCGTAACGAACTCGCAACGTCCGGTCGTCAGCTCACCGATCCCAATAAATACATCGATATATCCTATTACCAGAAGGTGGTTGGCGGCCAGTAGATCGGTAACGTCACCGCATCGGAACCCTTTTTTCAGCGCGATTTCGTGAGGCGGCTCATTTTCGTGTGAGGGCCTCCGCCAGCAGTTCTATCGTTGCTGGTGATTGGTTGAGCGCTTCCGTGACCAGCCGCAACACCGTGTCGCCGTACGCAGGTTCGATCGGAATCCCGATCTTCTCGGCTTTGGCCAGCAGTTCTTTGTCTTCCATCGCCAGTCGGAAGGCGTTTCGCAATGCCGCGAGCCGATCCGGAGGAATGTCTGGCGGTCCGGCAGTAAGGCGCGAGACGTCGCATTGGGTCCGGATGAGGGCAATGAGCGCCTTGGCGGCGGGATCGGTGACGAGGTCTGCAAGCTGCGGCACGTCGGTCTGATCGCCGCCGATTTGTGCGATATAACGCGCATAGCCATTGCGCACGAATGGATCCCAGGTCGAGCGCGCCGAAATGCTGCCGACCACTTCGCCGCGACGCATCGCCATCATGTCGTCACTGCCATTGTAGCCGGTGAGAACCTTGATGGGCAGCTTCAGCGCTGAAGTCAGCATCACTGTTTCGACATAGGCGGCGCTGCCGATACCGGCCGCGGCAAAGGCTACTGGTTGCTTCTGCTCGATCAGATCGCGGTAGGTCTTGATCGGAGATTGTTGGGCGATTGCGATAATGCGGGCATCGTTGGCCGCCTTGCCGATCCACGACATCCGTTCAAGATCAAACCGAACGCCGCTGTGTCGGATAAGCTGGCTGTAAATCAGCCCGGTGTTGAATGTTCCAATCGTCAAGCCATCAGGTTTTGCTGCAAAGATCGCGTTGGTGCCAACAAGGTGCCCCGCGCCGGGCATGTTCCTGACCAGAACCGTCGCACCCGGGAGGTATCGCTGCATGTATTCGGCGACCAGTCTGCCATAGGTATCATATCCCCCGCCGGGGGAGGTTGCGACGATGTAGGTGATTGTTTTGCCCCTGAAGTAATCGGCGCCCGACTGGCCTGACGCCTGCACAGCGGGCATCGCGGAAGCGACAAGCGCTACAGCAAAAGTGAACAACCGCGATATCCGAGACATCACGATCTCCCCTGGCTAAGCCAAGCCCCGTTCATTGCGAGACGGACGCCGCGGCTACAGCCTCAGGCTATTCGTTTCTATCGAAGCTGTCGTGGCAAAAAAAGACCCTTGCCCGGTCAATCGGGACCCGTGTCGTATGTTACAGACGACTGATCTGAACGGCTATTTCTTCTGCAGCGCTTGCGCCAGCAGGGCGACCGTCTCTGGCGGCTGCGTCAGCGCTGCAACGATGGCCTTGCGGACCTCTTCGCCATAGGCCGGTTCGACCGGCCGTTCGAGCTTGGCGGCTTTTTCTTGCAATTCCTTGTCTTCCAGCGCCCTGCGATAAGCTTCGCGCAGCGCGTCGAGGGCTGGTTGCGGGATGCCGGGCGGGCCGGCGGTCAGTCGCGCGATATCGCCCTGCGATTGCACCAGCGCAATCAATGACTGCGCCAGTGGTTCTTTGACGAGATCGCGGAGCTGTGGGGTGTCGGCGTCCTTGCCGCCAACCTGGGCAATGTAGCGGCCGTAACCGTTTCTGACAAACTGATCGAACGACGAGCGCGATCCCATGGTGCCGACGACCTCGCCGCGCCGCATCGCGAGTTGGTCGTCATTGCCATTATAGCCGGTCAGGATCTTCACCGGCAGCTTCAGTGCGCTGGTCAGCACCGTGGTCTCGACATAATTCGCGCTGCCGACGCCCGAGGTCGCGAAATTGAGCGGTGCTTTGCTGGCCCGCAGGTCGGCGAAACTCTTGATCGGCGACTGCTGCGAGACCACGATGACGCGCGGTTCGGTGGTCGCCTTGCCGATCCATGACATCGTTGTGAGGTCGAATTTGACGCCCGGCAATCCCACGAGCTGATTATAGAGCAGCCCGGTGTTGAAGGTGCCGATGGTCAGGCCGTCGGCTCGCGAAGCAAAGATGGTATTGGTGCCCACGAGGTGCCCGGCGCCGGGCAGGTTTCGCACCACGAAGGTCGAGCCCGGCAGATAGCGCTGCATGTATTCGGAAATCAGCCGCCCATAAAGGTCGTAGCCGCCGCCGGCCGAGGTTGCGACGATATAGGTGATGGTCTTGCCCTTGAAATAGTCAGCGCTGCTCTGGGCGTGCGCCAACGTCGTTGCTGCTGCAATCAGCCCGAAGGCGGATAAAAGGCGTGTCGATAGTCGGTACATGGGATCCTCGCGAGCAGAAACTCTGTTATAAGTATTGTGTCCGTGGCGTTGTCGCAAGCGGCGTCAACCGCCGAAGCGTTCGGCCAGAAAGTCGATCAGGAAGCCCGAATGTAGCGACACCCGGAGAACTCGTTCAAACAGAATATGCAGCACCAACGCCCCCGCGCCGCCAAAGATCACGGCGTTGCGCCAGCTTGTTCCGGCTTGGCCGCGCAGGAAGGCGATCAGGAAGATTGGCACGGTTATCCGAAAACCAAACAGCAGGATTCCGGCGATCAGCGAAAGAAAATAGCCCCAGACGATAATTTCGCGGCGTAGTTTTTCGCGCTCGCTATAAGTGGTTTCGGTGAATATCGCATTCTCAGACGGCATTTCGAAATGCACCCGCCGGCCGGCGATGCGGGCGACCTGCGCCTCGGCCTGTTTGAGCGGGTCACGGCTGTCGTCGGCTTCCGGCGCCCGGCGCCGAAAGACATCGAGCGCGAGCTGGATCAGGCATAATCCAATGGCGGGAAAACCGATTGTGAATGCCATGAAACGGGCGCCCGGCGGGTAGGTGCTGGCGATGCCAACCATCGTCGTAAAGATGAGCAGCATGATCAAGGTCATTGGCGCCGGGATCGATTTCATCGCGACACCGGCGGCTGCTGCGCGGTGACCCGTGGGCGCAGGTTTTGATACACCGCAATACCGATGGTGGTCACGATCAAGCTGATCAGAACCAGCGACAGCGGCCGCGTGAAGAATTTCAAGCCCCACAGCTCCAGAGCCTTGTGCAGCGATTCTTCGGCAATCTTGCCGAGCACAATTCCAATGACGAAGGGTGCGCGCGGCCAATTAAAGCGTAGTAACCCATAGCCGATAGCGCTCAGCACCACCAAGATCACGAGGTTCTGCCATTGGCCTTCGCTGACATAGGCGCCGATCACCGCCATCACCACGATATATGGCACCAGCACCGCGCCGTTGACGAAGGTCAGCAGCACCGCCCAGCGCATGATGAAGAGCAGGAACGTCACCGCGATAAGGTTTCCGACGACCAGCGCCCAGATCAGGGTCCATACCAGATCGAGTCGGTCGGTAATCATGGACGGGCCTGGTTGGATGCCTAGGATCAGAAACGCACCCATCAGGACCGCCATGCCGGAACTGGCCGGAATCCCGAAGAACAAGGTGGGTAGCAGGGCGCCGCCCTCGCGGGCGTTACTGCCGGTCTCCGGTGCAATCACGCCTTCGACCGCGCCTTTGCCGAAACGCTCCGGTGTCTTTGAGGTTTGGATCGCGTGGCCGTAGCAGAACCAGGCTGCGGCGGATGAACCGAGCCCGGGGATCATGCCGACGACCGCGCCGATGATCGATGTGCGAAGCGCCAGCCACCAATGGCGCGGCACCTCCATGACGCCCTGGAACAGTTCCCGGTAGGAATATTTCGCGGTTGCGACCGGAACCGCTGAGATCGAGCCGCCTTTGACCGCAAGGGCGATCATCTCTGGAATCGCAAATAGCGCCAGAATCGCAGTGATCAGGCTCATGCCATCCCAGAGAAACAGGAAATTTCCGGCGAAGCGCGGCGTGCCGGTGTAGGGGTCCATGCCGACGGTCGCTAGCATCATGCCAAACAGCCCGACAATGAGGCCTTTGAAGATCTGCTCGCGGCCGGCGAGGAACGCGATGAAGGTGATGCCCAGCAGCGCCAGGAGAAAGAATTCCGCCGGGCTGAACGCCAAAACCACCGGTTCTAGTACCGGGATCATGACCGCAAAGACGATCGCGCCGATAACTCCGCCGACGCCCGAGGCCGTGACGCTTGCCCCCAGCGCGCGTCCGGCCTCGCCCTTTTTAGCCATAGGATAGCCGTCTATAGTCGTGGCGGCGTCGTCGCCGTCGCCCGGCACCCCGAACATGATGCTGGAAATCTGGCCGCTGGTGCCGTTCACCGCATGCATGGTGAGCAGGAACACCGCGCCCGGGATCGTCTCCATGCCGAAAACAAAAGGGATCGCCAGCGCGATCGACAGCCGTCCGCCGATGCCTGGCGTGACACCGACGACCAGGCCAATCGCCACCGCAAGCAGCATCAGCCCCATCATGTAGGGGGAGGTCAGCATCGCATAGAGCGCGCTGAACATCGTTTCGATCATGGTTTTGTCCGACTTATGCCCCAACCGCGCGGTCTGGCGGCCTTCCCGTGGACCGGCCTGCCTGCGACCAGTCTCCTATGGATGTCAAATCAACGGTCGGCTGCCAGGTCAAGTATGGGTTTGGCTGTGGAGTATGGTTTATGGTCTTAAATCGCATGAAATTCGGAAAAAGCGGCTCCGCTGCTCTTTCCATTGTATGACGCTGTTGCTACATAGACCCCGCGCGGGCCTTGTCCCGCGGCTTCAGTCGCCGGCTCAACTTTGACGGGTCCGGGGATACGAATTCCGGAAACGCGAAGACGGACGAAATTGACGCGGGGTGGAGCAGCCCGGTAGCTCGTCAGGCTCATAACCTGAAGGTCGCAGGTTCAAATCCTGCCCCCGCAACCAAATACACGCCGCCAAGCCTGCGACCAGATTCGCGGCTTGGCGGCGTCGGCTTTTCTGGATGCCGAATTGATTCGCGGCGCTTGCACCGGTCGTGTAATCGCATTCAAAAACGAGCCAGTGCGCGCCAGTGCTGCCGCAAATTAACATAAGTCATACAAGCACTTTGCCATTACACGTAACCAATAAGTAAAATTCGCCGGTTCCGATCAATATTAACCGCTCCGAAACCTCGTCATACCTACTCTGGTAGTTGTCGATACCGTCGACGCTCGGGGGAGAATCTTCACCGCGCGCGAACAACGAATAACAGAGGCGCGTCTGCCGCTGCTCGGCAACGCGTGTCAGTGACGATCATGAGTCAAACAGCCGCTGCAGCGACCACCGAAACAACCGCGGCCAATCCCGCCAATTGGCAGCCAGGCGGCGATGCTGCGGGCGAGAAAACGCCGCCCACCCAAGTCATCAGCTTCGCCATCGGCAACGACCAATATGGCGTGGACATCATGGCGGTGCGCGAGATCAAGGGCTGGACCGAGATCACGCATCTGCCCAAGCAGCCTGAATATGTCCGTGGCGTGCTCAATTTGCGCGGCGTGATCGTGCCGATCATCGATCTGCGCTGCCGGTTCGGTCAGGGACTGACGGAAGCAAGCGCGCTCCATATTGTGATCATCGTTCAGGTCGGCGTCAAACAGGTTGGCTTGCTCGCCGACCGGGTCCTCGACATCGTTTCCTTTGAAGCCGCCCAAGTCCAGCCGGTGCCGCGCGTTGCGCGTGCCACCCGCCTGGACTTCCTGTCGGGCCTGGTGACGACCGACGGC
>JALHRD010000051.1 GCA_022841625.1 Xanthobacteraceae bacterium
ACCGTCGATGCCGTCTGCGCAGCAATCGGTCAGCTTCTCGGTGGATTCACACCTGGCGAATGCGCCAACTATTTCCGAAACGCTGGATATGAACTAACCTAAATGCATACCGCTCTAAAATACTGGCGCCACCTCGGCCATGAAGCGGGCCATTTCGTCCTTCACCTGCGCATGCGGCTTGAGGCCGAGATTGAAGTAGAGGATCGTCTCGTCGAAACCGGCGTTCTCGACTTTAGTTTTGAGGGTGTCGGTAATCTGCGCCGGGGAGCCGATCAGCACCGCGCTGTCGGTGAAATCCTCAGCTTTCATCGCGCGGTAACGATTCACGATCGTTTCGAAATAAGCGTAATTGGCCGGCGCGGTTTTCGGATCGCCCGGAAATGCCGGCGATGTGCATTCCTGGTGGTATCGGAGCTGCCGCTCGCGCGCCGCGCGATCGTCGGCCGGCGTATCGGCAAAGTGGATAAAGTAGCTGGTGATCAGACGGCCCGGCTTGCGGCCCACGGCGGCGCAGGCGTCGCGATAGGCTTGGGCGGTCGCGGCGAGGCTGCCATGCATGGCGCTGGCCTGTCCGGCCGCCACCACCAAGCCTAGCCCGAGCCGCGCGGCAAGCGCGATCGAGGGTTTCGAGAACGAGGCAATATAGATGGGGATCGGCCGTTGCGTGGTCGTGGGCGTGACCGCGATGTCTTCGAACGTGTAGTGTTTGCCGTGGTGCGAGATCGGGCCTGGCTCGTTCCATAGCCGGTATACGATCTCGACGCCTTCGGCAAAGATCGCTGCATTGTCCTCAAAATTGGCGCCGAGCGGCTCATATTCGCGGCGGTCGTAGCCGCGGCCGGTTGCGAAATCGACTCGGCCGCCGCTGATCAGGTCGAGCGTCGCCCATTGCTCCGCCACCAATATCGGATTGTGCAAGGGCAAGACGTTCACCGCCGGCGCAAGCCGCACGCGTCGCGTCTTGGCCGCGATATAGGCCAGCAGCACTTCGGGCGCGGAGTTCACGCCCAGCGTGCTGAAATGATGTTCCCCGATCCAAACCGAATGCATGCCCAGTTCGTCGGCATACAGCGCTTGATCCAGAATGTCGGCGACGCATTGGTTCGGGCTGCGGGCGTTGTTGCGGTAGTTGTTATCGCTGAGCGTGAAATAGCCGAATTTCATTTTTGGTCTTTCAGCGCCCATTCGCCATTCGCCAGCCGGGTGATTTGGTCCTGTTCGCGCAGCCCATCAAGCGCGAGCGCGATCTCGCGTCCGTCCGCGCTGCCAAGCGCGGCCGCCAGCTCGCCGAAATGCATCGACCTGGTTTGCAGCGCTTCCGCCACACTCTGATTGCGCAGGACGCCCTGCGATGGCTTGGGAGCCAGCGCCCGGCGATGTTCGAGGGCGTCGGATTGTCCATGCGGCGCGGTGCAGTCAAAGCCGGCCTTGGCAACCAGGCCGTCTTGATCAGCCATCGGGTCGGCGTAGAAGCCGCGCATCCCGGTGGCCACCACGATGTCGCGCGCGGCGGAAAACCGCGTCGCCATCGCCCATTCGACCTCCTGGTCGGAAAAGACATCGACATCCTCGTCGACGACAAAGACGTGCTTGACGTTCGGGAGTGCAAACAGTGCTGCAATCGCCAGCCGGGCTTGTTCCGGCGCGCCGCGCTTGAGAGATATGCGACAGTGCTGGCGACCATTGCTGGCGAGCACGAAATTGATCGCCACCGGTTCAAGCTTGGCGACGCGCAGCGCCCGCCAGGCGTTCACTTCGGCATTGAGCGAGGCGAGATTGGCGGAATCCATGCGGCCGATGAGGCGGCCGGCGTGCAGCACGGTCTGGAACATGGCGTCGCGCCGCAGCGTGATCGCGGTGGCGTGGAACACCGGATCGATATGCATCGCGCCGTAATAGCCATAGAACTCGCCATAGGGGCCTTCCATCTCCCGATAGCCCAATTCGTCGAAATAACCTTCGATCACCGCTTCGGCGTCGGCCGGCACATAGATTCCATTAGTAACGCCGCGCACCATCGGCACCGGCTCGCCGCGCACGGTTCCCACCAGCGCGAATTCATCCACCGGCTGTTTCTGGGTGGCCGCGAGATAATCGAGCGGATGCGCGCCGATGACATAGCTCACCGGCAGCCGTTCGCCGCGCTTGAGACAAGCCAGATACATCAGTTTGAGGTCGGAAGCGTCGGTCAAGTTGGCGCGCATGGTGCTGCGGTTGCGCAGCATCAGGCGACGGCAGCCGACATTGCGCTTGCCGTTTGCCGGATCGACCGCATAGTCGATCGATGCTGAGATGTAGACGCCGCCGTCAAGCTCGTGTTGGAGATGGAACGGCAGGCGGGTCAGGTCGACGTCATCGCCCTTGCGCACGATCTGATGCACGGGCGCGCTGTCCGAGCGGACTTCGATCACCGGCTGGGGTTTACCCAACCGGTTGAGATATTCCTTGCCGGCATCGCGTTCGTTGACGCCGAGCGCCGCTGCCAGCCGGCGGCGGCTGCCGCCAGCCGCGGCGACCAGCTCGAATTGTTCGGGCCCGGCGTTGCGAAATACCACGGCTTTCGGCGTCTCGGCGATGGTCGCGGCCAGGTCGGCCATCGCGATCGGCGCGGCGTGGACCTCGGCCTCGCCGATTGCGATCAGCTGCTCGGCAAAATGACGCAAGCGGAATTTGTCAAAATCGGCGCTGGCGCCGCGTGCCGTTGCTGGTTGAAGCATTGCTACTCCCGGCTCATTGCAATGGCATGCTTGACCACGTCCGGCGACACATTGAGCATGGCATCGACCCGGCGCTGCAACTCCGCGCCCGACATCGGGCCGTATTCCAAGTTGCGTTTCTCGAGCTCGGCTTTGAAAGCCGGATCCTTGAGCATCGAATCGAAGGCATTGCGCAGGATCGCGAGACGGTCGGCGGGAAGACCAGGCGGCGTCATCACCGCGCGGCCGATGTCGGCGGTGCCTGCGAACAGATGCATGACCTGCTTGTCGAGCGCCGACGTTCCGTATTCGACCATGGCCGGCGCATTCGGGAAAGCCGGATGCCGCTCGGTGGTGTATTGAACTAAGACCGTGGCCTTGCCATCGCGTAGCCAATCCCGGTTGGCGAACAGGAGTTGTTCGAGCGTGGAGTGCGCGCCTTCGGTCTCACCGCGCTCCATCGCCAGCATGGTGCCGGTGATTCCGCTATAACCCTTGGCCATCTTGAATTTCGTGCCGGCGATGCGGTTCATCAGCAGTGGGAAGGAATCCGAGGACGAGCCGGCGCTGGTCGCCGCCAGCAAGGTCTCGCGCTTCATGGCGTCGGCGAGCGACTTGGTCGGCGAGCTATGCCAGATCACGCTCGCTTCGGTGCCGGAGGTGAAACGGCCGAGCCAGCGGAACTGGCGCATGTCGAATTTGACACTGGCATCGCCCAGCACCTGCGACACCGGCAATTGCTGGCCGATCACGCCCAATGTAAGCCCGTCGCGCGAGGCTTGCTGGTACAGATAATTCGCGGCCTTGGCGCTGCCCACGCCGGCCATGTTCTGCGTGACGATCCTGGGCTGTCCTGGAATGTATTTCGGCAACAGCGATGCGGTGATGCGCGCATAAACGTCGTAGGGGCCGCCGGGGTTGTAGCCAACGATTAGATTGATCTGTTTGCCCTTGAAAAAGTCCTCGGCCGTCTCGCTTTTGACCGGGGCTGCCAGCACGACAAAGGTTGTGACAGCGAGAAGGGTCGCACCCAGGCCGGGCCAGCGGTCGAACGGCGGACCCCCGTTTGTTGGTCGTCTGGTCATCGGAGCCCCTGCCATTACCGAAGTGCCGCCGCGCTCTACCTATCTTGACCGAACGCTGGGCGGCTCTCAACCGGCCACGCGGCGGTTTTAATCTGGTAAATTGCATTCGGGCGGCAGGCTTTGCTAAGTTGCCGTCAGCGCCCTCAATCGAAAGGCAGTCCAGCCATGGCTAAGCTCCGGCATATCGCGCTGATCGTTCCTGATCCCGAAAAAGCGGCAAAGTTCTTCGAGGATGCCTTCGACATGAAGCTAGCGGGCAAGGCCCGTCGCGGTGTCTATATGTCGGACGGCATTATCAATGTCGCGCTGCTCAAGCAGGAAGGCAACGAAAAGACCGGCATCTACCATTTCGGCATGTGGGTCGACGATCTCGACCAGGCGGAGGCAAAGGTCCAGAAAGCGGGCGGCACCTATCTCGAAGGCCGACCGACCTCGCCGGACTCGTTCTACGAGTGCAAATACAAAGACCCGCTCGGCATTGTGTTTGACCTGACCCACAAGGGTTGGGTCGGCGCGGTCAAAGACGTGGTGGCCAAGCCCTAAACTTCCAGGTCCACCGTGCTGGATAAATCGTCGGATCGCGTGATCGTCATTGGGGCAGGGCCGGTCGGGCTCTGCCTCGCGCTGGCGCTGGCACAGCAAGGCGTCCGCGTATCGCTGATCGAGGCGCTCAACGACGATAATTTTCTCGAACAGATTCCGCGCGCCGGCACCAATCATCCGGCGACCCTGGAACTGTTTGAGCGCATCGGCCTTTACAAATTGCTCGAGCCGCGCGGCATTATCGCGCCGCTTTTGCATTACTGGGACCGCCACGAAAGCAAGTTGATCGCCGAATTCGACCACAAGCACCTCAAGGACGACACGCCGTTTCCCTATGTCCTGCAATGCGAGCGGATCAAGATCGTCGAAGAAGCGTTGAAGCTCGCCAAGGTGCATCCCGATATCGATCTGCGGCTGTCGACCAATTTCACGGGATTTGCGCAGGATGCCGATGGTGTGACCGCGACCGTGCTCAATCCGGGCGGCGAGACCGAAACTCTGCGCGGGCGCTTCATTGTCAGCGGCGAAGGCGCGCGCAGCATCATCCGCAAGGATTTGGATATCGAGTTCGAGGGCTTCACTTATTCAGACCGCACGCTGAATATCGAAGTCGCCTACGATTTTCGCAAACACGGCTATACTGAGCGCAACTACATCTCCGATCCCAATGAATGGTCGAACCTGTTTCATTGGCTTGGACCGCCCGACCGCTGGCGGGTCCACTTCCCGACCAAGGAACACGAAAGCGATGAAGAACTGCGCCGGCCGGAAGTGTTACAGCGAAAACTGCAATCGTTTCTGCCGACCGGCAAGGAATTTGAGATTGTCGGCTCCAATGTTTACACCGTGCATCAGCGGGTGGCGGCCAAATTCCGTTCCGGCCGCGCGATCCTTGCCGGCGATTCCGCCCATGTGAATTCGCCAATCGGCGCCATGGGCATGAACAGCGGTGTTCACGACGCATTCAATCTCGCCGACAAGCTGATTGCGATCTTCCGCGGCGAGGCGAACGACGATGTGCTCGATCGTTATGAGCGCCAGCGGCGCTATGTCGCCATCAAGCACAGCCAGGCCGATACCATCCGTAACAAGCGTTTGCTGGCCGAAAAAGATCCCACCGTCCGCCAGAAGAATCACGACGAGTTGCGCCGGACCTCCGAAGATCCAAAGCTGGCGCGGGCGTTCCTGTTGCGGTCATCCTTGATCGACAGCATTCGGGAGGCCGACCAGATCGGGTGATGGACTGTCGCGCGCGCTGCTTTCGGGTGCGCAACATGGTTTGATTGTTCGCTAGTGGTCCGATTCTAACATTCGCATCCCGTTTCCGCGGGCGATTTTGCGAATGTTAGAATCAAAGGACCACTAGCAAGTATATGCTGCTAGTGGAGTTTTGGATTTGACATTCGCATCGCGTGCTTGCTGCCAGGTGGGTAGCGAATGTCAAATCCACTCCACTAGAGACCCTGGGGAGACCGTGGTCATGATGCGGATTGCGCTTGCGCTTGTTATTGGCGTGTTCGCCGCGGGCGCCGCCCTGGCGCAGCCGGCGGGTGACAGCCGGTGGCCTTTGGAGCGGCCGATCCGTCTGATCGTGCCGTTCCAGCCCGGCAGCAGCTCGGATGTCATCGCCCGCATTGTGAGCCAGCGCTTGTCCGAACGGCTCGGCCAGCAGATTGTCGTGGACAATCGGGTCGGGGCCAGCGCCACGCTTGGCAGCGAGGCGGTCGCGCGCGCCGATCCTGACGGCTACACGCTGGGGCTCGCCAATACGACGACGCATGCCTCGGCCACTGCCATGCAGGCGAAGCCGGCCTATGACCCGGTCAAGGATTTTACGCCGGTCGCCCTGATCGGCAGCTCGCCGCTGGTCATCTTGGCAACGCCGAAATTGCCGGCCAACAACATTCAAGAGCTTCTGGCGCTCGCCAAAGCGAAGCCTGGCACGCTCAACTATGCCTCCGCCGGTCCCGGCAGCATCGCGCATCTGACCGGGGCGCTCCTTGAAAAGATGGGCAATGTGCGGATGGTGCATGTGCCTTATCGCGGCACCGCGCAGTCGGTGGTCGATCTCATGGAGGGGCGTATCGAACTGTTGATGGGAACCATCGCGCCCTCACTCGCCCATGTTCGCGAGGGAAAAATGCGTGCGCTCGCGACTACCGGCACGAAGCGCAATGCGCAATTGCCCGACGTGCCGACGGTGGCGGAATCCGGGCTTGCCGGTTACGAGGCCGGCCTCTGGACCGCATTTGTGCTGCCCGCGCGGGCGCCGGCAGCGATTGTTGAGCGGATCAATCGCGAAGTAATCGCAGCGGTCAACGCTCCGGAAACGCGCGCTGCGCTCGACAAGCAGGGCGTGGTGGTGGAAACCGGGACGCCTGAGGAACTTGGCGTTTTGATCCGCAACGATGTTGCGCGCTGGAGCGCGATCATCCGTGAGGCGGGGATCAGCGCCAAGTGAGCGGCGGGGAGCGGCGGATGAGCACTGACGTATTGGCGGATATTCATGTCGAGGATGTTGAATATCTCCGCCATTCGACCGGTCCGCTGCTGGCGCGGCTTTATCGGCCGAAAAGCGAACGGCCGCGCGCCGCGCTCGTCTCCCTGCATGGCGGTCGCTGGACGCGCGAGACCCGGCTTACCAATGCCGTCATCGATCAAGCGCTGGCGCGCGACGGCGCGCTGGTAATGGCGCTCGACATCCGCATGCCGCCGGTCGCGCGCTACCCGGATTGCTTGGCCGACATCAATTACGCAATCCGCTGGCTGAAGCAGCAAGCATTGTCGATCAGCATCGCATCCGATCGTATTGGCGGCATCGGCACTTCAAGCGGTGGCCATCAGATCATGCTTGGCGCCATGCGCCCCCGCGATCCGCGCTATGCGGCCATCCCCGGCCCGGAGGGGATCGAGGCATCGCTCGCATTTGTGGTTGCCTGCTGGCCGGTGCTCGATCCGCTGGCGCGCTACAACATGGCGAAGGCGAAGGGCATGGATGACCATGTCGCGGCGCACCATGCCTATTGGCCTGACGAAGTCGCGCAGGCCGAAGGCAATCCGCAAATGATCCTGGATCGCGGCGAGCGCGTCGAACTGCCGCCGGCGCTCCTGATCCAGGGCACCGGCGATGTGATCCTGCCGACCGACATGGCCGACAATTTCGCGGCGGCTTATCGCAAGGCCGGAGGTTCGATCGAGCTGCGCAAATTTGAAGGCCAGCCGCACACCTTCATTACCAAGCAGCCAGGCGCGCCGGCGTCGCTTGAAGCCGTCGCGGTCATCAAGGCCTTCGTGCGCGCGCGAGCGGCCGGATCGTGACGGAATAGGCCGCGACAACATGGCTTGAATCGCGATAAGTTCACGCAGTTGACGATTAGGCCATGCCAATGCCCGAGAAATCGGATCTCACATTTGAAGCGGCGCTGTCGGCGCGGGTATCCGCCATGGCCGATGCCTGCACCCAATGCGGCAAATGCTTTGAGGCCTGCCCGATCACCGAAGCGGCGGGCGTGGCCGATGCCAAGCCGCAGGCAGTGCTTGCCGGTGTGATCGATATTCTGCGCTTGGGCGAGGGCAACGAAGCGTCCCGCAAATGGGCGAGCGCGTGCCTGCTGTCTGGCGAATGTATCAAGGTTTGCGACTATGGCGTCAATCCGCGGTTCCTCCTGGCAATGACGCGCACCGCCATGGCGCGTGCGGACAACGATCCGCGCGAGCAGCGGCGCGTCGGCGTCGAGGGCTTTCGCAAGGTGGCGCGCGAGGTGACCCATATTTCCCGTTTACAGCTCGACGACGAGCTGTTGGCGCGGCTTGGTCAGAAATCCGATGCTCCTAGCGGAGATGAGCGGCCGGACTTTGTATTCTATACCGGCTGCAATGTGCTCAAGACTCCGCACATCGCGCTCTTGGCGCTCGACATCATGGACGCAATTGGCTGCTCCTATCAGGTCATGGGCGGGCCGAGCCACTGCTGCGGTGTCGTGCAGATTCGCACCGGCGATATCGCGACCTCCGGCCGCTTTTCCGAAAACACCATGGACAAACTGGCGCAGAGCCAATCCGTGGTGTCCTGGTGTCCGAGTTGCCATATCCAGTTCACCGAGACGGTGTTGCCGACGGTTGAAAAGGCGCGCGGCGCGAAGCCATTCGAAATGACGCCGTTCATGATTCATCTGCGCGCCAATCTCGACCGGTTGCGGCCGCTGCTGCGCGAGCGCGTGCCGATGCGTATTGCGTTACATAAGCACCCGGGCGTTCATGGCGTCGTGCCGGCGGCGGAGGATATTCTGCGCGCGGTGCCGGGCGTTGAATTAATCGATCTCCAGCAGCCCGCCATTGGCGCGATGGCGAATTATTTCCGTGCGCTGCCGGCGCTGCGGAACGAGTTACAGAAGAACGAACTCGACGCGGCGGAGCGCGCCGGCGTCGACGCGCTGGTCGCGGTCTATCATGCCGACCATCGCGAGCTATGCGCGCATGAGGCGGCGCGGCCGTTTCGCGTCATGAATTTGCTGGAGATCGTCGGCGCCAGCATGGGGCTGCGTCGGGATGATGCCTATAAGCGCCTCAAGATCATGAACGATGTCGAGGCGATCGCGGCGGATTGCCACGATCTGATTGCCCGGCACGGCCTCGATCCGCAAACCACGCGGGCCGCGATCCAGGCGATGCTCGACGAGCAGCCGTTGCCGGTGGGCCGGCCGTAGCCCGCATGAGCGAAGCGACATGCGGGGCGTCCCGTGTGTCGTGTACTCAATCCCGGATGTCGCTTCGCTCATCCGGGCTTCTGTAACGGGCCTCGGTTAGTCAATCCCTTTTTGCGTCATCCACTCGCCGGGGACTTGCTTCTGTACGGGATCGGCGCAAGGCCGTCGCCTGATGGAG
>JALHRD010000052.1 GCA_022841625.1 Xanthobacteraceae bacterium
GGCTCCGCCGTCACGGCTGAAGCCGCTATCCAGTGCAACAACGGCGCCCAACTTGTGTCGGGCAGCTACATCATCACGCCCTACTGCCAGGACAAACTGCTGGCCCAAGTCGCCCGCCAATACGGCTCACGGGTCTCGTTTGCCGAAATCCGTGACAACCCCAACACCAAGCGCCACGTCTGCCGCCTCGTCGGCCGCGACATCCGCGTCTATGAAAACTGCCAGACCGTCAATCCCAACGGCCGCCGGGGCTACTAAACCCGTGTCAATGGCACTCGAATGTGACGCGCGCTGCGGACCAGTTGCGCGCCAAAGCCGCGTCGACCTTCGCTGAAATGAAGAACCAAGCGTCTTCGAAATGCCATGTCTGCAGCTTGGCTGGCCGCCCAATCAGCGATCACCGGGCATCAAACCGTTCGGCTGTCCAGGCCAATATGTCGTGTTCTAGCGGAGATCCCGATGCGACAAGGGACACATGGTCACGATCGGCATAAACCTGATACGCGACACGATTGCCAAATCTCTGGAACGCCTCAACGAACGTTTGCTGGACCTGTGGCGAAACCAAATCGTCCCGCCCGCCCTGCGCCACAAAGACCGGTACGCCGACCGCGCCCAATGGAGAATTCTGCCTCAGGCGGTCGCCCAGCGGCCCGGCCGTCGGATCGCGCGCAAAGATACCATTTGCAGGCAGAAGCGTGGTAACCGCCGCCGACACGAGGGTCGGCCAGCCGCCCACGCAGCGAGCCGCAAGATTGCTGACGATGGGCTGCACTGCGGGATGAACGTAGTCGCTGACCGCGACATCGGTATACGCCGCGGCATATGCGTGAATGAGATAGGCGCTCACGATCTTGCCGAACATGGTGGTTTTCGCAGACCCGATCAGAGCGGTCAAATCCGACGCGGGCGCAAGGGCGGCAATACCGCGAACATCGATGTCCGGCGCTCTCTCCCGCGCCAGGATACCAGCCCACAGCGAGGTATTTCCCCCTTGCGAATGCCCCCAGATGACAATGGAGCTTTGCAGCCTTATCGTTTGCAGTTGCCGTGCCGCGCGCACCGCATCGAAAACCGCCATCGCCGCGTCTTGACCGATGAGATAGGGATGGCCGCCATCTGTCCCTAAGCCTGGGTAGTCGGTCGCAACATAGACCCAAGAGCGCGCGAGGAGCGCATCAAAAGCTGGAACGTTCGCGAATGGCTTTGACATAGACGGCGCGCAGCCAGGCTCAAGTCCGACCGTCCCATGGGCCCACGCCACAACGGGCCGCGGTGATTGGCGTGTCGTACGATCGGCAACCACAACGGCGCTAGCCAGCGCATTCCGGCCGCCGTGCCGTTGAGTGACGTACAAAATGCGCCACCCCTGCGCATGCGCCGGAACATCTACATCATAGGGTTCGTGGCGCAACAGCGTTCCCGGAGCGGCGTCCGCCGGAATGGACATCCGGTAGAAATCGTCAGGCGCGGGTGGTCGTGCCAGCCACCACGTCAGGCCGCCGACGGCGAGCAAAGCTAGGATCGTGAACAGCGCAATTCGGGCCAAAATCGGAGCGTGTCTGAGCGCGCGCATCGGACTATCCCCTGTGAACGAGCTTTCCGAGCGCAACTAAGCGCCAAGCCCCATCAGCCCCAAAATCTCGTCAACCGCCCGCGTTGGGAAGAGCCGCCCCTCGCGCACGCTGGTCTCGATAGCGGGGAGGCGCGCGGCGACCGTGGGATTAGCTTTCACCGCCTGGAGCAGGCGGTCGGAGAGCATGTCGCGCATCCATTCGACGGCTTGGCGCTTGCGCCGCTCGTCGAACTGCCCGTTGTCATGCATGAGCTGGCGGTGTTCGGCGATCTTGGCCCATAGATCGTCGAGGCCGAGGTTCGTGCGCCCTGAAATGGTGACCACCGGCGGCAGCCACGCGGCCGACTTCGGCGTAAAGATCGCAATCGCATTCTGATACTCATTCGCCGCCCGCTTGGCGCGCGTGATGTTGTCCCCGTCGGCCTTGTTGATGGCGATCATGTCGGCCAGTTCGATGATGCCCTTCTTGATGCCCTGCAGATCATCGCCCCCACCTGCGAGCAGAAGCACCAGGAAGAAGTCGACCATATCGGCAACCGCCACTTCCGACTGCCCAACGCCAACTGTCTCCACGATCACGATGTCGAAACCGGCCGCTTCCAAAAGCACCATCGTCTCGCGCGTCTTGCGCGTCACACCGCCCAGCGTGCCCGACGTCGGCGACGGCCGGATGAACGCATTCGGCAAGGGAGCGAGTTGGGCCATGCGCGTCTTGTCCCCGAGGATCGATCCCCCGGTCCGCTTCGACGTCGGATCGACGGCGAGCACGGCCACCTTATGCCCGGCCTCGACGAGGTTCGTGCCCAGCTGATCGATGGTCGTCGACTTGCCGACCCCCGGCACGCCGGTGATGCCGAGACGGATCGCACCGCCGGAATAGGGCAGCAGCAATTGCAGCAGTTCCTGCGCATCAGCGTTGTGAGCAGGCTTCGCGCTCTCCACCAGCGTGATGGCCCGCGCCAGCGCCGTCCGGTCGCCAGCCAAAATGCGCGTCGCGTAGTCGGCCGGGGTGAGGATCTCGCGCATCGAAAAGACGGTCCAACAGCTATGGGGAGGGACGTGCAACCCGGCTGAGAACCGGAGAACGCGGGACCATGTGCAGGAATTGTCCGCGCCGCAAGGGGGCCCCGCTCCGCGAGGGGAGCAAAGTGCCTCCCCTCGCCGTTTTTCAAGAGATCGGGCCACGCCCTCGTGTTGGCGTCATTTCCCGATGATAGTGACCCGCGTGGGATTGCCCGCGCGCGGCCGGACGCTAGACTGCTGCGCCGCACAAGGGGGAAGTTTGCATGTCGGAGCTACCTGAGATCGCGCGCTATGCACTAGTGGCGGTGGCCATCCTGGTGCTGTTCGCGTTTGCCTGGAGCGCCACGCGTCCGATGCCGAAACTGGCCCGCGCTTTGGCCCGCCTTTGTCTTGTGGCCCTTGCCGTTCTGCCCGTTGCTCTGGCCGTGCTCCAGACCGAAATGAGCGCCCCCAGCAGCAGCCCGCCGCCCGTGGCAACAGCGCCTGCGCCGGAAGTCGTCAAACCCGATCCGCCCGCACCGCCGAAAAAGGCCGCCGAGGCTAAACCTGCTCCGCCGGTTGAGGCCGCACCGCCGCCTGTCGTTGTTGAAGCTCCCGAACAGCCCATCGTCGGCGCGCCTGCGGAAGAAGAGGCCGCTGCCGAAGCCGAACCTTCAGAACCAGCAGGCGGCTCCGGCCCGCCAGCAGAAGCCCCCCCGCCATCGCGCGGCCTGGGTGGAGCCGACACGGCAGCCGGCTCGCCGCCACCCCCGCCCCCCGCGCCTGCACCGGCCATGCCGCCACCGGGCGGCGGAACCGCTACCGAAGAAAAGAAAGATAGCTTCGACATCGTGCCGATCTATTTCGGCACCGACCGCGCCGAGGCCGCTACTGAGAAGCGTCTCGACTACGGCCCCAATCGCGGGCGCAAACTCGTCCTCGGACAAGCGCTCGTCACCGTGCCGAAAACGCATGTCCAACCGCAGATCGAACGCCCCTGGGCGATTAAGATCCCCTACTTCGACATCACGCTTTATGAGGAAGACGAAGACCCCGACAAACACTTCACGATGAAGGAACTGAAGACCCAGACCCGGGAGGAACTGCTGGCGCTTGTGCGGGCGCGCCTTGCCAAGTCCGAACGCTTCAAGGACCACGCCATCGTCTTCGTGCACGGTTACAATACGACGTTCGACAACGGCATCTACCGCACCGCCCAGATCGCCTATGACCTAAAGTTCGACGGCGCGCCTTTCCACTACAGCTGGCCCTCGGGCGGCGGCCTGTCGAGCTACACCTACGACCGCGAAAGCTCAGGCCAGTCGGTGCCCTACATGCGCGAATTCTTCGATCTCGTAATCAAGGAGAGCGGCGCTAAGAAGATCTCCGTCATCGCCCACAGCATGGGCAATCAGCCAGCCCTCCAAGTTCTGCGCGATATCAAGTCCTCATCCCCACCTGGCGTCGTCATCAGCCAGATCATCCTCGCCGCCCCCGACGTCGATCGCGACAATTTCGAAAACATCGCCAAGGAAATCAGCGGCCTCGCAAACGGCATCACGCTCTATGCTGCCTCCAACGATTTCGCATTGAACGCCTCGCGCCGGTTCCACGGCGGCGTTCCCCGCGCGGGCGACGTGCCAACCGAAGGTCCCCTCGTGCTTCCAGGCATCGACACCATCGACGTGACGGCAGTTTCAACCGATAGCTTCGGACTCAACCACTCGGGCTATGCGGAAAACAACGCGCTGATCAACGATCTGCAGCTTCTCATTCAAACCGGCGAGCGCCCACCCGAGAAGCGTGTGCCCCTCCTCGAAAAAGTCGGCACCCCGGCAGGAGACTACTGGCGCTATCCAGCGCAACCTTGAGCCGTTCCTTAACGCTGTCTTAACGGCTGTCCCATAATCATGCGCTCCGATCGTCCATCGGAGGGACAGCCATGACCGGCATCACGCGCACGACGCGACTGGGATTGTTCGCACTTGGGTTTCTGACAGCAACGGGCGTCGAGGCCGTCCGCGCCGATGAAGCCTACCTGTGCGCAGACGGCCGCATCGTGAAGGTTGCGCCCGGCAAATTGGAAGACCTGAAGCGAACCGATGCCTGCATCGCGGCCTACTATGGCCTGACAATCGGCACCGCCCCGCGCCTCGAAAACAAAGGTCTGGAAACCGGCGCCATCGCGCCACCGGGCCCGCGCACAGCCGCGCCGTCGGTGGCTGTTGATGCGCCGCTTCGTCCAGCCCCCACCGCAAAATCGGCGCCGCAGAAGCCCGAACTCACCACGGCAGCGAAGGCAGCGCCGATCGCCCCTCGCGCTGCCACCGGAACCGACTACCGCAACGTCGTCCTCCTCAACGCCACACCCGGCGAAGCTGCCATCTTTCGTCACGAACGCTAACAACCGTCGCCCCAGGTTGGGTGCGGCATAAGGAATTCGTTTACCCGCGTTTGCGATTGTAACGGTCCATTCACGGATTTTTCCGTCCCATCGGTCAGGCGATCACCATGTCCAAACTCATGCCCGCGCGGCTCTTCGGCGCTCTCCTCTGTGCCGCGGCCGTCACCATCGCCTTGCCCGTCGCAAGCTTTGCCATCGACGAACAATCCTCCGACAGATCCGCCGATACCGGCGAGATGGATGTCCCGCCGCCCGAAAACAGCGATGACATGCCGTCTGGCAGTGATGGCGATGGACCGCCCCCCGAGAGGCCGACAGCGAACACCGAAAAACCGCGGCCATCCAAAACGACAAAGCCTGTCCAAAGCGATGCAGCCGCCAAAAATGGAGCGCGCGAAGCAGCCAAGCGCGCACTGTTCGGGGACCCCAAAAAGGACAGCGACAAGCCAAACCCCTATCTCGATGTGCGCAGCACCGACTACTACGACCGGCGCGCCAAGGACTTGCTCCAGTCCGAAATGGACAAGAGCAAAGTCGAACTGCATCCACTGATGCAGGCTCATCCCGACAGCTATGTCGTGGTGTGCACGGCTGGTTGCGTATCGGGCCGCGGTGCGGAAATCGTTTCCATGCTGCCCAAGCCCGCAGCCAATCAGTCGCCATCGGCCGCACCCGCTACCATCAACGGCGGCAATGTCATCAGCTGCGTCGCTGGCTGCGGCGCTGACGGTTACACCTCGATTGCAAGCACTCCAGACAGTGGCACCGCAGTGGCCGCAACTGTCGGCGAATGGATGACGACCGTCGCCAAGGTTCCGGCAAGCGCTGAAGCGCCTGCTCCGAAGTCCGCTGGCTCCGGCGATTGGATGGACAAGATCAATCAGGATCGCGCCGGCCAGCAGAAGGCTGCGACGCCGTCCGCGCCTACCCAGACGGCGGTAACGCCGTCCACACCAGCCCAGACGGCGGTAACGCCGGTCGAAACCAAGCCGGCGGGAACGCCGGTCGAAACCAAGCCGATGGCGACCGTGACGGCGCAAGCAAAACCCGCCGCCGCCGCCGTGGCCGAAGCCAAGCCTGGACCCGCTGCAACCGTCGAACCCAAGCCCGTACCCAGTGTCACTGCTAACGCCAAGCCCGCGCCCGTGACGGCATCACCCGCCGCTACGCCACCGGCCAGTCAGCCGGTCGTCGTCAGCGGCGAAGCCAAGCCAGCGATGGCGCCTGCCAAGGCCCCGGCTCAGGCGAAAGCCGCCGAGCCAGACCAGAAAGCCGCCACGCCGAAAGCCGTTCAAACCCCGGCCACTCAGATGGCCGCACTTGAAACGCCCAAGGCACCCGCAGCGGCTCCCGTCGTGAAACAGCCTGGCGCAGCGCCTGAAGCCGGCAATGGCTCGCTCTTCAAAGACAGTGCCAAGGTGTCAACGCCCGCTCCCGCCCCAGCCGCTGAACCCAAGCCGGCAACGCCACCCGCCGTCGCCGTTGAAACGAAGCCGGCCGCAAGCAACGGCTCGCTGTTCAACGACAGCGCGAAGGTCTCAGTCGCATCGCCCAACCCTAAGCCAGCAACGGCGCCTGCTGCGACGGCGAATGAAAAGCCCACGTCCACCAACGGCTCGCTCTTCAAGGATCAAACCAAGGTCGCAGCCGTCGCCCCGCCCGCAGCGGACCAGCCGGCCCCTGCCATCCCCGCCAAGCAAAAAGACGGCGTGATATCGGTCCTGTCCGAAGACAAGGACATGAACGCCGCCATCCAGAAGGCGCGCGGCGCACTGTCATCCTTCTGGAAGAGCTACGATGGCCCCGCCGCCGGCGAAGCCGATCATGCCCTCAAAGTCGCCGTCGCCGGCAACGGCACCACAGAACACTTCTGGTTGACGCGCATCAAGCGCGAAGGCGGCAAGTTCTCCGGCGTCATTTCCAATCAGCCGCAGAGCGTCAAGACCGTGAAAGTCGGCCAGCGCTACGAGTTCACCGAAGACATGATTTCGGACTGGACATTTAAGCGCAACGGCAAGCTCGTCGGCAACGAGACCATGCGCGTGCTCTTGCCGCGCATGCCGGAAGAACAGGCCTCCGTCTATCGCAAGATGTACGAAACGCCCTGAGCCCTGGCGCTGATCCTGCAACGACGCGGCGTTCGCGGATCACCCCGCGAGCGCCGCTTTCAATTTGGCGGCGTTCGCTGCCAAAACCGCACCATCTTCCATGCCCCGCGCATGCGTTCTCAAAGGCACATCCTCATGCCGAGGTATGACGTGGACGTGCAGGTGAAACACCGTCTGTCCCGCGGGCGCTTCGTTGAATTGAATGATCGTAATGCCATCCGCCGCAAACGCTGTCTTGGCGGCGCGCGCGATGGTCTGCACCACCGGCATGAGTTTTGACAGCACGGCCGGGTCCGCATCGAGCAGATTGCGCGACGCCGCCTTGGGCACCACCAGCGTATGCCCCGCCGC
>JALHRD010000053.1 GCA_022841625.1 Xanthobacteraceae bacterium
CTCCTGACTCTCGTCCCACTCGGTACAGCCAATTTCCTTCGCGGTCTTGCGCCGCATCGCGCGCTCTCCGATCATCCCCCCTCCTTCGCCCGGCGAGCCATCAGGGCGGTGTAAGCAACATCAGCCATCTCTAAATAGTCCGATTGATATGGCTCGTTGATGTCGCGAGGCCGACCTTGGAATATGCCGTGTCCCTCTATCCAATGCCGTTTGTCGCGCGGGACGCAGCCGAACGTATCGCCGCGCTGCTTCGCAAGTTCGTAGGCAATGGCTTGGCGCTCATCCACCGTCAGCCCCCGCGCGCGCTCGGCGAGGGCGCCGTCTTTGTAGTCGGCCTCACATTTGAGATCGCGGCCACGGCCGACACCGGCGAAGCAATGCTCCCGCGCGCGGCGGTCGAGGTCATCCATGGCGCACCCCCCATACGACATGAAGCACCTCCCATACGAAGGCAGCGATGCCCAGCAGGATCGCAACTAATAGAATTTGTTCGTTTGGAAACCAGTGCAGCGGGTTGCGACATCCCCACCGATGGCAATAGCCGCATTGCTCAGAAATTTTACGGATCATGGCGCTTCGCCTCCTCAGCCGCGCGGGCGATGGCGGCGGCATTTAGTTTATCTATACTCACCCAGCACATATTCGCGGCGTAATAGCCGGACTTGTTCTTTTCCGCCTCGTAGCCGCGCGCGACAATCGAGCATTGGCGCATCGCCGCATCGATCCCCGCCCTTACGTACTCCTCCGGCGTCAGCCGGCGCGGCGCTGCGAAGCGCTCGGGCGTGAGCGGGGCAGGGGCGGGCGCGGCAGATTGCTCCCCTGGTCCTAGGCGGTTCATGGCAGAAACGGAGCTGATGATTACGGGAGGGGATGCCTGCGCCCCTGCATCGGGGGCGGCGTCGAGCGCGGCGAGGGCGTCGGCAATGGCGTAGAAAGTGCCGCAATTGCTTTCGAGCGTCGTGCGCAACTCAAGAGGATGGCGCTCATGTCCAGGATGGGCGTGCCAACCTTGAACCGTTGTTTTGATCTGATCGAAAATTGGTTGCGCTGCCTCGATCAGGCGCTTGAGTTCGGGAGTCATGGCTGGCCTCGCATTGGTTTGTATTCGGCGCGCTCGCGCCACGATGCAGCCTCGACCCGAGCGTCGATCAGCACCGCCCTGGCCTCGTCGCGCTCCCGCGTCAGCGCGGCAATCCGCTCGTCCCTCTCGACGATACCGTTGAGCGCCGCTTGTCGAGTGGCAAGCGCATCGTCGCGCTCGCGCTCGGCAGCCTGTGCGCGCTCCATCAATTCGATATCCGGCTTCGCCCATTCCGCCGACGCCGCTGCGAATTGCTTTTCGACAGTGGCGCACCGCTCCTGTGCGGCCCTGAGCTGGGCGACGAGCCACCGCACTGTTGCCAGCACGCCAGGTGCGACGATATACGACGGAATGTCGCGCGCGCAGAACGCCTCGATATCGGCCAGGCGCTTCGCCGTGTCTGAGGTCATGCGCGCTTTCTCCGCTTGGCCCGCTCCGCCACCATCGCATCGGCCCAGTCGTAGGCAATTGCGGCCCACTTCGGCATTTCCTTGGGCGAGACATAGCCGGAGCCGGTCAGCATCCCATTGAGCGCGACGTTGGCGAACGTGTCGCGCGCATCGCTGTAAATTTCGACGTATTCCTTGCGCTTTTTCATCGCTCGCATCCTTTCTCAGCGTAATTGCATTTGGGCACGCTCAGTCGCGCGCTCGGTTCGCCAAGCCTCGAATTGATATTCAAGCGCGCCGGCCTTCGCCTTCGTCACCGTCGCTTTCATTTCCGCCTCGATCCATTGTTGCTCCGCGACTTTCGCCTGTTCCATTTGGCTCCCCATGGCTTCGCGTTCGTTCCATGACTTCGCCGTGGACGCCAGCGTGCAGGCGCGTAGAGTGGCCTTGAACAGGCGCTCCAGCTTGAATGCTTCGGCCTTCGCCTCGGCCGCTTCGATCAGCGCGTCGCCGAGACGGTCGGCGAGGGGGCGGTTTGAAGTCATCGCTGATGCGCCTGGTAGGCTTCGCAACCGGGGCAAAGTTTTGACGGCGGATCGGCGGGATTCTCGCCGCACTCGTCGCACATGCGGCGCTGAGTGCCGCGATAGACAATCGCGCATCGCGCGTGCTGGGTTCGCCAGCCGCCACGGTGTCTCTCGAAGTGACCGGCGCCGGCTGCCACGGGCTTGCCGCATCGGTAGCAAGTGCCTGGATAGCGATTGCGCATGGCTAGACCGGGATCATCGCGATCTGCTGAATGGCTGCCACGCGCTTTGCAGCGTGCGGGAACTTGTCGGCGATCAGCTTCGCCGTCGAGCCGTTAACAGCCCAGACTTGCACCGGATCGCCCTTCGCCATCGCGTCTTCGAGCGCATCCAGGAACGCGCCGCCGCGTTCGATCACCGTCACCTCGCCGGTTTTGGGATCGACCAGGTGAAAGCCTTTGGTTGGCGGCGTGGGCGGCGTTGGCCTCGTGACCGGCACATAGCCCAGCAGGGCGCGCAGCTTCGGCATTTCATGATCCGCGATGCGGTAGGACTTGCCGGCCGAGACGATCTCGACCCACGGCGCCTCGCAATCGTAGAGATAACGCCCGACACCCCACTTGACAGCGGCGCGCTTGAAGGCGTCCGATATCGCACCCTTCTCGGCTTCGAAGTCGGTATCGCCGGCGCCGTCCGCGCGCCAAATCCATTCATCGCCGATCTTGACGCCGATTTCGCAAATCGTCTTGGCCTCGGCATGCGAGTAGCGGCATTGCCACAGCGCGCCGCAGACTTCGTTGAGCCGGTCGGCCACGTCTCTTGCGTCGATATAGGCGAGCGCCATGCCGCGCTTCTTGTCCTGCGTGGTCGAGCCGACACGCCAAGAAATCCGTTCGGGCGGGAAGGGGGCCGCAAGGGCCTTCAAGTTGATCATGCCTCAGTCTCCAGCTTGAGTTGTCGCGGATCGGCGCGCTCGAACAAGACACACGCCCCGCCGTTGACGTTGACGCAGCGCAAGTATGGCTCCGCCTCAACCCACATATCCGGCGCGACGTAGCCCATGCCGCTGATTCGCTTATGCTTGACGCACAGCCATTGCCACGGCGGCGAGCCTTTCAGCGGCTTGTAGACGTGCGCGCAATCCTGGCACCAAGTCGGCTCGCTCACTCTGCCGCCTCCCGCACTGCCGGCCGCGCCGCCGCGACGCGTTGCAACCCCTCGATTATCAGCGCGAGACTGTCGCGGTATCCGTCCGATAGCGCCTCCCCCTGCAACAGACGCTCCAACTCGATTGCGTCGCGCTGGATGTAGTTGAGGCGGCGGGTGACTTCCGAGGCGAGGTAGAGACGGTCACTCGACATTTGCGCTCTCCCTCAACAAAGCCTCGTATTCGTTCGTCAGCGCTGCGGTTTGTTCGCGCGAAAACTTGACCCCCGAACCGCAGCCGTGACGGCACGTAAGCTTCGGTTCGGCGGACGTGCCGAATAGTCGGCAGAGATAGGGGCGCTTGTCGTAGATCGAGCAGCCCGCCGTGGAGGCAAAGACGCAAGTGGTTTGCCCGGCGCGCAGCCGTGCGACAACCGCGTCAAGCGTGACGAGCGCGGCTTGTTCAGGTGTTAGCCGGGATCGTTCGTATTCCGAGAAAACGACGGGCCCGCAGCAATCGAAGCACCCCGTCTTGCATTTGAAAGACGGGATTGCCTGATAAATCATGGCGTGGCGAAACGCGACGCTCATTGGAACCCCGCTGCGGTTAACCGCCGCTCATACTCGCGCGCCGCTTCCTCGTGCGCGTCGGCCTCTAAATCATGTCCCTTGGCGCGCGCCTCGTCAGCGAAGTGGCGCCGAGCCTTCGCGCGGCCGAGCCACCAAGCGCGCAGCGCTTCGAGCTTGGACATGCGGCCGATCTCGGCGGATTTGAATTGCAGGACGGTGGTCATGGCGAAGGCGCGTCAGCGTCAGCCGCGACCAAGCCGCGCTTTGCAGTCCTGGCTTTGCGTGCGTCAAGCGAAAGGCCAACGTCATCGCTTGTGTCGAGGTCGGCGAAATAAACTTCGACCGCAAGCGAGATACGGACCGACGCGGTTCCGCCCAGGCTGACTATTTCGACAGTTCTCGCATGGTCATTGCCGTACTCGCGATAGTCGCCCATCGCCGTTTTCACCAGGTCGTATGCGGCCATGGCCGCCGCATGGTCGGAAAAATAGTACGCGCGTGTGTCGGAGGTTAGGTGGGCGTAGGCCACATAAACAGCGTATTTCACATCCATAGTCGGCTTCCTTATGGCGTCACCAATAGAATGAGGTAGAACGCCATCGCGGCGCAGATCGAGACGAGCCATTCAAGGGCGCGCGGGGTCATGACTCACCTCGGGCTTTGGCGCGACCAATAAACCGATCAAGGTCTAGTCGCCCGGCAAGGTTTTCAAGCTGCCATTTCTTTTCAGCGGCCCTGGCAGCGTCCCTGGCAGCGGCCCAGGCAGCGGCCCAGGCAGCGGCCCTGGCAGCGTCCCTGGCAGCGGCCCTGGCAGCGGCCCAGGCAGCGTCCCCGGCAGCGGCCCAGGCAGCGGCCCTGGCAGCGTCCCTGGCAGCGGCCAATTCTTTTTGCGTCGCCCGGCCTTTTGCAAACAATCGCGCGGTTTCGATGGACTTGCGCGGCCGGTCGTCGTCGGGCGCCTCTTTTTCGTACAGCGGCAAAACGCGCTGGGCGCAATCGCACGCGAACAGTCGCGCGGACCGTTCATTCCAGGTTGTCACGCGGACCAGTAGACGCGCCTCGCGAACCGCGATCTTGTCGTCATCGGCAGCTGTCGTGCCGCGATATTCGGCGACGAACAGCGCCGGAGCGCACCACGACAGCATGTCCAGCTTTGGCGGCAGGCGGCAGAGGTGATAACCGTTGTGGCACGGCTCAATCGTGCCCTCGATCGTCGGCATCCACGCGCCGGGCTTGCGCGTCGTCGGCAGCGCCCATTTGCCCGATCCGCCATGGTAGGCCGAGCCGTCTTCGCTTAGCCATTTCAGGGCAAGCTTCATGACTCACCTCGGGCTTTGGCCAGGGCGGCGCGGGCGCTTTGCAATGTTTTGATCACGGTCGCCGATATTCCATGTTGCGTGCGAATGTCGTCGGTAATCGACGCGTCGTCGAATTGGCGGAGCATGTCGGCAAGCGCCTCCAGCAGATCGGGCGCGGCGGCGATCAGGTGGGCGTTGGCCTCGCCTTCGCCCTCTTGCTGCGTGCCGCCGAACATGATCCGGCAAATCGATGGAGGCCCGACGTTTAAATCGCTCTCCAACGGAGAGTTGCCCTGGACGACGAGTAAAATGTCGTGCTCGCCGCATGTCACGGCAGCTGCGACATGGATTGTCTGCGTTGTCCAAGGCCCCGGCGTATGCGCGCTCACGGCGACACCTTCGGCGCGTCACAGATCGCGTTGTCGATCCCGCCGAGCATGCAGTCGACCTGATGCCATGCGCGCTGTAGAGGGGCGTAGTCCGCGTTGAACGGCCCCATCGGCACGCGGTCCATCTCCGCGTCGAGCTGGTCGCGCAGCTCCCGTAAGCGCATCCGGTCGCACTCCCAGCGCTCAAGCATGAACGTCATCACGGAGCGCGCGATGTCGGGAGTGGGGCGGGTCGTAAGCTTGGTGGCTAGGGCGGCGGCGTCGGGCATGTCAGGCGGCCTCCTTCTTCATGGTAGTCCACCCCCGCGCCTTGGCGCAGAGCTCCAGCAGGCGTAGGCGGGCGATGCACTCAGCCGGGTCGCCGTCGCTTCGGTATTGCGGCCCAAAGTGGGCGAGGGCGGCTTCAAGCGTTGAAAACTCGTGACAGCCGGCGCGGTAGACGACATGGCCGTCTTTGTGACGCCACGCCCAGAAGCGATAACCGCGCTTGTCCTGGCCGCCGTCGGCCAAATTCGCGTCGGCCAAATTCGCGTCGGCCAAATCCGCGCCGACCAAATACGCGTCGGCCAAATTCG
The DNA here is from genome assembly GCA_022841625.1 of Xanthobacteraceae bacterium. GTDB lineage: Bacteria > Pseudomonadota > Alphaproteobacteria > Rhizobiales > Xanthobacteraceae > VAZQ01. Next base: position 5,976 of record JALHRD010000053.1, read on the forward strand.
CGTCGGCCAAATTCGCGCCGACCAAATACGCGTCGGCCAAATTCGCGTCGGCCAAATCCGCGCCGACCAAATACGCGCGGGCCAAATTCGCGTCGGCCAAATCCGCGCCGGCCAAATCCGCGCCGACCAAATACGCGTCGGCCAAATTCGCG
>JALHRD010000054.1 GCA_022841625.1 Xanthobacteraceae bacterium
TCATGCGCGCCTACGATGTGAGCTTCTCGCTCGGCGACGGCTTGCGGCCAGGATCGATTGCGGACGCCAACGATTCCGCTCAATTCGCGGAACTCGAAACTTTGGGCGAACTCACCAAGGTCGCCTGGAAACATGGCGTGCAAGTGATGATCGAAGGCCCCGGCCATGTGCCGATGCACAAGATCAAGGAGAACATGGAGAAGCAACTGGCCGTCTGCGGCGAGGCGCCGTTCTACACATTAGGCCCGCTGACCACCGACATCGCGCCGGGCTATGACCATATCACCTCGGCCATAGGTGCTGCCATGATCGGCTGGTTCGGCACGGCGATGCTGTGTTACGTGACGCCGAAAGAGCATCTGGGCCTGCCCGACCGCGACGACGTGAAAACCGGCGTCATCACCTACAAGCTTGCCGCGCATGCGTCGGACTTAGCCAAAGGCCACCCCGCCGCGCGCCTGCGCGACGACGCCGTGAGCCGCGCGCGCTTTGAGTTCCGCTGGGAGGATCAGTTCAATCTGGGGCTCGATCCCGACACCGCGCGCCAATATCATGACGAAACGCTGCCCAAGGACGCGCACAAAACCGCGCACTTCTGCTCCATGTGCGGGCCGAAATTCTGCTCGATGAAGATCACGCAGGATGTGCGGGATTATGCGGCGAAGAAAGAAGAAGCCGAGCGCGGGATGGCGGAGATGAGCGCGAAGTTTCGCGACCGAGGCGACATTTACGTGAAGTCCGACACGCTTGGGGATTGATACTTTTGGGGGACCAGATGCCTGATGCGCCCACAGTAAAAGTGGACATAGACGCTGTCGGTTCAAACAAGTTGATCGACGTCGTTGTTGACGCGTTCGCGCCAGCCACCGAGACATTTGGACTTCTTGGAGACGTGGTACGCTTGGCGCGCGTCGAAGTTGCCGCGAAAATTACCAGACGGGCGAAGGAAATCGCCGATCAAGCTGGCGTAAAGCTTGTCGCGCCTCCCCTCAAGTTCTTGGTTCCGTTCTATGAAAAGGCCTCTATTGAAGAGGCCGATGATCTAGACGCGCATGAACGCTGGGCGCAGCTTCTCGCCTGCGCGGCAAACCAAAATCGAACAATATCATCCTTGTTCATCACCCTCATGTCACAAATGGACACGTCTCAGGCCGTTCTGCTTAAGCGATTGGTGAACGGCAACCGATCAGATGGAAGACTGGGCATTGACGCCGCGAAGGCGCTGGACGTCGATCCATTCGATGCCCTCACGCACGAGTTTAGCCTCGAAACTTGCGGCGAGCTTCTCGCGCGCGTTGAATCCGAAGGAAAAGGCTCTGTTGACGTGCAGATGGCCACGTTTGACCGGTTCCTTTCAGGGAGGGGCCTTTTCATTGTACGCGCGAGATGGTCCGGAGGCGGGGATGGGCGTTACTTTCCCGAGGAACGGCGGATCGACCCGCGAGACAAGTTGGACGCCGATGTTCTCAGCTCTCTCGGGCTTATTCGCGTTCGAAATTTCAGCTCCTCATTCCGGAATGAATTCTTGAATAAGGTTGAATATGACATCGGCGAGATAACCACTCTTGGTCTCAGATTTTTGATGGCATTCGACGCTGACGCGCGATCAGTCATTGAGGAGATAGTCCGGATGCGAGACGAAAGGCGCGGTCATCGACCGAAGCGCGACGAATAAGGACGTGTCGCAGTAATCGACGCGCCGCGTCATTGCAGGACTACCCCCGCACCGCATCCCAGTTAAACAAAAACCCCCGTCCCTCCGCCCACGTCTGCCCCACCATGCGCGCGCCATCGAGGCACGCCGCCGTGTGGTACGGGCCCACGCCGTCGCTCGTGCGGAAGCTCACGCAGGTGCGGCCGCGCGCGGTGTTCCAGCGGCCGGCTTCGATGTCGCTGTCGTAGGAAAGAGTGACACACACCATTTTGGGCGCTGAAGGCCCAGGAAGAAACCAGCGCGCGCAAGCTCACCGCTGCCGCCGGCCCTCTCCGCCTCACGAGGGCTCGAAGCAGCAGGCGTAGCGGGCCGCGCAGCCGCTTGACCAGCGCCCCGCCCGGCCACACCTATGAAAGATGCTCGACACCAAGCCCGCCCCGCGCACGGCCACGCCGCCCGCCAAGACGTGGCGCAATTATTATCGCATCTATCGCGTGCTGCATTTGGGGCGCATGGGGCCGGTGTTCCCCGGCATCCATGCCGGGCCGGATCTGTTCCCCTCCAAGGATGTGGCGGAGCAATTCGCGTCGACCCTCCTGGCGGCCGTCAACCCGAAGGGGCGCTTCCTGATGGATTATGTCGCCGCGTTCCCCGAAGGCGACCGCGCGCACTAAGCAGGAATTTTAGGTGGCGGGCTCAAGGACGGCGTTGCTGAGCGGCGCTTCGGCCCGCGCTACCGCTGGCGTGCGCGTGATCACCAGCTGCACCGAGCCGATGCGGAGGCCATTCCAGCCGACTGTCGCGTCATTGAGCACAGCACCCGCCGCATTCAGCACCATCACATCGCGGAAGCGCACCTTGAGCCCCTTCCCATCTCGGGACGGCAGGCGAATGTCGTATTCGAGGCGGAAGGCGTTGCCGTCCTGAAAGCCGCGGCCGATGCCGATGACGTCCTCGCGCGTGGCCGTGTATTGGCCGGGCTCTGTGCGGGTGAGGCGCCAGGTTTTGCGGTCACGCTCGCCGTCGTCGAACTCGAAATCCTCGACCAAGGTAAACACCGCGCCGTCCCATGTGCCGTTCAGGTGCGCTGTGAAGGGGCGGCGCGTGCCGTTGATGGCGCGGAACTCGCCGCGCGCTGTGCTGGGGCCCAGGAGATCGCGCTCGATGACGAATTGCGCCGGGGCGGCGCTGCGCGGCACGGGCGGGCGCGTGGCGCAGGCGGTAGCGAACAGAGCTGAAAACATGACAATGGCGGCCAGGGTGATGGGGTTGCGCATGGTGGGTCTACGGCGCGCGCGCCGGGGCGGATCACCTGCTAGGCTCACGGCGATGTCTGATTCCGCGCTCATCGAGGCGTTCCTGGAAATGCTCTCCGCCGAGCGCGGGGCGCGCGCCAATACGCTCGACGCCTATCAGCGCGATCTCGACGATGCCCGCGCGGCGCTCAAGGGCGGCTTGGCGCAGGCGAGCGCCGAAGCGGTGGAAGCTTACATTGCGGGCCTCGCCACGCGCGGGCTAGCGGCAGCGACGGCGCGGCGGCGCATCTCAGCCTTGCGGCAATTCTTCCGCTTTTTGCTCCAGGAGAACATCCGCACCGACGATCCGACCTCGCGGCTCGATGCGCCCAAGCGCGCGCGCAGCTTGCCGAAGACGCTGTCGGTCGCGGACATCGAGCGCCTGATCGACGCCGCCGAGAGCCCGCGCGATCGCGCCTTGATCGAGCTTCTCTATGGCGCGGGCTTGCGGGTGAGCGAATTGGTGTCGTTGCCGATGCGCGCCGCGCCCAAGCCCGGGCAAGATCACATGATCATCGAGGGCAAGGGCGGCAAGGAGCGCATGGTGGTGCTGGGCGGCCCCGCGCGCGCGGCGCTCGCGCTACATATGGAGGCGCGCGCGCCGGCGTTGCCGAAGAACGAGATTCAGAAAGAGAAAGCCCAGCGCTGGCTGTTTCCCTCCGCGAGCGCGGCTGACGGCAAGCTGACGCGCCGTCGTGTCGCGCAAATCCTCGAAACCGCGGCGGCGAAAGCCGGGCTCGATCCGGCGCGGGTTTCGCCGCATGTGCTGCGGCACGCGTTCGCCACGCATCTGGTTGAAGGGGGCGCTGATTTGCGCACGGTGCAGACATTGCTGGGCCATAGCGATATAGCCACGACGCAAATCTACACCCATGTCGCGCAAGGCCGCTTGAAAACGCTGGTCGAAACCAAACATCCCCTGGCGCGGAAGAAGCCGTAAGGACAATACGTCATGACAGACCCAAGCACTTTCTTCGCGAATGAGCGCGGGCGCGCGGCGGCGTTCGTGGTTTATGTGCTCTATCTGATGAGCATTCCCAGCGCGGGGATATTGGCGCTGGTAGGCTTGATCGTCGCTTATGTCGGGCGCGCGGACGCGACGGGCGTCGCGCGCAGCCACATCGAGGACCAGATCCGCACCTGGTGGACGGCGTTCTGGTGGGCCGTGGGCATTTGGGCGATGTATGTGCTGGGCACTGTGCTCACGATCGTGCTGATCGGGTTTCCGATCCTCGCGCTTGCTTGGCTCGCGAGCTTGATCGTCGCGATCTGGTTCACCGTGAAGGGCGTGTTTGGCTTGATCGCGCTGTTGGATGGCCGTCCGCGCTGAGAACCTAGAGCTTGCCGCGCAACATCTCTAATATGGCGGAGAAATCCTTGCCGCCGTGACCGCGGCCGACAAGCTCCTTGAACAGCGCCTCCGCGCCGCCGCCGAGCGGCGTCGAGGCGCCCATCGCTTCCGCCGCATCCTGCGCCAGCGTCAAATCCTTCAACATCATCGCCGCCGCAAACCCGCCTTCGTAATCGCGATTGCTCGGCGCGGCGGGCACGGGGCCGGGCCACGGACAATACGAGGTCAGCGACCAGCATTGGCCCGAGGCTTTCGAGGCGATGTCGAAAAACTTCTGCGCGTCGAGCCCCAAGCGCTCCGCCAGAGCAAACGCCTCGCAGGTCCCGATCATTGAAATGCCAAGCAGCATGTTGTTGCAGATTTTCGCCGCCTGCCCGGCGCCGTTCGAACCGGCATGAATAATGGCCTTCGCCATCGGCTTCAGTGCGTCCTCAAAGTCCGCGAAATCCTGCTCCCGGCATCCAACCATGAAGGTGAGCGTGCCGCCCGTTGCCGCCGCAGTGCCGCCAGAGACCGGCGCATCGGCGGCGCGAAAGCCCTGCATCGAAGCGTCCCGCGCCACGGTGCGCGCGGAATCTACGTCGATCGTGGAGCAATCGATCAGCAGCGCATCCTTGCGCGCATTGGGCAAAATCGACTCAAGATAAACGCTGCTGACATGCTTGCCCGCCGGCAGCATTGTGATGACGATGTCGGCGTCCTTCACCGCTTCGGCGGCCGACGCCGCGCCCGTCATACCCTGCTCTGTCGCACGCGCCACGGCTTCCGCGTTCAAATCGTACGCGACCACCTCGCGCCCGGCTTTGGCCTGATTGGCGGCCATGCCCGAGCCCATGTTGCCAAGGCCAATGAATGCGACGCGGGTCATGGGTGCTCCAACAAACACTATCTTGCTCAGGAAAACTGCTTAGGACTGCTTCACAGCGGCGTCCATTCCTCGCCCGCCGGCAGAGGCTCAAAAATCTCGTTCAGCATCGCGTCAGTGACGCCCGCAAGCGTTGACGGATTCCAGATCGGCTTATTGTCCTTGTCGACGATCAACGCGCGCACGCCTTCGATAAAATCATGCCGCTGCACAACGCGCGCGCCGATGCGATATTCTTGGCGCATTTCATCCGCGAAGCTCGCCATCTTCGCACCCTCGCGCACTTGGCGGAAGGCGACCTTCAGCGTTTGCGGCGATTTGGTCGCGAGCGCGGCCAATTGCGCCTTCGCCCAATCCGAACCATCGGCTTCGAGCGCGGCGATGATCGCTTCAACACTCTCCGCAGCGAAGATGCGATTGATGCGCGCGATGTTTTCGAGTGTGAGCTCCTTTGGCTTGCCGGCGCTTTCGCTCAAGGCGTCGAGGCCGCTTGCGAGCGCGCGTTCGGGGTCGTGGGTTTGCGCGGCGCCGGCGATTTGGGCGCGGGCGGCGGCGAGGATTTCGGTCGGCATGAAATGCGTGGCGACGCCGGCAATAAGGCAGTCCGCCGCTTTCAGGCGCGCGCCGGTGAGTGCGAGCCACATGCCAATCGCGCCAGGCTTGCGCGGCAGATACCAGCCGCCGCCGACATCGGGAAACAGGCCAATGCCGGTTTCGGGCATAGCGTAGGTGGTGTTCTCGGTCGCGATGCGGAATTTCGCCGGCATCGAAATGCCGACCCCGCCGCCCATCGTCACGCCATCCATGAGCGCGATC
>JALHRD010000055.1 GCA_022841625.1 Xanthobacteraceae bacterium
ACAACACGATGGCGCCGCCGCTACAACCTTGGCTCATGAGGAGCCTCGTGGCGATAGCGGAGGGGCGTGACGCTGAGCCCTTGCCACGCGTGTCGCGCCGAGAGCTTGAGACGGATGTTTCAGAGGTCGCTGGGCGCTATCGTCTGCCCGGCATTGGTGACGTAGAGATCAGTCCGGGCGGAGGTGAGCCGACTGTTCGAGTAGATCAAGGCCCGCTCTATCAAGTCTATCAGGTTGGATACGGCGTTTTGTACGCTCCGGGCGCAGACGCCTACCTCTCATTCTCGCCTGGCGAAAACGGGTCTCCGCCAACTCTGATCTGGACCTCCGTATTCACCAGCGCTGAGGGTCGACGAATGGCGTGAGGCGGCGATGGCCGGCCTTAGCTCATGCAGCATTACCGGCGGCGGGATTGTATCGACTTGGTCTTTCGTAAGAAAATGGCGACCGGGGCCAAGCTGGCCCAGTCCAGACATTCGCTGTTTGTGGAGTTGATGCCAATGCAGCTTTGCGGCTTTCCGGGCGTAAAGGAAAAGTCGCGAGAACCCTCAGACATCAACCCGACATGTAGCGGACGATGTCCTGCAGCCGCACGCCCTCGGCCTGGATATTGGCAGGTCTCGCCAGGGCCGCATTGGAGGGGACGAGCCAGTTGTCATCGAACTGCTGCATGCCGTGGCCGGCGAAATAGAGCACGGCGACGTCAGCGGTGTCGGCGCGCTGGCTGAACTCGATCAGCGCTGCATCAAGCTCGGCCTTGGTCGGGCTGTCGAGCGGCTGGGGCACATCGAAACCGACGGCGTCCAGCGCCTCATAGATACGTTGAGCATCTTGCGTCGTCAGAGGAAGGGGGTCTACTAAACTTACGAGGGTGGCGGGCTAAACTGCCTGGCATCTGCGGAGGGCGGCATGCTTCGTGTGCTCGTAACCTGTTTGACGCTCGCATTTCTGACGCAAGCTGCGGCGCAACCGGTGCAAGAGAGTGGCTGGTGCCCGCCACGTCTAAGCGAGCGGTTGCAGGTTCAAGTCCTGCTGGGGTCGCAATTTGGCCAGCCGGCCTTACGTGCTTTCTCGCGCGCCGGCGCTTGTTGATTCGCTGATGGGGTGAGTAAAATTCCGGACGCGGGTGCATCGGCTCGGCGATGCGTGCGATGTTTCTCGGGAGGGCTCAATGCGCAGACGCGACTTCAATCACACGCTGGCGGGCGCTGGCGCAGCCGCGCTTGCAATAGGTCTTGCGCCTCGTGCCTTCGCGCAACAGGAGGACGAGGACTACAACTCTGCCATTCTCGACTCTGTACTTGGCGAGCTTGAGGAAATCGCTGGACAGAGAATCGATGCGGTTGGGCGATCCGAGATCGCATCTCCTGATCGTTCGACATTGCGCATCAATGGCACCGACGCGGGTTTTCCGGTTCCGCCGATGACGGCTGAGCTGCGCGCCGAACTCGAAGCCCGCAATTATTGGACGCTGCCGGACGCGGAGAAGGAGCGGTTGCGACCGACTTGGCCAGCGCGCGCACCGGACTATCATCATCTGGCGGGCTTTCCGCTATCGAGCACGCAGTTCCAATTGTCTGCTGGGGTGCTGAACACATTGGCAGCACGCAATCACTTCCTGATCGACGATCGCCGTCCAGTGCTCATTTTCGGTTTGCGCGGCTGCAAGTTGGCGAATGGAGCCAAGTCCGCGCCGTGGTCCTTGACACATGACCTGCAGGCGATTGACCCAACGCACCTCGCAACCCGCTGCGTGATCGGCGTGTTGCGCAAGAGCAACGGCATGATCGCGCTGTTCCAGGCTTCAACGGTGCCTGCCGTGGCGGCGGTCTATAAGTCGATGGGCCTCGCGAATGGCGCAGGCACTAGCGTGCTGCCAACCGGGTTCTACGCTTATCGTATTGGGGACCATCGCGCGGCCTACCCCACGCGCATTCAGCGGTCGGCATTGTTGATTCATGGCCAGTATTGCGTGCTGCGCACCACTGATGACCTAACCTATGACGCGTTCTCTGAAGGCGATGCGTGGACGCGCGGCGGGTTCCACAACATCCATGCCGGCGGTGCTAGCACTGAGCGTTACAACTCCAACGGCTGCCAAGTGATTGAAGGTGGTTACACAGGATCGGCCCGGCGAATAGCCTCTGGGCCGTGGAGTGAATTTCGCGCCGCTGCTGGTCTGGTTGATGCCGATGGGGGCCCATTGCCGGCTGAAACGCGGCCGAGCTACCAGTACATGTTGCTGACCGGCCGCGAAGCCGCGCTTGCCTATCAAGGCGGCGCTGCATTCAACAACGCTTATTGGCGTTTGCGCCCTGGCAGCAGCGGGGAGGACGTGCGCGATCTGCAGCAGCGCCTCTTCAGGGATTACACGGGCATCGCAGGCGCGCGCGTCGATGGCGATTTCGGCATGCTGACCGCGTTCGCGCTGCTGTTGCACAAGAAAGAGACCGAGCGTGAGTTCACTTCGCCTATCTATCTCGCTTGAAACCAAGATGGAGCAAACAATGCGTCTGCTTTTGTCAGCGATTGTAGCGTGCCTCATGCTGGGGTCAGCCGAAGCTCAATCTCCGCGACGGGTTGCGCTGGTGATTGGCAACGAGGGCTATGTCGTGGGGCCGGCGCGGTTGGCGCGACCGCACGAGGATGCGCGTTTGGTACACCAGGCGCTGACGGCTGCCGGTTTCGATGCGGGCGAGACGCCGATGTTCGATCTGGAAAAACCAGCATTCGAAGACGCGCTGCGCGACTTTGCCCGCGAGGCGCGGCACGCCGAGGCGGCTGTCGTCTATTATGCCGGCCACGCCATCCACGCCTTGAACGAAACGTGGCTGATCCCTATCGGTGCGCGGCTGGAATTGCAGGACGATATCCGCACCGAAGGCATCCGATTAAGTGACGTGGTGGCGATTGCGCGCCGCGATGGTCTGAGCATCGTTTTTCTCGATGCTTGCAGGGACAATCCATTCGCATCTTATCGCAACGCGGGCGGTTTGCCGGTGATGCCGCCACCAGAGGGTTCGGTTGTCGCCTACGCCGCCGCGGCGGGGCATCCGGCGCCAGACGATGGCGCCTATGCACGCGCCTTGGCTACGCGGATGCAGGAAGAAGGCGTCGAATTGCGTCAGTTCTTGAACCGCGTGGCTACTGACGTGCGCCGCGCCCGCAATGTCCCGGCCGAACTGGCGCCAGTGGCTGAGATCCAACTCGCCAACACCAATCACTTTTATTTCCGTGGCGGGCCTCCGCCGGCGGGCGCGTCAACACCAACGCCTGCCGCGTTGACCTACGTGTCGCCGGAGCGAGCGCCGGACGCACGCCAGACGCCGGCAGACGTACGCGCGCCTTTGGTGCGCGGCGAGGATGTCTCGCGCCTTCAGGATTTCGCGTTGTTCAGGGAATGCGAGGCGTGCCCGGAGATGGTTGTGCTGCCGGCGGGGCGTTTCATGATGGGCTCGCCCGACAGCGAGAGCGGCCGCACCTCCGACGAGGGACCCCAACGGCAGGTCAGTGTGCGCCGCTTCGCCATTGGCCGCTTCGAAGTAACAGGGGCGGAGTGGTCTGCCTGCGTGGATGCGGACGGCGGTTGCTTTGAGGGGATATTGGGCCGCCGGCGCGTTCCCGTTGCCAACGTCAGCTGGAACGATTTGCCGGCCTATTTCAACTGGCTCAACAGCCAAGCTGGCGGCGGGACGACGTTGGTGAGCGCCGGCGGCGGCGGTCGTTACCGGTTGGCGAGCGAGGCGGAATGGGAATATGCGGCGCGCGCCGGAACGACGACGGTGTACGCGTTTGGCGACGACGTAGCGCAACTGGGCGAGTATGCGTGGTTTGACCAAAACGCCGAGCGCAGAACGCATGAGGTTGGCGGCAAGCGCGCCAACCGGTTCGGTCTCTACGACTTGCACGGTAACCTCTGGGAATGGACCCAGGATTGTGAAGCATGGTCCTCCTCGGGATTGCCGAGAGATGGTTCTGCCCATGAAACAAGCGATTGCTCGGACCGTGTGCTCCGCGGTGGCTCTTGGGGCGACCTTCCGCGTAGCCTGCGTTCCGCCGAGCGGCTCAGGTTAGCATCTTGGGCCCGGGGCGGCGGTTTCCGTGTTGCCAGGACCCTTTAGAATCGTTTCGCCTTAGCGCTTTTTCTCCTGCGTCTTGAATTCCTGTCCCTTTACGGCGCAGCGCCGTTAGGCGCGGAGCGCGGCGAAGCCGCTCTTGTTGTTGTATCTCGGCGTAGCCGAGCGGCGCGCTGACGGCTGCTTGAGCGCGCATTCCTGCCGGTCGCTTTGGGATGCGCTGTGACCGTTACCGGCGAATAACGTCCTGTTGCTCGCCATCCACCAACGTCCGTTTGGCGCTCAACATCGTCAGGTCGGGCCGTATCGACGTTCATCGGGAAGTCCTCGGGGAGGCGCCAAGGATCGACGCCCGAAGGGCCGCGACGCGCTCCACGTTTCACCCCGCGCGGCGCGGTCGCGAAGCGACGAGAGCCTGACCCGCGCGGAACGCGCGGGTGGCGCCCACATCACTCGCGGGGCGGGGAGACGATTTTCTCCTTGAGCGGCCTGCCGGCCGGGCGGTCCATGGCGACGGCGTGGGCGAGCCTTGTGGCGCTGGCTCAGGAGAGGCTCGGAGAACTGGTCACTGCCAAATGCTTCTTTCGTCCGGCAACGTGTAAGCCTCATCCGGCCGAGGCCTGCATCAGCGAAACGGGTTCTCGATGCGCAACGCGGCGAATTTCTGCCCGTGCTGCATGTCTTCGCTCAGGACCGCGTCGCAACCGCTCTCCAAGGCAGCCGCTACGATCGAGGCGTCGTAGATGTTGAGCTCATGCGTGGACGCAAGGGCGAATGCGCGCTCGTGAACGCTCAGTGTCAGTGGAACGACGTCCAGATTGGCTTTAAGGGCTTCCAGCACTTCCTGCGTCTCTGCCCAGGTTAAGCCAAGCTTGCGTCGTGCGACGGATGTGAACTCGTTGAGCACCTGAACGCTGATCACGCCGCCATCTGCGATGAGGCTCTCGGCCTTGCTTGCCTTGGCGGCATCGCCGGACATCAGGTAGACGACGACATTGGTGTCGAGGAAAGGGCGTTTAGCGCCGCTCATTGGCTTCAAGCCGGTCGAATTTGAAGCCATCAGGCAGGCGTCCGCGCAGCTTGCGCAAACGTGTCAGCAACTCGCGGGGCGCAGGCTTCTTATCCACTTCAAGCGTGCGCGCGCCCATGACCTGGATCTCAATCTGATCGCCATCCTTCAACCTCAGAGCGTCGACAACGCTCTGAGGCAGACGCACGGCGAGCGAGTTACCCCACTTGGCGACTTGCATGACGAAAATCCCGACTAAGATATACTGTAGTTCAAATGTATATCATGCAGGCTCCTTCTGCAAGTGGCCCGCGAGCGGGGCCGGCGGTGCGGCTTTGTCCAGCAACCAATCGACGGCGGTCTGCGCCTGCGCGGCGGCCGCTAGAAAGGCGCGCTTGTCGTCCTTCAAGAGCTTCATCCAATGACCGACATAGGAGGCGTGATCGCTGAGGTGATC
>JALHRD010000056.1 GCA_022841625.1 Xanthobacteraceae bacterium
GCTCCCACGACGCGTCGCTCAAAACTAACCGCTCCATCACACCCAAGACTGCCTCCCTAAAAGCAGCCTTGAATCTGATTTGCTCCTAAAAGGGAATCCCTAGAGTCCACACCACCTAGCAAGTATAGGCTGCTAGTGGAGTTTTGGATTTGACATTCGCATCGCGTGCTCGCTGCCAGGTGGGTAGCGAATGTCAAATCCACTCCACTAGCAACTCATTGAGTCTAGTGTGGCTTTGGTTCAGAAGTCCGCTATCCGGACTCGCCGCGAGAATGCAGCGGACTTCTGAGCCGCCACACTGGCCTTGCGTTCGAACTTTCGCGCTCAAGCACATCGCAATGCACGGCGAAGGTTTGCATCGCCATGCCGTCTTTGTTAACGCCGGTCAGTCCTTGGCGCGCTCGACATAGGAGCCGTCGGCGGTCATCACCACGATCTTGGTGCCAGTCGCAACGAAGGGCGGAACCATGGTGCGCACGCCGTTTGACAGCGTCGCCGGCTTATAGGATGAGGCGGCGGTCTGGCTCTTGATCGACGGTTCGGTCTCCGTCACTTCCAGCGTCACCTTCTGGGGCAACTCGATCGACACCGGTAAACCGTCATAGACCGACATCTTCACCTTCATCTCCGGCTGAAGATAAGGCGCCTGGTCGCCGATCAAGTCGGCCTGCAACGTGACCTGGTCGTAGTTTTCGCTGTTCATGAAATGAAAGCCTTCGCCGTCCTGGTAGAGGAATTGGAAGTCCTGTTCCTCGACATGGGCACGCTCGACCTGCTCGGTGGTCTTGTAGCGGTGCGCGGTTTTCACACCGTCGCTGATGCGGCGCATGTCAACCTGGGTCGTCGGGGTGCCCTTGCCGGGGTGGAAGCTCTCGGCGTTGAGCACAACATAGAGTTTACCATCCTCGAGTTCGAGGATATTGCCTTTGCGGAGCGAACTGGCGATGACCTTCACGAATATGCATCCTTATATGGGCAGTACCGGCGTCCCGCGCGGGAACGCCGCCGCAGGCTGTTTCGGGCCGCACCATACTGATCCTGTGCCCGACTGCCAGCGATTTTCATGGCGGCGGGAGCCTTTCCGGGGTCCTTTCTGATGCCTGACCAATCCCGTTTCTGGGCTCCCGCGGTCCATGCCGAGCGCCGGCCGTTTCTCCTGGCGCGGGGTGAAATCGCCCGTGCCGTGCGGGGCCTGTTTGCCGAGCGCGCATTCGTCGAGGTCGAAACTGCAACTCTGCAGGTCTCGCCGGGCAACGAAACCCATATCCACGCCATGCAGACCGAACTGGTCTCGCCGAGTGGCCGCGACCGGCGCTATCTGCGCACCTCGCCGGAATTCGCCTGCAAGAAGCTATTGGTGGCCGGCGAACGGCGGATCTTTGAGTTCGCCCGTTCGTTTCGCAATCGCGAGTGTGGCGCGCTACATCATCCGGAATTCACCATGCTCGAATGGTACCGCGCCGAGGAGTCTTACGAACGGCTGATGGATGACTGCATGGCGGTGATGGCTTGCGCCGCGCGCACGACCGGATCCAGACAGTTTGCGTTCCGCGACCGCAAGGCCGATCCATTCGCCGAACCGGAGCGGCTCACGGTCGCGGAAGCGTTCAGCCGGTTTGCCGCCATCGATCTGATGGCCGTGCTGCCGGGCCCTGACCGGGCGCGTTTCGCGTCGATGGCAAGGGCCGCCGGTGTTGAAGTGCCGGACGACGATAGCTGGGGCGATATTTTCAGCCGCGTGTTGGTCGAGAAAATCGAGCCCCATCTGGGCATCGGCCGCGCCACCCTATTGGACGAATATCCGGCCGCGATGTCGGCGCTGGCACGCCCTAAGCCCAGCGATCCGCGGCTGGCCGAACGGTTCGAGATCTATATTTGCGGGGTCGAACTCGCGAACGGCTTTGGCGAGTTGAACGATCCGGTCGAGCAGCGGCGCAGGCTTGCCGTCGAGATGGCGGAGAAGCAGCGCATCTATCAAGAGCACTATCCAATCGATGAGGACTTCATTGCAGCTTTGCGATCCATGCCGCCGGCGTGCGGCGTCGCACTTGGTTACGACCGGCTGGTGATGCTGGCTGCCGGCGCTACCCGGATTGACCAGGTGATGTGGACGCCAGTGGACGAACCCTGAAGCGTGGTTGCGGCCTGAAGGCACGCGCATCGAGGCGCCCGGTGTGCTAGCATTGACAACGAGCACGATGAAAAGGGGCATTTCATGGTTGATTTTGTGAAGCTCAGATACGCGGTCGCGATTGGGATCCTTGCGGGGTGCGTGGTCGCGCAGCCGGCGTTGGCGCAGACCTATCCGACGCAGAACATCAACGTCGTTGTGGCTTTTGCGGCCGGTGGCATTGCCGATGCGATTGGACGTTTGGTCGGCCAGAAGCTCGGCGAGCGGCTCAACCAGTCGGTGGTGATTGAGAACCGCGGCGGCGCCGGTGGTAATTTGGCCGCCCGCGCGGTGGTGGGAGCCGCCGCTGACGGTCATACCTTGCTGGCCACCACCACCGCATTGGCCGTCAATGACACCGCGTCCAAGAATCGGGGCTACAACACCACGGACCTGCGGGCGGTTGCGATTGTCGCCATCAGCCCGGATGTGCTGGCGGTGCATCCCAGCAATCCAGCCATGACGCTCAAGGAATTCATCGCCAACGGTAGGAAGGCGAGCTTCACCTATGGCAGCGCGGGGGTTGGCACGGCGCCGCATATCGGCGCCGAATACTTGTTCCGCGAAGTGGCCAAAGTGCAATCGACGCATGTTCCGTTCACCGGCGGTGCGCCGGCGGTGACGGCCGTGCTTGGCAACCACGTTAATGCGCTGGTGCTGACGCTGCCGACCGTGACGCCGCATATCGTCGAAGGACGCTTGCGTGGGCTCGGCGTCGCCAGCGAGAAACGCGTGCCGGCCGTGAAGGATGTTCCGACCTATCGCGAAATGGGCTTTGACGTGTTGTCGGGTTCATGGGTTGGATTCTTTGCGCCGGCCAAAACGCCCGATGCGATCGTGCTCAAGCTGAACGCCGAGATCAATCAGCTCATGAAGGCGCCGGACATTCAGGCCAAGCTCGCGCAGATCGGGTTTGATCCGATCTTCAAAGACCACCCCGAGACCGATGCCTATTTCAAAAGCGAGGTTTCCAATTGGGGCAGGATGGTCCGCGCGGCCGGTGTCGTGACCGATTGACGGAAACGCGGCTAGTGTTCCGATTCCGAAGTTCGTATCATTTCGCGGCGGCCTCATTTACAAACTTCGGAATCGAAGGACACTAGAGCGTTATGAGTTTAGCCTGAATCGATTTGGGATTCCCAAATCAGAACGGTTCTGATTCAACATGCTGGCTGGGATGGAGGCCAGCATGGATGGGCAAACCTTATTCTGTCG
>JALHRD010000057.1 GCA_022841625.1 Xanthobacteraceae bacterium
GGTTTCGACGGCAAGACGCTGATCCACCCGAGCCAGCTCGACATTTGCAACGCCGTGTTCGCGCCGACCGAGGACGAACTCGCGCGCGCCCGCGCCGTGATCGCCGCCTTCGCCGCGCCCGAGAACGCCGGCAAGGGCGTGATCAAGGTGGATGGAAAAATGACCGAGTTGCTGCACCTCGAGGAAGCCAAGCGCGTGGTCGCGGTGGCGGAGGGGATCAGCCGAATAGCGTAAGGTTCCATGCGGACGCTTTGTCTCATATGACCCGGAGATGAACAGACCTAGAGTCAGTTCATGCGCCCCGTCGACGTGCCTGACATCACGCAGGATCTCATTCTGTTCGACGGCGATTGCATCCTGTGTTCGCGCGGCGCGCACTTCGTCCACACGCAGGATCGCGCAGAGCGCTTCAAATTCGTCGCTATCCAATCGACGTACGGGCGCATTCTGGCCCGCCGTTTCGGCATCAACCCGGAGGCGCCTGAAACCAATCTTGCGGTTATTGATGGGCGCGCGTTCTTCAAGTCGGACGCAGCGCTCAACGTCCTGCGTGCGATGCAGGCATGGCGCTGGACGGCGGTATTCAGGTGGGCGCCGCGCCCGCTCCGCAACTGGGTTTATGACCACGTCGCGCGCAATCGCTACGCATGGTTCGGTCGCAAGGAACAATGCTGGGTCGGGGACAGTGCGCTCCGCGCCAGAATTATCGAGCATGCGCCGTGAAGCGGGTTGTCATCGTCGGTGGCGCCGGCGTGTTTGGTCGACGTTTAGCCGAAGGCCTGAGAGCCACCGCAGATGCGTACATTATCTTGGCGGGCCGCTCGCTTGAGCGAGCGCAGCAAGC
The DNA here is from genome assembly GCA_022841625.1 of Xanthobacteraceae bacterium. Lineage (GTDB taxonomy): Bacteria > Pseudomonadota > Alphaproteobacteria > Rhizobiales > Xanthobacteraceae > VAZQ01. The sequence goes on from JALHRD010000057.1 coordinate 845, forward strand.
CGCAGCCGACATCGGTGTGCAGGAAGCCATCACGCTGGATCGTACCAGAGCCAATATCGATGATATTCGTTCGCTGCGCGCTGATCTCATCATCGACGCGGCCGGACCGTTTCAGGGTGCCGATCTTCGCTTCGCGCGCGCGGTGATCCGGGCCGGTGCGCACTATCTCGATCTTGCTGACGCGCGCGATTTTGTCGCTGCGTTTCCGTCGCTCGATGCGGTCGCACGCGAACACGGTGTGACGGCAATTACCGGCGCTAGCTCGACGCCGGCGCTAACGCATGCTGTGTTGGATACGCTTTGCGCCGGGTGGCGACGGTTGGACATCGTGCGCGCTGGCATCGCGCCGGCAAACAAAATGGATCGCGGCGCGGCGGTGATGAAGGCGATTCTAACCTGGGTGGGCGCCCCGGTGCGCGTGTTCGAAGCCGGTGCTTGGCGCGACAGAATCGGCTGGTCCGATTGCGGCGTTATCGACGTTCCTCGTTTGGGCCGCCGCCGTTTCGCGCTCGCCGATGTGCCGGACCTTGATCTGGTGCCCGCGCGCTATGCGCCGCGCGACACGGCTTTGTTTATGGCCGGCCTCGAACTCTCGCTCATGCAGCGCGGTATGGAGATTTTCGGCACGCTTCGGCGCTGGGGCCTTATTCGCGATCCTGTTCGCTGGGCGGAGATGCTGCGCATCGCGGGTGGCTTTCTGCTGCCTTTTGGCAGCGATCGCGGTGGAATGATCGTCGAGGCCCTCGGCCGCGGCAGCGACAATCAACCCGTGTTCGCACGCTGGTCGATGTTCGCGCCAAAGGGGCGAGGCCCCTATACGCCGACCTTTGCCGCGCTGCTTATGGCGCAACGGATTATTGCGGGCGGCGCCTTGCTACCCGGTGCACGCGCTTGCGTTGGCATGTTGCGGCTCGATGAGTTCGATACCGTGTTCGCACGCCACGGCTTTACAACGCAGATCGAGGAACAGCCGCTTCGCTCGCCATTCGAGGCGGCGCTGGGCGCGGAGTTTGAGAATTTGCCGTCTGCCGTTCGCGCGGCCCATCGCGCTGGTCCGGTGACGCGCTTGTCTGGTGAAGCGCGCGTCGCGGGTGCATCCAATCCGCTTGCGGCATTCGCCGCTTGGCTGTTTGGCATGCCGCCCACAGTCGAGCGCGTTCCTGTCGAGGTCACCATGCGTTTGGACTCAGAGCGCGAGGTCTGGACCCGCCGTTTTGGCGCGCGTCGCATGCAAAGCCGCCTGCGCGTGATTGCGCCGGGCGTCGTTCGAGAGAGCTTCGGTCCGTTCGATTTCGATATGAACGTGACGGTTGCCGATCGCGCGCTCAGCATGACCATTATCAGTTGGCGCATCGGGCCGATCCGGCTGCCTGCGTTCTTGGCGCCGCGCTCCACCGCCACGGAAACCCGGGGCGCAGGGGGTCGGTTCTGCTTCGACGTGCCGATCGCGCTGCCGCTGATCGGCCGGCTCACGCATTATTCGGGCTGGCTCGTCGAAGAAGAGGTTGAAGCGAAAGCCGCGCCGTCGGAAAAAGAGATCGCATGACCAAATCCAACCCCGGCAATTTTCTCGAAGACTTCCGTGTTGGCCAGAGCATCGCCCACGCGACGCCGCGCACGATCACCGAAGGCGATGTGGCGCTCAACATTGCGCTCACCGGCTCGCGCTATGCGCTGTTCAGCGCCGATAGCTTCGCGCAGGCGTGCGGCTTGGCCGGCGCGCCGATCGATCCGTTGCTCGTGTTTCACACCGTGTTCGGCAAGAGCGTGCCGGA
>JALHRD010000058.1 GCA_022841625.1 Xanthobacteraceae bacterium
GTTGACCCATCGCGAGGTCCTTAACAACGACCTCGTGGCCGCCCGCCCGCAGATGCCGGGCCCACGCATGGCAACACGAACATCCTCCTGTAGTCATCATCTCAAATGATGCCGCAGTAGCCACGGCTGGAAAAAAGCCGATGGCGAGCGCCGCCATCCAAACTGGTCGTCGGCAAACGCGACGTTCTGTAGTCATGAGAGGTTCTCCTTCGACGATAAATCGGCATTTTTGCCGAGTGCTGTGATTGCAAGCAGGACCATGACGCCGACCGCGATTGCCGCATCCGCAAGATTGAATGCGGGCCAGTGATAGTCCCAGATATGAAAATCGAGGAAATCAACAACCGCACCAAGCCGTATGCGATCCAAAGCGTTGCCGAGCGCGCCTCCAATAATCAGACCGAGCGCGATGGCCTCCCAACGCGCGGTCGATCGGATCAGAAGAAATGCAAATAGCGCAACTATGACGAGCGTGATTCCGGCCAGAAGCAAGGGGCGGCTCGCAAAGGTCTCAGCGAACATGCTGAAGGATATCCCTTTGTTGAAACTGAGACGCAGATCGAAGAATGGCAGCACGGATCGGGCGCTTCCACGCTCAAGGGCCGCTAACGCCATCAACTTCGTGGCTTGATCCAAAACGAAGGCGATAAGAATTGCCGCCAATCCAAATAGTCGTAACAGGCGGGGCGGTGCCAAGGTGTCCATTGCGCTGCTCATGCGATCTCCTGAGATGATGCTATCGCTGACGGACGAAATCGCAGCAGGCGCAACGCATTTGCGGTCACCAGCACGGTGGCTCCTGTATCTGCGAGGATGGCCATCCACAGCGAGCTGACGCCGAGCAGTGTCGTGACCAGAAACACGGCCTTCAGCCCGAGCGCGAGCGCGATGTTTTGCCAGATATTGGACAAGGTCGCCCGCGCGAGACTGACAAGCTCGGCAACGCCGGTGACACGGTTGCTGAGCAAGGCTGCATCGGCGGTCTCCAGCGCGACATCGGTCCCGCCCCCCATTGCGATGCCGACTGAGGATGCCGCAAGGGCAGGCGCGTCATTGATGCCATCGCCCACCATGGCCACAGGGCCAGCCGTCTTGAGTTCAGCAATGGCTTGGAGCTTGGCGTCGGGCAACAGCTCCGCGCGTACATCGAGGCCAAGTGCGTTTGCTATCGCTTGGCCCGTGCGCCGGTTGTCGCCGGTCAGCATGATGCTGTGCACGCCGAGCGCCTTTAGCCACCTGATCCCGGCTACGGCATCGGGGCGTGGTTCGTCGCGGAGCGCAATAAGGCCGAGCGCGCGCTCTTTTGTGGCCACGATCACGACTGTCTTTCCTTCCGCCTCCAGCCGCTGCACAACGCTCTCGAAGGAAGGGGGCAGCAGTTTGAATTCTGCTGCATGACGCGGCGAGCCGACCGATATGAAACCCTCGTGCAGCCGCGCGACAACCGCTTTGCCGGGGACGGCTGAAGCGCCACCGTAGGCTTGTGGTATGGCAAGCCCCCGCGCGCTGGCCGCAGCGATGATTGCAGACCCGAGCGGATGGCTGGATCCTTGCTCGACGGCGGCAGCTTTTGCCAGCATCTCGCTGTCGTCGCCTTCAATGGCGATGACATCGGTCACCTGTGGCTTGCCAACGGTTAAGGTGCCGGTCTTGTCAAAGGCGACAGTCTTGATCTTGCCGAGAGTCTCCAAGGCTGCACCGCCCTTGATGAGAAGCCCGCGGCGCGCCCCCGCCGCGAGACCGGAGGCAATGGCGGCAGGCGTCGAGATAACAAGCGCGCAGGGACAGGCAATTAGCAAGGTAGCGAGGCCGCGGTAGATCCAGGTTCCCCAGTCCGCCCCGAAGAGCAACGGTGGTATGATGATGATCGGCGCCGCAGCGACCATTGACGCTGGCGTGTAGTACGCCGCGAACTGGTCGATAAAGCGGGCCGTGGGCGCTTTAGATGTCTGTGCCGCTTCCACCAAATGAATGATGCGGGCGATGGTGTTGTCGGCTGCGGTTTTGGTGATTGATATCCGAAGCAGGCCGTTGCCATTGATGCTGCCGGCATAGACAAACGCCCCGGTCGTCTTGAGAACGGGAACCGATTCACCGGTAACGGGGGCTTCGTCGAGTTCCGACGTCCCCTCGATGATTTTTCCGTCTGATGGAATCCGGTCGCCGGGTCGCACTACGACGATGTCGTCGACACGCAACTGTTCGACTGGCATTTCCCGCACTTCGCCGTCTTGCTCGATTTTGGCGGTACGCGGCACCAATCCGATCAGTGCTTTGACGCCAGCCCGTGCGCGACCTGCCGCGACGTTCTCCAGAAGCTCACCGACGGCAAAGAGGAAAATCACAACTGCTGCTTCCTCGGTCGCACCGATGGCAACGGCTCCGGCTGCCGCCACGCTCATCAGCGTTTCGATGCTGAAGGGCGTGCCGGACATGGCGCCCGCGAGCGCACGGCGCGCTATGGGGAC
>JALHRD010000059.1 GCA_022841625.1 Xanthobacteraceae bacterium
TCGAAAATGCTCCATTGCAAGTCCGTTAGATCGCCCCGACTCAATGCTGCCTCCTTCAGAAAGGCAGTCTTGAATCAAAACTCGATTCATCTGTCAAAAACCGTCAACACGGCCTAGCCCCCGGTTGGCGCTTCCCGAAACCGCATTATTCGTTATCTATGTGCACCGCCGCAACAGCAGGTATAAGAAAGATCATGACGACCCGTCGCCTCGAATTCCGCGCCTTGCTTCAGCCTGGCGCCGCCGTCGTGCTGCCTGGGGTAGCCAATGCGCTGGCTGCCCGCGTGGTGGCCGATCTGGGATTTCCAGCGGCCTATGTCACCGGCGCCGGCATTGCCAACACCTATCTCGGCATTCCCGACAACGGCCTCGTCACTTTGTCGGAACTTTGCGACCATGTTGCCGCGATCCGCGACGTTTTCCCCGGTCCGATCATGGTCGATGCCGACACCGGCTTTGGCAATGCACTGAACACGCACCGCACCGTCAAGCTGCTGGAGCGCGCCGGCGCCGATGCGATTCAGATCGAGGACCAGGTATTCCCCAAGCGCTGCGGCCATTTCGACGGCAAGGAGACCGTCCCGCAGGCGGAAATGGTCGCCAAAGTGAGGGCGGCCGCCGACGCGCGCGACGATCTCGATCTGATCATTGTCGCCCGCACCGACGCAATCGCGACTGAAGGATTTGCGGCGGCGATGGATCGCGCCGCCGCCTATCGTGACGCGGGCGCGGATGTGACCTTTATCGAGGCGCCGCAATCCCGCGACGAGATCGTCGCCATCGGCCGGCTGCCTTGGCCGCAGATTGTCAATATCGTGCTCGGCGGCCGGACGCCCGAATTGCCCAATGCCGAACTCAGGCAGCTTGGTTATGCGGGCGTGCTCTACGCCAATGTCGCGCTGCAAGCCTCGATCCGCGGCATGCAGCTTGCGTTAGGTGCGCTGCGCGACAAGGGCGCGATCGGCGATGCATCGGCGCTGGCGGTGGATTTCAGTGAGCGTCAGCGGCTGGTCGACAAGCCGATCTGGGATGCGCGCGAGAGTAAATACAAGGCGTGACCGCATAAGCCTGATCGGCAAACATGCTAATCCGCCGTGATCTTGGCCTTGCGGATCACCGGCTCAAGCCGCGCGGTCTCGCCGGCCAGGAAATCGCGCGCGGCCTGCGGCGAGCCGCCGGCGATCTGCAACGAATAATTGGTCTCGAAGCCGCGGCCGCGCTCGCTTTTCAGGAAGTCGTTGACGACCGCGTTAAGTCGCTCGACGATCTCGGGCGCTGTCTTCGCCGGCGCGACCAGCGTCAGCGACACGCCCGAGACGATATCGATGCCATGTTCGCGGAACGTCGGCACCTCGGGCAGCACTTTAAGCCGCTCGGTCCAGGTGACTCCAAGAATCTTCATGGTCGCAAAGCTTGGTGTGAAGCCTGTCAGCGCCGCCTCGATTTGCCCGCCATGGGCGTCGGCCACCGAACCGGCGGCCCCGCGGTAATGCACGTGCTGGATTTCGATGCCGGTTATCATGGCGAGCTGCGCCGCCAGGATGTGCAGCGTGGTGCCGACGCCGCTGTCGCCAATATTGACCTTGCCGGGGTTGGCGCGCGCGTGGTCGACGAATTCCTTCAGCGTCGCGGCCTTAAGCTTGGGCGACACGATGATCACCTGGGGAATCGTGCCGAGCAGCACGGCCGGTGCGAAATCCCTTACCGGATCGTAGGTCAGCGTCTTGTAGAGCACGCGATAATAGCCGAGCGGCCCGGGCGAGGTCAGCAGCAAGGTATGGCCGTCGGGCGCGGACTTCGCGACAGTCGTGGCGCCGATGGTGCCGCCGGCGCCGCCGCGATTTTCGACCACGACCTTCTGCTTGAGCCGTTCGCCCAATTCATGCGCGAGCACGCGCGCGACACCGTCGGTCGGGCCGCCGGCGGGAAAGGTCGCAATCATGGTGATCGGACGGCTCGGCCAGTTCTGCGCAACTGCCGGGGAAGCGTGCGCAAGAACCAGAGCCGCGCTGAGCACGGCGGAAAAGCGAACGAAGGTCATTGTGGCTGCCTTTATAAGGTGCGCAGCCGCAATGCTAACCTTGAACCGCCGCGCGCTCAATCGCGAACGCGGCGCACCGCCGATCTCGGTCGGTCGTTGCTAGTGTGGCGGTTCAGAAGTCCGCATCATTCTCGCGGCGAGTCTGAAATGCGGACTTCTGAACCAAAGCCACACTAGAGCGTTATGAGTTTAGCCTGAATCGATTTGGGATTCCCAAATCAGAACGGTTCTGATTCAACATGCTGGCTGGGATGGAGGCCAGCATGGATGGGCAAACCTTATTCTGTCG
>JALHRD010000060.1 GCA_022841625.1 Xanthobacteraceae bacterium
CTTTTCGCGGCAGAACGCTGATCGCGATCTGACGTTGATCGACACGGCGTTGCAACTGGTAACGCATTGGAATTAGACAATTTCTAATGTGATTTGGCGCGCGTCTATTCGATTGACCGCATGTTCTCATGCTGGTCTATTCGGCGCGCAGCGGGCCTGTGATCCGCGCCGCTCCACGAAACCGATACCGGGACTTTGTATCCTGGACCATTGGAGATCACCGATGTTCTTTGTCTCTTCGCCTCGCTTGGCTTGGGCCACGCGCTGCATGATGTCTCTCGCCGCCGTCACCGCTTTCAACGCCGTGCCAGCAATGGCCGACGAGGTGAATGTCTATTCCTATCGCGAGCCAGACCTCATCAAGCCATTGCTCTCAGCATTCACGGATCAGACCGGCATCAAGGTCAACTTCATCTATGCGAAAGATGGTTTGATCGAACGCATGCAGGCTGAGGGTGCCAACAGTCCCGCCGATGTGCTGCTGACACCGGAGTTCGGATTGCTGACGCGGGCGAAAGACGCCGGCGTTACGGGCGCGAACCTGTCGCCCGAGCTTGCCGCCGCGGTGCCGGCCACGCTGCGCGATCCCGAAGGCCATTGGTATGCGCTGACCCGGCGGGCGCGCGTGTTCTACGTGTCCAAGGAGCGCGTCAAGGAAACGGCGATGACCTATGAGGACCTGGCCGATCCGAAGTGGAAAGGGCGGGTTTGCATGCGTTCGGGACAGCATACCTATTCCGTGGCGCTGGTCGCTGCGATGATTGCCAATGACGGTAAGGAGCAGGCGGAAACCTGGCTGCAAGGCTTGAAGGCCAATCTGGCGCGCAAGCCGGCCGGTGGTGATCGCGAAGCCGTCCGCGACGTTCAAGCGGGCCTTTGCGACGTCGCAGTAGGCAATACTTATTACATGGCGGCGATGTTAAAAAACCCGGAGCAAAAGGCCTGGGCGGATGCGGTGCGCATCGTGTTCCCCAACGCCGACGGCCGGGGCACGCATGTCAACGTCTCCGGCATGGCACTGGCGGCGCATGCGCCGAACAAAGCCGGTGCGGAAAAGTTGATGGCTTATCTCGTGTCGCCGACCGCGCAGACGATCTATGCCGCAGGCAACAGCGAATATCCGGTGGTGCCTGGGATCGATGCGAGCGATCTCGTGCGCAGCTGGGGCGAACTGAAGCCCGACACCTTGCCGCTGGCCGAAATCGCGCGGCTCAGAAAAGAGGCTTCGGAGCTTGTTGACAAAGTTCAGTTCGACGCCGGTCCTGGATCATAGTGCCGGGAGTGTTGCAATGGCTCGGACGCATTCAGCGGACGCAAACTTGAACCGCGCGGCGGCCCGGCTGCCGCGCTCGAATCTGCGCGTTGCGCAGATGGTGGGACGCTCATTTCGTTGCGGTATTCATGCGCGGCGCGAGAAGTCGGACGTCGCTTGGTCGTTTGCCTGGCAGGAATTAGCGGGCGTGCTGGGCCCGGAGGCGGCGGACCAACTTTTCAACGCGCTGGGTGGCTTTGTCGCCAGCGTTGATGCGGCAGCCGGACGCAAGATCGAAGTGCTGCCGAAGGGGTGTCCCGGTCTGTGCCGGGACGAATGTTTGGCTGTTTCGATCATCGCGGCGGCCCAACTCGGAGCCTGCCCGGCTTTGCGTGCGTGTGTCTTCGCTTTGATCGAGAACGGTGAAATCGACCCTTGCGTACAGTCCGCCGCCCGGTTCAGTCATGCTCTCAGTGAAACGGGCTATAGACTGCCGGCTGACGTCGTATGCAACGCACTCGCATTGATGCCGCACGGGGCGGGGCGGACCCACCCGAATGCCTAACGCACTGCTGACGCCGTTGCCGACAGGCGGTCCTCCTCGGGTCACGGCGTCGAAACGTTCGAATGCCTGGCGAAGGGCCTTGAGCGACACCGGCTGGCTTGGTTCCGATCAGCGATGGTGGACGGGAGTTGCGCTCGTACTGGCCGCCGTGATGCTGATGCCGGTTGGAGCGATTGTCGTTCTGGCACTGTCGTCGACCAACAACGAATGGCCGCATCTCTTGCGGACGGTGTTGCCGGCAAGTATCTGGTCGACGCTGCTGCTCGTCACAGGCACGGCTGCGACGAGCCTCGTCGTGGGTACCGCGACGGCGTGGCTGGTCACGATGTACCGGTTTCCAGGCCGGACGCTGCTTGAC
>JALHRD010000061.1 GCA_022841625.1 Xanthobacteraceae bacterium
AGGCAGAATGGCCATCAATGACAATCGTCGCCCAATTTCGCAGCGCGACCATGGTTGGGCGAAGGCGCTGACGCGCTGGCTGGTCGGCGCCGGCGTGACGCCGAATGCCATCTCGTTCAGCAGCATTGTCTTCGCCGCGCTTGCCGGCGCGTGCTTCTACGCCATCGCGCTCGCGACCAACTCGATTGACCGCGTGCTGCTTTGCATCGGCGCGGCGTTGTTTTGCCAATTGCGCCTCATCGCCAATATGATGGACGGCATGGTGGCGGTCGAAGCCGGCAAGGGCGGACCGGACGGGCCGGTGTGGAACGAATTGCCCGACCGCTTCGCCGACATCGCCATTCTTGTCGGCGCCGGCTATGGCGTCGCGCATCTGGGGTTGGCGGATGCTAGCCTCGGCTGGGCGACGGCGGTCGCGGCGGTGATGACGGCTTATGTACGCGAAGTGGTACGCGCGGCGGGCGCGCCGGCGGATTTCTCAGGGCCGATGGCGAAACCGCACCGGATGTTTGTGATGACGATGGCGGCGTTGATCGCCATCGCCGAACCGCTATGGAACGGGCGCGGCGAGGTGCTGCATTGGGCGCTCTGGATCGTGCTGATCGGCGCCGCCTTCACCGCGCTCAACCGCGCGCGGCGGGGGTTGGCGTATTTGCGGCGGAAAGGGTGAGCGCTGGCGGGTGGTCCGGGTCTGGCCCATTAAGACGTTCGCGGTTGCGACCTTCGCGGCCAATCACACCTTGTATCCTGCATTGCCATGATCAGCGCTGAGCCAAGCGTCGCCCCTCCAGACTGACCCGCATTGAGGCAGGCATGAGTTGATCGACCTGCGTCCCGTAGCGTCGACGAAGCTCGTCAAAGTCGAGTGGCCAAGCATCGGCATCGGGATTAAACGCTAGTTCTGATCGAATATAGGCGCCGCTCTGCCAACGCTCCCGGATCAGATTGACCAAGTCATAGCCGCTTCGATTGACGGCGGGCACGCTGGTGCGATCATTGAACTGAACGTAGTACTCCGGTGACGCCTTCCAGAAAATCGCGAGCGCTGTTGCTCGATCGCAATCTGGATGCAGCACGATTGTCCGCCAAACGCTGTCTTCGACGCCATCCCAGTTGCCGTACAGAGCAAGGCGATGCCAATCATCTGGATCGGCATATCTCGACGCTAGAAGGTCGGCGGTGATGTGCTCAGGGGCGAGGATGGCGCCCGCTTTTTCTGTTCGCGCGTCGCCGCAGCCGCTGAAGAGCAAGGCCGCGGCAACAATCATGGGGCCGATGTTTTTCGGCGAAAACCTACCCCTGCATCGCCCGCGCATTGGCGCTCACTTCTTCCGGAACGCGTCCAAGCTGACGACCGAATTGTCGCTCGCGGCCGTCGGCGTTTCCGTCGCGCGCGGCGCGGGCGCCGCCGGCGCCTCGCCAGACACCATGCGCGCTTCGTCCAGCTGATGCGGCTGCTCGAACTGGAGCCCGAACTTCACGCTCGGATCGAAGAAGCGCGAGATCGCGCTCAGCGGAATCGTGATCGGGTGCGGCTGGCCTGAGAACTTCAAGATCACGCGGAAGCGATCAGCATAAACTTCGAGATCCCAGAATTGGTGCTCAAGCACGATCGTCATTTCATCGGGGTAACGCGCGCGCAAATGCTCGGGGATGATGACGCCCGGTGCATGTGTGCGAAACGTAATGTAGAAATGATGCTTGCCCGGAAGCCCACGCGGGTTGGCCGCTTCCTGCAGCGATGCGCGCACCACGCCACGAAGCGCGTCCTGCATCAGCTGTTCATATCCGATCAAATCGTCGGCCACTGTTTGCGCCTCCCCTGGCGATGTAGGTCAACCCTTACCGGCTCGTTTCGGGCAGTCAATTGATGATCCACGGGGGCGCGAATTCAAGCGCAGAGGCGCCGTGGCAGGCGAAACCCTGCGTGCAGTGCGGCATGTTGGTGCGTTCGCGAAATGCGCGAGCGCGACAAGCGGACGCGGTGCGCGCAAAAAACCACTTCACGTCCGCATGTTAGCGATGCGAGGCGCCGAGCAACGCCGACCACGGGAGTTTTTCGGCTTCGAAGTGATCACTCTCAGGCGGCAGCGTTTCGGGTGCGTCGAACGCGCACACCGTC
>JALHRD010000062.1 GCA_022841625.1 Xanthobacteraceae bacterium
AGCGACCACGACGAGTAATTCTTGTTGCCGAGAATGAGCTTGAGCGTCATCGATCTCTCCATCACCCGAACCGATCATCGGGGCGCGGCGGCGCGGCCACAAGCCAATTCTGCTGATTTCTCAAATCATGATTGCAAATAACAGGCACCCTCGCTTTTGCCCGGCTATCCCCAGACAGCGCGCCCCTGTCATGCCGGCGTCATCGGCCACTCCTGAGCGATATCCAGTCGCTGAAGCCAACGGGTGATGTCCGACCGATCTCACCCGTCTTCCCGAGGAGAGCCCGCCATGATGCAACGCCGTACATTTCTGAAAGTGACTGCCGCCGCCGGCACTCTCGCCGCGCCGTCGATCCTGCGCGCGCAAAGCAAGCCGGTCATCAAGGTCGGGCTCGGGCCGCAGCAGCCGACCTAGGCCGACACCAAGCGGGTCTGGGAGCCGATCTACAAGATCGTGTGCGATCGTGTCGGCGCAGACCTGCAATTGAACGTCGCCAATGACTGGGCCGGCATCGCGGTGGCGATTGCCAACGAGCAGGTTGACATCGCTCAAATGGGTCCGTGGGGCTATGTGCTGGCGAAAGCCAATGGCGGCGGCCCGGCCGATCAACATGATGCTGGTGAACGGCAACCCCTATTACAAGGCGGTCATCGTCGGTCGTCCCGGCTTGCAGATCAAGAAATTCCCCCGACGACGCCAAGGGCTTGTCGATGCAGATGCTCGATGCCGGCTCAACGTCGGGCTGGCTGGTGCCGACCTATTTCCTGCGTCAGCAGGGCATCGATCCGAAAGCCTATTTTGGCAAATACGCCGAGGGTGCCTCGGCGGCCGCGGCCCAGATGGCGACGATCAACGGCCAGGTCGATGGCCGGACTGGTCGACACCAATGCAATGACAGATCGCGCCGTCGATGCATTGCTGCGGCTCTCACCGCGGCCGGATGCGGTCATTGTCAGCGGCGACATCGCCGAGCACGGACAACCCGGAGACTATGCCGTGGCGCGGCGGCTGTTCGAGCGGCTGCCGATGCCGGTCTATGCCGTGCCCGGCAATCACGACCGCCGCGAAGCCATGCGCGCCGCCTTCTCCGATCGCGCCTATCTGCCTTCGAGCGGTCCGCTGAATTTCGTCATCGACGCGCCGCCGCTGCGCCTGATCGGACTGGACAGTCTGGTCGAGAACCAAGGGCATGGCGTGCTGTCCGCCGAAACGCTGGCCTTCGTCGAGCGCACGCTGACGTCATCGAACAGGCCTGCAATGATTTTTGTTCACCATCCGCCCTTCGATTGCGGCATTGCGCATATGGATCGCATCCGGCTTATCGAAGGTGCGAGTGAATTGGAACAGATCCTGTCCCGGCATAATCAGGTGCAGCGCGTCGTAACCGGGCATGTGCATCGCCCTGCGCTGGTGCGATTTGGGGGCACGCTCTGCCAGATCGCGCCCTCGGTCGCACATCAGGTTGCGCTCGACCTGAACCCAAACGGCCCGCCGTGCTTCAATCTGGAGCCGCCGGCGTTTCTGCTGCATCGCTGGGATGACGACATTGGTCTGGTGACGCACATGGCGTATGTCGATCAGGCCACTGGGCCGTTCGATTTTTAAGCGGCAGCGGTGGCGCTCAGCCGCCTTTCGGCTCCGGCGCCTCGACCGGACCACCGGCCGCCTTCCACGCCCCGAAGCCGCCTTTGACATGCGCCACCGGCTTCAGGCCCATGCGGTGCGCGGTGTCGGCCGCCAGCGCCGACCGCAATCCGCCGGCACAGAAGAACACGAAGCGTTTGTCCTGCGCGAAAACCGGCTTGTGGTAAGGGCTTTCCGGATCGACCCAGAATTCCAGCATCCCGCGCGGGCAATGGAAGGCCCCCGGCACGCGGCCGTCGCGCTGCAATTCGCGGATATCGCGGATATCGACCAGCACCACGCCGGCATCGCCATGCAGGTCGATGGCGGCGTCCGCCGCCAGGGTCTCGATGTTTCGCTCGGCTTCTTC
>JALHRD010000063.1 GCA_022841625.1 Xanthobacteraceae bacterium
TAATCGGGCGGCGTCACGATCGGGATTCCACTGCGCTCTTCGTTTAAAATCGCGCGCATGGTTTCCCACTCCGCGAACACACGCACTTGGCCAGAGAACTCCTGGCGTCGCGCCAATCGCTCCAGCACCGTGACGTCGTCATTGGGCACGGCGGCATTGTAGCGCACGCGCGGATTCGGCCGCCCCGCGAGCATCTCGGCGTAACCAGGATAAGAGAACCAGAAATCGTTGCTGACGCGCGCGCAGGAGTTCTGATCGCGATTGCCGATCAGCGCGCCGTGTTGAGCGAATGAGAGCAGAAACGGCGTCAGCGCCTGCGCGCGATCAGGCACATCGATGTAGCGCGCGCGATAGCGCTCATCGGTGACGAGGCTTGGCTCCGCGCCGCGAAACAAATCCTCCCAGCGATAACCATCTATGGTGACGAGGATGAGGTAGCGGGGTTCTTCCTGTGCGTGAGCGGGCGCGGGGCTGAAAGAGAGAAACAACGCGTTCAGCGCGAATATCAAACAACGCATTGCGCCCCCCATAGAAGGTTGTTTTGACACCCTAACACCCATTCCCGGGACGCCGCAAAGCAGCAGGCCCGGGACCCATAGACTCCAACGGTTCGTGATTATAGGTCCCGGACTTGGCGCTGCGCGCCAATCCGGGAATTGGTGGTGGTTTCGCAATTCGCCGTTCTCGGTCATCTCCCTCTCAGCGCAACCCATGCTCCCAAAGGAAGCTCCGAGCAGCCGGCGTGTCCAATTTTTTAAGACCTCTGATGCCCCAGCTTCTGAGAGCTTCATCATCAGCAACGGCATTTTTGCAGAGCATATCGAACGCGCGCTCGGCGCGCGCTTCCCCGATCAGTTCGAGCAACCAGCAGCGAACGCTACGTGATTTCTCGGTATCAAACGCTTGAATTAGCGCATCGACGTTCTCACCCGCGCGCGGGAGCAAGAAGTGGAAAGCGTCTTCCGCCTTGAGTGCGTCGCGTGACCGCATCTCACTGAGCAGGACCTGAAATGAAGGATCCTGTCGGCTCGACATTAGCTTGGCATCTCACATTCTCGGTCAAGCAGAAATGTCCGGATTGGGCTGCCCCGCCACGCCTACAACATCGCCGGAATAACCCGATCCGGCGGCTTGTGCCCATCGGCAAACGTCTTGATGTTGACGATCACCTTCTCGCCCATGTCGATGCGGCCTTCGATCGTGCCTGAGCCCATGTGCGGCAAGAGCACGACATTGGTGAGCTTTTTGAGCTTCGGATTGATCGCGGGCTCGTTCTCGAACACGTCAAGGCCGGCGCCGCCCAACTCGCCCTTCTCCAGCATGCGCGCGAGCGCCGCTTCATCGATCACTTCGCCGCGCGCGGTGTTGACCACATACGCGTGCGGCTTCAGCAGCGCCAAACGTCGCGAGCTCAGCAAGTGATAGGTCGCCGGCGTGTGCGGGCAATTCACCGAAACGATATCCATGCGCGAGAGCATTTGATCGAGGCTGTCCCAATAGGTCGCCTCCAGCTCAGCCTCGATGTGCGGCGCGACCTTGCGGCGATTATGATAATGGATCTGCAAGCCAAACGCCTTGGCGCGGCGCGCCACCGCCTGGCCGATGCGGCCCATCCCGATGATTCCGAGGCGCTTGCCCCAAATGCGCCGGCCCATCATCCAGGTGGGGCTCCAACCGGTGAACTTGTCAGCCTCGATGATCTTCACGCCTTCGATGATGCGACGCGGCACGGCCAGGATCAGCGCCATCGTCATGTCGGCGGTGTCTTCGGTGAGCACGCCCGGCGTGTTCGTCACAGTGATGCCGCGCTGCACGGCGGTGGCGACATCGATATTGTCCACGCCGGCGCCGTA
>JALHRD010000064.1 GCA_022841625.1 Xanthobacteraceae bacterium
CATGGCGTTGCGCGAGTGCATGTTGAGTGCGTCGGTCTTCAGTTCCACGCGTTCGGCGCCGCAGGCGAAGGCGTGCTCGAACAGCAGCAATTTGCACGCGGGATTGATCGCCGTGCCCTGCGCTTCGCGCCGATACCAGGTGCCGCCGACTTCAACGCACGCCAGCTCCGGGCGGATATTGATGTAGCAGCTCTGGCCGACGATCTCGCCGCCCGGCGCGATCACAGCAAACGGAATCCAGCGCCCGGCGGTTTGCTCGGCCATCAGCCAATCGAACCAGCCGCCATAGCCTTGCGCCGCAACCGGGTAGGGCATGTGCGCGAATATGGAGATATCCGCGTGCGCGGCCGCGGACAGTCCGGCGCGGTGCTTCTCCGCAAACGGCTCGAGCCGCACGGCTTTGTGCGTAAGTGTCGTGGCGGCAAGGTCCATTCCGTGCGTTGCTCCCGGCGGGCGGGAGCTTTAGCGTGGTGCCTTAGCCCCCGCCACCCGTCCGGAGACCCCCAATGCACTTTGAACATTCCGCCAACGCCAAAGCCTGGATCGAGCGCGTCCAAAACTTCATGGACGAGCACATCGTTCCCGCCGTGCCGACCTACGAGGCGCAACAGAAAGAGGGCAGCCGTTGGAAGGTGATCCAGGTGGTGGAGGATTTGAAGGTCAAGGCGAAGGCGGCGGGCTTGTGGAACATGTTCATGCCGCCAAGCCATGGCGGCGCCCATGTCGACGATACGTTCAAGTTCGAAGGACCGGGGCTGAGCAATCTCGAATACGCCTCACTCGCCGAAATCATGGGGCGCGTGGGCTTTGCCTCCGAAGTGTTCAATTGCTCCGCGCCCGACACCGGCAACATGGAAGTGCTGCACCGCTACGGGACGCGCGCGCACAAGGATCGTTGGCTGAAGCCACTGATGAATGGCGAGATCCGCTCGGCGTTTCTCATGACAGAGCCGGCGGTGGCGTCTTCGGACGCAACCAACATCCAGTGCGAAATCCGCCGTGATGGCAACGAGTACGTGATCAATGGCCGCAAATGGTGGTCGTCTGGCGCCGGCGATCCGCGCTGCACGATTTCCATCCTGATGGGCAAGACCAATCCCGATAATCCCAAGCATTCGCAGCAAAGCCAGATCCTGATGCCGCTGGACGCCAAAGGCGTGAACATCCTGCGCCCGCTCAACGTGTTCGGCTATGACGATGCGCCGCACGGGCACATGGAAATCGAACTCAAGGATGTCCGTGTGCCGGCAGAAAATTTGCTGCTCGGCGAAGGGCGCGGCTTCGAGATCGCGCAAGGTCGCTTGGGCCCTGGCCGCATCCACCATTGCATGCGCACAATCGGGGCGGCGGAAGCGGCCCTTGAGGCCTTGTGCAAGCGCGTCACGACGCGGGTGGCGTTCGGCAAAACCATCGCCGAACACTCTGTGTGGGAACAACGCATCGCCGAGGCGCGCATCGACATCGAGATGAACCGGCTGTTGTGCCTCAAGGCCGCCTATATGATGGATGT
>JALHRD010000065.1 GCA_022841625.1 Xanthobacteraceae bacterium
ATTGCCGACATCGTCTCCGACATTCAGGAGATCAAGACCGCGATCATCCGCGCTGTCCTGAACAACGCCTACTTCATGAACAACCAACGCATGGAGGTGTCGGAGACGCACGCCACCGACACCACGCTGGACGATCTGCTGACCAACCGGCCTGGCGGCATCGTGCGGACCAAGATGCCCGGCGGCCTGGTCCCGATCGCCACCAATCCGATCGGTCAGCATCTCTTTCCGATCCTGGAATACATGGACGTGGTGCGGGAAGTGCGAACGGGCGTGAACCGCAACGCCGTGGGGCCGAACGCCAACGCGCTCAACCCTTACTCGAACACGGCGACGGGCGTGAACATGCTGGCGACTGCCGCGCAGCAGCGGATTCGCATGATCGCCCGGACTTTTGCCGAGACCGGCATCAAGGATTTGTTCATTGGCATTCATGAGCTGATTCTGAAGCACGGCAAGCAGGCGCGCACGGTCAATCTACGCAACAAGTGGGTGACGGTGGACCCGCGTCAGTGGAAGACGCGCAAGGACATGACGGCGATGGTCGGCCTGGGAACGGGTACGCGCGATCAGATCCAGGCCTACCTCATGCAGATCTTGGGGATGCAGATCAAGGCCGTGGAGTTCCAGGGTGGCGCGACCGGCCCGCTCGTGACGCTGACGAATATTTTCAACACGCTCAAGAAGCTGACGGAGAATGCCGGGTTCCGCTCGGCCGATCCGTTCTTTACCGAGCCGCCCCCGCAAGCCAACCAGCCAGGCCCGCCGAAGCCCGACCCGAAAATGGTGGAGGTCGAAGGCAAGCTTGCGCTCAAGCAAGCGGAGATGCAGGCCGACCAGCATGTGCAGCAGGCCAAGATTGCCGCGGAGGCCCAGGCCAAACGCGAACAAGCCCAGGCCGATATGCAGTTGCAGCGCGAGCAAATGAGCCTTGATGCGCTGCTCAAGAAATTCGAGATCATGATGGACGCTCAGCTTGAAGCGGCGCTTGGCAAGTTCAAGGCCGGGCTAGAGGCGCAAGTCGCGCTGCTGCGGCCGGAGCCGGTGCGGCCGGGCGGCGAGGTCGGCTGATGTGGATTCTGCCGACCTATAACCGGCCCGAAAGCTGCGCGGCCGTCATCCAGGCAATCAAGGACACCAAGGCCGACACGCCGGGCGTGTTGATGATCCAGGGCATGGACAAGCGCTATGACGCGATCGCCCTGCCGCCCAAGTGGAAGCGCTGGATACTGCCCAAGAACATCGGCCTATGCGCGGCGGTCAACGCCGCCGTGGCGAAATACCCGGACGAGCCGTGGTACGGCCTATTAGGCGACGATATCTT
Organism: Xanthobacteraceae bacterium; assembly: GCA_022841625.1. Taxonomy (GTDB): domain Bacteria; phylum Pseudomonadota; class Alphaproteobacteria; order Rhizobiales; family Xanthobacteraceae; genus VAZQ01. The sequence continues at coordinate 1,325 of JALHRD010000065.1, forward strand.
TCCCGAATCCGAGGGATGGGACCGCAAGCTCGTCGACGCGATCGGTCCCAAGCAATTCGGCAATTGCCATGACGGCTGGTCGAAGGGCGACAAGCTCTGTGGCATCCAGGTTTGGGGCGGCGATCTGGTCCGGGCGGTGGGCTA
>JALHRD010000066.1 GCA_022841625.1 Xanthobacteraceae bacterium
GCCGATCTTTTCGGGGGTAGCGCCGGGAATTTCCTCAAGCTGGCTGCGATGGTCGAAGGCGAAGGCGCGCACTTCGGGCCAATCCTTGCGGCGGTTGGTGGACCAGTGGATCTGTTCCAAAGCCTGGTCATGGCGCAGGGCCGGGGTGACGACGCCGCGCTTCAGGAAAAACTGCAATTCCTCCCACGAGGGATAGGCGGGGGTGCAGCCGTGGCGGCTGACGGCGAAAGCACCGCAGGCGTTGGCGTATTTGAGGGCGGTGGGCCAGGGCTCGTCATCCATCCAGCCGCGCAGCAGGCCGGACATGAAGCCGTCGCCCGCACCAAGGACGTTGAACACCTCGATCGGGAAACCGGGGCCGGACTGGCCGTTATCGAGGCTGTCAGGAACGTCACCGGTGAAGGCGACCGCGCCCATCGGGCCGCGCTTGCAGACAAGGGTGGCCTTCGACACCGCGCGGACGGCACGCAGGGCGGCGATGGTGTCGGTGGTGCCGCCGGCGATGTGAAATTCCTCTTCGGTGCCGACGATCAGGTCGAAAAGATGCAACGTCGCTTGCAACTTGGCGGTGACGGCGGCGCTTTCGATGAAGCGGCTTTCGCCCTCGCCGTGGCCGGCAAGACCCCAGAGGTTGGGGCGATAGTCGATGTCCAGTGCCGTGCGTGCGCCGTGCTTGCGCGCAAGGGTAAGCGCCTTCATCACCGCCGCTTCGGTGCGCGGGTTCGACAGATGCGTGCCGGTGGCGACCACGGCGCGGGCATCGGCGATGAGGCTTTCGTCGATGTCATCTTCGCACAGCGCCATGTCGGCGCAGTTTTCCCGGTAGAAGATCAGCGGGAACTGCTTTTCGTCGCGGATGCCCAGAAGGACAAGGGCGGTCAGACGCTCGGGGTCGGTCTTGACGCCGCGCACGTCGACGCCCTCACGCTGCAACTCCTCGCGGATGAAACGGCCCATGTGTTCGTCGCCGACGCGGGTGATCAGCGCCGAGCGCATCCCGAGCCGCGCGGTGCCGGCGGCCATGTTGGTGGGGCTGCCGCCAATGTATTTCTGAAACGAGCCCATGTCTTCCAGCCGCCCGCCGACCTGCGCACCGTAAAGGTCGACCGAGGACCGGCCGATGGTGACGACATCAATGCGCTTCATCTTGCACTCCCTGCGGCGATTCGGATCGGCAAACCCGATTTTGGAACAAATATTCCAAAAAATACCATTCGAAAAGCCTGTTCTTCATGTTTGTGCCGCGCCGACGGCAACCGCCAGCGCAATCGCGAGCGCAATGGTAGCCGACAATGACCGGAAGGCGCCGAAATCGACCTCGGCCACCG
>JALHRD010000067.1 GCA_022841625.1 Xanthobacteraceae bacterium
TCCAGAACGCCCAAGGCAAAGCCAAGAACGATCCAGACCCACCAAACCGACATCAGGTCATGCCACATCTCACGCCCGTCCCTTCAGCATCTTGAACGCGTCGCCAAACGCTTCCAGCGCGTTCGCCGGCACCAGAATAGTCTGCTTGCCACCGCCCGAGGCCAGCGCCGTCAACGCCTCGACCTGCTTCAACGCCACCTGGAATTGCGCTGCCTCAAGCCCGCTTTCTTGGATCGCCCCTGCGATCACGCCGGTCGCATAGGCTTCGGCATCCGCCGTGATCCGCCGCGCCTTGGCTTCCTGCTCGGCGGCATAAAGGTCGGCGTCGGCAGCAAGTTCCACCGCCCGCTTCTTGCCCTCGGCCTCCATCACCTGCGCGCGGCGCGCACGTTCGGCGTTCAGCTGCTGCAACATCGCCGCCCGCGTCGCCTCATCGAGGTTCACGTCCAGAATCTCGGCCCGAGTCACTTCCACGCCCCAGTCATCGACCATCGCCGTCACCTGCTCGCGCACGCGTTCGATAAGCTGTGCGCGGTTCGACTGCACCTGATCCAGTTCCAGCTTGCCGATCTCGCTGCGCACGATGCCCGCGACCGTCGTCGCAATCGCGCCGTCCACGTCCCGAATGCGGTAAACGGTCTTTTCCGGCTCGGTCACGCGGTAGAAGACGCTTGTTTCGACCTTCACCAGCACGTTGTCGGCGGTGATCGCATCCTGACTTGCGGTTGGCAGCTGGCGTTCCAGCACGCTGACCTTGTGCGCGATCCGGTCAAGGAATGGCACGACAAAGTTGATCCCCGGCCCCAGCACGCTTCTCAGCCGGCCAAAACGTTCGACCACATGCTTTTCAGATTGCGGCACGATCCGCACGCCCAGAAAAATACAGACGATGATGAACGCGGCAATCGCCAGAAACACCGCATTGCCGCCGATAAAGTCCTGCATGTGACCAACCCCCCACTGAAAACCGGCCGTTCAGGCCTTGCCCGGGTATATCTGGCCCGTTACGCCGCGTCACGCAAGGGTTGCGTCCCAAGTGCCGCGCCACACGCAGTATGCGCGGCACACCTCGCATTTGCGAGCGATGGCCGCAAAGCGCCACCGGACACTGCCTGCAACCCGACCTTTCCCCCGCCGACAAGACCGGATAGTTTGCCGCCGGCAACGTCAACCGAACCATGCCAAACCATAAACGGAGCCCTGCCATGACCCAACGCCTTCACCTCGTCTTTGGCGGCGAACTGGTTGACCCGCAG
>JALHRD010000068.1 GCA_022841625.1 Xanthobacteraceae bacterium
GCGCGGCCTTGAGAGCCGCGCCGGTCCATTCAGGGATCACACAAAGATCAGACGAGGTCGAAACGATCCGCGTTCATCACCTTGGTCCAGGCCGCCACAAAGGCCGCCACGAAGGCCGGCTGGACATCGGACTGTGCATAAACCTCGGCCAGCGCCCGCAGCTGCGAGTTCGACCCGAACACAAGGTCAACCCGCGTTCCCGTCCACTTCACTGCGCCGCTGCTGCGGTCACGACCTTCGAACACGTCGTCAGCCTCGGAAACCGCTGACCATTTGGTCCGCATGTCCAGCAGGTTGACGAAGAAGTCGTTGGTCAATTGGCCCGGACGATCGGTGAACACGCCATGTGCGCTGCCGCCAGTGTTGGCCCCCAGAACCCTAAGACCACCGACAAGCACGGTCATTTCCGGCGCGGTCAGCGTCAGAAGCTGTGCCTTGTCGACCAGCAACTCTTCGGCCGAGACGGTGTAGTCCGCTTTCAGATAGTTGCGGAAGCCGTCGGCAATCGGCTCCATGACAGCAAAGCTTTCCACATCGGTCTGCGCCTGGCTGGCATCCGTCCGGCCCGGTGCGAACGGAACCGTCACAGAATGGCCGGCTGCCTTGGCCGCAACTTCTATCGCCGCCCCGCCGCCCAGCACGATGAGGTCAGCCAGAGAAACACGCTTAGTGCCGGTCTGGCCCGCATTGAAGGCGCCTTGGATGCTTTCCAGAACGTCCAGCACCTTTGCCAGCCGGGCCGGTTCGTTGACGTCCCAGTCCTTTTGCGGCGCAAGCCGGACGCGCGCACCGTTGGCACCACCGCGCATGTCGGACCCGCGGAACGTCGATGCCGACGCCCAGGCTGCCGCGACCAGATCAGTGGTCGAAAGGCCGGAGCCGAGGATCTTCGCCTTCAGCCCGGCGATATCGGCGCTGTCGATCAACGCGTGGTCGGCTGGGGGCACCGGATCCTGCCAGATCAGATCCTCGGCCGGAACCTCTTTGCCCAGATAAAGCACTTTCGGCCCCATGTCGCGGTGGGTCAGCTTGAACCACGCGCGTGCATAGGCATCGGCGAATTCGGCCGGATTCTGGTGGTAGCGGCGCGAGATCGGCTCGTAGATCGGGTCCATCCGCATTGCCATGTCGGCGGTGGTCATCATCGGTGCGTGGGTGCGCGTCGGGTCATGCGCGTC
>JALHRD010000069.1 GCA_022841625.1 Xanthobacteraceae bacterium
CAATGAAGGTGCTGGCCGAGCGGTAACCGCCGTGGCACAGCGGAATCACGGTCTTGTCCGGCGTGATGCCCTTTGCCTCGTACAGGGCGCGGATCTCCTGCGGACCGCGAAAGGCGCCGTGCGCATCCAGATGGTCGCGCCAGAATAGGTGCACCGCGCCGGGTATCGTGCCGACGCGGCGGGCGCGTTTTTCGCTGCCGCGGTATTCGGATTCGCGGCGCACATCGACAATCACCGAGCCCGGATCATCAATCGCGCGCTCGATATCGAAACGCGTCGCCAGGAAATCCATATTCATAGTGCCGCGGAACGGCGGCGGTGTCGGCGGCGCCTGCGTCGGATCCATCGGCGGCGGCGCTGCGCTCAGCCGCGCCAGCTTCCGCCCCGCCCTCGTCCAGCCCTCGCTGCCGCCGTCAAGCAACCGCACATCTGGATGCCCCAGCACCGCCAGCAGCCACACCGCCCGCGAAGCCCGCTCGCCCGATTCATGGTCATAAATCACCACCGGCCGGTCGGCGCGCACGCCGCGCGAACCGAACAACACGCGGAAAATCGCGAGGAATGAATTGAGCGGCGCTTCCGATGAATCATTCAGGCTGACGCCGTAGATGTCGACATGCGTGCTGCCGGCGATGTGGCCGACAGCGAAGTCTTCGGCGGGACGGAGGTCGATCAGCGTGACGTCGTTGAGGCGGGAAGCCAGTTCGGAAATGGTGATCAGGTAGCGGGGATCGGAGAAATCATTGGCTGTCATGGTGACTACTGTTCCAGGGCGTCTTGTTTGAGCATCCGAGTTTACGTGACCCCCTGCTTGACGCCGCAAAGCTCAGATACCAAGATGTCGGTTACTCAGAAGGAAAATCCGACATGACAATTTTATCAATAAAATCAAATATTTAATTTGATCCTGAAATTCATCAAGCGCTGCGGCTTCGCGCCACCGACTGTCGGACATCCATGTCAGCACTGGTAAACGAAGCGGTCCGGCAGATGATGCATGAGGACTTGGAAGATCTTGCGGCGTTTACGCAACGCGCCCCTGAATCTGAAATAACCCGGAAGGCCTTGCTTGCCAATTTGAAACGGCACGGCAAGTTATAAATCGCCTGCGCGACT
>JALHRD010000070.1 GCA_022841625.1 Xanthobacteraceae bacterium
CATGAGGGGCGGACTTAGGAGAACGACGAATGAGCAAAGCCAGCAAAATCCTGATCGCCGGCCTCGTCGCGGCAACGGCCCTCACGGGTGCGGCGCAGGCGGAGCCTTTCAACATCTATTCGGCATCGCAGCAGCAGGACACAGCGCAGCTTGAAAATGTGCGTCACGGCGGACGGCACTATCATCATCGCCGCTACAGGAATGACGCAGGGGCGGCGTTCGCAATCGGCGCAATCGGCGCTATTGCAGCCGGCGCCGCCATCGCCGCGAGCCGCGACCGCTATTACGACGATCCCTATTACTACGATGGGCCTCCGCCCCGCGGCTATTATCGCCCCGGCTATTGCGACAATACCGGCAAGCCGAGCCACTATCCGGCTCCCCAGGGGTGTTGATTTGAAAGGGCGCTTCGGCGCCCTTTCTTTTTTGGGCGCGGCGGGAGGAACGCTGTGCCGCAACCGTCCGTTTAGGGCTTTGGGAGGGGTCCGTCTGAGGAGGCAGCTATGGACCGCAAGACACCCATGATCAGCGCCGCAGTGGTTGCGGCAGTGTTTGGCTTCGCCGGCATCGCGCAGGCCGAATCCTTGAATATCTGGAAAGCATCCCAGGCAGATGCCCAGCTGCAAACCGTGCAACACGGTGGCGGCCGCCATAGCAACGATCATCCCGGTTATGAGCGGGATCGGGATTGGTGGCCCGGAGCCGCGGCTGGCGCAGCAGCCGGGGTAGCGGTTGGCGCTGCCGCGACAGGTGCGGCCATCGCGACCGGGCGCAACGCCTACATAGCTAACGAGGACGACGCCTATGTCGGCACGGTCGGTAAGCGTGATTACATTGCACGCGACTGTGAAAGATATGGCAGACCGTCCCACTACCCGGTGCAGATCGGGTGCTGACCGCGAGGACATCAGGAAAGGGCGCTTCGGCGCCCTTTCATTTATCCGAGTATGGCGCGCAGCCGATCGAGACCACCCTGCAATATAAAGGCGGCGGCGTGCGCGTCGATGACTTCGGCGCGCTTCGCGCGGCTCATGTCCTGCGCGATCAGTTCGCG
>JALHRD010000071.1 GCA_022841625.1 Xanthobacteraceae bacterium
GAAGAGGTACCCGGTGTCACCGTTGATCGGCAATGCGGGTCTAGCCAGCAGGCCATTTCCTTTGGCGCGCAAGCGATTATGTCGGGTACGGCTGACCTGATCGTGGCCGGCGGCATGCAGAACATGAGCCAGATCCCCATCTCGTCGGCGATGACCGTCGGCGAACAGTTCGGATTCACCTCGCCCACCAACGAATCCAAGCAGTGGCTGCACCGATATGGCGACCAGGAAATCTCACAGTTCCGCGGTTCGGAGCTGATCGCCGAGAAGTGGAACCTGTCACGCGAAGAGATGGAGCGCTACTCGTTGACCAGCCACGAGCGAGCATTCGCGGCGATCCGGGGCGGCAACTTCGACAACGAAATCCTCACTGTCGAAACGGAAACCGGTCCCTTCCGGGTAGACGAGGGCCCGCGCGAATCGTCATTGGAGAAAATGGCCGGGTTGAAGACGCTGGTCGACGGCGGCCGGTTGACCGCGGCGATGGCCAGCCAGATTTCCGACGGCGCTTCCGCGGTGCTGCTGGCGTCCGAGCAGGCCGTCAAAGACCATGATCTGACGCCGCGGGCCCGCATCCACCACATCAGCACCCGCGGCGCGGACCCGGTGTTCATGTTGACCGGGCCCATCCCGGCCACCCGCTACGCGCTGGAAAAGACCGGGCTGTCTATCGACGACATCGACACCGTCGAGATCAATGAGGCGTTTGCCCCGGTAGTGATGGCCTGGCTCAAGGAGATCAAGGCCGACCCGGAGAAGGTGAACCCCAACGGCGGCGCGATCGCACTTGGGCACCCGTTAGGCGCCACCGGCGCCAAGTTGTTTACCACCATGCTGAACACGCTGGAGCGCATCGGCGGCCGCTACGGACTGCAGACCATGTGCGAAGGCGGCGGCACCGCCAACGTGACCATCATCGAGCGCCTCTAGGCCCGATCTCGCCGCCGACTGTGAATGCCACGACGCTCCGGCCGCGTGTCGCGTCGTGAAATTCACACTCGGCG